>JAIBCL010000006.1 GCA_019694165.1 Verrucomicrobiaceae bacterium | reverse complement strand
TTCCGTGGTTCCGGTTCGATTATTTTTTCTGCAACCTCCCGCTTGCCGTCCTGTAGCACCGCGTTGAATTCCACCTGCACTCCGCCATGAGCGCGCGTGGCATGGGATGGCCGAAAGAAACGAAAAAAGCGAAAGGTGAAGAAGCTTGCCCTCTCACCTTCTTCTTTTCCTCCTTTCGTTTCTTTCGGCTCATCCTTCCGTGGTTCCGGTTCGATTATTTTTTCTGCAACCTCCCGCTTGCCGTCCTGTAGCACCGCGTTGAATTCCACCTGCACTCCGCCATGAGCGCGCGTGGCATGGGATGGCCGAAAGAAACGAAAAAGCGAAAGGTGAAGAAGCTTGCCCTCTCACCTTCTTTTTTTCCTTCTTTCGTTTCTTTCGGCTGATCCTTCCGGCTTTGCCCTGGGCAAACTTTTTCTGCAACCTCCCGCTTGCCGTCCTGTAGCACCGCGTTGAATTCCACCTGAACTCCGCCATGAGCACGCCCGGTCCCGATCATCCCGAGTCCACAACGCCACCGCCCGCGCCCGAGTTGGGCGGGCTCGATCCGCAGGACTTGCTTCAGGCGGGACTCGACACCGTCCCGGCGATGACCTCGCCTCCGCAGCCGCCTGATCCCGATGTCACCATGCCGGTGTCGCGCCCGCAGTCCACACAGCCGTCTCCCGCGCAGCCCGAGCTGCCGATGCCGGACGAACTCACCGCCCTCTTGCCCGGCGGAAACTACCAAGTGGAGAAGTTCCTCGGCCAGGGCGGTATGGGTGCGGTTTACAAAGGGACGCAGGTCCGCCTCAAGCGCCCCGTCGCCATCAAGATCATGCGGCGCGACTTCGGGAAGGACTACGACTTCGAGGCGCGCTTCGAGCGCGAGGCACAGGCGATGGCGAAGCTGAACCACCCTAACATCGTCAGCGTCATCGACTTCGGCGAGGCCGGACCCGACTACCTCTACATCGTCATGGAGCTGGTCGATGGCGCGGACATGATGGACGTCATCCGCACCGGCCGCATGACGCAGGAGATGGCGCTCACGCTGCTGCCGCAGATTTGTGACGCGCTCCAGTTCGCGCACGACCACGGCATCGTTCACCGCGACATCAAGCCGAGCAACATCATGCTCACCCGCGATGGCCGCATCAAGATGGCCGACTTCGGCCTGGCCAAGCGCTTCGATACGGAGAGCAGCTTCCGCACGCAGACCGGCACCGGCATGGGCACGCCCGACTACGCCGCGCCCGAGCAGTTCGATGCGAATGCACCCATCGATCACCGCGCCGACATCTATGCGCTCGGCGTGATGATCTACCAGATGATCACCGGCGCGCTACCACGCGGTGTGTGGAAGCCGCCGTCGCAGCGCGCCGAGATTAATCCGCAGTGGGACGACATCGTCTCCCGCGCTATGCAGTCCGATCCGAAGGACCGCTACCAGCAGGCCAGCGAGGTGAAGACCGATGTCAGCAGCATCCCGCTGGCTCAAGGTAGGGCGGCTGGTCCCCCAGCCGCCGCGAACGGCCCTGCGCGAACAAATCCTGAAAAAGCACCCGCCAGACCAAACGCGGCGCTTGCAGGAGCAAGCGCCCTACCCAAAGCCAAATCCCGCGCCGCGCTCGCCATCGGCACCGTCGTCATCGGCCTCATCGCATTCGCCGCCGTGATGTTCGCCACGCGCGGAAAGCAAAGTAGTGCTGGGCTTGAGCCCGCACCGGCATCGCCAGCACCCATCGCATCGAAGCCCGCGCAAGCAGCCACCACGCCTGCTGCAAAGGCTAATGGTGACGGGCTAAAGCCCGGCACTACTTTGGCTGCCGCAACACCCGCAGCTGCCTCTTCGCCGAAGCAGACGCTCGACCTCATCGCCCTCGTCGATGTGCAGCGCGACCGGATGAAGGCCGAGGGCAACGCCGGAGCCAATGTGTGGACGAAGAGCGGCGGCCAGCTCGTCTTCACCTCCGGTGACAAACGTGCCGGCAAGATCAGCGCCCCCGTGGCCCTCAATGGCCTGCGGGATTACGAGATCGAGGTCGGCGTGCCCACCCCTGGCACCGATGCCATCGGCATCGATCTGCCGATATTTGCCACGAATCAGGCCACCATCGCCTTCGTGCCCGGCGAGATCGTCGTCCTGCGTGATGGCAACACCAGCAAGCCAATCGGCAACTGGCCGAAGGATGCCTCCAGCCCGCCGTGGAAGCTCGCCACACGCGTGAAGATCGATGCCGACGGCATCAACGGCACCATCGCCGCCACCGTCAACGGCACCGCCGTGGGCGAGTGGCGCGGCGCGCTCGGCAAGCTGGGCAAGACGACCGAGATGCACCCCGACTTCCCCGGCCAGCTCGTCCCCGCGCTCTACATCCGCAGCGGCGACCGCACCCATTCTTCATGGACCCTGCGCACCTATGACGGCGAGGCGAAGGTGCTGCGCGGTGCAGTTGCCGCGCCTGCACATAGCCCTGCGGACAGCCCTGCCTCTTCCCCCATCATCGAGCGCTGGGTGCGGATGTGGAATCTGGCAGAACAGCACGATGGGCAGAGTCCGTTTACGGTAGAGGACGGCTGGGTGGTGCGGCGATCAGACGCGACCTCGGACCGCCGCATCTTGCCGGAACAGTGGCATGACGGCGCAATCCGGGGCGAGTTCCGCTGGACCCCAGGCAAGAAGATCGGGGGTCTGTGGCTGCGTGCAAAGGCAGAGCACAGTTCGAACTCGCAGATGTATGCTTTGACACGATCCAAGAAAGGTGTGGTGCTGACTTATAGTAACCGGGCTGACGAGAGCGGTGCGGAGGTCTTGAAGGAGTATAAGGCAGCCCAGCCAAAGGAAGGTGACACATACACCTTGGAACTGCGCGCCGTCGGCAAGACGCTGGTGGCCAAGCTCGACGACAAGGAGATCATCCGCGTCGATGACGACAGACTGACGGCTGGGAGTCCCGGCATCATCCTCTTTGGACCGGGGGCCATGAGGAACATCGAGATGCTGAATCTCGACGGGGCAGAAGGTAGGGCGGCTGGTCCTCCAGCCGCCGCGACTGGCCCTGCGTCATCGAATCCTGGAATACCACCCGCCACACCAAGCGCGGCGCTTGCAGGAGCAAGCGCCCTACCCATCGCCGCCTCGCCAGCCACCGCCACCAAAGACTCCTCCTTCATCAACACCCTCGGCATGAAATTCGTGCCCGTGCCGATCACCGGCGGACCGACGGCCAAGCAGCGCGTGCTGTTTTCCGTCTGGGAGACGCGGGTGCAGGACTATGAGGTGTTTGCGAAGGAGACGAAGCGCGAGTGGGCCAAGCCAGCTTTTGCCCAAGGTCCCACGCATCCAGCCGTGAACGTCAGCTGGCAGGACGCGTCCGCCTTCTGCGTCTGGCTGACAGAGAAGGAACATAAGGCTGGCAACCTGAAAGCAAAGGACGCCTTCCGCCTGCCTAGCGATCACGAATGGAGCTGCGCGAACGGCATCGGCGACAACGAGGATGCGTTCATGCCTCCCTCAAAGAAGAGCAGGCAGAGCGCCGAGAGGTTCTCGTGGGGAACTGCCTGGCCGCCACCAAATGGCACCGAAAACCTCAGCGGCAGTGAAGCCATCGAACACAAAACATGGGAGGGACAAAAGTTCATCGAGGGCTATCACGATGACTTCGCCACCACTGCACCCGCTGGCAGTTTCCCGGCGGCTCCAAACGGACTCTTTGATCTCGGCGGCAATGTAAGAGAGTGGTCTGCCGACGATTTCGATGCGAGCCAGGGAACGAAGACATGGCGTGGCGCATCTTTCCGAGACGGCGTCCGCTCGACCCTCAGCCTCAACTACCGCTCTGGCCTGTCCTCAAGCAATCGTGACGCCATGCTGGGCTTCCGCGTCGTGCTGGCTGTTGCGAGCGAGAAAGCTGCAGCATGGCAGCCCGCCTACGAACCTGTCGCCAGCCTTGTCGCGAAGAAAAGCAGCCGGAAGCAGGAGGGAGAGTGGCTGGTGTTGTCGGGTAGTGACTCGATCGGGAACACCCAGGTGAAATACGAGAAAGGAATCTTTCGCCTCAAAGCCCAGCTCGCCTCAGAAGGGGGCACGCTAAAAGTAGGAAGCAGCTTTGGAGAGATCGAGATTGACCACACCAGCAAACACACATCGCTGAACCTTTGGAAGCTCGGCCCCTTGCCCAATCCACCCAGAATCAAACACACGGAGCCGCTTCCGAAAGACCGGGTCGTGGAGCTGATGTGTGCCCGGGTTGGCAACAGCGCTTTTGGCTGGCTCGATGGTAATCTGATCGGCACCCGCGGTGCGGAAGGCGAGCAGAAGGCAGGATCTCCGTTTGTCGCCTTCGAGGGCAAAGAAGGCGTGGTCAAGCTCACGGCCATAGAGGTGATGGTCCTCGATGACGTGCCCGAATCACAGTGGCCCGAGTTCCTTCGGACGGCGATGAAAGCCGCCCCTCCCAGTCCGCCACCCTCTGCTACCGCCGCCGTCTCCCCCGCCCCCAATCTCCCTGTCTCCAAGTCTTCCGATCCCAAGTTCCCACCCGGCCAGTGGGTGAAGCTCTTCACCAAGCCCGAGGACCTGCCCGCCGACCTGCGCAAGCCGGACAGCGGCGTGAGGTGGGAGGATGGGTGGATTCGTGGCGGGCCACCGGAGCGCAAGCTCATCCTCCCGGCCACCTTGAAAGCCAACTACGGCCTCCGCGCCACATTCAAACGTTCCACCGGCAGTTTCGCCAGACTGTGCCTCCGGCATGATTTCAAAGGTCTGCAACCCTATTACCAATTTGGGATTGGCAGCAGCGAAAAGCTGATCATGCAAGCCATCTCGGCCGAGCAACGCCAAGGTGTCTGGTCGATCGATATTCCCAAAATCGCGGACGGATCGAATTACCGGTTGGAGTTTGCGGCGGTTGGGAACCTATCGATCGCCCGATATGGCGACATCATCAAGACCATGGACATCAAGGACGCTCCTCAGGGGGGCGCTCAAATCACTGGGTTGGAAGACGTCCGCGACATCGAAGTCATCAACCTCGACGGCCTGCCCGAGGCCGAGGCGCTGCGCCTGCTGGGCGTGGATGAGCAGGGGAATGATCTGCGCGGGAAGACCAAGTGAGTCGATTGGCGCGGCAGCGTCCTGGACTGCTCCAGTCCTCTGGAGCTTTTCATCGCAGGCCGGGGGACTCACGAATGTGCTGGGGGCTTTCGATGGTCGTGGACCTCTCGGAAAGCGCTGGAGGGCCAGCGCAGTCCAGGACGCTGGCGCGAGGTTCGTGGGGCCAGGTGTGACGCGACAGCGTTTTGGACTGCTCCAGCCCTCTGGAGCTTTTCATGGCAGAACAGACGGCACACAAAGGCACCGGAGCTGGAGAGAAATGAGGAATGGCGGACGAAGGAAAACGCGGTTGCTCACCGGGAAGTGGAGCGTTACCCTCGCGAATGGCAAACGTGGTCAATGTGGAGGAAACCATCGGCAAGACGGTCGGACGTGACCGGACCGATGAAGACCCGTGGGTGGCGTATCGCCGCATCGCCGCCAGTGCGCGGTTGCTTCGCCCGAGGCTGCCTTATCCGCGCGGTGTGTTTCGATTCAAAACCCTGGAGGAAGCGCACGAATGGCAGCAGAAGCACATGCTGGCGGCGGCAACGGCGGCGAAGTAGGCAGCCGCCCGCCGACCGAGATGGACATCGTGGAGCTGTGTGCGGGCTTGAATCGCGCGGGAGCGCGCTACGTCGTCGTGGGCGGTCTGGCGATCATTCAAGCGGGTCATGCGCGGTTCACCGAGGATGTGGACCTGCTCATCGAAACGACGGTCGAGAACGAGACGAAAGTTCTCGAAGCTCTCAGGCTTCTGCCAGACTCTGCGGCGTCTCAAGTCGCACCCGGCGAGGTGGATCACTACGGCGTGGTGCGCATCTCGGATGAGATCATGGTGGATCTCATGAAAAGCGGTTGCGGCGTCACTTACGCGGACGCGATCCGGGATGCTGACTGGCGCGAGATTCAAGGCGTGCGGATCCCCTTCGCCTCCAAGTCCACGCTCTGGAAAATGAAGCAGACCGTGCGGGAAAAGGACATCCCTGACCGGCTGTTTCTCCGTCAGGCATTGGAGCGCGAGGGCGTGGCGCTGAATCCTCCGCTCAAGACGCCCGACGATCCCCTAACCAACATGCCGCGCTGGCTGCGACGTGTGCTGGCATGGCTTTTCAGACAGCGCTGATGGTGTGACTCACCGGGGGGAAAATGGGATGCCGGACCCGCCCGATCCGCGACATCGAAGTCATCAACCTCGGCGGCCTGCCCGAGGCCGAGGCGCTGCGCCTGCTGGGCGTGGATGAGCAGGTCAATGATTTGAGCGGAAAGACCAAGTAAGCCGAATGGCGCGGCAGCGTTTTGGACTGCTCCAGCCCTCTGGAGCTTTTCATCGCAGGCCGGGGAACTCACGAATGCGCCGGGTGTTTTCGATTGCCATGGACCACTCGGAAAGCGCTGGAGGGCCAGCGCAGTCCAGGACGCTGGCGCGCCGTTCGGGAGCACTCACCCAGCGGCTACGCTTTCTCCACCCCCACCGGCTTTTCGATGAACGACGACACGAATAGCAGCATCGCGGCGCACACGACGCACGAGTCGGCGACATTGAAGCTCGGCCAGATCATGAACTTGAGGTCGAACTTGAGGAAATCGACCATATCACACGTCAGCAGGTGGGCGGCCAGCGCGCCTCGGCCCGGCGACAAAATGTGTCGTGGTCTGCGCCACATTTGAAATTGTGCGGCACCGTCGCTGTTGGTATAAGATTCGCATATTCAACCCATCACATGAAAGCGCCTTATCCATGTTTTGTGGCACTGACAATCTTTTGGGCGGCCTATTCCCTCGCATCGGCTGATTCCACGATCAGCGCCTCCAACAAGCACGCCTACAGCGCGAACGCGGGCTGGATCAGTTTTCGCCACGACCAGCCGTCCTCGCCGAATGGCATCGTGTTTGGCGAGTTCTTCCTCTCCGGCCACGCTTATGGCGCAAACTTCGGATGGATGGATTTCGGCGATGGCTCGCCCGCCAATGGCATCCAGTATCAAAACAACAGCGCGACGGACTATGGCGTGAACCATGACGGCCTCGGTAATCTGTCCGGCTTTGCCTACGGTGCGAACATCGGCTGGATCAACTTCGGCTGGACCACCACGAGCGATGCGAACCGACCGCGCGTGAACCTGCTCACCGGCGCGTTCAGCGGCTTCGCCTACAGCGCCAATGTGGGCTGGATCAATCTGGGCACCGGCAATCTCACCACCACCAGCATGACCATCGCCGATACGGACGGTGATGGCATCGCCGACGCCTGGGAGCGGCAGTTCTTTGGCAATCTCACCACGGCCACCTCGACGAGCGACGTTGACGGTGATGGTGCGAGCGACAAGGATGAATACCTCGCCGGCACCGCGCCGGGCGACCGCACAGATTTCTTCCGCATCGTGTCCACCGCTTACAACGGCACGATGACGCAGGCCACGGTCGTCTTCACCACGGACGCCACGCGGCTCTACCGGCTGGAAACGAGCGACGCGCTCGGTCTCGCGCCCGACGTGTGGACGAACTCCGCGCACGGCACCTTTGCACCCGATGCGGGCACGAGCACCACGAAGATCATCTCCTGGCCCGGCACGACGAAGAAATTCATCCGCGCCGTGGCCGTGAGGCCGCTGCCGTGATGCGGCCAACGCAGTTCCCAATTCCAAATTCCAAGACCATGAAACCAGCGCTCTTCCACCTCACGCTGCTCATCGCAGCATTCGTCATTCTGCATTCATCATTCGTCCTCGCCCAGGGCGGCAGCCTCACCCCGCCCGGCGCGCCCGCGCCGACGATGAAGACGCTCGACCAGCTCGAGCCGCGCACGCCGATCTCCTCGCTGCCCCACACCATCAGCGCCAGCGGCTCGTATTACCTCACCGGCAATCTCACCGCGTCGCCCTCGGGCAATGGCATCACCATCAATGCCAGCAACGTCACCCTCGATCTCGGTGGCTTCGAGCTGGTCGGCAATGGCGGGGCGGGCATCTCCGGCATCAACGTGACCATCACCAGCGCGAATGTGACGATCCGCAACGGCACCGTGCGCAACTGGAGCGGCCTCGGTGTGACCGCCGTAAACACTACGGTCATCGGCATGCGCGTGGAGCATGTGCGCGCGAGCGGCAACAGCAGTGGTGGCATCGCGCTGGGGGTCGATGGCGTGGTAGTGGATTGCACCGCGATCGGCAATGTGATCACCGGCATCAGCGGGCAGACCGGGTGCCAGGTGATCCGCTGCATCGCGAGCAACCAGACGGGATCACCCGTCGACGGATTCAACTTTGGAGCGCAGACGCAGATCAAGGACTGCATCGCCAAAAGCAATTCGGGTGACGGCATCACGACAGGGCAGGGCAGCGTGCTTTCCAACTGTCTGGCCGACGGCAACACCTTGAACGGTTTTGTGTGCGGCAACCGGACGGTGATTGATCACTGCGTCGCCTCCGACAACGGCTCCACGGGGTTCCGCATGCTCGCGGGTTGCTCCGTCACGAACTCGGCTGCTAATGGAAATGTTGTGGGCCTCTTTGCGCAGACTGCCTGCGCGCTCGAAAACTTTTCCGCCATATCGAACACCAGCGACGGCATCCAGAGCGGCACCGCCGCGACGCTGAAGAACTGCTCCGCCGTGAGCAACTCTGGAGCATTTGGCATCAACGCAGGCACTGGCAGCACGCTCGTCAATTGCGCGGCCCGGGCCAATATCAGCTCTCTGGCCTCCTCCGCCGGCATCGTCACAGCAGGAGCCTGCACCCTCATTGGCTGCACCTCAGCGGGAAACCTCACGACCAATGCCACGCCGAGCGCGACCACTGCCGTCGGGATTTCCACTGGGAGCGGTTGCGTCCTGCAGGGCTGCACCGTTCAGTCAAACTCCGGCAATGGCATCACCACCGGAGCCGGCGCGAACCTCACGAACTGCTCGGCGGATACCAATTTCGGACCGTTCGGCATCTCAGTCGGCTCGGGAAGCACTGTGGCAAACTGCTCCGCGCGCGCGAACACGAGCACTGAGACCACCTCCGCCGGCATCTCGACGGGGCTCGGCTGCACCGTCTCCGGCTGCACCGTGACCGACAATACTTCGACCAATGCCACGCTCACCGCCACCACCGGGATGGGCATCAACGTCTCGAACGGATCCACGGTCCGTGACTGCACTGTGCGCAATAGCAAGGGCGATGGCATCCGCGCGAACGTCGATTGCCGCATCATCGGCAATATGTGCGAGACCAATGGCCTCTCCACCGGCGATGGCGCGGGCATCCATACCACTTCCACCGGCAATCGCATCGACAGTAACCATGTGGCGGGCACTGACCGTGGCATCGACGTGGACAGCATTGCCAACACCATCGTCCGCAACACCGCCACCGGGAACACGGCCAACTACGACATCGTCGCCAGCAACAGCGTGGGAGCCATCGTCAATCCAGCGAACAGCGCCGCCATCGCCGGCAACGGCGCGCTGGCCAGCAGCCTCGGCACTACGGACCCCTGGGCGAATTTTTCGGAGTAAACAAGCATTCTGGTCATCGGCACCCCGCATCCCGTGAAAAGCATGTCCAATCCCTCCGCCATGTGCTGCTCGTGGCGGTAGTGGTCATTCAGCATGCAACATTCGTCCTCGCCCAAGTCGGCAGCCTCACCCGCCGGCATCAACACCACCAACTACGAAATCGTCGCCAGCAACCGCTACGGCCCCATCGTGGACCTCACCGCCCCAGGCTCCGCCGCCGTCAGCGGCAGCAGCGCCGCCTCCGTGCTCACCAACACCGAGCCGAACGCGAACTTCTCGCACTGAGCCTCTGCCCCCCAATCCATCACGACCACGGATACCCATTCCAAATTACGCTGACCGTGCGGTCATTCGTCCACCAGCTCAGCCACAGTCCAGAACGCTTCGTGTTTACGGCTCGCGAACAAAAATGTCCCCATCGCACTCCTCGATGAGGTGCGTGCGCGCCTTCCGCCCGGTGGCTAGGCTTTTCATCGGCTCGGGCAGCAGCAGCGTGGCGAGGCGGTTGCCTTTGGGATTGTGAATGACGAGTCCTTTTTCGAACTCGCGCCTCCAGGTGCCATCGGGTTCGAGCTTGCCGGGAGACTTGGGTTTGCCGAGGGAGCGATTCCAGAAGTCGTACCAATTGTGCAGGTGATCGCCGGTGGGCAGCGGGTTCGGATCGGAGAAGAGGCACATGCCGTCCGAATGCGTGAGGGAGAGCGTGGTGGTGGCGCGCATGAGGTTCAGGTCATTGCGTGACTTGTGATACCAGGTTTCGAGGCAGTTGATGCGCGGCTGACGCAGGTTTTTCTCGGCCCACCGCAGACTGGTGCGGATCTTTTCCCAGTCCTCCTTCGTCTCCGAGTGGTCGCACTCCATGAAGTAGCCGTTGATGAATGGCGCGGTGAGGGGCGTGGTGCCGGCGTTGGCATTGACGAGGATGAGCGCGTCGTCACCAATGGCGCGGCGGATGGCTTTGATGAGCGCGAGGCGGTCGTCGTCATCCACCCACCAGTCGAGCAGCACGCCATCGACCGCGCCGGTCTCGACCACGGCGCGCGCCTGGAGGGCGACGTGATTGCGAAAGGCGGCATTGGCGAAATCGAGCTGAATGTAGCCGCCTTCGTCCCAGCCGGCCTCGAGCTTGCCGCTGGCGTCGCGCTTCCACCATGAACTGTTCTTGGGGAGAAAGGTGCGGTCGGCATCGCGATAACGAATCTCGGCGAGCATGATGAGATTCGGATTCCTCGCGAGAAGCGCCTTCCGTTTTGCTTTCGCATCGGAGATGCTGCCGCGCGTGAAGCCGTCGGCGAGACCTTCAAAGTCGTTGTTCCACTTCAGGTCGTAGAAACCGGGACCATGGAAGACGAGGTCGTGTCGCGCGATGGTGGTGAGTTCGTCCTCGGCTTTGAGATTGTCAGCGGGCGACCATGCCTGGAAGACGGACGGGAACGTGCGCGCAGCGAGGCGCTGCGAGACGGTGAGGTCGATGCCAAATGAAGATGACGTAAAAAGGGTAACGACCAGACAGGCAAGCAGGCGGTCCACGACCCGATCAAGCAACGGCTTCCGGCCGTCTTCCCCCTCACCCCAGCCCTCTCCCAATGGGAGAGGGAGACGATGGCGCTGCCGCGCCTTGGTGAGACGATCTCTTTCCGGTTCGAGCGGCAGCTCGTTCTGCTCCCTCTCCCACGGGGAGAGGGCTGGGGTGAGGGGGATCTCGTGCGGCGGCAAGCGCCCACGAGTCAATTCCCAGGCAAGGTCCCGTTCGAGCTGCATCGCATCACGCAGCTGCGGGCTCCGGCAGGGTGTGGGCTTCGTCATCGAACGCGTGTGGTTCGCGCGAATCGATAAGGCTCGCGTAGAGGTCCTCGTATTGCGCGGTGATCGCAGGCAAAGCGAAGCGCTCCTCGGCGCGGATGCGCGACTTGCCGCTCAGCGTGGCAAGCTCGGGCTCGGAGAGTCCGACCATGCGATGCCACGCGGCGGCGAGCGCGCCGGGATCGCCGGGCGGGACGACGATGCCGCAGTCGCCGATGACGTCCGCGCTGTCGCCCACATCGGTGACGACGGCGGGCACGCCGCACGCGAGCGATTCACAAAGCGTAAGCGGCAGTCCCTCGCCGTAGGCTGACGAAAGCGTGGCGATGTCAAAGGCTGGATACACCTTCGGCATGTCCTGGCGCGGCCCCAGAAGGAAGATGTTGTGTGGCGAGCAGCACCCGCGGCGCATCGCGGCGAGTTCCGGATCTTCCCTCACCACCCCGGCACCGCACGCGATGAAGATCGTCTCCTTGTCCGTCTTCTGAAACTCGCGGATGGCGGCGAAGAGCGTGGGGTAATCCTTCTGCGGATCATTGCGGCCCGCCATGCCGATGACGCGGGCTTCGAGCGGGATGCCGAGCTTGAGACGCAATTCCTGACGCGCGGCCACGTCGGGCACGAATCGGCGCGTGTCCGCGCCATTCACGATGTGGACGAGCTTCTCGCGCGGATAGCCGATGCCGGCGTGCAGCTCGATCCCCGTGCGGGAGCAGGAGATGATCCTGTCGGGCCACGTCTTCGAGAGTCGGGAGAGCAGCACGCGCATCACGCGGCTGAGGAATTTCGTGCCCTTCGGCGAGAAGCTGCTGTGCTGCACATTCCACACGACGGGCGGACGCGGCGAGAGGCTGCGCGCGGCGAGCGTGCCGAGGAAGTCGGCGTGATACATCCACGTCTGCACGAGCGCGGGCTGCACGGCACGCATGATCGACTTCAACCGCGCGAGACCGCTGGCAAAGCTGAGATACGAGCCCATGTCGAGGCAGTGCAATTCGACGCCGGCCTTCTTGATGCGCGCGGCCAGCGGTCCTGACGGGCGCAGCGAAACGACGACGGGCGTGAAGCGCGAGCGGTCCGTGTGCTCAAGAAGCTGGCACATCATCGTCTCTGCACCGCCGAGGTTCAGGCTGGTGATGACGTGGAGGATGGTTTGCTTGTCGTCGTTCATGGCGGGGGCGGGGTGAGAGTTTCAGTGTTCAGTTTTCAGTGCTCAGCGGGCGAGCATGAGGCTGCGGTAGGTTTGTTGATACTGTTCGGCGGCGTGCGTGATGCTGAAGTGGCGTTCGATGCGTTCGCGGGCACGTTGGGAGAGGGTGTTGCGCAGTGAGGAATCAGCGGTGAGCATCTGTTTCCACGCACCAGCGAGTGCGGGAGCATCACCGGGCGGGACGGTGAGGCCGGTGTCGGCGATGACGTTGGCGCAGTCGCCCACGTCAGTGGTCACGCACGGCACGCCACAGGCCATCGCTTCGAGCACGGTCATCGGCAGCGCCTCGCTTTCCGAGCAAAGCGTAAAGACGGAGAATGCCGGATACACCGATTCCGTAGCGGCATTGAATGGAAGGAAATGCACCGCGGCGCGATCGGGCAGCGCTTCGAAGGCGGCGCGTGCTTCTTCATCGAGCGTCTCGGGCGAACCGCCGCTCATCACGAAGTGCGTGTGCGGCATCTGCTTCTGCAGCAGCGCGGCGGCGCGGAAGAAGAGCTTCAGATGCTTCACCGGATGAAAGCGGCCAACGAATCCGACCACGGGCGCATCGAGAGGAATGCCGAGCGCATTTCGCGTCTTCACGCCGGCCTCGACCGACGGATGGAAGCGTCGCGTGCAGATTCCGTTCGCGATGAACTCCATCTTGCCGCGCGGGAATCCCATCGATGCATGATCGGCGATGGCCGTCTTCGAGCACGACACGATGCGGCGCGGCACTGCGAGCGACGCGGCCCGCACGGCGGCATTGAAGAGCGCAAACTTCACATCGCTGTCACCGGGCCACCGAAAGATGGCGCGGCTGTGAATGCCCCACACCACATGCTTCACGCCGCAAAGCCTCGCGGCCAGTCCGCCGACGAAGTCCGCGTGGTGCATCCACGTCTGCACGATGTCGGGCTTCTCCGCGCGAATGATGGCTAGCAGCTTTTTGAAAAGCGCGGGCCGCAGCAGCGCGGGCGAGTCGAGATCATAGAATGCATCCGCCACCTGCCTCATACGCGCGGCCTGGCAGCCGGGCGTGCCCGTCTTCACTGCGACGACGACGTTCCGCCATGGGCCGCCGCTCATGGCATCGACGAGATTGCACAGCATCGCCTCCGCACCGCCGCCGCCGACGCTCGGAGTGAAGTGCAGAACCGTGCCCGCTCGTGATGTCGATGCCTCGTTCAAATCCATGCGGCGAAGGCGTGACGCGTGCCGGCGCGCCACTGCTTGAGTGTTTCAAAAGTGCCGGACACGGTGGCTTCGGTCTCGCCGAGCGTGGACGGCGCGCCGTAGCGCGGAATGGCAAAGCGATTGCACGAGGACTGCACGAAACCCGGCGTCATCGAGAACGCGGCCAGGTATCCAGCCTCCCGCAGCAGCCGCCCGGTCTCCGCGGTGAGGTCGCCGGGCTTGCCGTTCGGATAGGCGAAGAGACGCGGTGCGACGCCCACTTCCTGCGCGAGACGATTGCGCGAGGTGAAGATTTCCTCGCGCGCGGTTTTTGGCAAGCAACGACCGACGATGAGATGCCGGTGCGTGTGGCCGCCAAATTCGACGAGGCCCGAGTCGTGCATCTCGCGGATCTGCGCCCAGGTGAGCGGGCGGAAGATGGCGGGCTTCACTGGCAGCAGCGAGTAGTCGATGCCGATCTCCGCCTCGACGCGGCCGATCTCCGCGGCCACTTCTTCCTGCGGCAGCGCCTTGATCTTCTGCGCGGCCTTCGCAAATGCGGCGACATCGCGGCCCGCGCTGGCGAAGGCGTGCTCGAGCCGGTGGAACCAGAGGTGCTCCGTGCCATCGACGAAGCCCGTGGTGACAAAGATGGTGGCTGGCAGGCCGAACTCGCGCAGAACGGGATACGCGAGCGCGTGGTTCGACTCGTAGCCGTCGTCGAAGGTGATGGCCACGGAGTTGCCGGGCAGCTTTTCGTTCATCTCCAGCGCGCGGACGATCTCGCTCAGCGGCACGACGTTGTAGGAGCGGGCCAAATGCCGGCACACGCTGCGGAAGACGGAGACGGGCGTGTGAAGGCTGTCGTCGAGCAGTCCTTCGTCGTCGTCCGCGCGCAAACCGTGAAAAGTGAGGATGCATGGCTTTCCCGAATGCAGTCCCCGCATCAGACGACCAAGACCGGTCCGGGCCAGAAGCTGGACAGCGCCGCGATAGAACTGAGTGATGGCGATCATGATCTGCTCGAACCAAATAACTGCTGAAAAGATAAGGGTCAGCGCGGCAGGCTGCCGACAAAATCTTCAAACCGCTGCCACATTTTGCCGGAAGAAAACGAGGTGCGGGCGCAGTCGAGCGCCGCTGCCGCGAGGGCCGAGCGGCGGGCTGGTTCGCGCGCGAGCCGGCCGAGCGCGAGAGAGAGCGCATCTGGATCGGACTCAGGGACGAGGATGCCGTTGTGTCCGTCGCGCACCACATCCACCACTCCGGCGACTGCGCTGCCGATGCACGGCAGGCCGCAGGCCATCGCCTCCATCAATGCGAGCGGCTGCGTCTCGCCGTGCGTGGAGAGAACAAATGCGTCCCACGATCTCATGCGCGGCAGCAATGCATCGAATGGCATGAGGCCGAGGAACGAAACCACGTCCGCGATGCCGAGCGAAGCGGCGAGTGCTTCGAGTTCGCCACGCATCGGTCCGTCGCCGGCGAATTCGAGGCGCGCATTCAGTGACGGCCGGGCTTTCCGCAGCCCGGCAAATGCACGCAGCAGCGTGGCGTAATCTTTGACCGGCGTCATGCGGCCAGACATGCCGACGACAAAGGCGCCGTCATCGCGCGCGATGCCGGGCGCTTGGTAGCGGTCGAGTTCGATGCCGTTGCCGATCACGGCGGTGCGGGATTTGCGACGCGAAAAGAGCGGGCCAAGCTTCCGCGCCACGGCATCGCGATAGACATCGGTGAGATAGACGACGCCGTCGCCGAGCCAGAGCAACAGCGCGCTGAGCATCCACTCGTGCGGGCGCTTGAGCAGATTCGGATGATGCTCGATGGCAAGGATCGGCGGACGTTTGCTCATGCCGCGCAACGCCTTGCGCACGGCGAAGAACGCGGCGGGATAGTGGAGGATGAAGGCATCCACATCGCGATGCGCCGCGGCCCAATCGCGCACCGCGCGCTGCCCGGCGGGATCGAGTCCGCGCTTTTTCGAAAACGCGGCGGTCTCCACGCCGGCGGCGGCGCAGCGCTTCACGCGGCCTTCGACGACGGGCTCGGTGCCCCAGAAGGCCACGGTCTGCCGCGCGCCGGATTTCTGTCCGGCAATGGCGAGCGCGGCGCACACATCCGATGCGCCGCTGAGTCCGCTGAACGCGACCTGGGCGACCTTATGCATGGAGGGTGACTTGCTGTTGAGGCAGCGCGGACGATTCACGCCCGCGCAGCGAGAGGGAGTAGCGCCGCGGAAACACGACCATCGCGGCGACGGCAAAGCAGTACCAATACGCAGGCGTCTCCATGAGGACCTGGCTGCACGGAATGAAGAGCCACACGGGCATGAGGCAGAAGCCGCCGCGGAATTTCTTCGCCATGCACATGGCGGTGGTGGCGAGCAGCGCGAAGGCGAATTGCAGCAGGCCGAAGAGTCCCATGTCGATCCACTGCGTGACGAACATGTTATGCGGCTGCCATGTGTCGCCGCCGTCGCCCGCGCCGGTGCCGTAGCCGGTGATGGGCCGCCGCGTCACGGCCTCCCAGCCATCGGCCAGGTCCTTCGCGCGCTCGGGCGACTTCACTTTCTCGAAGTCGCCGCTGAAGATGGCCTCCATTCGGCCGGCAGTGTCTTCGTTCTTGTGGAGGCCCTGCTTCGTGCTCGTGGCACCGAGAATGCCGATGCCGACGGCGAGCAGCGGCACCGCGACCGCCGCGAGCGTGATCATGCCTGCCTTGTGCTCGCGGAAGTGAAGCAAAACATAGAGCGCCGTCATACCCGCAAAGACGGCCATGCCACTGCGACTCATGGTGAGCGCGATGCCGACGGCGGCCACGAGCGCGAGCGCCATGTTCCACCAGTAGCGCGTGTTCACCGTGTAGAGGATGCCGAGCATCAGGCACATTATGATGGGCGAGTGATTCGGATCGATGTGAAAACCCGCCATGCGGCCCGTGATGCGCGTGAAGGAGGCGAAGCCGAGGTATTCGTAGAGATTCATCGCTGAATTCACCACGATGGCCGCGGCCGCGACGAGGATGGCCGTCTGCCTGCCTTTCGATGTGGCGAGCGACAGGACCGCCGCGATGGAGATGATCAGATACCCGACGAGCATGAGGGCATAGACCGAGTGAGCGCCGAATTCAATCTGGACGTAGCGACGCAGGAAGGCGGCATCGAGCACGCGCCCAAGCGGCAGCGTGAGGAGGGCCAGCGCGGGCAGGGAGAAGCGCGGCCGGTTGAACGGCAGAAGCGCCAGGACGACGAGCGTGAGGGCGATGTTGAAATCGCGCGGCTTGAGCGGGAAGCCGCCGTGCTCATAGCCCCAGAAGACAGCGCCGCTGAAGCTGCCGGTGAGCAGGAGGGCCACAGCGGCGGCCATCGCCATCTCGGGCAATGTCCAGCGCGTGGCGGATGATGTGGAACGGCCGGTGGCTTCGATCATGGCGAAATTGAGGATAGTGGCGGCGAACCCGCGAGGGAGGGTGCGAAACGGACGAGCAGAGGCTCCGCCACGAGGCGCGCAGCGGCGGCGGCGTACAACGGAGCCATGACAAACATCCACGGATACATGTACCGCGTCTCGCCGTACACGAGGCCGTAAAGGCCCAGGGTGACGAGGAACATGAGCAGCGCTCCTTCGGTGAAGAAGCCGCCGGCTTTTCCGCGCAGCAGAGCCGGAAGATGCAGCGCGAGCAGGAGCATGAGCATGAAGTGGGTGTTCTTGAAAAACAGCAGCAGGCGCCAGGCTGGCTCGCCGGCCAGGTCCACGCTGGTGAGCATGTAGATGACGCGGTTCCCGCACTGGAGGGCGTAGCGCACGGGCTGTCCGCGCATGATGTCGAGCGCGTGGGATTTATACCACACGTAACGCTGCGCATCGGAGTTCATGCCGGCGAGCGCGGTCTTCGCCTCATCCGGCATCTCCGGCAGCTCCGGCGCGGGGATTTGCGTGAAGGGCAGAACATTGCCGCGGTAGAGCGAACTCACGCCGTCGATGGATCCCATGATGGGCAGGCCGAATTCGCGCTGGTTCCGTGCGGTCCACGCGAGCGGCATGGCGAGCACGACGGCGCCAAACAGCACGCACCGCAAGGCCGGCACACGACCGCGCCGGAACATGAAGACGACGAGCACCGGCGTGGCGAGCACGAAGATGGATTTGGTGACGCAGGCGCAGCCAAACAAGATCGCCCCCGCCAGCAAGGCGGCCCACGATTTCCTGGCCTGCCCCCAGTCGCTCAACGCGAGCCACGCACCCGCGAGGAACGCCATGACGATGCACTCGCTCAATGGCAGATGCTGGAATTTCGCCAACGGCCACCAGGCTTCCGCAAACGCCAGGCTCAACACGCCTGCGAGCGGGCCGTGCGCTCGCGCCGCGAATCTCGCCAGACCGTAAGCGGCGATGCCAAACAGGGATATCTGTGCGGCGATGAGCGGCCACTGATTCGCAACCGAGGGATCAAAGGGTTTCGTGATTCCGAGCTTCGTGAAGAGCGCGACGAAGACCACGTAGCCGGGCTCGCGTCGCGCGGAGGGCGTCTGGCCGTCGAGAGAGAACTGCCCCGTGGTGACGACATTGCCCGCGAGAGTGACGAACTGCCGGGAGTCCGGGAAGATTTCCTCCGCGCCGCCCGCCCGCGTTTTCTGCACCTGCCACGACAGCACCGCGAGGTGCCCTAGCACGAAGACGAGCGCCAGCACCGCGAGCGGCGGCCGGCGGACCAGACGCTCGAGGGCGGTCATGCGGAGCGGTGTGGCGAGGGGAATCATGGAGCGATATAAGACGGGGCCTCGACTTTGCCGGGCCGGACCAAGGCGGCGGGCTTCGAGTCGATTCGCACGCGGCGCGACATCGGCGGACGCGCTTCCTTCGGGCGGCGTCCGAGCATGGAAACCTCGAAGAGCGCCATGAAGTGATTGTTCACGTTCGAGAGGATGAGCGCGATGCCGCTGAAGAGCACGGAGAGCACCATGAGACCCATCGCGAGGATGGCGGTGGGCACGCGATAAACGTAGCGATACTCAATGTACTCCATCACCGGCAGCATGCCGAGCGCGAGACCGAGGGCGGCGCACGCGGCGGACAGGATGCCGAAGAAGAACAGCGGGCGGTAGTTCATGAGGATGCCGAAGATCGTCATGCACACGCGGATGCCGTCGCGCACGGTGTTGAGCTTCGAGGCGCTCCCGGCCGGGCGGTCGGTGTAGCGGATGGGCACTTCGACGATGCGGAAACGATTGCTCAGCGCGAAGATGGTGGATTCGGTCTCAAGCTCGAATCCGCCGCGCAGGATGGGCGTGTGCTCCACAAAGCGGTGCGTCATGACGCGATAGCCCGACATGATGTCCTTGAGGTCGGAGCCGAAGAGGCGGTTCACGAGATTGATGACGAGGCGGTTTCCGAAGACGTGCATGGGCCGCTTGTTTTCCTGGAGATAGTGTCCGGTGGACTGGCGGTCGCCGATCACGAGGTCGGCGCGTTTTTCGAGCACGGGGGCGAGCATGGCCGGCAGGTCCTCCGGGTGGTAGGTCATGTCGGCATCGATCATCACATACACGTCGGCCTGCACTTCGTGGAAGGCGAGGCGCACGGCGTTCGCCTTCCCGGGCCTGCCTTCGTAGAGCACCATGCCGCTCGCGCCGCAGTCGCGCAGCGCGAGGCGTGCGATGGTGCCGGTGTCGTCGGACGAGCGATTATCCACGACGACGTAAGTCGCATCCGGCAGCGCGCTGTGAAAACGCGTGATCACCTCGCGGATGGTGATGGCTTCGTTGTATGCCGGTATGATGACGGCGATGCGGGGGGACTCGATGGTGGCGGTCGGTGTAGTCATGAGCGTGGCAAAGGCTGGCAGCAGGTTTTTCAGACTGGAGCCCGCGCGGTGGCGGGAGCGTGTGACGAAAGGGCGAGCGCGAAGCGTCTCGGAAACAGCGCATAAGCGGCGACGCCCCAGGCATACCAGTAGGCGGGCATTTCCAGGAGCATCTGCGAGCAGGGGATGAAAAGCCAGACGGGGATCAGACTGAAGACGGCACGGAAGCGGCGCAGGACGCACACGAGCGTGAAGGTGAGCAGAGCGCCGACATACTGGATGACGCCGAGAATGCCTACGTCGAGCCATTGGGCCACGACCATGTTGTGCGGACGCCATTTGAGCTCGCCTGCGCCCATGCCCCAGCCTTCGACGGGGCGCGCACCGACGGCTTCCCATGCATCGAGGAGATCCTTCTTGCGCTCGGGCGACTTCAGCTTCTCGAGGTCAAGATTGTAAATGGCCTCCATGCGCGCGTCGGTGTCTTCATTGCGGCGGATGCTGTTGCCCGCCTTGCCGGAAGCGCCCAGCACGCCGAGGCCCGCGGCGAGCAACGGCAGGCCGATGCATCCGAGCGCCAGCAGGCCCAGCAGCCGCTCGCGCAGATTCGAGAGCACATAGGCGCTGACCATGACGAAGAAGACCATCATGCCGCTGCGGCTCATCGTGAGCGCGACGCCTGCGGCACCGACGGCGGTCCAGACGAGATTCCACCAGAACCGCTTCTCGACGGTGAAGAGGATGCCGAGCATGAGGCACATGATGATGGGCGAGTTGTTCGGATCGTAATGCCACCCTGACATGCGCCCCGGGATCAGCGTCCAGGAAGCGAAACCAAGCCACTCGTAGAAGTTCGCACCCGTACATGCCAGAATGGTGCCGGCGGCCACCAGCGTGGCGATGCGCGGCCCCCTGGAGGTGCCCGTGGCGAAGATGCCGACGGCGGCGATGATCCAGAGCGAGACCATCGTAAGCACATAAACGTCGTGGCCGCCGTATTCGAGGATCTCGTAGCGGCGCAGCAGTGCGGCATCGAGGATGCGCGGCAGCGGCACTGTGAGCAGGGCGAGCGCCATGAGGCTGAAGGCCGGCTTGCAAAAGAGCACCGTAACGAGCGCACACGCAGCGAGGCCAAGATTGAAGTCACGGGGCTTCAACGGCCACCAACCCTGCTCGTAGCCGCAGTAGAGGGCATGGGTGAAGTTTGGCACCAGGAACACCACCATGATGACGGCGAGCACCATCTCAGGCGCCGTCCAGCGCCCGGCACCCTTTGTGACCGGTGTCATCGCCGGGATCATGCGCCGGCCCTCCCTTGTTCATCAGCAGCCAGGCGGTCGATGCGGCGGAACAAATAGATGTAAAGCGAGACGACCGAGAGCAGGTGCACACACGCGGTGGACAGGGCGATGCCGGCCACGCCCATGCAGCGCATGAGCAGCCAGTTGAAGCCTGCATTGCACACCATCGCCCCGATGCTCGCGCAAAGGGTGAAGCGTGTGGCCTGCATGGAGACGGCCACGCGCGAGGCGAGCACGCCGGCGATGTAAAAGGGAATCTGCATCGCGGCGAAGCGCATCACATGCGCCACCTTCGCCGTGTCCGCCGCGTTGAAGCTGCCACGCTCGAAGAGAATGCGCACGATCTGCGGCGCAAAAACCTCAAGGAAGATCGCAAGCGGCAGGGCGACAAGCAGAATGGCGCCCGTGACCTGCAACAAGTGGCGCTTCACGGCGCGCCACTCACGACGCGCCACTGTGTCGGCAAAGTACGGAAACACCGCCTCGCTGGCAGCCGTGGCGGTGAGCGCAAGGACAATGCCGCAGAGTTTGTCCGAGTAGCTCAATATGGAGACGCTGCCGGCTTCAAGCCACGCAGCCATCGCCTGATCGATGATCACCGCGCTGTTCATGATGAGTCCGCCGAGCAGATAAGGCAACGCGTTGCCGAGGACGGTCTTGTTGGCCGGCTCCCAGAGTGTGAAGCAGCGGCGCGTGCGCGCCCCCATCCGGCGGCGCAGCGCGAGCACGAGGACCACGAGCTGCAGGAAGACACCGGCATTCGTGCCGCGGACCAGCGTGGTCACTGAAGCGCCGCTGCCTGCCGCGACGATGAACCCGATGATGACCAAGGGTGTGACCAGCGGCGCGGCCGCCGCCAGTGCAAAGTACTTTTCGGCGCGCAGCCACGTCGAAAAGTGGAAGGTCAGCCCGAAGAACAGCAGGTACGGCAGCAGGGAGCGCAACACTTCGATGGACACGGCACGCTTCTCCGGTGAGAAGCCCCTGCCGGTGAACTCAATGATGTCCGGCGCCGCGGCAAATACGATCGCCGCGATGACCACCAGGCTGATTACATTCCAGAGTGCCGCCTGCAGGGCGAGACGCCGGGCACGACACGCACCACGCTCGTGACGCAGAGTCGAATAGGCCGGCAGGAAAGCCTCCGGCAGCCCTCCACCGACCACGGCGGCCAGAAATGACAGGAATGAAAACGAAAGAAGGAACGCATCGAGGGAGTCAGACGTGCCGAACTGATGGGCCACGGCGGCGTCCTTGAAAAACGAAGCCGCTTTGGCCACGAGAGTGAGCGCGGCGACCGTCACGACTCCGGAGAGCATGGCGTGCAGTACACCGCGGCCGGCGAAGAAGCTGGCGAACCGCAGGCGGACACTGCCAAGAGTTTGATTGACGGATTCCATCGCTAAAAGCAGCCTAAAATGTCCGTCCCGCTTACATGACCGGCAACTTCATTAAGTGCCCCGGGCCAGAGTTTTTTCGCCGCCCCGGAGCCGAGATTCATTCCAGCGAATTTTCGCGAAGCTGCCAGGGCACCGATGACGGCGGGGAAGAAGTGTCGCGGCAGGTATTTCAAGACAATGATCGGTGTGAAGTTGAGTGTTGCGGGCGCGTGATTTCTCCAGCGCTTCAGTAGGCATTGTCGCGGCGGAACAACGTCAGAAACATGATCTGGAGGTCGAGGATGACGCTCCAGTTTTCCAGGTACCAGAGGTCGCACTTGATGCGCTCGCCGAGGTCGGTGTCGCCACGCCAGCCCTTGACCTGAGCCCAGCCGGTCATGCCAGGCTTGGCATTGTGCCGCGCCTGATAATGCGGAATCTCATGCTTGAAGTTCTTGATGAGTTCCGGACGCTCAGGGCGCGGACCAACGAGGCTCATGTCGCCTTTGAGCACGTTCCAGAACTGCGGGAGTTCATCGATGTTCCACTTGCGCATGAAGGCGCCGACACGCAGGCGGCGTGGATCATCCTTCACGCACCATGTGGCTCCGGTGCCCTGCTCGGCATCAAGCTTCATGGAGCGAATCTTGATGATGTCGAAGGTGCGTCCGTCGATGCCCGTCCGGCGCTGACGGTAGAACACGGCGCCGGGCGACTCCAGCCGTACCAGCGCGGTGAACAGCGCAATGACCGGTGAAAAGACAACCATGCCGAAAAGGGCGCCGGCGATGTCGAGCGCGCGTTTCACGGCCACATTGAGGCTGCTGTCGAGCGGCAGGCGGTCGACGCCGAGAATGGGAGTGCCGGCCACCGTTTCGAGATGCAGGCCGGAGACGAAGATGCGGAAGCAGGAGGGGATGACCTTGAAGTTCACCAGCTCGCGCTCGCAGAGGTTTGAGAGTTCGACGATCTGATCGCGCGGGCCGCCCAGATCGGCGAGCACCACCATGTCCGCCCGGTGACGCACGAGAATCTGCTCCATCTCGGCAAGGGATCCCAGACGCGGCACGCTCGTGCCAGGCGCACCCGATGCAGCGGCCTTGCCGTCCGTATCCACCCAGCCGAGCACGTCGAAGGCACACGCCTCATCCTTTCTCAGAGATTTCGCGAAATGGTCGGCATCGTCGTTCCAGCCCACGAAGATGGCCCTCTGGCGGAGCGAGGCGATCCGGCTGCCGCTGCGCAGGAAGGCATCGTAAACGCGACGCCAGCCGATGAGCAGGATGAGCGCACAGGCGCCGTTGAGCGCCATGTAGATGCGCGAGATCGGCGGCTGAATCTTGAAGGCCAGCGTCACCGCAAGAAAGCCCGCCGTCCAGACAAGCACGCCGACGCTGATCTTGTCGGCCACCCAGCGCGAACGCAAAAGTGCCGCCCGGTTGTAGATACCCTGCTTCGCCAGGACGGCTACCAAGGTGATGCTGCCAAGCGCCACATGACCGCCATACTGCTCGAGCGTCTGGCTCTCGAAGACGCCGACGTCACGCATCGCGGTATTGAAGCGAATCCAGAAGGCGGCGACGGATGCCAGTACCGCCACGAACCAGTCACCCGCGATCGCGGCATAAACCCAAGTGTGCGGTGCACGCTTGGCCGTGGTTCTCGGCTCCTGGACTACAGGTTCCGTGTCGTGATGAGCGACCCGGCCATTGAGCTGAGGGGCGGCGGCAGGCACGGCCACCTGCTTGCTCCATGCATGGGTGGAGATTCGATTGGTCCGCTGGGCCAGCGGGGCTGGGAAGACGGTTTTGAGGTGCAGAGGTTTGAAGTCCATGTTTTCTCCTATGTCTGCAAATTATATCAATTATGATTCTCATTGCAATGTGAATTATGGAAATAATTACATTATGAGCTGAATTTCGCCCGCCGCATGAATGCACATGCGCCGTCCGCTTAGTACTCCGAGTGGGAAAACCTTCACAAAAGCTGCGAGCCGCGATTTGAACATTGTAGCGGCCCGTGCGCAGCGTCAGGTGAGCAGCGGGGTAATGCTTCGACGACAAACCTGCCGCAACAGATCCCTTCCTCAGTGAATCGTGTGCGCTGTTGCAGCGGCCCGAAGCGCCGCTAGTCTCCGGGGTCCATGAACTTGGCTCGGGCGTTCATCTTTGGAATACCGTTGGCTGCGACCGCCCTCACTTGGTGGGCGGCCCACCAAGCGCTGGCGAGCCGTTCAACGAATGGAAGCGAGTTCGTGGCGATGGTGCCCGGCCCGCCACCTGCGCTGAATCCATTCATGCCAGCGACGGAGGTGGACCGCCAGATCATCGATCTGGTTCACGAGCCGCTCGTCCGCATCGGTGCTGACGGGAGATTGAAACCCGCACTCGCCGAGAGGTGGGGTTGGAGCCAGACGATCACCTGCTGGTTCCTCAAAACCGAGCAGGCGGAGAAGGCGGAGGCACGACTGAAAGAACTGAGCGCGGACAAGTGGATCGCCTGGCATCTCGAAACGGTAAAGGCGGAACATACGGCGCTGGTGATGCGCTTCTCCTCGATGGAAGCTGCCGGACCCGACGAGGTAATGGCCGAGATCGCCCCACAGGAGCCGCTGCCGGCGGAGATCATCCGCATAGACCTCAAGGAACGCGCGCAGCCGTATCACGAGCACTTCATGGCGAACGCCGTCGAGGCAGGGCAGATGAGACGCGTGTGGTTCGACGGTCCGAACTCGCTGGAGATCGTCGTCGCCGGCGATGTGCCGAAGTTTGTGGAAGAAATCTCGAACTACTACAACGCCAAGGCCAGCCTCCAGCCGCATGTGGAGCGCAAGGACCGCCTCACGGCGCTGCGGGAGCCGATGCTCGAGTTCGTCCTGCAGGAAGGCAGGCGCTGGCACGACGGGACGCCAGTGACCGCTGAGGACGTGCGTGCCACGCACGCTTGGGTGATGTCCCAGCCCTGGCCCGTGCCAAACCGCGATGCACTGCGCGAAGTGCAGGCCCTCGAAGTCACCGGTCCTCTCAGGCTGCGCGTGTCCTGCCGGCACGCTTCCGGCGCGGCGTTGTGCGGCTGGATCAATCTTCCCGTGCTTCCCGCGAAGTGGCTCGCAGAACATCCGGCCGATCCCGACGGACGTGTCTTCACCAAGAGCTCTCCGCCG
The DNA here is from genome assembly GCA_019694165.1 of Verrucomicrobiaceae bacterium. Lineage (GTDB taxonomy): Bacteria > Verrucomicrobiota > Verrucomicrobiia > Verrucomicrobiales > Verrucomicrobiaceae > JAIBCL01. Next base: position 306,035 of record JAIBCL010000006.1, on the reverse strand, counting down.
GGCGCGGGCATCTTCTCAGTCACGCACCGCGACCTCTCATCGCTCGCTCTCGTTCCGGCGGCAGCTTCGGCGGCGAACTTGCACATCAACCGGCTGACTTTCACCAGCGGCGCGACTTCGTTCCAGACAAAGCTGGGTTTTGCGACTGGCGCGGCGGACATGTTCTGGCCCGGAAGCGAAGACGTGGCCACGCTGCTCAAAGGAAAGGGACTGGCCATACGCGCCATGCCGCCGCGCAGCCGCCTGCTCGTGCTCTGGAACACGCGCGGCCGCGCGCTTTCGGATCTCCAGGTGCGTCAGGCGCTGGCCTTGGGCACGGACCGCCAGGCGCTCATCGACGAGCTGCTGCACGGACGCGGCAGGATTCACGAGGGCCTTTTCCAGCCCGGCCTCTGGTTCGCACAGTCATTTCCGCCCGCACACTTCGATCTGGATGCCGCGCAGCAGCTTCTGAAAAAAGCAGGATGGGTGCGCGATGTCGAAGGCATCGCAAAGCGTCCCGGCCAGCAGTTCGCCTTTGAACTGCTAACCACCACCGGCAGTCCGCAGCGTCAGCACCTCGCAACCGCTCTCGCCGCGCAATGGAGCAGGCTTGGCGCAAAGGTGAAGGTCACCGCCGTCCCGTGGGCGGAACTCATCGACTCCCGCCTCGCGAAGCGAAACTTCGACGCCGCCATCCTCGGACTCGACTTCGAGACGACTTGGGACCAGTTCCCCTTCTGGCACTCGTCCCAGATTTCGCCAGGAGGACTGAATTTCTCCGGCGTGGCCGACCGCCAGATCGACCTGCTGCTGCAAAGTCTGCGCGAGGAATTCGATCCCGACCACGTTCCCGCGAAGGCCAAGGAACTTGAAGACCAGATTCTCGCCCTGCATCCCATGCTGCCGCTTTTCTCCGACATGACCCAGGCGGCCGTCCGCATCACGGCCCTGCAGCCAGGCGCAAGAACCGACGACCTCAGCCCCTGGACGTTGCGCGATCTCGTTTTGAATCTCCCCGCTCCCCAATTACCCGCCGGCGTGCTCAAGATGCGTGCGCCCGATGAGCGGGTGCCCGTGCCTGCGCGAGGCGGAAACACGAATTGACCCCCGCGCGTGCTCCCCCGGCCCACCACACGCCCGTCCTGGCTGCCGCTGCGCCTCATCGTCGCCGGGGCAGCCATGAGCTGCGCCTTGCTCGGCTGGTCGCGCGTGCCGCCTGTCGAGTGGCCGCGCTTCCTTGCCGGACTGACGTCCGTCAGCGCCGACGGCACCACTCTCGCCACCGCAATGGGAGGCCGGGCCGGAACCACCATGCTGATCGTCGCGTCAGCACTGCTGGTGGCCGTCACCGCGGGTTTCGCCGTGGCTTTCTTCGCCATGCGCATCCGCTGTGGCCTGCCGTGGCTCGCCGGTTTCATCGCCAGATTCGCGGCCGCGCTGCCAGTCGCCGCCATCGGCTGCCTGGCAGTGGGCTGGATCGTCGGGCAAAATGGCTGGTCCATCGAGTCCCTGGTGCCCAATCACCCCCCGACGGACAAGGACTCTTGGGAGTTCGCCCTCGGACGCCGCGCGTGGTTCTGGGCCGTCCCCTGCTGGGTGCTGGCCCTTCCCCTCGTCGGCGAGTGTGCCACGCAGGTGCTCGATGTCTTCAGCAAGTTCCGCCGCAGCGAGCTGCACAAGGGCCTGCGCGCACGCGGCCTGAAGCGCAGCCTCATCCACTACCACCACGACTGCCCTGCCGTATGGCCGGAGTTGCTCGATATGATCGAGGCGCTCGGCCCCCTCGCCTTCGGTTACGTCGTGTTTGTCGAGGACGCGCTCGCCGTCCCAGGTTGGGGCTCGTTCTTCGCCAACGCGCTGAAAAACGGTGATGCGCACGGCATCGCCGGCAGCATCTATGCCGCCGGCTGGCTCACGGCGGCGTGGTGCCTGTGCATCGGCGTCGTGCGCCGGCTGAGCGCAGGCGTTCCCCGGTCGAGCCAGGTGCCCGACCAGCCGCCCGCCACGGTGGATGTGAAAAAAATTTCGGCCATCGCGAGCGTGCTCCTCGCCGCGTTCTTTTGCTGCTCGTTTGGCGGGCTGCCGCAGCTCACCGCATCCGCCGCGTGCCTCGCCTCCGCGTTCGCCGGCTACGCCTCGCCCCTCGTGGGCGATCTGCGCTCGGTCTCCGCAGCCCTCGCCGTCGCGCTCATCCTCACTCTTGTGCGCTCCGCTTTCTCGCTGGCGTTTCGCAAGGCACCGCCACCGGGCGGCGGCCTCCTCGAGACCCTGTCCTGGTCTCCGCTGCTGGTCTGGCTCATCGGCATCAGCACCGTGCTCAAAGCGCCCGAGTTCGACTGGGTCGCGCCCGGCGTAGCCGCTGCATTTGGCGGCGCCGTGCATGTCCGCAACCGTTGGCGCGAGTTGCAGTCCAGCCGTGCCCTCGAAGCCTCCCGCGCCGTCGGCACCGGCAGGCTCCGCGCCTGGCGCATGCACGTCCTGCCGGATCTCTTCCGCACCGTCCTCGCATGGATGCTCCATCTCGCCGCCACGCTCATGGTCTGGTTTGCTTTGATCGACACCGTGAAGCAGCCTGCCCCGCACGCTCCCGCCACATCGCTCGGCACCGCCATCGCCGCCGCCAAGGAAAATGTGCTCAGCGACCTGCAGCCCATGCTCATCCCCGCGCTTCTCACCGCCATCTGCGCCTTGTTTTTCCGTCAGCTCAGCCGCATCGTCCGGCCCGCACCCCCGCCACACCCTCACTGACCGCATGGAAGAACCACCCGCCGCCTCCCCTGCCCCGCTGCTCTCCATCCGCGATCTGAACATCGAGTTCCGCCGGAGGGGCGCGCAGCCGATGAAGGCCGTCAAAGGCATCAGCCTCGAACTGCGGCAGGGCGAATCCCTCGCCGTCGTCGGCGAGAGTGGCAGCGGCAAGAGCGCCACGGCCCTCGCCCTCGCACGCCTCCTGCCCGAGCCACCCGCCAAGATCACCGCCGCCAGCCTTTCCGTGAATGGACGCGACGTGCTCAAGATGAGCGAGCGCCAGCTCCGCGAAATCCGCGGAAAAGAGATCGCCTACATCTTCCAGGAGCCCACCACCTCGCTCAATCCCGTGCTCACCGTGCGCACCCAGATGGCCGAGGCCCTCGCGCTCCACCGACCCGAAGTGAAGAACCGCGACGAAGAGATCATCCAGTGGCTTTACAAAGTCGGCATCGTCGAGCCTGAAAAGCGTCTCCGCGCCTATCCCCACGAACTCAGCGGCGGCATGCAACAGCGCGTCATGATCGCCATGGCACTCTGCTGCCAGCCACGGCTCCTCATCGCCGATGAGCCCACCACCGCGCTCGACGTCACCATCCAGAAGCAGATCATCGACCTTCTCGCCGAGCTGCGCCGCAGCCTCAACATGAGCGTGATTTTGATCACCCATAACTTCGGCATCATCCGCGACGTGGCCGACAAGGTCGCCGTCATGTTCCGCGGCCGCATCGTCGAGACCGGCCCCGTCGCCCAAGTGCTCAATCACCCCCGGCATCCCTACACCAAAGCCCTCCTCGACTGTGTCCCCCGCATGGGCGCCAAGGTCCCCCGGCTCAAAGCCATCGACTACGACCTCATCGACCGCACCGCCGGCGCCGATGCCGCGTAGCCGCTCCGTCAACGCCCGCACCTCCCGCATCCGCCTCGCACGCTCGGGCACCCTGATTTGTGGCACCGTCATGACTTGTGGGAGTCCGTTCGGCCGGCGGGTCGCAGAAATTCCTGCCGACAGATCACTTCCCAAAGTTGCGCCCATTTGCTAAGAAGCAGACGTGCTTTTCCCCACCACCCACTGGACGATGCTCGCGGAGGCGACGCTGAATGGCGACACCCGCGGGCGCTCGGCTTTGGACAAGATGTGCAGGGAGTATCGCAGACCGGTTTTCGCCGTGCTGCGCGCGAGGGGCTATGATGAGAGCGAGGCTGAAGACCTCACGCAGGAGTTTTTCCTTCAGCTCTTCGAAACGGAGGCATGGAAACGCGCGGACCGCCAGCGCGGACGCTTTCGCTCCTTCCTCCTCGGCACATTGACACACACGCTGCAGCACGAGTGGGCCGCGAGACGGCGGCTAAAGCGCGGGGGCGACACGACGACGGAGAGCATCGAGGCCGCGCGAGAGAAAGGCGAGGAACCTGTCGCCAGTGACGGCGCGCCCTCCGATTCGGTCTTCGATCGCGAATGGGCGTTGCACTTGATCCAGACTGCTTTTGCAAAGGTCGAAGGCGACTTTGCGAGTGCCGGGCGCTCCGGCGACTTCGCGGTGTTGCGCCGGTTTCTTCCCGGCGTCGAAAAGCCGCTGCGCTACGACGAGGCCGCGAAGCTGCTGGGGAAGAACGAGGGCACGGTGAAGAGTCTCGTGCACCGGTTGCGCGACGACTATCGAGTGGCCCTGCGCTCGCTGGTGGCGCGCACCGTGGCCGCAGCGCATGAGGTGGACGAGGAACTGGCATATCTGCACACCGTGCTGACAGCACCGCCGCGAGACGGAGGGTAGGTTTTCCGCAACTTTGTGACCGACACGGGGAATCACACGCGATGTCTTCACTTGCTCCCGACACCTGTCTCGAATGCGGTTCCGTCATCGACACGGCCTTGATGGGCGGTGTGTGCCCGCGCTGCCTCCTGGGCGATGTCATGCACGGCCGTGATGAGGACCGCGCCGGCATGTTCGATGGTCATGAGCTGCTCGGCGAGATCGCGCGTGGTGGCATGGGCGTGGTGTATCGGGCGCGGCAGTTGGAGCCGGAGCGTGTGGTGGCTTTGAAGACGATGCGCGGGGCGTCGCTGGACTCGGTGGAGGCGCGGGCGCGGTTCAAGCATGAGGCGGAGGTGATGGTGTCGCTGGATCATCCAGCGATCCTGCCGGTGCATCATTTTGGCGAAGAGGATGGGATTCCGTTCTTCACCATGAAGCTCGCGGATGGTGGCACGCTGGCGCAGAAGATCGAGCGCTACGCAGGTCAATGGCGCGAGATCGCGGCGCTGATGAACACGCTGTGCGACGCGGTGCGTCATGCACACGAGCGCGGGGTGCTGCATCGCGATTTGAAGCCGGGCAATGTGCTCTTCGATGCAGCGGGCCAGGCGTATGTGAGTGACTTCGGCATCGCGAAGCTGACCGATGCACGCGATGCGATGACGCTCACGATGTCCGTGCTCGGCACGCCGCACTACCTCGCGCCTGAGGTCGCGCATCAAGGTCCGAAGGCCGCCTCGGTGAGCAGCGATGTGTGGAGCTTGGGCGTGATCTTGTTCGAGTTGCTCACCGGTCGCCGCCCGTTCGAAGGTGAGAGTGTGACGATGCTGCTGCGTGCGCTGGATGCGAACGATGCGCCCTTCGCCAGCACAATGCGCAAAGATGTGCCGCGCGATCTCGCGGTGATCACGGGCAAGGCTCTGCAACGCGATCCGTCGAAGCGCTACGCTAGCGCGCATGATCTTGCCGATGATCTGCGTGCGTGGCTGGAAGGTCGGCCGATCAAGGCGCGTGCGGTGCCGCTGCTTGAGCGCGCGTGGCTGTGGTCACGGCGCAATCCGTTGCAGGCGGCGCTGGCGATGATGCTCGGCATCGCGCTCGTCGCTGCGATGATGTCGCTTGCATTCGGCTTGCGCGCGGCGCGGCGCGAGACACAGCGAGTGAGCGCCGCGCAGTCGGAGACGCAGAAGCAGCTTCGCACCGCCTTGCTGCATCAGGCGCGCTCGGGGCGTGTCTCGCGGGAGATGGGCTGGCGTGCGGCGGGCATCTCGGCTCTGCAACGGGCACACTCGATTGAGCCGGGAGGCGATGTCCGCGATGAACTCATCGCTCATCTCGCGGGTTATGATTTGATCAAGCGTGAGCGCGGCTTCGTTGATGTGGTGCTGCCGTCGCCGTCGCTGAAGTTTTGTGTGCGCACGAAGGACGACGAGGTGGCGATGGCGGTGGCACGCCTGGATGATCTGACCAATCTCTTCGATCTGCCTGACCGCTATGATGGCCTCACGACGAATGTGATCTTCGGCGCCGCCGACGAATGGGTGGCGGTGGGCACGCAAGCTGGCACGCGCGTGTTCTCGATGACCGGTGATCATCGCGAACTCGCGCACTGGCCGGGAGACAGGTTGAAGGGAGCCGCAGATGATCGTTCACTGCTGCATCTCGGGTCTGCTGATGGCTGGAAAATGGCAGACACGACGACCTGGCAAATCACGATGCAAGGCACGTCGTCACCACAGGGAGTGAAGCTCCAAGGCAGCACTGGTTTTGTGCCGACGTTTCATCCGGGCGAGGCGACGCTTGGCGTCATTTCTGAAGGCCAGGAAGTGCGCGTGATTGACCGCACCAGCGGCACGGACGTGCAGCGCATCACGCCAGTTCAGCCAGGCCTGGGCTATGGATGGGCTGGTGCGAAACTCATCGTGAACACAGGCGACCTGGGGCAGGTCTTCGACTACCAGCGCGGACGCGAAACTTTCCTGGCACCTGCTTTTGGCTCACCGCTGTATATGACCGCGACACGCCGTGGCAGCGAGCTGCTGGCTTCTTCGCTGCTGCGAAAGACGAGCCTTTGGCACCTGCTGAGTGGTCAGCGACTGGTCGCTGGCACCGATTTCATCGCCCAACAAATCGCGAACGACGACGAGCATTTCACCAGTCGATCGCCAGTGTCTGAGATCGGACGCATCGTGCGCCCGAAGGTGATGGAGTTCCTGCCCGACTCGCTGCTGAAAGGATCTATTACTGTGCGAATGCGCGCGCTGGCGATCAGCCCTGACAGTCGCTGGCTCGTCGCTCACGATGGCACCCAGCTCGTGGTGCATGAGTTGAGCAGCGGAAAACTCCTCGCCCGCATGGAGACGACGCAAAGCATGGCACCTGGCTTCTCGGCGGACGGCACGCAGTTGCTCATGCTTCATGCCACGGGGCTCGATGTGATCTCGATGACTCGCGAGGGCAAACAACTGATGTTGAAGAAGACGCGCGACATTCCTGTGCCTGGTGGCCGCCGTTTCATGAGCGGCCGACTGCTGCTCGATGGCGAGCGCTTTCTTGCCAGCACATCGCGAGCGGCCGGACGCTGCGAGCTGTGGCGTATGCATCGTGACAAGCTGGTGTGGGAGCGCCAACCTGCGCCCGAGTCGCCAACGGCGGGATTCGTCGATGTGACGCCTGACGGCATCTTCAACATCGGCGGGCAGAATCAGATGAATGTGATCAACAACATCCAGAAGATGAAGTTCTGCCTGCCTGATCCCGGCAACTTGCGTGCGTGCCTCGGAGCCTTCAGCCCGGATGCGACCCAGCTCGCGATGGTGGATGCCTTGCAGGGCTGGCTGTTCTACGATCAAAAGGAATGGCTGCAGCCCAAAGCCGACAAGCCGCTGAAACAAACGATGAAAGTCTCCGGCAATGTCAGCGGCGCGCAGATGCCGGTGTGGGCGAGCAGCGGACGCTGGGTGGCGATGTCGCCCGATGCTCGTCGCGTGAGTCTGGTGGATGGCAGGACCCATCAGGTGCATCTCACGCTGGAGAGTCCGCTCGATCTCATGCTTGATGCGCTCGTCATTTCGCCCGACGAACGCACGCTCGTGCTGCAACGCGTGGGAGGCAGCATTGAGGTCTGGCATCTCGACCAGTTGGCGAGTGAACTACAAGCGCTCGGTGTGAAGACCACGCTGCCCGTGCCGCTGGTTTCCAAGGCGACACCACCCGTTTTGCAGGGCGAGTTCGATGAGAACCCGCTGCCTGCGTGGACGCCGAAGTGGGAGCCTCGGCAGCCGTGAGGTAAGTTTTTTGCAACCCTAGGCTGCAAATGTGGAACTCCCATGTGCAGCCATTCGCGGCCCCCGATTTCGGAAGCCCGTGGAGGACTGAAACGCACGCACCACGGCCATGAAAACATCCTCCACTTCTCCAAGCCTCGCGCTCCTCATTTCGGCATTCGTCATTCAGCATTCGGCATTCGTCATTGCCCAGGGAGGCAGCCTCACTCCGCCGGGCGCGCCTGCGCCGACGATGAAGACGCTCGATCAGCTCGAGCCGCGCACGCCGATCTCATCGCTACCGATCACCATCACCACGACGGGCTCCTATTATTTGACGGGGAATCTCGTCGGCATCGCAGGGCAGAACGGCATCACCATCAGCGCCGATCACGTCACGCTCGATCTTGGCGGCTTTGAACTCTCCGGCGGCGCCGTTGGATTGAGCGGCATCCGCGTGAACAATGCCAATGCCACCATCCGCAACGGCACGCTGCGTGCGTGGACGAGCAGCGGCATGTTTGTCACGGGCTCCGCAACGGAAATGCATGTGGAGAACGTGCGCGCCATCGGCAACACAGGCATCGGCATCCGCACGGGCGCGAACGGCACGGTGATTCATTGCGAAGCGCGAGCGAACACGACGGCGGGCTTCTTCACAGGCGCATCGTCGAAGATCACCGGATGCGTCGCCGCATCACAGACAGCCGAGGGATTCAATGTCAGCTCGAACTCGATACTGCGTGACTGCCTCGCAGCCGGGAATGGCGGAGGCGGATTCGTCTCGGCCGCCGGATGTTCCTTCGCCCAATGCGTCGCCTCTGGAAACACAGGCATCGGCTTCAGCATGCAGGACAACGTGAAGCTCTCAGAATGCTCGGCCATCAGCAACACGACGGACGGATTCACCAGCCTGAGCAATGGCGTGTATCAGACCTGCATCGCGCGGAGCAACCGCGCGGGCTTCAGCACCTCCACCGCGAGCGCGCTCACCAACTGCACCGCGCAGGCAAATCAGGATGGATTCAATCACGGCGACAACACGACGCTGACGAACTGCTCCGCACTGAGCAACACCTCGATCGGATTCTTTCTGGGCAAAGCCGCCTCGCTCACCGGATGCAGCGCGCAGGGCAACGGGCCGGGCACCATCGCCAGCTCGGCGTTCACCGTTGGCGTGGGCAGCACGCTGCTGAACTGCGCCGCCACGGCGAACTCCGTGGCTGCGGGATTCGTCGCCGGCGCGGGCAGCACGCTCACCAATTGCGCCGCTCGCGAAAACACATCGAGCGCCACGACATCTCACGGCTTCAACATCGGCGCGCAGTGCGTGGTGATCGGCTGCTCGGCGACGGGAAACACCAGCTCCAATGCAACGCTCAGCAGCGTCACCGGCGCGGGCTTTCAGGTGCCGGACGGAGCCACGCTCGTGAACTGCAACGCCTCGGGCAACAAAGGCGACGGCTTTCGCATCGTCTCCAACGTGCGCATCACCGGCTGCACGGCGAACGGCAACGGCTCCGGCACGGGTGATGGCGCGGGCATCCACGCTGCGACGAACTTGAACCGCATCGAGGGCAACAGCGTCATCGCCAATGATCGCGGCATCGATGTCGATGGCATCGGCAATGTCATCATCGGCAACACGGCTTCGGGAAACACGACCAACTACGACATCGGCGTGAACAATCGCTACGGCGCGATCGTGGACATCAGTGCGGCGGGTGGGGCTGCCGTCGCAGGCAGCAGCGCTGCATCCACACTCACCAGCACCGATCCGTGGGCGAACTTCACGCATTGAGGCCGCGCCGGGATCGCCATGAAAGCATCTTGCCACCTTTTCACCACAACAGGGAACTCCTCTCTGAAGCCACATGCGCCGTCTGCTGAAACACGTCGCGCGAGGCGGAACCCCGGAACCAACGCACACACCATCGCCATGAGAACGCTCATCACATCCGCCATAGCACTCCTCGTCATCTCCCATTCGTCATTCGTCATCGCGCAGGGCGGCCCTCTCACACCACCGGGAGCGCCCGCGCCGACGATGCGCTCACTCCAGGAGATTTACGACAAGGCTGCGGCCGTTGAGACGCAGGGCGCCATCACGCAGACGAACGTGGGCGCGGTGCAGACCAGCGTGAACGGCATTCAGGACGATCCGCGCACGCCCATCTCGTCCCTGCCCTTCACCATCTCGGCCAGCGGCTCCTACTACGTCACTGGCAATCTCACTGGCACTGCGGCCGCAAACGGGATCGGTGTCAATGCGTCGAACGTCACGATCGACCTCGGCGGCTTCGAGCTGGTGGGCGTGGCGGGCGGCACGGTCAATGGGGTGAACATCAACAGCAGCAGAACCAACGTGACCATCCGCAATGGCACGGTGCGAGGGTGGACGGGATCGGGTATCGCGGCGATCACGAATGCCGAGATTCGCGTGGAAGACGTGCGGGCGATCAGCAACAGCTCTGCAGGCATTTCCGTCGGGAATCAATCCACGGTGAGCCGCTGCGTCGTGCGGGGGAATGGCGGGAACGGAATCTCGGGCGGCGCGCATTGCGTGGTGCTGGGCTGTGTGGCGATCGGGCAGACCGCAGGCACTGGCATTATCCTTGGCCAGAGCGGGGTCGTCAGCGATTGCACGGCGGCGGAAAATTCTGGCAATGGCATCTCCGTCAGCACCGGCAGCGTGGTCTCGCGTTGCGCTGCCCGGCTCAATACGGGCACAGGCATCTCCACGAGCATCGGCTCGACGGTGCAGGGCTGTGCCGCGACGAGCAATGGCGGCATCGGCATCGACGTCAGCAGCGGCAGCACCGTGAGCGATTGCAGCTCCGACAGCAACAGCGGCACATCGGGCATCGCGGCCGGCATTGCCTGCTCGTTGACTCGCTGCACGGTGCGCAATAGCACGAGCGCTGCTACCATCTCGCAGGGCATCTCGGTTGTCGCCGGCGGCTGCGTCAGCGAATGCGTGGTCACTGGTTCCACCTCGACGGCGGCCGCCTTCACCGCCACGACCGGCATGGGCATCGCCGTGGGCAGCGATTCCACCGTCGAGCGATGCACCGTCTCGTCCAGCAAGGGAGACGGCATCCGCGCATCGGCCAGTTGCCGGATCGTGGGCAATTTCGTCACCGGCTCCGGCGCCGGCGTGGGCACGGATGGTGCTGGCGTTCACACCACCAGCACCTTCAATCTCATCGACGGCAACAAGGTGCGCAGTGCCGTGCGCGGCCTCGACGTCGATGCGACCGCCAGCATCATCGTCCGCAACACCGTCGCAGCGACGACCAACTATGTGATCGCGGCCAACAACTCCGTCGGCCCCATCGTGGTGCCGGGCAATAACGCCGCCATCAACGGCAATGTCGCCGTGGCCAGCTCGCTCGGCACCACCGACCCGTGGGCCAACCTATCCGAGTGATGCAGCAGCCAAAAAATGCAGAGCCATGAAAACTCACATCACACCTCAAATCATCATCGCCATCCGCGACATGAGCGCGCACCCAGGCCGCGCTGCGCGCCTCATGGCGCTGTGCCTTTTTCTCGTGGGCTTCAATCACCATGCCACCGCTCAATCCACCATGAGTCCCGCCGATCACTTCGCCTGGGGCGCGAACACCGGCTGGCACAACTGGCGGGCCTCCGGTGCGGACGGCGTCGTGATCGGCGAGGCGTTTCTCTCCGGCTACATCTATGCCGCGAACCTCGGCTGGATTCATCTGGGTGATGGCACGCCATCGAACGGGCACACCTACTCGAACACCACGGCGACCGACTGCGGCGTGAATCACGACGGCGCGGGAAATCTCAGCGGCTTTGCGTATGGAGCGAACATCGGCTGGATCAACTTCGGCTGGGCCGGCGCGAACGATCCAAACCGCCCGCACTTCGATCTCACCTCAGGCAATTTTCTCGGCTACGCCTACAGCGCCAACACCGGCTGGATCAACATCGGCACGGGCGATCTCTACACCGACACGATGACCGCGCCCGACCTCGACGCCGACGGCATCGCCGATGCGTGGGAGTTTCAAAAATTCGGCAACCTCAGCGTGGCCGGCATCGGCACCGACCGCGATCACGACGGGCAGAGCGACGCTGCCGAATACGCCGCCGACACCGATCCGAACAGCGCCGGAGATTTCCTCCGCATCGTGTCCCAGACCTACAATGCCGGCATGACGCAGGTGACACTGCAGATCGCCACCACGCGACCGACGCGCCTCTACCGCATCGAGACGAGCACCACGCTCCTGAGCACCGGCCCCGGCGCGTGGGCCACGGACAACAGCATCGGCTACTTCACCACCGGCCCCGGCGGCACGACGACGAAGCTCGTGACCTTCACCGGCGCGGCCCGCCGCTTCTTCCGCGTCGCTGCAGACAGACCGCTGCCGTAGGCGGGCGAATGAATCCAGCAAGTCGCGGTGACCTTGCCAGCCGCGCATTCTCATTCTGCTTCATCGTACGCGCGCGTCTGTCATCGCCGAAACTGAATTCTCCAACGGGGGGCGATGAGACGATGTGGATGAGCGGCCTCCCGGGAAGCACGCATACTCCGCTGGCTTCCGCGTCCATCCTGAGCGAGTGACTGCACGATGTCATCCCCCGCCCTGTCGTTTGCTTCTCCCCGCGTGCGGGTGGTGGGGAGTTTCCACGAATTGGCGGACACGCGGTTTGAACATGGGATCAATGCGTTGTGCTGGCCGCGGGTGCTGGAGGGGGATTTTGCGGAGATCGTGTCGGCACTGCCACCTGGCGCGGGGATCGTGGGGCTGGAGGCGGAGGAATTGCAGGCGCTGCCTTTGAGTGCGGCGGGGCGGCAGGCGGTGAAGCTGATGCTGGCGGATCGAGCGCGACTGGAAGCGCTGGGGCTGCAGCCGGAGCTGAACGCGGTCTTCGGTCACCTGCGCGAGCCGTGCCCGGGACTGATCAACACCGAGGTCTATTCCTTCCACGCCGACAGTGCGACGGTGCCGGCGGACACCTGGCTGTGCACGTATCACGGTGCGGCGAGCGAGGGGCTGAACAATGAGGACGCGGAGCGCAAGGTGGATCATCCGGCAACGCGCGCCGCCCTCCTGGCGGAATGCGGCGGTGCGGACGATGAAGCGTTCCGGGAGTGGCTGAACGATCACTGCTACGATTTGCACTACGCGCCGCTGCCAGGGGCGCGTCCGTTCGTCTTCGGCGTCGGCCATCTATGGAAGATCGCGACGGAGCACGCAGGTTGCGTGGTCCCGCCATGCGTTCATCGTGCGCCGGAAACACTGCCCGGTGATGCAACCCGGCTGTTGCTCATCGCGTGAGTACAACTTCCGGACTCCAAGGGTTTGCAACAGACTCGGCCAGCGGGACGGGCACTTCGCTGATTCGGGACTGGGGGGGGATTCGGTTTGCCGGGCGGTTCTCGGCAGGACTGGCGGGACTGGCCGGAGCTTTGTGCTCCGCTGCCGGAGCTTCCTGCTCCGAGGCCGGAGCTTTGTGCTCCGGGGCCGGGGCGATTTGCTCCGAGGGCGGTGCTTTTTGCTCCGGGTTCGAGGGATGATAGCTCCGGGGTCGGAGCTTCTTACTCCGGCACCGGGGCTTGGATCTGCGAGTTTGGGGCTTTTTGCGGGAAGTTCGGAGCTTTGTGCTCCGGGGTTGGAGCTTTTTGCTCCGGCGCCGAGGTTTTTTGCTCCGGCCCCGAGGCTCCGAACTGCGAAACCGGGGGCTTGGGCGTCATTTTTGGCGTTTCCGGCTCCAAAGTGCTGAAACTGCGCTCCGGGGCGGCATCATTTGGGCGCGGCGGCGGCTGGCGGCGTGGCTTTGGAGCGGCCGGGGAAGCGGCTGGCGAGGTCGGCGAGGATGGTGTCGGCCCCGGGCACGCCGCGCCGGACGGCGGCCTGCACGTTTTGGTAGAAGGTGAGGTCGGCCACGCTGCTGGATGCCTCATTTCAGTGCCATTCCATCCATGATCCAATTTTCAGCGTTCAGGCTCCTGCCTTGAACTGAAAAACGAATACCGGGCGCTCCCGGAGAATGCAGCGCGAAAAGCATAGCCACGTCCGCCCGCACCCACCGCGCGGCAGATACGCCGGCTACACGGTTCCGAAGAGCGTCCTGCCGGTGGAGAGCAGGTCATCGCAGGCCTGCTTGAGGCGGGTGCAGAGTCCCTGCTCGCCTTTCTTGAGGTAGCCGCGGGGGTCGTATGCCTTCTTGTCGCCGACTTCTCCGTCGATATTCAGCACGCCGTCGTAGTTCTTCATGATGTGATCGACGATGGGGCGGGTGAAGGCGTACTGGGTGTCGGTGTCGATGTTCATCTTGATGACGCCGTAGCCGAGGGTCTCGCGGATTTCCTCCAGGGGCGTGCCGCTGCCGCCGTGGAAGACGAGGTCCATGAGGGCGGCCTTGCCGTGCTTGTCGGTGACGGCTTTCTGGCCGTCACGCAGGATGGTGGGTTTGAGCTTCACGGCACCGGGCTTGTAGCTGCCGTGCACGTTGCCAAAGGTGGCGGCGAACATGAAACGGCCGAGCGGGCTGAGGGCCTCATAGACGGCGAGCATGTCTTCGGAGGAGCAAATCGTGGCGACCATCATTGGCACCCTCTGTCTCGCCAAAGTGAAACTGAAAACAGATGCAGTGGTACACTACATTAAACGCACGGTCAGAAAGACTGCGCGGTTAAGACTCGTAAATCCGACTACGACTATCCACATTCGTAGCCGTGAACTTCTAGATGTCGACATGCTTGGCTTCAAAAACAAAACCTCTAGCCAAGACGACCCTCCTTTTGAGGAGGCAATGTCAGTTTTAGAACTGGTCACGCGAACTGAGACACCAAGTCGGAGGCAGTATTTGGAGGCGGCTCGCAGAGTGACCGGCCAGGATAAGGCGAGTGCATATCTGTGGTTGCGCGACGAACCCAAAAACAGATTGAATCTTGATTTGGTTTCTCTTCCTGAAAGCCTCCCTCCAGAGTTGGGCAGAACTTTCGAGCGACAATTCGCGTCATTTTGTGACGCCGCAGATCAACCACCATCTGATGATTCGCACCCATGGCCGATCAATGTCGATGTCACGGTAAAGAAGTCAATTGAACGCAATGGAGAGTGTTGCTTCTTTTCTCTGGCTCAAAACGGCGACCAGGCAAATCAACCATCGGTTGGTTTTCTCCAGCTATCTTGCCCCGATCCCGTCAAGCCTGCTCAAATGCAGGTATTGCGACTACTTGCGGATGGTTTGACAGTGGTCATTGATCGAAGCCGAAAAAGAAGGCAGTTGGAAGCATACAAGAAGATAGGCAAAGACATCAACCTCCAGCTTGAGAAGGGTAAATTACTACACGCTGTCTCACTAGCCGTAAGGGACATCACGAAGGCGCAAGCGTGCATTATCTTTCAACATGAAAAAAATCTCGGTGTTCAGGCAGCAGCAAGTACGATCGACCTTGATCTCAAACAACTTGTGGCCGGCCCTGGAAGCATCATTACCCGCATGCTCTCTTCCGAGCGCACGCTTGTACGTCTGGACAATTTTCACGACGC
This sequence comes from Verrucomicrobiaceae bacterium, assembly GCA_019694165.1. Taxonomy (GTDB): domain Bacteria; phylum Verrucomicrobiota; class Verrucomicrobiia; order Verrucomicrobiales; family Verrucomicrobiaceae; genus JAIBCL01. Next base: position 290,744 of record JAIBCL010000006.1, on the reverse strand, counting down.
ACAGGAACGAGGGCGCGTACTGGGCACCGAGGAAATTGACCCCAATCTCTCGGACTTGATTGAAAGCGAGTCGGGTTTGAACGCCAAGCAGTTGGCATGGATGGCAGCCCCCGTTTTGGTGCAAGATCATGCAATGGCAGTGATTGTGCTCTACAACAAAACACAAAATCTCAGCGCCGAGTTTAGCGAGAGTGACGCTGCAATTCTGCATCTAGTTTGCAAGTTTCTTGCGGACGTTATTCCGGGTATTGAAACCCACCAGGCAATGCGCGCGATCTCGCAAGGATTTGTGCCCGGATCGCTCGATAGCGAGCAACATCGTCAAAAACTCTTTGAGCTGCTATGCGATTTGGTGCCCGGCATCACCTCAACTGCGGTTTTCCAATGCAAGCCAAACGAACCGACATTAACATGTCGCTTGCTGGGAGGCGAAGAATGGCTGGAGAAAACTAGCGTATTCGCTCCAGAAACCAAGCCGATCGCAATTGCAGCGTCGATTCACGGGAAGAAAGATAAACGTTGGGTTTGGACATTTGACATTCCTCCAGTTCAGGCGCAAGGCGAACAGGAGTCTTTTTGCGATACTGACACCCTAAGAATCGCTTTGAAACGGCCTTACCTCAGCAAGTATGAGGAGGAGATCATCGCATTTTTTTGCGCGGAACTCGGTCAAGAGTTAAGAGCCGAGGCCAGTGTTCAACGAGAACTCAACAACTTGCTGGAAGTGCGTCACGCCATTCGATCAGGCTTGACTGGGATGAGCTATATTCAGACCGCTCTTGCTGTATTCAATCGCTTTCAGACCACGGGGGAAATATCCGAACTACACAGAGCGCGTTTTCATCGGGCCTTGGATCGGGCTTACATGTTCTACAACAAAACGCGCATTTTGTTGGAAGAGTCGAGGTTTCTTGTGACTGAGATTACCCCTGAAAAACTTCGTCCAGGCGCTCATTCTGTGAAAGAACTTGTGGGTGAAGTCTGCACATGCCTGAAGCCCGAAGCCGAAAAAAGAGAAGTTGCCATCAACTCTCTTGTTAGTCGATTGCCGCACAGTGTTTCGGACACTTTTTCGATGGACCGTGGACTCTTGGAGATTGCAGTGTTCAACCTTGTTGATAATGCCATCAAGTATTCATTCCGCGAACAGCAAGTTAGTTTGAGATTGGAACTGGATAGAGAGTTCTGGTCGCTCAGCGTGGAGAACATTGGTGTGTACATCGATCCAAGAGATTGGGGGGAAATTTTCAAGGAGTTTGTAAGAAAGCCTGTTGGCAGCAGGGGGGCCGCAAGACCAGGAACAGGACTGGGTCTTCCTGTCGTAGAGAAAATAGTAAAAGCGCACGGCGGTCCACATCCGACTGTCGAATCGCAATTGCTGAGTAACCGGCGCGATTCGCCGGCGCGCACCGTATTTACGATACGGATACCCCGAAACCTTCCATTAACCACCCCAATCAATGGCTAACGAGATTCTCATTGCTCACTTTGACGACGAACCTTCAACGGTCGAGTGGCTCCCAATGGCGCTGTATGATTATTTTATCGATTTTCTTCATCCAAATGTAATACCCGAGGATGAGGTTCTGGAACAAAGGAACGATTACCGGAAGGGTGGTCGGGCGAATGGAGGGGGATATAGATTGGAGTTTCCTGTGATTCTAAATTACCGCAAAGTAAAACTAATCTATGTGGTTGTACCAGATCAGGAAGGATTTCTTGAATTTGCAAGGCGTGAACAGCCGACAATTGTACTCCTCGATCTCGGACAGGGCCAACAGGATGGCACCATCAAGATGGCTGGCACTGCTATCCTTGAGATGATCGTTCAAGAGGAGATCATCACTTCTGACCGAGTCATAATCCACACAGCATACCCAGAGACGTGGAGGCGCATCGGCCCTGCGGCGCAGCATTGCCTGCTGTTCCCAAAACCTGCGGACGGAGCCCACATGGTGGAGCATCTGGCTAAAATGATTGATCAAGTTTTGGCAAACGAAAGTCATGTTCACTAAGAATAGCCCCCGGACGTCAGGCGGACCAATTTCGAGACTTCGTTCGGAGGGAAAATCTTCCGCCTTGACTGCCGCAGTCACTCGTTCACCAAAAGATGCGAGTGAGATTATTGGGTTTTTCGTGACCGCGTTCAAAGAGTGGTGGGCGACAACCGATTATGACAGCGAATTGAGAAGAACACTAACAGTGTTATCTATGACGAAAGCCGATGCATTTGTCGTCAAGATCGCCGGCAGATGCGAGCTTAGTTATTGCCGTCCTCACTCGAAGCATTCGCGCACTTTATTAGAACTTAAAGAGGCGTTGCGGCATTTGACCGAGAATCCGGGTCTTGCTTCTTTGCGCGGTGACGACCAGCGTCGCCCCCTAAATGAGACACATCGGTATTCCGTGACTTGCGTGCCTGTTAAAATCGCTAACTCTTCTCATTGTTATCTGCCAGTTGCAGGCAAGCCCGACGCAGGGAATGATGTGAACTATTGTGCGTACGCTTACCCGGCTACATTGGTTTGTGATGGGAGGGAATCAGATGAAGAGAACTTTGCGCGGATGTACGCGCACACTATCGGGTTGGTGCTGTTTGATCTTTTCAGAAATCGAGAGCACAGGTTTGCCGCGTTACCAAAAGAAATCTCAAAGCGTTATTGGGATGATTCAGATCCAAAGACTGCTTCCAACGTGCGCCTGACGCCCCCTTGGGACAGAAAGAATGAGAAGGCTGCGTTGGCGAGCAGGCGCACTGCGACGCTGTCGCTCGATTTACGGCGTTCAACTTTTTGCATGGAGCAGGCCGATCAGGGCCAGCTCTTTGGCGATTGGCTCGAACAGTTGGTGAAACTCCTGACAGCAGTGACTCACCGGAACGGAGGGGTCTTTGACAAATTCACGGGAGATGGTGCGCTGGTTCACTTTTTAGAGCTGGAATGTGAAGTCGTTTATCAGACCAAGCCGGTCTCTGCCGCCGTCAAGTGCGCTATCGAGATGCAGGAGGCAATCAGCATTCACCTTCGGCGGCTGCGTGAATTCTTGCACTTCGATAGTGCGAAACTGGGTGCCGGAGTGGCGATTGATTTGAACGAAGCGTATTGGACAATCGATGGAGGAGACTCGCCAATCGTCGTCGGACGCGGTGTTGTCGGTGCATGCCGAGCATGCGGATCAGCGCCTGCCGGAGCTGTGCGGTTGTCCAACATTGCTTACCGGGAGCTTTGTCCCGAGATTGCGAACCATCTTGCGCCGATCATCCATGAAGTTCCGCTGATCACTAAGGAGTGGAGTGAAGCGATGGGAGTTCAAGTCTGGGAGTTCGTGGCTCCTTCATCGTGGCCTCCTTCTGAGATCGCGGATCTGTGTCAGGCGATCTACGATGATCGTCTGGCATACTCCCTGGCACGGTGACAACGAAACAGCAGGAAAAACTGTCCAGGCTGGCTTGGATTCGGTTTACACCTTCCCAAACAGTGTTTTGCCCGTGGAGAGCAAATCGCTGCACGCTTCCTTGAGGCGGGTGCAGAGTCCCTGCTCGCCTTTCTTGAGGTAGCCGCGGGGGTCGTATGCCTTCTTGTCGCCGACTTCTCCGTCGATCTTCAGCACGCCGTCGTAGTTCTTCATGATGTGATCGACGATGGGGCGGGTGAAGGCGTACTGGGTGTCGGTGTCGATGTTCATCTTGATGACGCCGTAGCCGAGGGTCTCGCGGATTTCCTCCAGGGGCGTGCCGCTGCCGCCGTGGAAGACGAGGTCCATGAGGGCGGCCTTGCCGTGCTTGTCGGTGACGGCTTTCTGGCCGTCACGCAGGATGGTGGGTTTGAGCTTCACGGCACCGGGCTTGTAGCTGCCGTGCACGTTGCCAAAGGTGGCGGCGAACATGAAACGGCCGAGCGGGCTGAGGGCCTCATAGACGGCGAGCATGTCCTCGGGCGTGGTGTAGAGCTTGTCGTTCGCCACGCCGCTGGTGTCATGACCATCTTCCTCGCCGCCGACGACGCCGGCTTCCATCTCGAGGATGATCTCGTGCCTGGCGCATTCTTCCATGAGGGCCTTGGACTGGCGGATGTTTTCGTCGAGCTTCAATTCGGAGCCGTCGAACATGTGGCTGTTGAAGAGATTGCCGCGTCCCGCGGCACGACGCTCGGCGGTGGCGGCGATGAGGGGCTTCAAGAATTTGTCCACGTTCTTCGGGTGGCAGTGGTCGGTGTGGAGGGCGACGAGAACATCGTAGCGGGCGGCGAGGCGATGGGTGGCCTCGGCGAGGATGATCGCGCCAAGCGCCATGTCCTTCACCGATGTGCCGGAAGCGAATTCGCCGCCGCCGGTGCTGACCTGAATGATACCGTCGCTCTTGGACTCCGCGAATGCGCGCAACGCGCCATTGATGGTGGGCAGGGACGTGACGTTGATGGCCGGATAGGCGTAGTCGCCCTTCTGGGCGGCATCAAGCATGGCGCGATATTGAGCGGGCGTGGCGACGGGCATGGGGGGGCGGGGAGGATTCAGGATTTGAGAATCAGGATACGGGGCGGTTTTTTGTGGAGGGCGACAGTGGCACGAATCGAATGGGGTGCAAGAAACAGAAATCCGACGGCCGCAGTGGACCAGGGCTTACGCATGAATTGCTTCTGAGTGAATTCCCACGGATTCAGGGTGACCACGGATTGGACTTCTTCTGAATCCATCTGTGGAATCCTGAATCTTGCGGGGCAAATCATAGATTTGAGGCTTGTGCCTTCGGTTCATGCGTAAGCCCTGGCAGTGGACCGACCGCACGAGGCGGAACTTGGCAGATGGTTGCCGGTGCTTGCGCAACTTCGTCCCGCAGGCAAGGTTTTTGCCCTCGTCCGCGAACGAATGATCCCATGGCGAAGAATCCAGAGAATCAGTGCCCGTTGAAGAAGCCCGCCTTGCAGGGCAGCAAGCTTGTTTCCCGAGGGCTGGCAGTCATATGGATAACGCTCGGGGCGCATGCAGTCTGCGCGGCCGCGCAAGACACGCCCGGCCCGACGAAGTCCGACGAGCCCCAGAAGACGCTGCCACCTCCGCCGCTGCGCCGGCCAGGCTTGCCGCCGGTGGGCCCTGGCAAACCGGGCGATCCGCGTTTTGCGCCGCGGGGTGGCGCCGGCAAGGGGCCACTGCCCGTGGAGGGCATCGAGCGGCTGCCGGAAGAAGAGAAGAAGCGTTTGCGTGCTGCCATCGACAAGGCGTGGACGCTGCCGGCTGTGCAGGCGGCGAAGGAGCGGTACTTCAAGGCGAGCGAAGAATTCCGCGCGGCGATGCGCCAGGGAATCCAGGACGTGGCTCCCGACGTGGTGGGCATCCTCGAGAAGATCAAGCCGCTGCAACACGCTTCTGAGCAGCGCCCGTTTCCGCCATTGCCTGCGCCGACGGACAACGCCTTCGCAAAGGTGGCGCTGGAGCGGCTGGGTCTGGAGCTGATGACCATCGTGAAGCCCGAGGCGCGCGAGGGTGTACGGGCTGCGCATGCCAAGGTGATGCAGACCCCCGAGGTCAAGGAAGCGGCGGACGCGCTGCTCGCCGCGCCGCCGGAGAAGCGGGTGGAGGCATTGCGCAAGCTGCGCGATGCGTATCGCCAAGCCATCTCGAAGGAACTGCCGAACCTCCCCAAGCCCCAGCCAAAACCGCAGCCCAAACCGCAGGCCGCGTCGGCGGATGCTTCTGCGCCACGCGCAGACGGTGCCGACCGTCCGCCGAACTGAGGTTTGTCTGCCTGGTCCAACATCCCCGGCCAGCGCGAGGTGCGGATCGCCCGCGAACGGCTGTCCGCGCGATAAGTTTTGAAAGCGCTGCTACTGCGCGCCTTCGTCACCAAGATGCCTGCCAGGGACCAGGTAGTTCACCACGTAATCGCGCACGGCGTCGGCCAGCGGGGTGATCTCTAGAGTGTAACCTGACGCACGCAGCTTCGCGATGTCGGCACAAGTGTAATACTGATACTTCTCCCGCAGGTGCTCCGGCATGTCGATGAAGTCGATCTGCGGCGGTCTTTCCAGCGCGGCGAAGATGGCCCTCACGAGCTGCAGCCAGGTGTGGGCCGTTCCGGAGCCGAGATTGAAAAGGCCGTTGGCTTCCGGCTTGCCCGCCAGGTGGAGCGTCATGCGCACGGCATCCTTCACATAGAGGAAGTCGCGCATCTGCTCGCCGTCGTTGAAGTCGGGACGGTGGGACTTGAACAGATGCACACGACCACCGGAAAGTATCTGACCGCACGCCTTGTGGACGACGGAGCGCATGTCGCCTTTGTGATCCTCGTTCGGGCCGAAGACATTGAAGTACTTCAGGCCGGCGATGTGCCCCAGCAACCCGGCGCGACGCGCGTGCTGATCGAAGATGTGCTTCGAGTAGCCGTACATGTTCAGCGGTCGCAGGCGGTCGATGTCGTCGTCCTTGTCATCCATGCCAGCGGTGCCATCACCGTACGTCGCTGCGGACGAAGCATAGACGAAGCGCGCACCTTGCCGGAGCGACCAGTGGCAGAGCTGCTTGGTGTACTCGAAGTTGTTGCGCATCAGGTAGGCCGCATCGCGCTCAGTGGTGGCGGAGCAGGCGCCCAAATGCAGCACCTGATGGAACTTGCCCAGCGCCTCCGGCGACTGCTCGAGGCGTGCGAGCAGGTCATCGCCGTCGATGTAGTCGGCAAACTTCAGCGGCACCAAGTTCTTCCATTTCTCGTCGGAGGAGAGTTTGTCGGAAACAAGAATGTTCGTACAGCCGAGGCGGTTGAGCTCCCACACAAGCGCACTGCCGATAAAACCCGCGCCACCGGTGACGAGAATGCGGCGGTCCTCCGCCTGCACGGACACGGACTGCTGAAAAAGCGACTGTAGTTCCGCCCGTTCCTGAGGTGAAAGCGTGGAGAGGCTGGAGAGCAGCTTGCCCGGTATCTTGATGGTCGGATGAGTGGTCGGCATGGAGCTTGCAGGGAGTGCGGGGCCGCATCCTTAGAGCCGCCAAATCCGATCTTCAAACTCCAAACAACCGTTTACTCCCCCGGCTGTTCTTCGTGCCAGAGCGCGGGATGCATGAACCAGTCCGATGGGCGTCCCTCGTCCGCCGAGCAGCCGGCCATGGCCGTGAGTTCGAGCGCTTCGGCACAGCGGATCGACGGATAGAGCCACTCTTCGCCTCCGACTTGAAGCTTCGGGATGAGCACCGAGCCGATGCGCTCTATCTCCCAGCTCAGGAGCATCGGCTCTTCGACCGAATAGGCCTGCAAGCCGAGAGCACCTTCGATCCAGCCTACCAGGCCACTGTTGTTCACGAGATCCCAAATTTCACCGCGGTCCAGATCCACTCGCACTGCAAATCCCGCGCCGAGAGCACCGGTTGCCGGATCGCGTCTCACGACGCCAAAGGCCACCTCCGGGTGCATCACCGTTGGGACGATATCGACCTGAAAGCCAAAACGCATTGGCTTGCTGGGAACTCGCAGGGTGCCAAACCCGACCCAATCAAAGTTTTCGAGGCTTGGTTCAGTGACGGTAATGGGCAGCGGCTGGAGCATGGAGTGGAGTGGTTATTGTTTAATTAATGGCAATTATATATCATCGGAACTTTATTTCAAATTATTTGTTGTTTTTATAATTAACATGCTTTGCTGGGTGAGCCAAAGAACTTCATGGCAACCCCTCGTGTGCCGGACACAGCCTCGAAGCAGTGCTTGGCAGGCGTGGCCGATGGGGCGTGACGCTGCGCGCAAAGAATGAGGGAAGAATTCCAGCATTCGCCTCGCACCTATGCAGGCGAGGGAGCATACTACACACGGCTCACGCATGTCTTTAGTTGGGCCCGATACCCATCCTGAACCTGCATCGTCAGAGGCTGTCCTTGATCATCCACCAAAACTCAACCCACACTTCGCCATGAAAAAGCACCTCATCTTTATGATCCTCGCCTTGATGGCGTTCGGAGCTGGCTCGCTACAGGCCCAAGGTGGTCCGCCTCGCAAGCCGGGCGATTCCGATGACCGCAGAACAACCGGGAAAGGCAAGGGCAAAGGTCCAGGCGGACCCGGGCAAACGCCCGCCACCAAGGTAGGTCCGAGCGGCGGCGGGAAGGGCCCAGGAGGTGGCGGAAAGGGTCCCGTCGGCGGCGGGCCAAAAGTGGGTCCCGGTACTCCAAAAACAGCGCCGGTCGTCCGACCCAAAGTGGGACCGGTGGTGCCCAAGGTCGGTCCAAAAGTCGGCCCCGTTCCCAAGGTCGCACCCAAGCCGGGTCCGGGACCTGGACCAGCGCCCGTGAGAAAAGTGGTGCCCGCGCCCACCAAGATCGGGCCGGCCACGCGGCCCGTGTTTCCCACCGTGCGCAAGGGCGTGGGGCCGGTCGTCGCTCCGCGTGTGAGTCCGCGCGTCGTCAATCCGCCGGGTCCGGCTGGAGGCCCCGGCGCAGGACCAAGGGTGGACCCGCGTGCGGTGAGGCGCGTGCTGGCATTGCCACCGCGCCGAGTGGCTCCCGCCGTGGTGGTGCGGCCGCCTGCTCCGGGTGTCGTGGTCACGCCGCCTGCCCCCCGGACCCTCGTACGCGTTTACGACAGCGCCCGGAACGTCGTGGTCGTGCCTGCGGAGGACGGACAGTCCAGTGAACTGCCATACATCGCGGTTCCCATCCTGTTCGCCGCCGGCACGGCTGAACTGCTCGATGAAAACTCCGCCGCCGAACTTGAGGCGGTGGCCGCCGCCCTGCTCGAAGTCTATGCGCAGGACCAGAATGCGCGCTTCGTCATCGAAGGGCATACCAGCACCGACGGCGAGGAGGCGGACAACTTGAAGCTCTCCAAAGACAGGGCCAGCCGCACCTACGCGCTGCTCGTCAGCCACTACGGAGTGCCCGCAGCCGTCCTGTCCATCAAAGGCTATGGCGAGGCCTATGCCGAACACCCAAACGGCTCCGAAGCTGAACTGCAACTCGACCGCCGTGTGCTCGTCGTGCGCACGCAGTGAGAGCACCCGTTCACGGAAGCAGGTCATCCGATTCCGCACGTCCGACGCGCTGGTGTGGGTGAGTTCGTCTCCGCTCCGGAGTTCGTTCGACTTCTCGTTTGCACGCCCGCACTCGGCCCGCACATTGCGCCCGCCCCCCTCATGCCCTCGCCTGCGCCAGAAACCGCCACGCTTCTCATCCATTGTCCCGACAAGCCCGGACTCGTCCACGATGTCACCGGCTTCATCGCCTCCCACCACGGCAACATCATCGACCTCCAACAGCACATCGATGCGGGCGAGAACACCTTCTTCATGCGGCTCGAGTGGTCCATGGACGGCTTTTTGCTCGACCGCACCGAAGTCGATCCGCGCTTCAGCACGCTCGGGCGCAGGCACCAGATGAAGTGGCGGCTGAGTTTCTCAGCGGACCGGCGGCGCATCGCCCTTTTCGTCACGAAGGAAAACCACTGCCTCTACGACCTGCTCGCGCGCCACGAGTCCGGTGATCTAGGCATCGACATACCCGTCATCATCAGCAATCACGAGACGCTTCGGCCCGCCGCCGAGCGCTTCGGCATCAAGTTCGCGCCTTTTCCGATGACGAGGGAAAACCGCCTTGAGCAGGAGGCCGCGCAAATCGCGCTGCTGCGCGATCTGCGCATCGACACCGTGGTGCTCGCCCGCTACATGCAGATCGTCAGTCCGGCCTTGATCGACGAATTCTCAAACCGCATCCTGAACATCCATCACTCTTTCCTCCCCGCCTTCGTCGGCGCAAAACCCTACCATCAGGCACACGAGCGCGGCGTGAAGATCATCGGCGCCACGAGCCACTACGTCACCGCCGAACTCGACCAGGGACCCATCATCCACCAGGACGTGATGCGCGTATCTCACGAGGACACCGTGGCCGACCTCGTCCGCCTTGGGCGCGATCTGGAGAAGTCCGTACTCGCAAAGGCCCTGTGGTGCCATGTGAACGACAAGGTCCTCGTTTACAAAAACAAGACCATCGTCTTCGGCTGACCGCACGGCATGGAATCCGCCAGCCAGACAATGCACGACGCCATCATCATCGGCGGCGGCCCCGCGGGTGCCACGGCAGCCTGCGTGCTGGCCCGCGCGGGCAAATCGGTGGTCGTGCTCGAGAAGGAGCACTTCCCGCGATTCCACGTCGGCGAGTCGCTGCTGCCCTACAATCGCGAAATCTTCGAAGAGATCGGTGTGTGGGACCAGATTCAGGCGGCCGGCTTCATGGTGAAGCGCGGCGCCCAATTCTCCGCGGCCGGCGGCATGCCGCGCGCGCGGCTGGTTTTTGCGCAGGGTCTTTTCACGGAGCACCCCGAGGCATTCCAGGTGGAGCGCTCCGTATTCGACGACATCCTCCTGCGGCACGCGCGGGCCAGCGGCGCCGATGTACGTGAGGGAGTGACGGTGACCGGGCACGAAGTCGCGGACGAAGCGGTTGTCGTCCGCACCAGCCGCGAAGACGGCGCCGATGACGAACTGCGCGCGCGTTTCCTCCTCGATGCCACCGGCATGGCTGCATTCACCGGCACGCGCGAAGGCATCCGCCGAGTGTATCCACAGCATCGGAAAGTGGCGGTGTTCGGGCATTTCTCCGGCGTCGAGATGCCGTGCCGCGAGGAACGCGGCGACATCGTCCTCGTGCTGCGCGAGCGCTCGTGGTTCTGGATGATCCCGCTCACTGACGAGCGCGCCAGCGTCGGTCTCGTCCTTGATCTCGATGAGTTTTCCCGCTTAGGCCGGAAGCCCGAGGCGCTATTCGCCGAAGTGGTGCGGACAACGCCCGAGCTGCACCGCCGCATGGGCCGCGCGCAGCCGGCGACGCCGCTGCATGTGATCACCGACTACTCTTTCCGCATGGACTGCATGGTCTCGCCGCGCCTCGTGCGCATCGGCGATGCCGCCGGTTTCATGGACCCCATCTTCTCCTCCGGAGTCATGCTCGCGATGCAGACCGCCCGTGACGGCGCGCGGTGCGTCATCGAGGCGCTGGAGAAAAACCAGACGCTGACCACATCCATGCACCGCTACGAGTGCGAGACGCGGCGCACCATGGACCGCTTCTGGGCGTTCATCGAGCGCTACTACACGCGACACTTCACCGACTTGTTCCTCCAGCCCAGTTCGTTTCTGCATCTCACCTCCGGCATCAATGCCGTCCTCGCCGGACGGACGCGCCTGCCTTGGAGCGTGCGCTGGCGCATCCAGGTCTTCTTTTTTCTGGTCTGGCTCCAGAAGCGCGTTCCCGTCGTGCCACGCATCCGGTGGCGCAATGGAGCGGGAGGAAATTACGCTCCGCAGACTGCGCAGATCCCGAAATGAAATGCGGCGGGCAGGTCGAATGAAAGGCGCGTGGCCGCCGTTATGGAGGCTTCTCATCCGACCTATGCGTTCACTCTCCATCGTTCTGCCGTTGATCACTTCCGCCTGCCTGATCTCCGCCCCTCCTGCGGCCGCCCAGAAACCCAAAGGCAAGGACAAGCCGAAGCGCCCGGATGCCGTCGGTCCTGCCATCGGCGAGAACAAGGCCACGCCCATTTCGCGCATCAAAGCGGCGAAGGATTTCAAGGTGGAACTGCTCTACTCGGTGCCGGGTGTCGATCAGGGATCGTGGGTGAATCTTTGCGAGGACCCGAAGGGCCGGCTGTATGTGAGTGATCAATACGGCGGGCTGTACCGCATCACCGTGCCGCCGCCCGGACAGCCCCTCGATCCCAAGAAAGTCGAGAAGCTGTCCATCGACATCCGCGCGGTGAACGGCATGCTCTTCTTCAAAGGCGCGCTTTATGTCGGCGTGAACGACTACGAGGCGAAGATCCCGAGCGGCGTGTATCGCATCACGGATACGAACAACGACGACATGCTCGACAAGGTGGAGCTGCTCCGCGAGTTCGAGAGCAAGGGCGACCATGGTGTTCATGCCATCTTGCCCGCGCCGGATGGCAAGAATCTGTTCCTCATCTCGGGCAACGGCGCGAAGCCGACGAAGTGGGCCGAAAACTCGCCGGTGCCGAAGGTTTATGGCGAGGATCATCTGCTGCCGCGCATGCCGGATGGCCGCGGCTTCATGCGCGATGTGATGGGACCGGGCGGCACGGTGTATCGCTTCGATCCCGAGGGGAAAAACTTCGAGGCCTACGCCACCGGCTTCCGCAACATCTTCGACGGCGCGTTCAATCGCGACGGCGAACTCTTCACCTACGACGCGGACATGGAGTATGACTTCAACACGCCGTGGTATCGCCCCACGCGCATCTGCCATGTGGTGAGCGGCGCGGAGTTCGGCTGGCGCAACGGCGCGGGCAAGCGCCCCGAGTGGTATCCCGACAATCTGCCGCCCGTGATCAACATCGGCCCCGGCTCGCCCACCGGCGTGACCTTTGGCTACGGCGCGAAGTTTCCCGCGAAGTATCAAAACGCCTTCTTCGCGCTCGACTGGAGCTGGGGCAAGCTCTACGCCGTCCACCTCGAACCCAACGGCGCAAGCTACAAGGCGACGAAGGAGGAGTTCCTGTCAGGCGCACCGCTGCCGCTGACGGATGCGATCATCCGCAAAGAGGACGGCGCGATGTATTTCACGATTGGTGGACGCAGGGTGCAGTCGGGGTTGTATCGGGTGACTTATGTGGGGAAAGAGAGCACGGAGGCATCTGGCAGGTCAGACACGTCCGGCAAAGTGAAGCTCCGCCACCGTCTCGAGTCCTTCCACGGCAAACAGGACCCCAAGACCGTCGAAACCACCTGGTCTCACCTCGCCGATCCCGAAACAAACATTCGCTGGGCCGCACGAACTTCCATCGAGCATCAACCCTTGGCCTCGTGGTCCGACAAAGCGCTGAATGAAACCGATCCCGCCAGGCAAGTCGAAGCGCTCCTGGCACTCGCACGTTGTGCAGGCGTGTGCCCGCAGCACAGGTCCAATGGGTCGAATACATCCCATAAGACGGATGAAGCCATGCGCGCAATGCTCCTGGCGGCACTGGTAAAACTCGATCTCGCAAAGCTCCCGACCCCGCAGCAACTCACCGCTGTCCGCACCATCGAGATCGTGCTCAACCGCTTCGACGGCTGCGATGATTCTCAGCGGCAGGCTTTGATCGCGAAGCTCGATCCGCTTTTCCCCGCAGCCACATTTGAGCAGAACTGGCTCCTTTGCGAGACACTCAGCTATCTTCAGGACCCGGACGCTGCGGCCAAAGGCATGGCGTTGATCGCGAAGGCCGTCACGCAGGAAGAGCAGATGGAGTTTGCGCGCAGTCTCCGCATGTTGAAGGCGGGCTGGACGAAGGAGCTGCGCACCCAGCAGCTCGAGTGGTTCCTCAAAGCCGCGAACTACAAGGGCGGCGCAAGCTTCGACAAGTTCATCGAGTTCATCCGCACCGACAGTCTCGCCACTTTCACCGATGCCGAGAAGACCGCACTCGCGGCGCTCATCGAGAAGAAGCCCGAGAAGAAATCAGTCATCGAGAATCTTGGCGCGATGTTCGTCGGCCGCACGCCGAAGAATTGGACGCTCGATGAACTCGCCTCGGCAGCGGGTGCCGGCATGAAGAACCGCAGCCATGCCAACGGCAAGAAAATGTTCGCCGCGGCGGCTTGTTTCACCTGCCACCGCTTCGACAACCAGGGAGGCATGACCGGCCCAGATCTCACCGGAGCCGGCGGTCGCTTCAGCCCCGCCGATCTGCTCGACAACATCATCAACCCCAGCAAGGTCATCAACGAGCAGTTCGTCCCCAGCGTGCTCACGAAAGAAAACGGCGAGCAGGTCATCGGCGTGGTGGTGAACCTGAGCGGCGACACCGTGCAGATCAATACCGACCTGACCGACCCCAACCAGCGGGTGGGAGTGGACCGCAAGCAGGTGAAGAGCATCGAGCCGAGCAAGGTGTCCCCCATGCCGCCGATGCTGCTCTCGATGCTGACGAAGGAGGAAATCCTCGATCTCATCGCCTACGTGCTCAGCGGCGGCGACCCGGCGCACGCGATGTTCGCAAAATAGGCCGGGAGCGCCGCCCGGGCAGCCCTCGTGAACGAAATGAACGAGCGATCGGGGCGACCGGCGTCGATCCCGCGGATTCACGCAGGCGCGCTGATTGCATCCGCACTTTGGTCTGCGGGGGCTTCTTGATTCTTTGGAGGTCCGCTGCCTTCCGGTTGCCCGGGTGTTTCAGAGTGCCGGTACGAAAAATCATTTGCGTGGCTGGCATGGCATCTGCTTTGTGGATGAGTCGCCTCAAGCGGAGTCCCCACGACACCGCAGCGGGATTCCGGCGGTCAGCCCCCGGTTTCAACACTCAAAATCCAACCAAAACACACACACGACACCCATGGCCAAGTACAAACTGGAATACATCTGGCTCGACGGCTACCAGCCCGTCGCCAACCTTCGCAGCAAGACCCAGATCAAGGAGTTTGCGAAGTTTCCCACCCTCAAGGACCTCCCGAACTGGGGCTTCGACGGCAGCTCGACGCAGCAGGCCGAAGGCAAGAGTTCCGACTGCATCCTCAAACCCGTCGCGCTCTATCCCGACAGCACCCGCAAGAACGGCGTGCTCGTGATGTGCGAGGTCATGATGCCCGATGGCAAGAGCCCGCACCCGTCGAACACCCGCGCCGGCATTCCTGATGATCCGGGTGCATGGTTCGGCTTCGAGCAGGAGTACTTCCTTTACCAGGACGGCCGCCCGCTCGGTTTCCCGGAGAACGGCTATCCGGCGCCGCAAGGCCCCTACTACACGGGCGTGGGCTACAAGAACGTCGGCGACATCGCGCGCCAGATCGTGGAGGAGCACCTCGACATCTGCCTCGACGCCGGCATCAACCACGAAGGCATCAATGCCGAGGTGGCCAAGGGCCAGTGGGAATTCCAGATTTTCGGCAAGGGCAGCAAGAACGCCGCCGACCAGGTCTGGGTGGCCCGCTACATCCTCATGCGTGTGTGCGAGAAGTATCAGGTCGATGTCGAGTGGCACTGCAAGCCGCTGGGCGCCACGGACTGGAACGGCTCGGGCATGCACTCGAACTTCTCCACGTCCTTCATGCGCGAGAAGGGCGGCAAGGCGTACTTTGAGAAGCTCATGAAGGCCTTCGAGAAGAACATGCACGAGCACATCGCCGTGTATGGCCCGGACAATCACATGCGCCTCACCGGCCTGCATGAGACGCAGTCCATCGACAAGTTCACCTTCGGTCTGGCAGACCGCGGAGCTTCCATCCGCATCCCGCACAGCTTCATCAACAACGACTACAAGGGCTACCTCGAAGACCGCCGCCCGAACTCCCAAGGCGACCCTTACGCCATCGCCGGCCGCATCCTCAAGACGATCGCGTCCGTGCCGACGAAGTAACGAGCGCCCCGCACCGGATTCGAAAAGCATCAAGTCAGGACGGCATCATCCCTCGCGGGGTGGTGCCGTTTTGCTTCCCGGAGACTGCCAGCCGAGGCTGCGCGCCTGTGCGGTCGGGGCCGGGTTGCTTTGGAAATCAACACCCCGGCGACGATGGAAGAATTGCTCCCGAAGCCGGCCGGCGGAGATAGGGCCGGCTGCCATGCGGCGTTGTGGCTCCCAAACCACGCCATGTCCTCGCCCGCCCCAACCAACCGACTCGTCTCCCTGGATGCTTTTCGCGGTTTTGTGATGCTGCTGATGGTTTCGTCCGGCTTCGGCATTCCGACGATGGCGAAGGAACATCCCGGCACGTTCTGGGAGATGCTCGCGCCGCAGTTCGAGCATCGCGCATGGCAGGGGTGCGCGCTGTGGGACCTGATTCAGCCTTCGTTCATGTTCATGGTCGGGCTGGCGATGGCCTATTCCTATGCCCGCCGCAGCACGGCTGGGGATGGCTTTTTGAAGATGCTCATGCACGCGATCATCCGCGCCGTGGTGCTGGTGCTGCTGGCCGTGCTGCTCACGTCGAACGACAGGACGATGACGCAGTGGTCCTTCACGAATGTGCTCGGCCAGATCGGCCTCGGTTATGTGTTCCTCTTTCTCCTGTGGACGCTCGGCTGGGAGATGCAGGTGGCGGCCATCGTGATCATCCTTGCGGGCTACTGGTGGTGGTTCTTCTGGCACTCGGTGCCTGGGGCGGCGTTCGATGGCGGTGCCGCTGACAAGGTCGGTGCGGCAGGCGTGCTGCAGGGTTTCTTCTCGCACTGGAATGCTCACACGAACGCGGCGGCGGACTTCGACCGCTGGTTCCTCAATCTCTTCCCGCACAAGGAGCCGTTTCGCCTCAACGAAGGCGGCTACCAGACGCTGAACTTCGTGCCTTCCCTGGCCACGATGCTTATGGGGCTGGTCACCGGCAGGTATCTTCATCTCTCGAAGGATGCACGCCAGACCTGTGCACGGCTCGTGGTGACCGGCGTGATCCTGCTGATGGCAGGCTTCATCGCCGGCATACTCATTTGTCCGGTGGTGAAGCGCATCTGGACGCCTTCGTGGGTGCTCTTCAGCGGCGGCTGGGTGCTGCTGTTGCTGGCGTTCTTCTTCTGGCTGGTGGAGATCGCCGGCCAGAAAAAGCTGGTCTTCCCCCTGGTGGTCGTCGGCATGAACTCCATCTTCATCTATGTGGCAAAGCAACTGTCCACCGGCTGGATCCGGCACACGCTGCAAGTACACTTCGGAAAGGCTGTCCTCGGCACGGACATCTTTGCCGGTCCATACGGTCCCCTGGTGGACCGCTGCTCCGTGCTGCTGGTGCTCTGGCTGATGTGCTGGTGGCTTTACCGCCAGCGGGTGTTCCTGCGCATATGAAGGCCGGCTTCAGCGCGGCTTTTGTTCGCGCGACTGCTGCCATGCCTGCCAGCCGCCTTTGAGCACGAAAACGTTCTCAAGAGGTATGCTCTCAAGCAGGTGCTTGCGCACGTTGCGGCTGGCATCACACTTCTGCGAGTCGCAGTAGATCACCAGGGGCTTCTTCAGGTCCTGCAGCGTCGTGATCTGGTCAAAGAGAGACTGATTGAAGTTCTGCTCGTTGAGCGACACTGCGCCCGGCACATGGCCCGCCTCGTATTGCGAGCTGATGCGCGCGTCGATCCAGAACACATCCCCTTTCCACTTCTGCTCGATGACGGCCATGCTCACCTCATCCTCCGCCAGCTTCTCCTCGACGAGATACCAGGCCGGCGCACGCGGGTGAAAAAAGTGCGTGGCCGACGCGCAGACGACCGAGAGCAGGATCAGGATGGCTGCCTGGCGAATCATTTTGCCGGGGCGGCCGCCGCACCCAGGGCAGAGTCCGGCTTCCGGTAAACGCTGAAATAGGCGAGCTGCCGTTGGTACTTCGGTATCTTGCTGTCCGTCTCGATCTTCAGCGCGCCGAGGAAGACCGAGTTTGTGGACGCCGGCTTCACCGTCACGGTGTACTCGCGGCCCGGCTTTACTTCCTTCCAGGTGAATTCCACGCCGTCCCTCGTCGAGCTGACGTTGACGATTTTCATCGGATCCTTGCCAACGACCTTCACGGTCGTGTGCTTCTCGTCCGGAGCGTCCCCGAGCCACCATTGCAAGGTGCGCGGCTCGACCTGGATCACCTCGGGCACGTCGAGCACAAAAGTGACCACAAACTCCGGCTGAGCGGGATCATCCGTGTTCACAACGATGAATTTCTCGTGCTTGCCCACAAAACTGCCGACCTTGAACTCCGCCGTGCCGATGCCCTTCGCGCCGGCTGCGTACGACGCCGCGTCCACGCTCGCGCTCACACAAGTGCATTTGCTCTCCACGCTGAGCACCTTGACGGTCTTCGTGCCCTTGTTCGTGAAGGTGAAGATGGCGCTCACCGTTTCATCCTCGGGCTTGGGCTTCACTTCGATGACTTTGCCGTCCAGCACGAGTTCACCGGATGCAACGGCCGCGAAGATGCCCGCGAAGGCGAGAGCGAGGAGAATCGTTTTCATGACGGCGGCAAGTCTAGCCGTCAAACGCAGCGGCGTCCACCGCTCTGAACTTTGCCGCCAAACCTCGTCCCGTTGGGAGTGGTTTGGTGGAGCATAGCGGGTTCGAACCGCTGACCTCCTGCATGCCATGCAGGCGCTCTACCAACTGAGCTAATGCCCCGAAAAAAACGGCGGTTTCCCGTCCGGGGAAACCGCCGCTGAAACTAGCTTCGTGCTCTGCTTTGACAAGCGGTTTTCCAATCTGAAAACCGCTTGTCGCCGCTACGGAGCACGCGCGCGTCAATTATTCTTGCCCTTCTTGCCCTTGCCGCCGGTCGTGGGCGCCGCGGGAGCGCTGCCGCTCGAAGTCGGAGCCGCGGCCGGTGCGCCGCTGTCGGACTTCTTGGCTTCGGACTTCTTCTGGTCGTAGATCTTCTTTGCCTCGCTCTTCTGCTCGCTGCTCATGTTCTTCTCAAGGGCTTCGAGATAAGCCACGGCATCCTTGGCCTTGTTCGAGGCATCCACGGCCTGCTGGGCATAGACCCAGGCACGGGCGAGGTCGGCCTTCACGCCGGCACCGCGCTCATAGAGGCTGGCCATGCGGATCATCGCCAGCGGCATGCCTTGTGCGGCCGCGAGCTGATAGTTGTTCGCGGCGGCAGTGAAGCTCTGCGGCACGCCGGAGCCGAGTTCGCTCATGGCACCGAGCACGAGCTGGCTGAGCGCGAAGCCGTTGTCCGCGGCGCGCTGGTACCAGGCGGCACCGGCCACGAGGTCACGGCCAATGCCGACGCCGTTCTGATAATAGGCGCCCACCTTGTGCTGGGCCTGCGGCAGGCCGGCGAACGCGGCGCGCTGGAAGAAGGCAAAGGACTTCGGCAGATCGCGGTCAACGATGTTGCCCGCCTCGTAGTAGGCGCCCACGTTGTAGTTCGCCTCCGCAAGGCCGCTCTGGGCGGAGATGCGGTAAAGGTCGAGCGCGGCCTTCGGATTCTGGCCCACGATCACCTTGTCACCGTCTTTGACGCCCACTTCGAGCATGTTGCCCACGCGGAACTGCGCGGCCGCATCGCCCGCATTGGCGGCGGCGGTGTAATACTTCACCGCTTCTTCGATGTTCTTCTTCTGTTCGCCGAGGCCGTTTTCATAAATCTGGCCCAGGCTGTTGTTCGCGGCAGCGTTGCCCTTGTCGGCGGCGTTCTTGAACATCGTGATCGCTTTGGCCGGATCCTTCTTCACGCTCGGGTGCTCCGCGCCGTTGAAGTAAAGCGCCGCGAGCTGGCTCATCGCGGGAGAATTGCCCTGCTCAACTGCCTTCTGCAGCATCTCCAGCGCCTTGTTTTCGTCCTTGGCCAGTTTCACCTCGCCCTTGCCATCATTCACGCCGGCTGCGTAGAGCTGGCTGAGGCCGAGCGTCGCCGCACCGTCACCGGCCGCGCTGCCTTTTTCGAGCAGCGCCTTCGCCTTGTCGAGGCTCGCAGGGATGATGTCTCCCACGCCCTGCAGCGTGAGCTGCGCCAGTGCACGGCGCGCGTCATTGTTCCCGCCTGTTTCGGCTTCCTGGATGTACTTGATGGCCTGTTTCACCTTCTCCGGATCCTGCGGATAGGCCTGAAGCATGAGGCCGCCGAGTTCGGCCTTGGCAAGCACATGGCCCTTGTCAGCCGCGGCTTTGAAGCTGCCCATCGCGGCTTCAGCCGTGGCGTTCTGGAAGAGGCCCAGCAAGGCCCACCGGCCGAGCGCGTAGTTCGCATCAGGATCTCCGGCTTTGGCAAGCTCACCCACCTTCTCCACGGTCTTGGTCAGGGACGCATTGATGTCCACCTTGCTGTCCTTCTCTTGCGCGGCTTTCTGGTCTGCCGCCAGAGATTCGAGGGCCTTTGTCATCTCCGGGCTGATGCCCTTCATGTCGTCCGTATTCAGGCCGGCGACTGCGACGAGCGCGACCAGTTTCAATTTGATTGCGGTTAGTATCATGGATTTGGATTCGAGGTTGTCTCTTGGGACCGGATTGACGCCCGGAAGATTTTATTCTTGGGACAAAATTGAAATTATTTCAAATTGTTGCCGAAGTTTTTTCTGGGACGCCCTCGCGCGCCTGACGTTCAATCACTCCAAAGCAAGCACGCTCACCTTCAGCGCCGCGCATGATTGCACGATCTCTTCGCGACCGAGCAAAAGCGTCTTTCCCGCTTCGATGGCGATGACATCCACGCCCGCTGACGCAGCCGTCTTGATCGTGTCAGGACCGATCACGGGAACGTCGAATCGCATGTCTTGATTTGGCTTCGAAACTTTCGCCATCGTTGCCTTGCCGCGTCCCATTTTGCCGCCGCGCTGCACGGTTTCATTCGTGCCTTCAAAAGCTTCCACCGCGAGCACGGTGCCGTTTTTCACCACCACGGTCTGCCCGATGTCGAGCCGGCTCGTCTCCTTCGCGATCTTGAATCCATACTCCGCATCCTCCCACCGGCGCTTCTTCACCGCGGGTCCCGCCACGAGTCCCGGCGGCGGCAGCAGATCGTCGAGAAACGTCGTCGCCGGGAGAAGCTCGATGCCATCCTTTTTCAGTTCATCAGCAATACCGCCGAAGAGCGACTCCGCATTGCGCTGCTTGAGCCGCGCCAGCAGCATGAGCGTGCGGAGATCGGGGCGCAGATCGAACAGATTCCGCGGCGCGATCTGCCCGACCATCACGCACTGCTTCACGCCCTCGCGCTGGAAAAAAGCGATCATCTTCGAGAGCTGGCCCACGCGGAACCACTCAATCGCATCCACCTTCTGCCCGAGATCCGGCTTCGTCTCGTCGGTGAACGCCGCCGCCACCAGTTTCGCCACGCCCGCGCGCCGCGCCGCAGCCGCGAAGGTCTCGGGATAAATGCCGTTGCCGGCGATGAGAGCGATGGTCGTTTCAAGACGGGACGATGTGACTGCCATGGGTGGGCGCTAGTTGAGCGGTGGTTTGAGGAAAACTCAACCGTTCCGCAACACCGTTCCGCGCAGCTCGATCCCGCCGAGTTCTCGTCATTACGATTCCTCCACGAACCCGAACGATGACGGCGACAGCTCGTCCGCGCAGAGTCATGCGCGGGCCGCCACACCCGCACGCTTCCTGCCAACGCCAGCCACGATGGCACCCAGACCGATCAGCACGCCAACGGCACCGAGTCCCGCAAGAATCCACGCCCTCGTCGTGCCAGCCTCGCCAGCGAGCCGGTTCCGCACCGCGTCATGGCGAAGGTATTGCACCCGGACCGCCTCTTGTTCGCGAGCGCTGTCCCATCGCTCCTTAGAAACCGAAGTCTCCGCACTGACCCTCCGCCCCTCGCTCGCGGTGAACTGATACTGGAGATAGTAAGTCTTCGAAATCGTCTCCCGCTTCGTCTCGCGGTCCAGCCCCCGTTTCTCCGCCACCCATTTCGCCGTGATCACGCCCGGCGCGGTGGCACCCTCGGTTCCATACTGCCGCTCTGACTGGATCGAGCGGATGCCCAGCAGCAGAAAGATCAGCGAGAGCCCGCCCCACACCACGCCAAACGCCAGCAACACCTTGCCTGCGGATTTCGGTTCACCAGTTCGTCGCGCCCTTCTTTGCATCGCCCATCACTCGCTGAACGATCCGACGACCGCAACCCGTCCGTTCGTCCTACCCGGCGCGCGGTCTCCGATCCCGCAGCACCAAGTCCTGGGCCGTGCCGAGCAGGGCATGACGCGGCCGTTCAAAAACAGCGACAGGCGATGTTTGGAGAACTCCAACGGGTGCGCGATCTCATACGTGCAACGGCTGTCCGAACAGGCATGTGAAATCCATGGCGTTCGAACCAGAGCCGTCGCCTGCGTGAAGCCGGTGAAAGATGAACAGGGCATGTCGGTGGCCTCCGTCTGAATCTGGCAACGCAGTGCCGTGGAGGAATCCACCTTGCGGCCTACGCTGGAGCGCAGCGAATTTCGTTGGAGTCCCGGTTTCAGCCGGTCAGGAACGGGTGCGCCTTATGCACGGTGTCCTTATCGAGATTCGCGGGTTACCCTGACCGCCTAAAGGCGGGACTCCAACGGCAGTCAGCGCGGACGCAGCCCCATCGGGCTCACGGCATCACGAACTTCTCGCTCTGCCCCATGAACGCACGGGGGTTTTCCCAGACGATCTTTTGCATCATCGCCTCGCTCCAGCCGCGCTGGCGCATGGCCTGGACGGTCTTTGGCACGGCCAGCGGATCGCTGATGCCCCAGTCGCAGGCGCTGTTCATCCAGATGCGCTCGCCCTGGCGCTGCTCGAGCATGTCGATGGCGCGGTGCGGGGTGCACTTGCTTTCGGGATATAGCGTGATGCCGGCCCAGAATCCGGCGTCGAGCACGGCGTCGATGGTGTGTTCCTCGACGTGGTCGATGATGACGCGCCGGGGATCGATCTTCGGGAAGTTTTTCAACGAGTCGATGATGAGGCGCGTGCCCTTGAGCTTGTCCTCGAGATGCGGGGTGTGGATGAGCACGAGCTGCTGGTGGTCCTGCGCGAGCTGGACGTGCTTCTCGAAGATGATCAGCTCGTTGCGGCTGTTTTTGTTCAGGCCGATCTCGCCGATGCCGAGCACGCCGGGCCGCTTCAGGAACTCGGGGATGAGCGCGATGACTTCATCGGCCAGCTTCGTGTCCTCGGCCTCCTTGGGATTGATGCAGAGCCAGCAGTAATGCTGGATGCCAAATTTGGCGGCGCGCTTCGGCTCGTAGTCGGTGATCTGGCGGAAGTAATCATAGAAGCCCGCCGCCGAGGCGCGGTCGAAGCCGGCCCAGAACGCGGGCTCGCAGATGGCGCGACAGCCGGCCAGCGCCATGCGCTCGTAGTCATCCGTGGTGCGGCTGACCATGTGTCCGTGGGGTTCGATGTAGTTCATGGCAATGAGAAGAGAAGGGCTTCACGGTTTGAAGGCGCCGATCGCGCCCTGCATCGTGGCTTTGGCGATCGGTTCGGTGGAGGGATCACTGAAGCTCAGGAGCACCTCGCGGGCGCGCTGCGGCTGGCTGGCATCGAGCAGCTTGATGGCGCGCTGGAGAGCCTGCACGCGGAAGTCTCCTTCCTGCCCCGCGCGCTGCACGCGGTCGAGGAAGGCGGCGAGGTCGATCAGCTTGCTGCGCGCGTCCATGAAGCCGATGTCGGCGAGGTTCACGGTCGATGGGGGTGTCCAGGTGCTCATGCTCCCAACTAAAGCACAAACCCGCGTCGCGCAAAACCTGTGCCGGCGCGAGGTGGCCCAGCAGGGATCGGTCTCGAACGCTGATTCGCCGCCGCCGGGACTAACAAACCCCTTCCCCATCCGTTCCTGAGGATGCAAAATAGGAGCATGTCCGGCCAGCACGAAAACAACGACGCGTCGATGCTGGTGAAGGAGGCTCTGGACCTTTATGAAAGCAGCCTCATCGCCTACGCAGCCAGCCTTCTCAATGGGGACATTGACCGGGCGCGCGATGTCGTGCAGGACACCTTTCTCAAGCTCTGGCTGGCCGATCCGGAGAAGGTGCGCGAAAACGTCAAGGCATGGCTCTACACTGTCTGCCGGAACCGCGCCTTCGACGTGCTGCGCAAGGAGCAGCGGCTTGACCTCGGCAACGACGAGATCATCACCGAGCACCGCGACTGGCGGCCGGACCCTTCGCAGTCAAGCGACACCCATGAACTGTGCGACCGCATCTGGCAGCTCGTCGAGCACCTCTCCGCGAACCAGCAGGAGGTGCTCCGCCTCAAGTACATCCACGACTGCTCCTACAAGGACATCGCCGCAGCCACCGGACTCAGCGTCGGCAATGTCGGCTTCCTCATGCATGTGGCCATCCGCAAGCTGCGCGATCTATTGAGCAAGGAACTCTCCGAACATCCCCACGCACCATGAACCCTGATCACCCCGACCTCACCACATACGCCCTCGGCGAGCTGCCCCCCGGGCAGGAGCGCGAGATGCGCGCATGGATCGCGTCAAACCCGGAAGCCCAGGCCGAGCTGGCCGGCATCGAGCAGATCAGCGATTCGCTTCACCACGGTGCACCGGTGCCTGTGGAAAAACTCACGGTCCAGCAGCGGCAGGCCGTGCTCACTCCGCCGAAGGGGCCGCGCATTCACACGCCGATGATGCCGCGTCAGCCCCTCGTGCGCCGCCAGCCGGGCTTCGCACCTTTCTTCGCGGGTGTCATGAAGATCGCCGCCGTGCTCGCCGTGGGTGGCGCCGCATTTCTGCTCGGAAGACACTCCGGCGGACCGGCGCACACCGACATCGCCCGGACCGGAATGGATGCGCAGGGTGCACTGACGCCGTCCGCTCGGCCGATGGTGCCGCTGAAATCCACGCCCGTGAAAACCGCGCCCGTGGTGGCCGAGGTGGTGCCCGCCGCCCCTGTGGCCCCGGCACCAGCACCGAAGCCAGCCGCCGCGCCTGTCGTAACCACACCGGCTGCGACCCCCGTCGTTGCCAAGGTCGCCGCTGCATCGGAGGCACCGAAGCCGGCCGCTGCCGCCACTCCCGCGCCTGTTCCGGCACCAAGTCCTGCGGTGGCGGCCACCGCGGGCTCCGCATCGGCAGACGCGAGAGGTTACACCGCTGTCAGCCGCGAACCCGTCGCGCGCATCACGATCCGCCCGCACGAGACACGGCCCGCACCGGTGAAGATCAAAGGCGACGCGCTCGCCTCCCCGCCCGCCAAGGTACCGCCGCCTCCGCCGCCCGCCGCGAACGAGAAAACGCGCACGCCCGATCTCGCCATCCAGTCATGGAAGACGGAAGTGGCCACCTGCCCGTGGAATCCCGCGCACCGCCTCATGCGCGTGGTCCTGCAGCTCCCCGCGGATCAGCCTGCATCGACTTCACCTGCGAACGCCTATGGCGTGCAGGTCAGTTTCGACAAGCTCGCCGTGCGCGGCTACCGCCTGCTCAGCCAGACCCATGTGGCACCGCAGGCAGGTTCCTCCACCGCCGCGCACGTCGCGTGGTACGAGATCGTGCCGAACGGCGGCACGGTGGACGTGAACCGCGAGGCGGGCCGCATCGTCGCGACCATCACCGTGCCGGGGGCGCGCTTCAATTCGCAGACCGTCGGTCCGTTTGACAGCTCAAAGCTGCTCGCCCTCGACCGCGGATCCAAGTGGGAGAACGCCCGCGAGGACTTCCTCTTCGAGACCTCCATCGTCGGCTTCGGCCTTCTGCTGCGCGGCGAGGAGAATCTCGGCACGCTCAATCATGAACTGGTCCTCAAGCTCGCCCGTCAGGCCCAGGGCGACAAGGAACTCGACGGCGAGCGCGGCAAGTTCATCCGCCTCGTGCAGGAGGCAAAACGGATGACCGGCATCTGATCCGCACGATGCTCTCCGCGTCAGGCACCGCCGCCATGCGATCCGCGCGTCTTCTTCTCGCGTCACTCCTGTCCCTGCCCGTCTTTGCGGCGGACTACGATCTGCTCATCACCAATGCCCGCATTGCCGACGGCACGGGCGCGCCATTGGTCTCCGGCAGCATCGCCGTCAAAGACAGGCGCATCGCCGCCGTCGGCGAGGTGAAAGGCGGGGCGGCTGTGCAGATCGACGCCCACGGCCACGTCGTCGCGCCGGGATTCATCGACGTGCACACGCACTCGGAGGACGTCTGCAAGCTGCCGGCGGCCGAGAATTTCCTGCGCATGGGCGTGACGACCATCGTCACGGGCAACTGCGGCGGCTCGCGCACCGATGTGGCGAAGTTTTTGACCGAAATCCAGGACGCGCATGTGGCGGTCAATGTGGCGACCCTCATCGGCCACAACTCCGTGCGGCAGAAAGCGATGGGCGGCAGCTTCATCCGCGCGCCGAGTCCGGAGCAGGTCGAAACGATGAAGTCGCTCGTCGATCAGGCGATGAAGGACGGCGCGGTCGGCCTCAGCACGGGTCTGATTTACGTGCCCGGCTCATTCGCCAAAACGGAGGAGATCATCGAGCTGGCAAAGGTGGCCGCCGCGCACGGCGGCATCTACGCCAGCCACATGCGCGCGGAGACGGTGAAGATTTTCTCCGCCCTCGACGAGCTGATCCGCATCGCCCGCGAGGCAAAGATCCGGGCCGAGGTCTCGCACCTCAAGCTCACCGGCCCGACGGCGTGGGGCAAGGCCGCGGAAGTCATTGCGGTGCTCGACAAGGCGCGCGCCGACGGCCTCACGATCACGCATGACGACTACGCTTACACCGCTTCGAGCACGGGCCTGGCGCAGCTCATCCCGGACAAGGCCAGGGAGGGCAAGCGCGAGGACTTCATCGCCCGCGTCGCTGATCCGGCGCAGAAGGCGGCGATCGTCGCCGAGATGAACGACTCGCGCGAAAGGCAGGGCCGCAAAGACTACGGCTATGCCGTCATCGCAAGGTTCAAGACCGACCCGCGCCTCAATGGCAAATCCATCCCCGAGGCCGCAAAGATCGTGCGCGGCTCCGACAGTCTGGCCGACCAGATCGAACTCATCTTCGACATCGAGACGCGCGGCGGCGGCAGTGCCATCTACCACGGCATGAACGAGGCCGATCTGCGCGCCTTCATGAGCCATCCGCTCACCATGATCGCCAGCGACGGCGGCCCGCGCCGCCTCGGCGAGGACGTGCCGCACCCGCGCAGCTATGGGAACAATGCCCGCGTCCTCGGCCGCTACGTACGGGACGAGAAGCTCCTCAAGCTCGAGGATGCCATCCGCAAGATGACCTCCCTCCCGGCGGGGACCTTCCAGCTCAAAGACCGCGGCGTGATCAAAGCCGGTGCCTTCGCCGACGTGGTGATCTTCGACCCCGCCAAGGTCAATGATCCCTCAGCCTTTGACGACCCGCATCACTACGCCGAAGGCTTCACCGACGTGATCGTGAACGGCGGCGTGGTCATCCGCGACGGCGTGTTGACCGAGGTGCGCAGCGGCGGACCCGTGCGCCTTGAGAAGTAAGTCCCGAACACCAGCCCTCCCTGCCCTTCCCACCATGCGCGCCGTCATCCAACGCACCTCCGAAGCCTCCGTCACCACCGGAGGCATGGTCTCCGGGCAGATCGGCCGCGGCCTTCTCGTCTTGCTCGGCATCGAGCACGAAGACACGCAGGAGGATGCCGCGTGGCTGGCAGCCAAGATCGTGCAAATGCGCATCTTCTCCGACCTGGAAGGCAAGATGAACCACGCCGTACAGGACGTGGGGGGCGATGTGCTGGTGGTCAGCCAGTTCACGCTGCACGCCAGCACGCGAAAAGGCAACCGCCCCTCCTTCATCCGCGCCGCCCGGCCCGAGATCGCCATCCCGCTCTACGAGGCATTTCTCGCCGCCGTCGAGGCGCAGCTCGGCAAGCCGGTGCAGCGCGGTGTTTTCGGAGCGGACATGCAGGTGGCCCTCGTCAACGACGGCCCGGTGACGATCTGGATCGACTCCAGGGCGAGGGAATGACATCGTTTCCCTGATTGCGGAACCCGAGGGTGCGGCTAATCTTCACGCCCCCCGGGGCGACAGAGGTCGCGCGGGTCTTCGAGGCCAGATGATGACATTCGAGTTCATGAGCAATACCCTGCGCAGCCTGATTTGTGGATTGGCATTCTCCGGCGTCTGCATCTTCGCAGGCGGGGTGCTCAGGGCCGAAGACGAGCCGCCGAAGAAAAGCGGCTTCTTCAGCCGCATCACCGGCCTCGTGAAGAAGAAGGAGGAAGCGCCCCCGGCTGAAAAGGACACTCCAAAAAGCGGATCAAAGCCCGAACCCAAGCCTGAGCCGAAGACCGGCGGAGCGAAATCGAAGGCGAGTGCCAAGGCCAAAAGCAAACCGGACGACGACGAGCCGCCGGCGAAGGCCAAAAGCTCCACAGCTTCTTCATCAAAGAAGAAAACCTCCACGAAGAGCAGCGACAAGGAGCCGGAGAAGAAATCTCCCAAGTCCGAGGTGGCGAAGAAAAGCGACGAAGCGGCGGCCGGCGGGAAAAAGCCTGCGGGCAAAGACGATCCGGCCAAAGGCGGCACCACCGCTGGCAAGTCCGCGCCCGCGTCGGACAAAACCACTGCCAACGACAAAAGCGCCAAAGACAAGAACGCCAAGGACAAGGGCGCCGATGAGAAGAAGACGGCGGCCACCGTCGCGAGCACGAAAGCATCCGACCCCAAGAAGCCGGCACCGGCCGTGTCCGAGGCCAGCACGAGCGTCGATCCCCCCGGGCGGCCCATGGGGGGATTCGCGCCCGGAGACGACCGCGCGCTGGACGTGACCTCCTCAAGCCGCAGCGAGAGCGTTTCCACCACCGGCTCCGCGAAGCTGACCGAACCGCCCGCTTCGGCAAACATCATCAACCAGCTCCCGCCTGGGAAGAACGGCGGATGGGACATCCTCAAGTATGAAGGACGTGACTACCTGACGGCGGCCAGCATCCAGCGCTTCTACGATTTTGCCACGCTCAAGGTGGAGGGGAAACACGTCTGGTTGAAGCAGACCAATCTCATCCTCAAGGCCGAGATCGGCAGCATGGACATGCTGATCAACAACGTGAAGTTCGTCCTCAGCTACCCCGTGGCGGAGATCGGCAGCAAAGTGGCTTTCTCCCGCCTCGACCTGTGCAAGCTCATCGACCCCGTGCTGCGCCCGAGCTTCATCACGGACGCCGAGCCTTTCGACACCGTGGTGCTCGACGCCGGCCACGGCGGCCACGATTCGGGAGCAAAGGGCGTGTACGGCTACGAGAAGGACTTCACCCTGAAGATGGCGCTCGTCACCAAAGCATCGCTCGAAAAACGCGGCTTCCGCGTGGTGATGACGCGCACCACCGACGAGTTCATCAGCCGCACGGGCCGCGTGGCCATCGCCAACAAGACGCCCAACAGCATCTTCATCAGCCTGCATTTCAACTCCGCCGGACCGGCCGCCACGGGCATCGAGACCTTCGCGCTCACGCCCACCGGCGCCTCCGCCAGCCTCGAGCGTGGCGGCGGCTTCAACGCCAGCGGACTGACCGGCAACCGCCAGGACTCCGAGAACATCGCGCTGGCCACGGCCGTCCATGCCAAGGTCGTCTCGACCTACAAGCTCATCGACCGCGGCATCAAGCGCGCGCAGTGGACGGTGCTCACCGGCTGCACGCGGCCCGGCATCCTGTTCGAAGGCGGCTTCGTCACCAATGCCGGCGAGTGCCGCTTCATCGCCTCCGATGCCTACCGTCGCGCCCTGGCCGATACCATCGGCGATGCCGTGGTGAATTACCGCCGCGCGCTCCAACCCGGCATGGTGAAGCGCCGGTAGCAGCAGCCGGTGGACTTCCACCACGCACGTCATCGGACTCCCCGCCGTCAGGCGCAACGCCCCGCCCGCGTCTCGAAACTCACCGGCGAAATTCCGCTACTTCCGCGCGTCGCGCATCGCGCCCGTTTTGAGGCGCAGACCGTTGAGGCGGATGAAGCCCGTCGCATCGTCCTGATTGTAGGCATTGGACGGATCGGCTTCCATCGTCGCCACATCGGCGCGGTAGAGGCTGAACTTGCTCTTCCGGCCTGCCGCATGAATGCCGCCTTTGAAAAGCTTCACGCGCACGGTGCCGGTGACCTTTTGCTGGCTCTCGGTGACGAGCGCCTGGAGTGCGAGACGCTCCGGCGCATACCAGAAGCCGTTGTAGACCAGCGTCGCGTATTTCGGAATCAGGCCGTCGCGCAGATGCATGACCTCGCGGTCCATCGTGAGGCTCTCCATCTGACGGTGCGCGAAGTGCAGGATGGCACCGCCGGGCGTCTCATACAC
The DNA here is from genome assembly GCA_019694165.1 of Verrucomicrobiaceae bacterium. Classification (GTDB taxonomy): domain Bacteria; phylum Verrucomicrobiota; class Verrucomicrobiia; order Verrucomicrobiales; family Verrucomicrobiaceae; genus JAIBCL01. The sequence goes on along the minus strand of JAIBCL010000006.1, from coordinate 261,141 downwards.
ACCGCGGCTCTTCATGCCGACGAAGCGGTTCTCCACCATGTCCACGCGGCCCACGCCGTGCTTGCCGCCGAGCTTGTTCAGCGCCTTCATCACTTGCAGCGGCGTCATCGCCTTGCCATCGACAGCCACGCAGTTGCCGTTTACGAAGTCGAGCGTCACGTAGGCCGGCTTGTCGGGCGCATCTTCCGGGAAAACGGAGAGCGTGGTGAAGTAATCGCGATACTTCAGATCACCCGCGTCGAACCACGGATCTTCGAGGATGCCCGCCTCGTAGCTGATGTGCAGGAGATTGCGGTCCATGGAGAAAGGCTTCTTTGCGCTCGCTTGCACCGGAATCGTTTTCTCTTCGCAATACGCGATCATTTCCGCGCGACCGGGGAACTGCGCGCGGAAGCGCTCGTCGCGCCAAGGTGCGATCACTTCCAGCTTCGGCGCCAGTGCGGCGGCGGTGAGTTCGAAGCGCACCTGGTCATTGCCCTTGCCCGTCGCACCGTGGGCGATGGAGTCGGCCTTCTCCGCCTTCGCGATCTCCACCATACGTTTCGCGATGAGAGGACGCGCGATGCTCGTGCCCAGGAAATACTGCCCCTCATAAATCGCGTTTGCCTGGATCATCGGATAGATGAAGTCACGCGCGAACTCGTCCTGCAGATCGTCGATGTAGATTTTCGAGGCGCCGGTCTTCTTCGCCTTCTTGTCCAGTCCCTTGAGTTCCTCCTCCTGGCCGATGTTCGCGCAGAACGCGATGACTTCGGCGTTGTAGGTTTCCTTGATCCAGGAGAGCAGCACCGAAGTGTCGAGGCCGCCAGAGTAAGCGAGAACGATTTTGCGATTCATGGGGCGGCGATAGTAAGCCCTTTCACCACCCGCGCAACCGCGCCCGAAGCCGTTTGCAGCGGGCGGGCTGGACCGCCGGCCCTCGTTTCCCGCTTCTATTTCAAGCACTCCAAAACCGCCAGCGACATCGCTTTGACACCCGTCTCCATCGCGGGCACAGCGTCGGGTCGAAAGAAAGGAGAGTGCAGACTCGGCAGCGGTTCGTTGGTCTTCGCGGCTTCTTTGACTTTCTCGGCGGGCGTCGCGCCGAGCCAGAACATGCAGATGGGCAGCTTGTCCTTGGTCATGCCGTAGCGGGAGAAGTCTTCGCCGCCCATCGTGGGCTTCGTTTGCTTCACCTTGTCTTTGCCGAAGTTTGCCTCAAAAAGCCCGGTGAGCTTTTGCACGAGCTTGTCGTCGTTCATCACGACGGGCGTGTAGAGATCGTTCGTCTTCACCTCGGGCAGCAGGTCTTCGGGGAGTCCCGCCGTGAGGCCGACGCCGCGCGCGATGCGCTTGATGGCTTCGAGCACCTTGTAGCGCGTCTCTTCGCTCGTCGTGCGGACGGTGAGCTGAAGGTCGACGCGGTCGCCGATGATGTTGTGCTTCGTGCCGCCGTGGATGGAGCCGACGGTGATCACGACGGCATCGAGCGGATGCGTCTCGCGGCTGGCGATGGTTTGCAATGCGATGACGAGCTGCGAGGCGATGAGCACGGGGTCCTTCGTCGCCTGCGGTTGCGCGCCGTGCCCGCCGATGCCGTGGACGACGATGTCGATATTGTCCACGCTCGCCGTCGCGCCGCCGGGCGTGATGCCGAGCGTGCCCGCTGCTCCTTCCGCGCCGCAATGCAGCGCGAGGCAGAGGTCGGGCTTCGGGAACTTTTCAAACAAGCCATCCTTGATCATCGGTGCCGCGCCGCCGCTGCGCTCCTCCGCCGGCTGGCCGATGAAGACGAGCGTGCCCTTCCATTGATCCTTCATCGCGACGAGCGCCTTCGCCGTGCCCACCCAGCAGGTCATGTGCATGTCGTGACCGCAAGCGTGCATGACGGAGACTTCATTGCCCTGATCGTCCTTCGTCTTCACCTTGCTGGCGAAGGACAATCCGGTGATCTCACGCACCGGCAGCGCATCGAGATCCGTGCGCACGAGGATCGTCTTGCCCGGTCCGTTTTTCAAAACCGCGACCACTCCCCAGCCGCCGATTTTCTCCGTCACCTCGAAGCCCAGCTTCCGCATCTCCTCCGCCATGCGCTGGCTCGTTTTCTCTTCGTGAAACGACAATTCCGGATTCGCGTGCAGATGCTGATACAGACCAATCAGCGAATCCTTCTCCTTCGCGATGATCGACGAAACGGCATCCGCCGGATCAGCGGCAAACACGACGACAGGCGAGGCAACGGCAAGAAAAAGAGCGAGCGGCTTCATGCGGAGAATACAGAGCACGGGGAGCGGAAATGTCGATGAGTGACGAATGACAAATGACGAATTGGGGCGCTTTTGCAGAGCGGGCGCAAATTGACAATCGCCGGCACTGACTGACTCTCGCCATGTGGAGCAAGAACGTCAGCCAGCTCGATCCGATGTCAGTGCAATCGCGCTGCTTCCGGAGGTTTATGATGATCTGCGCAAGCTGGCGCGGGGGATGGTGGCGCGGGAGGGGTTGCAGACTTTGACGGCGACGGCCCTCGTGCATGAGGCGTGGCTGAAGGTGTCGAAGGACGACGAATCGAAGTGGGAGAGTCGGCGGCATTTCTTCGGCGCGGCGGCGCAGGCGATGCGGCGGATCTTGCTGAACCGGTATCGCGACAAACAGCGTCTGAAACGAGGTGGCGCGCACGAGCATGTGTCGGCGGAGGAGCTTCCCGTCGCTGCGCCGGTGCCGGATGAGCAGATTGAATCGCTGGATGAAGCGCTCACGCGTCTGGCTGCGGCGGAACCGCTGGTGGCCGAGATCGTGAACCTGCGCTGGTTTGCGGGATTGAAGTGGAGCGAGATCGCGGATGTCACGGGTGTGCCGGAGCGTGAACTGAACCGGCTGTGGGTCTTCGCCCGGGCGTGGTTGAAGACGGAGATTGAGTGATGAGATCTTTTTGCCGGAATGCGTGACGAACGGTGCATGACGTGAGTGCAAACAGCTTATGAGCACCTCCTCCGACATCACCCGGCAGAAAGACATCTTCCTCGCCGCCATGCGCATCACGGACGATGACGAGCGCGAGCGCTTTCTGATGCAGAGCTGCCAGGACGATGAGTCGCTGCTGCTGCGGTTGCGCGAGATGCTGAAGCAGCCGCCGGAGGAGATCGCCGATGAGCCGCCTTCAGCGGCACCGGGTGACAAGGTGGGCTACTTTGGCGATTACGTGTTGCTGGATGAGATCGCGCGCGGCGCGATGGGCGTGGTGTTTCGCGCGCGGCAGATGTCGCTGGATCGCGTGGTCGCGGTCAAAATGTTGCGCGATACACCAATGGTGGCTGGCGACGAAGGCGTGCAGCGTCTGCGCGCCGAGGCGACTGCAGCGGCGTCGCTGGATCATCCGAACATCCTGCCGATCTACGAAGTCGGCGTGCATGAGGGGCAGTGGTATTACAGCATGAAGCTCGTGAAGGGCGGCACGTTGCAGTTTCGCATCGCGGAGTATCAAAACGATGCGCGCAAGGCGGTGGCGCTGATGATCAAAGTCGCGCGCGCCGTGCATCACGCGCACACGGCGGGCATTCTGCATCGCGATCTGAAGCCTGCGAATGTACTGATCGATGGTGCGGGCGAACCGCAGATCACGGACTTCGGCCTCGCGCGGAAAATGGGAGTGGACTCGGGCCTGACGATGACCGGCACGGTAATGGGCACGCCGCATTACATGAGTCCCGAGCAGGCGCGCGGTGGAAATCGCGAACTCACGCCCGCCACGGACATCTACAGCCTCGGCGCGATGCTCTATGAGCTGCTGGCTGGCCGGCGCGCGTTTGCGGCGGAAGATTTGATCGAGCTGCTGAAGCAAGTGGCCGAGTCATCCGTGCCGGCGCTGCCAAACAAAGTGCCTGCGCCGCTGGCGGCCATCGTGATGAAGTCGATGTCGAAGGAACCAGCCACGCGTCAGGCAACGGCGGCTGAATTCGCCGATGATTTGGAGAGCTGGCTGCACGGTGCGCCCGTGGGTTCTCGGAACTCGAATCCGATCTCATCACCGAAATCGCGCTCGATTCCGCTGAAGCCGATCATCGCACTGCTCGCTGTAAGTGCGATCGTTGCGCTGGCATTTGGTGCGATGACGTTTGGGAATCGAACAAGCAGTCTCATCACGGTGACGACGCTGAAAGATGAACTCGATCCCGTTGGCACGAGCGGCTCCGGTGTTTCGCTGCGTGAGGCGCTGCGCGACGCGCCGGAGAATGGATGCATCCGTTTTTCGCAGGCAGGCAAGGTCGTTCTGTCGGATGCGCTCGGTGCCATCAAGATCACCAAGAGCGTCGCCATCGAAGGCGCGGAGACGGAGATTCACAATGGTCCCGACATCGACCGCGCGTTCTTTGTTTCTGAGAATGCCAGGCTCAGTCTGCGAAACGTCACGATGAGCGGCGATGCGGAGAATGCTCGTCTGCGAGGCAGCGTGGGTGCCATCGACAACAGCGGGACGCTTGAAGCCGTCGATTGCAAGTTCATCAACAACGGCGGCGGTGGAAACGGCGGCGCGATCGCCAGCCAGGGAAGTCTGACGCTGAAGCGATGCGTGTTTGAACACAACCTCACGAACATGCTCGGCGGCGCTGTCCACATCGACGGCGCCAAGACGCGCGTGGACATGGAGGACTGCCTTTTCACCGGCAATCGCGCCGCAGGCAATGGCGGCAGCGCGATCAATGTTTCTCAGCAGGCTTCGGGCGCCCGCATTCACCTCGCGCGCTGCACGCTCAGCGGCAACATCTGGCAGCCGGAAGCGAAACGTCAGCGCAAGGGAGACATGGTGACGGAAAAGAGCGGCGGCGCGCTTCACATTCACGCGGGCACCGTGAGCTTGGAGCGCTGCATCATCGCCGGCAACCAGGGGCCGGACGCAAACACGCGCGATCTTTACGGGGCCATCGAACAGACCGGCCCGAACTTCATCGGCGGCGATCCGAAGGATGCGCCCGCGGGGATCGGAGCCAGCGTGAAATGAGGCTGTCAAATCGACGCCGTTGCCAAACTCTTTCAAACTCAATTTCCTGCCGCCATTCGTCTGTCATTGTGTCGTTCAATTGACAGGAGAATGACGGCAGGAGAATGAGCATGCGTTTTTTGACTGGCTCATTTTTCTCGCCTTTTTTGCCGAAGCGAGAGAGAGACGGTGCATGTACGGGTGAACGGAGCACTGCGCTCCGCCAAACATCCAAACTCACCGTCACCGTAACCATCATCATGAAAGCGCGTCATTCCATCATTCGCACCATCATCTGCGCCCTGCTCGCCCTCGGAGTCGGCCCCGCGCCCGCCTTCGCCGCGAAGAAGCTCGACAACGCCATCGAATTCCTCCAAGGCGCGAAAAAGGCCAGCGATCCGATGCCGATGCTGGTGTCGGCGCGGAACGCCATCGCCGACGCTAACAAAGGCGACAAGCGGGGCGATCGGGGCGAGGCGATGGAATGCGTGAAAGCCGCCATCGCCGCCCTCAAGACCGGCGACAAATCGAAGATGACCCAGAAGATCAATGCAGCCATCGCCCAGCTTCACTCCGGCAAGGACAAGACGAAGAAGAACAAGTGACGCCTGGCTGCGTGAAATGCGCGCATCAATTCGCGTAGCGGACATCGCCAGACTTCCGCCGGGCGGTCTCAGGTAGAGGGATCGCTCAGGGCGCTCGCATTGGAACTCTGGCGAGTTCCGCTACGGTGCCGCGTGTAGCGGACTTGTCCGATTCTGGCTTTCGTGTGTCTTTCCATGCGCTGGCTGACTAGAATCGGGAGCGCTGGTCGTTCTTGTCGGCGTGGTCTGGATCGCGTGTCCGGTTTTGCACCGTGCCGCGGAATGGCCCACACTCATCGCACGCAACGCTTCTTCATCTTATGACCGCCTGCTCCATCCGCCTGATGATTCTGCCGCTCGCTCTGGCCGCCACCGTGCAAGTTCACGCCGCCGGCAAGCTGCAATACAACCGCGACGTGCGCCCCATCCTCACGGACAAGTGCTTCAACTGCCACGGTGCTGACGCGAACAAGCGCAAGGGCGACTTGAGGCTCGATCTGCGCGAAAGCGCGCTGAAGCCGGCAAAGTCCGGCGACTGCGCCATCATGCCGGGCAAGCCGGAGAAAAGCCAGCTCGTGGCGCGCATCGAACTTCCGCATGACGATGACGACGTGATGCCGCCGGAAAAGAGCGGCAAGCCGCTGACGAGCGAGGAGAAAGCAACGCTACGGCAGTGGATCAGCGAAGGGGCGGAGTATCAGGGGCACTGGGCGTTCATCCCGCCGGTGCGAGCGGCGGTGCCGCAAATTTCAGATTTCAAATTTCAGATTTCAAATTGGGCGGCGTCCCGCAATCCCATCGACGCATTCATTGCGGCGAAGCTGGCCAAGGAAAACCTCCAACCCTCGCCGCAGGCTGATGCGGCCACCTTGATCCGCCGCGTGAGCCTTGATCTCACCGGGCTGCCGCCGACGGCGGAGGAAGTTGAAGCCTTCGTGAAGGAAGCGTCAGACTCGTTCGACAAGTCCGACCGCGCCTACGAAAAAGTTGTCGATCGCCTCTTGAAGTCGCCGCACTACGGCGAGCGCATGGCCATGCAGTGGCTCGACTTCGCGCGCTACGCCGACAGCCATGGCTTCCAGACCGACAGCAGCCGCGCGATGTGGCCGTGGCGCGACTGGGTGATCAAGGCGTTCAATGACAACAAGCGCTTCGACCAGTTCACCATCGAGCAGATCGGCGGTGATCTCTTGCCCAATGCGAAACGCGATCAAATCGTGGCGACCGGATTCAATCGCAATCACCGGCTGAATGGCGAAGGCGGCATCATCGCCGAAGAGTGGCGCGTGGAGAACAACATCGATCGCGTGGAGACGATGAGCTACACCTGGCTCGGTCTCACGCTGAACTGCTGCCGCTGCCACGATCACAAGTATGATCCGTTTACGCAGAAGGACTTCTACTCGCTCTTCGCCTTCTTTAACAACGTGCCCGAGAGTGGCACCATCCAGGGCGCATCGAATCGCAGTGGCGGCAATTCGGAGCCGGTGATCGAGGTTCCCGATCAGGATGACGAGAAGGAACTCGCCGTGATCAAAAAGAAGATCGATCAGGCAAAGGCAAAGGTGACCGAGATCGAGCTGCAGCTCCCGAATCTCGTCGCGAGCTGGGAAGCCGACATGGAAAGCCCCGAGGCGGCGAAGCGTGAAATGTGGGATCCGCTAGCCGTCGTCACCGTGACGTCCGAGGGCAAGGCATCGCCCAAGAAGCTGCCGGATGGCTCATGGATCATCGGCGGGCGCAATCCCGACTTTGACACCTACACCGCGACCGCGCCGCTGCGTGAAGGCGTTTTCACCGGCTTGCTGCTGGAGACGTTCACCGATCCCTCGCTGCCCGCTCAGAGCCTCGGCCGCGCTTTCAATGGCAACTACGTGCTCACCGGCATCGAGGCGGAGATCAGCGCGCCAAGTTTGCGGAAGCCGGAGAAAATCACCTTCGCCCGCGCTGAGGCCGACTATTCGCAGAAGGGCTACGACGTGAAGCTCCTGCTCGACAAGGATCCGAAGAACGGCTGGGCCATCGACGGCAACGACCCCAAGAAGAAGACCGACCGCAAGGCGATGTTCATCGCGGAGAAAGCCGTGAAGGTGCCTGCGGGCGCGACGCTCACCGTGAAACTCACGCATCAGTCGAAATTCACCGGGCATAACATCGGCCGCTTCCGTTTGTCATCGACGGACGATGAGCCGGCGCTCGTCAGCCTCGAAGGACACGGCGGCCCGCCCGCAGCCGTGCTCGCCATCATGAAGACGCCGACGGAGAACCGCACGCCTAAGCAGCGCGAAGAGCTGGAGAAATTTTTCCGCAGCAGCGTCGATGGTCCACTGCGCGATGCCGATTACGCGCTTGCCGCGGCCAAGGCTGAACTCGACAAATTCAACCGCCTCATTCCCACCGTGATGGTGATGAAGGAAGGTCCCGTGCGCGACGCCTTTGTGCTCAATCGCGGCGAGTACGACAAACCCGCCGAGAAAGTGACGATGATCACGCCCGCCGTGCTGCCGCCAATGCCGAAAGGCGCGCCGCAGAATCGTCTCGGCCTCGCGAAGTGGCTCGTCGATCCCGCGAATCCGCTCGTCGCCCGCGTGTGGGTGAACCGCGCGTGGGAGCGCTTCTTTGGCTTCGGTCTGTCGAAGTCCACGGAGAATCTCGGCACGCAGTCGGAGTATCCCGTGCATCCCGAACTGCTCGACTGGCTCGCCACCGAGTTCGTCCGGACCGACTGGGACATGAAGGCGATGCAGAAGCTCATGGTGATGAGCGCCGCGTATCGCCAGTCATCGAAGGTCACGCCCGCGCTGCTGGAAAAAGATCCCGACAATCGCCTGCTCGCGCGCGGACCTCGCTTCCGTCTCACCGGCGAAATGATCCGTGACCAAGCACTCGCCATCTCCGGCCTGCTGGTGCCAACGATCGGCGGCCCAAGCGTGAAGCCCTACATGCCGGATCGCGTGTGGGACGACACCAGCAAATACGGCGACCTCCGCGGCTACAAAGCTGACACAGGCGAAGGACTCTACCGCCGCAGCTTCTACACGATTTGGAAACGCACCGCCGCGCCGCCGACGATGCTGCTATTCGATGCGCCCACTCGCGAAGTCTGCACTGTGAAGCGCAGCCGCACGAATACGCCGCTCCAGGCGCTCTCGCTGCTGAACGAAGTCACCTTCGTCGAAGCCGCGCGCGCTTTTGCGGAACAGATGATCACTCACGGCGGCAACACCCCCGAACAACGAATCGCCTACGGCTACAAACGCGCCACCGCCACCGCGATCGATCCCGCTGCGCAGAAGACGCTCGTCGCCGGTGTTGCGAAGCGCATCGCTCAATTCAAAGCAAAACCCGACGAGGCCACCGCGCTCCTCGCCCAAGGCAGTTCCAAAGCCGATCCTCGTCTCAACCCCGCCGAACTCGCCGCTTACACGACCACGGCGTCGGTTCTGCTCAATCTTGATCGCGTGGTTACGCGTGACTGATCTCCATCCATTTGTTCTTATGAAAACGGACTCCACCCTTCAGTTTCAAGATCGCCTGAATCGTCGCATCTTCTTGAAGCACACCTCCACCGCCATCGGTGCAGCCGCACTCGGATCACTTTTGAGCGAGGAAGCTCAAGGTGCTGCGGTCACTCGCAAGTTCCCAAACTACGCACCGCGTGCAAAGCGCATCATCTACCTCTTCCAATCCGGCGCGCCGTCGCAGATGGATCTCTTCGATCCGAAGCCGCAGATGGAAAAGCACCGCGCAGAGGATCTGCCGGCTTCGATTCGCATGGGACAACGGCTCACAACGATGACCTCGGGCCAGAAGGCATTCCCTGTCGCGCCGTCGATCTTCAAGTTCGCGAAGCATGGCCAGAGCGGCATTCAGCTCAGCGAACTCATGCCAAACATCGCCGGTGTGGCCGATGAGCTTTGCGTCATCCGTTCCATGTTCACCGAGGCGATCAATCACGATCCTGCGATCACTTTTTGCCAGACCGGCTCACAGCTCGCTGGTCGTCCCAGCATCGGCGCGTGGCTGAGCTACGGACTCGGCAGCTTGAATCGCGATCTGCCCGCCTACGTCGTCATGACGTCGTTCGGCACCGGCCGGCGCGATGATCAGCCGCTCTACGATCGCCTCTGGGGCAGCGGCTTTTTACCGACGCAGCATCAAGGTGTGCGCTTCCGGAATGCGGGCGATCCCGTTTTGTATCTCTCCAATCCCGCAGGCGTCGATCGCCCGATGCGCCGCCAGATGCTCGACGAACTTGCCGCACTGAATCAGCGCGACTTTGAAGCCTTCGGCGATCCCGAGACGCAGACACGCATCGCGCAATACGAGATGGCCTTCCGCATGCAGACCAGCGTGCCTGATCTCGTCGATACCTCGAAGGAACCGCAGCATGTGCTCGACATGTACGGCCCCGAGGTGAAGACACCCGGCACCTACGCCGCGAACTGCCTTCTCGCCCGTCGTCTCGTTGAGCGCGACGTGCGCTGCATCCAGCTCTTCCACATGGGCTGGGATCATCACGGCGGTCTGCCGAATGCCATCCGCGGTCAGTGCCGCGACACCGACCAGCCCACCGCCGCCCTCATCAAAGATCTCAAACAACGCGGCCTGCTCGATGACACGCTCATCGTCTGGGGCGGCGAATTCGGCCGAACGATCTACTCCCAAGGTACGCTCACCGCCACCAACTACGGCCGCGACCACCATCCGCGCTGCTACTCCATCTTCATGGCCGGCGGCGGCGTGAAGAAAGGCACCACTTGGGGCGAGACCGACGACTACAGCTACAACATCACCCGCGATCCCGTCCACGTGCATGATCTCAACGCCACGATCATGCACCTGCTCGGCATCAACCACGAGCGCCTCAACTACAAATACCAAGGCCTCGACATGCGCCTCACTGGCATCGCGGGGAATGTGGTGAAGGGCGTAGTCGGATGACGGCAGGCGGCTGTTCACATAACGAGCACCGCCTTGAGTCTGAGTTCTGTGGTCGTCAGCTAGACACTCTGATCAAGTCGCCAAAACTTGGGGCTTGCTTGGCAGCTAGAACTATCAGTGGGGCGCGCTCGCAAAGGATCATTTCAAGCCAGGCGCAGGCGGACGGGTTTCATTGCGTCACGTCTAACCACACGCTGCGGAAGAACACTTCGTCTTGCCGCTTCGTTTTGTTCTTCAATTCGTCCTTTTGCTTGATTTTGGGCGTGACCTCGAGTCCGCCATCGTCGCTGAGAATGAGCACCCGATCATCAGGAAACAGAACAAGAGCCTCAGGATTCAGTTCATCGAGCTTCACAGCGGTCTCCTTCGGTTTTTTGTCCTTATCGCCTGACCACTGAAAAAGCTTGGGCTTGGCCGCATCAGGGTCATTCAGGTGCTCGTCATAGTGTCCGCCGATGATGAGATATGCATTGAGTTTCGGATGCCAAACCATGTCACGTACCCCAAGACCGTGAAGATCAAGCTCCACAGGGTCGTCGAAAACTGCCTTTTCGTGGCTGCCTTCGCTGGTGATCGCCGCCGAATTCGTTAGGGGCAGCAGCAACGCCTTTCCGTTCGTGATTGGACTTCGGAAGCCGATAAGCAACGTCTTGCCATCCGCTGCTGTGCACAGGCTCTCTATGTTCAACGCATTCGGATTCTTCGGTTTCTTTGTCGCAGCCTCTTCAAGCTTGAACTTTTTCAGCTTCGGGTCGCCGATCATGTCGGCAAGAAGGTTGGTGTACACCTTTCCTTCTTTCACAAGCGCTTTTCTACAGTCGGACTCTTCGCTCAGTTTAGTGGCGAAAAACACCTGCCGTTGTGGACAATCATCTCCGTCCCCGTCGCGCGAGTGCGAACCGATCCAGTAAATCAAATTGTCCCCCACCTTCGCGGCACCCTCCAGATCAGCCTCCTTGAAGCCGCCCTTCTTTTTTTTCGCGCTGGGAAAATCGTGGAGATCGCGATCGAGATCGAACACCGGCTGGGGGCCGCCGCTGGCGAAGCGGCTGACAAACAGGGTGTTGAGTTCATCGGTGGCGACGACAAAGGACTTGTCGTCAATGGCGACGGCGGCCGAGCCATCGAGCAGACCGAAGTGGGTGAGGACAATGACGGAGAGCGTGAGGGGCATGGCTGTCGTTGTTGAAGTTTAGACAAATTCCCAATCGACTCGGACCTTGCGAGTATTTACCGGTCCGTGTACGCCGAGGGCAAGCATGGCGGCTGGGGTGAGATCGATGCCTGCCTCGTTCGAGGGCACCTGGCCGTTCTCCGCCACATCGCCATTCTGGTGCTGTGCTTCTGCCGCGGGCCTGCTGCCAGTGTTCCAATAAGCGTCATGGGTGTTCCAAGGGCCGACATCATTAACCAGACACTCGACGCTCCGGCCATTGGCAGGATTCGTGACAACGACTCGACGCTGGGAACTAGGGACACGTGCCGGGAGCGAAGCCTGCGGCTCGTCTGGATCGACAATACCCCCGTAAGCGCTGGGCATTCCTGCTTCGCTACCACCACCGAACTCGGTGGAAAGGATGTCAGATTGAACGCCAGAAACACCTTCCGCGTGAGCCGCGCCGCCAAAGCGGAATGCAGCGGCGGAGACTCTAGGTCTCAATCTCTTGCCAGCCGGGGCGACATCCAATGCATGCACGGGAGCGTGGTGACTCAGTGCAGCCAGGTGGCTGTGCGGCGCATCGGCGCTGAAGGCATCGTAAAACGCCTTCACTTCCGCAAGAAAAGCTGTCCAGCCTCCGGCGGTGGCGCGCAACATATGAGGGCAGTTCTTGCCGCTCCAGTCATGATGTTGCACAACGTTTCCCGCAAGCGGAATGTGGAGTTCATAAAGCATCAGCGCTGTGAGCAAAGCTGCGCGCGTGTTGGCTGCCGTCTGGTTGATGCCCTGATTCTCGCAGATCTCGATGCCAAGCGAAGTGGTGTTCCCCGCATGGGTCGCTGCGTGCCAGCCGACTTCATTGACCGGGAGGCTCTGATACACGCTGCCGTCATCCACGGTGAAGTGCCAGGATACCTTTCGCTGCTGAGCGTCCGTGCCCTTCATGTATTTGGCGTGCGCGCGAGCGTCAGCGCCCGCCGAGTCATTGTCCGTGTTGTGAATCGTCACCTTCTTCGCCTGAAGCGGCGTGCCGGGGCGGTTGCTGTTGGTATTCGGGATGAGATCAACGGTGATGTTGAGCTGCTGGCGCGCCTGCTGAACGGTCATGCTCTGAGCTTGGTTCTTCAATGGTGCGGTGGTCTTCCTTGGCGATGTGTTCTTAGTTGCTTTCTTGATCATGGTGGTTCGGGTATGATTGTTGGTCACTGAGGTTCACTCAGGTTCACTCTGGCGTCGCTACTGTCGGATCGTCCAAAAATCGTCGGACAGCTCGCGACTGGCCAGATAATCGTAAGGCATCGTGTAATAGCCATTCATTCCCCAGTCGGTATCCCATGAGTTACGCACGAGGAAACGGCTTTTAGCGTGATCATAGCCAACCGCCATCACCGCATGTCCGCCGAGCACCTTTTCGCCAGACTTGGGCATGCCCAGCACTCCGGTCTGCGCCACGGTTTGCGACTCGAACGATTCGTACACGGTGAAACCGAACACAAACGGGTACCCTTCCGCGAGACATGCGCGCATCTCATCCACGGTATTGAGCCTGTGATACGATTGAATCCGGTTCTTTGTGGCTTGTTTGTAACAAGCCGCGGGCGGCTTCTTGGCGAATTTAGCAATCCGGTAAGGCCAGATTGGCTCGTCACAAACGCCTTGCTTGGCCAGAGTCTTGATGCCGTCGCGGAGGAACGCCCCGCTGTCGGAGGAAACGGTTCCTTCGATGACCCGCTCATTGTAGTACACGAACAGACGGCTCCGATCGACCAAGGGCTGGCCGGACTTGAGTTCAAGAAACTCCAGATTGCCTACGAGAGCATGTGCGGTGCAACTTCCCAGGGATCCTTGGTTTTCCACGGGCGGACAACCAGCGCGAAGATCCACCGACGGAGGCAGCTTCAGCGCCTTTGGCTTGATGGCTGCATATAGGAGGTCGCGATGGTCTGGCAGATCAGGAAGCCAGCCATACCACTTGTGGGAGCGTTTTATGATCTTGTTTGACGATTTCATATGGTTTTGTTGTGTTGATGGTTGTGGTGCATCAGAAGAATTGGCGGCAAAAGGTGCTACCAGCGCCATTTCAGTCCGCCGAGGATCTCGCTGTAGTTCTCGAACTTGGTGCTCGTCTTGCCGTTGATGTAGCTGAGGACAAAGGTCGGCACGGATTTATTGCTGAGGTAAGGACCGAACTCGAGGGCGAGGTTTACATCTGGCGCGGTCTTGGAGTTGCCAAAGTCATAGGCCACTCCGGAGTCGATGACCAATGCGAGATTGTAGGGCGAGTCGAAGAGCGTGACGAACTTGTGGCCGACGAGCAACTGCCAGAGGAGATGCACGCGGACGCGGTCCGTGGTGCGGTCGATGGAACGGGCGCGCGACTCGGCATCGCGATTGACCTTCTCCACCAGCTCGTAGGAGAGATTGATCAACGCGGGCGGAGACTGCGTTGGTTTGTCTCCGAACCAGCAGAAGAGGTTGGAGAAGTCATGCAGCAGCCTGCCATTGACCGCAGTCCAGCTCGTGATGCCGAGGGTTATGTTGGTGTTGTCGAATTGCTGGTCGGACTCCAGCCGCGAGCTGATCCCGAGTTGCTCGCGCGCATGAAACTCCGAAGAAATGTCCTCGAAGCCGGCGAACTTGAAAGTGTACAGCCCGTCCAACTCGCCCACGATCTTGGAGAAGTGACGGCCCTCGTCCTTCGGATGCAGCGCGATGTCGGCGCTCAGCAGCGCCTTGCCGCTCCAGTAGGAGTCGTTCCTGCCTTCGTCGTCAAAGCCGGCGAGGAGCTTAAGCGAGTACACATTGTCCTCGCCTTCCTGGATTGAGAAGTCGGGCTTCGTGGCGAGGCCGCCGATGTGCCGTAAAAAATCGCCCGTACCTTTGTCGATCGTAAGCTTGAGCACCAGATCATCCTTGTTCGCCACCGTGAATCCCGGGAGCAGCATCTCATCGGGATCATGACCGCTGGTGACTTTCACCTCAAACTCATCGCCCTCTGCCGCCACGAGGCCGGGCAAATCCAGATCGTAGCTCCAGCCGGTTTGGTGGGTGATGACTTTGACCGTCAACACTTCCGGCGCATCGGTCTTGGCCTTTCCGCCTTTCACACGGGTGACGTCCCAGAAGTCCGGCTTCGTCCCCGGTCCTTGATTGTCGAAGAGCGGCGGACCCGAGTGCAGATCGGGAAGCCCGCCCTCGGAAGCGTTTGGATCGATGACATGCACCTTGATGCTCGTGTGGCCGAAGTGACTTTGCGGCGCGTTCGGCTGCCAGTTCGGCCTGATGCCGATCTTGACGGCGGTGGCGGCATTGGAAAGCAACGGCACGGCCAGGAGAATGGCAATCGCGAAGATGAAACGGGAATGAGAAGCTGTGGTCATGGGTTGGAGAGTGGCTTGTGATTCCTCAGGCCGGGAAAGACGCGGCTCAACGCTCGCCCCAGGCAAAGGCACCGATCTCACGCGCGGTGCGCAGTCCTGGTTTGCCGAGATGATTTGGCATGAAACCCGGCGACCAGCCCAGATGCGCGCCGAGATCGCGGACAAAATCGCCGAGCGGATCAAAACCATCGGCCGAGGCGCTCTCATCGCGCACTTGGTCGAACAACTCGGCGAGCGGCTCATCGGGATCGGCGCGGCTCGAGGTGATCGCATCCTCCACGAGGAGGGTGATCACTTCGCGGACCACGTCATCCTCGTCCTGGAAGTGATGATCGTGAGCGGCGTGATGCGCCGCAGCCATCACCGCGTGGCCCGGCGTTAGTGCGAGCGGCCTTCCGCGGCGCCTGAGCAGCCGTTGATGACCGTTGAGCCTGCCATTGAGAAGATCGAGACGTTTGCCGAGCAGAGATACGGTCTGCGCCATGGATTGCAGCGTGGGCTTGTTCGAGTTCGCTTTTTTGGCGGATTTTTTTGCAGCTTTTCTGGCCATGAGATGTGGAGTTCTGAAGTTGAGGTCGATGAAAAGTCTTCGCGGCCGCGGGTCACGGAGCATTCACGCCGTTGGCGGCGAGCCACGTCTGCACCTGCTGCTGGGTATGGGCGCCGCCGAAGAGCTTGTCCGGGCAGGAGGTGCCACCGCCCGTGTAATCCGGCGAGAAGTCATGTCCGAAGATGCGCGAGCGCGGAACGTCGTATTGCTCCTTGAGCCAGTTCATCAGCGCCACCGTGGCGATCGTCTGCGCTGCAGACATGGAATCAGTCTTCAATCCCACATGCTCGATGCCGATGGATTTCTGGTTCGCTCCCACGCAATGATTCGCCCGCTCGCTGTCGCTGACCATCTGGTAGATGTCGCCGTTGCGATTGATGACATAGTGGGCGGAAACCTGCCGGCCGCCTTGCGACTTGGGCCTGCCGTCTTGGAAAGTCGCGATGGTGCTGGCCAGGCTCGCTTCCGTGCAATGGACCACGATCTGGTCGATGACCGCGCCGTTGCGCGAGGAGCGGTTCGGGCTTTGGATGAACTGCTTGATGGCGGGCTTGGAGTGCGCATTGCTGC
Organism: Verrucomicrobiaceae bacterium; assembly: GCA_019694165.1. Classification (GTDB taxonomy): domain Bacteria; phylum Verrucomicrobiota; class Verrucomicrobiia; order Verrucomicrobiales; family Verrucomicrobiaceae; genus JAIBCL01. The sequence continues at coordinate 244,997 of JAIBCL010000006.1, read as the reverse complement.
TGCCGTGACCGCTCAAGGCATGAGCGGCTGCGAAGGCGGCATGAGGTGTGAGGGAGGCGGCTTTTTTCGCGGCGGTTTTCTTGGCGGCTGGTTTGGCTGGTTTCTTCTTCATGTTGGGTTATTGGTGATGTGGATGAGTGAGGGGAATGAATGTCACGGATAGGGAGCGAGCCGGGCGTGCGCTATTTCCTAGCAGCGGCCGTCGACGTCTTCTTCTCGCCTTCGATGAGCTGGCTCAGGGCCGGGCGCAGGCTGGAGAGGTTCTTGAGCAGATTGAACCAATAAGGAGCGCCTAGCGTGAGCAGGGCGGCAAAGATGGCGATGCCAAAGAAGTGCCGGCTGCAATAGGCGGCTCGGAAGTTGTCGAAAAAATTGTTCGAAAAGTCTCCGTCTTTGACCTTCCAGCGCCAGCCATGCTTCGGAACGATGTCGAAGCCTGCGGTGCCCGAGATGTCTTGCAGGCGCTTGAGCTTTTCTTCCTGCGCCCCTTCATAAGCCTTGAATGCGGCAGATTCGACGGATGTGAAGGCTGTGTCGAAGTCCTTTGCGAGGCCATCCAGTTTTGCAACGGCTTGCTCCTGCCTCTCCAGGTCTGCCCTGGATTTTTCGGCGGCCTTTTTCAAACCCGCGTCTTCCGGCTTTGCTTTCGCTGCCGCCTCGTCCGCCGCCAATTTCGACTTCATACCGTCACGCGCCTGGGCTTGGGATTTCAATGTACTATCGACCGCCTCTTTTGTGACGTGCTTCTGCGCGGCCTCGCGCACTTGCGCGATCTGCTTCGCGTTCTTGCTCTCGTCCTCGGTGAGCTTGAAGGCGGCGAAGTCGCGTCCCCACTGGTCCGCCACCCAGCGGGGCAGCCCTCCTTTTTCATCGAGCGTGCCGTCAGCCTCCTTGAGCGCCTGCTCGCCAGCTTTCACCAGCGCCTCGCGCGCCTTATCATCGGTGCTCACATGTTGAAATATCTCCACCGCGTCGAGCTGGCAGAAGACGGCGAAGACGATGCTGACCGCGATTGTGACGCCGCGCGTGTGGGTGCGGAACCACTGCTCCGCGCGGTCCTGCGCAGCGCTCACCCAGCGCTCGACGGATTCCTTCGCGGCATCGATCTCCAGGAGCAGCGCACCGCTGGCTTCGCTGATGGATTTTTTAATCTCCTCCTTCAGTTCGGCATTGCCGCCCGTCGCTGCGAGCAATGCCTCGCCAGTTTTGACCACTGCGTCGGTCCTCGCCTGGAGCGCATCACTTTGTTTGGTGTCGGTAGGGTCGGCATCGACGAGTCTTTTGGCCGCCGCTCCCAGGTCTTGGTCGTCGCGTAGTTTTTGTAGCGCTGCGTACACCTCTTCAGGCCGGATGGCGCTGGCCAAATCCATTGCCTTGCCGAACGGCCACCAAAAGCTCCACGGCTTGTCTCGTTCTGCCTTCGATTCCGTCGTCCTGCATTTGCTGAGCAGCATCGAGTCGGAGAGCAGTGAATCGGAAAGGACTCTTTGCGCCAGTTTGTGGGCGTTTGCCTTTAGTTCCGGCGCGAGGGTTTGAAAGGTGAGGGCCAGGGCGTTGGCCATGTTCTTGCCGCGTAAGCTGAGTGCGGCGGCGATCATCTGGACGATGACGAGCACCATCATGCTGCTAATGGACATGATGGTGACGAAGGCAATGAGAGTGTCGAGGCTGTTGAGCACGGCGTTCGAGAGTCGGATTGTTGAAGCAGGGCATGGCGGTCACGCGCGGCGCGTTATTTTTTGCCGCGCAGCTTGTTGAACAGGGCCATCGCGTCTTTGGCGACATCTGCGGGGGTGCGTTTGGTGCGGCCGTTTTTTTCATCGGTGGTGCCGGGGAAGACGACATGCACGACACCGGGGGGCACTTCGCTCGCGTTGATGCCTCCATTGGTCGGGCTGTCGCTCATGCCCAGCGCCTTGGCCACGCCCATGCTGCCTTCGCCGAGGCTGGCTGCGGGGCCTTTGTCGCCGTAGAGGACGGGGATGACTTTGCCGGTCTCGTAGATCACGACGCCGAGATCGCCGAGCTTTGCACCGAGATCCTGGATGGTCTTGCGGCTGGCGTCGGGTTTCGTAGGCTGCAAGGGCAGCACGATGAAGGGATAGGTTCGCGAGTTCAGCGCCACGCCGTTGGCGGTGTGCAGGCTGGTGTCGGTCTGGCCGTCGGGATCGTCCTGCGCGTCGCCGCTGGAGCCGTCGGCGTCGATGGCGAATTTGCTTTCGTAGTAGAGCGCGGGGACGGGTCCGGAAAAGGTGAAGGCGCTGTCAGTGACGATGCCTTTGTACCAGTTAACCTTCGGCTGTGGTACGGCGCTGGCCCACGGCATTCCGGAGGCGGGGCCGAACTCCGGCACAGCGTAAGACGGCATGTGATAATGCGGAGTTTTACCCGTCGGTTTGGCGGCGAATTTGGCGGTGCCTATTTTTTTGGCCGCGGCACCCGCAGGCTTGCTGGCGGCGAGCCCGATGAAATGCGCTCCTCCCGTCGTCTGGAATGGGCCGGGATCGGGCACATTGCCCAAGCCGCTGCGCTTGCTGAGGAAGTGCGCGAGCAGCGCGCCCAGCCACTTCAAACGCGGGCGCATCCAGAGCGCCTGCTCCTGGTTGCTGAGGTCGCCGAACTCGATGAGCATCTCGGCGTCCGTGGTGCGGGTGAACTTATAGCCGTAGTAACCCTGTTCGTCGGCGGTGAAGTTGTCGTTGTGCCAGGTGCCTGGGAAGGGCCAGTAGGTTTTGTACAAGGTCTTCCAGTCGTTGGCCGCCGGCTCATTACCGTGGCCGGGCGGATAGCCGACGGACGGGCCGCTGCTGCCGTTGTCGGGATCGTCGAAATGGAGGAACACGGCGAGCTTGCACTCCCAGCCGGTGTGGCCGGTCTTGATGCTGGCGTCGATTTTTTTGGCGCGCACATTTGCTGTAGTGAGGATGCGCACGGCTTCGTTGGCGACGATGGGAGTCCAGTTGATCTCCTTGCCCCATTGGCTCTCGCCGCCGGTCTTGTCGTCAGGAGTGTTTTCGTGGCCGGCCTGGACGATTATGTCGAAGTCAGAGTTCCAGTTGGTGATGTTGGGCATGGTGGTGGATGAGTTGAGGGTGACGGGTGATTGATGAGAAAACTTGGCTGGCGTGGCGCGCCTCAGTTCCGCCGGAGGATGGTGATCAGTTCATCGATCTTGCTGGCCATCTGCTGGTCATCGGGGTCGCTGAAGCTGATGCCTTGCTCGGCGAAGGTTTGCACGCCGACGCAGTCATGCGGCGTGTTGGCGATCTGGGCGGCCAGATCACCCTGCGTCGCGCCCGGCTTTGGATGTCAGCGTTGAGCGCCTGAAACTGCGCGCGCATCTCAGCGGAGCTGGCGGTGGTTCCATTGGCGGGCTTGGTGGGATCGTAGGGCATGGAGGTTGGCTTTGGGTGACGGGTGGAGAACGTGCGGCTGCCTCAGCGGCTGGGTGATGCCCCGCGGGCAGGCCGGGAACGCTTCATGACCTCGTCGAAATGGGCGCGCAACGCTGCGGCGTGCTGCTTGAGCCATTGGGGTTCGACCTCTGGACGGCGGAGTTCCGCGGTGAATGACTGCGATGTCGCCTGTGCCGAGAGGTTGCGCACGGACCAAGCATTTAGACCGGGGTCGTCTGCCACGATGGTCAGGTGAAACCGCCCGTTCCCTGCGATGGGCTTGGCGAGCGGCTGGTTGTCACCGAGTTTAAGCGACTGGGGTGGCGCGCCATCGCGTTCGATCAACACGGTTCCTGTCTTGACGAGGGCCCCTGTGGAGTCTTTGACCGTGAGGTTCAATGTCGTGTCGGCGCGCAATGGGGAGGCACTGAGGATGGCGGCGAGCAGAGCAAGGGCGCGCAGGTCACCCCCGTCCGAAGAGGCCCGGTGCCAGCGCGCGGATGCGCAAGCTGCCCGAGCGGCCTCGGGGAGGCGGCGCTTGCAAATGCGGAGGCATGGCAGAACGGCACAGGCTTTCATGGGATTTCGATAAGGTGTTGAAGTTGTTCAGCGCTCGGCAGCGGGTTGTCGTTGTAGCCGACGAGCACCCAGGCGTGCTCACTGCCGCTAGCTTTCAGTGTTGCCATCTTGATCTCCATTCCCCTCCCTTTCGCCTCACCACTCTCGATCCGCTCGACAGCTTTCTGCGCATCTCCGAATAGCGTCGCGCTGGTAATGTGTAGTTGCCGGGTTTTGGGTTGAATGGACAAGGCTCTGTGGGGCTTTAAGGCAGTTTGAAGTGGAGTCAGAGACTTCACCGGAGGGAGGCTGGGAGGGGTGATCGGAGTCGCCGGGGTTGTTCCGGCTATCGCGAGGTTTGGAGGGCGCTTTGTGCGGCGATGGTATGTGGGCGCTCGTGTCTCGCGGCGGGGCATGGGTGAGGGTCAACTCGATTGGGGCTTCGGGGTCTTTGTCGGGCACGACGATCTCCTTGCAGAGCATCGACACGATTCGCTGCTTGCCGTCGGCGTCGAGTCCAGACCACGCCTTGGACAGGCTCCGCGCCTCCTGCCGGATGGCGTCCACGCTCAGGTCGTTCACCTGCCGTGCGGACACTTCGCCCTCCAGTCGCGCGAGCGATTCGGTCAGCCCGTTGAGCCGCTGCTCCAGCGGCTTGTTGATCGCCTTGAATCCCTCCACGTCCACGCCGCCCGCGATGTAGAGGTCGTAAACCTTCCGCATCTCGGCCTTCACCTCGTCGAGTTCCTTGCGGGCCGCCGCGATCTCGCCGGATCGCAGCGCGATCTTGGATTTGGCGGCTTTGATCTGCTCGGCGATCTGGCCGCTGTCGGCGAGCGTGTCCTTGATGCAGTCGAGAAACAACTCGTCGAGTGCCCGCGCGCCGATCTTGTTCTTGCATCGCGTGCAGGTGTAGTTCGGGCTGCGGGTGTAAACATACATCTTGCCGCCGCAGGCGCACCGCACCACACCCGCGAAGACGTGCGTCGGCTTCTTGCCGGGCTTGGCCGTTGGCTTGAACTGCTGCTCCAGGATTTCGTTCACGCGCCGGAACACGTCCTCGCTCACGATGGCCGGGCACGGGCTGCTGCCCCACTCGCTCTCCGGCTTGCGCTGCCAGCCCTTGCCGTTCCCGTTGCCCTTGTGCGTGTTGGTGCGGTAAACGCCGATGGCGCTGGGGCATTCGAGCATCCGCTTGACGTGCATGTCGCGGAACTCCTTGCCGTGCCGGGTGCGGTGGCCCTTCCCGTTGAGCAGCCGCGCCACGACGCCCTTGCGCTTGTGCTCCAGAAAGTATTCAAAGGCGAGCCGCCGCACCGCCGCCTCGCTGGGCACCTGCACGAGCTTCTTGTCCTCCCACTTGTAGCCGTAGGGCGCGCCGCCGCTCAACGGCTTGCCGAGCTTGGCGCGCACCTTGATCGACGAATGCACGCGCGCGGTAATCTCCTCGCGCTCCCACTGCGCGATGGCCCCGAGCATCGTGTAGAAGAGCAGTCCCGCCGGGGTGGACGTGTCGATCTTCTCTTCGATGGAAACGAGCGCGGCCTTGTGCTCCTCGAACACGTCCGCGAAATCGAGCAGTTCGCGGGTGTTCCGCGCGAGGCGGGCTAACTTGGAGAAGATCAATCCTTGGATGTGGCCGCGCTTGAGGTCGCGCAGCATCCGCTGGCATTCCGGGTGCTCCCAGACGGATTTGCCGCTCACGCCGGCCAAGTCGTAAACCTCGATCACCGTCCAGCCTTGGAACTCGGCATACTGCCGGGCGCGATACTCGTGGTGCTGCGGGCTTTCGCCGATGGCTTGATCCTCGGTGCTGACTCGAATCCAGACACCTACCCGTTTCCCTTTCTTTTGAGATGCATTCATGGCATTTACTTTGTTGGGAATTTAGCCACGAATTACCTTTGCGCAACTGAAAAGCTCTACTTGATCCCACTTCAATCAGCGCTCGTTGTTGAGCTACTGCTCAGAATCTCCGCGATGGCCGCCAAGTGCTCTTTCTCCAGTCGTGCTCGCTCGTCCGGCGCGAGTTCAACGCGCTTGATGCGGACGCGCCTGCCGCCGTATGTGCGCATCTCGTCGGAAGGTTGCGCGACACTCTCCGCGTCGCTCGCGGAGATGACCTCCAGCCACGCGAGGAAACTCCCCGGCGCGTGGAACTGCATCCGCGACAGTTGTTCCGACGGCAATCGTCGCCCGGCTGCGCGTCGGATGTTCTCGAGCACGTTGGGCAGCGGCGAGAGCGACACGACATGATCGAAGCCGCCCGCGAAGCACTTCAAGATGTTCTCCATCTCGTGGGCGGTGTTCGTGTTCACCGCCACTTCGATTGCGATCCGCCGCTCGCGCTTCTCCAGCGCGATGTCCACGCGCCCGTCTGGCACCGCGAATTCCTTGGTGGCCCGGTAGCCAAAGCGGATCGCATCAACGGCAAGCTGCTCGACGATGAACTGGTGATCCAATCCACCGCGTCCCATGCCCGCGCTCGTTGGCGCGGCCTGGTTTACTTCTGCTGGCGGTTCCGCCGCCTCCGTGTGCTCGCTCGTTTCGTTAACCACCTCGGCTGCCGACTTGGTATCCGATTTGGTTACCGCCAGCGGCTCGCTCACCGGCGCGGGCTTCGCTCTGCGCGGCGGTTGCGCGACTTCCTCCGCTTCGAGCCGCCGCAGCATCTCGGCCTCAATCTCACTGCGCGGCATCGCATACGTTGCGCGCGACACCTCGATCACAGCAGCGCGATTCGCAGTCGCGTCTTCCTCGTCAATCTCCGGCGGCAGTGGCACGGACAAGTTGAAATCGTTGCCAGCGCTCCCGATGCGGCACAGCGCCTCGCCGGTGCCGAGGCTCTGCAAGTGTCGTGCCTCGAAGTGCGCAAAGCCCTCCGCGAGGGTCCGCGCGTCCGAATCGCTGACGCGGAACACGACGCGGGTGAAGGCGTTGGCGAGCACGGCGCTCGCCATGTCCCGGTCGCGCTCCAATTGCTTTAGCTCTTGGTGCGCGAGCACGAGGCCAAGGCCATACTTTCTCGCGCCACTCAGTATCTCGGTGAGCGACGGCGTGATGAAGTGCTGGAACTCGTCGATGTAGCAGTGGAACGGGACGCGCTCCGCCGCGCTCATGCGCGCGCGGCCCATCGCCGCCTGTTGCAGCTTCGTCATGAGGAGGCTGCCGAGCAGGAAGGCGTTCTCTCGGCCAATCACTCCCTGCGGCAGCTTCGCGAGGAAGATTTTCCCGCCACCCATGATCGCGTCGAAGTCGAGCCGGTTCTCGCGCTGCGACACCATGTAGCGGATCGGCTTCGGCGAGAGGAACGTCTCCAATCGCGTGAGGATCGGCCCGATGCTGCGCCCGCCGCCGAGCTGCGGGAACGCGCTCCGCCAGTAGAAGCGCACGTCGGCATCGGCGACGGTGCGCAGGAACCGCTCCCGCCAAGCGGCGTCGATGAGGAACCGCCGCACGTCGGCGAGTGTGCCTCCCTCGTCGCTTTCGAGAAAGGCGAGCACCGCGTTCTGCATCACCACCTGCATCTGGTCGCCCCAACTCGTGCTGAGGCGCTGGAACACGGACACGAGGTCGCTCGCGAGGAGCTGCTTCTCGAAGTCTGAGTGCGCGGAGAGGATGTTGAACGGCACGACGAACTGCTCGTCGGACGGATCGAGCAATACGACATCGCCCGCGCGCTCCGGCGGAATCAAGCCCATCACGGCATCAACCAAGTCGCCGTGCGGGTCGAGCAAGGCGAACCCCTCGCCGTGCTCGATGTCCTGCGCGATCATCGAGAGCATCAGCGTCGATTTGCCCGTGCCGGTGCCGCCGATGATGTGGCAGTGCCGCAGTCGCGATTGCGCATCGAGCCACACTTCTCTCGTTTCTCCAGCGTGCTCGTTGAATCCGAGAAACACGCCGTCACGTCGCGCGATGCTGGCCGGTCGCGTGTCCGCCGCGAAGCGGGCGAACACCGGCGACCGCACCGCCGCAGTGGGGAAGTGGGCGAAGCCAATCAACTCGTCCACGTTGAGGATCATCCCGCTGCGCCGCGTCTGCCGCATCAGCAAATCGCGCTCGTGCTCGTCGTGGGGATAGTTGTCGTTAGGCAGCGGGAAAAGCTCGTTGCCGTTGCGCCACGAGAACACGCGCAGCGCGGAGGCCATCTCTCGTGCGATTTCCCACGCGCGGTGGAAGTCCACACTGCGGGCTGCAATGCGCACCACCGCGCCGTAGAGCGGCTGCGACAGCTTGTCGGCGGCGGCCTTCACCAGCTCCGGGCGGTCGTCAAAGATCGGCTTGCCCTCGCCATCCGCGACAGCGGCGAACGCGCTCTCCGCCCACGGCTCGGCCAGCGGCTCGAAGATCACCTGATACACGCCCGCCTCGCCGTCGCCGAGATCGGACAGCGCCCCGACCAAGCCGACGAACGGATCGGTCTTGCTCCGCGCCAGCGGGAGCATGAACTCGCGGCATAGCGCGAACTCGACGATGGCGCTGTGCGCCTCATTTTCCGCCAGCCACGCGGAGGCCAGATTGCCATCGCACGGCACGAATGACGCCTCTGGAAAGTGCGCCGTCAGTTGCCGGCGTGCCGAAGCCGCATCGTCAACGCTCGTCGCAAGTTGGCAGACCACGCGCCCCGGCGCACCCACGATCTCGAACGCCATTGCATCGCAGCAACCCTGCATATTGGCGAGCATCCGCCCGAAGACCTCGCTATCCGCCTTGAATGACTCCGGCAGCAGCACCAGTGTCTCGCAGAATTCTTTTTCCCCGCGCCAGTTCGGTTCCGGTTCCTCGTCCTCGACCTCTGGCAGTGGGGGAGGCTCGGAGCGGAACGCCTTCGACATTCGTTCAAGCAACCCTGGCCGACGCCCGTCATCCTGCGTTTGCGGCAGCCGGTAGCCCGTGAAGGGCACGAATGGCGGCGACGGCGACACGGGTTCGGGAAACGTGAGCACCCCGCGCCCCAGCGCCTCCCACGTCCAGAACTGATCTGAAATCTGGTCGTCGAGCCAACCCATGCGTCATCCTCCGACTAATTTCCGGACAAACGCCGCGAGCTTGCCTTCGGGTTTGAGGTCTTTGAACTCGCCGAGCGTCACGCCACTATCCGCGGTGAATGCCTTGATCTGGCGATCAACAATAGAATCGGCGAGGTTTACGAATAGGCCGAGCGTGTCGTCTTTGAAGTAAGCGCCGGGCCGCAGATAGTTCTCGTAGAAGGTGCCGATGACTGGCAGGCGGAGGAGCAAATCGTCGAGCCAATCCCAGCCCATCGCGACCGCGTTCCGACACAGCATGGCGGCTGCAATGACATTGAGCACGAAGATGATGATGCCCCACACGAGGCCGAGAAACTGCCAGTAGGCGGCGAACGCGCTCGCGAGAAACGCGAGCATGGCGACGACCTCCCACACGCGCAGGTTGCGCGTCTTCTCGGTGAACCGCTTGCTGAAAAAGAAGCTCGTGCCCCAGCTCGCGGCGCAGACAATGTATCCGAGCCGCCCCCGGCCGATGCGGAGGTATTCGCGCTCGGCGGAGACCGGCCCGCCCTCGCGGTAGAACACGCGGGACACGGCGATGTCGGGGATGCCGAGCGCCGCGATCTCGCGCTCGATGGCCGCGTAGAACTCGCCGGGCGGGACGCTGAACTTCTCGATGTAGGTGCCCTGGTGCTTATGCACCTCGGGCTTCCGCAATGAAAACAGTCCGAACATGGCAGCTATTTCCCTCTGAGCTTATCGACGCGGAGCACGCGCATCGACTTCTTCACCATTTTCGGCCCCTGCGTGGTGAGCAGCACGTCCATGTCGATGTGGCCGTATCCGCGCTCATCATCACCGTGCGGAATGCTCGCCTCGAACACGAAATCGTAGCTCGCAGTGAACCGGCTGTTCTGGCCGCGCCGCACGTCGATCTCGCCGTCCACGCTTTCAACGATGCGCGACTTTTGGGAAAAAATGCCGATCAGGGTCGAGCGGACTTCTGCGCGGGTGTGATCCTTCCCGTTGATCGTGGCGATTGCGCCGCAGGTGTCCAGCACGCCGTCGAGATCGTGTTTGCTCAGCGCTTCGTGGTGCCGCACCACCAGTTGCCGAACCTTGTCCTCGGCGCTCATAGTCGGCGGGGGATGGGGTTCGGTTTTCTTCGGCGGTATGATGAGCATCGGTTCAGCCTTAGGCGCTGGAGATTGCACGGGACTGGTAGCCGGCGGCTTCTCAGTCACGGGCGTTGCAGGTGGAGCGTCCGGCTTCGTGGTAACGGCCGCAACGGGAGGCTTTTCGATCTCACGCCGGGGAATGTCCTGGCTCGCGTCTGCCTTCGTGAGAACGGCGAACCACGTCGGCGAAAGCAGCGCGCCTCCATTCGGCAGGGCAGCGCGGGGCAGCATCACCACGTCGCCCTCGTGAATCGGGGCGCGTTCCTCGGTTACCCAAACGGTGGCCGTCTTGCCATCAGCCGCGATGACACGGGCCAGCCCCTTCGCGTGCTCGACATCGCCGGAGACCGTCTTGCCGTTGAGCGGGTTGATGATCGGTGGCGCGATCAGGCACTCAATGGAGCGATCCTTGATTGCAGCCTTCGCTGCGTCGGTCGCGGGGAAGTCCTCGCGACTCTCCGCAACGAAGCGCAGCGTTGGCGCATCACGAAGACCTATGTACAAAGACCTCAACCGCTCGCGCTCCGCGAGAAAGAGGATGCTCCCGTCGCGATTCGAGAAGGCTTGCCGCACCCCTGCGAGATTGGCGGCGAGAACGCGGCCGTAGAGCGCTTGCGTATCATGCGCCATCAAGGAGCGAGCATCGCCGCTCGCATCCAGTGAATACCGAAGCTTGTCGCCCGAATGCAGCGGCGGCATGTCCGCAGTCCCCACAATGCGCCGCCGATCCGCGTCCTTCAAAGCCGCCCAGCCTTGATGCTGGCTCGTGGGCATCAGCCGCAACGTATCCAGCGAGAGCATCTGCGGCTCGCCGCGTCGAGAAATCACCAGCACGTCTTCCGCTTGCCACCACACGAAACCGGACACATCACTCGATTTGATTTTCGGAATTGGCAACGGAATCAGCGAGCCGCGTTCCGGTTCGCAAACCGAAAACACGCCGTCGCCTCCAAGGGAAACGAGGCGGCTGTCGTCCGGCGACCACCCGAGCGCAACAGCTCCTCCCGCCAATCCAACCGCACGATCTTGATCCGATGCATAAAGGTGGCGCACGGTGAGCAATAACTTACCGTTCACGCTGCTGACGAATGCAATCCGCTGCTCCGAGCGCGAGAGCACTAGCGGCGATCCGCTCGCCATGTCCGAAATCACGTCTTCTCGGAGCACAGTTCGCTTCCAAGCATTCGCCGCATCGAAGTCCTTGGGCTTCGCGTAGCGCGGCGATGGTTTCGGCGGGGGAGCGACAACGGGCTGTGCCGTGTGCAATGTAACCGGCTTCTTTTCCACCATCCGCCCAATCAGATAACCAGCCGGCCAAACCAAAATCATCACTCCGGCCACAAGCGCGCCAATCCAACGCGGGATGGCGTTCGCGAATCCCGCACCGAACGTGGCGAACATCGCGCTCGGGAGCATCCCCAGCGCGAGGAACGCGGCGGCAACAGATAGAGGCAGTGATGACGCGCCGCGCGGCCCCATGCTCGCCGCGTGGGCCGCGAGGCAGGCCACTATTGCCGTGATCAGCCCCGCGACCGAAGCCCGAGACAGGCTCGCCCCTTCTCGTTCAGCGCGGCCTGTTTTAAGGCGACACAGACCGACGACCCAGCCTGCCACAAACGACGAAGTGAATAACGGCGAGAAAAGCTTGGCGGGAAGGGAGGGCAAAAAATGTTCCCAAAGTGAATCCGGTAGCCACACGAACGCGACTGCGAGTCCAAGGATGCAACCCCCAAGGCTCAACCAAGTGGAAGTGCCGTCCAAACTGGAATGTGCTGTTCGCGCGGTCATTTCGGGAGCAGACCTAGAACATGGATAAGCTTATGGATTGGCGAGATTCGTCAATCACAACCTCAACCAGCGGTGAGGTCAGAAAGCGGGTGCGCAAGGCAGCCCATTCATTGATTGCAGTTCAAATTAGAATCGGTCATTCAAGCCACTTGCGCAGCCGGGAAATGCAATCCCCAAATTCACAAAATCGGTATCGACAAGAAGTCGTGAGCCGCTAGAATCGTGGCATATTCTGTCATGAAACAAACAGGAACTTGCGTTTTTCGGTCAGCGAAAGCTCCAGTGTCTCCATTCTTTAGTTTTTTTGACGGTGGCACTGTTGTGGCTGTAAGAGAAGCGTTCGATCGTTCGCTCGACGAGCTACCTCCGGCTATAGGGGCGCAGGTTTCGGCGTTTTGGAAATCGAGAGTCCGGCGCTCCGAAGGTGATCCGATGCTAGGGGAGAAGCTGCCGATCATACTCGGAGACCTTTTTCAAGTTAGCAAGGACGACACTGTTGCTCTGGCGATTGCTTGGCTTCACATTTACACAGCAATATTGATTGTCGATGACATCCTTGACGAGGATTTGTCAATCGAGAGAGGAGCCTTCGCAATCGCAGCACCTCTTCTCGTTGCCAGAGGAGCGAGCCTGTTCAGCCAAAACGCACTATATCCGAAGTTGATCGCTTCGCGTATAGAGGCTTCTCTTCGTGCCTGCGCTGCTGCTGCGGTCGATGAACCTGGATTCTATCGAGCGCGCGGCGTCAAATTGATCCGACAGGAACTTGCGATGGCTTCAAGAAAAGTTTCGGCTCTCGATATTTGCACTGAGGCGTTCGCTCAGGCAAGCACCTTGACCAAAGCACATCTCAAGCTCAAACGACGAGAGGTTGTGAAGATGGTCGATTCCATAAAAATCGCGTTTCAGTTGTTGGATGATATTACCGATCTACACGATGACTGGCTCCGAGGACACCATACATTTCCATTGAGGGGGCTGCGCCCTTGCGAGGGTCGCTCGCGCTTTGATCAAAAGCCTGACCAATTCTGGTTAGATGTAAGTGGGGAGCCGAATCTGTCCAAGGCGCTTTCTATTTGTATTGATGCAATAGAGCGCTGTAGATTATCATTAAAAACGCTTGGACGTTGTAACGGTGCGGTAAGCGGTTACTTCGATTGGCTATACCAAGAAGTCAAAACAGCCCACACGCAAGCCGTGACGTTGCTGGAACTTCCTTCGCACAGAAAGGACAAGACCGAGATCGACATCTTTAGGCGACAACTGATCGTTATCGCTCAAACAACATAGAAACCCCAAATGCCTCCACAGAATGGCAAGCCATATCCATCACGCGAAAAAGTTCCTGAACCTCCTCGCGACACCGGCATTCGCCATTCCGTCAGTTCTTCCTTTGTTGTTTGGCATTGCGATGTTCCGAACAAAAGCCGACTTGTTTAACCTGGGTTCAGACCCCGAGTGGAAGCAATATGCTGATCTTTTCAAGAACACGCAGAGTTTTGGCTTGGTAGATTACTCTCTTCAGTTCTACACGACCGTACTGGGAATCTACTTTTGGATTGCACAATTTACAGCTCTTATGTGGGCGGTTGTTGTACTCGGTCAGAAGGATGGCACACAGGTTGTGGTAACCTCCCCTGCAAAATACTGGCTTGGAACACTTGAAGGCCTTTGTATTGGATCTGGGGTGTTTTTCCTTCTATTCGTAATTTGGTTGTTGTTGGGGGGTGCTCTAGGTAAGCTTGAGTTTGTAAAGACCTACGTTGATTCTGGTATCACATTCGGCGAATGGCGATGGCCTCGGTGGAATGTCATTCTTTTCGTCCGCCTCTTCATTGGATTTCATTCAATCATGATGATTAAAGTCGCTGCCAATGCGATAAATCGCAACACGGTCGCTCCGACGATCAGCTTAGGACAAGATGGTGCCTGAAGAAGTAACAGAGAAGTGGGGAATGCACTTTGTCCAATTTTTGCGAGCAGTCTCTCGCTTAGACCGTGTAAGGGGTCTACTATTCCGGGGTGCCGGTTGGCAGAGGATGGGGCTATATATCCCCAGGGCGAATTGGTTTCATACATGTTTTATGAATCACTCTATTGATTGCCTTTGGCTTAATCACGGGGTGATAATTGAGATCAAACGTGGGGTTAAACCTTGGAGGGTGTTGCTGGCACCGAAATCGAACTGCGACTTGCTGGAACTTCCAGATGGGACAATCAAAGTGCTTCAGTATGAGGAAGGAGACTTCGTAAATTTCGTGAACGAATCGGAAACTCATTTCCGACTAGAGGCTCGAAAAAATCCAAGCAGGAAAGCCGTCGTCGCCCACACCCCGAATATCGCCTGAACGAATAAGATGGGAGTGGATGACGCGGCTGCCTCCGCTCGTGGTGCGAAGAAGTAGAAGAGCAGCCCGAATAAAGTGTTCCAAGCGACAATCGCAGGAATTACCCATTTTAAGAAAAGCGGAAAGGGAACGCGACCTTTTCCGGCATTCACGGCTGCAAACGCCCCAAAGTTCGGGTGCCAATATGACAAGCCAATCGCCATTGCACCCCATTTCATCTGCCATGCTTCAGCTCGCTTGGTTAATGAAGCTCCTGCTGGGAACTTCTCAATCAGAGGAGCGAGCCCAAGTATGCCTATCCCATAATTTACGAACGATGAAAGCAAAAATCCACATTGAGTAGCCACAACAGAGAGAGCTGCCCGCAGCGGGTCGCCTCTCGCTAGGATAACGGCCATCACTATTACGAAAGAGCAAGGCACATAGATATTGACTAGAACAAGCCCCTCAAGGATGGCCGACACTAATACAAACCATATTCCGTATTGGGCAAATAATCCGCGAACGAGCTTGATCAGCTCGTCACCCTGCGGCCAATCAAGGATTCTCCAGACACCGACAAGAACGAAGGTCGCCACCAAGTAAAAGATTGGCATGGCCGCGTTTTGTAGGCCCCTCGCAATCTTTCTCCTTGGAGATTCTGGTTGAGTGGACATAAATGTCGTTGGCTTTGATACCACAAGCAACTGTTGACAACAAGGCGGTTTAGGAGTTTGCAGGACAAACGACAGGAACGAAGCCGCCCCATCGGAGAAGCGGGGTGGAGTTGTTGTCACAGTAAAAGGCTCACCGACTGCATTCCTTCCGTGAACCGGCGGGTGCGCGTATAGCAGAGGGGGGGCGAGGTGGTGAGCGATTCGCTCGCGGCCTGCTCACCCGGCGTTGTCTTCGACGAGCATGACGATGATGCGGGTGTCTTCCGTAAGGTGTTGGGCGATATGTGATTTGAGAAGCTCTCATCGAGCCGCCCATGAGGGGCATGACTTTGTGGTAGTGGCGGTCTTTACTTTGGTGAGCAGGGCAAATGAGCGCGGTCTAACCAGCTTGCGCGATTCGAAATAATCGCTGCGCGCTTTTGGGAAAGAGTTCGGGAACAGTCACTTTCAGTGCCTTCGCCAGTTGGAGCAGTTCCGAATCCGACACCCATTTCACGCGGCCCTCGATCCTGGCGATGACGCCGCGCGACACGTCCCAGCCGATCAATTGGCACGCCACAGCCAGATCGGATTGGGACATGCTCTTGCCGTTCCGAATCCGCATGACCTGGGGGCCGACGATGTTGCGCGGGGCTGCCATGAGAAGACCCCGCGAGAATATGGGCCTTTTTGATTGTGATTGTCTGGGATTCCAGACAAGTTGTTTGGATTTCCAGACACCGATGCTTCGAGTTCACGCCACTGCCCAACCTTCCCTCATTCACGGCCAAGGTTTGTTCGCCCATCAACACATCAAGGCGGGGGAAACTATCTGGGCATTCGACCCGCCGTTTGACGTTCGCTACACAGAAAACGAACTCAGAAACTTGTCGCCTCACGCCCAGAGGCAGGTGCTCTACTACTCGTCGTTTGAAAACGACTGCGGCTGCTACCTGCTGACCGGTGACGATGACCGGTTCATTAACCATTCCGACACCCCGAACGCGACGGACGGCGGTAACACGATCACCGCGATCCGCGACATCCTGCCGGGTGAAGAGATCACGCTAGATTACCGCCAGTTGGGCTACTCGTTCCGGTGCAAATGAGCGCGGTGGCATGGCTTCATATTGTCTGGTTGGTGCTCATCTGCGCCATCGGTGATGTCTTCTTCAAGCGCGCCGCCGCGCTGCCGCGACCGTTCACCTCCGGTAGCTTCATCGTGGGTTCATTGATCTACGGCCTGTGCGGCTTCAGTTGGGTGATCGTGCTGCAAACTGCCAAGCTCGCCACTTCGGGAGTCTTGTTCTCGGTATTGTGGAGCGTGAGCCTTGCCATCTGCGGCCTTGTGCTCTTCGGAGAGCATCTCACCACGCGCGAGATGATCGGCTTTGCGCTGGGCGTGGTGTCGCTAGTATTGCTAAACCTGTGACCGACAAGAAAACCGCCTTCCACTTGGGGAGGCGGGGTAGCAGCTACTCGACAGTGTTTTGCTGTAAAGACTCAGGTTGCGTTCCTTCTTCAGGGAAGCGGTGGATGCGGACGTAACAGAGCGCGGCGAGGCGCGGGGCGATTTCGTCGCGGCCTTCGCGACCGGCTTCGTCCTCGTCGAACATGATGACAATCCGAGTGCTCGCTGTGATGCGCTGGGCGATGAGGGACAGTTGAACGTCACTCATCGTGCTGCCCATCAGCGCGATGACTTTGTGGTGGCCGAGTTGGTGGAGCCACATGGCACCGATGAAGCCCTCGACGATGACGAGCGGCGTCTCTGCCGGTTCCTCGGCGATGCGGAACAAGTTGAAGATGTCCTGCGTCTTCCAGTAACCGGGCGGCAGCTTCCATTTTGGCGTGTCCTTGTCCGGCGGCTCGCCGGGCCAGCGTCCGGCATAGGCGACGAGTTCAGCGGCGGCGTTGTGGATTGGCACCACGACGCGGCCAGCCATCATGCCTTTTGCACAGAAGCCGAGGCCGAAATGCTCGATGGTTTCCGCCGTCAATCCGCGCTCCGCAAGATACGGATGCGCGGGGTCGAGATTGGATAGCGCGAAGCTGAGTGGTTTGTTCGGCTTCGCCTCCTCGGCAGACTCGCGAGCAGCTTTCGGCGGCTCTTGCTTTTGCGCATACTCCTTCGGTTTTTGTCGCCTGGGCTGATTGCTATCAGCCGACACGGGGTGTGAATCCGCGTTCGGCGTATCCGAAATGTTGAACCAATCGCAAAGCAGAATGGCAGCCTGACGAAGCGTGGTCTGCTCTTTGAGCCGCACGAGGTCGAGGACATTTCCGCCGCATGAGCATCGGCTGGAATGGCAAATCCAGATGTTCTTGCTGAGATCTACAGAGAAATCCTTGGCTTTGCCGCCATGAATGGGGCACGGCCCGCGAAGGCTCTGGCCGCTGCCTTGGGGTTTGAACTGATCACGGATGCCATAGTGAACAAGCACTTGATCAATCGTGACCGAGGCTTTGACGTGGGCGAAATCGACCCACCGAGCTTTGGTGTTTTGAGACATGGGAAAGAACTCCTTTCAGATCGTGTTGAGATTGCAGAGATGAACTGACACGGGGCAATGCGAGCGCCGCCGTGTGTTCTGCGGGGAATGCTACCAACAGGGGGCAGCTATGGACAAGTGGGCCGCTTTATTGTGTGATGAGCGGTGCAGATTCACCGAAGGAGTGTTTCCGTCTGATTGATCGCGGTGCGCCAAGACATCGCGAGCGCATTGGCGGCAGAGGAGAGCGCCGCCGCATCGGAGAACATGAAAAGTCCTTGGCCGCTCCTCAGCTTGCGGCTGGCGGCGATGAGGTTGGTGCTGCGCTGCGAGGTGCTGGTGATTGTGAGCACGCGGAAGCGGTGAAAACCGAAGCGAGAACGATGGAGGCCGTGTGACCATGTGGCTTCGTAGGCGAGAAGTTTGCGAAAGAAGGAGGTTTGTTTCAGTCCGCGTCGCGTGATCGGCATGGTGGCGCGGTCGGCTTCGAGAAAGTAGAAGGTGCGCTCTATGGTGCCGCCAGCGCGGGTTTGATCGAGGGCAAAAACGGCATCGGGGACAATGCCGAGTTTTTCTCCAGTGGGCATCGTGACGCCCCAACGGAATGGTTCACCGAGTTTCTGTGTGGCTGACGGCAGCGGGAGTTCGTTGGCGGTGATGAACCGCACATCGTTTCGGGAGCGACAGGAGAGTTCGAGCAAAACTGTGAAGTCACTCACGAGCAAAGCGTGTTCGAGAAACGGGCGGCCTATGTGCTGGTTCTTCTCATTCCAATCGATGGGTCTGTGTTCGGAACCACCGAGACTGGCGAGCACTGTCGCGCCTTTCCGCGCGAGGCCATACACAAGGCGCTGCGAACCGGTGCGGTGGTAGTAGTCGATCTGGCATTTCGGTCGCTCCAGATAGCCGAGGTGGTAGAGCCGCTGGAGTCGCCGCAAGACTTGCTGTGCGCTGCCACCCGCGAGGGCGATGACGTGTGTGGAGCGCAAAAAGCGATGTCGGCTGATTTGGCGGATGATTTCGAGGTCGCGCGACGTAATTTGAATAGGCGATACTTGATCGCTCACGCGCCGAAAGCGCGGCAGTCGCCGGGCGACGGTGATTGACATGAAGCTATTTTATCACGCGAGCCATGAGCTTGATTCGAGAGCAAGACTTCATCCCCAAGCATCCCGACTGGATGACTGATCCCGACCTGACGGACGCGGAGAAATCCAAGCTGGCCGCGATGGGCTTCGCAGAGCCGTTGAGCCGAGTGGAGTGCAACGAGATTCACGACGACTGCTTCAAGTGCGGAGAGAAGCTCGGCACGCCGTATATTTATTGGCAGTTTATGGAAATGGGCATTTCCCTTCACCCACACTGCGCCGCGAAACTCGCACTCGGCCTCGCGCAAGACGCTAGAGACGCACTGGAAGAAAAGCGCGGCGAGGCGGTGGATGCTGCGGTCTGGTTGACCACTTACGCGCAAAAGCGCGTGTATGGGGTGGAGAAGGAGTGATTCGGCACGGGGGAGATGATGCAAGGTGTGCTGACTCGCTCCGTGGTCTTGAGAAAAGAAAGCCCCGTCGATTTGACGGGGGCGCGAGTGCTGCATCAGATCTCGATCAGTATTCCTCCGGCAGCAATACGGTGGTGACGGATCGGTCGGCTTCGGTGATGATCCAGAACTTGGTGCCGTCTTGGCTGCGATAAGCGGAAAGCAGTCGCGAGCCGTCGATCAGGGATTGATCGTTGGCGCGTTTGTCTTCGGCATCGACTTCGCCCCAATCTCCGGTGATGTGGCGCGAAAGCGCGGACATGATTTCAGGATGCGTGAGGACTTCCAGTGCTCCTGGTGTCGAGACAAGATTACCAAGAGGGAATTTGGCCTTTGGTGGCGCGGTAGCGGAAACGGACATGAGAATGCCTCCTTGCTGTTTTGGGTTGTGGTGTCAGGAGAAGCCAGCCTCACTGTGAGACGGGCTTCATGCTGACACCCCGCGAGGCACTCATCCGCGAATGACCCTACCAAAGCCTCGTTCGGTCAGCAATTGACGGCGGATGACGACGTAAGCCACCGATTGAGCTTCGCTTCAATCTCTGCTCGTGGCGTCGCGAATCGCTCCCGTGATCGCGCAATCAGCTTCTCGCGTCTGCCAACGCGCTCATCAATCGGTGGCATGGTTCGGCCTCGGAACGGCTGCGTGTTGGAGCCGTTTTCAAGAAGTCGGGCGATGATCTCGAAGCGATTGAGATCGACGAAAACGCTCGGCACAAATTCTTCGCCAAACTCGAAATGGAGCGCGTCGGCGTCGGCGTGGCCGACGCGGAAGGCGATCATGGTGCCGACGTTGCCGAACACCGCCTGCCGAACGGGAAGCGAAAGCTGATCGACGTATTGGTGGGAGAGAGTGAGGGAGAGCCGATACTTCCGCGCCTCGGCGAGAATGCTGGCGAAGGCATCGGTGGAGAAGTTTTGGAACTCGTCGATGAACAGGTAGAAATCGCGGCGCTCATGCTCCGGTGTGTCTGCTCTCGCCATTGCGGCGAGTTGAAACTGCGTGGTGAGCAGCGAGCCGAGAAGGTTCGATTTGTCGTGGCCGAGTTTGCCTTTTGAGAGGTTGGCGATGAACAGCCGTTCGTTGTCCATCACGAAAGGAATGGACACTTTGCTGCACACCTGACCAAGTATGTTGCGGACGATGGGGGAGAGCATGAACTGGCCGACTTTGTTTTGGATCGGCGCGATGATCTCGCGCAAAAAGCGCGGATCGTAGCTCTCGTATTCCTGAGTCCAGTAGTCGCGCAGAAACGGATCGTCGATCTGGCGCACTACCCATGCGCGATAACTTGGGTCGGTGAGAAGGCGATTGATGCCGATGAGTGAGGTGTTCTGACAGTGGAGCAGGGAGGCGACGGCGTTGTGAAGCGTGTATTCCAAACGTGGCCCCCACGAGTCTGCCCAGATGCTTTTGAATGCGGCTACGACACCCGAAGCGACGAGATGCCGGTCATCCGGCATGACGTTGGCGAGAGGATTCAAACCGATGGGGAAGTCGGTATCGGCTGGATTGAAATAGACGAGGTGATCGGCCCGCCACGGCGGGACATGATCGAGGATGTCTTCGGCAAGGTCGCCGTGCGGATCAATCAAGCCGACTCCATCGCCCGCGAACACATGCTGGATGATCATGTTTCGCAGCAGGGTCGATTTACCGGAGCCGGTTTTTCCGATCACATAAACATGCTGCCGCCGATCTGTGGCGGAGATGCCGAATGGGACATCTTCGCCCCAGCCGTAGCGGTGCCCGATAAGGCAGCGTGCGCAGTTCATGGCTCCAGAGCCAGCCGCCACTCCGATTCCCCTGCGCTGCCCCCGTGTCAGTGTGGCATTGCAGGATGAGCCGCCGACAAACGATGTGTGAACGAGTCGGCGGGGTAATGGCGACTGGCTGTGAGTCCCGAAGCTCCGCGACCATCATACCGCCGCTCGTCGCGGCAGGGGACAGCGCGGCAGTTTTTCCAACGGCGGTCGTGCGCAGCCTGCGGCTAGCGGCTGCGAAGTCGTCGCGCCCTCGGCGCGTGGTCGTGCGCCAGTAGTCCCCCAACGTGTCGGGCAGGGCGATAGCCCGTGTAGCGCCCGACCTCGCGGTTTTTGGCGAGTGTGCGCCGGTTAGGCCGCTCCGAGTCCCGATAGCCGTATGGAAAAACTGCGAGGTCGGGCGGTAGCCCGGACACGTTGGGGGCGCAAGTTGTCGCTCTGTTGACCGGCGGATTCGCGATAGCGCGGGCGATAGCCCCTACATACGATGGATGTAGAGCCATTTGTAGTGTCGGACATTATCTGTTTCGCGACACTACACCATGAAAGCGGCGGTTTGTGAAGTGGCCGCTGGTCTAAAGGACACGAAGAAACCTCGCTCTTTTCGGGTGCGGTTTCGCCGAATCAAGCCAGCTTCTTCGCCTCGCCAATTCGATCCCGCCAGTAGTGCGGTCGGCGTCTGGCGTGCGCGACAGCGAGAATGACAACGCGATTCTTTTGGATCATAAACGGCAGGTAGTATTCGCCGAACTGCGGAGCGAGATTCGCCCGGCGAACGGCTCCCCTGCGGATGCTGAATTGCAGCGGATTTTCGACGATTCGGGCCTTATACGACTCGAAACAGCCCACGAAGGCGTCAGCCAGTTCCGCAGCTATCGCTGCGTAGTAATCCGTGATCTCACCCAACTCGCGCTCGGCGGTTGGGTGCATAGTGGCCAACTTCATTTAGCCGACTTACGAGGCGCGCGGCGCGTGGCGAGCTTGGCTCGGACACGCTGAATGGCCTCGTCGGCGGATACAAGCTCGACCTCGCCCCTTTCGATCTCTCTGACGCGGGCGTCAATCTCGGCGTCCCACGCGGACTCGACGGCCCCCTCGTCGCCGTCGGAATCAGACGGCGGATCAAACTCTCTGCCGAGATCGCGCCACAGGTCAAAACGCTCGGCTGGCCGCAGCGTTTTGAGTTCCTGCCGGATGTGGTCGAGCGTGTGGCTCATGGCTTGAGACTAACGGTTTTGGAGGCTGCTGTCGAGAGGCGGCTCGTCTGGGTGGCGTCGCAAAATATTGACGGCTGGCGGCCCATTTCCTTACTCAGAAGCGAATCACGGGCAGTTCGGGTCTTGTTCTCACTCGCTCGAAGACGCGGCGCTGTTCCCCGGCCACCACAAGCTCCAACCATCGCACGGTTTCAAACCTCGTCGCCCGCCGATCTTTGGCCTCCTTCCTCCCCCTCAAAGGGGTTCGGCCCTTGCCTGGATTATTTTTTGTTTTATTCATGTATTACTTAGTTGAAGTTTTCTTCATGGGTGGACGGAAGCGGACTTCATACCTCCCCTGAAGCTTTCTTCATACCCCCCTTGCGGCCAGAGATGCGCATTTTGTCCGCGAGGGCATTGCTCATTTCGCGGTAGGCGCGGATCTTGTCCTCGGGCACGCGGGCATACTTCCCCATCGCCCGGATCGTGCGCTCGTTCTGGTTCTGTATTCGCACCGAAATGAAGCCCTTCGCCTTGAGCGAGGCGATGTAGGTCGCGATCTGGCGGGGGCTGACTTGGAAGAACTCGGAGAAATGACGGTTGGAAGCATAACAACCGCGCTCGTTGTCGAGGCTCTGAATCTCGACGAAAAGCACCTTCTCCATGAGGGACAGCTTTTCAGAGAGCCAGATTTCCTTTGGAATCCAGACGCCTTTGAAATCGCGCGAATATTTCTCCACGCCCGGATTATGCGGCACCAAGGCCAAACCTCCGAACTGCTGCCTGTGTAAAAGCTACGAGGCTAAACCGCTGCTCCGCTCCCCTGCTCGTGCGTCTCCTGTGGCGCGTGGTAGCCATCGGCATCGGGGCTGGCAACAAAGCTGTTATCAAACTCGTCGTCACTGTTAACCACTTCGTTAACAACCTCCGCATCTTGGTTGCCAAAACTGGTAACCGTCTTCGCATCGGACGCACTGCCGGAAGAGAGTTTCAACAGTTCTTGAATCTGATTCGCCTGATGCACGTTCTGACCGACCAGCCGCACATTGAGATCGCTTGATTCTTTCAACTGCTCGGACAGCCCTTTAATCTGCTCGTCCTTCGTGTGGAGCTGACTGTCTTTCTCGCCGATTTGCTCCTTCAAAAACTCAATCATCTCCCGTTCGAGAGAGGGGATCTGTGGCTTGGTATCCGGTTGGTTGCCAAGCGGCGGGGCTTGGGTAACAGGCGCGCTCGGTTTGGTATCAACTTGGTTAACCATCGGCGGTGGATTGTTACCAGCTTGGTTGCCATCGTCGTAACC
Source organism: Verrucomicrobiaceae bacterium (assembly GCA_019694165.1). Lineage (GTDB taxonomy): Bacteria > Verrucomicrobiota > Verrucomicrobiia > Verrucomicrobiales > Verrucomicrobiaceae > JAIBCL01. The sequence continues at coordinate 221,827 of JAIBCL010000006.1, read as the reverse complement.
AGTGGGAGAAACAGGCGGCTCGATTTTCGGGAAGTGGATGCCAATAGGGGGCGGCGCGACCACCTTGCCCGTCTCGCGCATGTAGGCGAGGGGGTTGATCAGCCAAGTGAAGTGCTGCTCGTCCACATAGTCCTCGCGACGAAAATCGTCGCCCTCAGCCAGCTTCCCGGCCTGCCTGAGTTGGTGGAAGCGATACCGGACGACACGGGCGGGGATGTTCAGTTCCCGCGACAGGTCGTGGATGGTCACGAAGCTCACGCCCCCGATTTTGCCACGAATCGGGGTGCGGCGGCAGGGGGCGTTAGAACCATTTTCCTTTCCCGCGCCAGTTACAGGGCGGAGCCTCCAATGACACGGACGACGGGGCGGATGGACGCTGTGGCAGCGGGCCGGTGGTGGTGCCAGAAGCGGCCATACGGCAACGTGGTTCGTCTAAATCGGTCCGGGGTTTGGGGGGCGGGCCAGTCCCGTGTGGAAAAGCGGCAGAAAGCGGGTCTGGCGCGGCGGCGGCTCAAACCATCCCTCGCATGGAATCCCAGCCGGGTAGGCCGGGATTCGGAGCGACACTTGCCGGGCGAGTGGGGGCCGGAATGGTCTGGCTCGACTGGCCGGGAAGTCCGCGCAGCGGCAATCCGGCAGGCGAGACGGACGGTTCCGGGCGGCTGGTGCAGAGGCGTGATCCGACCTGTATCCCTAAAGGTCTGCCCAAGCTGTCAATCTCTGAAATGTGACAATTTCGCCACACGTTCATAGGAGCCAATGATTTCCTTGTTCCTTCGACGCAGCCCTTGCTGCCTTGCCATTCTGCTCCTGTTTTCAATCTGCGCCCATTCCTCGGACAAAGCGGCTGAGGTGCCCGTCGCCGCAACGCCAGTGACGCGCGCCGATGTATTTGTTGAGGTGGCCTTCAACGCGGAACTGCGCCCGTGGCAGGAGATCGAGTTGCACGCGAAAGTCACGGGCTTCGTCGAGGCAATTACGGTGGATGCCGGCGATGTGGTGAAGAACGATCAACTGCTGGCGACGTTGGAGGTGCCGGAGCAAAAGCTGGAGATCGACCATGCCCTGGCCTCCCAGCGCCGGGCGAAGGCGGAGGTGGATCATGCGCAGGCGACGTTTGATGAAGCGCATTCGGTTTACACCCGCCTGTCTGCGACCGACAAGGCGCAGCCGAAGCTGATCGCGGCGCAGGACATGGACAATGCGAAGATGCGTGACCGCTCCGCCGAGGCGGCGCTGGTCTCGTCGCGGGAAGCGGTGAAGGTGGCGGAGACGGAAGTGAAGAAGATGCAGACCATGCTCGACTACGCGCGCATCACGGCGCCGTTCGCGGGTGTGGTCACGAAGCGCTACGCGAGCGTCGGCGCGCTGATTCAGGCGGGCACGAGTTCGGGTGCATTGCCGCTCGTGAGGCTGTCGCAGAATGACAAGCTGCGCGTCGCATTTCCCATCTCGGCCTCGTTCGTCTCGCGCGTGAAGATTGGTGATCCGGTCGAACTGCGCGTTGCTGGCATCAACCGCACCCTCAACGGCAAGGTCGCGCGCTTCACTCGCAAGGTCGAGACGGCGACGCGCACGATGGAAGCCGAAGTCGATGTGGAGAACACGGATTTGTCCCTGATCCCCGGCATGTATGCCTCCGCGGTGCTGAAACTGGACCGCCGCGAGAAGGCGCTGGTGGTGCCGGTGGAAGCGGTGCTGCGTGAAAAAACGGGAGCGACCGTTTATGTCGTGAACAAGGACAACAAGATCGAGGAGCGCACGGTCACGGTGGGACTGGAGACGCCTACGAAAGTGGAGATTCTGAGTGGCCTGGCTGAAAACGATCTCGTCATGATCGGCAGCCGCGCGCAGATCGCACCGGGACAGACGGTGCAACCAAAGCTGATCGAAGTGGCGAAGGCCAACTGAGCAGTCCTCTCCCTCCAGCCTCCGCCGCTCCCACATGTCCAGTTTCTCTCTTCGCTATCCGTATTTCATCATCGTGGTGTGCTTGATGACCGTGGTCATTGGCATCACCAGCGTCGTGAGGATGCCGGTGGATTTGTTTCCTGAGATCAAAATCCCCGTCGTGGTCGTCGCGACTTTTTATCCGGGCATGCCGCCGGAGCAGATTGAGCAGGATCTCACCGCGCGTCTCGAACGCTTCTTCACGCTCGCCAGCGGCATCGAGCACATCGAGTCGCGCTCGCTGCCCGGGACGAGCCTGATCAAGATTTACTTCCAGCCCGGCGTGAACGCGGACTCGGCAGTGAGCACCATCGGCAATCTCGCCATCGCTGAACTGCGACGATTGCCACCCGGCACGCTGCCGCCGGTTGTGTTGAAGTTCGATGCGTCGAGCCAGCCGGTATGCCTCATCACATTGAAAGGTGAAGGCATGAACGAGGCGCAATTGCGCGACGTGGGCCACTACAAGGTTCGCACTCAAGTCGCCACCGTGCCCGGCGCATCGCTGCCGCAACCGTTCGGCGGGCGCTACCGGCAGATCATGATTTATGTCGATCCGATGAAGCTGGAGGCGAACCAGCTCAGCGTGATGGACGTGGTGCGCTCGGTGAACGACTCGAACCTGATTCTTCCCGCCGGGGATGTGCGCATCGGGCCGCTCAACTTCAACATCTACGCGAACAGCCAGCTTGAAACGCTGGACGACATCACGCGCATTCCGCTGAAGACGGTCGGGCAGTCATCCGTGATGGTCGGCGATGTGGGCGAGGTCAAGGACCACGCGAGCCTGCAATACAGCACCGTGCGCGTGGATGGGCAGCGCTCGGCGTATCAGCCCGTGCTGCGACAAGGCGGTGATGCGAACACAATCGCCGTCGTCGATGGCATCAAGGAAGCGGTGAAGCATCTGGTGGACATTCCGAAGGAATTGAAGACCGACGTGGTGTTCGACCAATCGATCTTCGTGAAGAACGCCATCGAGAATCTGGTGCATGAAGGCGGAATCGGCCTTGTGCTCACCGGACTGATGATCCTGCTGTTCCTCGGATCGCTGCGTTCGACCATCGCCGTGTTCCTGAGCATTCCGTTGTCTGTGCTGGCGACCTTCATCGTGCTCGCGCTCGGTGGCGGCACGGTGAACACGATGATTCTCGGCGGCCTCGCGCTCGCATTCTCGCGCCTCATCGACAACTCGGTGATCGTGCTGGAAAACATCTTCCGCCATCTCGAATTAGGCGAGGGGCCGAAGGAAGCGGCGATTCACGGCGGGCGCGAAGTCGCGATGCCCGTGCTCTCCGCCACGCTCACAACGGCGGTCGTATTCCTGCCGGTGATCTTCCTTTACGGCCCGAGCCGCTACCTCTTCATGGCGCTGGCGCTTGCGGTGGTCGTGTCTCTGTTTGCCTCGTACCTCATCGCGCTCACCGTCGTGCCGCTGTTCTGCGGCAAGCTTCTCAAAGCGCGCGACAGCCATCAGGAAATCGGCGGCAAAGGTTTTCACGGCTGGTTCAACCGTCGCTTCCAAACCGGCGTCAATGTTTACTCCCACTTGCTGCGCTGGTCTTTGAAGGTGCCGGTCGTGACCGTGCTGCTCATCACCGCCGTGTTCGCCGCGAGCCTGCTGCTCTATCCGCTCATCGGCATGACCTACTTCCCGCGCACCGACCCCGCGCAGTTCATGATCAATCTCAAAGCGCCGTCAGGCACGCGCCTCGAAGTCACCGAGCAGCATGTGATCAAGGTGGAGCAGATTTGCCGTGAGGAAGTCGCAAAGGAGGACATCGGCCTCATCGTCTCGAACATCGGCATCACGCCGGACTTTTCTGCGATCTACAATGCCAACTCCGCGCAGCACACGGCCATCGTGCAGGTGAGCCTTCAGGAGAAGCACCGCGTGGGCAGTTACGAATACATGAACAAGGTGCGCGAGCGCATCCGCAAGGAGTTGCCGGAACTCACCGCGTATTTCCAGAGCGGCGGCTTGGTCGATGCCGTGCTCAATCTCGGCCAGCCTGCGCCCATCGACATCCAGGTCAGCGGCTCGAAGATGGACGCCAACTTCAAAACCGCCGCGAACATCGCGCGGCAGGTGAAAGCTCTTCCCGGCGTGGCAGACGCGCTGATTCCAATCGACATGGATTACCCCGCGATCCGCCTCGATCTCGACCGCAAACGCATCGCCGAGCTTGGACTCAGCGCCAAGGAAGTGGTGCAGAACATCATCACCGCGCTGCTGAGCAACGGCCTCATCGCGCCGACCTTCTACGCCGATCCCGCGAGCTTGAACGACTATTACCTCGTCGTGCAATACCCGGAGAATTACGTGCAGGACTTCAACATGCTGAAGGCCATTCCGATTCGCGCGCCCGGCATGACGGAATCAACACGGCTCGATGCCGTCGCTTCCATCCGCCGCATCACCGGCCCGACTCAGGTGGACCATCATCAGCTTCGCAAAGTGGTGCATCTCTTTGTGTCATCATCGGGCGAAGACCTTGGCCGCGTGATGAAGGACATCGACCGCATCATCGCCGAAACCACAGTGCCCGAGGGCTCGCGCATCGACGTGCGTGGCATGGTGCAGGGCATGAACGCCTCCTTCAAAACCTTCGGCCTCGGCCTCCTGCTCGCCGTCGTGCTCGTCTATCTGATTCTCGTCTCGCAGTTCCAGTCGTTTATCGATCCCTTCCTCATTCTGCTCGCCGTTCCAACCGGACTCGCGGGTGTGATCGTCACGCTCTGGCTCACCGGCACGACGCTGAATGTGATGTCGCTCATGGGCGTGGTGATGATGGTGGGCATCGTCGTCAGCAACAGCATCCTCATCGTCGAGTTCGCCCGGCATCTGCATCAGGAAGGCCGCACGCTGCACGATGCGCTGATCGAAGCCTGCCGCGTCCGCCTCCGCCCGATCCTGATGACCTCGCTCGCCACGCTCATCGGGCTGCTGCCAATGGCCTTGAAGCTCGGCACGGGTTCCGAAGCCTACGCGCCGCTCGCTCGCGCCATCATCGGCGGACTCGCTGTCTCGGTCGTGCTCACGCTCTTCATCGTGCCGGCTGCTTATCTCATCGCGCATCGCAACCGGAAGCCGCCGGAGCAGCACCCGCATCATCACCATCACACGCAGCCACAACACGCCTGATCCGCCATGCGCACGCTCCCGATTTTCTTTTTGCTCATTGCTTCAGCCGTCGCCGAGACGGGCGACAAGGCGCGTTCGCTCACGCTTGCCGATGCACGCAGCATCGCATTGGAGAAGCATCCGAAGATCAGCGTGGCGGAACTCAAATCGCTCGCCTCGCAACAAACGGTGAAGCAGTCGCATTCGGCTTTCCTCCCGTTCGTTCTCGGCAATGCCGGCACGGCGGTCGCCGCCAGCGACAACACGCGCATCGTCTCGCCCTCGCTGCCGGTGTCGTCCGTCTTTGATCGCGCCTCCGCATCGGTGAACCTCAGCCAGCTCATCACTGACTTCGGCCGCAGCGCCAGTTTGGAGCAGAGCGCGCAGTTCAAAGCCGGAGCCGACGAGCAAAACATCGCCGCCACTCGCGCGCAGATCTGGCTTCAGGTGGATGGCGCTTATGTCGGCGCGCTTCAGGCCGCCGCGTTGCTGGAGGTCGCCGAGGACACCGTGAAGACGCGCACGCTGCTCCGCGATCAAATCGCCACGCTCGCCAAGAACCAGCTCAAGTCCGAACTCGACGCCAGCTTCGCCGAAGTGAATCTGCAAGACGCGCAGCTTCTTCTTTCCAAATCGCAGAGCGATCTGCAATCCGCCCACGCCACGCTCGCCGCGCTGCTCGACGAGCCGCGCGCGAAGTCCTACCGGCTTGCAGGCGCGCCGTCCCCCGCCGCGCTGCCCGGCGATGTGTCCGCACTCATCGAGTCCGCCCTCGAAGCCCGCCCCGATCTCGCGCGCCTCCGCCTGGAGCGCGACGCCGCGCACGCCTTTGCCAGCGCCGAGCACAAACTGAACCGGCCCACTCTTTCCATTCAAGGCGCTGCCGGCGTGATCCCGTGGCATGACAAAGACTTGAATGAAAACTATGCCGCCGCCGGTCTTGTCCTGAGCTGGCCGCTCAGCACTGGCGGACTCAACGCCGCCCGCCGCAAGGAAGCCGAACTCAAAGCCAAGTCCGCCGATGCCGCTCTTCGCGACGAAGAAAACAATGTCACCCGCGACGTCCGCCTCGCCTGGCTCAACGCGAAGAACGCGCAAGAGCGTCAAGGTATCGCCGCCAAGCTTCTCGAACAGGCAAAGAAGACCCTCAGCCTCGCCCAAGCCAAATACGATGCCGGCAGCAGTTCCATCGTCGAACTCAGCCAAAGCCAGCTCAACGCCACCACTGTCGAGATCACCGCCACCACCGCGCGCTATGAGTATCTGCTTCGTCGCTCGATGCTCGACTATGCGACGGGAAAGATGAAGTGAACGCATGTTGACGCACACACTCCAGCACCTTTCATTATCTGTGTGACAGTTCCGTCACATTTCACGAAGGAAAACCGCAACCGACCCGTTTGGACAAGCTCATGCCTCGAATCATTCCTCCCCTCGTAATCTCGTTCCTTTGCCTCTCCCTTCTGAGTAGCTGTGCGAACCCTCATTTCTTCCCCCGGCTCAAGCCGCTGTTTCCTGGGCTGGACGAGTCCGGGATGTCCGCCAGTGCTAGAAATTCGCTAGCGAAGGCCAAGGTCGATTTTCAGTGCGTGAGACATGGAGAACCGCCAACATACGCGAAGCTGCTGCATCGCGTCCCCCATAGTCATTCTGTGGTTTATGAGGGAGAAGGCTATTGGATCACCTCCGTTTTCAGCGAGAGCACCTATTTACGTCGATTCGGACCTGAGATCACCATCTCGCCAGCCATCACCGCCGGCTGCCCCTTTCACTACTCCGAGGTCAGCGAGGAACACGATTGAAACGCCATCGGCGGCACTCCACCGCGATAGCGCTTACTATTAGAGCTTTTGACTTTCGACAACACCGGCAGGGAACCCCAGCCAGTCAACGATTCTTCTTTGATTCCACGAGCGAGGCTTCGCATCTCCCGTTTCCCAAGCGGACACCGTCCAAGGATTTACACCCAGTTCTGCTGCCAGACCTTCTTGGCTCATGCCCAACGAGACCCGTTTCCGGCGAATGTGCTCAGCCATCGTCCGTGCCTCGCCCAACAGAGTCGCCCGATTGACAAAATGGGTGCAGCGAGGCGAAACCCTCACTTTCAATGCAATACGACGCTTAATGCGCCAATCACAAATACCCAACAGAACCCCAGGGTGGCCCGAGCTGCAAGCGCTTGGGGGCGGTTGAGGCGAAGGAGAGCGGTACTTTGCGGTGGCGTAGCGCCAGCGTAGAGAGTGGTTTTGGCCGCTGAGACAGCAGGCTGCGGCCATGGCGTCTCTCCTGGAGTGACGACGTCGAATTTTCTCTCCTCCCGGCTAGGCGGTTGGTTTTTCAGCCAATAGGCTCCCGTCAGTAGGAGCAGGATGCCAACGAGAGGCACTTGCCATTTTTCATGGCTCGTGAGCGAGGTGATCCCAAAAATCCCGAACACACCGAAAAGTGCCACCATGCCGCCGGCGAGGACGATCACCACCCGCCAAAGGCCGGCCAGAGTTTTGATGTCTTCGAAGTTTGGCATCGGATGTAGTGGGTGAGCGGATACACTGTGGGTGGCTTGTCACCCCACCACCGCATTGACCTTGACCGTCTGCTCCGCTTCGCCGGCTTCGTTGGCGGCGGTGAGGCGGGCTTCGACGGTGGCGCCGGGGGGGAGGTCTTCGAGGGGGAGGCTGAGGCCTTGGGGGTTGGGGAGGATCTGGCGAAAGTCGGCGTCGGTGCCGATGACCTTGATGAAGATGCGGTAGTAGGTGGCGCGTTTGGCGCGCTTCCGTGCTAACAGACGAGTGCCAGTGAACGCAATGCTCGCTGGCGGGGCCATTGCGGGGAGGACGGGAAAAGCCGTGCTCCATCCATCATGACACCCGGTGGTTCCTGGGAGAGCGCTTCCCGCAGCATACTGGACGCCGCGAAACCGGTGGGCAAACCATGCCGCCGCACTTCCGGCAGGGGGCAGCCGTCGGCGGCTCCGGGCGAGCGCGTCGGGTGACGCAGCGGACCGGATGGTGCAGCCGGCTTGCACGAAGGAACGGCGCTTGCTGCTGAAGGTGCGGCGGATCATGGCTTGGATTGAGCGGGACGATTTCACATCCGAGCGCGCGACCTGACAATACGGGTCCTTGCCCGGGGGCTGCCCCCGGTTGGAGACCCGGGAGTACACCCCGGTAGTTCTGCCGGGGTCTCACCCCGGTTCATGGCCCGGAATCCAGAGTCCCCGCAGTCTGAACGCGAACGTACGGAGCCATGAGCAAGGCCAAAGTGACCAGAGGCTGCTCTCTGATTTTCATAAGGAGCGCAACCGCTGGATCTCAAGAGCCTGACGAAATTCTGTGATTTTTCACAGAGCCAAGCGGCCGCGGACGGCGATCTCGCAAGTGCAGCGATACGGCAACAGCATTGATGCGACGAAGGCGATCAAGGCGGGCAATCTTTTCTCACATCGGCCTTGCCGGGCATACGCTGGTTTGGATAATCGGGAATGGCTTCCCCCGTCCAGTATCTTCCAGGCAAAGAACCTCACGCGCGTGAGCATCGGCTCATCTTCCGCAACGTCGATCGCGCCGGCTACGATCCGTCCATCGACTGCTATTTGAAGGACGGCGGCTACGAGCAGCTCAAGAAAGCGCTGACGATGGAGAAGAGCGCCATCATCAACGAGGTGAAGGCGAGCGGATTGCGCGGTCGCGGCGGCGCTGGCTTCCCGACCGGTGTGAAGTGGGGATTCATCCCGCCGACGAACACGAAGCCGGTGTATCTCATTTGCAACGCGGACGAGTCCGAGCCCGGCACCTTCAAGGATCGCTACATCATGCATCAGGATCCGCATCAGCTCGTCGAGGGCATGGTGATCTCCTGTTTCGCCGTCGGCGCAAAGCTCGCCTACATCTACATCCGCGAGGAGTTCCCGATGGCGGCGAAGATTCTCGAGAAGGCGCTCAATGAAGCGCGAGAGAAGAATTTCCTCGGCAACAACATCCTAGGCTCCGGATTCGACTGCGAGATTTACGTCCATCGCGGCGCAGGTGCATACATCTGCGGCGAGGAGACCGGTCTCATCGAGTCGCTCGAAGGCAAGCGCCCCTACCCGCGCATCAAGCCGCCGTATTTCCCCGCTGCCCTCGGCCTCTACATGAGCCCGACGATCGTGAACAACGTCGAATCGCTCTGCCATGTGAAGCACATCATCCAGATGGGCGGCGCGGAATACGCGAAGCTCGGCACGCCGAACAACACCGGCACGCGCATCCTTTGCGTGAGCGGCGACGTGCAAAAGCCTGGCTACTACGAAGTCGAAGTCGGCAAGATCACCATGGGCGAGGTCATCGACGTTCTCTGCGGCGGACTCAAACCCGGCCGCAAGCTGAAGGCCATCATCCCCGGCGGGTCGTCCGCGAAAGTGCTGCGCGCCGATGAGAAATTCAAACTCAAGGACGGTCGCGAACTCGGCATCATGGACATCCCCATGGACTTCGACACCATGGCTGCCTGTGGCTCCATGGCCGGCTCAGGCGGCGTGATGATCATGGACGACAGCCGCAAGATGAGCTGGGTGATCAACAACCTGAACGCCTTCTACGCCCACGAATCCTGCGGCCAGTGCACCCCCTGCCGCGAAGGCAGCCTCTGGATGCGCAAGATCAGCGACCGCATCGTCGATGGCAAAGCCAGCCCCGATGACGTGGACATGCTCGAAACCGTGGCGAATCAGATCGAAGGCAAAACCATCTGTGCCTTCGGTGAAGCGTGCTCATGGCCGACGCAGAGCTTCGTGAAGAAGTTCCGCGATGAACTCAAAGCTGACTGCAAACCCGAGTTCACCGGCCGCATCGTGAACGAAGAGACGCTCGTGGCCGCGGCTGGATTGGTGGCGTGAAGCACCGACGCCAACCGCGGCTTTTTGGAATTGTGTCTCGACTTCCGTCTGGGTTTCTGTCAGCATGACAAACCTGGAATGAATGACACCCCACTCAGTTGCATCTCGATTTCCGGACAGGGCGTCCTTCCATCATCAACAGAGGCGTCGTCAGTTCAGACGCCCGATCAGCTTGTGCGGCCACTAGCCGGGAGCAATCTCGGGGCGTCAACGAAGCAACTCGACCAGCTTTCCCCCAGGGAGCCGTTTCAGGCTGATGGCTGGCATGCCCTTGTTGCCAGAAAAGCCACGTTCTGGGGTGTCCCGCTGATCGCACTGTCGTCTCGCTGGCACCACGCCGGCATCAAAAGAGCAGGCACCTTGTCTGTCCGTCGTTGGACTCATCGTGTCGGCAGCTTTTGCCGGTGGGCCGCTGAAGAAATCCAAGACGCCCTCGGAGACCACATATCACCCTCAAACGGGTGATGTTGTCTTCCAGTCGCTGCCTCACAATCCGGTCATTGACGCGATAGAGGGCTGCACAGCCTCCCCATATTCGCATTGCGGCATCGTGGTGAAGAACGACACCGGATGGCTGGTCTTGGAGGCAGTCGGCCCGGTTAAGGAGACTCCGTTGCGGAATTGGGTGCTTCAGGGGCGAAAATGGGAGTTCTCCGTCTGCCGCTTGAAACCTGCGTATCAGCCGAAGATCGAGGCCATGGTGAGCGCAGCCCGCGAATTCAAAGGCCGGCCGTACGACATCCAATATGAATTCGACGACGCAAAGATTTATTGCTCAGAGCTGATCTTCAAAGCGTTCAGGAAGGCTGCGGGCGAACCTCTGGGTGCGACCTGCAAACTTGGCGATCTCAACTGGATGCCGCACCAACGCGTGATCCGGCAGATTACGGGCGGCACCTTGCCCCTCGACAGGGAGATGATTACTCCCCGTGAACTGGCGCTCGCGAAGCAACTCACCCTGCTGCTGCCTTTTGGAAATCACCTGATCGAGTAGTCGAGGCCACCCTCGGGGATCGGCCGCCGCACTCCGTGTGCGCAGCCGGGTCCAACTTCACTGTCCCAGGCGAGCATCGAGAGCTGAGCACCCGACCTTTTTGCGGGGCTGCTTGCGCCCGCGTCCGGTCGGATCAGCAGGGCTGGTGACCCCAGTCGCTCTCCTTCAGTGCTTCCTCGTAGCGCGCCATCTGCTCCTCGGCGCTCAAGTCGTGCGCATCCGTTTCAAGTGCTTCCCTGAGGGGGAGGCTGACGGCGGCCGGCGGCGGCTGTTCTCCGTCTTGCTGCTCGTGCGGGGTCGAAGTCATCCTGTTCCCTTTCCCTCAGTGCATCACTGCACGATCCTCGCGCCGGCGGCCTTCAATTCATCGAGCAGTTTCTTCGACGCATCAGCGGCGGGATTGCCTCCGACGTAGATCTGACAGTAGGGTGCCCAGGCTTTCGGGCCGTCGTTGTCCTTCTTCCACATGCGGTGGAGCGGGGCGAAGTCGGCGATCTTGTTGTTCTCCAGGAATAGGAACTGCAAGCTGCCGAGAGGCTCTAGCGGCACGATGTCGGCGATGCCGCAGCCTTTGAGCGAGAGCATCGAGAGCCACTTCATCTGGCCGATGCCGGTGACGTTCGCCACAGGGTTGCCTTCCAAGTAAAGCGTCCAGACCTTCGGCAGCTTGAAGAGCGGGCTGGCGTCCTTGATCTGGTTTCCCGCAAGGTAGAGCGAGGTGAGCGCCGTGATGCCGCCGAGCGCGGACACGTCCCTCACCTTGTTGCCGGTGAGTTCCACATATTGCAGCGCCTTGCAGGCGGCCAGCGGGGAGATGTCTTCGATCTGATTCCTCGACACGTCGAGGAACTGCAGGCGCTCGAGGCCGGCGATGGCTTTGAGATTGGTGATCTGATTGCCCGGCAGCGTGATGGAGGCGAGTTGCACACACTTCTCCAGACCGGTGAGATCCTTGATGCCAAGGTTCTTGCCTTCGAGGATCGCCACGGTGGCCACGTCCGCGGCGGTGATCGGCTCCTTGTTCTCTCGCTTGGCAAAGACCTGCTTGCGGATGGCTTCCTCGAGAATCTTGTCGGGGAAAATGGAAACGGGCTTCGGCGGCGGCACCGGCGCGGGCTTTGCGGCGGCGGCCTTCGGGTCGGGCTTGGCTGGCGTAGGTGTTGGTGTCGCCGGTTTGGCCGGAGCTGGGGCCGGCTTCGCAGCGGCGGCCTTCGGGTCGGGTTTCGGCGCCGTTGCTGGAGGCGTCGTGGGTTTCACCGGCGTGGCGGCAGTGGGCGCGGGTTTTGGGGCCGGGGCGGCAGCGGGCTTCACAGCTGGCACCGGTGCGGCCGGGGTCTGCGGAGTGGCGGGCTTCTGCGGTTGTGCAGGCGTCTGCGTGACTGCTGGCTTCGCGGGAGCAGCATCTGGTTTCTTTTCTTGGGCGACGCTCATGCCGGCGACGGCGAGCAATCCGGAAAGCAGAAGAAGACGTGGCTTCATGACCTGTGATTTTTGTTGCTGGGTTTCGAGGGGCCGTAATACGCGAGTGAGCGGTTGCAACTTATCGGAAAACCGCCTTTGTCCCGCACACGTTCGCAGGCGGGAGATCGACCGCCGGCCGCGGGCGTGAACCGTCCGGCCGATGAACCATCCTGTCCCCGTCGTCTGCGCGCTCATCATTCGAGATGAACGCGTGCTCATCGCGCAGCGGCCTGCAGGGAAGCACCTCGCGCTGAAATGGGAGTTTCCCGGCGGCAAGATCGAACCGGGAGAAAACCCGGCCGACGCGCTGAAGCGGGAGATTCGTGAGGAACTGGGCTGCGAGATTGAGATCAGCGGCAGCCTCCCGTCTTCGCTTCATCGCTACGAACGCGGCGAGATCGAGCTGATCCCCTTTCTCTGCACGCTCGGCCCACACAGCGCCGAGCCGCATCCGCACGAGCATGCCGCCGTGCGGTGGGTGCGCGCGGCTGGTCTGCGCGACCACGATCTCGCGGAGGCAGACATCCCAATCGCCCTCGCACTCGAATTTCATCTCGCATCCCGCCAATGATTCCCGTCCGCCTTGTCGCCCTCTTCACCCTCGCGTGCGGCACCGTCCCCGCGGCCGACCACACCACGCTCACCGGCACGGTGATGTGCGGCTACCAGGGCTGGTTCGGGGCCGAGGGGGATGGCATGGGCATGCGCTGGCAGCACTACGGGTTCCGTGCCGCCGGCGGCTGCACCATCGACCTCTGGCCCGACGTGCGTGAACTCGGCAAGGACGAGCGATTCGACTCTCCGCTCAAGTTCGCCGACGGCAGGCCCGCGCAGGTGTTCAGCTCGGCGAACGCCCGGACCGTGCAGCGCCACTTCGGCTGGATGCGCGACCACGGCATCGATGGTGTTTTTCTCCAGCGCTTTGGCACCGTGCTGAAGGGAGAAAAGCAGCGGTCCTTCGCCGACCGCGTGATGGAAAACGTGCGCACCGCCGCAGGGAAGACGGATCGCGCGTGGGCGGTGATGTACGACCTCACCGGTCTGCGCGCGGGCGAGATCGAGACCGTGGTCATGCAGGATTGGAAGCGCCTGCGCAATGAGCGGCGCGTCATCGACGATCCGGCCTATCTTCACCACGCCGGGCGGCCCGTCGTGGCCGTGTGGGGCATTGGCTTCAATGACAAACGCGACTACACGCTCGACGAGTGCGCCGCGCTCCTCCGTTTCCTGCGCGACAACCCCGAGTTTGGCGGCATGACCGTGATGGCCGGCGTGCCCTTCGGCTGGCGCACGCTGGACCGCGATGCGGTGAATGACGCGAAACTGCACGATGTGCTCCGGCCGGCCGGCATCATCAGCCCGTGGGCCGTCGGCCGCTACGGCTCGGCCCAGGGAGCAGAGCGCGAGATCGGGAAAGTCCACGAGGCCGACGCCGCGTGGTGCCGGGAGCACAAAAAAGACTACCTGCCCGTGATCTTCCCCGGCTTCAGTTGGTGCAATCTCAGCGCCGCACGCGGAGTCAATGCAAAGCTGAACGCCATCCCGCGCCTCGGCGGCCAGTTCTTCTGGTCTCAGGCCATGCAGCGCATCGAACGCGGCGCCGACATGCTCTACGTCGCCATGTTCGACGAGATGGACGAAGGCACGGCCATCTTCAAATGCGCGGACGAAGCGCCGGTCGGCACGCAGGGCTTCGTCACGAACGACGGCCTGCCTGCCGATCACTACCTCTGGCTCACCGGCCAGATCGGCCGCGTGCTGCGCAAAGAAAAACCTGCCGGCAGCGCACCGCCTGCACGTTGAGCGCGTTTTCACCCCGGGGATGGAGAGCGGGCCGCCGCGCTCGTGCGCATCAGCGGCAGCTCATTCCGGATTGTCCTCCCACGCTTTCGCGCAGGCCAGAGCCTTCCGCCATCCGCGCCCGGTCTCCATCCGTGCCGCCGGTTTCATCGTGGGCTTGAATCGCCGGTCCGCCTTCCATTGCCGGGCGATGTCGGCCTGATTCTTCCAGAAGCCGGTCGCGAGACCCGCGAGATAAGCCGCACCGAGCGCGGTGGTCTCCGCGACGCGCGGGCGCACGACGGGCACGCCGAGCAGATCAGCCTGCATTTGCATGAGCAGATTGTTCGCGCATGCGCCGCCATCGACGCGGAGTTCCGCAAGCTTGATTCCCGAGTCGGCATGCATCGCATGGAGGACGTCCATCACCTGGAGCGCGATGCCCTCGAGCGCCGCGCGCGCGATGTGAGCCTTCGTGCTGCCGCGCGTGAGGCCCACGATCGTGCCGCGCGCATACTGGTCCCAATGCGGCGCACCAAGCCCCGCGAATGCCGGCACGAGATAGACGCCATGCGTGTCCGGCACGCTCGCCGCGAGGGTTTCGACCTCCGGCGACGACTTGATGATGCCGAGGCCGTCACGCAGCCATTGAACGACGGCGCCAGCGATGAAAATGCTGCCCTCGAGCGCATATTCCGTCTTGCCGCCGATGCGCCAGGCAATGGTGGTCAGGAGCTTGTTTTTCGATGCGACGGGTTTCGCACCCGTGTTCATGAGCATGAAGCAACCGGTGCCATACGTGTTTTTCACCATGCCCGGCTTGGTGCACACCTGGCCGAAGAGCGCGGCCTGCTGATCGCCCGCGATGCCGGCGATGGGAATCTCGCCGCCGAGCAGCGTGGTGGCGCCATACACTTCACTTGAGGAGCGCACCTCGGGCAGCATGGAGCGCGGCACGTCGAAGAGTTTGAGCAACTCGTCATCCCAGTCGCCGGTTTTGAGATTCAGCAAAAGGGTGCGGGAGGCATTGCTCGGGTCCGTGACATGTACACGACCGCCGGTGAGCCGCCAGACAAGCCAGGAGTCGATGGTGCCAAAGGCAAGCTCTCCGGCCCTGGCCTTCGCCTTCACGCCCTTCACATTGTCGAGCATCCACTGAAGCTTCGTGCCTGAAAAATAGGCGTCGAGCACGAGTCCGGTCTTCTTCTTGATCATCGGCGCGAGGCCGCGCGCCTTGAGTTTGTCGCACGCAGCAGCGGTGCGGCGATCCTGCCACACGATGGCATTGCAGATCGGCTCGCCAGTTTTCCTGTCCCACACGACGGTGGTCTCGCGCTGGTTGGTGATGCCGATGGCAGCCACGTCCGCGGGCCGGATGCCCGCCCGGTTCAACACCTCGTCCGCCGTCTGAATCTGTGTGGCCCAGATTTCCTTCGCATCATGCTCCACCCAGCCGGGCTTCGGATATATCTGCCGGAACTCCTTCTGCGCCACGGCGACAATCGCGCCGGCGTGATCAAACAAGATGGCCCGCGAACTGGTGGTGCCCTGGTCGAGTGCGAGGATGTGTTTCATGAGGCGGAAAGCAGTGATTTGATGATGGATCGTGGAATGAAGAGCCTGTGAACGGCCTCGTCATGCTGCTCGACATCGACCGCAACAGGCTTTTCCGAGCCGTGCTTCTATCGACCATCCGCCAGCAACTATCAACCCCCCCGGCATCCGTGCGCGGCGAGACATGGGAGGTGTGTGACGTTTCACTGCCATGCCACAACATGCTCTGCTTTCGCTCTGTCTCACGGTCTGCATCGCCTCCGTCGCGGCGGCCCAGGAAACCCATCTGCACCCCGCCAACGGCAAGACCACCGCCACAGCGCTGCCCGATCGCGCTCAAGGCGGCGGCATGAAGTTCGTCGATCTCAACGGCGACGGCTACGACGACCTCATCGTCTCGAATGCCCGTGAGTATGGCGTCTATCTTTTTGTCTCGAAGGAACGCGAGAAGAAGAACCTCCAGTGGTTCGAAGGCTGGACGCAAGTCCTGCGCGAAGGCAAGGCGGGTGACGGCAATTCGCTGCCGATCATCAGCGACAGCGTCACTTTCAAAGACAACGTGATGATCGTCGGTGGCGGCAAATCGATTCCCTTTGCCGAGCTGCTCAAAGTTCCCGGCCCCGCGCCGAGGTCACCACAGGAATCACTCGCCGCGCTTCATGTGAAGCCCGGCTTTGAAGCGAAGCTCGTCGCCAGCGAGCCGTTGGTGAACGACCCCGTGTTTGTCGATTGGGACACGAAGGGCCTCATGTGGGTCGTGGAGATGGGCGATTATCCTTTTGCGCCCGGCGAGAAGACGACCAATGGTGAAACCGGCCAGGGCAAGGTGAGTGATCTGCAGACGGGCCGCATCAAGATCCTCGAAGACACCAACGACGATGGCATCTATGACAAGGCCACGCTCTTTCTCGACGGCCTCACGCATCCGACGAGTCTCGCGCCGTGGAAGAATGGAGTCTTCGTCGCCAGCATTCCGGATGTCTTTTATGCCGAAGACACCGACGGCGATGGCAAGTGCGACAAGCGCGAAGCGTGGTTCAGCGGCTTCACGGCGGGAAATCCGCAGCACCTCGTGAACGGCTTCGCGTGGGGACTCGATGGCTGGTTCTACGGCGCGAATGGCGACAGCGGCGGCAGCATCACGGCCGCGAAGACGGGCAAGAACGTGTCGATGGCCACGAACGACTTCCGCTTTGATCCGCGCACGGGCGAGTTCGCGCTCGAGGCCGGCCGCTCGCAATACGGCAAGTGGCGCGACGACTACGGCAATTGGTTCGGCAACAACAACAGCATCCTCGGCTGGCACTACTGGCTGCCGCTGCGTTATCTCGAGCAGCATCCCGATGTTGTCGTGAAGACGATGCGCGAGACGCTCAATGGCGAGAAGGAAGTCTTCCCCGTCAGTCCGCCTGTGCGTCGTTTCAATTGGGCCGCTGCGACGAATACGCTCACCTCCGGCTGCGCGCCCATTCCGTATCGCGACACGCTCTTCGGCGACGAAGTCAAGGACGTGCTCTTCATCTGCGAGCCCGCGAACAATCTCGTGCACCGCGAAGTGCTCGATTACTCGCACACGCCGATCACGAGTCATCGTCACAAAGATGATGTGCGCAGCGAGTTCATCGCGAGCGAGGACAACTGGTTCCGCCCCACCATGGCGCGCATGGGACCCGACGGCGCGCTCTACGTTGTGGACATGTATCGCCTCGTGCTCGAGCACCCCGAGTGGATTCCGAGCGAGATCGCCAAAGGTCTCGAACTCCGCGCTGGCGAAGACAAAGGCCGCATCTATCGCATCGCGCCAAAAGCAAAAGCGACAAAGAGCATTCGCAGTCTCGTGACAAAGGCGGCTGCGGAGCCTGTCGCCGCTCTCGCATCATCAAATGGGTGGCTTCGCGACACAGCTCAGCGTTTGCTCATCGAGCATGGTGTAAAAGAAAGCGTGTCATCACTTCTAAAGCTCGCGAAGTCGGCCGATGCATCGGTCGCTACTCGCATCCAAGCCATCTTCACCGCGCAGGCGCTCGGTGGTTTCTCGACGGACGAAACTGTCGCCATGCTGCGCCAGCTTCAGCCACATGTGCGAGCCGGCGCTCTGCTCGCAACCGGTTCGACGGCTCCCAATATCCTTCCAGCCGATGAGTCGGCGTTTTTGAAGTCACAGATGAAGCAGCCGAGCAACAAACCCATCGCGAAGCTGCCAGTGATCACGAACAACAATCCTGATCGGCAAAAAGTCGTCGCTCGCTACGTCTCCGAAATCGCGAAGCTCAAAGCTGATGCCTCGCGTGGGCAGGCCGTGTTTCAGAAAGCGTGCATCGCCTGTCACAAAGTCCGCGATCTCGGCGTCGAAGTCGGCCCCGATCTCGGCACCGTCATTTCCAAGCCTGACGAGCAGCTCATCGAAGCCATCTTCGATCCCAATCGCGCCGTCGAAGTCCGCAACGCGGCCACTCAGATCACGAAGAAGGATGGCTCGCTCGTCGCCGGCCTGCTCGTCACCGAAACGCCCGGCAACGTCACTCTCCGCATGCCCGGTGGTGTCGAGCAAGTCGTTCTGCGCAGCGGCATTAAGGAAATGAAGACGCTAAGCACATCGCTGATGCTCACCGGCCTAGAAGCCGTCGTGAATCCGCAGGAGTGCGCCGATCTGATCGCGTGGCTGAGGGGAAATGTGGTGAAGAAGCCGTGAACCTACGGCGAGGAGCGCGTGCGCCGCTCACCTTACTTCGGCTGGTGCATCGCGATGCAGTGCAGCGCGCCGCCTTCCATCACGAGGTCCTTGCAGGCCACGGAGATGATCTCGCGGCCGGGGAAACACTCGGCGATCTTGTCCTCGGCGGCGGGGTCCTTCTTCTTGTGACCGAACGCCGGCACGAGGACGGCGTTGTTCAGGATGAGGAAGTTTGCGTAGCTGGCGGGCAGGCGGCTGAGGCGCCAGTCCTTCACTTCGATGGCCTGGGGCATTTCGATCTCGATGACTTCGACGCGTTCGCCGCTCCTCGTGCGCAGGTCGCTAAGGCGCTCGCGGTTTTCCTTGAGCGCTTTGAAGTTCGGATCGGTCTCCTTGGTCTCGATCATGCAGATCACAGCGTCTTCGCGGACGAAGCGCACCATGTCGTCGATGTGGCCGTCGGTGTCATCGCCCTCAATGCCGTTCTTGAGCCAGAACACGGTCTCGACGCCGAGCATGGCCTTGAGTTCCTTTTCCACGTCGGCCTTCGACATGCCGGGGTTGCGATTCTTGTTCAGCAGCACGGCTTCGGTGGTGACAAGCACGCCGTTGCCGTTGCTCTCGATCGCGCCGCCTTCGAGGACCATCTTCGAGGTGAAGCGGTCCATTTTCAAAATCTCCGCCGCCTTGGCAGGTATGCCGTTGTCGAGGTCGAAAGGCGGGAACTTGCCGCCCCAAGCGTTGAATTCCCAGTCGGTGACGGCCACCTTGCCGCTGTCCTTGTGCTTGATGAAGATCGGCCCGTGGTCGCGGCACCACACATCGTTGGTGGCGTTCTCGTAGATGTCCACCTGGCTGAGGTCGCCTTCATTGTCCGCGATCGACAGGCGGATGTTCATGTGGGCGAGCGCCGGGGCATTGATGCGCACGCGTTCGTAGCGCGAGATGTTCGCGGCGATCTCGCCGAACTTGTCCTGGAGCTTCGAGTAGGTTTTCGGGCACGATTCCTTGTTCGTGGGCCAGGAAAGCCAGATCGCGTCCTGCGGCTCGAATTCGGCAGGAAGGCGGTAGTTTTGGGGGTAGCCTTTACTCATCGCGGTAGCGTTTGGCGAGTTCACCGTATGTGTCAATCCGTCGATCACGGAAAAACGGCCAGATGCGGCGAAAATCTTCGACCAGCCCAAGATCACATTCGGCAATGAGCACTTCCTCCTTGTCCACGGACGCTTTGGCCGTGATCTCGCCATACGGATTCGCCACGAACGTCTGGCCCCAGAATTCAGTGTCGTCCTCGATGCCGGCACGATTTACTGCGGCGACGTAGCACCCGTTCGCCACGGCGTGGCCGCGTTGCACGGTCTCCCACGCGCAATGCTGTGCCCTGCCAAGCTGTTTCTTCTCGGATTTGAGCCAGCCGATGGCCGTCGGGTAGAACAAAATCTCCGCTCCGCCCAGCGCCGCGAGCCGCGCGGCCTCCGGATACCACTGGTCCCAGCAGATGAGCACGCCGATTTTCCCGAACTTCGTATCCCACACGCGGTAGCCGAGGTCGCCGGGCGTGAAGTAGAATTTTTCGTTGAAACCCGGGTCCTCGGGAATGTGCATCTTGCGGTACTTGCCAAGGTACTTTCCGTCCGCGTCGATGACGGCGGTGGTGTTGTGATACAGGCCGGGCGCGCGCTTCTCAAAGAGCGACGCAATGATCACGACGCCGAGCTTCTTCGCCAGCTTCGCCAGTGTGTCCGTCGTTTTTCCCGGCACCGCCTCGGCGAGGTCGAAGAGGCGCGTGTCCTCCGTCTTGCAAAAATACGGCGTGAGAAACAGCTCCTGCAGGCACACGATTTGCGCCCCCCTCCGCGCCGCTTCGCGGATGAGTTCGAGATGACGCGCGAGGCTTTTCTCCTTCGTGGAGTAGCCGAGGCTTTGGATGAGACCGAGGGTGATGCTAGCCATGCACGACGGGTAACGGCGAACCATCGACGGGCAAGGTTTTTCAAAGCACCGGACTCGTCACTTGAACACGCCTCTCCGCAAAACCATCACCAAGGCGAGGCAGATCGCCAGAGGCAGCACGACGACTTCCATGAATTTCTTCAAGCTTCGGTCATCATCCCACCGGCGTCCGGCTATCTCGGCGGCCCGTGCGTGGTCGATCGCATCTGATGCCGGAGCCGGTGCCTCCGCAGCCATCTCTTCAGATTTTCGCAACATGGACGGGCGGGGATGTCCCTCGTTGCGTCCTCTTGCGAAGGCAAAGGGCAAAGGCAGGGATTGACCAATCGAAGGCGACCATCTCGCTCCAGCGGAGGTGCAAACCGGGATCTCCACGCCGAACGAAAGGCACGTTCCCATCACCGCTGCACCGCACACGCAGCGCCGCAAATGGCGCAGGCCATTCTGCGACATCAATGACGTGACTTCAAAGATGATCTTGGGGGGCGACATCTTCATCAGGATTATCCGCATCAATGCGTCGTCACGAAATGGACGCAAGGTGAAAAACACTCCGAAAAAACCTCCCTGCTCAAAAGCAGCATCGAAAACCTCGCCGCGAAAGAAACTTTTGTGTTGTCGAGGCGGAGTGAATCCGGTAGAACTTGAAAGCTCATCAAATTCTCTCGAAAAAAAACGAATTATGGTCTGGAAACTTTTGTCTGGAGTCACCGCCGCGCTGCTCGCGGTATCGGTGTATTTTGCGATCACCAACAGCAAGGCGCTGAAATCGGAGAAGATGCTGGCGGAACGCGCCGAAAAGGACCACGCGACGCTGCTGGCCCGCAAGCAGCAGGGTGAGGAGGCGCAGAAGAAAACGACAGCCCAGGTCGAAACCCTGAAAAAGGAACTCGAGGTCACGAAGCAGAAGGTGACCAAGGCGGCCGCCGAGTCGCAGGAAAAGGACGCCGCGCTGCAACTTGCGAAGAACACGCTGACGCAGGTGACGCAGCAGGTGGACACGATTCAGAAAAAGATCGATGAACTCGGCAACGTCGAGAAGCTTCTGGCGGACGTGGAACGCCTGAAGAAGGAAAAGGAGTCCAAGGACGGCGAAGTGGCGAGCGAGACACAGCGTCTGGCGGCGAAGAAGGAGTCTCTCGCCAATCTTCAGGGTGCCATCACGAAGTTCCGTGATCAGGAAGCCCGTGCCCGCAAAGGCATCGTTGATCCGGAGTTCACCGCCAGCCTGGCATCGGTCTTTGGCGAATGGGGATTTGTCGTTCTCAACAAGGGCAACGCCGGCGGTGTCTTTGCCAATGCCGATCTCGAGGTGCATCGCGGCAAGGATGTGATCGCCAAGCTCAAGGTGAGAAATGTCGAGCAACGGATCGCCGTGGCTGATGTGATCCCCGGCAGCGTGGCTAAAGGCGAGCGCCTTCGTGCGGGTGATTTGGTGAAGGCCGCCCCGGTGGCAGCCGCACCCACGACTACTGCTCCGGCACCTCCGCCGGCCGCCGGCGCAGCTGCTGCGCCGCAAACGCCCGCCGCGCCTGCACCTGCCGCTGCCATGGGGGGCGATCCTTTCGCCGCTGGCGGTGCGATGCCGGCTGGAGCCGCTCCTGCCGCGCCCGCCGCGAGTGATCCTTTTGGTGCCGCGCCCGCAGCACCGGCACCTGCCGCAGGTGGAGCAGGCACGAAGGAAAACCCCTCCACCGCCGACCCATTCGGCGGCGCTCCCGCCAAACCGGGTGCCGGCGCACCGCCCGCAGGCGGCGCAGATCCTTTCGAGAAAAAGTAATCAGTGCCGGACGCGCTTCCTTCGTTTTTCCACCACGCTTTCCTACTGACATCCCATGACAAAGGTCCTCTTCATCCTCAGTGCGGTCGTGATGGCCGTGGCATCCTTTTTCGCCTACCAAAACAATCGTGCCTTCGTTGAGACGCGCCTGGCCAAAGCTTCAACACACCGCCTCATCAAGAGTGAACTCGGCGGCGTGAACCAGTTGGTGGCCGACATCGCCAAACTGAAGGGCGACATCAAGGGCGTGCAGACCGAGAGCGACGCCGAGTCCGAGCGCTTGAAAGCACACACGGTGAAGATTTCCCAGATCGACAGCGACTCGAAGCGCACAGCCGAGGAAACAGACGCGAAGACCAAGAAGCTCGAGGAACTCAAAGCCCAGCTCGCGAAGCTGCCGGCTGATGTGAAGCCCGAGACCCTGGCTGAGGACCTCAACAAGATGAAGCAGAGCATCGGTGAACTCACCGCCGCCGCCGAAGCCAAGAAAAAAGAAGTCGAGGCCGAGCAGACCAAGATCGCCGCGGCCGAGAAGGAGAAGGACGACATCGTGCGCAAGATCGAAGACCGCAAGAAAGCCTTTGACCGCAACGGCCTCACCGCCCGGGTGGTCGCTGTAAACAACGACTGGGGCTTCGTCGTGATAGATGCCGGCAAGGGCATCGGCATCACCGAGGAGACAAAGCTGCTCGTCACCCGCGGCACGAAGACCGTGGGCAAGCTCAACATCATCTCCGTGGATGGCAACCGCACGGTGGCCAACATCCTCACCGACTCCCTCGTGCCCGGCATGGTGCCGCTGCCAGGTGACCGCGTTATCCTGGAGAACCTCGTCCAGTAGTGCTGCGCGGAAAACCTTCCCGCATCCGTGCTGCCGGTATCAGCGGGCTTTTTTGCTTTGTATTATGAATCGTGTCATCTTCATCGCCCTGATCGCCGCATCGCTGGCGTCATGCACTTCGGACGAGCCGAAGAAGAAGCAGGCGCAGCCTCCGCCCGGGACGGACGAGTACAGCAATCTCGGTTGGAACCGTCCCGCCAAATGGGAAGGCTCCTCGCGCTTCGGCGGCATGATGCCGCAGAGCCGTTAGGCCGGGCGGCACCAACTGTGCGGGTGCCCCAGTGGATCCCGGACGGATATCGTTGTCCCGTCGCAGTGCCTTGTCTGCCATCCTCTCCGGACGAAGTCCGGCTGGCAGGATGGTCCCGTTCGCTTCGCTTGCCTGCACGCAGTGTCAAATCCGGTGCGGGTGACAGAATTCAAGTGAACCGAGTTTGCTCAACCACCATGAAACCTGCGTCGATTCCCACCCTGCTCACCATTCTCAGCCTGCCCGCATTGGTGCAGGCGGCTCCGCAAAACAAAGGACCCGCCCGACGGCCCGCACTGCCTCCGGCTGCCGATCTGTCCGAGTTGCTGAAGTCCTTCGACAAGAACGGGAATCATCAGATCGACGCGGACGAGGCGGCCGCCGTGCAGAAGGCCTTCGCCGAATTGAAGAAGCTCGACAAGAATGCCAATGGCGAGATCGAACAGGGCGAGATCACCGCCGCCACGGCACCGGCCACCCGGCCAGGAGCGCCCGGACGCTTGGCGCGTGCCGCGGAGGGACTCAAGCGCGTGGACAAGAACGGCAACCACCGCATCGACCCCGACGAGATTCCCGAGCTGGAGAAGATGATGGCCAGGGCACCGGGTGAGATGATGAAAAAACTGGATCAAAACGGCAACGGCAAACTGGAGGAGGGCGAAGTGGCGCGGCTGAACGAGCGCATCGAGAAAGGCATGGGCGCTGGCCGTCGCGGTACGCCAGGCACGTCCGGCACGCCGGGATTTCGGCGTCCGCCGGACAAGCCCGCCGAAAAACCGGCAGAGAAACCGGCTGTGGAGAAGAAGCCCGAGGAGACGATCAAGCCCGCTGAGAAAGCCAACGGCAAAGCGACCGGTGATGCGGCGAAGCAAAAGCAGGAGGCAAGAGCCATCGAATTCGGTACATGAGCCGTGCTGAAAGTCGATCCGCCGCGTGATCGTTCCTCTGCGGCGATGAACGGCTTGCCCTGCATATTGGTGGTGTCCGCTGTGACGGTGTTGCCCGTCTCAGCTTTTGATTTTGGCAGGGATGTGCTTCCCGTGCTGCGGCGTTCTTGTTTCGAGTGCCATGGCTCGGAGAAGCAGAAGGGCGATCTGCGCCTCGACTCGAAGGCCGGAACTCTCAAGAAGGCCGGCGTGATCGCTCCGGGGAAGCCTGATGCCAGTGATCTTATCCGACGCATCTCGCTGCCCCGCGGTGACAAGGACGCGATGCCGAAGCGCGGCGATGCCCTCAAGCCGGCTGAAATCGAGAGCATCCGCTCATGGATCGCCGCCGGTGCCATGTGGCCGGACAATGTGGAGGCGCAGAAGCACTGGGCCTACCTCCCGCCGAAGCGCCCTGCCCTGCCCGGGGTGAAGGACAAGAAATGGCCGAAGAACGAAATCGACCGCTTCATCCTCGCCCGCCTGGAGAAGGAAGGCATCACGCCATCACCGCAGGCCGACGCCGCCGTGCTCGCGAGGAGGCTTTCGCTCGATCTCACCGGGCTGCCGCCAGCGCTGGAGACCGTCCGGCGGTTCGCCGGGATGTCCGACACATCCGCCAATTCTGACAAAGCCTACGAAGCATTGGTGGACTCATTTCTGGAAAGCCCCGAGTTCGGCGTGAAATGGGCGCGGCACTGGCTGGACCTCGCGCGCTACGCGGACTCCCACGGATTTCAGCGCGATGACTTGCGCGACGTCTGGGCCTTCCGTGACTGGGTGGTGAATGCCTTGAACGCGGACGTGCCCTTTGACCGCTTCACGATCGAACAGGTCGCCGGTGATCTCCTTCCCGGCGCCACGCCCGAGCAGGTCATAGCCACCGGCTTTCACCGCTGCACACCCACGAATGTCGAGGCCGGCACCGAACCGGAGGAAAGCCGCATGAACCAGGTAATCGACCGCGTGAACACCACCGGAGCCGTGTGGCTGGGCACGACACTCGAGTGCTGCCAGTGCCACAATCACAAGTACGACCCCTTCACGATGCGGGACTACTACAGCCTGCTGGCCTACTTCAACAACACCGAGAAAGAAGCCGAGCGCTCGAATCCCAACGTGCCGGGTTCCATCGCCTTCAACGGATCACCCTTCACCATCAAGGATGCAGCCCGTGACGCGGAGCGCGCCAGGCTCACCACGCAGATCGCCGCGCTCGGCGCTCAGATCAAGGCTCGCGAAGCCGATCTCGCGAAGACCAAACCGGCCGGCGGTGCTGCTGCTGCTGCGACGGCTGCAGCCGCCTCGTCGTCCGATCCCGCCGCCGTGCCGCTCGTTCCCGTTTCATTTCTCACCGAGAGCGGCTCGGAGTTCGAGCAGCTCGATGACAAGAGCATCCTGCTCAAAGGCGATGCGCCCGATGTCGATACCTACACGTTTGAGGCGGTGCTTCCGCCGGGACGCATCACCGGCCTGAGGCTCGAAGCCCTGTCGCATCCTTCGCTCGGCGGTGATGGCCCTGGTCGCGGTGGAGCCGCGAGGCCGAACTTTGTGCTCGATGGCTTTGATGTCACGCTGTCCGCCTCCGGCGTCAAGGACGCGCAGCCCTTGAAGTTTGCGCGCGCGGTGGCGAGCTACTCGCAGAACGGCTTCGACGTAAACCAGCTCGTCACCGCTCAGGGAAAGGGGCGCAAAGCGTGGGCCATCGGCCAGCAGTTTCACCAGTCTCACTGGGCCGTCTTCGTGCTGCCCTCACCGCTGGATGCGCCCGCAGGTTCGAAAATCTCCATCGTGATGCCCCAGCACTTCGGGAAGGGACTCACCATCGGCTGCCTGCGCATCTCCGCGCTGTCTTCGGATCTCTCGTCATTTGCGCCGCCTCCGCAGGTCGCCGCCAAGGCACCGGCCGCCACGCCGGCAAAACGGAAGAAGCGTGCTGGGAACTCGGATGAAACTCCGGCAGCTCCCGTGTTGTCCGCCGATCCGCAGCTTGCCAAGCTACAGCGCCAGCAGAGCGCCCTGCAAAAGCAGATGGCGGCTCTCAAGCCGCTCACCTCCGAAGTCATGCGCGAACTCGCCTCGCCGCGGATGACCGCCGTCTTGAAGCGCGGCGAGTACACACAGCCGGGTGAGAAGGTGGCACCCGGCACACCCGCAGTCATCGACGTGAAGGCAGCGGGCGCTCCGGACCGCATCGCCCTCGCGCAGTGGCTCGTGAGCCGGGAGAATCCGCTGACCGCCCGCGTCACGGTGAACCGCTGGTGGGCTGAGATTTTTGGCCGTGGCATCGTCAGCACCATCGAGGATTTTGGCGTGAAAGGCGAGCCGCCCACGCATCCCGAGCTGCTCGACTGGCTGGCCGTCGAGCTGATGGAGCGCGGCTGGAGCATGAAGCGCATTCTGAAGGAAATCGTGATGTCCGCGGCCTATCGGCAGAGCAGTGTCCAGTTCCCGGCGGCCAGTGCGTCTGATCCGACTGCTGATCGCGCCGCGCCGCGGTCTCCGTCCGGCTCCTTGGTTGACCCGGCCAATTCACTCCTCTGGCGCGGCCCGCGCTTCCGCATGGATGCCGAGATGATCCGCGACAATGCCCTCTCCATCGCAGGGCTGCTCTCCCTCGCGAAAGGCGGCCCGTCCATCCGTCCGCCGCAGCCTGACGGCCTGTGGAAAAAGGTCGGCGGGCAGGATTACAAATACGAGGTCAGTCCCGGCGAGGCGCAGTACCGACGCGGCATCTATGTGGTGCTGAAGCGCGGCTCGCCCTATCCGAGTTTCATGAATTTCGACGCATCCCAGCGCATGTCGTGCGTGGTGAAGCGTTCGCGCTCCAACACGCCGCTCCAGGCCCTCACGCTCCTGAACGACCCAGTCTATGTCGAGGCCACCCGCGCCTTCGCCCGGCGCATCAGCACGCTGCCGGTCAAACCGGTGCCGGAGAGGATCGCCGCCGCCTTCCGCATCGCCCTCGCGCGCGCGCCAACGGCGGCCGAGACCGCCGTGCTCGAGCGCCTCTTCGAACGGCAGCTCGCCGCCACGAAGAAGGAGGCCGATGCGTGGTACGACGTCGCCAGCGCGATCCTGAACCTAGACGAATGCATCACGAAGGGTTGAGCACCGTGCCGCTCCTCCCGGCGCATTTTGCCTTTTGCATTCGCCCCCGTCGCACTCATCATGCCGCCCCCATGTCCGCCCCTGACTCCACACACGCCTGGTACCACATCGAAGACGAAGAACAGATCGCGTCGCCCGCGCTGTTGCTGTATCGCGAGCGCATCGAGCACAATCTGAAGCTGATGCTCGACATCGCCGGCGGCCCGCAGCGCCTGCGCCCGCATGTGAAGACGCACAAGCTCGGCCCGCTGAT
Source organism: Verrucomicrobiaceae bacterium (assembly GCA_019694165.1). GTDB lineage: Bacteria > Verrucomicrobiota > Verrucomicrobiia > Verrucomicrobiales > Verrucomicrobiaceae > JAIBCL01. The sequence goes on along the minus strand of JAIBCL010000006.1, from coordinate 194,301 downwards.
CAAACGCCAGATCGAACTCGGCATCACCAAGTACAAAGCCGCCACCATCGCCGAGACGGAAATGTGCGCTCAGGCCGGAGCTCCGGACGTGCTGCTGGCCATGCCCTGCGTGGGCATCAATGCACACCGCCTTGCCGAACTGGCGGTCAAATACCCGGGCACGACTTTCTCGACCATCGCCGATGACGAGGAAACGATCCGTTTCATCGCCGCGGCGGCACAGCAGAACCGCGTCACGCTCGGTGTGTATCTCGAACTCGACTGCGGCATGGCGCGCACCGGCATCGTGCCGGGCGAGCAGGCGATGTTTCTCGCGAAGTCGATCAAAGACACGCCGCGCCTGCAATTTGCCGGCCTGCATGCCTACGACGGCCACATCCACGACAAGGATGTCGAAGTGCGCCGCAAACGCTGTGAGGAAGCGTTTGCGCCGGTTCTCGCCTTTCGCAAAGAGCTGCAAAGCAACGGCATCATCGTCAAAGAACTCGTCGCCGGCGGCTCGCCGACGTTCCCATTTCACGCGAAGTGTGACGACCGCGTGTGCAGCCCCGGCACCACGGTGCTGTGGGATTTTGGCTACGGTGACCGCTGTGCGGACATGCCCTTCCTGCCGGCCGCCGTGCTGCTCGCCCGTGTGATCAGCAAGCCGGGCACGAACCGCCTCACGCTCGATCTCGGCCACAAGTCCGTCGCCGCCGAGAATCCGCATCCGCGCGTGCGCTTCGAGGAACTGCCCGAAGCGAAGGCACTGATGCAAAGCGAGGAACATCTCGTGCTCGAAGTCGAGCAGCCCGAGCGCTTTCTCATCGGCCAGTCGCTGCACGGCATTCCCCTCCACGTCTGCCCCACCGTCGCGCTCCACGGTGAGGCGGTGGTCATCGATGGCGGCAAGGTGGCGGAGCGCTGGCCGATCCCGGCGCGGAACCGCAGAATTACGATTTGAGTTTGACCACGGAACCAACGGAATACACGGAACCAGAAGTTTGGTTTTCCTTTCCGTGTGTTCCGTGTATCCCGTGGTTCCATGAACCACTGGATCCTCAAATCCGAACCCGACGTCTTCTCTTTTGACGATCTCAAGAAGCGCCCGAAGAAAACGGAGCCGTGGAACGGCGTGCGGAACTACCAGGTGCGCAACATGATGCGTGACCAGATGCGCGTCGGCGACCTCGGATTCTTCTATCACTCGAGTTGCGAGGTGCCCGGCATCGCGGGCTTGGTGAAGATCGCGAGCGAGGCGCGGCCGGATCCCGCTCAATTCGATCCATCATCGGAGTACTTCGATGCGGGCAGCAAGCGTGAAGAACCGCGCTGGCTGCTGGTGGACGTGAAGTGGGAGACGGACTTCAATACCTTCGTCACCCTCGACATGCTGCGCGCCGACCCGAAGCTCGCGGACATGCTTGTCCTCCGTCGCGGCAACCGCCTCTCGATCACGCCCGTGGATGAGAAGCACTGGCAGCGCATCTGTGCGCTCGGCGGGATAAAGGCATGAGGCTCATGAGTCACATCCGTCCCATCTGTCTCATTCTCACCACTCTGCTGACCGCAGCCTGCAAACCGCCGCCGCATGAGACGCGCACACTGAAAAAGTGGGACCTCCTTTCCGCCACCGAGGCCACGCACTGGAAATCCGCCGCCATGCCCGACGCTGGCAAGGCCGAGGTGCGCGACGGCGAGGCATTCATGGAAGCCGGCGGACCGATGACCGGCCTGAGCTACGACAACTGGCAGTCAGGCGGGCTACCATTGCGCGACTACACAATCACCTGCGAAGCCATGCGCGTTGAAGGCGCCGACTTTTTCGCCGCGATCACCTTTCCCGTCCGCCGCATCGACACCTGCGCCACTCTCGTCGTCGGCGGCTGGGGTGGCGGACTCGTCGGCATTTCCAGCATCGACGGCGAGGACGCCTCGAACAATTCCACGCGCAGCGAGCAAAAGTTCGAGAACGGCAAATGGTACCGCCTCAAGCTCGAAGTCCGCGAAGACGAGATCAAAGCATGGATCGACGACCGCCTCGTCATCAACACCTCCATCAAAGCCCGAGTCATCAGCCTGCGCCCCGGCTACATCGAGAACTGCGCACCCTTCGGCCTCGCGACCTTCCAGAGCACGGGGCGTGTGAGGACATTGGTGGCGGAGGAGCTGGGATATCCGCGGTGAGGATTGCCACACAAGGGAAACATCACCGCTTTCGTGCCCGTATCCCTCGCTCATTCACTTCAACTCCAACCACTCCATGACCACCACACGCCGCGCCTTTTTGAAGAACGCCTCCGTCTCCGCAGCCGTCACCGGTTTCCCCGCCATCCTCCGCGCGGTGAATCCAAACTCGATGCTCCAAATCGCGAGCATCGGCGCGAGCGGGATGGCTTGGAGCGATGTGAAGAGTACGAGCGATCATCCGAAAGTGAAGTACGTCGCCTTTTGCGACGTGGACACGTCGCACTTCGCCGGACCGGACAAGGAGTTCCCGGGCACGGGCCGCTTTCAGGATTACCGCGAGATGCTCGCGAAGCTCGGCGACAAGATCGACGCGGTAAACATCGGCATCCCCGACCACATGCACGCGAAGGCGGCGATGGACTGCATGAACGCGGGCAAGCACGTCTATTTGCAGAAGCCGCTGACGCACACGGTGTGGGAATCGCGCCAGCTTCGGCTGAAGGCGGAGAAAAGTGGACTCATCACGCAGATGGGCAATCAGATTCACTCGGCCATCGAGTACCGCCTCGGCACGCGGCTGATCAAAGAAGGCGCAATCGGCAAGGTGAAGAAAGTGTACTCGTGGGTCGGCGTGACGGGCAACGAGCGCACGCGCCTGCTGGAGCCGCCGAAAATGAAAGCCGCGCCGCCGGCGACGCTCGACTGGAATCTGTGGGTCGGCGTCGCCCCGATGCGCGACTACGCGCCGGTCTATTGCCCCTTCTGCTGGCGTGACTGGCAGGACTTCGGATCGGGCGGCCTCGGCGACTTCGGCTGCCACATTCTCGATCCTGTATTCACCGCGCTCGAGCTGACCGCGCCTACATCGCTCACGGTGAAGAACAGCGGCATCAACCAGCACGTCTGGCCGGTGAACGAGACCATCAAGTATGTCTTCCCCGGCACGAAGTACACCGCGGGCGAAATCGAGGTGACGTGGATGGACGGCGGATTGAAGCCGGATCGCAAGCTTGCACATATGCCGCCGGAGCTGGAACTGCCGAACAGCGGCTCGCTCTTCATCGGCGAGCAGGGCAACATGGTGCTCGCGCACGTCGGCGGACCGCGGCTGTATCCGCTGGAGAAGTTCAAGGACTTCAAGTACCCGAAAGAGGAGGGTCTCAATCACCGCCACCGCTGGGTGGACGGCATCTTCGCCAATCAAAAGACGAGCGACGGCTTCCACTACGCCGGCCCGCTCGCCGAGACGGTGCAGCTTGGCAACGTCGCCACACGTTTTGCCACGCCCGACCTCGATCCCGTCACCGGCCGGCTCGCCGAGAAGGGCAGGACGCTGGAATGGGATGCCGCGAACATGAAGATTCCGAATTTGCCGGAAGCCGAGAAATTCCTCACGAAGCACTATCGTGACGGATGGGCGGTCACGCCGGTGGCGTGAATGGCGTGAATGGCGTGAATGACGAATGACGGATGATTTGAGTCGTGGGCTGGCCTGATGCGATGAGACTGCAATCAGGCTTGTAACCCCCGGGCGAATTCGTCATTCTGCATTCGTCATTCCTCTTTTCCCCATGCCCGTCCACGTCCTCGACCACTCCCTCGCGAAAGTCCACCTCACGGCCATGCGCGACGAGCGCACGGCGACGGAGAAGTTCCGCTGGCACCTGAGCAGGCTGGCCGGACTGCTCTTTGCGGAGGCGGCGAAGGATTTGGAACTTGAGACGATCGAGGTGAAAACGCCGCTCACGACCACGCAGGGACATCGCATCCGCCGCAAGGTGGTGCTCTCGCCCATTCTTCGCGCGGGTCTCGGGCTGGTGGATGGCATCCTGCCGCTCGTGCCCGACATGATCGTCGCTCACATCGGCATCTGCCGGAATGAAGAGACCGCGCTGCCGGAGTCATACTACGCAAAGCTGCCCTCGACGCTGGCGGAGGCGGAGGTCTTCCTGCTCGATCCCATGCTCGCCACGGGTGGCAGCGCCGTGGAGGCGGCGCGGCAATTGAAAGCCGCGGGTGCCAACCGGTTGCGCCTTGTCTGCGTCGTCAGCGCACCGGAGGGCATCGCCGCCTTCAAGGCCGCGCATCCTGATGTGCCGGTCTTCACCTCGGCCATCGACGCGGGCCTCAATGAGCGCTGCTACATCGTGCCAGGACTTGGCGACGCCGGAGACCGGTACTTCGGGACGTGAGCCGCCGTTGTTGTGCCCTTCCTCCGAACCGGACCGGTCCCGGCAGTGATTCGCTTGCCATTCGCCGGCACTTTTTAGCCTTTGAAGCCGCCGCCTTGATCACTACGCGCCATGAGCGCCGTTCAATCTCCTGCACTCGAACATACCCGCCCGTCTCCTGCCATGCCCATTCACCTTCCGCCTGCCCGCCATCTCTCACGTCGCGACTGGCTGAAACGCTGCGCCACGGCGGGCGTGGGTTTTGCCTGCGCGGACTCCATGCGCGCCGCCGGTGACGGCGAAACATGGATTCTCTTCTCCGACACGCACATCGCCGAGAACGTGGCGCTCGAAGCCCGCGGCGCGTGCATGGGGGACAATTTGAAGCGCTGCGTGGCGCAGGCACTCAAGGAGAAGGAAAAACCCTTCGGCGTCATGGTGAACGGCGATCTTGCCTATCTCGACGGCCAGGCGGGTGACTACAGCACCTTCGTCTCCCTCATGCAGCCGCTGCGTGATGCGGGCCTGCCCGTGCACCTTACGCTCGGCAATCACGACAACCGCGAAACTTTCATGTCGAACTGCACGAGCCTCGACCTGTCGCTCGCCGAGGAGAAGAAGCCCGTCGCGCAGAAGCAGGTGTCCGTCGTCTCCAGTGCGCGCATTCACTGGGTGCTGCTCGATTCGCTGGACAAGATCAACGGCACGCCCGGCCTGCTCGGCGAGGCGCAGCTCGCCTGGATCGACCGCACGCTCGCCAGTCTCGGTGACAAGCCGACGGTGGTGATGGTGCATCACAATCCTCAGGTCCCCGTGCCCGAGGGCGGCAAGAAAACCGGTTTGCTCGACAGCGACGCGCTCGTCTCCGTCATCGAAGGCCACAAGAAGGTGAAGGCGCTCTTTTACGGCCACACGCACAATTGGCAGGTGATCAACGGTGCCAAGAGCGGCCTCCACCGCGTGAACCTCCCGCCCGTGGCTTATGTCTTCAACAAGGAGCGCCCCAGCGGCTGGGTGCGCGCCATCGTGCGCGATGACGGCATGGATCTCGAACTCCGCAGCCTGAATCCCGATCACGCCGAGCACGGCCAGCGGGTGACACTCGCTTGGAGTTGAAATTGCCCGGAAGACGACCGGGTGAACCACCGTGCGGATGAACCCACGGAATCAAAATCCAACGCACCGGTTGCGCGACGGCGGCACACCCGGCGGGAGGTATCACGCCGACGAGGGGGGCGGTCTCGTCAAGGGATGAGCGCCTCGCTGGTGGCGTTGTCGGTGAAGGTCACCAACACGAGGATGCGGCCCGTGGCATCCATCACAGGCTGCTCCCAGCGGCGTTCGTTGGTGTTCGAGGCGGGCAGGTCGAACTTGAAGATGGTCTTCGGCCCCTGCGAAGTAGCCATCGTGCTGCCAGTGCGGAGCACCAGCGTGGGGGCTGCGCCGTTCAGGCTGCGCCACAGCGCCTTGTCATTGGTGCCCGCCGTCACACCGGCACCGCTGAGGGTGCCCAGGAAGGCCACATGCTCGGTGCCGGGTGCATTGCCGCTGACCACGGGATGATCCACGCTGGCCAGCGTGGCACCGCCGGCTCCTGGCGCAGGATCTCCGACACGGACGAGCGCGCGCATCGTGCCGCCGACGTCGGTGTAGATGGCATAGGTGTCGGCGGGGAAAGGGCTGACACCATCGCCCGCCGTGTCCTCCCAGCCTTTCCAGGCGCCGTGGTTGAGGCGGTTGAGCCAGCCGCCCCAGAGATTGCCTACCTTTGAGCCGATGGCCATGCCCGGCAGCGCACTGTCGCCGCGGCGCAAGATGCAGGTGAAGCCGCCGCCCACCGTGCCACGCCAGATGCCGTCGTTCTTCGCGCCGCCGGCGTTGTCGCCGTTGTTGTTGAGGAAGCCGCGGAAGCTGATGGTGCCGCCGCTGCCGATGGCCGGTGACTTGATGTTCTTGAAGGTCGCGCCGCCGGTGCCAGGTGCAGTGTCGCCGGTGGCCGCTGTGCCGGCGATGAAGGCCTTCGCCGCCGGGCTGCCCGCCGGACTTGCCGGCTGATACCAGATGCTCTCGCGATTGGAAGCCGAGAGGGCCACAAAGCAAAGATTGCCGGTGGGGTCCATGCGCAGGGAGTCAGTGTAGCTGCCGGCGAGATTGCCGAACAGCTCGCCCGCCACGCCAGGCATCGCTGTGTTTTCACGGGCGACGACGCCGACGGTCGTGACCGTCGGGCCGTTGATGCTGGCACGCAGGATGGCGGTGTCGGTGCTGCCGTTTTTCATCGTCACCGCAAAAGCCGCTTCACCCGTCGAGGCACCGGTGTGCGCTGTGGCAAAGCACCCGGAGGCAAAAGCACCGATCTGCAACGGACTAACGGGCGGGATGGTGTCACCCTCGCGCATGAGAATCCCGAGGCCCGTGGCACCCAGCTCGCTCCACAGGCCGGTGTCATTGTCCACGGTCGTGGCCGGCGTGCTCGCGCCGCTGACGACGAGCGAGGCAAGGAATGTGACCTCGCCGCTGTCGTTGATGGCCGGTGTCAGCGGCAGCACGTCCCACTTCGCCGCCGTGGTGCCGGTTTCGGCGGCATCGTTGCCGCTGCGGGCCAGCAGATTGAGGCTGGTGCCATTGTGCTTCCAGAGGCCCATGTAGTTGTTTGGACTGAGCGTCACACCACCGGTGCCGACGAGAAGAAAGCCGGGAAAGATGATGTTGCCATTCTGCGCGATATAGCCGCCGCGCTTGAGCACATCAAACTTCGTACCGCTGTCCGCACCGGCGGCATCCGGTGAATTGGCCGCAGTCACCGCACCACCGCCGAAACTCGAGGCGACAGGTCCAGGCGTGGTGGGCGCGCCAAAGATCATCAGGCGATGCATGACATTGCCAGCCACCAGCAGGCGTCCATCCGGAATGAACAGCACTGATTGCAACGAAGCCATCGAGTGGGCGGAGACACCACCATTGAAGGCGGCGCTGGATGTGAAATCTGGCTGACCGAGCACAAAGTCCGCCGTCGCGCCATGTGCGGTGGGAACGGTATTGTAAATCAGCACCCGGTTGTTGTTGAAGTCACTCACAGCCAACTGTCCGGTGGGTGACACGCTGACACCAGCCGGGTTCGCAAACTTCGTTGCGCTGGTGCCGAAGGTGGAACTGCCAAAGCCTGTCTGGCCGATCACCACATCCGCAGAGGCTCCGTTTGTGGTCGGGACGGTATTGAAGATCAGGACACGATGATTGATCTCGTCCGCTACCAGAAGTTTCCCATCACTGCTCAACGTGCAACGGGCAGGAGCGTTCATCTTGTTTGCCGTATTGCCAAACGTCTTGGTCGTCATGTCAGGTTGGCCAATGACAACATCCGCCGCCGCTCCATTGGTGGTTGGAATTGAATTGAAAACCAACAGCCGGTTATTTCCCCTGTCACCGATGATCAGCTTGCCGCCAGACGTGACAAAAACACCCGTGGGTGTGTCCAGCTTGGCAGCCGTCGCTCCGGCCGTGGCGGTCACAAAATCCGTCTGTCCGATCACCACACTCGCACCGGCGCCGTTGACAGTGGGCACCGTGTTCCAGATGAGCACCCGGTTGTTGAGCGTGTCGCTGGCTATGAGCTTCGAGCCATCTGGTGAAAAGGCCACATCATAGCCCCTCATCATCACGCTGGCTGACGTGCCGGTCGTCGTGTCGGTAAAACTAGACTTGCCTACTACCACATTGGCGGGCGCACCATTTGCCGTCGGAATTGCGTTCCAGAGCATTATCCGGCCAATGGATAGATCGACGACGGCCAGCTTGCCAGTCGCACTTACCGCGCAGCCAGTCGCAGCGACGGTCGTCGATTGATCGCGGGTGGTGTTTTGGGCGGTGAAATTTGGCTGCCCGACGACGAGGGCGGCGTCCATGTTGTTGGTGAAGGGCTGGCCGCTTGCACTTGAGACAAGGACGAGCAGCGAAAGCGCGGTGCCGAGACGGCGAGAGCGATGTGGGTTCATGATGATGATGGATTTGAGGAGTTGTTGGCAGATTTTCACGGGTGAATCGAATGACAGGGTGACATCTTTTTCAGGGATATTGAGGCGTGATTCATGTCTGCGGCTCCTATCAGCCGCCGGCACCAGCTTCGCATTCCCGGCCAGTGTCGCCTGGAGTACAGCCGTCGGAATGCCGCCAAGGAGGAATGGTCGCAATACGAGGTCATGGCACGATAACTTCCGTGGTCGCGCCGCCGATGAAGGTGACCAGCACGAGCAGGCGGCCCGTCGAGTCCATCACGGGCTGCTCCCAACGGCGGTCGGTGGTGCCGCTGCCGGGGAAATCGACGTTGGAGATGGTCTTCACGCCTTGCGTGGTGCTCATCGTGTCGCCAGTGCGCAGGACGAGGGTGAGCGCTCCGCCATTGGCTGCGCTGCGCCACACGCCTTTGTTGTTCGCGCTCGTTGTGCCGCCGCCGGTCACCGTGCCGAGGAAGGCCATTTGCTCGGTGCCGCCGACGACTGGAAGATCGAAGCCGGAGAACGTCGCGCTGGCGATGCCGGGTGCGGCGTCGCCGACTTTGAGCGCGAGGGTCATCGTGCCGCTGAGGTCGGTGTAGATGGCGTTCACGTCGCCATCGGCGGTGGAGCTGGTGCCGTTGCCGTTCACATCGAGCCAAGCCTTCCATGCGCCGTGATTCGCGTTTGTCAGCCAACTGTGCCAGACGTTGCCGACGAGCGCTCCGGCGGGCAGGCCGAGGCCGGGGCGGGCGGTGTTGTCATCACCGGCGCGCAGGATGCACGCGAAGCCGCCGGCAGTGGTACCGCGCCAGATGCCGTCGCCTTTCTTGCCCAGCGTGTTGTCGCCGTTGTTGTTGAGGAAGCCTCGGAAGCTGATGGTGCCGGCGCTGCCGATGGAGGGTGACTTGATGTTCTTGAAGGTCGCTCCGCCGGTGCCGGGTGCCGTATCACCCGTGGCGGCGGTGCCGGCGATGAATGCCTTCACCGGTGCGCCGCCGGTGACGGGTTGGTACCAAATGCTCTCGCGGCCGCTGACGGAGAGGGCGACGAAGCAAAGGTTGCCGGTGGCGTCCATGCGCATGGAGTCGGTGTAGGCACCGGCGAGATTGCCGAACGACTCGCCCGCCACGCCGGGCATGGCGGTGTTCTGGCGGGCGACGATGCCGACGGCGGTGCTCGCGCCGTTGATGCTGGCGCGCAGGATGGCGGTGTCGGTGCTGCCGTTTTTCATCGTCACGGCGAAGGCCGCCTCGCCGGTGGTGGCACCGGTGTGTGCGGTGGCGTATGCGCCGCTGGCGAAGGCGCCGATCTGAATGGGACTGACGGGTGGAATGGGATCGCCTTCGCGGATGAGGAGGCCGAGTCCAGTGCCGCCCAACTCGCTCCAGAGGCCGGTGTCATTATCGACGGTAGTGGCAGGTGAGCTGGTGCCGCTGACGACGAGCGAGGCGAGGAAGGTGACCTCGCCGCTGTCGTTGATGGCCGGCGTCTGTGGAAGCACGTCCCACTTCGCTGCGGGCGCGCCGGTTTCGATCGCGTCATTGCCGCTGCGGGCGAGGAGCTGCGAGCCGGAGCCGGTGTTCTTCCAGAGGCCCATGAAGGTGTTCGGGCTGAGCGTGACGGGCGGCGTGCCGCTGCCGATGAGGAGCGTGCCGGGGAAGACGAGGTTGCCGTTCTCGGCGAGGAAGCCGCCGCGTTTGAGGACATCAAAGGTGCCCACGTTGCCGGTGCCGGCTGCGTCTGGCGCTGCATTGCCGGTGACGACATCGCCGATGGCCGAAGTGACCGGAGCCGGCGCGGCACCGCCCGTCACATTGCCGATGGTGAGCGTGATCACATAGGTCGCGCTGCCGGCGGTGGGGCTGGTGCTGACAGGAGAAACCATGGCGACGCGGAAGCCGCCGGTGATGGGACTCACGGGCAGGTTGAGCGAGGCGATGGTGCCATCGGCCGTGAAGTTCGTGCTGCTGAGCAACACCGTGCCGCCTGCGTCGCGGAACTCGATGATGCCGGGCGAGTTCGTGGCTCCGCCGGTGGCACCCGTGACGCCGGTGAGCACGGCGCTGGCGGCGGTGACGGTCTTGCCGGCCGGAAGCGTGAGCAGGACGGCATCGAGATCGCCGTAACTCACCGCGCCGGAGACGACGGTCGTGGCGGTGAGCGTGCCGGGCACGAAGGTGGGGAAGCCAAAGTCGGGCACGTTCGCGACATACGCGCCGCCGACGTTCACATTCTCCTGGAGCGGTGTGAGCGTGACGTCATTGCCCGTGCCGCCGACGTAGCTGAGGACCAGCGGCACGCCATTGAAGGTGACCAGGCTGCCTCCGGGGAGGCCGTTGAAAGTGCCGACGGTCGGGAAGGCGGATTCGTTTCTGACGATGAAGAAGGTGTCGCCAGGCACCGGGACATAGCTGCCGGAGAGCACGAGCGGCACGCCGGTGAGATCGACGCGCGAACGCAAGTCGAGCACCTGATAGCCGGAGTTGAAAGCGTTGCCATTGATGGCGATGGAGAGCTGCGTGCCGGAGCCGAAGCTCAGCGTGCCGACGAGATTGGTGTCCACGTCATAGAATGGCAGCGTGGGGATCACGCCAGCGCCGCCCGCGGTGAGCTTGACGTTGGCACCGGTCGGGCAGGAAAGCTGGCCGACGCTGATGTCGATGGCTCCGGCGCTGGTGATGTTGACGACGCCGGTGGTGGAGCCAAAGGACACCAAGCTCGTTGCCGTGATGGGACCGGTGGATGCATTGCCGATGTTCAGCGTGGCACACGCGAGCGAGGTGACTTCACTGCTAAAGAGTCCGAGCGTGGGCGTGCCGGCGAGGATGTCAGTGGTGCCGAGATTGACAGGCGTACCGGCGGTGCGCTGGCGGATGTTGATGGTGTCACCGACGGCGGAGACGGCCCCCAGCCCCATGCTGTCGGCCGTGAACGTGACATTGCCGCTGCCTCCTGCCGTGACCGTGGCACCCTGTACGATGCCGACGCTGCCCGGCGATGCCGTTTGTCCTCCGGCGATGCCAGTCATCCCGATGTCGCCATTGTTCGTGCTGATGGTGCCGGTGAAGATGGCGATGCCGTGGGTGCTCGTCGCCGCGGAGGTGCCGCCCGTGCCGTTGAAAGTGATCTTGCCCGTGCCTCCAGCACTAATGGAGACGGGGGAGAGCGCCATCATGATGCCGTTGGCAAACTGCATGGCGCTACTGGCACCTCCCACACCCGTCACCGAGATGTCGCCGCCGGAGGTGAGCAGCTTGGTGTTGTCGAAAAGTTCGACGCCCATGACATAATCGCCCGTGCTGGTCCCGCCGGTGCCATTCAAGGTGAGCGCCGATCCCGCGGCAGGACCGGAGACCGTCACGTTGCTGCTCAAGAGAACGCCGCGCGCGTGGTCGCCCGTGCCGCCACCGCCAATGCCGGTGATGGAGACGCTGCCGCCGGCGGTGGTCACCGACGCATTGCACCGCACACCGTAGCCAGTGTCATTCGCCGCGGCGGTGCCGTCGATGGTGATGGCCCCCGCGCCCGTGGTGGTGGTGCCTGCGATGGTCACGCCGTTGCAGTTGAGCGTATTGCCGGGCCCCTTGCCGCGGCCGGTGATCGAAATGTTCCCCCCTTGGCTGCTGACGGAGGCAGTCAGGAGCACGCCGGCATTGCCACCGCTGCCGCCAAAGGCACCAGTGCCATCGATGGTGACGTTTCCCGTGCCGGGCACCGAGATGGCGGTGCCCGAGGTGACGCCGATGCCTGATCCGCTCGTCACAAGCGTGCTGCATGTGCCGGTGATGGACACGCTGCCATTGCCGCCGGCCGTGATCTTGCCGGGACTCTGGATGGCGACGCCGTGATTGACGCCGGCCGCGCTCGAGCCGCCATTGCCGATCACGGTCACATTGCCGCCATTGGAAGTGATCTGCGCGTTCGCCGCGCCCTGGAATTGCCACACATACACGCCGTAGCTGCTCAGGCCCGTGCCGCCATTGCCCGTCACCTGCACGGTGCCGCTGCCGCCGGCGGAGATGAGACAGCCGTCATTGAAGACGCCCGCGCTGCCGAGACCAGTTGCATTGCCGGCGGTGCCGGTGATGACGATGTTCGCTCCGAGCGTGGTGATGCTCATGCCGGTCGTGGTGTTGGTGAAGGTCACCACGCCGCTGCTCACGTTGGCGGGCGAAGTTCCGGAGCCTTCACCCACGATGGTGAGCGTGCCGGTGGTGCCACCCTGGATTGCGGTGCCGGATGAGAGAAGAACACCGTGAGCACCTCCCGTGTCACCGCCACGCCCTTTGACGGTTGCCTGTCCGGTGCCGGTGGTCTTGACCTGCGCATTGTCTTGCAAATAGACACCGTAGAAACTGCCGGGCGTGCGCACGGCCTGCTGATTGGCCTCCAGCACGAGATCGCCATCGACGGTGGTGAGGGTGCTGCCGGGGTTGAACAAGATGTTCTTGCTGCACTTGATCGTGGCAGCGCCCGCTCCCGAGAGGCTGACGTCGCACGAATTGCTGAAGAACACCGTGTCCTCTCCGCCACCACCGCCGTCGTTCTGCAGATTCAAATCGAGGCTCGCGCCGGGATTGAAGACGATGTCGTTGTTCAAACTGACGACGTCATTCGAAGCGCCGCCATTGATGGTGAGGCTCGGAAAATTCATCGTGCTGGCGGCGATCTGCGACAGGATGCTCGTCGTGTTCGCTCCCGCTCCTTCATTGATCGTGATGCTGGTGAGTGATGAGAGCACGAACGGCGCAGTCAGGCTGTTGATGTTCAGCGCGCCATTCACGCTGATCGTCCGGCCGGGTGCGAAGAAGCGCACAGAGCCGGCTTCGCCCGTGTTTTCGATCAGCGATGTCGAATCGCTGTTGCCCGAGAGATCGGTGATCGTGAGCGCGCCGGCGGCGAGCGTGATCTGATAATCGGGCAGCGGATCGACGATGATGGTGAAGGTCTGCATCGCCGTCGTGTTCGGCGCGTCGCCGTTGATGCTGTTGTCGTCCTGCAATTGCACGCTCACGACCGCCGTGCCGCTGGTGCCGTTGAGCGTGTAGGTCAGTGTGCCGGTGGTGGCATTGATCGCCGGCTGCGTGGTGAACATGCCGTTGTTGTCGTTCGAGACGAGGAAGGTGAGCGTCTGCGTCACGGTGCTGTCGCCGTCATTGATCGCGGTGGCCCAGCCGTTCACCGTTTGCGCGCCGGAGGTGCCGAGCGGGTGGCGCTGACTCGGCCCCATCACGAAGGAGGGCTGCTCGTTCTTGTTCACCACCGTGACGACGAGCGCCTTCTCGAAGCTCAGGCCATACTGATCCGTGGCGGACACGCGGATGTTGTAGCTGCTCTTCGTTTCAAAGTCGGGCACCGGCACCAGGATGAGATCAGAGCCGCTGATGGTGAAGCTGCCATTGTCCGCATCGCCTGTGCCCGTCACGAGATAGAAGGTGTGCGTGTTGAAGGCATCGGGGTCCGTCGCGGCGAGCGTGCCGACGGTGAGATTCCCCGCATTGCCCTCCGGCACGCTCGAGGGCGTGAGCGTGATGTTTGTCGGCGCGACATTGCCCACGCCGGCGATGCCGATGTCGAAGGTGTTCTCGTCCGCGTCATTGCTGGCGATGTGAAGCACCGCATTGCGTCCGAGATTCGCCGTCGGCGCAAAGGCCACGGTGAAGGTGGTGTAAGCCAGCGGCGCCACGGTCGTGACCGGCGGCTGCGTGATGATGAAGTCACCCGGATTGCTGCCATCGGCGGTGACGTTGAGTCCGGTGAGATCAGCGGAGCCGGTGTTCGTGATGGTGAAGACCTTCGCTGCGCCTGTGACGCCCACGTTCTCCACGCCGAACACGAGATTCGACGCGCCATCCACGAGATGCGTGCCGCTCGGCTGCTCGACATCGATCTCCGGTGCCGTGACGAGGCTGTGTGTGTGTGAAGGAAGCTCGTTGGCGGACAGCACGAGGCTCTCCGCGCCCGAGTATTGGCCGAGCGCGTAGGTGCCCAGCCCTGTCCCAGTGCCCGTGCCGCCGACGAAGCGGCCGCGGAAATCCGGCGCATTGAAGTTCGAGGTGCCGTTGCCGCCGAAGACATTGCTCAGCACGGAGAAAAGGGATGCCTCGGTGGAAGTGGACAGGGATGCGCCATCACACTGAAGGTAGCCTGCGGGGACATTCGACCGCGCATACCAACGCATCTCGCCGAGCGCGGGACTGTCATCACTGAACAAGAACATGCCGACATTCGCGATGCCGTGCGTGAGCGGCAGAAACTGATCCATTTGATCGATGGCCGCCGAGCCACCGGTGTCACCCGTGTTTCCCGACGTGAGCGAGTGATGATGCGCAGGCATCTCAGACTCCGTCATCGTGTGCGTGCTGGAGCCGCCCGACACACCGATCGTGCGCGGTGTCATCGAAGGTCCCGTTCCTTTGCCGACCGGGCTGCGCCCGCGCAGATCGGGAATGCCGAAGGTGGCGAAACCATCCCCGCCGAAGGTATTGAAGATCAGTGCATTGAGCGCGGAGTACAAGGCGGTGGAGGCCGTGCCGCCCGTGCAGGGGAAAAATCCGTCCGGCGTGTTGCCGAAGGCGAAGAGCCGAATCCAGGTCATCGTCGAACCGAAGCTGCCCGAGTTCTGCATGGCGAAGTTCAGCACGAGATAAGGCTGCTGGTGGTTGTAAGCCTGGCCACCGCCCGTCAAGCCCGTGTCGCCCCCGGTGATCGTGTGCTTGTGGCTCGGCAGGTTCGTCACTCCCAGCGTGACAGACTCGGTTCCGCCTGTGGTGCCCATGGGCAGCGTGGCTCCGTCCTGGCCCACCGGAATGCGGCCCCGCAAGTCTGGCACGGCAAACGTGGTGGAGCCATCGCCTGCGCCAAACGTGGTGCCGATAAGGGCGAAAAGATTCGAGTAAGTCGTCCGGCTCAGCAGCCGCCCATCGCAAGGCGTCCACATGCTGGTGAAGCTCGGATTCGTGGTCTCGAAGCCCATGCAGCGGATCTCGCCGAAATAGGCAAAGTCAGTGCCGCCGCCCAGTGGCCCGGCACCGAAGGTGGGATAGATGCCCTGCGTGCAAATGGCCCAGGTGGTGGAGAGCGTGGGCGCGCGCGCATCTGCCGCAAGACCGCCGCCCGTCGGACCCGTGTCAGTGGGCGGAGCCGCCGTGCCGAAGACCATCACGCGGCGCATGGTCCGCCCCGGCACCCAGAGCCGGCCATCAGCGGAGAAGGCCGACTGGTCCGCCGTATTCATGTTCGTGGCCGAAGGCGTGCCGCCGGGATTGTACACACCATCGCTCGCCAGGTCCGGCTGACCGAGCGCCACATCGGCCGATGCGCCGTTCGTCGTCGGCACCGAATTGAAGATGAGCACGCGGTTGTCGTTGATGTCGCTGATGGCGAGCTGGCCCGAGGGCGAGACAGCCAGGCCCCAAGGGCCATCCAGACTGTTCGCCGCAGGTGGCGCAGCGGCCCCAGACGTCAGCGTCGTCTGTCCGATGACGTTCACCGCCGCCGCGCCGTTCGAGGTGGGGACGCCGCTGAAAATCAGCACGCGATGGTTGGCAAAATCCGCCACCAGCAATCGACCATCAGGCGCGAGCGCCAGTCCTTCTGGATTGTTGAATGTCGAACTCGTGGTGCCCGCTGTGGACGAGACGAAGTCTGTCTGCCCGATGACGACATCAGCAGCCGCGCCATTCGTCACCGGAATCGAATTGAAGATCAGAACGCGTTGGTTGGTTTGATCGGCTATCAGAAGTTTTCCAGCAGGCGTGACCAACAGTGCCGACGGTGCCTTCAATCCCGTCTGCGTCGTTGTGCCCGTGCTCGACGTAAAATTGGGCTGGCCGATCACCACATCTGCGGCGGCACCATTCGTCACGGGGATCGTGTTGAAGACCAGCACGCGGATGTTGTTTGAGTCGGCCACCAAAAGTTTCGATCCGTCTGGTGAAAACGCGACCGCTATGGGAGTCCTCACCTGGGTGGCACTCGTGCCGCCGGTCGTCCCGGTGAATGTCGTCTGCCCGATGACCACATCCGCCGGCTGTCCGTCCGAGGTGGGAATGGAATTCCACAGCAGCACCCGATTTCCAAGAGCATCGGCCACGGCCATCTTCCCTGTGGAGCTGAAGGCCACGCAAGTCGGCCCGCGCATCACGCTCTGGCTAGGCGTGGTGTTCACCGTGGTCAGATTTGCCTGCCCCAGCACCTGGCCTGCGGCCAAGCCGGTTGTGAAGGGCTGAGCACTTGCCAGATGCGGCAGGACCAAGGTGACAGCGGCGAGCAAGCACCGCGAGAGGAGGTGACGATTTGTTTGCATGGGGGGAGCAGCGGGGTGTGGGGTGATGTGGTGGAAGATGGAATGTCCGATCAAGGAAAGGCCGGCGCGGCGCGCGAGTGCCAGACCATGGCAAATGCAGCCGCCGCGCTGGCACGCGCGGCACGCTGTTGGCGCATCAATACGGTGCGATGACGGACTTTCGCCTGCGCCTTTCGCCGGAGGGCACGCGCCTTCGCAGGGCTGCGTGCCCTTGAATGAGCGGACTTGCGGAAAAGTGCGGGAATGTTCATCGGCTCGACCTGACAGGCGGGAAACAGGAAACGCGACGACAGACTCGCGGGTCTCGGGAACACCGCAGCGCCTCTGCGAAGCAAGGCAAGGGCATGTTTATTTCATAATGCCCGAAATCCGACAAGGAAAATCTTCCCGGCGAGGGCAGATGATTTCGGAAAAGGCTCCGCCATTCCACCCATGTGCCGGTGCCGCCGCGATCTCGCCGCTCAATGATGGTCTTCCGCCCCGGAAGTCGCCTTCTCTGCCTGGACTTCCGACACTCATGAAGAAGACGCATCACACTGTTTGTGAGGCGCCCCACCACAAAATGCCCGGCTTCAAGGTGCCCTGATGGGCGCGGCGGAGGGTGCCGATGGTGCCTTGGCCGCGAGTTCGCGGAGCTGCGAGATCACCAGGCGCAAGGACGGTGACTTCTCGTCGAAGCCCGGTGATCTGCCGGCACCTTCGATGACGAAGGCACCGGCCTCGGGCTCGGTCTCGACGGTGAACTGCCACTCCACCGGCTGGCCCATGCGGCGCAAGACGATGAAGCGCAACACGAGCCGCGCCGCCTCAGGATGCTGCCGGATCAAGTCGAGCGCGCAACGCGCGACCACCGCGGAATGCGGGCGGTCCGGATGGTCGCGCTCGAGCCAGCCGCCATCGTCAGCCCGAGGACGCACGGGTGTGACGTAGCCCTTCGCCCGGCTGTTCTTCTCCAGCGGCGCGGGCAGCAGCCCGTAGTCCGCCTCGATCTCGACGTGACGCTCAGGCGGTATGTCGCGCGGCACGGCGGGACGACCGGACAAGACAATGCCCGCCACCTCGCCGAGCTTTTTCTCCAACGCGCCCGCCTTCACACCCGGCGTGGCGATCTCGCGGCGCTTGATCTCCGGCGCGGCAAAGCGGGCCGCCGCCTGCCGCGACACCACGGCCAGCCCCGCATCACTCACGAGCATCTCGTTGCGCGCCAGGTCCGCCTGCACGCTGAGTTGGAAATGCAGCCTCTCCGCATCGCCGCCCAGCACGGACTCGACGTTGCGCATGATTTGATCGAGCGCCGGCCCGACAAGCCCTTCCTCACGAATGACGAACTCCGCACGCCCGAGCAGCGCCTTCCCTGGATCGAGCAGCATCTGCCGCGCCTCGCTTCGCGCCGCAGCCATGCGCTCCTCCCGGGTGGCTGACATGGGGTCCGGTTGCCGCTTGCAGGCGGCGACGCACAACAACGCGGCGCAGCAATGCCATGCACGGAGGTGCCCGCATTTGCGGCGGGATTTGGGAGCGTGGTCGTTCGTCATGCAGGGATTCTCCACCCGCAGAACTGCCGCTCAACCGATTTGCCGCGGTCTTGTGGAAACGCCCGCTCGACGCGGCCGCCGCGCCGGACTTCGCCATACCTTGCCCCGGAAGCGCAGTGCCACAGCCGACGGGCGGGCAAGCCATTACGCGGCATTTCCGCTCGTCGCGCTTGGCATCCCTGCGGCCTTCTGCCACGATGCACGGCCATGAAAGCCGTTCTGCTCATCTGTTGCTTCCTCGATTTGCTCTCGCGCATCGCTCCCGCCGCCGAGCCGGCGGTGCTCGGCCAGGGAGAGTTCCGCTACCGTGCTGTCGATGGCTGGGCACGCGATGCGCTGGCGAAGGTAATGGTGAAAAATGGGCACGGCCTCGCCATCGACCGCGCGGGACGCATCCTGTTTCTCACCGATCAGCCGGAGAACAACATCGTCATCCTCAGCGCCGCCGGCGGGCTGCTCGGCACATGGACGGCACGCATGCCCGGCGCGCATGGACTCACTCGGGCCGAGGAGACCGGCCGCGAGGTCCTCTTCATCACCGACACCGCACTGCATGAGGTGAGGAAGCTCACGCTCACGGGCGAGGAGCTGATGCACCTGCCGTGGCCGGAAAAGACCGGCCTCTACAAGACGGCGGCGGAGTACAAACCCTCCAAAGTGCTGCTCTCTCCGAAGGGCGGCGAATTCTACGTCTTCGACGGCTACGGCAAAGACTTCGTCCATCACTACGCCGCGGACGGCACGCTCGTCCGCTCGTGGGGCGGCACCATCGGCGAGGGCGAGGCGCAGCTAGCGCACTTCGGCCCGCACGGCGGCGTGGTCGATACGCGTGACGCGGCGCACCCTGTGGTCTTCGTGTGCATGAGCGACAAGCAGGAGGTGAAGCGCTTCACGCTCGATGGCACGTTCATCGACAAGTTCGCCATGCCCGGCGGCAATCCGCGCGATGCCGTGATCTTCGGTGAATTCATGTTCGTGCCCCATCTCGGCGACCAGTGGCCGAAGGACAAGAACGCGCCTGGCTTCGTGTCGGTGCTCGACAAGACCAACCGCGTGATCTCGAACATCGGCGGCACCCCGCCCGAATACGACACTGCCGGCGCGATGCTGCCGATGCGCTCCACCGGCGCGCCCTTCATCCATCCGCACGGCATCGCGGTGGATGCGGACGGCAATCTTTATGTCGCGCAGTTTTCTTCACCCGCCGCGCCGCTGCTGAAGTTTGAGCGCATCCACTGACGTGATGGACGCCTCCACACTGCTGCTGCTGGCCGTCGCGGGCATGAGCGCGGGCTTCATCGATGCCATCGCCGGCGGCGGCGGCCTGATCTCGATGCCGGCGCTGCTGTGGGCGGGCTTGCCGCCGCAACTGGCGCTGGGCACCAACAAGTTGCAAAGTTCCTTCGGCACCATCGTCGCCGTGCGACGCTATGCGACGGCGGGCCTGGTGGACTGGCGGCGCATGACCGTACCGGTGGCCGTCACCTTCATCAGCGCCGCTCTCGGCACCGTGACCGTGACGCTGGTGAGCAATGCGGTGCTGAAGAAGATCGTGCCCTGGATGCTCCTCGGGGTCGCCGGCTACACGCTCGCCAGTCCGCGCCTCGGCAGCCACGAGCGTCATGCGCGCCTCGCGCCGCTGCCATTCGCACTCATCTGCGGCTCGGCGATCGGCTTCTACGACGGCTTCTTCGGCCCCGGCACGGGCTCCTTCTGGACCATCGCCTGCATCACGCTCGCCGGACTGGAACTCACCAAGGCCACCGCCTTCACCAAAGTCGTGAATCTCGCCAGCAACATCGCCGCCCTCATCGCCTTCGCGCTTGCCGCACGCATCCGCTACGACGTGGGCGCTGTGATGATCTGCGGCCAGCTCGCCGGCGCGCGGCTCGGCGCGGGTCTGGTGGTGCGTCACGGCGCGCCGCTCATCCGCGTCGTGTTTCTCGCGGCAGTGCTCGCCATGGTGGCAAAGCTCCTCTGGGACCAGTGGCATCACGGATGACGCGGTGCACGGCGAAACATCGGGCTGGAACACGGAGCACCTCCGCGAACGGGCAGCCACCCGCCCTCTCATTGGGAGCGGAGCAAAACGAACTGCCGCCCGGCTGCGCGAGGCATCGCACCGAGCGCCCGAAGGGACACGGAATCGCCTGCTCCTTGGCACGGCGCGGCAGCACCATCGTCCCCGTCTTCATTGGGGAAAAGCCGGAGCAAGAGGGCTGTCTTCTGCAACTCCCGGATGCTCGCGGTTCACTCGACCGGTCATCTGTACAACGGCGTCCCGGCCAGCCTGCGCCACGCGCTTGCCAAAAAGATTGCACCTTCCGCGCCGGGCGGCTAAACCTACGGACCGGAGACCGCATGAAATCGAAACTTCTCTCGCTCATCACCGCCCTTATCGGAGCGGCCGCCTTCGGACAATCGAAGCCCGCCTACACGGACGCCGAGGCCGCGCAGCACATCGGCGAGGAAGCCACCGTCACCGGCAAGGTCTTCTCTGTCTTCACTTCCAGCAAAGGAACGACATTCCTGAATTTCGGTGCCAGCTATCCAAAGCACGTTTTTGGCGGCATCATCTTCGCGGGGAATACTGCCACGGTCGGTGACTTGAAGCAGTATGAAGGCAAAGAAGTATCCCTCAGCGGCCGCATCGAGGCCGGACCCGACAAGAAGCCGCAGATCGTGATCAAGGGCACGGATCAGATCAAGCTCGCCGGCACGCCGCCTCCCGCGCCGGCCACACCCCCGCCCGCGCCGGCACCAGTCGCAGCCACGCCATCGCCCTCGTCCAAACCCGCGCCCTCCGCCACACCGCCAGCCATGACACGGGTCGTCGAGGAATCACCGGCAAAGCGCGCGGGCAAGATCGAACTGTCCTCGGGCTGGAGCAGCACGCGCCGCGGCGGCGACATGGTGCGCAAAGACCTCGCGCGTCTCTTCGGCAGCGCGGGCAAGCCCAGCGAGACCACCGACGTGGACGCCTCCATGGAGATTTACCCCGGCGTGCCGTTCCTCTCGCCCCTCACGAATGCCAAGAAGGCTCTGAACCTTGATGGCGCCGCATCGACGAAATCGAAGGTCGCCACTCCAGGTTTCCCTGTCGATTCATTCAGCGCGCATGCCTTCAGCGGCGTCTTCCCTGGCGGCTTCAACCGCATCCTGCTCGTCACCGACAGCGACGAGCAGATCGTAAGCGTGCTGCTCATCGACTCCGCCTCGCGCACGCGCGTGAACAACGAAACCGACACCGATGGCTACCACACTTACAACTTTGTCACCGGCGGCGCGAAGGCCACGGGGAACCTCGTGATCAAGCACACCGTGACCCCCTCCAAAACTGCGGCCAACGTCTTCATTGTGGACACGCTGCTGGTCGATCCCACCGATCCCGAGTTCCAGCCGACGGGCCGCTCGAAGGGCATCACCCGCGCCTCCACCTTCATCAAGCAAAGGACCGGCAAGGTGCTGGAACGCTCACGCTGGTTCATACCGGGCCCCGTGGTGAATCTCATCTTGCGCTGCGTCGGCGGCGCATCGTGAGGCGTTCCGCTTTGCGCACGGCACGCCGATTCAGGGCGCGGTTCCCCCGCATTCCGAGCAACGCGCAGTGATCGCGCTCACCGCAGTCGCTTGTTCGCCTCGGAAATGAGGTCGAGCTGCCAGGATCGGTCGTTGTCGGCGGTGACGGTGAAGTCGGGCTGGCTTTTCAAATCGAAGACCCACAGCGCGGCGAGCGGGACTTGATGTTCGATGATTGCATTGAGCAGTCGCTTGCACTTCGCTCCCTGCTCTGGCGTGCGACCTTGCGCGCCGAACTCGCCGATGAAGAGCGGCTTGTTCAGAGCACGCGAGACTTCCATCGACTTCGCGAAGCGCTGGTCGTCGTCCTCATACGCGTGGAGGCCGATACCGCTGATGGGATCGGGGTTCGCCTTGGTCAGCATCTCGGCGAACTGATCCATCGTGTCGTGCGTCCACTTGTTCTGGTGCTCCTGATGCCACGCGGAGAGTCGCGGGAAGCTGTCGCCGGTGAAGATTAGCCGCCGCGGGTCATGCTTCTTCACCTCGCTGGCAAAGGCGACGAAGACCTTGCGCACGATGTCGAAGGTCAGCTCGTCGTGCTCGCTGCGCGTCGTGGGTGTGCCGAGCGCGGGCACGATCTGCGGGCGATGATCCTTTGCGTTCGGCAGGTTCGCGGAGAGCGAGTATTCGTTGCCGAGTTCCCAAGCCCAGATCGCTGAATTGTCGCGATATCGTGTCACCACCTCGCGCACATACTCGCGCATCCAGGCCTGCGTCTTGCTTTGCGGATTCGCCCATTGGTCCATCGGCTCGCCCACGAGATCGGGCACGCAGGAGTAGAGCCAGAACAACGATGGAATCAGCCCCAGGCCGTGCTTTCTCGCCGACTCGACCACGCCATCGAGCCGCCGAAAATACTCCGCGCGATCCTTTTGATAGAGCTGCATGTCCTTCGGCCAGAAGCCGGTGGCGCAGAAGCGAGCGAACGGAATTCCCTTCGACTTCAGCGTCGCAAAACCAGCGTCATAACTCGTGTCATCGCCCTTCTTCAGCGTGCGCAGAAAGCAATCGAAGTAGTTGATGCCGATGCCGCGAAACGGTTTGCCATCCTTGAGCACGGTGGCGTTTGGGCCAGACGTAAGCTGGGCAATGGAGATCGATGGCAATGTGATCGCAAAGGTGGCGATCAGAAGTGAGCGACGAAGCATGGTGAGCATCCTGAAAACGATATGGCGCGGCATGGAGCCACGCACGAACGCGGTTCACTTCACAGGCAACACGATCCGCGACAACGCGCCAGCACGGTGATGCACCTGCTCGTTCGCGATGGCAGTTTTGCTGCCGAAGATGCCTTCGCTAGTGTTGGGGTTGCGATCATAGAGCGGGAAGAGCGAGCCGCAGATGTCCACGCGAAGTTGATGGCCTTTTGCGATGGTCGCGGCGCAGGGGCCGAGATCGACGGCGATTTCATAGACTTGCCCTGGCTTCATCAACTCGGG
This sequence comes from Verrucomicrobiaceae bacterium, assembly GCA_019694165.1. GTDB lineage: Bacteria > Verrucomicrobiota > Verrucomicrobiia > Verrucomicrobiales > Verrucomicrobiaceae > JAIBCL01. Next base: position 171,102 of record JAIBCL010000006.1, on the reverse strand, counting down.
CTTCATCAGCGAGTCCCGATAACGTCCGCGCAGAATGCCTGTGGCGAGGTTTTGCGCGAAGCCATCGGGCCGCACATCGACGAGCTTCACGGCCCAGTCGGCATCCGGTGTGTCGGTGCTGACGTGGAGCTTCGCTTCGATGTTGCCCGCAAAGCTGAGCGGCTCGGCGAGCACCTCGCTGCTGTAAACGAGCACGTCGTCGCGTTCCTCGAGCGCGGTTTGATCGACAGGACCCCACACGACAGCCTTGATCGGTCGTGCCTCGGTGACGGGACAGGCGGGCACGGGATTCGCCGGATCAGCGCGGAAGGTGTCGCTGGCTTCGTTGCTCTTTGGCTCTTCGCGTGTGAGACGACCGCTGCCTTTGCTCGAGTTCGCCTTGCCATCGGAGTGGAGGTGGAACGAAGTCGAAGTGAAGCCCTCGGGCGGCCACGTTTGCGCATCGCGCCAGACGTTGTCGCCCATCGAAAAGTAATGCACTGGCGCGAACGGCTGGGCTTGAGCAGCGGCGTCTTGTTTGAGATGACGATCAAACCAATCGAGCTGCAAGGCGAACACATCCGCCGCTGCCTCCGCTCCGAAGTCCACTTCGGCGACCTTGGTTTTGCCAATCGTGCCGTGATCCCACGGACCGAGCACGAGACGTTGCTGAGCGCGCGTCTTTGGATCACGCGCCTGCTTTTGCATCACCATGAAATTGCTCACCGACTCGCGCGAAAAGAAGTCGTAGTAGCCGACCATGTGCAGCACTGGCAGCTTCAAGTCAGGAAGACGCGAAGTGAGTTCGAGCCGCGTCCAGAAGCCGTCTGGCTGCGGATGCGTGAGGTAGGCGTCGAGCCATGGCATGGGCCAGCCGATGGCTTCATCGACATTGCTCAAAGGCAGTCGCATCAGCGCGTCATTCATGTCGGCGGGCGTCACACCATCGGGCTTCGGTGTGTTGCTGGCGATCCATCCGGCGATGAGTTGCAAACGCACCGCGCCACCGAGGTAGAGATTGCGATAAAAGCTGCTCCACGTCGCCTGTGGCACCATCGCGGCGAGCGCGGGCGGATTCTCCACCGCCACCTGCCACTGCACCGCGCCGACATAAGACGCACCGATCGTGCCCACGCTACCGCTGCACCAGGGCTGGCGCGTGATCCACTCGATGGTGTCGAAGCCGTCCTGTCCTTCGTTGTTGTAAGGCGCGAGCACGCCCTCCGATGCATGAGTGCCGCGGCAGTCCTGCATCACCGCGACATAGCCCGCCTTCGCGAATCGCTCGGCATTGCCTTTCGCCTTCGCTTTGTCATACGGCGTGCGCATGAGCACCACGGGTGCCTTCGCCACAGCGTCGTCGCGATAAACATCAGTCGAGAGCTTCACGCCATCGCGCATCGGCAGCGCGATGGATTCCATCTTTACGTCGGCGTGTGCTGCGGCAGCGAAGACGAGGAGAGCGAGGCAGGTGAGTTTCATGGGCAGTGAGATGAAGCACAACGAACTCAAGTGATGATCCCCTTCACCACCTTTCCTGCCACATCGGTGAGGCGATCATCGGCCTGTGTGCCTCATGGCATCACCGATGATCCTGCGAGTCAGTTCTTCACGGCGCGCTGGGATTCACTTTCAGGATGGCTTGGGCCTTCCGGTGTGTGGAGCGTTCTTCGACTTGGATCGACCAGGTGCCGACGGTGTCGGTGATGCCTGGGGTGATGGGGACGATGAGACGACCGTTCTCGGCGACACAGGGGCCGGTGCCGTCGGCGGGTTTTCCTGTGGGATCGCTCACGGTCAACTGAAGAGGTTGAAGTCCCGGCACGGGGCGACCGTTTGCATCGACGACTTCGATCTCCACGCTTGCAGTTCCGCCGAGGACGACTGGTTCGGGCGTGGTGATGGTGACGCGGTCGATGCCGGTTGGGTAGAGGGCGATGAGGGTGCCGCCGAGACTGTCGAGTTCCACTTCGAACTCGAGGCGTCCCGGCGTCTGGCGAACGGGCAGCGCGGTGCCGCGCACGAGATCGTGGGGATGGAGCGGAACGCCTGCGGCCACTGAGACGGTGGCCTTGATGGGGCGCAAGGCATCGAGGGTCGCCTTGTAGGGGCCGGTGCGGTCGTCGTAGGCGCGGTGGTCGTTGATCAGCGCGAGGTAGCGGACTCCGTGGTGCTCGAGTTCGTTGACGAGGACGTGCGGGGTATCAATGCGCGTGGTCACCGGCCAGGCGGCGAGTTTTTTGTCGAGCTGTGCGGCGTAGGAGTCGAGCAGCTTCTGGTCTTCTTCGGCGGTCACGCCTTTTGCTTTTGCGAGGGCGGCGGTATTCGGCTGCAGTTGGTCATGCCACTCGGCATACATCACTCCGGTGGAGATGGCGTCGGCGTTGACCTTGGTCCGGTAGGTGAAGTCGAAGTCCACCTTCACCGCCTCGGGGATGCTGGCGCCGAGGTATTGATCGGCGATGACGAGACCGCCACGGCGGATGAAGTCGCGGATCTGCTCATGTATGGTCTCGGTGATCACGTCGCACTTCGGCAGCACGAGATACTTGTAGCGGCTGAGATCGCCACGCTCGATGTGCTCGTCGAAGATCACGTCGGCCTGCCGGTGTGTCATCGCGAGCACGGAGTAGAAGGCATAGATTTGATCGTTGGGGTAAGCGGTGACCACACGGGGTGATTTGCCGTAGAGGCGGCTGACCTGCGAGGAGAGCACCGCCCCATCGCGTGGTGCCACGGAGAGCCGTGTGACGATGGGGCCCAGCGGGCGGAAGACTTTCTCGGACAGCTCTTTGATCGCCAGCGGCGTGGCTCGCGGCACGCGGAACTGGTCCTCGGGCTTGGAGTATTTCACGGGGTCGCAGGCACTGCTGAAATAGTAGCCGATCGTCTTCGGCGCGCGTGAGAGCGTGATCCATGAGCACTCTTTGACCCGGTCTGGACCGGACATCATCCATCCTGAGTTCGCATCTGCCGGCGCGGTGGTGGCGCTCAATGCCTTGGGCACGATCATGCCCGGATAGTTGAGCATGGTGATGGTCTGGAGCGGCTCCTGGGCGGTGTCGCGGACGGCGGCCCGGAGTGTTTCGATGTAGAGCATCAATTTCGGGTCGTTGCTGGTGTAGGTCCAGGTGCTGACAGCGTCGAGATCGGGAAACATGTCGGTGTAGGCGACCTGACGGTAGGGATCGGTGAGCACTCGCAGTCCCGGACGAATGGACCGCAGTTCGCGGGCGGTGCTGGCGTTGGCGTGAGCGATGCCATTGCCGCGCTGGAAGACGAATTTGTCGTAGAGGTAGCCGCGGTCGTTGCTGGCGAGGATGCCTGGGGCCTTGAAGTTTGGCGCTTGCCTCTCGTCGCGAGTGAAGCCGAGTTTTTCTTCCCGCAGTTTCTTTCCCGCCTCGTTTTGATTATCGAGCCACAGATCATCGACGATCTCCGTGTTGATGAACGCCCAGCGCAGCGCGGGATGGTCGCCGATGGCGGAAAGCAGCGCGCGATTGATCTCCGACCGTCTGGCTTCCACGAGCGGATGGAAGGGGTTGTAATACTTGTCGGCATTCCGACCGGCTCCGAGATACGAGATGTCGGGCGTCGATGGGTCGAGACCAGGAAGGTCGCTCCGCTGAATGCCGCCGCTGAACCAGCCCATGGCGGTGCCGCCGCGTTCCAGCAGGCTGTCGAAGCGTTTCACAAGATCAGCGGCCTGATGTGGCCGGAAGTAGCGGGTGCTCGGACCGCCTGAGCAGGTGAAGCCGAGATCGAGGTAGAAATCCCATCCGTATCCATCCGTCCACTGCCAGATATCAAGCCGGTGCGGATCGACCGGGCGGCAGATGATCACGGGAAGCTCCGCAACGCTCGCGCCGCCGTTGATCTCCGCGCGCACGGACAGCGCGTGCCGTCCGGAGGAGAGTTTTTCCGTGGGCACCATCACCGTGGCGTGCCCATCGACGGCTGCTCCGGAGGCGAGCTTGAAATTGGCGCCAGAGATCGTGATCGTCGCCTGTGGCACGCCCTCGGGAAGCGTCACGGTGACGGGCACCTGCTCACCACGAATGAAGGCTCCACGCGGAGCCTTCACGGACAATGAATCCGCAGCGGACACCGCGCCGACGAGCATCACGGCCAGCAGCGACAGCCACTTTTCAAAGCACCGCATTCCTCTCACGAAGCATCTGCGACGAACAACGCTGAGTTCTGTGAGACGGATGCTGCTGAGCGAAATGGAAGTGCGTGTCATGAATCAATGCGTGGATGAGATTTGAGGGGAAAAATGGAGACCGCCTTCGCTCCCGTTCTGCTGCCTGTTTGTGCGCGAACAAGTCACGCCAGCACCTCCTTCACCACATGCCCATGCACGTCGGTGAGGCGGTAGTCGCGGCCTGCGTGGCGATAGGTGAGTTGTTCGTGGTTGATGCCGAGGAGATGCAGGATCGTCGCCTGGAGGTCGTGGACGTGGACGGGAGCGCTGACGACGCCGTAGCCGAAATCATCCGTGGCTCCGTGGACATGGCCACGTTTCACGCCGCCACCAGCCATCCAGATCGTGAAGGCGTTCGGGTGATGATCACGTCCGTCGCCGTTCACGCCGCGTCGCACCTCACCCATCGGCGTGCGGCCGAACTCGCCGGCCCAGATGACGAGCGTGTCATCGAGCAGACCGCGTTGTTTGAGATCCTTCAGCAGCGCGGCGGCACCCTGGTCGGTCATCTCGCAGTTGTGTTTCAGGCGCTCGGTCAGTTTGCCATGATGATCCCATGAGCTGTGCACGAGATGCACGAAGCGCACGCCGCGCTCCACCATGCGGCGGGCGAGCAGGCAGTTCGTGCCAAAAGCGCGCGTCGTGTCGCGGTTCAGGCCATACATCTCGCGCGTGGCCTCGCTCTCTCCGCTCAGGTCGATGAGGTCGGGCGCGGCGCTTTGCATGCGGAAGGCCATCTCATACGCGGCGATGCGCGAGGCAATCTCGGCATCGCCGGTGCGCTGCTGGTTCATCGAGTTCAAATCACGCAACGCATCCAGTCGCGCGCGCTGCGTGGCCGTGCTGATCCCGCGAGGATTGCTGAGATGTAAAATGGGATCACCGGAGCCACGGAAGGTCACGCCGCGATACGTCGATGGCATGAAGCCGCTGCCCCAAAGAGCCGCGCCCGCGCCTTCGAGGCCGTGGGTGTCATCCGAAAGCATCACGAGGTAGCCGGGCAGGTTCTGGCTGACGCTGCCGAGGCCGTAGTTCACCCACGCGCCCATGCTGGGATTGCCAAACAACGGCGTGCCGCAGTGCAGCAGCAGTTGCGCGGGATCGTGATTGCTCTGCTCGCAGTGCATGGAGCGGATCATGCAAATCTCGTCGGCGAGCGCAGCGGTGTGCGGCAGCAGCTCGGAGAACTCCATGCCGCACTGCCCGTGGCGCGCAAACTTCCGCGGACTGGCCATCACGGTCTCAAGCACGCCTCCGGTGGCGCTCTTCTTCGCGGAGCCGAGGATGGACTTCGGCATCGGCTGGCCGTGCATGGCGGCCATCTTCGGCTTCGGATCAAACAGATCGACCTGCGACGGACCGCCCATCATGAAGAGGAAGATCACGTTTTTCGCCCTCGGCGCAAAATGCGGCTGCGCGGCGAATCCATCGCGCGCGAGCAGATGCCACAAGGCAGCCGCACCAATGCCGTGCGAGCTGTGGGCGAGAAAGGAGCGGCGGGTGCTGGAGTCACACGAAATTGGATCGGCCACGGATTTCATTTGGGTTTTAAATCAATCTGTGGTCGCCCTGAATCCGTGGGAGTATTTAGAGTTCCCACGGATTCAGGGCGACCACGGATTGGGGATTCATTTCTGGGTTGATGAAGGAGCGACTACAAAGCGGGCGTCGCAGCGTTTCTTGCCGAAGTGGACGGCGATGCCCCAGGGAAGGCGGAGCCATTTGAGGCTGGTTTGCAAAACTGCCCGGTCAGCGGCGGTGAGTCCTTCGCCGAGCGCGGAGATGGAGACGACACAGCGGTTCTCGACGACGATGCAGCGCAAGGTGCTCATGCCCAGATGCGCGACCTGCGCCATCGGGTCGGCGACATGAACCATTTGCGCGTGCTTCAGACAAGCCACGAAAAGGCCGCGATAGGTGGTCTCGCGATAACCCAGGCCGTGATCTCGCTGAATGTGCTCGATGAACTCCAGCATCTGATGAGCCAGTTCATGATCATGGACGAAGGCTGGCAGCGCGGCCTTCTGAAATTCGGGACTGCCATCTGCTGGCGGCAGGACGCGTTTGAGGGCGAGGCTCTCCTTGGCGAAATCCATGAGCAGACCGAACCCCAGATTCCAAAACTTCAGGTAGGCGAGCAATTGCGTGAAGTGAGCCGACGCAAAGGTGCCTCGCAGCGCCTTTAGCTCGGGAATGAAGTGGCCGGTCACCACGAGATCAGGCTCAAACTCATCGGCGACATGCCCGCGATAAATCAACTGTCGGCGCGGTTTCACCTCGTGCTGCAAACCTGAGGCTGCCAGCTTCTCAGCCAGCAATTGATGATAAAACGCTTCAACCAGTCCTGGTCCAAGCTGCCGATGAACTTCCATCGCTTTGCCGATAACGAGCCTGCTCACCGGATTGTCTTGAGTCATGATTGAAGTCCTCTGTTGATCCCATCCGTGGTCGTCCTGAATCCGTGGGAAACTGTTTTTATCCACGGATTCAGGACGACCACGAATTGGAATGGATTATTCACGGGTGATGAACTCATCAAGATTCAACAGCACGCTGGCGAGCGCGATCCATGCGGCGTCGCTGCTGGCGGACTGGTCTTGGAGGAGATCGGCGGCGGATTTCGGATCGCTGGAAAAGATCGCACGCTGCTGTTGCAGATAACCGAGCAGACGCTTCTGCTCCTCCTCGCGCGGCGGGCGTGAGAGCGTGAGCTGGAAGGCATGGTGCAGACGCTTGGCATCATCGCCGTGGCATTCACGGCGCACGCGTGAGGCGAGAGCCTGCGCAGCTTCGAGGAAGGCTGGATCGTTGAGGAGATTGAGCGATTGCAGCGGCGTGTTTGACCGCTCGCGCCGTGTGCAGCTCCGGCTGAGGTCGGGGAGGTCAAAGGTGACCGATTGCGCGAAGGGCGAGGTGCGTTGCAGCCACGTGTAAAGCCCGCGCCGGTAGCGGTCCGCGCCGTTGGATGTCGTCCAGTCGTTCTTGTAGCCGTCCTTTGACACTGCCGCTGGTTGCGGCGGTTTCACGCTCGGGCCGCCGATCGTGCGCGTGAGCAATCCGCTCGCTGCCAGCGACGCGTCGCGCACAGCCTCCGCTGAGAGCCGCAAGCGCTGCTGCCGTGCCACGAGCACATTCAAAGGATCGCCCTCTGCGAGTTCGGGCCGCGCTTTGGAGGATTGGCGATACGTCTCCGAGAGCACGATCTGCCGCAGTGTCGATTTGATGCTCCAGCCGCCGCGCATGAAGTCCACTGCCAGCCAGTCGAGCAGCTCGGGATGCGCGGGCCGGTCTCCACGCACGCCAAAGTTTTCCGACGTGGCCACGATGCCGCGCCCGAACATTTCCTGCCACAGGCGGTTCACCACTACGCGCGCGGTCAACGGATGCTCTGAAGTGACAAGCCACCGCGCGAGTGTGAGGCGGTCGGGTTTTCCCACGGATTCAGGACGACCACGGATTATTTTTTCTTCCCCAATCCGTGGTCGCCCTGAATCCGTGGGAGAAGAAAACAAAGGAGGCAGTGCTCCAGGCGTCCCTGGATTCACTTCAGCACCCTTCCGGCGGAAGTCGCCTCGTTCAAAAAGATGCGTGGTCCGCTGATGCGAAAAACTCATCATGCCCGGCGCGCGTGTCACGGGCGGCAGCTCCTTCGCCAGCGCATCGAGCTTTGATTTGAGTTCGGCGAGCTTCAGCGTCTTCCACTTCTCCGCGTAGGCCGCGGGCGCTGCTTTGAGGAAGTAGTCGAGCAGACGATCCTTCTGATCCTGCGTGCGTTGCGCGAGCGGCGTCTTGATGATGTTGATGCCTTCGAGCTGTCCTTCGCCGAGGCTTTGTCCCCACTGCAATCCCAGCAGCTCCAACGCACGATCCCAGGTGAAGTCCTCGTCGGGATGCGCCTCCGCATGAAGCAGCCGCTTTTCCCAATCCGCCTGCAACTCCGCCATCTGGGCCGCAAGAGGCGCGATCAGCTCCGCGCGCTTGCGATCATGCTCCGCCTGCGCGGCCTCGCGCGGCTCACGCTCGCCGGGCAGAGGCGCATCGAAGTTCACCTCGTCCGCATTGTTGAAGAAGGCATACAGTTGGTAAAACTCGCGCTGCGAGATGGCGTCGAACTTGTGATCGTGGCACTGCGCGCAGCCGGTGGTGAGCGCCAGCCACGTCGTGCCGAGAGTCGCAGTGCGGTCGAGCACCTGGTTCACGCGATACTCCTCCAGGTCCGCGCCACCCTCGCGATTGCTCAGCGTGTTGCGCAGGAAACCCGTGCCCATGCGCTGCGAGACCGTCGCGCCCGGCAGCAGATCGCCTGCGAGCTGCTCGATGGTGAATTGATCAAACGGCATGTCGCGATTGAACGCGTCCACCACCCACTGCCGCCAGCGCCACGCCACCGGTCGGATGAAGTCCTGCAAATAGCCGTCGCTGTCCGCATAGTGCGCCAAGTCGAGCCACCAACGCGCCCAGCGCTCGCCGAAATGCTCCGACTTCAACAAGCGATCCACCACGCGCTCAAACGCGTCCGCCCGCGCATCATTCACAAACGCATCCACCTCCAGCGGCGCAGGCGGCAGGCCGGTCAGATCAAGCGTCACGCGGCGGATCAATGTCGCGCGATCCGCCTCCGCGGCGGGCGCGATGCCTTCCTTCGCCAATCGCGCGCGAATGAAACGATCCACCGGCTGCGTCACACCCGCCACCACGGGCGGCTCCACCTTTACCGGCGAAACGTAAGCCCAATGCGGCTCATACTTCGCCCCCTGCTCGATCCAGCGCTTCAAAACATCCTTCTGCGCCACCGTGAGCGTCTTGCCCGACTTCTTCGGCGGCATCACCTCATCCGCATCGCTCGTGAAGATACGCTCCACCAGCGCACTCGCCTTCACATCCCCCGGCACGATCGCGCGTGCGCCAGACTCCAGCTCCGCCATCGCACCCTCGCGCTGATCCAGATGCAGCCCCGCTTTGCGGTTGGCCTTGTCAAAGCCGTGGCACTGGAAACACTGATCCGCCAGGATCGGCAGCACATCGCGGTTGTAGCGCACGACTGACGAGTCACCAGCGCACAGCGCCGCCAACGGCACGAAAAACAGCGGGATGATGTGCGAAATGCCTGTCATCTTATTTGTGTCATCTTATTTGGCGTCTTTTTTATGGCATCTTTTTCAGCGTCCATGCCAAACCGTTGAGCAGCAGGCGGCGCACGTCGGGCTGGGGCATGTCCTCGGGTGCGCCGAGGCTGGTATAGAAGATGCGGGCTTTGTTTCTGCCGTAGAGCCGCGTCCACGCAACGGGCTGCGCGGGCTGCTGGCCTTGTGCGGTGCCGATGAGCAGTGGAGTGGTGTCAGCGGCGAGCGGCAGAACTTTGTAGAGGGCGATATGGCCGCGAATCTTCTCCGCGTTCACGCCGTTGAGCAGCGGGTTTCCCGCGGAGCCTGGGAAGATGCTGACGCTGTAGGGCATGCCTTTGGTTTCATAGCCTGTGTTCTCACCGCCGAGCACTTCGGGGGTGAACTCCGGCCAGATGGCGAGCTTTGGGTCTTTCACGGGCTCCGTGGGAAGCGGGAGAAAGGCGCGGTTGGCGGTGCGGATGCCGAGCAGGGGTTTGCCCGCATCAAGATGAGCGCGGATGGCGTCGAGCTGTTCTTTCGGCAGCGTGCAACGCCGCGCGAAGAGCACGAGCAAGTCGGCGTCCTTGACCGCGGTGACGAGACCTTCGAAGTGGGTGGGCTTGGGCTGGTTGCCTTCGAGGATGATGACTCGATGCCCGAGCGGACGCAGTTCCTTCTCGGCAAAGCCGCGCATGGAGTTCACGGCATCGTAGTTGTTGGGGTCTTCGACCGTCAGGATGACGATGTTTGCGGCGAGGCACGTCAGGTGGGTGGCGAAGAGTGCGAGTGTGAGAATGAAATACTTCATGTGACAATGGATGGGCGGCAGTGGCTTAGGCGAGGCGGAACAGCTTCTTTGCGTTCTCGAACAGAATCTTCCGCTCGATGGCCTTCGATGGCGCGAGTTTGCGGATGGCGGCGATGCCTTGTGCTCCCTGGCAGGCAGGGCCACGACCGAAGTGATCGTAGCAGTCGCTGCCGAAGAGCATCTTGTCTTGATGCCGTTCGAGGAAGCCGCGCGCGTGGTCTTCATCGCGGGTCAATGCCTGCAAGCCAGAAGTAGCGGACATGTCGGCGTAGATGTTCGGGTAGTCGGAAAGCAGGCGGTCGGTGATGCCGCCAGCAGTGACTTTGCCCAGCGGGTAGAACACCTTTTGATCGGGGTGATGCTTGTCGATGTTGGCCCACCAAGTCACGGCGTGGCCGATGAAGTTTGTCCTGGGAAACTTCGCCAGCATGGTGTGAAAACGCTCGAAGCCGAGGTTGTAGGTCTCGTGCTGGAAGTGCAGCAGAATGGGCACACGGTATTCCGCCGCGAGTTCGTAGAGCGCCTGGCTCTCTTTCGAGTCGCACTCCACCTTAAACTTCTGCTCGCCGATGATGATGGCTCCAAGCTTGAGATACTTTTCAATCTCAGTGCGCGCTTCGGGCAGGTCGGTCACCTCATTTGCACCAAAAAGGAACTCCTTCGGATATTGCTTCGCCATCTCGAGGGCAGTGGCATTGCCGCCTACCTGCACGCCGCCGAGGCCGTTGTATTTGCCGTCGCCAGTTGAGGGGCGATTCACGTTGCTCCCTGCTGGCAAAAGGATCGTCCGCGTCACCCGCATCTCCCTCTGGTGGGCGAGCAACTGCTCATTGGTCCGGTCCTTGTAGCTGGTGTGCTGGTGGATGTCGATGATCGGCTCTGCTGCTTCTGCGTGCAGGTCAAACGTGGTGCCAGCGAGAGCGAGAGCGGAGGTGGTGAGGAAGTCGCGGCGAGAGAAGGAATGTGAAGGGTTCATGGCTGAGTGGATCGAATGGGTTGAATCAGAGTGGCTGGGCTTGGACGTGCTCCGCTGGTGCGAGGAATACGTGATCCCGCATCCATTTCAGGTAGCCGATCGCACAAGCATCCAGGTTCTCCTGCGATCCGCCGCCACGCAGCGGCGAGCACATCTCATAGGTCGCGATGCCTTTGAACCCGCCATCGCGCAGACCCTTGAAGAAGGCGGCGTAGTCGATGAAGCCGGTGCCGAAGGGCACGGCGCGCACCCAGTCGGTGGACTGGCGCTCGTAGTTCACCAGCTCCGGCCGATAGCGATGTCGCGGCACTTTGATGTAGTCGGCATTCGTCGTGATGACGGTGTGCGGCGCGGCCATCTTCGCGGCTTCGTAGAGCGACTCGCCGCGCAGTGCGGGTGACCACGCATCGAAGCCGAGTTTGCAGTTCGGCCGGTCGATGTCGGCGAGCATCTCGATCAAGGCCTCGGTGTGCAGGCCGACATCGTGATGATTCTGGATCGCAATCGTCACGCCATGCGCCGCAGCGCGGTCGCACATCTCGCGGATGGCGGTGGTGCAGCGTTTCCACTGCGACTGCGGGTCCTGGCCCTCAATTTCATACGCGGTGAAGATGCGAACGATCTTCGCGCCGATCTGCACTGCGATGCGCGCCAGCGATTCGACATACGCGATCTGCATCTCGATGTAAGGCACCTCGCAACCGACCACCGAGGGCTGAGAGAGATTCGTGTAAGCGCCGAGCACATCGCAACGCACCTTCGCGGCAGCGAGCGCGTCTTGAACCGGCTTTACCAACTCCGGCGTGGCGTCCAGCGGCGAGAGATGCGGGCGCTTGCCAGCGATCATCACGGATGGATAGCCGAGTTTGCCCGCGTGCTGGATAAAGTCGCAAAGGCCCAGGGTGGTCTGACCCCAGAAACCGGCGTAGCTGATGGAGAAGATGGAGGGTGTCATGCCGCTGCTGTGGCCAGGGTGCATTGTTTCGTCAGGTGGAGGTGTGGTGGAGCCGGTTACGGAATCTTGAGGAGCTGCTCGGAGAGCCACGATTCGAAGCGATCACTTGTCGCATCACGGATTGCCTTCACGGTTGCGGCTTCGACAGGCGCGGCGGTGTGTCCCCACTCGCGCCGGATGTAAGTGAGTATGGCGGCAGTCTGCTCGTCGTTGAATGCTCCGAACGCAGGCATTTCGAGATTGTAGGAAAGGCCCTGCACGCTGATGGGGCCGCTCAATCCGTGCAGCATGATGCGCGTGAGCCGCTGCTCCGAACCGAGCACCCACTCGGAGTCCACCAGCGGCGGCGCGAGCCCCGTGGCACCGCGTCCGTTCAACTGATGACATGCGGCGCAGATGCTGGTGAACAAGGTTTTGCCGAGATCAAAGCGCGCCTGCTGCGCAGCCGTCAGCGGCACCACCGGCGGCTCCGGCAGTGCGCCTGGCTTGCCGGGCCACGTCATGAGTGCCGTGAGCGCGGCAGCGCGCTTCGCATCCTGCTTTTGCAAGCTGGCAACTGATGCAGGCTCCGCCTTGAACTTGACTGGAAACTTCGTCGTCACGGCACCGGTGTCGGTCATGCCATTGAACAATGCCTGGGCGTTCGCCGCCGTGCCCGGCTGTGCGCTGGCGAGTGCGATCAGAGCATCAATGTCATCAGCACGGCGGCTGACGAAGATGCACCGGGCGAGACTGCGCAGGAAGCCGGTGCAGTGAGCGCCTGCGCTGGTCCAACGAGAGTCCAGCAGCAACTCGCGCACCACAGCCAGCTCACGGCCTGCGAGGCTGCTGAGCGCCGCATCACGGAGGTAAGTGGTGTCGGGGGCCATGCGCACGAGTTCGGTGATCGCCTGGTCCGCCTGTGGGTCGGCTGCTTCACCAAGAGTGAGGGCAAGTTGTTGCTGCACAGCAGGCGCGGACTCACCTGTCATCGCGATGAGCTTCGGAAGGACGGTGGTCCGGCCTTCGGTCTTGAAGAACACCTCGCACAACCGCACGGCAGCAGCGCGGACAGTGGCTTCCTTATCCTTCAATGCGGCGGTGACCGTGCTGACGTCGAGAAGCCTCGTGCCCTCCAAAGTCCACAGAGCATGAAGGCGGCCCAGCGGACTCGCGCCGTTCGTAGCGAGAGTCCTGAGCGCAGGTATGACGCTCCTGTCGTTGCGTTCCACGAGCAGACGTTGGGAAGTCGCGCGCCACCAGGCATCCGCGTGTGAAAGATGCGCCACGAGTTGCGCGGCAGTTTCGCGGTGCATCTGCGGCTGACTGCGGGGCGAGGGCATGCCCTCTGGCACGATGCGGTAGATGCGTCCGAGACCAATGGGCTTGTCCAGACCGCGCTCGCGAATCTGGGTGCGCAGGTAGCTGGTCTGGTAGAGGCGGCTCTCCAGCACGCCTCGATACAGGTCCACGACATACAGCGCCCCTTCCGGGCCCGTGTAGAGATTGACCGGACGGAAGCGCTCGTCGGTGGACGTGAGGAACTCGCTTTCATGATAGGCGTTCTTCGCCGTGATCGTGCCGCCGCTGGCGGTGAGAATGTTGCGCTTCACCAGATTCCCCGCCGGCTCGCAGACAAAGGCATTCCCATAGAACTCAGGACCAAACAGGGCGGCACGATACAGCCACGGCGCGCAGCAGGCCGTGAACTCCTTCAACCGCCCATCCCGCAGCACCCCGGGCCGGTAGCCGCGATTGACTCCAGGCGTCACCCGCGCAGGCCACACCGACTGATCCGTGGCCACCTGCACGTTGGTCCCCTGCAGTGCGTATGCCGCAGGGTTCCTGCTGAGATAATGCGCGGGCAGGATGTCTGCCCGGAGCTGGTCTTGCGACGAGTTGTAGAAAAGATGCCCTTCGTCATCAAGACTCAAACCCCACTGGCCGCGGTAGGCCGTCGGTGAGGTAATCCACTGACCGCCGTTGAAGCGCATGCGTCTGGTATAGGCCGCGCAATAGATCCAGTTATCCAGCGCCCATGTCGGCGAGTTAGGCGCGAGGTCAGAGCTGGCTCGCTCGACGTGCTTCGGGTCAACCTGCACGCCAAAATCCGACGCCAGCTCGATCTTTTCGTCCGCTTGACCGTCGCCATCCTTGTCACGGCAGAACCACAGCTTCGGCGGCGCGCCGATCAAGGCACCATCGCCCGCCAGCATGAGTGCCCGCGGCATGATGAGACCATCCTGAAAGACTGTGCGTTTATCCATGCGCCCGTCGCCATCCGTGTCAGCCAGAGTCACCACCCGTCCCACGGGTTCATCACACCCATTGCCGTCGATGTCGGGCATGTAGTTGCTCATCTCCACCACCCACATGCGACCGTCCGGCCCCATGGTCATCGCCACCGGATCACGCACCAGAGGATCAGCCGCCGCCAGTTCGATGCGGAACCCCGGCGCGATCCGCATGGTCTTGATGGCGTCTTCTGGAGTCAATGCTGGCGAAGGAGGAATCAGCTCACGCGGCACCAGCGACTTCTGAACTTCTCCCGGCTTGTCATAGGAATCACCAATCGTCTGCGCATCCGCATGGCAGGCCAGCCAGTGGAACACGCACACCTTCAACAGCAAGACGGCAGACGATGCAAAGCGAGAGGAACACATAAGGGCAGTCGGGTGATCAAGCCCGCGAGTGTGGCACGTTGAAGATGGTGTTTGAATGGAAGCTGGCGGGCCAATCCATGTATTATTTCAACCATGAACTATCTCCCCTTCCATCACGACTGGCCGCTGCTGCTGGACGATCATTTGCGTTTGCAGGTGCATTGGTTCCGCCGGTTTGCGGTGAGTCCTGATTGGCGCATCGACCGGACCCGCCTCACCGCTCACATGATCGCCTTCATCTTCATTGAGAACTCCACATGCAGTTGCAAGATCAACGGCGTGGTTGAGAAGCTGACCCCTGGAGACCTCTTCATCGTGCAGGGCGGCGACGAGTTTGAATTCCGCCACAATCCACGACGACCCGTCACCAGTCTCAGCGCCTGCCTTGCGCTGGGACAGCCAGGCGAGCCAAACATCCTGTTGCAACGCCGCCTCCCGCGTCGGATGCGCTGGCCCTCCCCCGAAGACTACCGGCATGAATTCGAGAAGGTGCTCGCCGTGCTTCCCACTGTCGGCACAGGCCGCGATTTTCGAATTTCTGGCGCGGTGCTGATGTGGCTCGGCTACCTGCTCTCGCACTTGAAAGCCCCTTTGATCAGCGGATCAGCAGCCGTAAAGGGACGCTCCGCCGTGGACAAAGTTTTGCACGCCCAGCGCTGGGCCGACGAGCAGCTCGGAGGTGCCGTGAGGCTCGACACCTGGGCCGCCAGCGTGGGTCTCAACCCGGTCTATTTCGGTCGCATCTTCAAACAAGAGACCGGTCGCAGCCCCATGGAATGGCTCAACGAACAACGCCTGCGCCGAGCCGCAAGCCTGCTGGAACAAACCGCCCGCCCCATCCAGGAAATAGCGGCAGCCTGCGGCTTCAACTGCCCCTTCTACTTCTCCAAGACCTTCAGTCGCCGCTTCGGCAGCTCCCCTCAGCACTATCGCAAAGCCCAGATTTGAGCAGCGCACGGTCGTTGCCACGACTGAGAGTCCCACAGACTTGGGGAGTGACCACGGATTCCATTTGGGTTTGGGCTCTGAGCTGTTCAATCAATCCGTGGTCGCCCTGAATCCGTGGGAAACTGCTTTTACCCACGGATTGGGGATTCATTTGATCCAGGAGATCTGGGTCACGAGTTGATTCAGCGAGGCAAACGCGATGTGGGCGCTGGTGGCGAAGCGTGGGGTGACGTGCGCGGGGAAGGTCGCGAGCGTGGCGTCGCCGACGAGGAAGACATTGAAGTCCTGCGAGAGATTGACGTAGCCCGCGCAGGTCTTGGCGAAGCACATGTCGGTGGCGTAGCCGGTGAGCAGAATGTGCCGGATGTGATGCGCCTTCAGCCAGTCGCGCAGCTTCGGATAGCCTTCGCCATCGAAGACCACGATGTCCTCCGCCGCAGCGCGCACATCGACGGTGAGCGGGATGGGCAGATCCCAGAAGCCGGCATTGTTGAAGCGCGCACTCGCATCGAGTCCGGGGAACTGCTTGAAGTAACTGGCCACCGGCGTGTCGCGATCCAGCGTGAGGGATTTCGGCAGCGGCTCGCCACGATAATCGAAGGCGCGCAGCCTGGCTTTCAACTCCGCATAACCTGCACTGCGCTCTTCGGCAGAAGGGGCCCGATCCAGCGTGCGATAGGCCTTCGTGCGGATGGCATCCGCCTTGCCCGGCAGGGACGAAAGTGAACGCGGCTACGTCTTCACCTTCACCAGTTCCGCCGTATTGATGGCGTCGATGAAATGGCGGAGGCGGCCAAAGCTCTTCTTCGTCATCACTCCCGTCAGCCGCGGCAGATGCAGAATTCCTTCCTCGTTCGTCTCCTCGGGGAGCGCGGAGCGTTGCTCGAGGGTGCCTCGGAAGAGATCGGAGAATTTTTCGTTCAACGTCGCCACCGCCGCGGGCGTGAGCCGCCACTTCAGGCGCACGGCAAGCTTCTTTCCAACGTACCGATACGAGTGGAAGACCTTGTAGAAGCCCGTGATCTCGCGCACGGCATCATCGAGATTGCTCGTCACTTTGAAAAGCTGGAGGTCCTCCTGCGAGATGAGCCGCCGCGCGAGAAGCTGCGTCTCGCAGAAATAGAGCACCTGCTGCCAGTAGTCGCCGCCGGGCGCGTCGATGAGCACGATGGGCATGACGGTGGCCTTGCCGGTCTGGATGAGTGTGAGGGCTTCAAACGTTTCGTCGATGGTGCCGAAACCACCGGCGAATGATGCGAACGCGTCGGCCTCCTTCACAAACGAGAGCTTGCGCGTGAAGAAGTATTTGAAGGAGAGCAGCTTCGGATCGCCGGTGATCGTCGCGTTCGCACTTTGCTCGAAGGGGAGCTGGATGTTCAGGCCGAAGCCGTTCTCGCGGCCCGCGCCGTGCTGCGCCGCGCCCATGATGCCGTCTCCGCCGCCGGTGATGACCATGTAGCCGGCTGCCGCCATGCGGCGCGCAAACTCGACCGCCGTGGCATAGGCCGGCTCGTCGGGCCGCGTGCGTGCGGAGCCGAAGACGGACACCTTCCTCACATGGCGGTAGCTCTCGAATATCTTGTTCGCGCGGCGCATCTCGCGCAGGGCGCGGTTCATGAGTTTCAAGTCGGCCACCGCCGTGTTGTCGCGGCCGGTCTTGAGCGCGGTGCCGACGAGTTCCGAGACGAGATCAGAGCGCTCGCTGTCGCCCAACCAGTCATCGACCATGCGACGGATAGTCTGGTCGGTGGAAATGTCCCCCACTGACGTGCGCTCGTGGGCGGGGATGGAGGCGATGTTGCCGCCGGTGAAGTCGCGATCCTGCATCTCGAGCTGGGCGGGCAGGGCCGGCGTCGCGGCGCCGTTCGGTTGTCTTTCGTTCATCTTGGTTGGTCGCGCGGAGCTTACACGGCGGCGGCGCGGATGTAAAACCAGCGCGTATTTGCATTTCACATTCACGGGCCGGCGGCTACACTCGGCGCGTCCTCGACCAGACCACGCACTCCCGTGAAAAATCTGCCCACCGCCTTCCAACGCAATGCCCTGTGGACCGCGATCACCGCGCTCTCGCTCACGACCGTCGGTGCCATTGCCATCGGCCTCATCTATCTCGTCACACGGCTCATAGCATTCTTGCAGCCGATCCTGATCCCCTTCGCCGTCGCGGGTGTGCTGGCCTATCTTCTCGATCCCGCGGTGCGCTGGATCGAGAAGCGCGGCCTCTCGCGACAGAAGGCGGTGCTCGTGGTCTTCGCGGCCTTCACGCTCGCGCTCGCGGGCGTGGCGCTGTGGGTGATCCCAACGCTGAGCCGGCAGACGGCAAACCTCGCCAAGAAGGTGCCAAGCTACACGGTGAAGGCGCGCAACGCAGTCACGGGCTGGGCGCTGGATGTCGAGAAAAAATACGGTGTCGCCCTGCTGCCGCACTTGCCCGAGACGAAGACCGGCGACACAAACGAAACGAAGACCACACCGGATGCGGCGGGCACGTCCAAAACACCGGACACACCTCCCGCTCCTGCCACACCCGATTCGGCGGCGGCTGCACACCCTGAATCCGCGACCGACACGGATGCCATGCAGTCCACCGCCGCGGCCGATCGCGCTCAGGCGGGCGCGAGCACAGGCGATGCCGACTTCGATCTCCAGCAATTCCTCACCGGTGACTGGGTGCGCACTTCGCTGCCTGCCGTTTTAAAAAACGCGTGGTCGTTCGTGAAGACATCCGTCGGCGGATTCATGGGCGTCTTTGGCTTCATGCTCTCCTTCATCATCGTGCCGCTCTATCTCTTCTATTTCCTCATCGAGAGCGCGAAGATCAAGGAGACGTGGGCGCACTACCTGCCGCTGCGCGCATCCGCATTCAAAGACGAAGTTGTGAGCTGCCTCACCGAGATCAATGGCTACCTCATCGCCTTCTTCCGCGGCCAGCTTTTCGTCAGCATGATCAACGGCATCGCCACCGGCATCGGCCTCATGGTTGTGGGACTCGACTTCGGTCTGCTCATCGGCCTCATGCTCTGCCTCCTCGGCATCATCCCGTATCTCGGCATCGCCGTGTGCTGGATTCCCGCCGTCGTCATCGCCTCCGTGCAGGGCGCGAGCACCTTCTTTACTGCCGACTCTCCCTGGTGGGCGCTGCCGCTCGTCGTCAGCGGCATCTTCGCCATCGTGCAGCAGATCGACGGACTCTTCATCACGCCGAAGGTCGTCGGGGAATCCGTCGGCCTGCATCCGATGACCGTGATCGTCTCCGTCTTCCTCTGGGCGCTCATTCTCGGCGGCCTGCTCGGCGCCATCCTCGCCGTGCCGATGACAGCATCCATCAAGGTCCTCTTCCAGCGCTACATCTGGCGCGCTCGCATCGCGCCGCAGATGGCAGGAGATGCGGAGGTGGCAACAAAGCCGGCGAAACCTGCCGCAGGCGCATGATCGCCGCGCCGCGTGCATGAGTGTATCCGTTCCATGCAGGACGGTGAATGATTTCCGGCGCGCCGCCGTTCCCATCGGCCCACGATCACGATTCCACTCGTCCAAAAACACAATCACTCCATCGCTCATGCACGCCCGCCTTCTCCTCGCCCTGCCATTCGTCATCACCACCGCCGCTTTTGCCGCTGATGCTCCGCCCATTCCGGCGGAACCCATCGCGAAGAAGAAGGAACTGCTATTCGAGGACAACATGAACGGACCTGACCACGACGCGAAGTGGCATCGCGTGGTGGATACGTTCACGTGGGAAGACGGCGCGCTGAAAGGCACGCAGACGCGTGTGAAGGACATGCCCGCGAAAGATGGGAAAGGTGTGATCACCGCACACGCCGCCGTCTATGGACTCGAACTGCCAACGAAGGACAGCGTCGTGGAAGTAAAGATCAAGTTCGACGGCTGCACTATGGTGGACGTGGAGTTTGACGACCGAAAGTACACTGGCTCGCACTACGGCCACCTGTGTCGTGCTCGCGTGCATCTCGACAAGGTCGTCATCATGGACGAGCGCGAGGGCAGTCAGAACGAGGAACTGAAGAAGAAGATGCAGGATCCTGCGACGAAGGCCGAGGCCGTCAAGGCGATGGCCGCGCACACCGCGACTTTTCCTCTGACGACCAAACTGGAGCCGGGCAAATGGTACAACCTTGCCGTCGAGACTGTCGGCCAGGAAATGCGCGTGTGCATCGACGGTGCTGCCGTGGCATGTTTCAAATCACCCGGCATCGGCCACGAGACGAAGTCCAAGATCGAACTCGGCGTCGCCGGCCAGAGCGGCTGGTTTGATGACATCAAGGTCTTCAACTCCGCACCGGCGAAGTGACGGGCGAGGCGGACTGCCTGCCGCCGGTGCAGGCGAGACGCGTGGCTGGCCGCGCCGGAAGGTTCGCCCCGCCTTGACCCTCCCTGCCCTGGTCGCTACGGTGCACGGCGCATGAACACACGACACTACCACGCGGGCGAGGCCATTTTTCACGAGGGCGAGATCTCGCACGAGGCGTTCTTCCTCATCTCGGGCACCGTCGAGATCAGCATCAAGAGCGGCGAGGGCGCGGTGGTGCTCGGCCGCCTCGGGTCGGGCGAGATCTTCGGCGAGATGGGCATGATCACCGACCGGCCGCGCTCCGCAACGGCCACGGCCATCGAAAACACGACCGTGGAGTGCATCGACGAAGCGGAGTTTGAGCACGCCATCCTCGCGCGCCCCGAGCGGCTGCACGCCTACCTCGGCACGCTCTTTGACCGCATCCGCACCACGGACCTGCTGCTGCAGATGGAGTGGCAGAAGTCTCACGCCGCCGGAGAGCACACTGCGCCCGCTGTCGCGCGGCGGGAGCGGGCCGCCCTGCACGGACTGCCGCCGCGGCGCACGGCGGAGCCGGCGCTGCAGCACCGCATCCGCATCAGGTCGGCGGATGACACCCCTGTGCAGCTCGACCTCGAGGTGCCATCGCTCCCGTTTCGGATCGGCCGCGCCTATGCGGACACGAATGCCGCCCTGTTTGCGCGCAATGAACTCTCCATCGCCGACAGCCAGCCTTATCAGGTCTCGCGCAATCATTGCGAGATCGACCTCGGCGAGCACGGCCTCGTCGTGCGGGACCGCGGCAGCCGCGTGGGCACGGTGGTGAACAACGTGTCCATCGGCTCGCACGCCGAGGCGTTTTCCGCTCCTTTGCACGACGGAGAGAACCTCCTGCTGCTCGGCAATGACGAGAGCCCCTTCCGCTTCGTGATCACGGCGGAAAAGATCTGACCTCCCCGCATCCGCGATCGCACCCTCACCCGGACCGCGTCGTGGCCGCGCCGCACCAGGAAAGAAGCAACGAACGGCTGCGTAGTGGATTGGTCCTACCACCCGACCAATCTCATCATGCTCCTCGACGCCGTCGCCAGACCGCCAACACTCGTGGAAAAAGTCTGCCAGAGTCTCGCCAGCATCGCCCAGCGCGACCTGGAACAGGACGACGGCTGGCTGCCCACGGAAAGATCCCTCGCCACCCAGCTCGGCGTGAGCCGAGGCGTGGTACGCGAGGCCACGAAACGGCTGGAGCAGCAGGGCCTGCTGGAGATTCGCCAGGGACGTGGCACCCGCACGGTCAATCGTTTGCACAAGCCCTTGAACGGCGCGCTCGAACTGGCGCTCCCCGACGAGGCCGAGCGCCTGCGCCAGCTCACCGAGGTGCGGTTCATGGTGGAACCAGAGAACGCGCGCCTCGCTGCCGAGCGGGCGACGAAGCCGCAGCTCGCGCGCTTGAATGAAGCGCTTGAGCGGCTCGCCACCGCAACAGTATTCGAGGAGTCCGTGACGGCGGACATGGACTTCCATCGTTCCCTCGCCGAGGCATCCGGGAATCAAATCGCGGCGCTCCTTCTAAACTCACTGTCCGATCTGCTGCACGCCAGCCTCATGCGTGGCTACAAACGCGTGGCGCCCGACACGGCAATCAAACAACACCGGGCCATCGTCAAAGCCATTGAGCGTGGAGACAGAAACGCCGCCGCCAGAGCCATGCGTGACCATCTCACTACTGCCCGCGACGACCTCGGCCTCAAACCCAAGCGCTCCGCCCGCCGATGAAGCCTCGCATCACCCTCCTTTTCGTCCTTTGTGCCCCTTCCGTCCTTGCTGCCGCCGATTTCGACAAGGACATACGCCCGCTGCTTCAGCAGCGCTGCGTCGAGTGCCATGGCGAGAAGAAGCAGAAGGCCGATCTGCGCCTCGACACGAAACCGCACGCTTTCAAAGGCGGCGAGAATGGCCCAGCAATCATCGCTGGCAAGAGTGCCGAGAGCCCGCTCTTCAAACGCATCTCCACCACCGACAAAGACGAGGTGATGCCGCCGAAAGGCGAGCCGCTCACGGCTGCGCAAGTCAAGCTGGTCAAGGAGTGGATCGACGCAGGAGCCATCTGGCCCGAGAGCGACGCCGACAAGGCCGCGGTGGTGGACAAGCGGCTCCAGCACTGGGCCTATCTGCCGATTAAACGGCCAGCAAACGGCAACAGCATCGACGATTTCATCACCGCGAAGCTATCGGAGAACAAACTCAGCCTCAGCCCGCCTGCCGATCCGCGCACGCTGATCCGGCGACTCTACTTCGACGTCACCGGTCTGCCGCCGACGCCCGAAGAACTCCATTCCGCTATCCCCAATCCGAATTCCGAAATCGAGAAGCTGCTGTCTTCTCCCCGCTTCGGCGAAAAATGGGCGCGTCACTGGCTTGATGTCGTTCGCTTCGCTGAGAGCGACGGCTTTGAGATGAACCGTGCTCGTGCGAACGCGTGGCCATATCGCGACTACGTCATCAAGGCCTTCAATGACGACAAGCCCTTCGATCAGTTCATCAAAGAGCAGCTCGCAGGCGATGCTTTCAATGCGGACGCGGCCACCGGCTTCCTTGTCGGCGGTGGCAAGGATCGCGTGGGATCCAAAGACCCCGTGCTCACCGCGAATCAACGCGCCGACGAACTCCACGACATGGTGAGCACCACGGCGGCGACGTTCCTCGGCATCACGCTCAACTGCGCGCGCTGCCACGATCACAAGTTCGATCCGATCCCGACGAAGGATTACTACGGCTTCATCGCGATGCTCCAAGGCGTTCAGCACGGCGAACGCTTGTGGCGCGAACGATCCGAGACACCGCAGAAGGTGGAGGAGAAGCAAGCGCGTCCCGCAGTCGTCGCCGGACTGAACGAAGACAAATTCGCCCCGACACCCGCGCGATTCGTTCGCTTTACCATCACCGCATGCAGCACGGGAGAGCCTTGCCTTGATGAACTCGAAGTCTTCAACACGAACGGCGAAAACATCGCGCGCGCCGCGAAGGTCACGGTGTCCGGCACCTTCGCGAATGGAACGAACCCGAAGCACAAGGTTGAGTTCCTGAACGATGGCCGCTACGGCAATGATCGAAGCTGGATCAGCAATCAAAGAGGTGGCGGCTGGGCGCAGTTGGAGTTCGCGAACACGGAGCAGATCGATCACGTCATCTGGAGTCGTGATCGCTGTGGTAGTTGCAGCCAGCGATTCTCCGACCGGCTCGCGACTGGCTATCACATCGATGTGTCCGACGACGGCAAGAAGTGGCGCACGGTGTCGTCCGACAAAGGCCGCACGAACAGCGCACCGAAAGGCCCACAGGTGTATGCAGGCACTTTCCAGACGCCCGGCCCGACGCATCGCAATCATCGCGGCGATCCGATGCAGCCGCGCGAAGAAGTCACGCCTGCGGTTCTCAGCATGATTGGCAAACCGTTGTCGCTGCCCGCGAACGAACCCGACCAAAAGCGCCGCATCGCGCTCGCGAACTGGATCGCGAGCCCGGACAATCCGCTCACCGCTCGCGTGATCGTGAATCGTCTGTGGCACTATCACTTCGGCACCGGCCTCGTGGACACACCGAGCGACTTCGGCATCAATGGCAGCCGTCCGACGCATCCTGAGCTGCTCGATTTCCTTGCCAGCGAACTCATCTCGCACGGCTGGAGCTTGAAGCACATCCACCGGCTCATCTTGAACTCGAAGGCGTATCAGCAAAGCAGCGCGTTCAACGAAGCCGCCGCGAAGGTGGACTCGAATGCACGCCTGCTCTGGCGTTTTCCACCGCGTCGTCTCGAAGCCGAGGCCGTGCGTGATGCGATGCTCGCCGTCAGTGGCAAGCTCGATCTCACGATGGGAGGCCCCGGCTTCGATCTCTTCGTGCCGAACGACAACTACGTGAAAGTGTATGTCACGAAGGCCGAGTATGGCCCCGCCGAGTTCCGCCGCATGGTGTATCAGAGTAAGCCGCGCACGATGCTCGACGACTTTTTCGGCGCTTTCGACTGCCCCGACGCCGGCCAGCCCCAGCCAAAGCGCACGTCTTCCACGACACCGCTCCAGGCGCTGAACCTGCTCAACAGCAATTTCGCGCTGCAGCAGTCCGCGTTCCTCGCTGAACGATTGAAGAAGGACGCGGGTGATGATGCGGCGAAGCAAATCCAGCGAGCTTTTGCGCTGATGTTTCAGCGTGACGCGACTGCTGACGAAGTGAGTGCTTCGCTCGCGCTCGTGAAGCAACACGGTCTTCCGGCGCTGTGCCGAGCGCTCTACAATTCGAATGAGTTCATCCGATTGAACTGATGCCATGAACCACCTCCTCCACCGCCGATCCTTCCTTCAGCGCAGCGTGACGGGCCTGAGCAGTATCGCGCTCGCTTCGTTGCTCAAAGATGACGGCTTGCTCGCCAGCGAGTCACCGATTCGTCCTTTGATCGACCCCGCGCGCCCGTATGCGCCGCGAGCGCCGCACTTTGCGCCGAAGGCGAAGCAGGTGCTCATGATCTTTTGCTCCGGTGCGCTCAGCCACGTGGACACCTGGGACTACAAGCCCGACCTGTTCAAACGCCACGACACGCCGATGCCCGGCGCGGGCGGGCTCATCACGTTCCAAGGCGAGCAGGGCAATCTCATCAAGCCGATCCGCGATTTCAAACCACGCGGGCAGTCCGGCAAGATGATCTCGGACCTGCTGCCGAACATCGCCGAACTCGCGGACGACATGTGCTTCATCCACTCGATGACCGCGAAATCGAACACACACGGCCCCGCCGAGAACCAGATGGGCACCGGCTACATCCTGGATGGCTTTCCCAGCTGCGGCGCGTGGGTGACGTATGCGCTCGGCAGTGAGAATCAGAACTTGCCCGCATTCGTCGCCATCCCCGATCCGCGTGGCGTGCCCCAGATCGGACCGAGGCACTGGGGCAGCGCGTTTTTGCCTGCGGCGTTTCAAGGCACATCGTTCAACGCGCAGAAGCCGATTCCCAATCTCGCGCGGCCCGGTTCGATCAGCGAGAGCACCGAGCGTGCGACGCGCGATTTCCTGCGTCGGATGAACGACAAGCATCTCGAACAGTACCCCGGAGACAGCGATCTCGCCGCGCGCATCTCCGCGTATGAACTCGCCGCGCGGATGCAATTGGCCGCTGCCGAGATCAGCGATCTGAGCAGCGAGTCAAAGGCCACGCAGGACCTGTATGGCGTGAACGACACGAACGCGAACAAGGCTGGCTTCGCGAAGAACTGCATCATGGCGCGTCGCCTCATCGAGAGCGGCGTGCGCTTTGTGCAGCTCTTCAACGGCTCCTACGCGATGGGCGAAGGCGTGGGCAATTGGGACGGCCACAAGAAGATCCACGATCAGTATGCGGTGCATGCGCCCATCCTCGATCAACCCTGCGCAGCGTTGATCAAAGACCTCAAGGCTCGCGGGCTGTTTCGCGATACGCTGATCGTCTTCGTCACCGAGTTCGGTCGCATGCCGACATTTCAGAAAGGGGCGAATGGTCGTGATCACAACCCGAAGGGCTTCACCGTGTGGCTCGCCGGTGCGGGCGTGAAACCGGCGTATAGCCACGGGGCAACTGATGAGTTTGGCTACCAGGCCGTGGACCGCGTGACGACGATCTACGAACTACACGCGACGATGCTGCATTTGCTCGGCCTCGATCACGAGCGCCTGAGCTTTTACAACAACGGCATCGAGCGCAAGCTCACCGACGTGCACGGGCGGGTGATCAGGGATATTCTCGCCTGAAGTGATCGCGGACGTCCGCAGCCCAAGCATGCAGCGCGGCAGGCCGGTTCGGCTCGTTCCGCGGGCGAGGGACGGTTGGCCGCACAGTTTCGGCGGAGGGCCGGGGCCTTGCCGCCCGCGGAGCATCGTCAACACCGTGCTTGCCATGACACAAGGCTGTCCGCTATTCTCCCGCCCATGCCAGTCCAGTTCTATTTGCGACCGAATCCGCTGCCGGGGCGCGAGTCCCACCACATGGCACAGGTGGTGAGCGTTGAATCCCTCGACGAAGATGCCCTCATCGAGCGAATGACCGGCGGCGAGCCGCCGCTCCCGCGCGCGCAAATCGAGCCGGTGATGCGCAGGCTTCGGGAAGTGGTGACCGGACTGCTCGCGGACGGCTGCCGTGTGAACGTGGCCGGTCTGGCGCACTTTTTTCCAGTGATGAACGGAAAATTCCGCAACGCGGACGACGAGTTCGACAAGAAGCGTCATGAGATCGGCGTGGCGGCAGCGGTGGACGTGAGTCTCGTCGGTGATGTGAAGTCGCGCGCTGCGGTGGAGAAGCAGAAGCCCGCCGAACTGC
Source organism: Verrucomicrobiaceae bacterium (assembly GCA_019694165.1). Classification (GTDB taxonomy): domain Bacteria; phylum Verrucomicrobiota; class Verrucomicrobiia; order Verrucomicrobiales; family Verrucomicrobiaceae; genus JAIBCL01. The sequence continues at coordinate 144,848 of JAIBCL010000006.1, read as the reverse complement.
TGCCGGCGCCCACCTTTTACAAGGAGACCGGTGTTCGGGTGGCGGAGGGCAAGGTCATCGCCGGGAACATCGGAACTCTTCACGGCAGGCGGCTGGCGTTTGATCCGAAGATGGCCGACGAAGGAGTGTTTTTCGTCAGCACAGCGGATCCGAAGAGAGAGGTGCGCTCAAAGGTCTATGCAGTGGTGCATCCGACTGAAATCCTCTTTCAAGTGCCCGACGGCCTGGAGAAAGGCAACTGGCTGCTCGAAGTGCGCGCGCGCGTGCGTGGCGGCAGGCAGCTTCGTTCCGGACGTCTCAGTTCGCCGCTCGAGGCGGATGCGTGAGGCACCGGGGTCGGATGCGGCCGCAACCTGTCGAAGACGCTTCCCCTGCGGCGACGGCATCCTCGACGGACCGGTCCGTGAAAATACTTTTTGCGCTTAATCTTTCTTTAAGGTGGGCCGGGCTTGGTTCCTCGCAGTTCTCGATCGTCCATCATGCCAGCCGTCCGCCAGTCTCGTCTTCGTGCGCGCCATTTTCTCCCGGGGTGCCCGCCGACTTCTGATGCTGCCATCGACGGCGCGCAGTCTCCTCGACCCCAACCTCTTCCGTTCATGAAATCATTCTCCATCATTCTCGCGCTGGGCGGTGCCACGCTCGTGGCGCACGCCGACCCTCAGATCACGTCGTGGTTCACCGCGAACTCCGGCAAATATGCGCGCCTGTATCAGACGACGGCGGCCGAGACGGCGGGCACGACCTCGACGACATGGTCCCGCGGCTCGGGCACGCAAAGCAGCCCGGTCTATGCCGACGTGAGCGAGGTGAACTCCTCCGCAAACTGGGTTTACATCCGCAGCTCGGGCCTGGCATCCCACATCATGGGGCCGTGGTATCTGGACACGGCGAAGACGCAGTTGTTCCCGAATTACCCGTCGAACACGACGGTGGTGTACCGCATCCCGCGCACACCCACGATCCCGGCAACGAAGACGCTCACGGGCCTCGGCGCCATCGGCCGCATGGTCAATGGCGTGTCCATGTTCGACTCGCGCGATGCATTCTCGTATGTGAATGCGATCGCCACGGATGCGACGCCGACGAACGGCCTGACCGGCGATGGCATCTGGAACCGCGACGGCTGGCACAACGAGGGCGTGACCTTCGATCCGGGCCTCGCCCATCAGGCCGGCAACAACTACCACTACCACGCGCACCCCATCGCCCTGCGTTACCAGCTCGGCGACCATGTGGACTACAATGCGACGACGAACCGCTACACCGAGAGCGCGGCCGCGCCGGCGCAGCATTCGCCCATTCTTGCCTGGGCGGCGGACGGCCTGCCGGTTTACGGACCGTATGGCTACAGCGATCCGACGAATGCCGCGAGCAGCATCCGCCGCATGGTTTCGGGCTTCGTGCTGCGTGACGGCACGAACGGCACCACCGCCATCACCGTGCGCCAGGTGCTGCCATTATGGGCGCAGCGCGTGCAAAACAAGACGACGCTCACCGCCTCTCAGTACGGTCCGGTGGTGGACACGGTGACCTACAAGCTCGGCCACTACATCGAGGACTACGATTTCCGCGGCGACCTCGGCCAGATTCAGACGACGGGTGCGACCATCCGCGACTACGATCTCAACGAGCAGAACGCGCGCTTTTGCGTGACGCCGGACTATCCCGCCGGCACCTGGGCCTACTTCACCACGATCAATGCCGACGGCACGCCGGCATACCCTTACACCACCGGCCGCCAGTACTACGGCAGTCCCACGGGCGGCGGCACGACCACGACGGTGATGAATGCGGACACGCCGCTGACGCAGCAGTTTCTCGGCGGCCCGAGCAAGCCCATTGCGATCAATACTCCGTCGGTGAACTCGCCGAACGTCACGCTGACGTGGAGCGCAGTGGAAGGCGGCACGTATTCGGTCGATGCGGCGACGAACGCTGCCTTCTCGCCTTTCACCAGCAAAGCCACCGGCATCGTGGCGACGGGAACATCGGCCAACTCGACCTATGCGATGCTCAGTTCGTCAGGCACCGAGTATGGTCGAGTGAACCGCACGGCGCTGGCGACGTATGACACGAACGGCTTCAGCACGGCGACCGTCGCGCAATCGGCGACGACGAGCTATCAGGCGAACGGCACGCCAAACACGCCGCCGACCATCTCGACGATCCCGGATCAAAGCACTACGCAAAACACTGCGACTAGCGCCATCACGATCACGGCGGGCGATGCAGAGACGGCGGCGGCATCGCTCACGATGAGCGGCTCGTCTTCCAACACGACGCTGGTGCCGAATGCGGGCATCGTCTTTGGCGGCAGCGGTGCGAATCGCACGGTGACGGTGACCCCGGCGACGAATCAAACCGGCACGAGCACGATTACCTGCACGGTCAGTGATGGCTCGCTCAGCACGAGCACCACGTTTTTGCTCACCGTGACGGCGAATGCACCGACGATCAGCAACATCGCCATCAGCCCCGCTGCTCCGACGAGCAGCGACACTGTCGCCGTGAGCGCGGACATCACTGCTCCCGCCGGCCGCTCGATCTCGACCGTGCAGCTCACCTACAACAACGGCTCGACCACGCCGACGACGGTGTTCAGCGAGACCTTCGCCGCCACCGCCGCGAACAACTGGACCGGCGCGGGCTCGCAGAACCCGTGGACAATCACCTTCGGCGGTCCGCCTGCTTCGCCCTTCAACCTGACGACTGCATCGAACCACACGCCGGTCGGACAAGGCAATCAGACGGGTGTCGAGTTGATCGCGAATGCACCGAACATCGCCAACTCGACGATGACCACGACGAACAACATCAACGCCACGGGCACATCCGGCACGGTGACGTTCTGGATCGCGACGAGCGGCCTCTCCGGCACGCAGGGCTGGGATTTTCAAACGGCCACGGACGGTGCGACGTTCACCACCCGGCTGAGCGAACTCACAGGCATCAATCACGCCTTTCAGCAGTTCAGCTACACGCTCACTGGTGCCGAGCGGGTGAGCACGCTGAAGCTGCGCTTCCGGTTCGCCGGCGCCGGCACCAATCAGGTGCCGCGCACTTATCTCGATGACGTGCTGGTCACCGTCGGCGGCACGAGCACGCCGGTCACGGTGAACATGTCGAACTCGTCTGGATCGACCTACGCCGCGAGCATTCCCGCGCAGACGTCGGGCACCACGGTCACGTATTCCATCACGGCGACGGACAGCAGCAGCGCATCCACGACGAGCGCGACGAACAGCTACACCGTCACCACCGGCACGCCTGCGATGAACGTCACGCCTGCGACGACGCTCGCTTCAAGCGGATTCGCGGGCGGACCCTTCACGCCGTCGGGCGCGACCTACACGATCACAAACACCGGCACCGCTTCGATGAACTGGACGGCGGCAAAGACGCAGCCGTGGCTCACCCTCAGCGGCACGGGCGGCACGCTGGCTGCGGGAGCGAACACGACTGTCACCGCGAGCATCAACACGGCGGCGAACTCGCTCGCCATCGGCAGCTACACGGACACGGTCACCTTCACGAACACGAGCAATGGCACGGGCAATGCGACGCGCGGCGTGAGCCTCGCCGTGAACGCTCTGACGGTACCATCCACGCCTGCGTTGGCGGCGCTTGGGGCCTACAGCCAGGGATCATCGAAGACCATTTCCTGGACTGCTGTGGCCGGTGCGCAGAGTTACACCATCCAGGTTTCCACCACGTCAAACTTCAGCACGGTGCTCGCATCGCAGACGGTCGCTGGCACGAGTGCTTCGTTCTCGAACCTCACCAGCGGCGCCACATATTACTATCGCCTGCTCGCCACGAACAACGTCGGCTCGTCATCCTACAGCAATGTGGTTTCCTCCATGCAGGACGGTGCAGCCCCGGCTGTGGCGATCACGTCTCCCGCCAGCGGCACCTCGACGGCGACGAACAGCGTCACCGTCACCGGCACGGCCTCCGACGCGCTCTCCGGCATCAGCAAGGTCACGGTGAACGGAGCGACGGCGACAACATCCGACAACTTCGCCACATGGAGCATCGTCACGCCGCTTGGCTTTGGAACCAACGGCATCACCGCTGTCGCCTACGACAATGCGGGCAATGCCACCACCACCGCGCCGGTGAATGTCACGCTCACCACCGCGCAGACCTACAATCCGCTCGTCATCCCCGAAGTGATGACCGGCACGAACTTCAATCTCAACCTGCACGCCACCAGCAAACAGTTCTACTCCGGCGCGGCGACGAACACTTACGCCTACAACAACATGCTATTCTGGGGGCCGACGCTCATCATGAACAAGGGCGACTGGGTGAAGCTCAATGTCACGAACAACCTGCCGGACACCACGACAACTCACTGGCACGGCTTCCACATTCCCGCGATCATGGACGGTGGGCCGCATCAGACGATTCCGGCGGGCACCACATGGTCTCCGAGCTTCACGGTGGCGAACAACGCCGGCACCTACTGGTTCCACCCGCATCTGCACGAGACCACACAGTTCCAGATGAGCATGGGTGCGGGCGGTCTCATCATCATCCGCGACGAGCAGGAGGCCGCGCTCAATCTGCCGCGCACCTATGGCGTCGATGACATCCCACTGGGGCTGACGAGCCGTCGCTTCACGAACAATCAGCTCGTCACCACCAACTCCGAGTACGGCGATGTGATGCTGGTCAATGGCACGCTGAACGCGCAGGTCACGTTGCCGAGGCAATACGTGCGCTTCCGCATCCTGAACGCCGAAATGGAGCGCAGCTACAATCTCGGCATCACCACCGCCGCGGGCGCGGATCGCACGTTCTACGTCATCGGCACCGACGGCGGCCTCGTGAGCGCACCCATCGCCGTGACGCGCATGTATCTCGCGGTCGGCGAGCGAGTGGAGATTCTCGTCGATCTTACCGGGGACACGGTCGGCAGCAGCTTCGACATCAAGGCTTACAACTCCGGCCAGGCGAACGATTACCCCGGCGGCGAACCCGCCACGACGGGACGCTTCGGCAGCCTCTTGAACAACACGACCTTCACCATCCTGCACTGCAATGTAGGAGCGCAGACGGCCAGTCCCGTCACCACTCGCCCGGCCACGCTGACGACGAACACGTTCTACACCGACGCGCAGGTCACGAACAACCGCACGCTCACCCTCACTGACGGCTTCCCCGGCGGTGCGCCGTTCAGCTTCGACCACCTGGTCTATTCGCCCAGCGTGATCAATCAGACGCTCGGCCTCAACGCCGTCGAAAAGTGGACGCTGACGAACTCGTCCGGTTTCAGCCACGCCTTCCACATTCACGACATCCAGTTTCACATCACCTCACGCACCGGCGGGAACAATGCGGGAGTGAAGACCTATGAGGAGGGCTGGAAGGACGTGCTCTTCATCGGTCAGAACCAGACCGTCACCTTCATCGCGAAATTCGATCACTTCGCCAGCAACACGAACCCCTTCATGTATCACTGCCACTTCCCGAATCACGAGGACGCCGGCTTGATGGGTCAGTTCGTCGTCGTGAACAATGCAACCGAGGATCTGAGCGTGGCCAGCTTTACTCGCTACGGAAGCAACAGCTTCATCCAGCTCGATTTCAAATCCACGCCCGGCACCACCTATACGCTCCAATGGTCGCCCGATCTGACGAACTGGACCGACGTCGGCTCCGTGACCAGCGACGGCACGAGCGCGACGTTCACTGAAACCGACCAGACCCGCTTAGGCGGTTCGAAGGGATTTTATCGCGTGAAGATTCCGACGATTTCGGGCTGAGGCAGGATTACTCGCTCTTGATCCACATCGGAGAGGCCCAGCACAGCTCGCTGTTGTCCTGCTCGGCGCGGACGTAGTAGTAGCTGGTCTTGCCGGCTTCGGGTTTCGGATCGGTCCATTTTGCTTCGAACGTCTTGCTGCCGGGCTTCACCTCGAGCGGGATTTCCACGTTGTCCTTCACGATGGTCACCTTCGCGATGGGCGTGGTGCCGATGAACTTGATCACCAGCTCGGGCGCGCCTTTCACCGTGACGTCGTCACCCATCATGCGCCATTTGCCGTCGGCGGCCTTGCAGCAGAAATCGGCGATGATGTTGTCGGTGGCACCATAGGTGTGGCGCAGTTTCATCGCCTTGACGATGCCTTCGCGGCTGAAGTCATCGGTGTACACCATCGCGTAGCTGATGTGCGTGCTGCCGTGGTCGCTGCTGCTCTGGAAGCTGAACTTGCAGCCCTTGGCGAAGGCGTTGTTGATGAAGCCGGCGGGCTCCCAGCCACCGATGGCATCGCGCTCCGTGGGGCAGCGCGGGCAGCCCGGATACTCGTAGTTTTGCCGCGCGCCCTGGTAAACCTCGACCATCGGCTCCACCTCGGCGTCCCAGTTCCGCCAGTCGGTGCCCATGGTGCCGACGCTGGTGTGGCTGGCACAAACACCGCCGAAGAGCTTGAGATACTTGTAGAGCATCAACGTGTCGGGCGCGGGAGCGAACACACGCGGATCACTGATCGGCAGCCGCGGGAGCGTACGCACGCCGCGCTGGGCGAAGACGACATTCCGGTGTCCTTCGGGATAGCTGACGCTGCGCTCGTAACTGAACATCGGGGTGAACGTGCCGGGCAGATGAAATGCATCCGTGGTCTTCTGCGTGAGCCACCAGGTGTACTCGCGGCCATTGCCGTTGTCGTGGTCACCATTGCCGAGCCAGTCCATCGACGCGGCGTCGACGGCATAGCGCCACATGTCTTCGAGAGGACCGTCGCCGGCGCCATCACCGCTGATCTCGGTGTGGCGGTGGAATTCACCGCGCACGATCTGCAGCTTCGCACCATTGAGGTCCATGCGGAAGTCCCGGATGGCCTTCAGGTCTGCACGCTCGGCGACGGTGCGTGCCCCGGGCGGGGGATTGTCAGCCGGAGGCGTGGCTGCCGGCTTCAGCACGGCTGGCTTCGCGTCGTTTTGCGCCTGGAGGCGAGTGAAGTAAACATCGTTGTCGAAGGGGTCTTTGTTCGCATCGAGCGCGGCATTGCCGCCTTTGCCCTTCGGGTCCCTGGCCTTGTTGAACTCGCCGTAGCGATCCATGCGATGGTCGGTCGAGTGGGCGACAAACAGCGCCTGCCGGCCGGCGGCGAGCGCGGGCAGATTGTAGATCAGATTGTCCGAGTGGGGCACGAGGATCGGGCCGACCCATTCGTCTCCATTCAAATAGGTCGCATACGTCACCCAGGTGGAGCCGACGGGGCCGCGGAAGCTGTTCAGGCGTGTGCGCACGAGGCACCAGATGCGGCCTTCGGCGTCGCAGGTGAGGCGGCCGAGATTGTTGAACGTGTTCCAACCCTGCGCGGCGGCGTGCTCTCCTGGCGCACCCCGGCGCTGCGCAGGCTGGAGGAACGCTTGTGGATTGAATCCATCGGCCACTTCCGGGCTCACCGGCGGCGGCGGCGCGGTGGCGTCCGTGCCGCGTGCCTTGCCCTTCTTGCCCTTCCCACGCGGCTGTGCGCCGGGCAGTGCGCTCGTGATGTCACCCGCCGGCTGGTTCCACTGGCCGTCCTTGAGGACGATGAGGCCGATCTGCCGGTCACGATAAAGGCCGATGCCATCCGCGCTGTCGTACGCGCCCCAGTCCTTGCCCCAGGTCTGGCCGCTCTTCTCCCACGCGATCCACAGTGCGCCGTCGTTGTCGTAGGTCAGCGACGGACGCGCCTCGTAGAGTCCGCTGTTCGCCACGGCGCATGCAGCCTTGCCTTCCCCGCCGTCCGAGAACTCGCGCAGCCACACGTCGTAGTCGCCCTTTTCATAGGTGTCCCACGCGATCGCCACGCCTGTCTTGCCCGCAGCGATGGCCGGCAGCCAGCAGTTTCCGGTGTTCGAGGAGACCGCCACTGTCTCCGACCACCCCGTATCCGTCTGACGGCGCGACTTGATGGCAAACATTGTCTTCTCCGCACCTTGCCACGCGATCCACACATGCCCCGTCGCATCGGTCGTCGCGACTGGAGAAACGTCGTTGCCCGGCGTGTTCGACACGTTGGTGGTCCCGCCGAGTTTTCCACCGGCAAAGGAGCGCACGAAGATGTCGAAATTCCCGTTCACACGCTCGCTCCACACGATCCATGCCGCACCTTTGCCATCGACGGCGACCGCCGACTTGTAGATGTCGCGCCCCGGGTCTGTCACGGCGATGCGCTCGTCCCACTTGTTGTCCTTGCGCACATGCAGCCAGAGCTGGTCGCCACCGGCCGGTTTGTTGAGGAACGACAAATCCGCCGGCTCCGTCTCCCAGCGCTTCGCGCGCTCGTCGCGGTCGATGCCGGGCGTGAAGCTCTGATACACCAGATAGCCTGTGCCATCCTTCGCGATCGTCATCGCAGGATAATCATCGTCCGCGCGCTCGGGCGAGAGGCGACGACCGAGCACCGCGGTTCGCTGCACGGCGGCGCGGCCATCCAGCAAATCGAGCGGATCGCCATCTTTAACATCGCCGAGTTTGAAGCTGAAATTCCCCTGCGCCGTCGTCACCTCGATGAGCGAGTCGTTCGTCACGTCGTGCAGGCGCACGAAGACGCCATTGTCCGTCATCTGACCTGCCGCGAGCTGCTGGGCGTTCTTGTTCTGCCCCTGTCCCTTCCCCTGTCCCTTGCCTTGACCCTTGCCTTTGCCTTTCGCCGGCTCGTTCTGCACGGCGGCCTTCTTTTGCAGGCGGTTCGTGCGCCCCTGCACGGCCTGGGTGCGCGTCGATGCCTTCCAGCCTGACTTGCCGTCAAGGGCATCGGTTTTTTCAAAGCGCCAGCCAGTGATGTCCTGTACTTCACCGGGCGTCACCTTGATGCTGCCGTCCCAGACGGCCGGCTCCTTGTCGGTGATGCCGAGTTGGATCAAGAGGCCCGCGTCTTCTGCCATTGCGGGCAGGGATGCGGCGAGGGCGAACGCGAGGGCGAATGCTTTCATCGGTCGGTGTGGGTCGGGTGGTGGGCCTCGGAAACGCCTTGGATCGCCGTGATCTGTCGCGCAAGTCGGCGCACCGGTCTCCGCTTTGGAAATCACACGGAAGGGGCCTCAGTGCGGATCATCCACAACCGAACGGCGGATGCGGCCGACCACGCCCGGGCGACGACAACGCGCCGTCCCTGCACGAAAGCGCTCCTTCCCCGAGCCGCCGATGCCTCACTCCCACTCGATGCTGGCGGGCGGCTTGGTGCTGATGTCGTAGAGCACTCGATTCACGCCTTTGACGGTGTTAAGGATCTTGTTTGAAGCGGCGCGCAGCACATCGAAGGGCAGCTCGACCCAGTCGGCGGTCATCGCATCCTCACTGATCACAGCGCGGAGGCTGATGGCGGCCTCGTAGCTGCGCTCGTCGCCCTTTACACCGACGGTCTTCACCGGCAGCAGCGCGGCGTAGGCTTGCCAGACGCGGTCGTACTCACCGCTGCGGCGCAGTTCCTTGATCCAGATGTCATCGGCGGCGCGGCAGATGGCGAGCTTTTCGGGAGTGATCTCACCCGGCACGCGTACGGCCAGGCCGGGGCCGGGGAATGGATGCCTCCACAGGGCGCGATGCGGAATCCCCAGGCTCTGGCCGAGCGCACGGACTTCGTCTTTGAAGAGCTCGGCCAGAGGCTCCAGCACCTTGCCCTGCGCCTTGAGTTCCATGATGCGATCGACACGGTTGTGGTGCGTCTTGATCTTGCTGGCAATGCTGCCGCTCGTGGCGCTCTCGATCACGTCAGGGTAGAGCGTGCCCTGCGCGAGCAGCTGCACCTTTTCGCCCGCCGCGGACCAGAAGACGTCGATGAAAAGGTTGCCGATGATCTTGCGCTTCTGTTCGGGATCGGTCACACCTTTGAGCGCCGCAAGGAAGCGCTCGCTGGCATCGACGACCTCGATGGGCACGCCGACCTCCTCGAACTGCGCCTTCACCTCCGGCGTTTCGTTCAGGCGCATGAGGCCCGTGTCAATGTAAAGCGCGCGCACTTTCACGCCGGCGCGCTGCAGCAGGACGGCGAGCACCGTGGAATCAACGCCGCCGCTCACACCGCAGATCACTTCGCGCGAGCCGACGTCGAGTTTGATCTGCTCGAGCATCCGCGCCTTGAACGCCTGGATGTCAAACTTCGCCAGCTTCGCGCCCGTGTGGGTGAGGAAGTTCCGCAGAATCGACGTGCCTTCGTGCGAGTGCGTGACCTCGGGATGAAACTGGATGCCAAAGCACGTCGGGCTCCATTGCAACGCCACCGGCACGCCGTCCTCATTCGTGGCCGCCACCTTCGTCCCGCCGCTGCGATCCTGGCATGTGTCGCTGTGGCTCATCCACACCTGCGATTCGCGGGACACACCTTGAAACATCGGGCACTCCGCGTCGGCCACGACGAGCTTGGCCGGCCCGTACTCGCGGGTCACGCCGGGCCTCACCGTGCCGCCGTGCTTGATGTTGAGCAATTGCATGCCGTAGCAGATTCCGAGCACCGGCACGCCGAAGGACATCAGTTTTGCAAAATCCACGTCCGGCGCATCCGCATCCGACGTGCTGCGGGGGCCGCCGCCGAGAATGATCGCACCCGGCCGGTTCAGCTCCGCGAGCCGCTCCGGCGCGTAGAGGTGCGAGGCGAAGCCAAGCTCGCGCACGCGGCGCACGATGAGCTGGCAGTATTGTCCGCCGTAGTCGAGGACGGCTACTTCATTCGGTGTCATGGAAAGGGACACGCTTTACGGAGCAGACCCGCCCCTGCAAGCAAACGTACGAGCCGTGCGGCCGCGGTTTCGCCTAGCAGAGATCGACGCCAGGCGTCACCACCACAATTGTCGAGGCCCGCGCCTCCTGGCGAAATCAAAATAGCAAACGGCTCGAATTGACGCCTCATCACCACCAGCCACCATCTCCACTACCCACGATCTCCACCGCCTTGCCCTCGCCCGAACAGCTTCCCATCTACGAAATCCGCGATGCCGTACTCACGGCGATGCGCGATCCCGCACTGCCGAATCTGCTGATCAAAGCGCCGACGGGCTCGGGCAAATCGACGCAGGTGCCGAAGTTCGTGCTCGACTCCGGCATTCTCGGCGACAAACGCGTGATGGTACTGCAACCACGGCGCATCGCCGCGCGAATGCTAGCGGCGCGTGTGGCGAAGGAGCGCGGTGGCCGGCTCGGCGAAGAGGTGGGTTATCAGGTGCGCTTTGAGAATGTGAGCAGCAAGGACACGCGGCTCATGTATGTGACCGAAGGCGTGATGCTGCGCCATTTGCTGGAAGATCCCACGCTCTCGAAGGTCGGCTGTCTCGTGATCGATGAATTCCACGAGCGGCATCTCGATGGCGATCTGTGTCTGGCCTGGGCACATGCGATGCAGAAGGCGCGACGGCCCGACCTCAAGATCATCGTCATGTCGGCCACGCTGGTGCCTGGGCCGCTGCACGACTTTTTGAAGCCGTGCAAAATGCTCGAGTCAGAAGGCCGCACCTTTCCCGTAGATGTGCGCTACCAGCCCCCGCAAAAAAACAAACTCGGCTACGACGAAGCCGTCTGGGATCAGGCGGCACGCGCATGCGAATCCCTTTTGTCCCCATCGTCCCTTCAGTCCTCGTCGTTCGATGGAGACATCCTCGTCTTCATGCCGGGCGGTTACGAGATTCGGAAAACGATCGCCGCGCTGAGCGGTCGCAGCTTCGCGCGCAACTACCGCATCCTTCCGCTGCATGGCGAGCTGCCGCCGCAGGAGCAGGATGCGGCCGTCGCGCCGAGTGATCATCGGAAGATCATCGTCTCGACGAATGTCGCTGAAACGTCGCTCACGATCGAAGGCGTGCGTGCGGTGGTCGATTGCGGCCTCGCGCGCGTCGCGGCCTACGATCCGCGTCGCGGCATCAACACGCTCACGATTCAAAAGATCAGCCGCGCCTCCGCCGAGCAGCGCGCCGGTCGCGCGGGCCGCACAGGGCCTGGCGTTTGCATTCGTCTCTGGCCCGAGCGCGAGCATTTGCATCGCCCGGAAAGCGAGGCTCCGGAGATCGCGAGGCTCGATTTGTCCGAGGCCATGCTCGCTCTCCGAACGGCATCCGACAAAGCCGCGCTAAACATCGAATGGTTCCAGCGACCGTCCGACAATGCGCTCAATCGCGCCGAACGGCTGCTGCACGATCTCGGCGCGCTCGATCACGACAGCAACGTCACGCCCATCGGCCGCAAGATGGCGGGTTTCCCGTTGCATCCGCGCTTCTCGCGAATGTTGCTCGCCGCAGCGGAGCAAGGCTGTCTGCATGAGGCCGCGCAATGCGCTGCCATCGCGCAGGGCCGCGAGATTTTGCTCGCGACCAAAGACAACACGAACCGCAAGAACGAAGACTTCTGGGAGAATGGCGACATCAGCGAATTCCAGGCGCTGCTCCGAGCCTTCGAGCGTGCCGTCGCATTGAACTTCGACACGAACGCCTGCTCGCAGCACGGCATCCACGCGCTCGCTTCACGCGAGGCCGCGAGAAGCGCCGATCAATTCCTCCGACTCTGCCAGCGGCATGGTCTTCCTTTTTCCGAATCGCCTGGCACGCCCGAGGCGCTCGCGAAGACGATCCTCGCGGGCTTCTCCGATCACGTCGGCTGCGAGACCGGTCAGGGCTCGCGAGTTTACAATCTCACCGGCGGCAATCGCGGCCATCTCGCCAAAGACGCGCACATCAAGCCGCCGCGTCTGCTCGTCGCGTCGGAGATCACCGAGATTCAGGGCAAGGCTCTGCAGGTGCAGCTCGGCAATGTCACGCGCATCGAGGAAGAATGGCTGCGCGAGCTTTTCCCCGACGACATCGTCACCGGCAAGCGCGCCTTTTTCGACGCGATCAACCGCCGCGTGGTGAATGTCGAAGAGACGCGCTTCCGCGACCTTGTTCTCTCCTCCCGCGAGCGCGGCGAGCCGGATGAAGCCACGGCCGCCACGCTTCTCGCCGATGAAGTCGTCGCCGGTCGTCTCGTGCTCAATCTCTGGAACGAACGCGTCGAGCAATGGATCACACGCGTGAACTGCCTCGCCAAATGGATGCCCGAGCTGGAGATCCCGCCGATCACCGACGAAGACCGCCGCATCATCATCGAGCAAGTCTGCCACGGTGCGACGGCGTATCGGCAATTGAAGGACAAGGAAGTCTTCCCTGCCCTGCACCAATGGCTGAATCCCATGCAGCGCGATCTGCTGGAACGATACGCACCCGAGCGGCTCTCGCTCAAGAATGGCAAGACCGCCAAGATCGTCTATGACGAAAAGCAGCAGCCGTCCGTCTCCGTCGTGCTGCAACAGCTCTACGACGTGAACGAAAACCCCAAGGTGGCCGCCGGTCGCGTCACGGTCACCGTCCATCTCCTCTCACCCGCGCAGCGCCCCATCCAGACCACCAGCGATCTCGGCCGCTTCTGGCGCGAGAGCTACCCCGCCGTGAAGAACCAGCTCAAGGGACGCTATCCGAAGCATGAGTGGCGTTGAAGGCAGGGCGGATGGTCCTCCAGCCGCCGCGTTGGTCCACCAACCATCCGCATCAAGCAATGCATGAACGAAGATGTCCGCCGGGTAGGGCGGGCTGTCCTCAGCCCGCCGCGAGGGGCCGTGAACTCTCCGCATCAAGCTATGCGTGACCGAAGCCCTTTCCCCTCGCCCGACGGCGCTCAGAGGACTGAGCGCCCTACCCGGTTGCCACCGGCCTACAGCCGCCAAGGTAGGGCGGATGGTCCTCCATCCGCCGCGTTGGGCCGCCAACCGTCCGCATCAAAGCTGCGGATCAACGAAGCCCCAATCTCCGCACGGCGGCGCTTGCAGGAGCAAGCGCCCTACCTGGCTGCCGCTGGTTCCCATTCTCCAAGGTAGGGCGGACTGTCCTCAGTCCGCCGCGGGAGGCCGTGAACTCTCCGCACCAGACAATGCGTGAATGAAGCCCTCTGCCCCCGCACGGCGGCGCTCAGAGGACTGAGCGCCCTACCTCGTCGCGAACTCTCCGCACCAAACAACGCATGACCGAAATCCTCGATCTCCGCACGGCGGCGCTTGCGGGAGCAAGCGCCCTACCCAACCTTGCCAGCATCATCCACCATGTCTGCCTACGACGACGATCTTCCCGAGCGCAGACGCCTGCACCATGACGTGCCGCACTGGGTCGAGGATGGCTCGCTCTTTTTCATCACGGTGAACTGCGCTGAACGCGGTCGCCACCAGCTCACCCTGCCGCAGACCGCCGCCGCCTTGCTCGATGCCGCGCGATTTTATCACGAGCAGAAGAAGTGGCATGTCACCCTGCTGCTGCTCATGCCGGATCACTTTCACGCGCTGATGAGCTTCCCGCGCGATGCGGTGATGGGCGATCTCTTCAAAGCCTGGAAACGATTCACCGCGCGCACGATCGGCATCGCCTGGCAAGACGGCTTTTTCGATCATCGCCTGCGGAATGAAAACGAGGTGACCGAGAAGCATCACTACATCCGCCACAATCCCGTGCGGAAGAATCTCTGCACCCGCCCCGAGGACTGGCCGCATCAACTGCACTGGACCTCCGGCGGCCTAGTCGCCGGGGCGTGGTAGTGGCAGGGCGGAATGTCCAACAGGTGGGGCGGATGGTCCTCCATCCGCCGCGAGGGGCCGCGCAATCTCCGTATCAAGCAAAGCGTGAACGAAGGCAGCAGGCGTGGTAGGGCGGATTGTCCCCAATCCGCCGCGAGAGGCCGTGCAATCTCCGCATCAAGCAAAGCGTGAACGAAGCCTCCATCCGCCGTGAGGGGCCGCGCAATCTCCGCATCAAGCAAAACATCAACCAAGGCTTTATCCTCCGCACGGCGGCGCTTGCAGGAGCAAGCGCCCTACCTCATGAACCGCCGCCGAGCTGGATGCCGTAGGGGCGGCAGAGGGCGTTGATCTGGGCCATCACCTCGGGCGGGCTGCGGCCCAGGGCAGTGAGCAAGCGGGCGTAGTTGCGGATGGCCCTTTGCAGGTGCGGATGCGGATGCGGATGGCCCGTGGCGCGGGTGAATTTGAGGTAGACAACCACCTTTCTCCGCATTGATGGCTCGAACGTAGTGCTCATAGCTGCCGCTGCTATAGAGAGAGCAGCCTGCGCAGGAACCAAACGATCACAACAATCAACGCCAAGAAAAGCGTGGCAAAACAACCAATTCCCAATCCTTTTCCCATTCTCTTTGCCACCAGATGCATTCGGAGGTTACGGCGTAGCGGGGCCTGGGAGGAATGAGCATAGCCAGTACTGCGTTGAAACTCCTGGATGATACAAAACGCCCGATGAAATAACGGCTCAGCCTCCGCAAACCGATTCGTTGTTTCCAGCAACAATGCAAGATTGTTAAGGTCTTTAGCGACCTCGGGGTGGTCGGCTCCTAAGCTGGTTTCGTCAATCGCTAGCACCCGCCTCATTAATGGTTCGGCTTCCACCAGCCGATTCATGGTCATCAGCAAATGAGCCAAATTGTTCAAGAGGCGGGCGACATCTGGATGGTTCTCTCCGATCGATTTCTCAAGAATAATCACGGCACGCCGCATCAAAGGCTCGGCCTCCCCCAGCCGATATGTGGCTTGTAGCAACAGCGCCAGATTATTGAGGCGAATCGCAACATCTGGGTGGTCGGCCCCGAGGCTGGCTTCGGTAATAGCCAGCGCCCGCCGTATTAACGGTTCAGCCTCCGCAAACCGATTCGTCGTTTGCAACAACAGCGCCAGATTGTTGAGGCAGACGGCACAATCTGGGTGGTCGGCCCCGAGACTGGCTTCGGAAATAGCCAGCGTCCGCCGCATCAGTATCTCGGCTTCACCCAACCGACTCGTGACTTGCAGTAACTGCGCCAGATTGCCGCTGTCTCTGGCGATGTTGAGGTGATTGGCCTCGAAACTGGCCTCGTCAATCGCAAGTGCACGCCGCATCAAAGCCTCGGCGTCTCCCAGTTGATTCGTAACGAGCAACAAACTCGCCAGAGCGTTGAGGTCTCCAGTGATCTGGGGGTGGTCGGCCCCGAAGCTAGCCTCGCCAATCGCAAGTGCGTGGCGAAGTAACTGCTCCGCCTTCGTCCAATTGGCGAGGTGTTTCCAGCGCCGACCAGCTTGATTGCACAGCCAGGCGGCACGGAGATGATTCGTGTCTGCCCACAATTCGGCCAATGCGCCTAAGGGTTCGAGTTCCCAACGGGCATCCTTCCAAAGGATTGTTCCCTCTAGTTCAGCCGCGCGCGATTCCACATGTTTCGACAACTGAGTTTGCAAATCGTCGCGCTCGTCCCTCAGCTCCCGCTCCAGCACCCGATGCAGCACGCGGTGCATGGTGACGACGCGCGGCTCGGGAGTGGTGGCGAGGAGTCTCATGCCGATGAGGGTACGGACGAGGCGGGTCCAGGGGTCGCTCTCGCGGAGATCGGCGGCTTCCTTCAGCTCGGGGTGTTTTTGTGAGGCGAGGGCGCGGAGCCAGGGGAGGGCGATGGCTTCGGGGCCGAGGAGGGCGCACACTTGGAGCACGGTGCGCACGGGGGCGTCGAGGCGGGCGAGGGTGGGGCGCAGGGTGGCGGTGATTTCCTTGAGCTGGTTGGCCCCGCCTTCCGCGCCGCCGGTGGCGAGGTCGTGGCGCAGGCGCTCGACGTAGTCGCTGATGCTCACGACGTGCTCGGGCGGGGCGAGGCGGGAGTCACTCTGGCCGAGATAGACGGCTGCGGTCTCGATGGCGAGAGTGAGGCCGTCGAGCAGGCGGACGATCTCGCGCGCGGCGGCCGCGTCGGATGAGGCGGCGAAGGTCTGGCCGGGCTGGTAGCGGCGGACCAGCTCGATGCCTTGATCTTCGGCCAGGCGGTCCACATCAATCGGATGGATCGCCGCGTTTACGGTCTCGAACTCAGAGGGTGCGAGCCGTGTGGTGAAGAGCAGCCGCGCCCACGGCTCGGCGCTGAGGAAAGCGGTCTGCGCAGGGGCGAGGAGGGCGGGCTGGTCCACGTTGTCGAGCACGAAGAGCGCGGGGCCGCGCGGGCGCAGCAGGGCGAGGACGCGCTTCACGGCGAGAGCTTCGTTTTGCTTTTCCTCATCGGTGAGCTTGTCGGTGAGGTCGAGATCGTGGACGAGGGAACGGAAGACACCCGTGAGATTGTCGCGGCCCTCGCAGCGCAGCAGCCAGCAGCCGCCGGGGAAGGCATCCGCCTCGTGATGCGCGAAGGCGAGGGCGAGCGCGGTCTTGCCCATGCCGCCGATGCCGTGCAGGCCGGCGGGCACGAGCGAAGGCGACTCGATCAAGTGCTTCCGCAGCGCCGCCAGCTCCGTTTCGCGACCGACGAAGTTCGCGTTCGGCCACGGCAGGTTGCCGCTGCGGGTGCGGTCGAGCGTGAGCAGCCGCAGCCGCTGCGCCACATGCTGCGTGAGGCGCGACAGCTCCTCGCGCTCGCTGGCATCGAGAAAGGCGGACGGATCGTCCTGCCGCCATTCGTGGCACTGGATGTGGAAGCGCTGGAGCAGATCGCCTTTCCACTGGCGCAGCAGTTCCGCGTCTTCCGGCGCATCGAGCGCCTCCAGCCTCACGAACCACAGCGAGGCGGCCCCTTGGCCGACGAGGCCGTGCTCCACCTCAAGCCGGCACCACTCCTCCCACTCCCAGCGGCAGGCATCACTGCGCAGGTAGCTGCGCGAGAGGCAGGCGATGAAGAAGCGCGAGCCACGCAGCGCGCGATGGCAGCGAACCTGCCAGTGGTCGAAGTCCTGGATGTCCTCCTGGTCGAAGAAAATGCTCAGCGGGCGGTCAAAGCGCCGGGAGAACTCCGCCTCCAGCTCGTCATGCAGCCGCTTCACAAACACCGCGACGGACTCCCGCGACGAAGTGTCACCCTGGTGCGCGTAGGAGATGAAGATGTCGTGGTCGCCAGATGGAAGGGCAGCGGGCATGGCGGGAGTGTGACAGGACGCGGGTGAAGTGGCGAGGGGAAACGATTCGTCGATGACGTCGCGCCCTTTGCGGTCGCGTCAGGGGCGCGGATCGTGACCGGAGCATGCTGGGTTCCTCGAGTTGAACCGCGACGCTTGTCATTCACCTGTACTCGTGGGTGAACGGCGCGGGCTGGCTCTTCCGCCGGGGAAATTTGTCCGGGGTGGCGGACGGCTGCGGCCGGGCAGAGCCTTCCCACGGAAAGCGGTCTCTCTCGTGAAACACGGCCAGGAGGATGGAACCGGGCGCGGGTTTGATCTCACGCTCAACGACGGGACCGGCGGAGGGAGAACGGCCCGCGCCAAAGGTCAGGGGCGCGGGCTTGCCGCGCGACACACGGCCGATGACCGTGGTCTGCAGCGGCGGGAGGATGATGCCTGCGTTCTCGACCCTGAATGGGCCGCCGTTCAAGGCATCGCGGCCGTCTATGCCGGCGACGATCTCGAGGCGGGCGTTGCTTTCATTGCGGAGGACGATCTGGCACGGCTGGCCCGACGCGCCGGTGATGAAGATGTGGCCGCCGCACTCCCAGCTCTGCAGCCACCGCCCGCGGCCGTCTTTGACGCCCACCGAGATGATGCCATCGCCAGCACGTCTCATGCCGCGGAAAGGCACGGCGTGATCATCCTGCGCATCGATGAGCGCGCACATGGCGGATGCATCCGCGTAACAGGCGCGCACGGTGAGGAACGGCACCGTGGCATCGTGCCGGCTGAAGGGCGGGCGCGATGCGGAGGGCGGCAGCGGACTGGTGGTGCGCGGCACCGCAGCGGCGCGTTTCGCGCCGGGGGACTTCATATGCTCGCAACTCGTCAACGCTGCGAGGACGACGAGAGCGATGGAGGCGGGAAACAGCTTGGACATTTCCAACCAACGCGGCGTGCCGCCGGCTCCATTCCACGAATCCATCAACTGCCGAGCGCCCGCACGCGGAAGACCACGCGGTTTAGGCCGCCGGCTTCCTCGACCTTGCGCTCGACCGGGTAGTTCAGCACGCGGGCGAGCATCTCGCGCTCCATCTCATGGATGACGGGGAAACGGCGCGCGACTTCACCGAAGGGGACGTGGTACTCCACGAGCCGCAGTCCGGCGGCGGCGTCATACTCGACTGTGGAGAAACACCCCTCGGCGGAGCGCAGCACGGCCAGCTCCTCGGCGCGCTCGACGACGGACTTGCCGCGCAGCTTTGCGCTGTAGCGGTCGCCGCGTGTCTGGAAAAAGCTGAAGATGAGCTTCTGCGGCGCGGTCTCTCCGTACACCTTTGCGGCGGTCACGAGCATGTCGAGCGTCAGCTCGTTTCCTGTCTGGGGGAAGAGCGGCTCGGTCTTGCGCGTGAGGCGGTAGAGCTTCTCAGGCCGGCCGGCGGGCCGCGGCCTGCGCCAAGTGTCGAGATAGCCCTTCTTTTCCAGTGCCACGCAGTGCTGCTTGATGCCCATGTAGCTCATCTTCATGCGCCCGCAGAGTTCGTTCACGGACATGCCCGTGGAGCGCTTGAGATGCAGGATGATCTCGATGGCGGGCGTCTTGAGGATGTCTCGCAGAACGTTGAAGAGCATGGCCGGACCTTGGGCCGGAATGCTAGCACCCGATGCATCCGAGGCAATGCCGGGCAACGGGATGATTGACCGCAGTTTTCCATTCCCCATTTTCATTCTCCCTCCACATTCACCTGCCCCGCCCTCACCCGCACCCGCACGCTGACCGATGCCCAAGCCCGCGACATTCCTCGTCATCCTCATCTCCCTCGGTGTCATCGCAGGGGTCTGGTTGTGGTCGGGTCTGCCGCGCGCGGATGCTTTGCAACCAGGCGCACCCGGCGCGCCGGCAGAAACGATCACGGCGAAGGAGCAGCCCGCCGCGCCCCGCCCCGTGGAGGCGACGGAGGATTTGAAAAAGCAGATCACGCTCCTGGAAGGTCAGGTGGAGTACCTGCAGGGCCAGGTGAAGGCCTTGCAGGACGAGAATGCCGGGCTGATCCAGAAGCTGGGCAGCCTCGGCATGAAAGGCGCGCCGATGGCAGACAGGCCATCGACGCCCGGCCTGAAGGAAGACGAGCCGCCGGACTACGTGACGCTGGGCACCGAGCTGCTCTCGCTGCGGAAGCTGCGCGCGGTGCCCATGGTCACCGTGCTCGCGCCGCAGGCGGAGGTGGAGAAGTCCATCCTCGCGTGGCTCAGGCGCCGCTTTCCCGGCGACGAGAGCCAGCGCCAGTCCAAGGCGCTGGCCGCGCTGGGAGTGATCCCGCAGCCGGTGGACATCCTGCCGCTGCGCGCGGCGCTCATGGTGCGGCAGCTCGGCGGCTGGTTCGATGCGGAGTCGGAGACCGTGTTCCTCGTCGATCCGCAGGCCGCGCCGGACAAGCCCCCGCCGCCGACCGATCCCGTGCTGGCGCTGGCGTTCGCACAGGTGCTCCGCGACTATCAAAACGCGCTCTTCCCCGAAACGCAGACGCGCTTCACGACTGATGCGCAAGTCGCGCGCGAGGCGGTCATCGGCGGGGACGCGGCGCTCACGCGGTTCCTTTACAGCCTGAAAAACCCGGTGCCGGTGAATGCGAACGAACTCCCGCCTTCCGATCCCGATCATCCCTTCAATGAAGTGCCGCTGCCCCTGTTCTTGCGGGAGATGCACCTGTTCGCCTTCACCCGCGGCTTCGAGTTTGCGCAGTCGCTGCACAGCGCGGGCGACTTCAAGCAGCTCTCCTCGGCCTACAGCCGCCCGCCGGCGAGCACGGCCGAGATCATCGACCCGGAAATCTATCTCGCGGAGAATCCGCCGCCACCGGTGAAGATCGAGTGGCCCGATGCCGCCGTGGCGGGGGCGCGACCATATTGGGACGACACGCTGGGCAGGTATGCCTCGTTCGTGCTGCTGCGTGCGCACAATCCCGACGAAGCGGCATTCGATGCAGTGAAGAACTGGCGCGCCGACCGGCTGCTGGCCTTCGCCGCGGAGGGCAGCACGCGGGATCACATCGTGTGGCAGACGCAGTGGCCGGGCGCGGGCGATGCGAGACTCTTTTTCAAAGCCCTGCGCTCCTCGCTCCTTCAGCGCTACGACCAGCCCGGCGCCGATGCAGCAGCCGGCGATGGCGGCGACGGCGAGGCGGCCATGCTCGAATTCTCCGCGCAGGAGCGCTTCATCCATCTCTCGCGGAACCGGCAGGGCGCCGGCGTGCTGCTCATCGATGCGGCGACCGGAGACTTCCGCAAAGCCGCGCGGGAAAGATTCGCCGAGACGGCAAAGGCACGCCCGGGATCCAATTGAACGGCGCTGCCTCGGGGTTGTGGCACGCGGGCATGCTTCTCGCGGCCCGCGTGATTGCGCGCGGCGCAAATTGCACGAAAATGCCGCGTGCAAAATCCTGACCAAACTGCCAGACCCCAGCAACGCTTCGAAGACCTGCGCGGCATCCTGCGCTACGTGCCGCAGTTCCGGCAGCGCGTGTTTGTCATCGCATTCGACGGCGCGCTGATGCGCCAGCCGGTGTTTGCAAACTTGCTGCAGGACGTGGCGGTGCTGCAGTCGCTGAACATCGAGGTGGTGCTCGTCTTCGGCGCGCGCGCGCAGATCCAGGAGCTGGCGGCGGTGCGCGGAGTGAAGCTCACGAGCGACGATGGCATGGGGCGCACGGACAAGGCCACGCTGGACATTGCCATCGAGGCCATCATGCGGCAGGCGAGCGATCTGGTGGCGGATCTCACCGCGCTGGAGATGCCGGTGGCCGTCTCGAATGCGCTGGCCGTGCATCCGGCCGGCGTCATCGACGGCATCGATCAGGAGTTCACCGGTCGAATCGAGCGTGTGGATGCCACCTCGCTCAATGCGATGGTAAAGGCCGACATCATTCCTGTGCTGCCGCCGCTCGGTTACGACGGGCGGGGCGCCACGCTGCGGCTGAATTCTGACGCCGTCGCCGTCGAGGCGGCCATCGCGCTCGGCGCGGCGAAGGTGATCTTCGTGTCCGAGGCGGGCCTCGCTGCGGAGGACGGCAAGCGCATCGCGCAGGTGTCGGTGGCCGAGGCGCGGGAGATGTTCAAGCGCAAGGATCCGCGGCACGACATCAACCTGCTCTCGAAGCTGCGGCACGCCGCTCTGGCCTGCCAGGAGGGCGTGCCGCGGGTGCACATCGTCGATGGCACGCAGGACGAGGCGCTGCTGGCGGAACTCTTCAGCAACGAAGGCGTGGGCACCATGATCCACGCGGATGACTACCAGCAGGTGCGCAAGGCGCGCGCCGCGGACGTGCCGGTGCTCCTTTCGATGATGCAGCAGTCCGTGGACGACGCCGCGCTGGTGCCACGCACGCGCGAGCAGATGCAGGCCAGGATCAAGGACTTCTTCGTGCTGGAACTCGACGGCAACCCCATCGGCTCCGTGGCCGTCCATGACTTTGAGGACGGCGGCGTGAAGACGGCGGAGATCGCCTGCCTCTTCGTGCGCCGCGCCCACAAGAACAAGGGCCACGGGCAGAAGCTCGTGGCCTTCGCCGAGGAGACGGCGCGGCTGCGCGGCTGCGCGCGCATCTTCGCCCTCTCCACGCAGGCATTCCGTTTCTTCGAGGAGAAGCTCGGCTACGTGGCGGCCGATGCCGCGGCGCTGCCCAAGGCGCGCCGTGAAAAGTACGAAAAGACCGGGCGGAACTCGAAGGTGCTCATCAAGCAGCTCGCGTAAGGCGCGCCCGTCGGATCACTGCCCTCCGGACTTCTTCGGTGCGCGCGGCGCCACGCGGATGTCATCGGCCTGCCGCACCTCTGCAGGACCGGCCGGCCCATCGTGGGACGAGGGCATTTTCAACAGCGACCATACCATGCCGCCGAGCAAATAGATCATGCCCGCGCCGATGCCGGCGGCGATGGCGATGACGTGGCGCTGCCATTTGTTCCGGCGGTCGATCATCGTCCAAAACCGCAGGCACATCAGCAGCCAGAGCACGCTGGCCAGCAAAATGAGGGCTTGGGCGGTCATGGGTGCGCGAGGATTCCAAGCGAAGCCCCCCATTGCAAGGCAAAATGCCGGCGCGAAAAAACTCGTGCAACTGACGGCAAGGCGACGGGTTTCACAACGCTCACCTTCGAGCGCGCATGAAGCATTTTTCCACCGACGAAGACCGCGAAACGCTGCTGGGCCTGGGCATTCCCAGCGACCTGCTCGACACCCCTGCCGGCGCGAGGCTGATCCGCGTGATCTTCGGCGATGCGGAGGGCGCCGAGGAGTTTGACCGGCTCCATGCCGGAGAGGACCGCGGCTTCGCGTGCTGTGACTGACTTGCACCTTGACCGTGCGGTGATTCTGCGGTCTTTCGGCGGATGGAACACGTTCTGGTCATCAAGCGCTCACTCTTCGACTCGCTCGGGAGCTTTCAGGGGTTTTGCGGCGACGCGGAGAAATATCTCGGCTCCTTCCTGAACCCGGCGAACAATTTTTTCATGGAGCGCCCGGCGGCCGAGCAGGACCCGGCGCACAAGCAGCTCATTCCGTACACGATCTTCCGCCACGCCGGACGCTACCTGATGTACACCCGCGGCGGTTCGTCCGGGGAAAAACGGCTGGTGGCAAAGCGGAGCATCGGCATCGGCGGACACATCAATCCCGTGGACCAGAGCCATGACTCGCTCGGCGAAACGATGTACTTCAACGCCGTGGAGCGCGAGCTGGCGGAGGAGCTGGTCATCGCCAGCGGTCACAGGCAGAGGGTGATCGGCCTCATCAATGACGACTCCAACGAAGTGGGCAGCGTGCATCTGGGCGTGGTGCATGTGTTTGATCTCGATGGCGGCGAGGTGTCGTCGAACGAGGATGCCATCCAGGACATCCGCTTTGTACCGCTCGATGAACTGCACCGCGAGCGGGACAATCTCGAGACGTGGTCGCGCATCTGCGTGGAGCACCTGTGGAGCACGCGGTGAGCGTGCCCGCGCTCAGTTCTTCGGCATCGGAAAGTAATAGCTGGCAAGCTGTGCTTCGAGGGACTTGATCTCTCCCTCGTTGAGCGCAGCGGCATAGATGAGCAGCTCGGCGATGCCGCCTGCGAAGGCGCGGAGGGATTTGGGATCAGTGCTCTTGTTCGTACTCGTGGCGGAGGGCAGTCCTTCGCGACCGACGAGCAGGCTGCCCAGTGCATCCTTCGGCAGCGGCGCATCGACCGGCGCCGACTGCCAGGCGTAGCCGCTGGCCGCGCGCAGGCGGAGCTGCATCTGCGCCGGCTCCGCGCTCCAGATGCCGGTGACGAGCAGCGGCTCGACGGGATTGAACTTGTCGCGCGGGATGGTCACGCTGGGCTGCTGATTGTCCGGCACGCCGGCCACGCGTCCGCCAAAACGCACCTCGCCCTTGTCACCGAGCCGCAAAGCCGCCGAGCCGTGTGAGCTGGAAAGATTGAAGACGGTTTGCTGCCGTCCCTTGACCTCCTGGAAGAACACGATGGCAAAGGTCAGGCCACGAGTCGCGCCGGCCGACGAGGAGCCGAAGGGAAATTCGCGCGCCTGATTCTTCGCACTGGAACTCAGCGCCGCGGCGGGCGATCCCTCGCCGCTGAAGCGGATGAAGCGCCGCTCGCGTGCGAGCGGGAATGTGGCGTCGGGCTTGAGGCTCACCAGGGAAGGATGATCCGCGCCCTGGTTCGAGGGCGCGAACAACGTGCTGTCGCGCCCGCGTTCAGCCACATCCTTCCAGGCGAAGACACTGTCATTGACGGCCGCCGCCGCGTGCTGGTTTCCTGATTGCATTCGCGTGCTCAAGACGCCGCCGTCACACATGGCGTGGAAGACGAGCTTCGCATAATTCACGGGCTTCTGCCTGCCGCCGGGATAGCCACCGGAGACGGTCGGCAGATCATTGCCCTGCGGATTGGCGGCCACTTTGACCGGCGCGGCGGCATTGGACGGCTCGGCGGCCACCTTGATCACCCTGCCCTTCCCTCCGTCCCGCATGAGGAACGCGACGGTGCCGGCGAGCAGTGCCGCCACCGCCCCGGTGATGATCCACTGCTTGCGGTGGGATTGTCGCTGCGGCCCGCCACCCGAGGGCCGGGGAGAAGCCGCGGCAGGTGCCGTGCCCGGCACGTTCGCAACCTGTGGCCGCTGGGCAGCCCGCGCCTTGTGCCGGGCGGTCTGCACGAGGGGATCGATGGGCGCGACTCTCACCGTCTGAGTCGCCACGTTTGGCACACGGAAGAACGCGGAGCCGGCCACCTTCACGAAACCGGTGGCCGTCGGCACCGCTCCTGACAGGGCGGTGGAAACCGGCGGCGTGCGCGCACTGTGCGAGGCCTCTGCAGTGCGGTACGCGTCCAAGGCGGCGGTGGCGCTCGCCATGCGCTCGTCGGTCGCGGGATTCAGCAGCGACATCACCCAGCCGCACAGCCAGGCAGGTGCCTGCGGAGCCACCTGCTCGAGCGGGCGCACGTCATGGTGCATGTGCTTGTGCCGGACCTCCTTGAGTGACTTCCCGCCGAAAGGACTGCGCCCCGAGAGCGCCTGGTAAAACACGCAGCCCAGCGAGTACACATCACTGCGCCGGCGCGCCGGATGCTGCTCCCACTGCTCGGGCGGCACGCACAGGAAGGCGGAGAAATCATCGCCCTTCGCCCCGTCGGAAAACCCAAGACCCCAGCCGGTGACGCACACTCTCAGCGGCTGGCCCGTCCGCGAAATCAAGATACGCCCGGCGTGAATGGAGCCATGCACGGCCCCGCGCTGGTGCGCAGCAGACAGCGCACCGAGGAGTTGAGCGGCCACCTGCTTGAATTCATCCACAGCAAGCGGGCCACGCGCGACCACTTCGGCGATGGTTTCGCCCTCGACCAGTTCGGTCACGACGATCAAGTCTCCACCCTCGCGCACAATCTCACGCACCGGCTCGAGGTTCGGATGTCGGATCTCCGCCAGCACCCCCATCAGCGCCTCCAAAGACGCACGCTCATCGTCCGAGGCACACTTGAAAATGCGGATCACCACCGGACTTCCCGAAGACATGTCGAGAGCACGCGCCAACTGGCCCGTACCGTGCTCGGATAGAACTTGCTGGATTGAAAACCGGGAGGACATCAAACGACCGAAATAAGAAGTGAAACTGTGCCTCAAAAATACGAAGCCGCCAAGTATATCCATACATCTTGAATATTTGACCAAAAGGGCGGGCCACTTTGACCTCCCGCACTGCAACAGCCGTTGGAAGCCGCCCGTTGGTTAACTCCGATGACGCGCACCGCTGTTTTCTCCTCCGCATCACTCGTGACTTCCTTCTTCGCAACCGGGCTGCACGCTGCCGGCGTCGAATTCTCGCGCGACATCCAGCCGCTTTTTGCCGAGCACTGCCTCGAATGCCACGGCCCCGATGCGGCGAAGGGCGGCCTCGTGCTGACGACGCTGATGGGCGCGACGAAGGCCCTGAAGAGCGGCGAAAAAGGCGTCGTGCCCGGCGATATCGAGCGCAGCGCGGTCATCGCGCGCGTGACGACTTCCGATCTCGATGATCACATGCCGCCGAAGGAGAAAAAGCCGCTGAAGCCACAGGAGATCGAGCTTCTGAAGGCGTGGATCAAGGAAGGCGCGAAGTACGATCTGCACTGGGCCTACAAGCCTGTCGTGCGGCCGAAGGTGCCGGAGGTCAGAGGTCAGCGGCTCAGCGATCAGACTTCGGAGAAAGGGAACTCGATTGACCGGTTTGTACTGACGAAGCTCGCGGAGAAGAACATCGCGCCGTCGCCGGAGGCGGATGCGTACACTTTGATCAAGCGCGCATCGTATGACCTGCTCGGCCTGCCGCCGCAGCCGGAGTTGGTGGCGCGGTATTTGGATGGGAGCCATGGGGGCAAAGGGACTCATGATCCCCATCTGTCCCCTGAGTCCTATTCTTCACTCCTGGATGAGCTGCTCCACTCCCAGCACTTCGGCGAGCGCTGGGGCCGCCACTGGCTCGATGCGGCACGCTACGCGGACAGCGACGGCTACGAGAAGGATCGCCCGCGGCCCGATGCATGGCGCTATCGCGACTGGGTGATCCGTGCGGTGAACGACGACATGCCCTTCGACGAGTTCACCATCGAGCAGATCGCCGGCGATCTTTTGCCCGATGCCACGCCCGAGCAAATCGTGGCCACCGCGTTTCACCGGCAAACGCTCACGAACACCGAAGGCGGCACCGATCAGGAACAATTTCGCAATGAGGCGGTGATGGATCGCACAGAGACGACGGGCGCGGTGTGGCTGGGCCTCACGGTCGGATGTGCGCGCTGCCACTCGCACAAATACGACCAGATCTCGCAGAAGGAATACTACCAGATGTTCTCCTTCTACAACAACGGCGATGAAGTCACCCGCCAGGTGCCCACTTCACCCGAGACTTGGGCTGCTTATGAAAAGGCGAACGGCGATGCCGCGAAGAAGCTGGTCCCGCTGCAAAAGAAACTCGATGCCGCAAAAGCCGCGCTGCCCGCAAAGCTGCCGGAGTGGGAAAAAAACGTGCAAGCACGACTCGCCGAAGCGCGCACGACAAAGGCGCAGGCCGCGTTTGCGCCGCTCGCGGTGAGCGGCGTGACGGCGGAGTCGAAGACCAAGTTCAAGCAGCTCGATGACGGCTCATGGCTCGCGAGCGGAAAGACGCCGAAAACCGATGCCTACACCTTGGAGATCGGCGCGATTGGGAGGCCGCTGACGACTTTGAAGATCGAAGTCTTGCCCGACGCATCGCTCGACGGCAAAGGTCCCGGCCGCAGCCAGAACGGCAACTTTGTGCTCAGCGAGGTGAAACTGCTGGCTGGTCGCACACTCGCAGAGGCCGTGGAAGTGCCGCTGCATTCGCCGGTCGCGGATTTCGAGCAGAAGGGTTTCGCCGCGAAGGACGTGCTCGACGGCAATGCACAGAGCGGCTGGGGCGTGGGGGGAAAAGCGGGAGCGCCACATCACCTCACGCTTCAACTCGCGGAACCGCTCTCCCTGTCGAGGGCGCCGAAGCTGTTTCTCAGACTGGAGCAGCGCTACGAAAAGGCGGTCGAGCATGTGATCGGCCGCTTCCGCGTGCTCGGCAGCAGCGACGTCACCGAGGCCTCGATCGCGCCGGCGGAAGTGGTGAAGATTCTCGGCGAAGAACCGAAACGGAGGAATCCCGTGGTCATCAAGCCTCTGTGGGAGTGGATGGAGAAAGTCGATGCCGATGTAGTCGCCGCGAATCGCGCGCTCGAGGACGCGAAGGCAAAACTGCCGAAGCCGCCGCTCATGGATGCACGCGTGATCGCGCAGCGCACCTCGAGTCCGCGTGCCACGCATTTGCTGCATCGCGGAGACTTCTTGCAGCCGGCTGAGGAAGTGGTGCCGGCGGTCTTCTCGGTGCTGCCGCCAGTGAAGCCGAGCGCCGCGATGCAATCGCCGTCACGGCTCGATTTCGCGCGCTGGCTGGTGAGCGAGGAGAATCCGCTTACGCCGCGCGTCACGGTGAACGCCATCTGGGCGAAGCTCTTCGGAGAAGGCCTTGTGAAAACCACCGCCGACTTCGGCGTGCGCGGAATGCCTCCGACGCATCCAGAGTTGCTCGACTGGCTGGCGGCGGAGTTCATGAAGCAGGGCTGGAGCCGAAAGAAGCTGCTGAAGCTGATCATGACATCGACGACTTACAAACAGGCGTCGCGGAATCGTGTCGAGCTGGCTGACATCGATCCGAAGAACGAACTCCTCTGGCGGCAGAATCGACTGCGCGTCGAGGGCGAGATCGTGCGCGATCTGTATCTCGCCGCGTGTGGATTGCTCTCCCCGAAGGTCGGCGGGCCGAGCGTGTTCCCGCCGATGCCGCCGGACATCGCGGCGCTCAGCTACGCGGGTAATTTCTCCTGGAAGACGAGCGAGGGCGAGGACCGGTACCGCCGCGCCCTCTACACGTTTTTCAAACGCACCGCGCCGCATCCCGACCTCACGACCTTCGACTGCCCCGATGCGAACATCACCAATGTGAAGCGCACCGTGTCAAACACGCCGCTGCAAGCTCTCACCACGCTGAATGCCGAAGCCTTCGCCGAAGCCGCGCAGGCCATGGGCCGTCGCCTGCTTGCCGAGTCGCACAAAAACGATGCCGAGAGGCTGACACGCGCCTTCCAGCTCTGCGTCGTGCGGCCGCCAGCGGACCGCGAACTTGCGGCACTGGAGAAGCTTCTCAGCGAGTCGCGCGCCTATTACAAAGCTCACCCTGCTGACGCGAAGGAGGCTGTCGGCAAATACGCAGTCAAAGGCATCGCTCCCGACGAAAACGCCGCATGGGTGGCCACGTCGCGGATCATTTTGAACATGGACGAATTCATCACCCGGGAGTGATCACATGAACCCCATCGAACACCACATCCAGCAGACGCGCCGCGAGTTTTTGACGACGAGCGCAAACGGCATCGGTGCGCTCGCACTGGGTTCGCTCCTTACGGAAGAAGGCATTCTCTCCGCGAACACCGTCGTCGGTGCTGACCCGCTTGCGCTGCGACGGCCGCAATTTCCGGCGAAGGCGAAAAACTGCATCTTCATCTTCCTCGAAGGCGGCCCCAGCCAGATGGATCTCTACGATCCGAAACCGAAGCTCAACGAACTCCACGGCCAGCCGCTGCCGGAGAGCATGACGAAGAACGTGCGCTTCGCCTTCATCCGCAAAGAAACGGCGCGCATCATGGGCACCAAGCGCGTGTTCAAGAAGCACGGCGAGTGCGGCATGGATTTCAGCGATTACCTCCCGCACATGGCCGGCATGGCGGACGACTGGCTCATGATCCGGTCGATGCACACAGACCAGTTCAATCATCATCCCGGCCAGCTCGTGCTGCATTGCGGTCGCGCGCAGTTTGGTCTGCCGACGATCGGCTCGTGGCTGAACTACGGGCTCGGCAGTGAATCGCGGAACCTGCCCGGTTACGTCGTGCTCTCCTCGGGTCGCGGCACGAGCGGCGGCGCATCGCTGTGGCAGAGCGGGTTCCTTCCTTCGTCGTATGCCGGCGTGCTGTTTCGCAATCAGGGCGAGCCAGTGCTGAATTTGAAAAACCCGGCCGGCGTGCCGATGGAACTCCAGCGAAAGGGTCTCGACGCGCTGATGGAGCTGAACCAGTCGCGCTACGATCAATTCAAGGACCCAGAGATCGCCAGCCGCATCTCTGCTTATGAACTCGCCTTCCGAATGCAGGCCGCCGCGCCGGAGCTGATCGATCTGAAGGACGAGAGCGACGCGACGCTTGCGATGTATGGCGTGAACCGCCCCGATGCGCCGATCAAAGCCTCGCGCGGCGGCGGGCCGGGCCAGTACAAATCCTTCGCCACGAACTGCCTGCTCGCGCGCCGCCTCGTCGAGCGCGGCGTACGCTATGTGAGCCTCATGCATGCGTCGTGGGATCATCACTCGAACCTCGACAACGAACTCGCCTACAACGCCGGCATGGCCGACCAGCCCGTGGCCGCTCTGCTGCGTGATCTCAAACAGCGAGGCCTGCTCGACAGCACGATGGTCGTCTTCGCCGGTGAATTCGGCCGCACGCCGCTCGGCGAGAATCGCGGCGGAAATCTGAACACCACCGGCCGCGATCATCATCCCTTCGCCTTCACCATTCTCGCCGCCGGCGGCGGACTCAAAGGCGGCCAAGTGTATGGCGAGACTGACGAGATCGGCTGGGGCATTGTGAAGGATCCGGTCGATCTCCACGACTTCCACGCCACGATGCTGCATCTCTTCGGCTTCGATCACCTGAAGCTCACGCACCGCTTCTCGGGCCGCGATTTCCGTCTGACGGATGTGTCAGGTCGCGTGATCAAGGAGTGGATCGCGTAAACAACACGCCCTCAGAATGACGGGGCACGGTTTTGGACGGCATCACGACAGATCCGTGCCTTCTCCCCGCGGTCCACCGCGCGCCTTGCGCCCTCCTTCAATCCGTGCATGGATGGCCGCCCTTCATGGAACTCAAGACAAACACCAACTTTGCCGGAATTGCCGCCACACTTCGCGGGGCACAGCGCATCGCCCTCGTCAGTCATGTGCGTCCGGATGGCGATGCCGTGGGTTCCCTGCTGGGCCTCGCGCTCAGCCTGCGGCAGATGGGCAAGACCGTTTACCCGCTGCTCGAGGACGGCGTACCTGAGAATCTCATGTTCCTGCCGGAAACGGGCCTCGTGATGAAGCCCGGCAGCGATCCGCTCATGGATCTCGACGTCGCCATCGCGCTCGACACCGCCACGCACGAGCGCATCGGCGAGGGCTGCATGTTCGTGCTCAGTGGCGCAGCGAAGCTCGTGAACATCGACCATCACGGCAGCAATCCGGGCTACGGTGATCTGTTTCTCATCGACAGCCGCGAGCCCGCGACCGGGCAGATCATCTACAAGCTGCTGCGTGAAACCGGCATGCCCATCGACGACGCGGTGCGGCAGCATCTCTTCGCCGCCATCAGCACGGACACCGGCTCGTTTCAGTTCTCATGCACCACGGCGGACTCTCACCGCATCGCCGCGGAGATGATGGAGGCCGGGCTCGACATCGCCACGCTCTGCCGCGCGCTCTACCACACGTATCCGAAGCGCCGCCTCGAACTCCAGAAGGCTCTGCTCAACGAGATGCAGTTCTGCGCCGGCGACCGCATCGTGAGCTGGATTCTCACGAAAGAACTCATGGACAGCGTCGCCATGCTGCCCGGCGACACCGAGGGCCTCATCGACACGCTGCGCGCCGTCGATTCCGTGGTTTCCGCCGTCATCTTCGAGGAAGTCGCCGGCGGCAAGATTCGCGTGAGCGCCCGCTCGAAGGACACGCGACTCAACGTCGCCAATGTGTGCGCTCAATTCGGCGGCGGCGGCCACGCGATGGCTGCTGGCGCGCGGATCAAAGGCACGGCTGCGGAGGTGAGCGAAAAGTTCCTCGCAGCGCTGGAGGCTGAGGTGGCAAAGCTGGGGTGAGGAAGTGTCCAGAGCCAGTATTCAGTGTTCAGCACTAAACTCGAAAAACTGAAACCGGCCTGCAGACTTGAGGACACTGACCACTGAATACTGAACACTGACTACTTTCCCCCTTTCCGTCTCATGCCTGAAAACGAACCCAACGGCGTCCTCCTCGTGGACAAAGGCGAGGACATGACATCACACGACGTCGTCGCCGTCGCGCGCCGCTGTCTGAACACGAAGAAGATCGGCCACTGCGGCACGCTCGATCCGATGGCGACCGGAATGCTCATCCTTGTGGTCGGCAGCGGCACGAAGATTCAGGACCTGCTCATGGCAGAGGAAAAGGAGTACGTCGGCTCGATGAAGCTTGGCATCACGACGAACAGCCAGGATCGCGAGGGCCAGGTCGTGGAGCAGAAACCGGTTCCGGAATTCACGCGTGAGGAGATCATCGCCGCGTTCGATTCCTTCCGCGGCGATTTCTACCAACTGCCGCCGATGGTCTCCGCCATCAAGATTGACGGCGTGCCGCTCTACAAGCTGGCGCGCAAAGGCCAGGAAGTGGAGCGCGAACCGCGCTTCGTGCGCGTGTTCGACAGCGAGGTCACACGCATCGAACTGCCGGACGTGGACTTCCGGGTCGTGTGCAGCAAAGGCTTCTACGTCCGCACTTACGCACACGACATCGGCCAGAAGCTTGGCTGCGGCGCGCACCTGAGCGCGCTGCGCCGCACCCGCTCGGGTCATTTCAAACTGTTGCCGGGCAAGTTCGCCACATTCGACGACCTCAAGCAAGGCCGCCGTGAAGCAGTGCTCGCCGCAATGTACTCGCTCTATGACGTGTCGAAGCTGCGCGGGGCGTGACCGCCGGCGCCCCCACGCTCACTTCGCCGCCTTCAGCTTCGCGTCGAGTTCAGCCAGTTTGAAGCGCACGCTGACGACGTAGGCCGGCTCGCCTTCGGTCCAGTGGCCGTAGGTGGTGGTGACGATGGTGCCGTCAGGCAGCACTTCGATGCCGGGGTAGGTGCAGTCGGACCCTTTTGTGTTGTCCATGATGCGGATGCGATACTGGCCCTCGGTGCCGTTCACGATGTCGTCGTATTTGCCCACCCAGCCGACCCAGTCGCCCTTCGTCGCGCTGACGTGCGTGGTGTCGCGGAAGCTGATGAAGAGACGGCCGTCGGGCGTGTACTTCGCCACGTGGCGGTCGCCGGTCAAAGCGGCGGGCAGCTCGCGCGGTTCGGTCCAGGTCAGGCCCTCGTCGTTTGAGAAGATGACGAAGGAGTTGTACTTGCGCGAGTTCTCACGCAGCAGCACGGCGATCTGTTTTCCATCGGGTGAGCGCAACACGCCGGGCTCGCACAGATTGGCATCCGGCAGGCTGGCGATGGGCGCGGGTGCGCTCCAGGTGAGTCCGCCGTCCTTGGACAGCGTGGTGTAAACCCAGAACCGCCAAGGCTTTGCGGCCTCGGAAGAGTGATCGGTCTGCGGGCCTTTGACGCGGTACTTCTCCATGTCGCCGCCGCGGATGAAGCGGCCGTCGTCGTGGAAAAAGGCGAGGTATTCGCCCGGCGTCTTGAGGCCGATCACCGTCGCCATCGCGACGATGCCGCCGAAGTTTCCGATGGGTTTCAAATCGCTCCATGTCGCGCCATCGTCTTCCGTGACGGCCATGCGGATCGGATAAAGCCCGCTGAACATGATGATGCGCTTCTTGCCCGCCGCATCGACCACGCGGTGCAGCGTCGGCACCTCCAGCGAGGTTTCCCACGATTTCGGCGTCGGCAGCCGCTCGCTCCACGTCTTGCCCGCGTCGCTGCTGCGCTTGTAAACGATCGCGCCGCGCCCGTGGCCCTTCGGGTAAACGGTGAGCATGGTCTTGTTGTCCTCCAGCAACACCGTCGTCGGATGGCCGAGGTATTGGCCCGGTTCGCGGTCCACGGTGACCTGCCGCTCCTTCTCCGCGCTGATGTCCACGATCGGAATTGTGTAGCCCGGCGCGAGCCTCGTCTTCAGGCCCTTCGGCAGCGCGAGCGTGGTGTCCTTTTTCTGCGACTCGGTCTGCTGCGCATTTGCGAAAGCGGCAACGAGGGAGACGACAACGGTGAGAGAGCGGAGATGCATGGCCGGAACTCTACGCGCCTGCCGGGCATCGCATTGCAGCGGTTTGAAACCACGGAATGCCGGGGCTTGCGCATGAAGAACCAAAGCCAGCATCTTTGACAGGATTCCAGGATTGGCAGGATTCACAGCAGGTGTATTGGCAGAATCCGTCACAAGGCATTTCCTGTTAATCCTGCGATCCTGCAAATCCTGTCAAAAAAGCGGCACCAATAACCAGCACCGGATCTCACGCGCAAGTCCTGGCGGACTGCTCCGGCTGCACGGAATCCCAAAAGCCAATCCGTGCATTCCGTGGTTCGTCCATCACGGCTCACACGTTGAACCGCCACTCCACCACGTCGCCGTCCTTCATGACATACTCCTTGCCCTCGATGCGCAGCTTGCCGGCTTCGCGGGCTTTGGCTTCAGAACCTAGGGCGACGAGATCATCGTAGTGGACGATCTGCGCGGCGATGAATCCGCGCTCGAAGTCGCCGTGGATCACGCCGGCGGCCTGGGGAGCCTTCGTGCCTTTCTTGATGGTCCAGGCGCGCGTCTCCTTCTCGCCAGTCGTCAGATAAGTCTGGAGGCCGAGCAGGTCATAGACGCCTTTGATCAGGCGCGAGACACCGCTGTCGCTGACGCCGAGATCAGCGAGGTAGGCCTTTGCATCCTCCTCGGGCAGGTCCACGAGTTCGTTCTCGATGGCGGCGCTGATCACCACGGCCGCGGCGCTGTGCATCGTGGCCACGTGCTTGCGCACCTTGCCCACCAGCGCGTGGGCGTCGGGATTGTTCGATGCGGCGGCGAGATCGGCCTCCGACACGTTGCACGCGTAGATGCACGGCTTCGAGCTGAGCAGGAAGAAACTCTTCAGCAGCTTCGCCTCGTCGTCGCTGCACTCCAGCGTCACAGCAGGGCGGCCGGCATCCAGATGCGGAAGCAGGCGGTCGAGCAGCGCGTTCTCCACCTGCGCTTCCTTGTTGCCGCGCTTCGCATCCTTCTCGACCTTGGCCTTGCGTTTGTTCACGCTCTCCAGATCGGCGAAGATCAGCTCCATGTTGATCACGTCGATGTCGCGGATCGGATCGACATTGCCATCCACATGATGGATGTCCGAGCTTTCAAAGCAGCGCACCACGTGCACGATCGCGTCCACCTCGCGGATGTTGCTCAGAAACTGGTTGCCCAGCCCCTCGCCCTTGCTCGCGCCTTTAACCAGGCCCGCGATATCGACAAACTCGACCGCCGCCGGCACCAGCTTCTGCGAGCCGGAGATCTTCGACAGAGCCGCCAGCCGCTCATCCGGCACGATGACCACGCCGACGTTCGGCTCGATGGTGCAAAAAGGGTAGTTCGCAGCCTCCGCCTTCCGCGTGCGGGTGACCGCATTGAAAAGGGTGGATTTGCCAACATTGGGAAGACCGACGATACCAGCTCTGAGCATAAGGGCGCGCAGACTAGCGCAGTGCGCCGGGTGCGCACTTGAAAAGATGGCGTGCTGGAGCGACGGAAGGCGGGAGGCAGAGATCAGGGATCAGAGGTCAGAGGTCAGAGTGGCAGAGACCGGAGCGATCGTGGTGGGTTGGAGTCTCGCTGCGTCAAGGAGCAGGTCATGCATGGTCAAGACGACACCGCAGGCCGGCACCATCGCCCTCCTCCTCGCACTCGTCCTCGGTCCTGAGAGCCAGTCCGGCAAATAACACGAACCACGAGAAATCACTCCCTCACCCCAGCCCTCTCCCCGTGGGAGAGGGAGACGCTGGCGCTGCCGCGCCTTTCGCAGAGCAGATTTGGCGAGTTCGAGCGGCACCTCGTCCTGCTCCCTCTCCCTTTGGGAGAGGGCTGCAGTGAGGGGGAAGTGGCCCGTTCGCCCCGACACCTGTCGTGAGGACTGTGATGACTGGACTCATTTGCCGGACAGACTCCGAGGCTGGTCAGCCGTGTGGGCACTCGGTGACAAACGATGCCGCCTTCGCCACCCGCGCAAAGAGCAGGCGAAAACGTTGTGTTCCAAACTAGAACATTGTCACTCATCGTCCGTGGTCTAATTGCCGACAATTTGGCAGTCTCAGCGGATGCCAAAGCGTGATCCTCTCCTCGTCAAACTGGGCCGCAGCCTGCGCCGCCATCGTGACGCCGCCGGCATTTCCCAGGAGAAACTCGCGGAACTCGCTGACATCAACCGCACCTACGTCAGCGACATCGAGCGTGGCAATCGCAATCCCGGCATCAAGAACTTGGCGCGTCTCGCCAAGGCGCTGGGCATCACAACCGCCGAACTCTGCGAGGGGGTCGATCTATGAAGGCCGTGCCCAAGCCCACTTTCATCGATCTGTTCTGCGGCTGCGGTGGATTCTCGCTCGGCATGGAGCGCGCGGAGTTTCGGTGTCTCGCTGCCATTGATTTCAATCACGAGGCCGTCACGGTTTTCAAAGCAAACTTTCCCAACGTGCCCCACGCGCTTGAGAAGGACCTGACGAAGTTCACGCCACGGGAGTTGGAGCGGCTCATCGGCACCCGCGAGGTGGATGTCATCGTCGGCGGTCCTCCATGCCAGGGATTCTCGCAAGCGCGGCAGGTCGATGGCTCGAATCACGGCAAACGCCTCGTCGAAGACCCGCGCCGGCATCTCTATCGCGAGTTCCTGAAGTTCGTCGCACACTTCAAGCCCAAAGTGTTTGTGATGGAGAACGTGCTCGGCATCCGCAGTGCTGGCGGCGGCGAATACTTCACGCGCGTTCAGGCGGAAGGTCGATCTCTCGGCTATCGCGTCGTGCCCCGAGAAGAGGACGCCACGAAGCTCGGCGTGCCGCAGAATCGAAAGCGGCAGCTCTTCATTGGCATCCGTCTTGACGTTCCTGGTTTCCTTGGTGGTCAGCTCGATCCGGCGCCAAGGGCCATCGTCGGTGCCACCCTCGGCGATGCCATCATGGACCTGCCGGCGCTGGCCTCGCCCGGTGGAGCGCAGGCGATGGAGTACGACCTCACGCGCCGCGCTCGCCATACCGGAGGAAACAGACGCCACTTCATCTACCGGGTGCTGCAAGTGAATCGTGACATCCCGCTCACGGCCCATGAATCCCGTCCACACAGCGAACGCGACTTGCGCGACTTCGCGAAGCTCCGTGAAGGTGAGAACTCCAGGCAAGCCATTAGGGACCGCGGAGTGGAATTCGAGTTCCCCTACGACAAGTCCAGCTTCCAGGATCGCTACACCCGCCAGCATCGGAACCGTCCGTGCAGCACCATCGTCGCCCACATGAGCAAGGACGGCCTCATGTTCACCCATCCCACCCAGCAGCGCAGCCTCACCCCGCGCGAGGCCGCTCGTGTGCAGACATTCCCTGATTGGTTTCGGTTCCCCATAGCGCGCACCCATCAATACCGCGTGATCGGAAACGCGGTGCCGCTTGCGGCGTAAAGTTTGTCACTCAAATTGATCGTGGCATGTGGAAACTCACACTCGACTACACGACAACCGAAGACCCGCGAGGCAAACCGTCTGCCGTGTGCAGCCGCAGCTACTCGGAGCAAAAAGATGAGCTTCTGGTGCATCGCTTCCGCCTTGTGGATGACGATGGTCGCGTGTGCGGAGAAGGTGTCGCGGACACTTGCGGCGACGAACGAGCCTTTGCGCCGCTTGATGATTTTGGTGTCGGCGCTTGGGGATGCAGTTCCATCGAGTATTGGCAACCAGCGCGGCAGCAGTGGGAAGAACTTTAATTCACGTCAGCCCAATGATTGCACTCCGCAGGCTTCGAGATAGCGGGCAGTGGCGTCGAACAGCGCCGTTGGTCGAGTCGGATCGGATTCGTCACCGTGCGGCACAAAGAGCACCATGCCTTCACGGGCGCGGGTGAGCAGCACACGGTAAGTGTTGCGCCAGTAGCGTTGCTTGATCTCACGCGGCACACGACCACGTTTCTCGCCGTTAAGCCGTGAGTAGCACCAGCCGCCGCTGGATTGCCACAGAAAGTCTTCGCCCCAGCAGAGACAGCTCCAGTCAATCTCCAAGCCCTGGCACTCGAACTGACTCGCGGCGACTTCGAGCTGATTTGATGAGCGAAAGTCGCCATCGGCATTGAGAAACCAATTCTCGTATTGGCCTTTGTTACCACGAAAGCCTGGACTCAGCTCAATGCCCTCGGCACGGAGTCTAAGAGCATTTGCACTGGCAAGCAGTCCTGCGCGCCGCTCGCCGCGCCGATGACTGTGCAGCCATTCCTTTGCAGCATCCAAGCTCCGTGTGATCACGAGAGGATAGCTGGAGAGCCGCTGTGCTTCTGTCCTGGCTGTATTTCCGTCGCCAGCGAGTACCGCATCAACCCATGCGGCAAGTGATTCGGCGCGATACGATCGAACGCTTGCTGACAAGTGCAAAGCATCGGCACTTTCAACAGCGGGAGCATCACCATGATCAGAATGGAACAAGCGATGACCCGAGAGTCCGGGTCCACTCGGCAATACCACAGGAGAGGCGGCAACTTTCCAGTGTGGAAACGAGGCGGCGAGAGTGCGGCCCCATTCCTCGAGTCCTGCTTCGCCATCATTGATCTCCTGACCGCCGCCGACTAGCGCGACGAGCACGGCCCAGCCCTCGTGTTTGTCCATCACACGAAGCATCATTTCCGACTCTGAGATGGAGTCGAAGCTGGCACCAAGCACATCGAAACCACGCTGGCGTAGCTGTCGGAACTTGCGTGAAACCTGGGTAGCATCCCAGGCACGCTGTGCCTCATCAAAGATCACGATATGCTCATGTGGTGGTGACGGTGAACGAAGCGCGTCTCGAATGTAAGTGTGAACGTTCTGAATGAACGTGCCTACTTCCCGCCGTGCATCGCTTCTAGCCTGGCTGCTGGTGGCAAGCGCCGCAGACACCACGCGCA
This sequence comes from Verrucomicrobiaceae bacterium, assembly GCA_019694165.1. Taxonomy (GTDB): domain Bacteria; phylum Verrucomicrobiota; class Verrucomicrobiia; order Verrucomicrobiales; family Verrucomicrobiaceae; genus JAIBCL01. The sequence continues at coordinate 106,039 of JAIBCL010000006.1, read as the reverse complement.
CGAGTGGTCCGTTGCCCGAAAGAAATACGGCGCTCGGCAATCCCGCTGATCGGATTGCTGGATTGTGCGCGAGATTCAGTCCCGCCAAGGTCTTGCCCGCTCCTGGCACCCCCGTCACGATGCAGATGACCTTCTCGTTGTTTCGCCTCGCGCGCTCGACGATCTGAAACAAGAACTCCGATGTGCGAGTGAGATTGCCCGGATCAGCGCCCGCCGAGGCGATGTCGCGAACATCATGCCCAGCATACAACGCTTCTGCTGCTTCCAGAATGGTGGGCACAGGTCGATAGGAAGAGCTGTCCCAACTTTCTGCTGAAGGACAGGCGCTCCCTCCCTCGGCGCTGGACTCAATGTGTTCAATGTGTACGGCGAGATCATCGTAGCTGGACATCACAGGTCGCCACACCAAGTCGCTGGTCGCACTCGATTGGAGAACAGCCGTAGTCCGCGCCTGATTCACTACGAGAACGGGCACGATCTGACATCCAAGGCTGGCTGCATGGAAATCGCGAAGATCGAGTGCATAGTCCTCCACCTGATTCAAAGCAGCTCGACTCACAGCTTGATCGCCTGTCTTGAACTCCAGGCAGTAGATTCGTGATGGATGGAGCAGTACGGCATCGATCCGCTTCTGGCGGCGAGGAATGGGATACTCGATCAGCACATACCAGGCACTTCGGTTGGGCTGTTTGCAGATCAGGTGAGATGCCATTCGACGAAGCGCAGTGATCTGTTCCTGCCAGGCCACTGTCTGCGACGTAAAAGCAGACGTGTGACCCTCGCGCCCCTGAGCCGCTGCGAGATGACCGAGCAACTCGGCATCCGATCGCGCAACGAAGTCGCCAAGCTGTGCCCGGTAATATGCTGGCATGGCTAACCGTCCTTGAGCAACCAATCGAGCGTCACGCCGAGCACTTTTGCGAGCGCCTTTACCTCGAAGTCATAGACCGACCGATCACCGATCTCGATCTTTGAGATGCCAGCCCGGTCGATGGCGACACCTTCGTTCGAAAGTGCCTCCGCGAGTTGCGCCTGCGTCAACGGCGGCTTCGCGCGCAAACGCGCGGCTTGCACACGGGCACCAACGATGTTCTTCGAACTGGCAGGCATCGGAAACAACGCCTCCATTATTTAGCGAGAATCTGCGGAATGTGTGCTCTAGTTTAGAACACACCCTCTTGCATCGTGTGCATTCCCATGCCGCTGACGCAGCTGGCGAGCATGGTCAACGCCGTGCCCGGCAACGAGGAAGGCGACGTAGATTTCATTCGCCGCAATCGCTACCGGTGGAGCAGATTTGGGTTCCTTGATTTGAGCAAGGTGCTTTGGGATCAGTGAGTGGCCGTTGAGGACGAGTGCGAGGAGGAGGACGACGGCACGACGGGATGGCGGAAGGCAAGGCTTGACTGCTTGACGATCCTTTGACCCGCCCGGCCTCATCTCCACGCCGTGCGCGGCGGCCTGCGAATCAAATTTGGCGGTTGTGGAAGCACCGGCACCTGTGGTTGATTGCGCGGCATGACGGCCAATGGCGAAGCTTTCCTGAAGTGGGCGCTCGATGCGGAGCGGACGGTGGAGGAGAAGTTTTCCATCTTGCTGCTGCTGGAGCATTGCGCGCGGGAGTTTTATCCAGGGCACTGGAAAACGCAGGCGAAGCGCCGTGAGGCGCGGCGCTACAACGCGGCCTGGGTGCCGGTGCTCAATCCGGAGGCGGCGCGTGTGACCGCCGGGAAGCTGGAGGAGGTGGAGACCTATCCGGTGCGCAGCGATGATGACCGGGCCTTGCGCGACTTTGAAATCCTGCGGTTCCTGCCCGCGGTGAAGGGTGTGAACTTCGGCCCCGACATGGCCGACCTGGAGGCGCTGCGGCATGTGCCGGGAATCGAGCAGTTGAGCGTGAGCGGCGCGGTGATGGACATCAGCGGGCTGCGGCATGTGCCGGGCCTGAAGACGCTGTCCGTGGGAGGGCTGCGGCTGGAAGATTACCGGCCCGTGGCGCTGTGCCGGAAACTGCGCACGCTGCATGTGCAGTGCTCCTTTCCCTGGCCGCGCATCGAGGGCTGGGAGGCGCTGGTGGAGCTGGAGGAGCTCTGCTGGCAGGGATCCGCGCTGGGATTCCTGAGCGTGAAGCGCCTGCCGGCGCTGAGGAAGATGACGCTGCACTGCGGGCTGGCGAACGGCGACGGCGGTCTGCGTGACTTTGCGCAACTGCCCGAGATGCCTGATCTGCGGCTGCTGGATGCGCATCACTTTTTCTATCTGGAAGGAATCGAGCGGTACTCCAAGCTGATCAACGCGGTGATCGCGGGCCCCATCGTGAGCGCCGCGCCGGTGGCGGCCCTGCCAGACCTGACGCATCTGGTGCTGCGCAGTGACCACCTCGAGGAGGTGCGGTCGCTGGCGGAGTGCCCCGCGCTGCACGCGCTGCATCTGGCCGGCAAGCGGCCGCAGGACTTCGCGCCGCTGGCCGGGGCGCCGCAACTGCGGAGCGTGCGGGTGGAGGGGTGTGAGACGCCGCAACTGGATCTGGACATGCTGCGCGTGGTGCTGCCGGACTGGGACGACTACTTCGCCAGGCAGGAGGCGCGCCCTTTGCGGAGACTGAAGCAGATCGTCTGCGAAAAAGGAACCGGCGATCCCCGCTGGCCACGAGGCGAGTACCCCGAGCGTACGGACGACTGGCAGGCGAATCCTGCCTTCCGTCGCGAGGAACACGCGTGGGTGGCGCGCCGCCTGCAGGCCGCACTGGACGCTCAGGGCATGACGCGGGCGGAAGGCTGCCGCGTGGACTCCTACCATGTACCCAAGCCGGTGCCGGGCAAACCTCCGGCACCATTTCAAGGCGGCTCGGGTAATGGCGACCGGCGGATATCCCTCTGGCTGCTGGGCCCGCGCATGATCGGACGGCTGCGGGAGATCGTGGAGTGCCTGCGCCCGGCTCTGGCGGGGATCACGCACCCGTGGTTCGTCACCATCATGGGTGAACCGGAGGCTGATGATGAAATGTGGGGCCGCGCATGGGTGAACCGGGACGACGACGACAGCACCTTCCAATTCTTCCAGGAAAAACGACGCAAGGAGGCCGAACTGCTGGCGCAGGAACTGCGGATGAAGCTGCTGCGCGAGCAAGGGATCGAACCGGATGCAAAGGATTTCATCATCCCGCCGCCGCCTGCCTCCGACGCCGGAAAAGGTGGCGTGGCAACCAAGTCGAAAGCCGATGATGCGGGAGACGCGGGTGACGGGCAGCCGCCGCCGATGAAATTTGACGCGCCAAACCTCGACTGGAACAAACGTGATGGCGAGGACGATGCAGAGGGCGGCATCAAGGACGCGGATCCCGAGGATGCGGAGGACGAAGACGAGCACTGGCTGCCCCCGCCACCCAAGATGGACCCCAACACCTTCTGGCGGGGGCTGAATCTTTATGTCTCGCTTGGCGAAGAGGCGCTGCACTTCTCGCCGAAAGGTGCCGAGGTGGTGCAGTATCTGATGTCGCTGGGCACCGACGGCGCGGCGGGCGATTGAAGACTCCGCGCAACGCGCAGCCATCACGGTGCATTCTGCCGGCGATGACCGTTCTTGACTGTTTGACCACGCCTTGACTGAACTTTACCGCTGACCCATGGCCCTCAAGGCGATCATTCATAAAGCCGGCGTCTCGTTTTCCGATCTCGACCGGAACATCTACGCCGACCACGAGCTGACGCTGGCGCGGCATCCGTCGGAGACGGAGGAGCGTGGAGATTGCGCCGGTGCCGCTTTCTGGCGGAGAAGATGGCTGAATGCCCCGCAGTAAATATTGAACGGGCGGTCCAGCTTGGCAGGCGGGTTGAGGAATCGCTTGTCTGAATGATTCGCGGCTCGTATTTTCGCGCCATGATTCTCGAAACCATGCCCGCGCTGGGTGCTCTGACGGTCGATCAAAAACTGCGGCTCGTGTGGGAGCTGATGAATGATGTGTCGCGTGACTGCTCCATCAGCCCAGAGACGGCGGCGCTGCTGGATGAACGCCTTGCCGGGCACGAGGCAACCCCGAACGCCACGCGCACCACGGACGAGGTGACGGCAGGGATTCTGGAGTTGAAGAAGCGCATCGCCGCCGGTCGCGCATGAGGGCCGCAGTCTGGACCCTGGGGGCGGAGGCTGATGTCCAGCGTCTGTACGAAAGGCTGGAGACATGGGAGGAAGGCACGGGTGATCGCTTCTACGAGGAAGTGCTGTCTTCGGTCCGCCTGCTGGAAGTGTTTCCACGCATCGGCCCCGTCGTTCATCGAGGGAATGTGCGGCGGGTTCTCGTGTCCAACCGGAACTACGGGCTGTTCTATGTGAGCGAGCCGCGAGGGATCGTGCTTCATGCGCTGTTCGATCTCCGCCAGGATCCGAAGGCGATCATGAAGCGATTGCGCGAGATCTGATGCGCGGGATGGCATCCGAGGACGAGTGCGAGGAGGAGGACGATGATGCAGGCAAGGCTTGACCGCTTGACGATCCTTTGACCCGCTTGACCACGCTGCCTCAGGCCGCTACCTCCACGCATGGCCCTCAAGGCGATCATTCATAAAACCGGCGTCTCGTTTTCCGATCTCGACCGGAACATCTATGCCGATCATGAGCTGACGCTGGTGCGGCTGTCCGGCGGACCGAAACGTTGAACGCCGGGCTTCGACCCATGAACGGACGGGGGTGCAGGGAGGCCGGCTGCTCCTGTCTGGTCCAGGCCGTATTGACGGATTCGGGCCGGTTCCGGGGCGCGACCTTGCCCCGGCTGATTTCATGCTGGTCAAAACCAGCACTTTTTGGCAGAATCCCTTGCACCAGCGGCTGGGTCACGAGTCTGAACGGACTGTCGTCCGACTCCTGTTCCTGTTTGCCGGATGAATTTCTAAAAAGATGGAATCAGGCCCGTTTGCCTCCACTGCACCTTTTTCAACGCGCCCATGAGACAACGTCACCTCCTAGTCTTGGTCATCCCGTCATTTCTTCTTCTGCTGCTCGTCGCCGCCTGGCATGGTCTCTGGCGGCGCGCGAACCCGCAACCGGCACCGTCGGTGCGGCGGATGGCAGATGCGAAGAATCCGCCACAAGCGGCCCGCAAGGACGTCCCCGGCCAGGCGGCGGCTCCGACGAAGCCCGGCACCAGAGCGGTCAGCTCACCCGAGGCCGTGGCGGAATTCTCTTCCTGGACGGACCGCTATCTTGATGCGCGGCCGGAGGATCGGCCGTTGCTCGAAGCCGAGGGTGCCGCACTCGCCGCGGCACGCCGGCCCGTTTTCAAGCAGCTCATCAAGGACGATCCGAAGGCTGCATTGGAGAATGCCGTGCCGATGGTGGTGCGGCAAAATCTGCCGTGGAGCATTTTGCGGCTGCTGGAAGAGCGTGTGAATGGCGTCGGCGTGTTGCGCGTGCTGCAGGGTGTGCCAATGCCTGGCGAGCCTCTGCCGAGCGGTTCGCTGACTTTCCGCGAAACGGAGATGAAGGATGGGAAGACGTATCGGGCCTACGTGTATGGCCGGCGTCTCGAAACGGTGACGTGGACACCGGGCGCGTCGCTGAATGGTGTGGCGGTGGACAGCGACCTTGCGTTGAACGAACAGCCATCGCGCACGTTGGAAGTCGGCGAAGTTCCCCCGGCGGACAAGCCGGCAGTGACGATTTGCCCGGTTTCGGGCAAGCAGGTGTTCACTGATCCGAATGCGATCACTGACGTGATCACGGAGGACACCCCGGCGGTGGAGACGGCGACGGAGACAGTGTATTTTTGCTCGTCGATGCACATCGACACGCAGAATCAGACGATGATCATGGGCGAGGGCGTGAGTGGCGGCGCGTTTGGTTTCACCGGAATTTTGCCAGCGGCTCCCGCGCCATCGCTGGGGACGGTGAAGGTGCTGGTGATCCCGATGACGTATGCGGATCAGAACGCTGTGCCGAGCACGGAGGCCGCGCTGTACGCCATGCTGCGTGATGTGAGTGATTTTTACTCCAAGGCATCCTATGGCCGCCTCACGCTCACGGGTGTGGTGACACCGCCGGTGAAGCTGAAGCACAATGAGGCGTGGTATATCAATCGCGATACGTCGAATGGCGGCGACATCAGCGGCACCAGCGTGGAGCACGCAGAGGCGCGCGAGGAAGCTCGCAAGCTGGGCTTTGACTCGAACGACTACGACTGCATCGGCGTGCGGCACAGCGGCGGGCCGCAAAGCTACGGTGGACTCGGCGGTGGTAGCAGCGTGTGGTGTCGCAATGACAGCCCGGGCACTTGGGCGCATGAGATCGGGCACTGCTTCGGGCTGGCGCACGCGAACTTCTGGAACACAGCCGGCTCGAGCAGCATCGGAAACGGCATCAATGAAGAGTACGGTCACTCCTACGACATCATGGGGACGAGCGGCACGTTCCCGAACGGCCACTACAACGTGCAGGCGAAGTCGCAGATCAAATGGCTCCCGTCCGCCTTCGTCACGCCGGTGACCGAGAGCGGCGTGTATCGGATACACGCCTTCGATCAGGGCGCCCTGGATCCGACGAAGCGCTATGCCATGACCATCCTCAAAGATGCACAGCGCACCTATTGGGGGCAGGTGCAGTCGCTCTTCGAAACGAATCCGTGGGTGAAAAACGGCCTCGTGCTCGGCTGGCGCTTCCCGGGGGGCGGCGGTGGCAATCTGCAGCTGATCGACACGACGAACGGCTCCCCATTCTCGAAGGAGGATGCGCCCATCTCGCTCGGCAGCACTTTCTCGGACACCGAGAACGGCATTCACATGACGACCGTGGCCGTGAACGACAGTCCGCGATACGTGGACGTACAGGTGAACATGGGCGCCTTTCCCACGAATCAAAAACCCACGCTCACTTTGACGGCGTCTGCTGATGTGGTGCCGACGGGCGCGACGGTCGTCTTCACCGCTGCGGCCACCGATCCGGATGGAGACACTCTCGCCTACTCGTGGCAAAATTTCGGCGACACCAGTTTCAAATCGGTCCCGCCGAATGCAGCAACGATGAGCCGCACCTTCACGACGGCGGGCACCTACATCGTCACCTGCACGGTGAGCGACATGAAGGGCGGCACGGCCACTCGGAACCAATTGATCACCGTTGGCAATGGAAACAGCCGCTACACGATCACAGGCCGTGTCACGCTGCTCGGCGCGGGTTTGCAGGATGTGGTGATCACGGCGAATGGCGCGAATGGTGTGGTCACGGATGCCGACGGCTACTACACGATCCCGAATCTGGCGGCGAACACCTACACGCTGACGCCGCTGCTCTACGGCTATTCGTTTGGAGAATTGTTCAACAACAGCATCACGGTCGGCCCGAATTTCACCGGCGCGGATTTCGAGGCGTCCGCACAAAGCACTGTCACCATCTCGGCTGCAACGCCGACGGCGAGTGAGCTGTCGCCCGTGACGACCGGGAAGTTCACCATCACGCGCACGGGCGATACGAGCCAGGCTCTCGCCGTCAGTGTGAACACCGCGCAAGGAACGGCGACGAAGGGCACCGACTATGCCTTCTCGCCCGACTATGTGACCGGTTCGCAGGGATTCAGTACGTTCACCATTCCGGCGGACGCCGAGTCGCTGGATGTGGTCGTGACCCCGGTGGTGGACAGCACGGCCGAAGGTCCGGAAACCGTGACGCTGCAGCTCGGCCCGGGTGCCTCGTATCTCGTTTCATCACCGTCCGCGGCGACGGTCACCATCACGGATGACGACACGGCCCTGCCGAAAATCTCCGTGGCCGCCACCACGCCTTCCACCCTGGAAAATGCAGCGCAGCCGGCGGCTTTCACGATTTCACGCACCGGCGCGACGACGAGTGCTCTCATCGTGAACTACGCACTGAGCGGCACGGCGACGAGCGGCCCGGACTTCGCACCGCTCAGCGGCACGGTGACGATTCCTGCCGGTGCTTCGGCGTCCGTCATCAATGTGACGCCGGCCAATGACGCCATCTCGGAATCGTCCGAGACCGTAACGCTGACGCTGAGCACGAGCGCCGCCGACTACATCATTGATCCCACGGCTACACGGGCGACGGCCGACATTCTCGATGACGACCAGCAGGTGGTGACGGTGGCGGCGACCGATCCCATTGCGAGTGAAAAGGACCTCACCGTGCCGAGCGCCCAGGCCGACACGGGGACCTTTGTGCTGACCCGCAGCGGCGACATCTCGTCGCCCCTCACGGTCTATTATGCCTTTGCCGGCAGCTACGGTTCCGGTGTCATCGCGCTACACGGTGTGGACTACGAGGCGCTGCCCGGCAGCATCGTGATTCCCGCAGGCCAGACGAGCGCCAGCATCACGATCATGCCGCGCTTCGACACCATCGGCGAAGGGCCGGAGCAAGTGGTGCTCTATCTCGGCGCGAACGCGACAAACTACATCGTCGGCTCCAGCGGCAGCGCCACGGTGACGATCAATGACGCCGTCGCCACGGACAAACCGTATGTCGATGTCGTAAATACAGGTGTGGCCACGGAAGGCGGCGGCACGGCAAACTTCCGCATCACCGTGCGCGGATCGGGCACGGGCACGCTGGCGGTCAACTACTCGCTCAGCGGCACCGCATCGGCCGCAGATTACGCCGTCAGCGGCACGAACAACACGCTCACCGGCACCACGATCACGATGAACAACGGCACGGTGACGAGGGACGTGACGATCACCGCGACGAACGACACCGAAGTCGAGGACATCGAGACACTCACGCTCACGCTCACAGCCGACGCGGCGTATCAGCTTTATCCGCCCACCACTTCCGCGACGATGTCCATCAAGGACAATGACAGCGTGAACACCGTCTATGTGGACACCCAGGTCGGTACGAGCGGCAGTTCCACCGTGACGGAGAACTCGCACTCGAGCGCCGCACGCTTCTACATTTCACGCACAGGAGCCACGACCTCAGCTTTGACCGTGAACTACACGCTCGGCGGCACGGCGACGGCCGGAGTGGACTACGACAACGGCGCAGCCTTCAGCACGCCCTCCAGCGGCATCGCGACGACGCTCCGTGATGTTTGGGGGCTGAACACATCGAACATCTGGGCCGTCGGCGATGGCGGCGTGATTTTGAAGTGGAATGGCTCCGCCTGGACGGCGCAGTCGTCCGGCACCACGGCGAACTTGCTCCGCGTATGGGGCAGTGACGCGAACAATGTCTGGGCCGTCGGCGCGAGCGGTACGATCAGAAAATGGAATGGCACAAGCTGGGGCGCGCAAACCTCGGGCACGACAAACACCCTGCGCTCTGTGTGGGGAAACAGCGCAACGAGCGTGTGGGCCGTGGGCGATGTCGGCACCATCTTGAAATGGAACGGCACGAGCTGGAGCGCGCAAACCTCGGGCACGACATCGGCCTTGAACGGCGTGTGGGTGTCTGATGCGAGCAATGCGTGGGTCGTGGGAACCAGCGGCCTCGTGCGTTTCTGGAACGGCACTTCGTGGGCGGCGCAAACTTCGGCCACTTCGCAAACACTCAGCGCCATCTGGGGATCGAGCACGAGCGCCGTTTGGGCGGCAGGTGCTTCCGGCACCATTCAAAAATGGAACGGCACGGCGTGGACTCTGCAGACGCTCTCCGGCAGCACGAGCACGGTAACGGCGCTCTCTGGCTCTGATGCGAGCAATGTGCAGGCGACTGTCGGCACCGGATTAGCCGCAGTGACGTCGGATGGCGGCGCCACTGGCTGGCAGGCGAATGCCCTGCCCATCGCACAGGCATTCAACGGCATCTGGCGCTCCAGCACAGGCGACACTTGGGCCGTAGGCGGTAGTGGCTCCATCGTTTCGTGGAACTGGAGCCCGGTCACTGCATTCACGGGATCGATCACCATTCCGGCCGGCGCGCTGGGTGTGGACCTAAACATACGCGCTCTCGAAGACGCCATCGTCGAAGGCACAGAGACCATCACCTTCGACTTCGCATCCGGCAGCTACTCGCGCAGCCCGGGCACTGTGATGTACATTGCCGACAACGACACGCCCACCGCGACGGTCGGCTTTGCTTCCACCGGGTCTGCCGGCAGCGAGAGCGTGGAAACGGTGAACATTCCCGTCACGCTCTCGGCACCGCAGGCTGCGCCGGTCACTGTCGATTACGCCGTCAGCGGAACGAACACCTCCACAACTGCGAATCCGCCGGTGTGGGTGCGCATCGTGAAAACCGGCACCACGATCACTCACTTCACCTCTGACAATGGATCAACGTGGGTTCAGCAGGGCGGCGCATTTACGGTGAACAATCTGGGAAACTCCAGCTATCTGGCAGGCATCGCGGTCGGATCAGGCTCGTCGGTCCAGATCATCAACGCCACGGTGGACAATTTCTCAGTGACCGGATTGTCGGCGGGCGGCAGCACGGGCGCCGAGACGTTTGCCGCTCTTGGAAACTCCTATGGCGGCACGCATTCTCTCTCGTCCGGCGTTTACACCTTCACGACCACGGGGACTGGCATGACGACCAATTCCACGTCCGACAACTTCCGCTTCGTCTATGTGCCGGTCTCGAATTCGGCCAACTGCACCGTCACCGCTCGCGTGCTCACGCTCGGCAGCACGAACGCTGCTGCGCGTGTAGGGGTGAGTCTTCGCTCCAGCACCGCGCAGGGTTCCGTCTATGCGGCCACGCTGCTGAATGGAGCCGCGATGAATCAGATCTACACGATGAATCGCACGACGACGAACGGCAGCTCGAATACACCGGCTGTCATCACGCCAAACTCACTTCCCATGTGGTTCCGCCTCACTCGCAGCGGCGATGTTTTTTCCACGGCGTTCTCGCGGGACAATGTGACATGGATCAGCACCGGTCCGTCGCAGACGACGGCATGCGGGCCTTCCGTGCTCGCGGGTCTTGTCGTCTCTGGCGGGAGCGATGGTGACATCGCGACAGCGACCTTCGAAAACGTGACGCTCGATGGCTCACCGGTGACAAATCTCGCCGGACGCACGGTGGGATTCGTCAATGAACAGGGCACGGAAAGCGTCGCCAGCAACGTGTGGACGCTGAGCGGCAGTGGCGCAGGCATCGGCGGCAGCAGCGATGAAGGCCACTTCGCCGCCACGTCGATCACCGGAGATTTCACGCTCGTCGCACGCGTCACTTCGCTCAATGTGATCGGCACGAGCACGGCCAATGGAGCACAAGCCGGCGTCATGATGCGCCAGACGCGCGATGGTTACTCGCGATCCATGTATGCAGGCTACGTGAAGTCTCAGAGCATCGAGCAGCGCGCCCGGGCACAGAGTGCGACATCTGCCTTCGGCAGCGGTGTCGATTTCTCCCTGGCACCGGGCAGGCTTACCTTCCTCCCGGGTGAGACATCGAAGAACATCACGCTCTCCGTCGTGAACGACGCCGTCGATGAGCCGGACAATCTGGTGACGATCCAGCTCTCGAATGCGGCCGGCGCCGGCATCTCTGCGACCGGTGCCTTCTACGGCTACACGATCCTCGACGACGACAATCCGCCGGCCATGCCCTATGTCGGATTTGCCGCCGTGACGAGGACTGTGGCTGAGAGCGCCGGCACGGTGAATGTGGAGGTGAGCCTCTCCTCGCCAGCCGCAGCCGCGGTATCAGTGGCCTATGCGGTGACAGGCGGCACGGCGACCGCTGGCGGCGTCGATTTCACGTTTGCCAGCGGCACGCTGAATTTCGCAGCGGGAGAGTCGGTGAAGACTTTCCCTCTCACGATCGTGAACGATGCATCCGTCGATGCGGACGAGACCATCGTGCTCTCGCTTTCGAATCCAGTCGCAGCACAGTTCGGCACCATCACGGATCAAACGATCACCATCACCGATGACGACCTGCCGGTGGTGACCATCGTCGCCACGGACCCGTCCGCGAGCGAGGCCGGACTGGACCAGGGAGTGTTTACTTTTTATCGCACGGGAGACACGTCGGGCACGCTCAATGTCACCTATGCCGCAAGCGGCACCGCCACCAGCGCCACGGATCGGCAGGGGGTGGGCACGAGCGTCACCTTTGCCGCAGGCTCCTCCACGGCCACCCGTCTCGTGATTCCGCTCAATGACGCCATCGGTGAGGCGACAGAGACGACCACTCTGACGCTCACGGCCGGCGCGGGCTACGCGATCGGCTCTCCATCCACGGCGACGGTCTTCATCTTCGATGACGACCGCAGCATCGTCTCCCTCGTGGCAAACGATCCCACCGCATCCGAGAGCGGTGGATCAGGGCAGTTCTCCATCACACGTACCGCTCCATTCGATGTCGCGCTCGCGGTGACCGTCGTCGTTTCTGGCACGGCGACCAATGGCACCGACTACCAAACCATTCCAACCACAGTCAATTTCTCCTCCGGCCAGTCTTCGATCACTCTGGACGTCATCCCCAACAATGACTTGGTCACGGAAGGCGATGAGCAGGTGACTCTCTCACTGTCTTCGGGCTCCTACGATCTCGGCGCCTCGTGGTTCGACAATGTGACCATCGCCGACAACGACAGCCCGCCCACGCTCTTCATCAACAGTCCGAACTCGCAGGGCCCGCTCCTCGCCAGCGGCAACGGCATCATCCTCAGCGCCACGATCACCGACGACGGCGCACCCGCCGCCGTGACGCAGACGTGGTCGCTCGTCAGCGGGCCGGGCAGCGCGACCATCGAATCGCCCGATGCAGCGACGACTGCTGTCACCTTCTCAGCTCCCGGCACCTATGTGCTGCGCATAACGGCGACAGACACGCAATTCACCGTGAGCGATCAGGTGACGATCGTCGTCGGCAGCGCGCTCGAGGCGTCGGACTGGATCACGCAGGATCTCACGCCCTCGTCCGCGCGCCGCGGCCAGGGTCTGCAATACAACGGCCTCTTCACCGTGACGGGCACGGGGGCTGGCTATGCCTCGCAGACGACCGATCGCGCGCATGTGATGGTGCGCCAGGTGAGTGGTGACGGAACCATCATCGCCCGCCTCACGAGTCTCCCGAATAGTGGCGCCCTCGGCGGAGTGACCATTCGTGACTCAATGGCACGTGGCGCGCGGCGTGCCGTGCTCGGATTCGTTCCAGGCTCCGGTTTGCAATTCCGCACGCGCACCACGGTCAACACGGCGGACACACTCGTCGCCAGCGATCCGGCGGCGGCGCTGCCGCTGTGGATCAAGCTGGAACGCAACGCGACAACCGGCGCGATCACCGCCGGCTCGGCGCCAGACTCCAGTGGAACGCCCGGCACATGGACTCAACTCGGCACCGCAACGACAGTCACCATGGATTCTCTGGCGGAGTTTGGCCTCACGACCACAAGCAACAGCAGCGCTTCGACAGCGACGGCCATCTTTGACAACGTATCGCTGACGCCCTCACCGAGCGGTCCCGCTTTGCTCAGCGACGACGCAGGCACTGCGCCGAGCGCGGCGGGCAGCGGCAGCTTCAGCGCCGGCACCTACACCATCTCGGGCAGCCCCACCGGCTTCTACTACGGCTGGCAGTATTACGGAGACATGGTGGTGACGGCGCGTCTCGCCACGTTCACCAGTGGAGCGGGCAGCGCCAGCGGTGGCATCCGCATCGCGGAGAGCATGGAGAGCGGCGGGCAGATTCATCTGGGGCGCATGCCACAGTCCGCTTACAACGGCTACTACTGGACCAGCATCGCAGGTGGAACGAGCGGCGGCGTGCCGAGCAGCATCAGCGCGGGCAATTGGATGAAACTCGTGCGCAGAGGCAACAGCGTCACTGCCTACCGTGCCAGCGATGTCAGCGGCTCGCCCGGCTCATGGCTCCAGATCGGCCAGCCGCAGACCATCATCATGACCACTCCTGTGTGGGTCGGCTTCTACGTGGACAATTCCAGCGGCGTCGGCATGAACACCTGCACCTTTACGAACTTCAGCATCACTCCATTGAACAAGGCGCCCATCGTCGATGCCGGCACTGCTCCATCCACCGTGATCTCCACGCTCGCGCTCGACGGCACTGTCACGGACGACAGCCTGCCCGCACCTGTCTCGCTCACGACGCAGTGGATCAAAACCAGCGGACCGGCCGGTCTCACTTTCGGTGATGCTTCGCTCATCGACACCAACGCCAGCTTCACGGTGGATGGCAGCTACAAGCTCCGGCTTCTCGCGAACGACGGCGGCGCACAGTCGTTCGATGACGTTCTTTTCAATGGCTACACCAGTGCCTTTGCCGTGTGGCAGGGATCGCAATTCGCCGGCGGCTCTTCAAATCCGAGTGCCGCCATGCTGCTCGATCCTGATAACGACGGCATGAACAACCTCCTCGAATACGCACTCGGCACCGATCCGAAGACCAGTGCGCCAAGCAACGTGGTTCAGGACACGACGACCGTTTCCTCGCTGAAGTACCTTCGTCTCACCGTCACAAAAAACACCGCCGCCACCGATGTGACCTATGAAGTGCAGGCCACGGGTGACCTGACGAATCCCGCTTCATGGACCAACACCGGACTCGTCATGGAGATGAATACTCCAACCCAGCTCATCGTGCGGGACAACGTGCCGGCTGGCCCCGGCGTGCAGCGCTTCATGCGCGTGCTCGTGACCCGGTAAACGCGGACAATCCTCTCCGCCGCACACGACGCACAACGCGCAAACCTCCGTCTCCGCCGGAGACACCGAGCCAGCGCCAGGCAGGCAGGAACTTCATCCCGGAATGGCGGTCGCGATGTCCCCCCAATTTCGCCGGATTGGGTTCACCCATCTCACTTCTTCGGCAGCGCCTTCTCGATATCGGACGCCACTTTTTCGGCCAGATATTTGTAGCCGTCGGGTGAGTAGTGGACGTTCGCAGGAAGCTGCACGTCTTTCAGCTTCGAGTTCGCGTGCGCGCAAAGGTCGTCGGTCGGGACGCCGGCGGCTGTCATCACGCGCGCGGCAGCTTCGTTGTATTTCTTTTCGTCACCGAGGATGCGGCCATCGGAGCCTTCGGGCACCGGCGTCGTGTTGCACCAGATCAGCTTTGCGCCCGTCTTCTTGAGCTGCCCGACGAGCGTCGTGAGATTCTTTTCATAATCCGCCAGCGGCACCTGAACATGACTGCCCGGCGCCTTCGGATCGGCGCGTTTGCTGGCGTCCTCCTGGATGTACTTTAGATCGTGCAGGCCCCAGTTGAAATGAATCACATCCCACCTCGAGTCGCCGAGCCATTCAGTCAGATGCGCCAGCCCGTTTGTTGTCGGTCCGCCGTTGGTCGGAATGCGATGCACGTTCGCCTTGCCCTTCAGCAATTCGCGCACCGGCAGCGTGTAGCCGATCGAGATAGAATCCCCGATCAGGAGCACACGCGGCAAACCCGGTACGTCCTCAATCTTCGCCATCGCCGGATTCGGCGCGCGAGGCGCGCGCGCCTTGCCTTTGGCGGCCGGAGCATCAGCGGCGGTGAGATTCGAGACGACAGCGAGACCGACCACGGAAACGAGAAGTGTTTTCATCGCGGCAATGAACGCGGCGACAGGATCGACCTGTCACGCATTTATTGCCGCGAGTGGTGAACACACTCACCCATCAATGCTCCACCCGTCGCGATACGCTTTTTTCATCAAAGCGTTCGCTTCGGGCGTGTCGGGGCTGGTGCCGGTCTTGCCGTCGTATTTGAGCTTCTTGCCGGCGCGGTAGGCCACAAGGCCCAGAAGCATGGTCTCGATCATCTGCGAGCTGTAGCCGAAATCGCAGGCGGTGGGTTTCGAGGGATCACGGCACGCATCGAGCCACTGCTTCTGGAAATGACCGATGGGCTTGAGCGCCGTCTCGGCGGTGCGCGGTTTGTAGTAAGTGAGATCGGCATCGTCGCCGAAAGGCACCAGCGCGCGCGAGTCGAAATCGGCTACGAGGAAGCCTTTCGAACCTTTGAACATCGCGCCGTGGCCGATCTTCTCGAGATCGACATACGGCTTCGGGCCGCGCGGCATCGCGCCGCCTTGATACCAGCTCACCGTGATCGGACCGCGCCAGTCGTTGGCGGGGAAGTCGAAATGCGATTCGCACTGCACCGGCGTAACGTCGGAATTGTACGCATCGCCCTTGGCCTCGGCGGAAGTTGGAAGTCCGGCATCAATTGCATTCCACGCCAGATCCATCGTGTGGCTGCCCATGTCACCGATCTGGCCCGCGCCAAAGTCCCAGAACATGTTCCACGAAAGACAGTTCGCGCCCGCATTGCCGGAGAAGTAGGCGGGATTGTAAGGATGGAACGGCGACGGGCCGAGCCACAGATCATAATGGAAGTCAGCCGGCGGCGCGCCTTCCTCCGGAAAGTACCCGGGCTTCGGAATCTTGCGATTCCCCCACGCATACACCGCCTTCAGATCGCCGATGGCTCCGTCGCGCACCAGCTCACGCACGCGGTTGAAGTTCGGATTCGCGTGCCGCTGCATCCCCACTTGCGTGGCCAGCCTGCCCTTCTTCGTCTCCCACGTCGCGCGGACGGTGCGCGCTTCATTTACCGTGATGGCGAGCGGCTTTTCGCAATAGACATGCAGGTTCCGCTTGAGCGCCCAGTTTGCGATGAACGCGTGACAGTGATCCGCCGTGCAGATCACCACCGCGTCGAGCCCTTTGTGATCCAGCGCCTTGCGCCAGTCCACGTACGTTGTCGCATTTGGGAAGCGTTTCAGCGCATCGGGAAAGCGCTTCTCGTTCACGTCGCAAAGCGCCACGACATTCTCCTCGCTCAACGAATCGTAGTGCGCCAGACCGCGCCCCCACACGCCGATGAGCAGGATGTTCAGCTTGCCGCTCGGAGCCGCCCTGCCCAGCCGATGACCGGACGGCAGAATGAGAAATCCCGCGCCAGCAGCGGCTGCGGTGCTCAGGAGACGACGACGGGTGAATGGAACGGTCGGAGGTGTGTTCATGGTGAATGAAGTGGTTCATCCACCAAAACGCTTCCGCCGGTCAATTCAAACAGGCTTGTCGTAAATCCTCTCAAGCACCTTGTCCGCGCCTTCGCCCGCACGGTTCGGATCACAGATGGTAATGCCATCTTTGCCGAAACGGGCGGTGACCGTCGCGCCTTTGCCTTCGGCCATGTACTTGAAGTTCAAGTCGCGCACCTTCGCGGCGGCATCGACGATGGCGCAGGTGATTCTCGCTTCTTCGGCAGTCGGGTAGAGGTGCGCGACGGCATCGCGCGACTCGCCGGCAAACTTTACGCGGCTCACGGCGACGAGCGCGACGGTGAGGCTGTCCACGCCGTAGCCTACATAGGCCTTTGTGCCGTCACTGCGCACCACATCGCGGGTGAAGTGATTGTTGCTCGTGCGCGAGCCACCGCCGGCGTTCCACCAGCGGAAGCCGCGATACTGCTGGTCGCTCTCAACCTTGCCGTCAGCGCCGACGATCTCGTGGCCTTGATTGACGGGACCTTCGAAGTCGGCGGGCGTGATCCAGTTGTTATGGAAGTTGATCGACATCCCGTTGTCGAAATCCACGCGCACCTGCACCGCATCGTAGGCGTTGATGCCGTCACGCACGAGGCGCTTCTTCTGGCCCACGGCGGCGAGACTCACCGGCTTTGCTTTGTAATACGAGTAAATCAGGTCGGTCCAGTGCGGGCCGACGTAGCTGAAGGGATCGCTCGACTCGACCCACTTGAAGGTGCTCGTGCTCACCTCGAGCGGCTCTTCGAGATACGCGGTGCCGTAGAGCGGCGCGCCGATGCGCTTCTGGATGTCGTCGCGCACGCGCAGGTGGTCGGGGTCGTAGCGCTTGTGCATGTCCACGCCGACGACGCAATTCTTCGCCTTCGCTGCTTCGATGATCTGATCCGCCTCGTTGGTGGAAAGACACATCGGCTTCTCGGTCAGCACATGCACGCCCTTCGCGAGCGCGGCGAGGATCGGCTGCGTGTGCAAATGGTCCGGCGTGGCCACGGCGAGCACATCAAGATCGGGGAAGTCGCTCAGAATGTCGTTCCAAGGCTCGTCGCCGTGGTAGCATTTTGGCGAGTGGCCGGTCCAGTCCTTGAATGCCTCCGCTGATTTCTCCGCCGACTTTTGCGAGCGCGTGGCGACCGCGACGAGATCAAACTTCACCGGCGCCAGTTCACGCGTGTACTTGTCGAGGCCCACGCGCGCAAGCTGTCCGGCAATGCCGAAACGCTGAAGGTCCGCATAGGCGCGCAGGTGAACATCTCCGCCGAACATGCCGGCGCCGACGAGGGCGATCTTGATGGTGGGTTCTGGTTCCATGTCGTGACTGAATTAGCCGCGATGATGCCGAATGCGCCGTGATTTGTCACGCCTTGCGGTACTTTTGTGCCTGCGACAAAACGGCGAAGCCCTTGGACTGCGGCAGCAGGCTGCCGCAGTCCAAGGTGCTGTGCACGCCATGTGCCGCTCATCCCACCGTCACCGTCAGCGTCTGTGTGTTCTGCGTCGTCGCCATCACGTCCTTCAGTGTCTCCGACTTGCCGCTCTCCGGATCACTCACTCGCACGGAATATTTCCCTTCGGCAAACACAAGGGGCTGCCACTCGCGGGACTCCACGCGGAGCGCGTGGACGAGTTCGCCCTTCTCGTCGATCACCTCGACCAGCGCGTTCTTCACGCCGGTGATCTCAAGTTTGGGCAACTGCGCCGCCGTCTTGCGCGCGTATTGATCGATCTGCGTGGTGACGACCGGCCACGTTTCAAACTGCGGTGCACCGGGCTTGCCGAAATCACTGGCGAAGGGCCAGCACTCGATGGTGATGGTGCGCTTGGTTTTGTCGAACCTCACGAGACCGAAGCCGGAGGTCTTCTCGATCAGATTCTGGATCACCTCATTGCTCGGCCGCGCGGGACCATTCTTCACCGCAAGCACGGTCATCGGATGGCCGAAGTGATCGGTGAAATCACCGGTGATGCCTTGTCCCGGCTTGCGACCATTCACCTTCTCGGTCGGCTCCCACCAGCGCGGGTAGCCCACGTTTACCGCAGGACCGGCAAAGGCCACGCCGGCATCGCGATGCTCGTCGATGCCGTAGTGAACCACGGCAGGCAGATGCTGATCGCCCGCGATATGAATGGCGAAGCATTTGCGAATCTCGCGCAGCGCGGCGTTGCGGGCTGATTGCGGCCAGCCGTTTTGATCGTAGTCGGCTCGCAGCACCTCGCGCTCGCCGCCGTGCGTGGTGGCCATGCCGGTGAAAGGCGTCTGCGAGATCACCGCCTTCATCACCGCGCCCTTCCAGTCGCGCGCCCATTCTTTGATGAACTGCACCTGCTTCGCACCGAGAAGGTCGAGGCCGGCGATGTCGGCGGTCTTCGGATCGAAGTTCAGATCGACCACATGATCGCCGCGATCACCCGTCGGCGGCACCCTGCCTTCCGGGGCGGACTTGAACTGCCGGTCGGCGAGAATGGCGAAACTCACTCCGCCGTAGGTCATGGGGCCGTAGTAATTGATGATCCCCTGCTTGCACGGCTCGCGGTCATACGGATCGGGATGATGCGAGGCCTGCGTTCGGTGCACGACATTCACCCAGTCCGCGGGCATCTCGTAGCCGCCCGCTTCCTGAGTCGTGCTCTGCGCCGCGCCGCCTTCGCCCCAGATGTTTCCTTGATACACATCGTGATCATCGGGCAGCGACAGGCTCGGGCGATCCTTGGTGAGGTGCCTCCACGTCCAGCCGTGGAAGTACCATTTGCGCAGGTAGTCGATGATCGCGGCATCGAGCGGCTTCCGCTGTGTGCCGAATCCCCCGCAGTTCTCGTAAAACTGATCGCCGACGAACGCGAGCATGTCGGGATTCAACTGCGCGACGTTTTCCACGTAGCGCGTGTTCGGGAAGGCCGTGTGGATGTTGCACGAAATGTCCGCAACGCTGAACTGCGGTTGATCGACCGGATCGCGCCGGATCAGGCCCGACCATTTCCAAGGCTGCTCCGTCCCGTCGGCAAAGCGCAGCGCATACACCAGTCGATACGGCACATCCTGCGCTGCATCCCATTGCTCCAGGCGGAAGGTCGCCGTGCGCGCCTGCGGATGAATCTTTTCCTCCGCCACTTCCTTCCAATCGCCGCCGCGCTGGAGTTCGAGCTTCAAGGTTTGCGAGTCCTTGTCGCCCATGGGTGGCATCTGCGCGGTAAGTTTCACCACGCCGCCGCTCAGCGTGTATTGAGAAAAGAGAATCGGCCCGTAGGCCATCTCGTCTCGCGCCACGACCTTCGATCCCGCGATCCGCCAGTCGGAAAACCAAAACGTGCCGACGCCAGGCCCCGCTGGTTCCGCGGCACCCTTGGCCTTGCCCTTCTTTCCGCCGCCGGCCTGGGGTGCGCCGAAGTTTGCCACGAGCGCGAGATTGCCGTTCAACTGCACCGCCGGAAAACCTTCGCGCTTTGCCTCGCCCAGCAATGCGCCAGTCTTCGCATCCTTCGCGCGCAGCGTGAGCGTGTAGTTCCTGCCCTGCGGCTGCGCCGTGAGATCCAGATCAATCTCGCGTGCGTCTTTGAAATCGATCTTCCCTGCTTCTGCTTTCTTCACGTCGCCAAAGAAGATCGCACCCGTGGCCGTGATGCCGGCATCGAAGCCGCCGCTGAAGGCGAGATTGTTCCGCACGTCACGCAACTCAGGATGAGCGCCGAGCGTGCCGAGGATGCCGATGCGAAAACCCGCCGAGCCTTTGCCGCCAACGAACGCCGAGCCATCGACCCGGCCGAGGCGCACGCTCATTTTGAGATCGCCCTCGCGATCCGCCAGCTCACGCGTGAGCACATGCACATTGCGACCGAGCGCTGCGTTCACACACTCGATGCGACCGCTCTTGATGCGCCAGTCCTGCATCGGATTCGCCCACAGCTCGGCACCGAGCCAGATGCGGTCGAGGTCATTGGCCGTGTGCGTTTGAAACTCAGGCGCGGCAGCCTGCGCCAGCGAAGATCGCGTCCCCGCGAGCAGCGAGCTTGCTGCGACGGTGGCTGTGTCGGCGATGAATTGTCTGCGTGTGGTGGTCGGTTCGGTCATGGCAAGGTTCGAGAACACACCGAAGTGCCGGGGACTTTCACTTCAGCACGCAGCGCTTTGGAGTGCGGCGGCGAAGACGCCGCCTTCACCTTTTGGAGGCTTCGTCTGCGAATCAGTCTGCGTGAGATGCGCATGCCGTGCGGGCGAAAAGTCAAAGCGGTGTCTGCGCCACCGCAGTCCAACGCCTCCGGCGTCCCGCCCGCTCACTTTTTCGACTGCGGCTTCGGATCGAGATTCTCCTTGAGATCATCCGCCGTGACGTGGCTCTCGACGCCACCGGCGGGCACCTCGACCTTGCTCACCCATAGCAGTGCGTTCAGCACGACTTTGCGCACTTCATCATTGCCCCAGTTGTCGTGGAAGTGGCCGCCCGTGAAACCGAAGCCGCGACCGCCATCGGCGCGCTCGACGGTCCACATCATCGTCTCGGCCCTGCCCTTTGCCGCCTGGATGTGCGGATACGGCCCCTTCGGATACACGTACGGACCGTCGCGCGTAGCGCCTGTCGGCGTGGCGCTGAGAATGGGAGCGAAAGCAGCCGCGCCATCTTTTGCCGCTGCCGTGCCGTCGCCAAAGGCGGGGCGGAAACGCATGTTGAAGTACCACTCGTCCTTCGTCATGAACGGCTTCACGCCGCGCGTGACGGGATGCCCGGGAAGTTTCGTGTAGCTCGCCTCCCAGATCGGATTGCACGAGAAAGCATTCTCGTAGTGCCCGCCAAGCCACTCCTGGAATTCCTTGCCCGCATCCGACGGCACGACTTCAACGCCGTAATGCATGCAGCCAAACCCGACGCCACGCGCGATCACCTTGCGCAGAGTCTCGAGATGCCCGTCCATCACCGCAGGATGCTTGGCACCACCATCCGCATAAATCACCACGGCATCCGCATCGGCAAAGGTCGCCTCGTCCTTCACCCAACCCATCTCATGCCGATCCACCACGAGGTCTGGCACGCTCTTGAGGCATTTCTCCAGCAGCATCGTCCCCGCGCGGAACTCATGCATGCCCGGAGGATGCGATGGTTTTCCGGCGATGAACACGAGCTTGTGTTTTCCATCCGGCGTCGCCGCTTGTGCGGCGAGAGCGAAGCCGAAAACCAGCAGACCGAGAATGAGGAAGCGTTTCATGGTGGCCCGCCTATGCAAAGCGAGCCTGCGATTTCAAGCGCAGCCTGACTCTATGCCATGAACCCGATCGGTGGTGAGCTGCTGCTCTGGCTGTAGAAGTTGCCGATGTTCGGCAGGATCAATGGCAGATCGCTCTTCGCGACGCCGAGCCAGAGGGCGAGTTCGGCGAAGAATTGATCGCAGCTTGTGGTGGGAATGAAGCGGCCGCGGCCGGTGTCGAGGGGATTCACTTCGGAACCGACGTCGGGGTTCACGGCGAGATTGGGGAACTGGCCGTAGATCTTCTTTCCGATCACGGAGCCGCCGACGATGATCTGATTGCCGCCCCACGCGTGGTCGCTGCCCTGGCTGTTGCTGGTGAGCGTGCGGCCGAAGTCGGAGGCGGTGAAAAGGGTGACGTTGTTTTGCATGCCGAGCGCCACCATTGCATCCCAGAAGGCTTTGATCGCGCCATCGACCTGCGGAAGCATCGCAGCCTGGTTTGCGATCACGCCGCTGTGATGATCGAAGCCGCCGAGCTGGAGGAAATAGGTCTGTCGAACGGCTCCGTAGCCAGCGCGACCTTGAATTGCGCGCGCGATCATTCTCATGCGATAGCCGAGTGATGTCTGCGGGAAGGTGACACCGGCGACGGGTGTGGCGGTGGCGTTTGAAAAGTCGTGATAGGCATCGAGCGCCTGCTTCTTCCGCGTGTTGAAGGTCTGCTGAAGCAGGTTCGTGTATTGCTGCGCGAGCTGGCTGTCCACGGCGGCTCCGAGGTTGTTCTGGATGTCGTTGTATTGCTTCCAACCGAAGTTGTAGCTCGTGAGGCCGACAGCTCCGCCTGCATCGACATTGTCGCCAGGCGTGATCGAGTATTCGGCCACGCCATTGCCCGTCTGCCAGACATTGCTGCCGTCGAGCGAGATGTTCATAGGCACGTTTTGATTCGAGTTCACCGCTTTCATCAAGTCGGCGAGTCGCCCGGCCCAGCCGATGCCGGAGCGCGAGTTCGGCACGCTGGTCTGCCATTGCTCGATCTGATCGGAGTGCGAATAGAGGCCGAGCGGCAGCTTCTTGGAGTTGTTGGCGACTTGTGTGCGATTCGACACGGGCTCAACGAGCGTGCCGACGTTTGCGATGAACGCGGCTTTGCCTTGATCGAAAAGGCTCGCGAGATTCGGCATGCCACCATGCACGGCGAAGGTTGGCTGCGCCGACGGCAGCGGATGGATGTCGATGAGCTGCGCGGCCGTGAGGGCGAGATTTGAGCGCGAGGCCTGATACGTCGCATACTCGGCGCTGGTGCGCGGCACGAGCATGTTGAAGGAGTCGTTTCCGCCGGAGAGGAAGAGGCAAACGAGCGCGCGGTATTCACCCGCGGCAGGGGCCGTTACGGCGGCGAGGCTGCTGGCGAGTCGCAGATTCAGCATCGTATTCAAAACCGGTATCGAGCTGACAGCCGCGCAACTGGCCTGACCGAGGAACTGGCGACGGGATGAATGGGATTTCATGGCAACAAATAGTCGTGAGGATTTGAATCAGCGGAGAAGGAAAGTCGTCGAGTCACAACGTGAAAGGCGCCGGGTGAAAAACACCGGGCGACTTCGGAGGTCGGCGACCAAACGAAAAATTTCCCCCTCACCCCAGCCCTCTCCCCGTGGGAGAGGGAGACGAAGGCGCTGCCGCGCCACTGAGAGGTGCACCATCAAGAAAGTCGAGCGGCAGATCGTCCTGCTCCCTCTCCCTTTGGGAGAGGGCTGGGGTGAGGGGGTGGAGTTCTCGACGTTCGAGCGCGTCACCGTCGAGAATGAACTAACCGAACGCACGGCAGTCACGACATCCGATGATCGAAGGGCTTTCATCGAAGCACGTTGTATTCAGCCGAGGTGACGATGAGATAGATGGCCATGCGCAGTCGCTCGCGATGCCACTGCCATGTGCCGGTGCCGATGCGGACAACAGCTTCGCGGATGGTTTGAAACTGTCGTGGCGTCAGCGTGCCGCCGGTGAGCGCGAGGTCGAGCCGACGAATGAGTGGATCTGGATCGGTCGCAGGACCCGCAGGCACATCGGCGCTGATTTGCGCGGCGGGAACGATCATCGCCAGTTCGACGTTGGAGTTCAGCTTCACCACGTAATCAGGATTGCCGTGCCCATATCGATGCAGGTCGCTGTCGATCGCATTCCAAAAGTAGTTCGGCGCGGTGACGGCAGTGCTCGCATTGATGATCTGAAACTCGGGCGCGACGAGTCCCGCCTGCGTGATCGGCCCGGGCGGGCTGTGCGCGGGCAGGAAGAAATTGAAGACGCTCGGCGAGTTCATCGGATCCTGCAGATGATCGAGGTTGAATTGATCGAGCGCGTAGTGCCCGGAGGTCGAGAAGGCATTGAAGGCGCGCGCGAAATTCACGACACGGAGAAACGGCTCGCGCAATTTGCCAAAGGTCGGCGAGTCCATCATCGCGGGATCGCGCGCTTCGGTGTCCATGAGGATCGCTCGCACGACTGCCTTCATGTCGCCGCGCACGCCCGAGCCATTGTTGATGAAGGCACCGGCCACGCGGCTGATGTATCCAGCGCTCGGATTTGACGTGACCATGCGCTGGATGAGCTGCTTGCAGACGAAGGGCGCGATGCTCGGATGATTGAAGAGGATGTTCACCGCATCGCTCACATCTTTGAGTCCTTCGACACCCGGTGTGCCCGCATTCGGAACACGTGCAGGGATGATCTGGCCGCCGAGTACGCTCTTCTGTCCGAAGTCGTGGTAGGTCTCCACCATCTTCATCGGCTGAGTGAAGTCGCCATTCGTGCCGGGGAAGTTTTTGTCGGCAAACGTCATGCCGGTGAAGACGCGCGCCATCTCGGTGATGTCGGCATTGCTGTAGGTCGGCACCGGCTGCCCTGCGACCAACACGCGCGAGCCGTCTTGATTCAGCTGCCACAGCCCGATGCTGAAGAGCTGCATGATCTCGCGCGCGAAATTCTCGTCCGGGTAAGTGTTCGCCGCGGGATTTGCCTTCTGATTGTTCAGGTGGCTGAGAAAGGTGCCCATCACCGGATGCGTGGCTACGTCGTAAAGCAGATCGCGATAGCTCCCGAACGCGTGCTTGATCATCAGATCATAAAAGTTCGCGAAGCCGCGCTGCTGACCCGCGAAGGCCTCGGGCCGATCGCCTGCAACGACGATCTCGCTCAGCGCAAAAGCCACACGTTGCCGCAGCACATCAGGCAGTTGCGTCGTCGCGGCGTCCGGTCGCAATTTCGGCGTGCCCATCGCGCGGCCCCACCACGAGAACTCCTTCCAGTTGCCATGCAGATCGAAGGCATTGCCGAGAGCCTGCTGCTCCGCCTCCACCCAATCCACCCACGGCTGAATGTAGCCGATCGGTCGTGCGAACTGATCCGTGATCCACGCGTCGAAACCCATCGCCATCACTTCCTCGACGTTCTCCGGATAAATGTCCGCGTCGTTCGGATCGTCCTGATCGGGACCAAATGCCGCCTGAATCAAAAAGCGCGCCGCAGCTTTCGCGGATGGCAAAGCAGATGCGTCATTGATCGTGACCGTCGCATTGTTCGGTGATCCAACCGTGTAGCCTGCTCCCGCCGTCACCGAGACAATCACCGTCTCCGGTCCCTCAACACTGGCATCATTCACCGGCGTGACTTCGATCCACGTCTCGCGCGCACCGAGCGGCACCGTGATTTGATTGCCGCTGATGGTCGTGTAGTCGCCACCACGCGTCGCCGTGCCGGTGATTTGCACATTCACCGTCACCGGCTGCACACCACCGCTGCGACGAATGGCGATCACACCTTTGTCTGGCCAATCTTCGCGCACATCGCCATCGACGAGGCCGACGGTGATGGTGCTCGCCGCATTCCATTTGGAATTCAGATCCTGCAGGTCAGTCGTCGCCGTGTTCGTGCTGTCATTGCCGAGACGCTGCGATTGCGAATTGCCCGGCAGCAGCCCGAGTTTCAATTCCTCCCAGTCCGACAAGCCGTCGCCGTCGCTGTCGGTCGCATGAGCTTTCAGTCGGAAAAAATAGCGATTCTGCCCGCCAGTCGTCAGCGATTGAAGAATCGACGATCCATCACCGACCACCGTGCCAATCGTCACCCAGCTCGCCGGCGAGAGGTCGGGACTCGCTTCAACGTCATAGGCCGTGCCCGGCTCACTCGCCCAGTTTGCATTAACATAGCCACTCGAAGCCGGCAGCATCCCCAGCAACGGGCGCGAATTCGGATCGAAAGGATTCGTTCCCGCCGCGCTCTCCATCGCATTCGTGAAGCCATCCTTGTCCGCATCGCCCGTCGCACTCAGCGCCGTCGCGCCGTAGTAGATCTCCCACACGTCGCTTTGTTGATTGGCGTTTTGGTCGAGCGCCGCAGCCATTCCGAAGGGAAGGGCCGCAATGACGAGAAGGAAGGAAAGTCGCACGATTCTCATAAGGCGATCAAAATAGATTCGACACTCGGAAGCGACGGAAATTTACACCTCGGCGGCGAACCTGAAACAATGTCGAATACTTCTTTGGTCGGAGGAGACTCGATGAGCGGTCTCTCATCAGTCTGATGACTGCTTGCCATCAAGACGAGGCGTGGAATGAATTAGTCCTGCGAGCCATGATCATCAATCACCTGTCTCTCCAGCAGCCCTTCATCACCAAGGACGGCAGCACCATCCGCAGCATCCTCGACCGCACGAATGCGCCGGTGAAGAATCAGTCACTGGCCGAAGCCACCGTGCCCACCGGCAGCTCCACCCAGCGCCATTACCACAAACTCGCCGAGGAATTCTATTTCATCCTCGCGGGCCACGGCGTGATGGAGATCGACGGCGAGACGCGCGACATCAAAGAAGGCGACGCCATCCTAATCCCCGCCGGGTCATGGCATCAGATCACCGCCGGCGAGCACCTTCGCTTCCTCTGCAGCTGCGCACCGCCGTATTCGCACGACGATACGTATTTTGCCAATTTGTAATTTCTTTATAGGAGGGGAGTTGGATGAGGTGGAGGTTCGCCTCGCCGTCGCCGATTTCGATGGAGCGCACCATTTGCTCGATCACTCGCCGTTTCTCGTCGGGCGTCATCGTCGGCCAGCGGGCGTGGAGGTCGAGCGCTTCGGCGACGAGCTGCTCGCCGCTCAGTGAGTCGATCTTGAGGATGTCGATCTCCGACTGGAGGCGGCCGACTTCGTCATCGACCTGCCTCGTCTGGTCCACGAGCGGCTGGTTGAACTGCTTGAACTGCTCCGAGGTCACGCTGCCGTCGAGGTAGAGGCGGAGCATCCGGTCGGTGTCGGCTTTAATCTTGGCGGCTTCCTTCTGCCGCTGGCCGAGGAGTTCCTGGCGCTCGGCCAGCGCCTCGCCCGCCTTCGCGAGGTAGCTCTTCACGTTCGCGGGGTTGATGAGGTAGTCCTTCACCTCTTCCAAAAACAAATCTTCGAGCACCGCGCACGGAATCTTGTTCCGGCACTTCTGGCAGGTGTATTTGGGGCTGCGCGTGGGCACATACATAGGCCGCTTGCACGAGGCGCAGACGACGAAGCCGGAGAACAAATGCGCGGGCTTCTTCGCGGGCCGCTCGCGCTTCATGTAACGGCCATCGAGGATCTTGTTGCACCGCTCCCACAGCTCGGCGGGCACGACGGCTTCCACCTCGTTGAAGATGTGTTCACTCTCCGGCTTGAGCGCCCACGTCTTGCCCTGACCCTGATTGCGCGTGTAGTTGCGGCGGTGAATGCCCTTGGCGGTCGGGTCCTTGAGCTGGAAGCGCACCGCCATGTCGGACCACTGCTTGCCGATGCGCGTGCGGTAGCCGCGCTCGTTGAGAATGCGCGCCACGGTCTTGATGCGCTGGTGCTGGTCGAAGAGTTCGTAAATCATCCGCCGCACGGGCGCTTCGTCGCGATTGACGACGAGCTTCTTGTCCTTCCACTTGTAGCCATACGGAGCCTTGCCGCTGAGCGGCTTGCCGAGCTTCGCGCGCACCATCACCGAACTCTTGATGCGGTCGGTGATCTCCTCGCGCTCCCATTGCGCCATGCTCGCGACAAGGTTGAAAAACAACCGGCCCGCCGGCGAGCTGGTGTCGATGCTCTCGCTGAGTGAAATGAGATCGGCGTGATTCTGCTGGAAGAATTCGCTGAAGGCCATGAGTTCCTGGGCGTTCCTCGAAAACCTGGCGAGCTTCGAGAAGACGAGCGCCTGTATGTGGCCGCGCCGCACGTCCGCCATCATGCGTTTGCACTCAGGGTGATCCATCACGCTCTTGCCGCTCACGCCCGCGAGGTCGTAAACCTCCACGACCTGCCACCCGCGCGAGGCGCAATACATTTCGGCGCGGGCCTTGTGGTGCGCGGGGCTGTCGCCCTGGGCCTGCTCCTCGCTCGATACCCTGATCCAGATGGCAGCCCGCCTGCTGGAATTGTCGCTAATTGGCAAAGCATTCATCGCGCGTTGATAATGGCGAAGAGAGCGAGCAAATCAACAATCTATCTGCACACGCCCCGCTATTTCTTCGAGGCTTTGCGGCGGATGTTGTCGGCGATGGCGGCGGCGATCTCGGCCTCCCGCTGCTTCAATTCCTCGGGGCTGAGTTCGACGACCGTGCGCTTCACGGTCCAGCCCTTCACCTTGCGCGCCACGCCCGCAACCGGCGGCTCTTGCGGCGGCGGATCGGCGAGCGCGAGGGACTGAAGGTGCTCGATGAATTGCTCCTTCAAGAAGCAGCGCACCCTCGCGTTGTCTTCGGGCGATAAACTGTTGCGGATGGCCGGCTCCAGTCTGGCGAGCTTGTCCACATCAAGCGCGACCATCGCGATCGACTGCATCCCGGCCCGAATGAGCTTGAGCACATTGCGCACCTCGTAGTCGAGCGTGTTCGTGACCGTTACCTCGCAGCCGATCTCGGTGGCGTCGCGCTGCAAGTGGAGGTCCACCGTCTCAAGGCTGCCCTGAATCTGCCGCTCGATGGTGGCGCGGAAGCCGAGCGATTCGGCGAGCAATCTCAATTCGTGCTGCGCAGCGCGGTGCAACTCGCCGCCCCGGCCCAGCGATTCAATATCGGCCCGTACCTCGGTGGGGGAGTAGGTTCTCGTTGGGAGCTGCGCAGCGATCGGCACATCGCCCGCGACTGCCGTTGGCGCGGCGCGCACCCGCTCTTCTCCGACCTCGTTGCCTGCTGTGGTTGCTGCTGCCTCTTCCGGCTCTGCGGTATCGCCTCTTGCCGACGTAATCTCCGTCTCCTCGCTTTCGCTCTGGTCATCAGCGTTCGAGTCGTCCGCAGTTCCGCGCATCGCCGTCTCAATCTCGGCAATCGGCGTCGCGTAGGCGGCCCGCGAGCGCGACACGACCTCCTCTCGCGCCGCGTATTCGATGCCCTCGAAAGGCCCAAGGGGCGGCAGCATCGTCAGGTTGAAATCGTGGTCGCTGCGCTCCACGCGGCAGATTGCCTCGCCCACGTCGAGGTTCTGCAACGCGCGCGGCTCGAAGTGCGAGAAGCCTTCGGCCAGCGCCCGCGCGTCATGGTCGCCGACGCGGAACGCGATGCGCGTGCAGGCACTCGCGTCGAGCGCCCCGGCGACCTCCGTCTCGGCCTTGAGCTGGCTGAGGTTCTGGTGCGAGAGCACGAGGCCCAGCCGATACTTGCGCGCGCCCGACAGAATCTCCGCCATCGACGGCGCGAAGAAGTTCGACGCCTCGTCCACATAGAGGAAGAAGGGCCGCCGCTCCTCCTCGCGCAACCGCTGCCGCGCCATCGCCATCTGCTGGAACTTCGACACGAGCAGCGTGCCGAGGAGGTAGGCGTTCTCCGCGCCGATCTGCCCCTGCGGCAGCTTCGCGATGAAAATCTTGCCGCCGTCCATGATGCCCGCGAAGTCGAGCCGGCTCGCGCGCTGCGACACCATCCGCCGCACCGGCTTCCGCGCGAGCAGCTTCTCCAGCCGCGTGACCACGGGGCCGATGGATCGCGTGCCGCCGAGCTGCGGGAAGCCCTTCTTCCAGTAGAAGACCACGTCGGGGTCCCGCACCGTTTTGAGGAACTCGGCGCGCGTCCCCGGATCGAGCAGGAAGTTCTTCAAGTCCGCGAGCGTGCCGCCGCGCGAGCTTTCGAGGAAGGCGATGATCGCGTGGTGGAGCACGCTCTCCATCTGCTCGCCCCACGATGAACTCTGGCGTCTGAACACGGCGACGAGGTCGGACGCGATGAGATCCTTCTCGAAGTCGCTGTGCGCGGCGAGCACGTTGAAACCCACGGAGAACTCCTCGTCGGTCGGATCGACGAGCACTACGTCGTCGGCCCGATCGCGCGGGATGAATTCGAGCACGCGGTCCGCAAGGTCGCCGTGGGGATCGAGCAGCCCGCACCCGTGGCCGTTCTCGATGTCCTGGCGGATGCAGTTGAAGAGGAACGTCGTCTTCCCGTAGCCCGAGCCGCCGATGACGTGCGTGTGCCGGACGCGGTGGTCCGCGCTCAGCCACACATCGGATTCCTGGCCCGCGTGGACGTTCACGCCGAGCAAAAGGTCCGCCGCTTCCGTCAGGTGCGCGGGCGCGGGCCGCGTGCGCCCCGAGTCGCGGCGGAGCTTCGCGGACGCCACGGCGCTCGTCGGCAGGTGCACGAACGCGGAAAGCTCCTCCGCGTTGAGCAGCATCCCCGTCCGCCGGCTCTGGCGGCGCAGGATGTCCTCCTCGCGCGCGCCGTCCGGGTAGCCGTCGCCGTCGAGCGCGATCAGCTCGTTGCACCCGACCCGCTCGAACGCGCGGAGGCCCGACGCCATGCTGCGGCACAGATGGTGCGCCCGTTCTTCGTCGTCCGCGAACGCGGCGATCCGCACGGCGGCGGCGAAGAGCGGCGCACGAATTTTCTCCCGCGCCTGCTTCACCAGCTCCGGACGGTTCGCGAAGAACGCTCCGCCAGCGTTGTCGGTCACTGACCGAAGGATGCTCTCCGCCCATGCGTGGCGCGTCGGCTCGAAGATCACCTGGAATACCGCCAGCTCGTCCGGCGCGAGGCCGTCCATCGCGGCGGCCATGCTCACGAAAATGTCGCTCGACGGCGCGGCGAGCGGAACCATGAAAAGGTCGCCGAGGCCGATCTCGATCGCCGCAATCTCCGAGCCAGCCTCCAGCCTCCGCCCGGTCAGGTATCCCCGCTGCTCGGCGGTCTGCGCGCCGGGGAAGTGTGCCGCGATCTGCCGCGCGAGTATCCCGGCATCATCCACGCCCGCCGCGAACTGCGCCACGATCTCCCGTGAGGTGCCCACCAGCTCGAATGCCACCGGCTCGCGGCACGCCGACAGCGAGAGTAGCCATGCCCCACCCGCGTCGAATCTCACCCCCTTCACATCGGGGAGCGCGATCTGCACCTCGACCATATCCCCGCGCTCCTCGTAGAACGGCCCCGGTTCGTCGTCCGCAGTGTCATGCGTCTTTCGCTCGACAGGCGGAGCGATGAGTCCGCGCACGCCTTCGATCAGCGCGCTCGCCATCGTGTGTCGTCTGCCGGTGTCCGCCCCGGCGCGGTCATCGCTCGGAAGGTAGTGTCCGAAGAACGGCCGGAACGGCGGCTCGATGGACACCGGCCCGTCGAACAACTGCCACCCCCGCCCGCGCAGCTCCCAGCGGTAGAACTGATCCGTCAAAGCGTCGTCGAGCCAGCTCATTCAAAGTCGCAATTCGATGACGGCACATCAGGCCCGAGGCTTGCGGATTATGACTCTCAAAATAGAGCCGCTCACCAAACCGGCGTTCTCAACGGTCCACGGATCACCGCCCTTGTATCCGAAAACTTCACGGGCTTGGATTTCCTTTTGTCCCGCAACGGGGCTTGGCAAGACCCAAGCCGACCACCCGGAATGCCCGAGATCAAACTTGTCGAGAATCGCAGTGAGCGGGGTGTCGGGAAGTTCGTGCAACAAATGTCTGGCGATCTGCTTGTTGTCATCGCGCACTATTTCGACCCAGAATCGAAGGTGAGGAACGGCCAACACCTCTTGGAGATTGAGCCGGCCCGACGATAGCAACGCTATGGGACGCGGGTCCACGACGCAGATGACCAGTTCAAGACTCCGTTGCCCGGTGCAGGCATCCTGCTTCCAAGCGGCAAATCCGCGCGCCATCTGGATCAACGAAATGTGGGACGGGAAGACTCGCCCCGGACCTGCCGACAAAAGCATTGCGTAGGCGCGCTTGAATCCTGCGTCCTTGACTACGTTCAGCGCGGAACCCATTGCCTCCTTCACCGAGCGTGCGTCTCTGGACTCTTTGCCGCTCGCGCCGTTGGTTCTGGCGGCTACCGCGAAGACCGACGATGTGCCGTAGCGCCAAACGTGTGGATTCCTGGCAAGTGGCTTCGACCACGACTGACAAGTTCCATCGGCCTTGGAGAAAGCCCCGAGAATGCCACCGCCGCCGCTTCCCAAGAGCGGCTTTCCGTTGCGCACGCCGACGCTGATCACGACGCACTCGTCCTCCTTTGGTGTAGGGACACGGCTGCGCACGATCTGCAAGTCCGGGCTCTCGCCCTGCTCCACCCTGCTGCCAGAGCTGAGGCTGAATCCCCAGCCGGCACACCTCGACATCCGGTGTTGGATGGCGTGCTCAAGATTCAAAACCCACTCGACGACCTTTTCCCTCCGTCCCTTCGGGTATTCGATCAATTCGATCTGAAAGCGCTCGCGGACGGTCTCGCGATTCAGTTTCCCCTCCTCGACGATCGCAAAGTGATTGTGGGGAACCACCCCTAGCAATTCGATTGTCTCGTCGAAGAGATTCTCGAAATATCCTTCGGAAAGCCCACTGCCCACGAACAGGAAAGTCCGGTTCCGATACACATCGGAAAATGCTCTTCTAAAACCATGAGAGCGGAAAGCCTCCCGACGGTATTCCTCATGACCAACCACAAGCTGGGAGGCAAGCTCAGAAAGGTCGCCCCTGTGGAAGGGCTGGTCGGTAAATGATTGCGATGCCTGCCCACCAACGAACCCCTGAATCGCCCACAACAAAGGCTGGTCCGGTGAATGAAGGCTGTTGACGATTCTTTCAGAATCCGAACGCCCTCTCCCACAAACCTGCATCCTGTCAAAAGACTCGGAATTCTTTACCCGGCTGTTTATTTCAGAGAGCAGCAAGTCATCATAGTTGGTCGTTAGGATCAGAGGCCATGGAATTGACGCCAATGCCGAAGTCGCCGGTGGGGGAGAGGTGGACTTACATGCTGGGACGAGAGACCTGCGAACGGCCTCGGCAAAATCAATCGAAGGAGAGTGCCTGATTTTCCTGACGGCGCGTGCCGCTCGTTGGATCAATCTCGAGGAGCCGTCTTCGTTGGCCTTATATCGCTCGGACGTATTTCGCATTCCGGCTTCCTTCTCCAGGTTGAAGATAAACTCCCCCCACAGGGCACAATTCGGTGCCGAGATACCCGCACCGACGAATGGCACCAGCCGGCCCCGATCGTATTCGGCTACAAGACGAGGTAAATAGCCAGCTATCGTGTTGTCGGGGTATTCGGAGATTTTCATATGTGGTTCTTGGTTGCGGCGAATGAGATTCTATGTTGGCGGACGCTGGGGAGTCGAGCATGACTTGCTAACGTTTTCTGTGCATCAGCTCCCCAACACCCTCCGCACAAACGCCGCCAGCCTGCTCTCCGGCTTGAGGTCTTTGAACTCGCCGAGCTTCACGTCCGTGTCAGCGGTGAAGGCGGCGATCTGGCGGTCAACGATTGCATCCACGAGGTTCACGAACAACGCCCGCGTGTCGTCGCGGAAGTAGGCTCCGGGGCGCAGATACAGCTCGTAGAACGTGCCGACGACGGGCAGGCTCAGGAGCAGGTCGTCGAGCCAGTTCCAGCCCATGTCCACGACACTGCGACACAGCACCGCTGCGGCGATGAGGTTGAGAACGAAAATGACGATGCCCCAAACCAACCCGAGGATATGCCAGTAGGCGGCGAAGGCTCCGGCGAGAAAGATGAGCATCGCGATCAGCTCCCACACGCGCAGGCTCCGCGTCTTTTCTGTGAACCGCTTGCTGAAGAAGAAGCTCGTGCCCCATGGCGCGGCGCACACGAGGTAGGCGAACCGCTCGCGGCTCACGCGCAGGTATTCGCGCTCGGCGGTGTGCGGCCCGCCCTCGCGGTAGAAGACGCGCGCCGTCGCGATGTCTGGGATGCCGAGCGCCGCAATCTCGCCTTCGACGGCTTTGTAGAAGGCGTCCGGCGGGATGGCGAACCCCTCGATGTAAGTGCCCTGGTGCTTGTGCACTTCGGGCTTTCGGAATGACAGCAGGCCGAACATGATCAACGCTTCCCGGCGGGGCCTTTTTTGTAAACTCGCGTCTTGCGGGCGACGATCTTCGGCCCCGCGCTGGTCAGCAGCACGTCCATTTCCACCAGCGCCGATCCCTGGCCGCCGTTGTCGTCGCGCGTGATCAATTCAAACGAAATGCCGTATTCCGCGTGGTAGCGGCTGTTCTGCTGCGTGGTAACGGCGATGGGGCCGTCCACCTGCTCCACGAGGCTGACCGAATTCGCCGTAACGGTCTGCTCGTCGCGGCGGACATCCTCGCGGGTCATGTCCTTGCCGTTGACGTGTGCGACGGCCCCGTAGTCGGCCGCGATACCGTCGATGTCACGGTCGCTGACCTTCGCGTGGTGCAGGGTGATGAAGTGCTTCACGCGCTCGATGGGTGGGGCGTTCGCCTTCAGCGGCGGCACCTTCGACGCGAAGGTCGGCGGGGGAGTGGATTTTGCACTCTTCGTCTGCGGCACGGACGATGGTTGCGGCGGCTTCGTTTCCGCTGACGGCGCGTTCTTCTCCTTCTTTGGCATCCATTCGGCCTTATGCTTCATCAGCTCGTCGTAAACCGGGCGGCTCGATGGGGCGTCGGGCTTCGATGTGGTGGGCGACACCTGGGCGGAAGTTGGCGCGGTGGCGGCATCGTTCGTCGTCGCCGACGGCTTCTCGCTATCACGACGCGGAATGTCCTGACTGGCGTCCGCCTTGGTAAGCACCGCGAACCATGTCGGCGAGAGCGGCGCGCCGCCGTTCGGAGAAGCGACGCGCGGCAGCGTGATCACGTCGCCTTCGCGGATCGGCCCGCGTTCCTCGCTCACCCAAATTGTCGCAGCCTTCCCCTCGGCAGCAATGACACGGGCCACGCCTTTTGCGTGTGCCACGTCGCCAGCGACGGTCTTGCCATTGAGCGGGTTGACGATTGGCTCGGTGATGAAGCACTCGATGGTGCGATTCTTGATCGCCGCCTTCACTTCGTCGGTTGCGGGGAAGCCCTCGCGGCTCTCCGCGGCGAAGCGCAGCGTCGGCGCGTCGCGCAGCCCCATGTAGAGGATGCGCAGCCGCTCGCGCTCGGCGAAGAAGACGATGCTGCCATCGCGGTTCCAGAAATCCACTTGCAAGGAGGAAATGCCGGGGAGCAGCACACGGCTGTAGTGCGCTTCCGCGTCGCGCGCCAGCAGCGACAGGCCGTCGCCGTCGCGTGCGAATGCGTAGCGCACCTTCGGCACCGATGGATGCGGCGGGTCAACCGACGCGAAGACGCGGCTCCGGTCGGCTTCGGTGAGCTTCGCCCAAACTGGGTGTTCGCTCAGCGGCGACAGCCTCAGCGTGTCGAGCGAGAGCGCTTGCGGCTGGCCTTGTCGGAACGTCACCACTACGTCCTCGTCTCGCCACCAGATCACGTCGTTCAAGGTCTTCCGATCAGCCTTTGGAATCGGGAGGGGGATCACAGTCGCGCGCTCCCAATCGATCACCACGAAACCGCCGTCGGCGGTCGCCGCGATGAGCCGACGGTCGTCGGGCGACCACGCCATCGGCCCGACCGCCACCGCGATCTCGACCTGACGATCC
Source organism: Verrucomicrobiaceae bacterium (assembly GCA_019694165.1). Lineage (GTDB taxonomy): Bacteria > Verrucomicrobiota > Verrucomicrobiia > Verrucomicrobiales > Verrucomicrobiaceae > JAIBCL01. The sequence goes on along the minus strand of JAIBCL010000006.1, from coordinate 70,083 downwards.
TCAACCGGATCGATCAAATGCCGGGCCACGAGCAACGATTTCCCGTTGCGGCGGACCAGCGCGGCGACGCGATCCTCCCGGTGCGAGAGGACGAACGGCGAGCCGCCGACCACGTCAGCGATCACGTCCTCCTTGAGCACCACCCGCTTCCACGCATTGGCCGCGTCGAATCCTTCGGGCTTCGCGTAGCGCGGCTTCGGCGGCTCGGGCTTCGGAGGCGGAGAGGGCAGCGCGGCCGGCAGCACTGCCACGACAGCCTTCGCCATTAGCTTGTCCGCAAAATAAACCGTCGGCCACACCAGCACGGCGGCAGCTGGCAAAACGGCGCTCGCAGCGAACGCGAACACTCGTTCTCGCTTCCCCCAAGCTCCGCCGAGAAACGATTCGCGTTCGCGGACGCGACGCGAGAGGCCCGCACCGAGATTGGCGAAGAGCATTGATGGCAACAGCCCGAACCCGAGCAACGCTGCGGCGAAAAGCGGCGTCACCCCGACCCCACGCAGCCCGCCACTCGCGCGCTGCGCCGCGATACATACCACGAGCGAGGTCAGCAGACCCGCGATTGACGCGCGCGACTGCGCCCCGCCTTCCGTCCCGCGCGAATCATTCCGAGGGCCGCAGAGTCCACACAGCCAACCTGCGGCGAACGCGGACGCGAACGCCGGGAGAAAGAACCGGCCCGGAACCTCCGGCAACATACTTCGCCAGACCGAATCCGGAAACCACAGGCAAGCGGCGACCGCGCCGACAACGCATCCCCCAAAACCCAGCCACGCTGGCGGGCCGACGGAAGTAGGGGCTGTAGATTTCGCGGCCATGACGGGCGCAAACTCCGTTCAGCTACATGGCTAGCCGAAAACCGCACGCGGAGTCAATCCGAAATCGTCGGCAGATTTGTCAGAACGATAGCTCCGCCTGCATCGCCACCGTCCGTCCGCTCGCTCTTGGCTGCGCGTTCACCAACTCCGCCAATTCATCCGCGTTCACCTGCGCCAATTCCTTCGGTTCCAGCTTGTGCAGGCCACCGCCATACACGCGGCCTCCGAGAACGAGGGTTTCGAGCGGGATGTCGTTGAGGATGCGCCAGACTTCGGCTTTGAGCGCGGGGTTGGCTTCGAGGGCGGATGCCAGTTCGGGCTTGGCGTAGAGCAGGAGGTAGGTGTTCGCGGCGATAGCCTGCGAGTTGTTCTGGATGAAGCGGAAGGGTCGGCCTGACTTAGTGTTGGCGCGACCGATGTAGGTGCAGAAGTAGCTTGGCGCGGGTCGCTGCTCCTGGCTATACCAAGGCGTGCGGCGGCTGCACAGGTAGCGGTCACGGTAGCCGTTGCGGACGCCCTCGTCGAGGTAGTCGGCGAGCGCGGGGAAGCGGCGGCGCACTTCCGTTTCCGGCAGCGAGCAATCGAGCACGAACAGGCTGCGGTCGAGCACGGGCACGCCTTCGGCGTCGGACTCGATGACCTCCTGCTGAAGCCAGCGCGGGCCGGGCAGGATGGGGCGGAAGAACTGGCGGGGGAGCCGTCGGCGCGCGATCTCCTCGGCGGGCAGCACGAAGAACTCGTTGCCGCCGGTGGCGATGCCGCGCTTGATGGCGAAGAAGTCGGACAGGACGTGGCGCGGGCGCTCGTGCTGGCCGTTGACCGGGAAGCGCGTCCACTTCTGCTCGCCCGCGAGCTGCGCGGCGGGGAGGCTCTTGCGCACGCGCGGCTCGGTCAAGGTGCCGCCAAAGGTGAACTCGACGCTGTGCTGCGGCGACGGGTGTTCCTTTTTCAAAATGACGATGGCCGACGACACCAGAGCGTCCTCGAACTGCACCTCGTCGGGATCGAAGCGGTGGATGCGCAGCAGCGTCACATCGCGGAGCAGGTAGCGCTTCAGCTCCGCGCCGTAGTTCACATCCATGAACTCGGATGGGATGAGCCACACGCCGATGCCGCCCTCGCGCATCCAGGTGTGCGCGGCGGCCATGAAGTAGCAGTAAAGGCCGGACAAGCCGCTGAGCTTCAGCCCGGCGCGCAGCGCGGCCATGTGTTGCAACTCCGGCTTCCGCTCCGCGTCGATGTGATGGTGCCGGATGTAGGGCGGATTGGAGATCAGCAAATTGAAACGCTCGTGCTCGGCGGGTGGCGGCGTGGTGAGGAAGTCACGCTGATGCAGCGCGAGCAGCGTGCCTTTCCAGAGTCGGACAGCCTCGTCGCCGTAGTGCGCATCGATCTCGAAGCCCTCGGCGGCTTCAATGCGCTTGGCGGGCACTTGATCGAGCAGCGCGGAGTAGAACGCACCGGTGCCGAAGCCTGGCTCCAGGAAACGAACTCGCTCGCCCTCCGGCATTAACGCGAGCGCCGTGCGCATCACCTCGCTCGCGAGCGCTGACGGCGTGCCGAACTGCCCCATGCGGTTGCGCTCCGCCTGCGACCGCTTGGCATCGAGCTTCGCGAGCAGGTCGAGGCGTTTCTGTTCCAGCGTCGTCATGGGTGAAGCGATAGGCTACAGACCGAACTGTGACAAGTCGTCGATGCGGTGCTCCCACACCCAATCAATCCCCTCAGCGGCCTCGTAGCCGAGGTAGCCGGAATCGAAGTAGCCGCACAGGAACAGCGCGAACCGCACCTGCTTCCCGTAGGTGCCGCGAAGCTGTGCCATCTTCTGTGCCTCCTCCTTCCGGCGCTTGTTCACGTTGGTGAAATCGCCCGCCGACTTGGCCTCGATCATCAGCGGCAATTCCTTCTTCTTCGCCGACTTCGGCATGATGACGGCATCGATCGGGATGTTCACCGTCTTCGCGCTGCCTTCCTGATGCACCGGCACGTTCATGCGGAAGCTGTAAGTGCCCGGCGGCATCGCGTCGAACTTTGTGCCGTCGCCCGCCGCGAGCTTCTGGTAGCCGCGCGCCTCCAGCCATTTGCCGATCAGCTCAAGCTGCCTGCGCTCCTGCGCGTTGCGCACGATGGGATCGGCCACGGCGCCGCAGAGGCGATCCGCGACGACGGTTGCCGCGCGGTGGACCTCTTCGGTGGTCGCGACGGCTTTGCGATTCAGCCACACGAAGATGTCAGGGTCGGCCATCTTGCGGATGATGGTGGAAATCTTCGCGAGGTCAGCCGCAGAAGCCTCCGCGCCAAGACGGACGGGCATTTTGCCCTCCTCCATCCGCAGCACGAGATTCTTCGACACGCCCGCCAGCCCGATCAACCGATCCCGAGCCAGCGGCGGGCAAGTCGCCATCCGCAGCATCGGCAGCACGCCCGGATTCGCAGCCAGTGTTTCAGGCTTGATGTCCGTCAGGTTCGCCGTCGTCTTGAGCGCGTCCTCGACCTGTTTCGTCGTGCGCACCCGCGCCTCCCGGAACGTGACCGGTGCGAACTGCATAAACCAGGCGTTGTAGAGATCCACCGACAACGCAATGTCCGCCTTCCAGCGGTCGGGTTTGGCGCGGTTTACGGATGGTTGTTTCATCATGATATTCTTTCCGAGTAGCTTTGAGGTCGAGACTTGATTCTACATTTCGAAGCCCACCATGACTAGTTGTGCCGGGTATTAATCGGCGGGGTTGAGAAGGACCAAGTCTCTTTCTCGGGAATGCACCGAAACTTGAAGATGACGGTGCTGTTCGAAGTCGCCGCCAAAGACGATCATAATGACCTCAGCGCACTCCGTTGCCCTGTCTTGCGCAATTCTCAGGTGCGTCGATCTGTCCATATCGCTGCTATCGGGTTTGGAAAAAGGATGGCTATGCCATTCCCCAATGTAGAAACGTCTTTTTCGAAATCGCTTTGTGAGGTGTTCAAAGAACTCCTTCATGCCACGGACGCCGCGCAGGAAGGAAACGGGAGACGACTTCGAGTCGGCGGGGAGCGGCGCGATGTCGAGAACGAACGCGGTGAAACAGTCCTCGGAATAGGAGCCAACGAGCGAGGTTCCCACCTCGTTCGGCAAATGGTCTTTTGCCATGCTGCACATTCTCCGCAGCGCGTGTCGAGAAATGATCACCGTGTAAAGGCGGTCTTTTGATCGCCATTTCAGCGGCGGCGTGGTGCGTTTCATCGGTGAGGGGAACGATAGATCCATTCCACTACTGGCGTCGAGCCGTGTGTTGTATGGCTTATGTCATGGCGCTTCGCAATCGCCACGAATCCTGATGACGGTTGTGGTTTGGCAAGCCGCTGTTCGATCATGTCGAGCGCGGTGCTGACCAGGCATTGGATGTGATTCCAACGTGCGGGGAAGGTGGCGTGCCAGCAGCCCGCGCCTGGAATCACCAACCGTTCCTTTTCAGGATCGTGCCAATACAAATCCTGGTCTGCCTGACTCAGACTTGTCAGGGAGCCTGAAAGCGATTGCCGCTCGAAGCTCGTGAGTGCAAGCCTTGCCGGGACATCCCTGCCCGAGAACACGAGGACGAGCAAACTTGCGTCGAAGGAGATGAACATGTGGATGACTGCCTTTTTCTCGTCCGCTCCATACCTGCTCAACCACCGGAAAGCAGATTCGTGGGCAGAACAATCCAGGATGACATCGCACTCGCGCAGAGCAGCCAAGGCATCGCCCCCGATGGCAGAGCGGAAGTTTGGGATCGTGACACTAAACGAGCGCAGCCGCGTATGGATGCTGCCAGATTGCAGGTGTTGCTTCAGGGCTGTTGCCTTGCTGACTTGGAATGAATGTCCAGTGAGGACATGACGCGCGTGGTTGCCTGGCTCGAAGTCTTCCTTGTCAATCAGTGTCAAATCCTGAGTCCCGGAGCGGACAAGGTGATCGGCGAGACAGGAACCAATCGCCCCACATCCGACAAGCGCCATCTTCTGAGTCCTGAAGCCGGAAGCGAGCGATCCCCGTGAATACAGACGCTCTGGAGCGATGTTCTCGCACGATACCCATGGGATTTCAGTGTCGTCCGCAAATCGATCCAATGCTTTCAGCTTTCTCCATGCCTTGCGGCGTTTGACCGGTCCTTTGTGAGCTGCCTTCAGGCCCGCTTCACAATTCACGTTCCTGATCGCGAGCGGCTGCCAGTGCATCTCATAGGCGGGCTCCCCGGCGATACGCGGAATGCCAGCGCCAACCAACAGGATGCTGCACACGCTTGATCCAGAGTCTGATGCCCACAGGTCTTGCAGCAGGGAATTCAAATCGATGCCGGATGTGGCGCACATTTGTCGAAGTTCGCCAAATCGCTGAGGCGGCCGGTTGCGGAAGAATGCCAGAGAGGGGAGCGCCAGCCATCTCCCTTCGGTCTTGGTGCCGGCGGCATCGAATGTTGGTGAGACTGGAAACTTCCAAATAACCTCTTTGCCGAATGTGAACGAAGCTGCCAGAACAGCCGGAGCATTTGCGAGTTCAATCAGTTCCACCTTGCCCGTCTGGCCCTGACGATCTTTCCAATGCGGGTATGATACCGGTGATTCGCAGAACCATAACTTTTTCTGGAAGGGTGGCTTGTCCTTGAGCAGCTTGCGGCTGAAATCGGGAAGCTCGTAGGGGTGGCCTGAAGGCAGAAGTTGTCCAGCGGCCGCGTCATACAGCCATTCGAGCGCCCAACTCATGTAGAGTGACAGCCGGTCTTGATTGCAGGGTGCCAGTCCCTCCTCGCGCAGGCAGAGCTTGTGTGTCTCGGCGTCCTGATGATGGAAGCCGCGTAGTTCTGGTGATTCCGCAAAAACCTCGACAGGTGCAAAAGGGTAGTCAGGAGGAATCACAGCTCGGAGCACGACCTCGGCAGGCAGACCCTCATCATTGGGCTGCGGGACCAGAGCGGTGAGCTTGAACGACCAAGCGCCACCCTCCACTGCTTCAAGAGCGGCCACCTGCTTGATGCGTGAATCGCCAATCAAGTCTGCGTGCCCCTGGACGATTTCCGGAGTTGGCCGCGCCGCTTGCTCGTCACTCATCCGAACTTCCGAGGTGAGAGATCGCCCGTGCGGGAGCTGGTCGAGATGAAGGGGCCTTTCCCTGACGGGCCGTCGGGTTTATTGCCGCCGTCATCATCGTCTTCGGTCAGACCGTAGTCTTCTGCCAGCTTTCCGTTATCGTGCTGTGCTGCCGAGCAAGTCCCATCCGCGTAGATGTCGAAAATGTAGCTGAACCGCTCCTGCCCGGTGTGAAGCACATTTTCAACGCCCACGGCATTCTCGTAGAGTTCCATGGCCTCGTCGTGCGGGTGATCGTGTCTGCTCTCATTCTGCGTTGGAGCAGAAACGACGACGCACGAGGGAGAGATTGCATTCAGGGCATCCAAGTAGGGATCATCACCTTCTTTCGCCATGAAGAAGGTGCGCGAGCCGTGATGCGAGGCGGCCAGAACATACGCCCCAAGCCGATCCTTGTGATATGGGGTGATGTGGTCTTTGAATGCGATATGATCGGCATCTCCGGCGATCATGATCCAATTAACACCATCGCCGAACTTGATGACGGCGCACTGTTCGTGAATCCGGTTGTAGCGGGTGTCGGGGGTTTCATCGTTCACCTCGTCGGTCACATAGGCAGCGGGTGCGAGCACATGCATCTGGGCTTCTCCGAATGCCACAGCGGACCGGCTTCCCAGCAGCACAACCTCTTTGCCGCCATCGTCTTTCACCTTCTTGATCACGTTCTCCAGTTGCTTGTAGGCGTCCTGAAACTGCCTGCCAGGCTTGTGGCCGGAATGCTGGACACCATGGATCGTCACCTCCTCTTGCAGCGCTTCGACGCCCAGAAGGTGGTCGTCGTGAGGGTGCGTGTTGATGAACCATTTCAGGCCCACATTTCCCATTAAGTCTCGAACCAATCGTGGAACGTCAATGCCGCCCGCTTTGCGATCCATGTTGATGTCCACAAGTGAGACTTCGTAATACGACCCATTTCTAGCGAGCACAAGCGCACTGGAGCCTTGGCCCACATAGAGAAACGCGACTCGAAGCAGGACGTCTGTCGAGGGAGGAATGAGCATGGATTGCGCGGTGTTCGTCATAAATCAAGAGTTGGCAGGACGCTGGAGCAGGGTGCGTTCGGCAGTCAGGAGAACTTCTCGGACATAATAGATTGCCCTCTGGCGTGCCCTGTTCCAGAACAAGGCCGTAACCACTGATGCCAGAATACAAACACCGAGCTTTGACGAGCAGGGCCATGAGCGTAAAGCCCCCCACATAGAGGCGTGGATCAGCATCAAAAGAACGACGAGCGCCATGACAAGAAGCACACGAAAATGCGCATAGAGGGCATTGAACCTCGCGACCCTTGAATTGCCCGCTGTCTCCGAGATCTGCATGGCAAAGAGAAACTTTGACCGCAGGCCGCTTTCCACACTCATCGCTTTTGAAAGCGCTTGAGCGATTCTGTCGGCGCTTTCCTTCGGAAGATAGCGTTCTCCCAAACCAGAACGAAACGCCTTTTCAGAGGTGCGTCCGCCCCAAGTCTTCTCGATCAATGGTTCAATAAAACTCGCGAGCGATTGGAGCACATGCCCGCATAATAAGGCCAACGAAACCAATGCAATCACCGCAAATGCCTCGGGCAACTGAGGAATCGCCAAATGACTGGCGAGGGAGGGGTAGCAGATTGCGCCAGCACACAGGAATACCGTTCCTGGAATCAAAACGCCAATCACATCATAGAAGTCTAGTTTCTCAGTCATGGGCAGCGGCGTTGGGCCACGCGCAACGCTACCAGCAGTTTGGCGAACAAAGCCGGGGAATGCAATGTTCCTTCGTTCTAACTACCACTTTGCTTTGAGTATTCCGTCATCAACCCCTCCGCTTCCTTGGCTGGATCGGCTCCCAGCGCCTTGAAAAGCTCATAAGCCTCGACGAAATCCACGCGGCGCTCGCCAAGCTCGATGCGGGCCACCATGCCGTGCTCGCGGCCGAGTGCGTCGGCGAGATCGCGCTGCGTCATGCCGGCCTTCTCCCGCAGCGACACAATGCGAGCGCAGAAGATTTTCGAGAGTTTGCCGTGGACGGACTTCTTCACGCTGGGAAATTCCCAGCAGAAGTTCCCAGCAGAAGTCCTTGCTTCCAAAATGAGAGCAGATACGGTGCAGTGAACCGAACCACAGCCATGACCTTCCTACGCAAACTCGGCCCTAAGAATCCGCAGCGCGGCGCTACGGAGTGCATCGCGTTGCGCAACTGCCCTGACATCCTGGAACTCGCGGACGGTGATTTCGCCGTCATCGGCAAGGACATTCGCGCAGATGCGGTGGCCCGCCTGCCGTCTGGCGTGGGCTGCGGCCCCGACGAGACGGTAGTGCGAATCCCGCGCCGTGTGTTGGTGGCGGCCAAGTGCGACATTCCCGACGCGCTTTGATGGGGTTGGCGCTTCGCGTGCGGTGGTATCATGCGCGGCATGGAAATCACCCGATGGCTGATGCAGCACGGGCATTCGCTGCTGGAGAGCGCTGGCATTGTCGGCGGATTGATCTTCACTGGCGTAGGGCTGCACCGCGACTCGAAAGCGCGGCGGATCGAGAACATGATCAGTCTCGTCGCGCAGCATCGCGACCTGTGGCGGCAGGCGAGCGGGGACCCGAAGATTGCCGCAATCTTCGACTCGCAGCGCGATGCGCTGCGAGTCCCGCCCACCTCTGCGGAGCGCGATTTTCTTTGCTCGGTGATCCTGTATCTGAGCACGGTGTATCGGGCGGTGAAGCTCGATGAGCTGTTGCGGCCCGCGGGCATGGAGAAGGACATTCGCGAGTTCTTCGTCCTCCCAATCCCGCGCGATGTTTGGCGCGATCTGCGCGCGTATCAGGACCCGGACTTCGCGGCGTTTGTCGAGCGGATCATCGGCTGAAGCACCGATTGATCCCGTAAAAGAAAACCACCCGGCGTGCGCCGGATGGGGATGTGGGCTACAGCAGTCCGCTCTCTCGGAACGAGAAGTAACGCTGGTGGCCGACGATGACGTGGTCGTGAACCTCGATGCGGAGGATTTCTCCGGCCTCGCGGATGCGCCTGGTGAGAGCGCGGTCGGCGCTGGACGGGTCGGTTTCTCCGCTCGGGTGATTGTGCATGAGCACGATTGCGCACGCGGCACCCATGACGGCGACGCGGAACACCTCGCGCGGGTGGGCCATCGCCTCGTTGAGCGTGCCCACAGAGACAACTTGATGGCCTTTGACGCGCAGCTTGGTGTTGAGCAGCAGCACGACCACGCACTCGCAGTCTGGATTGAACTGCGGGGTAGTGGCGATGTGCTTCTGCCAGTAGGCGAGCGCGTCGGACGGCTGGTTGATGCGGATCATTTCCTCGGGCGACGGGCACTCGCGGAGGGAGACGACCTTCCACTCCTTCGGCTGGCTGCGGATGCGCCGCCCTGGGAGCAGCGCGCTGAACAATTCCGGCTGGTGCATGGTGTTGGTCAGTATTCATCCGGCAACAGCACCGTGGTGGCGCTGCGGTCGGCTTCGGTGATGATCCAGAACTTGATTTGGTTCTGGCTGTGATACGCGGAGAGCAGACGGCCGCCGTGCGTGAGCGCGTCTGCATTGGCCTGCTTGTCTTCGTGATCGAGATCGCCCCATTCGCAAAGCGAGTGCCGGGCAATGGCCCCGTGAATGTCTCCTTGCGTGAGTGCTTCGAGTGCTCCCGGCGTGGCGAGGATTCTGCCGAGAGAGAATTGGATTCGTCTTTCGCTCATAGGTCGTGGTCGTTGAAGGTTGCGGCGATGGCGTCGAGGTCGTCGCCAAGAAGCTCCTCGACGGCGAACTTGATCGCGGTGCGCTCCTCATGCGGCTTCGCGTCGCGCGGACAGGCGGGGCAGCGGATGAGGTTCATCACGGTGAGGCCGAATTCGTATTCGGCTTCTTTGAAGGCGGCGCGGTAGCGCGGGGCGAGCTGGTCATTGTGGCTCAGCCGTCCCCACGCTTCCGCTTCCTCCTCGGGCAGAGCCGTTTCATAGATGGCATCTTGGTAAAGGTGCCAGGTGTCCCACGGCTCGCCGCAGGTGGAGCAGTGAACGTCCATGGCGTGGATCAGCGATTGCGATGCAGCGCTTCGAGTTCCTGCTTCTCCAAGTGCTCCGGCTGGTGCCGGAACTCGCCGATGTCCACGTTGCGCACAGTGCAGTGGCGCGACAGCCGCGCCGCCGCGTCTGCCGCGCCGCGCCGCCCGGCCTCGTCGGCGTCGAACAGGAGAGTGATCTGACCTCCCCTGCCCGCCGCGTCGCAAAGCAACGCCTCCTGCCGCTTCGACAGCGAGGAGCCGAGCAGCGCGACGGTGCGCGGGTAGCCGAGCTGCACGAGGCGGAGGCAGTCGAAGACGCCCTCCACGACGAGCAGAGCGTGATCGCCTGGCTCCTTCGCGGCGCGGTCGAGGTTGAACACCTCCAGAGACTTCTTGAAGCCCTTCGGCAGTTTGTATTTCGGCTTGTCCTCCGGCGGATCGCCGGGCCAGCGCCCAATGTAGGCCACGAGCTTTCCCTCGCGGTTGCGGATGGGGATGGCGAGGTAGCCGCGCAGGCAGCCCTTCGAGCAGAAGCCGATGCCGTAGTCCAGCACCAGCGCCGCCGAGAGGCCGCGCGAGGCGGGATACGGGTGATCGAGCTTCAACGACTTCAGCTCAAATGAGAGAGGCGGGTTTTCGCCCGCCTCGCCGTCATCGTCGCTGGAACTCGCCGCCGCAACCGGTGTGACCGGTGGCGGGCCGGCAGGCGGCGAGGATCGGTGCGATTGGAATGACGCAGACTCCGCGACGCGCAGGGCTGACTTCTCCGGCATGAACCACTCCTGCAAGAGCAGCGCGGCGTCGCGGAAGGGAACGGCCTCGCGCATCGACACGAAGTCGATGACGTTGCCGCCGCGTCCGCACGCGCCGAAGCAGTTCCAGCAGTTCTTGCTGGCCGACACGCGGAACTGCGTGGGGTTGGTGCCCCGGTGCAGCGGGCACGGGCCGGAGAGCCGGTCGGCGCTGCGCTTGAGCGTGCGGGTGAGGTCGTAGCGCTCCAGCACTTGGAGGATGGAGACGCGAGACTTCACCTCCTTGAAGTCCACGAACGCGTTTGATGGCATGGAATGAATGGTGCTCATGTTGTGAAGGAACTGGGTTTGGAGTTGGAACAAAAAGAGCCACGGCCAGCCTGTGGGGCTGGTGTGGCTTCCTCGGCGTCCATTTTACCACGGTGTCACGGCGACGGCGCAAGCGGGCGAACGGATGCGCCGCCGCAAGACAGCCATTCGTCGCGTCCGCTGATGAACTGCCCGGTGACGGCAAAGCAGAACATTGTGGAGTCGCCGCGCTGGAAGCAGGACGCGGCAGCGGATCGCAGCTCCGACAGACGGCGAAGATTCTCGGCCAGCACCAGCACGCGGAAGCCGGGAATCTCGTGGCACCTCCACAGCACGCCTGCGTCACGTGTCGCCTTATAGGCGAGCACCTTGCGACGAAACGAGGTCTGCTCCGGGCTGCCGCGTGACACCGGCATGGTGCCGCGATCCACCTCGACGAGGAAGTATGAGCGCTTGCCAGCGCGGTCGAGCGCGAATGCACCGTCGGGTAGCACGGCGCAGCGGACACGTTTGCCGTCGTATCGGATCGTCACACTCCAGCGCATGTGGGACAGGCGAGTGCTTTCCTCCGAATCCGTTCGCCACTGATCATGATGTAGAAACGTCGCGCCGGATGCCAACACCGACCGCTCAAGCGCAAGCATCACGTCGGTCGCGCGCAGCGAGTGGGAGAGTGAGAGCGCCATTGTCTCGCCGCGAGCGCGCGGTGGCGAGGCGAAGATGGGCAGGCCGCGCTCGCGCAGCAGCGACTGGCCTGCGACGGTGATGCAATAGGCGAAGTGCGCGTTGGGGCGATTACGAATGAGGAGTTGCGCGCGCGGGCGCTCCAGCAGGCCCGCGTGGTAGAGCCTGCCGAGGCGGCGCGTGAGGTGTTGGCAGCTCCCGCCAACAGAGGCGCGGACGTGATCCGAGCGCGCGAACCGGTGGCGCTCGATGAGGCTCAGAATGCGAACGTCGCGCTCCGTGGTGGCGAGCGGCGGGAATGCATCGGAACGGACAAACCGTGGCTTCCTCGGCCTCGGTTGCGACACGCGGCTATTCTACCACGCGCTGGCTCCATCGGCGCAGGCGCTCCCGCACTTGGTCGCGCCGCGCGCAGTGTCGCCGTCGTGACTTCGCGCGAAGCTCGGCAACGTGCGTGGCCGGCTCATGCGCGACAGGTGATAGCGTGAGCCGGAACGGAAAGCCAGTGCCATCGAGCGGACGGACCATCGCGGTGAACGGCGGCAGCTCGACGAAGGCGGCGGGCGAGGTGTTGCCGAAGTGCAGCGCTGCCCGCTGCGCGTCCTCGCCCGCGAGGCGGAAGGCGAAGGTGGTGCCCGCGTTGCCGAGCACGGCGGATTGCACGGACGGCGTGAGCTGATCGAGGTATTGGTGCGCCATCACGAGTCCGAGGCCTGTCTTGCGGCTCTCCGAGAGGATGGTCGAGAGCGCGTCCGAGAGGAAGTTCTGCGCCTCGTCGATAATAAGCGTGAAACTCCGGCGCTCGTGCTCGGGAAGCGATGCCCGCTCCATCGCGACAGCGCTGAGGCTAGAGGTGATGAGCGCGCCGAACAGGCGCGAGGCGTCGTCGCCGAGTTTGCCCTTCGGGATGCTCACGATGAGGATGCGTCCGCTGCGGAGGATGTCGGCGAAGTCCACACGCAGCCGGACCTGGCCCAGCGACTCGCGCAGCGCGGGAATCGCCACAAGCTGGCCGAGCTTGTTGAGGATCGGAGCAATCGCCTCCGCCCGAAAGCGTTTGTCCCAGGCATCGAACTCGGCGCTCCAGAACGAGCGGATGAACGGGTCACGGCACTGCTTCACGAGCGAGGCGCGGTAGGCTTCATCGGTGAGCAGACGGGGGAGCGCGACAAGGCTGGCGTTCTCGGCGTCGAGCAGCGTCCGCAGCGCGTGGTAGAGGATGTGCTCAAGTCGTGGTCCCCAAGACTCGGCCCATATGTGTCGAAAGGCCGCGAGCAGGGCGGAGGCAGCTCGTGGCCTGTGAGGCTCTGGAAGGCTGCTGGAGACGAGATTGAGAGACGGGGCGAAGATTGGGTCGGCTGGATCAATCAACACAACGTCGTCGTGCCGCTGCGGAGGCACACAGCGCAAGGCCCATTCCGCTAGGTCGCCGTGCGGGTCGATGATGCCCACGCCAGCGCCGCTCTCGATCAAACCGGCGATCAAGGTTTGTAGCAGCGTGGACTTGCCCATGCCGGTCTTGCCGAGAACGTGAACGTGCCGCGTGAGGGCATCCGTGTCGAAGAAGCAAGGAACTTCAACGCCTCCGTAGGCGAACCGTTGGCCGAGGTAGATGCGCGTCATACCGGAGGCGGCTGCCCTCGCCAATTCTCATTGCCGCGCCCCGTGCGATCAGCGCGGCAACGAAAACGACCGGCAAACCTGAGTTGAGGAGCCGGGGAGGAGAGAAGCTGCCGCCGATGCCGAAGCGCGAGGCTTCGGGGAAGAACTGACTCGTCCAAGTATAGCAAATAAGTTGGTCAGTCTGCGGCAACAATGAATTTTCAGCAGATCAAAGGCGATGAAATCGAAATTTTCAGCCTACTAAATATATCCTTCAGTTCCCGGGCGAAGGGCATCGAACAAACGGTGCCATGCAGCGTAACAGACGCTGCAGCTACACAATTGGCAAACTCCGCAGCGTCCGCCAATTTCCACCCTTTTGAAAGACCGTGCGCGAGAGCGCCGGAAAATGCGTCTCCAGCACCCGTGGCATCAACTGCGGGAACTGACCAGCCATCCAGTTTTAGTATGTGACCATCTGACGCAACGACCGCACCCGAAGATCCAAGGGTGAGGACAACCGATTCTACACAAAAGCGTTTCTGGATTTCGGTCGCTGCAGCTGCAGGGTCGGAGAGTACATTAGCGACAGTTGATTGGACTAGTTCAGCGGCCTCAATTGCGTTTGGCGTCAGAATGTCGGCCTTTGATACTATTCGGTGCATGACTCGGCGATCTGAGGGAACTGGCGCTGGATTGAGGATTGAAATAACCTTCGCGGAACGTGCAAGCAACAATGCCGATAGGACACCAGAGAGATTGGTTTCAAGTTGCGTTAACAATACCTTGGCTTCACGGATCCGATCTTGGTTTTTTGCAATATAGGAGTCATTGACCAGTGCATTGGCACCGATGGCCGTTAGGATGGCTGGCTCCCCGAAATGGTCGATTATCACGAAGCCTGCGCCAGTAGGAAGCTCTGCGCTCTGCTTTACACGACTTACATCCACACCTTCGGTTGACAACATCTCAAGACCCGATTCACCTAAGCGATCGCGGCCAACACAGCCGAGGAACACTACATTGCCTCCAAGTCGCGCCGCTGCGATAGCCTGAAGACTGCCTTTGCCACCATCTTGAGGCTCGGCGTATGAAGATGCCATTACGGTCTCTCCCTTGGTGGGAATCCGATCCGAATACACCATGATCGCAGGGGCATGGCTTCCAACTACCACAATTCGTTCACCTATAGGGGGACGCATTCTGCGAGTTGAAATAATTTTTAAAGATTTGACAGGACAGATTATCAACGCCTGTCCTTGAGTTCCATGTGATGCCTGAGGTGTTTGATCTCGGGGGTGTATTCCCACGGCCAAAACAATCGTTCTGTGTACTCAACAGCGCAATAATCAGGGAGAAAGCGTGAAGATTTGCTTCGTGCGAGTGCCATTGTCCGAACAATGCTGGCACCCTTCTGCTCGAAAAAAGCTTTTGCAGCTTTCAAGGTTTCTCCGGTGTTCACCTCACAATCGACCAGCAAAACCTTTTTGCCGCGATAAACAGAGACAAGCAGCATTTCCTTAACCTCCACGTTCTGCGACTGCGAGTGTTGGTCAAAAACGAAATCTCGATCAATCACACAAAAAGGCTTCAACCTCCAGTTGACTCCGAGGAGCGCGCCGACCAATCCACCCTCGCGGCCAATACCGATAACAACATCTGGAGCGAACGACTGGCCCGCCATCAAGGTATGAAGCCGCTCAATTTGACGTTTAACATACCGCCAAGATTTCCGCTTTCTCTTGTTTAGCAGCCTCCTCATCGCATCAACGATGCTGATGCTGTCGGCAGTTGTTGATAGTACGTCCACGGGATATTGATCCGGCCAAGGCTATGGCGATTGAGTTGCACAGTGGAGGCGAAGTCGGTTGAGCACAAAAGCTATTTTGAGCCCAATCTGACTGTCTTCAAACACTCGCTACAACGTCGTTCACCCCTCGTCTACCAGTTGAACCCGTCTTGAAACTCCACCCGCGCTGCGGGTGAACCCGCAGAGGCAGGGGGCGGCCTTTGGCCGTCTGCTGCCGCACCTCGTCCGAGGAAACCGCGTTCGGGCAGAGGGGAGGGCGCGTGCATCGGTTCGTGTGGGAGCGAGCGCAGGCGGGACAGCGGGCGGAGCGGACTCCCACCGGGTCGATGGTCGCGCGTGGCAGTGATGCGGCGGGCAGCCCGTCGTTAAAAGCCGTCGTCCCGCGCGAGCGGGAACCCGTCGTTGAACTATTAGTTCCCCATGTGTCGTGTCCGCATCGCGGCCCGACTTGCACGGCAAGGCGATGTCCTTGATGGCGTTGCCTCAAGGACTCGCCCGATAGCCTGCGGTTGCCGTGCAAGTCGGGCCGTGAGGCCGACACATGGGAAGTAGAAATCCCTTTGGTTTCCAAGGGCGAAACGCCGGTCGGCGTGTTGCGCGCCTCGACATGCCGTGGTTGTCGGGCGCGATGTCGGGGCTGGCAGTGGCAAATGCCCGTCGCGTTGCGGCGGTGCTTTGACAGGGCGGCAGCGGGTACGCTGTACTTGCCCCGGCCTCCGCCGTTCATTGACATAGCGGCCCGCGTGTTGCGGGCTGCGCATGACTCCGGGTAGGCTGGCTTGCGGTCTCTCAACGAATGTGTCCCTCTGCGATGAGCGGGGGAGCGGAGGCCATTTATTCGCCTGACAAGGCAACATGGAGAGAACGAAGAACCGGCCGCACCGCATGACGCGGTATGTGCCGGTAGAGAGTGTCTTCGCGCCGAGCGAGGACAACGAATCGCTGGTCCGTCAATACCTGGAGTGGAAAAGCAGCTACGCGCCACCGGCGGCGCGGATGTATGCGCGTTGGGTGCGTCGCTTTCAGGCCGCCACCAACAAAGCGCCCGAGGCCGTGACGCTTGGCGATTGGACCGCCTTTGCACGAAGCCTCGACGGGCGCTTTGCTCCGAAGTCCGTGGAGTTCGCTTTGAACATCGTCCACAACTACCTGAGGTTCTGGCATGAACAGGGCAGGCTTCGGAGGCTGCCATTGTACCTCGCGCGGGTGCCAAAGGCCATCTCGCAATCGCACCTCGCGATCAGCGAGGAGGAATATCGCCGGATGGTCGCGGCTCTGCGAAAAGAAGGTGAGCGAAGCCTGCGCGATCTCGCCATCGTGATGATGCTGCGCGACACAGGAATGCGCGTGGGCGAACTGGCCACGCTGGAGATCGAGCAAATCGAGGAGGATGCCTCTGCCGTGATTCGCACGGAGAAGACGGTGCGGCGTCGCCGCGTGTTCTGGAATCAGGACACGGATGATGTGATTCACAATCTGATCGTGCAGCGGATCAACTCGGGCGCGCAGAGCGACTGGTTGTTCGTCGCGAAGCGGGGCGATGGCGAGTCGTCGCTCACCACGCGGATGATGCAGCGCGTCGTCCAGCGCGCGTGCAAGCTGGCCGGGCTCGAGCGTCACCTGTCGCCGCACTCGTTCCGGCACGCCTACATTCACCGGCAGGCGAAGCTGGGCACGCCGGACGCGATCATTGCGCAGCTCGTCGGCCACAGCACCACGCACACCATCGCGCACTACACGAAGCTCAGCCGACCGGAGTTCTCGGAGTACGGGCGGAGGCAATTCGCGATGCAGTCCGAATTGGCGCTGGCGGCGTGACAAGGCACCTGACTTGTACGGGAGAGCGACGGGGGCTATAATGGCCCCCGGCTCCTTCATCCTCACAGGAACGGTCCGGTTTCGCCTCGGGCGAGACGCTGCTGCTGAACAAGACTCTGACTTCCGGGCGCGACGAGCGCCCCTTCAAAAAGGGGCGTAGTGTCGCAAAAGCTTTACTACCGGAAGTCAAGCGCACCACTCCAGGCAAGCAGAAGGGCCGTTCCTCGAAGGGGCGGTTCTTTTGCGTCGGGAAGCCTGGCGGCACTGAGAGACACGGGGAGAGACCGCCGCCAGGCTTCCCGGCACAAACCGGGGGCACTTAGGTCGAGCATTACCAAGACTAACCACCTCGCCCATGCGCCAGCGATTCGAGACCGAGTGCCTGCCCGTCGCCTTGGAGCGGTCGCAGCGGCCACAAAAACGTGGCTTCCTCATTCGGCTGCTGCGGCTGCTCTTCCCAAGGCTCGCGGATTCACGCAGATGCTCGTGCCATCGCTCGTCGAGGGGTGAGGAGGTAGCGGAACCGCGAGTCATCGAGTTCTGATTCAAACCGCCCGCGCAGCAACGCGCTCCGGCGCGCTGGCCCCAGGCGCACGCGCCCCGGCTGGTCCGCCGCCGCGATGCATCGGACGCGCGGGCATGAGCAACCAACGCACATGGACAAAAACAGGTATGTGAACACCCGCTTCTGGGACGATACCTACGTCATCCGGTTGAGTCCGAGCGAGAAGCTGCTGTTCCTCTACCTTCTCACCAATCCCTTGACCACGCCGGGTGGCGTCTATGAACTCACGTCGCGTCGCGCGGCGATGGACACGGGGCTGCCGCAAAAGGAGATCGCGGCTGCGTTCGATCGGTTCGAGCGCGACGGGAAGATCGTGCAGCAGAACGGCTGGATCGGCATCGTGAACTTCCTGCGCCACCAGAAGCCGAACCCCAACATGCGCATCGGCATCGCGCGGGCGCTCGACCGCGCGCCGCGCGAACTGATTGAGCGGCTGCCGGTCACCGTCGCCGCCGCGCGGAAAGCCTTTGAAAGGGTTTCGGACTTGAATGGGAATGAGAACAGGAATTCGAATCAGAATTCCGGACTTTTCCCCAGCCAATCCACAGGCCGTCCACAGTTCGGGATGCGGCCGGTGCGCTCGGCACTGAGGCGCAACGAAGAGAGGCGCTGCGAAGGGGAGGGTTGGTGAACGGCATGAAGCCCGTCTCGCAAACGAGGCTGGCTTCACTCGCTCATCAAAAACCAAACACAGAATTCGTCATGCCAACGAAATCCAAACCCAAGAAGAAAGCGGCGACTGATGTCGTCGCGCCCGTCACCGAAAATGCCGCGCCGCCGAACGACCGCGCGGACCGCAGAGATCCCTATCAATTCGTCACCGACACCATCCTCCGCCATCTCGAAGAAGGCGTCGTACCGTGGCGACGCCCGTGGAGCCGCGAGGTGGGGAAGCCGCGCAACTTCCACACGGGCAAGCCATACCGGGGCGTGAACCTGCTCCTGCTCGGTCTGCGCAAGTTCGCCTCGCCGTTCTGGCTCACGTTCCAGCAGGTGAAAGCGCTCGGCGGCAGCGTCCGCAAGGGCGAGCGGGGAAGCACGGTCGTCAACTGGGGCCAGTTCACCCCGAAGCAAGACGACACCGACAGCCAGGCCGCCAACGGCAGGCGGAAGTCGAGGTTCTACCTCAAGGAATACATCGTCTTCAACGCCGCCCAGACCGAGGGCATCGAGTTCCCACCAATCGCCTCGGCAGCGCCGATGCCCAAATCGAAGAGCGTCGAGGTCGCCGAGCAAATCGTCGCGAACATGCCGCAGCCGCCCCTCATCATGCAGGGGCAGCGCGATATGGCGGCCTACAAGCCGTCCACCGACACCGTGTTCGTGCCTCCCGAGAACTCGTTCGCGAGCATTGAGGACTACCACCTCACGCTCTTCCACGAGCTGGTCCACGCCACCGGCCACGAGTCGCGGCTCAACCGCAAGACGCTCGTCGAGCACGATGGCTTCGGCGGCAAAGTGTACTCGCAAGAAGAGCTGGTCGCCGAGATGGGAGCCGCCTACCTCGGCCTCGAAGCCGACATCGTGCAGGACGATCACCTGAACGCCGCCGCCTACATTCAGAGCTGGCTTGATGTTCTCCGCGAACCCGACCACAAGCGATGGATCGTCATCGCCGCGAGCCAAGCCGCGAAAGCCGCCGATTGCGTGCTCGGCATCAAGCCGCCGACCATTGATGAAGCAAAGCCTTGAAAACCCAACCTCCCGTTTTGCGCGGGAGGTTTTTCTCTTCACATCGCCCTTCATCGCGGCTCCAATGACTGATTCAACGCCGTTGGGAACAGCGTCTTGGCAGCGGTGGTGCGGGCCTTTGCAGGTTCTTGGACGGCCTGTGACATCTTTGTAACGGTTCCTGTCGCCTCGTGACATGATCGTCGCACGCGTCGGATTGAGGTGGAGTTGGGATTCGCGAGATAGGTCGTCCCATTTCCAAACGCGTCTCAAATGCGACTCACTCCTGCACTTCGACCTCTGCTTTTGCTTCGATGGGTCTTCGTGCTCTTGGCAGGAGTGACGTGGATTGCGTCGGCTGCGGAGGAGTCTTCAAGTGAGCCGCCGAAGAGCAAAGAGCAGAGCGGAGAAACGTCGGCCGTGCCACAGCCGACGATGTACATCCGCGAGTATCGGGTGACGGGGTCGAAGGTGTTGGCTCCGATCGAGGTGGAGCGGGCGGTGTATCCGTTTTTGGGGCCGATGCGGACGACGGAGGATGTGGAGGGGGCGCGTGCGGCTTTGGAAAAGGCGTATCGGGACAAGGGTTTTCAGACGGTGACTGTCGAAGTGCCGCAGCAGCGGCCGAGGCGCGGGGTAATCGTGATGAACGTCATCGAAAACAAGGTGGGCCGTCTTCGTGTGAACGGTGCGCGTTGGTTTTTGCCGAGTGAAATCAAGCGTCGCGCGCCGTCGCTGGCGCCGGGCGTGGTGCCGAACTTCAATGACGTGACGCGCGACATCATTGCGCTCAATCAGCTCGGCGACCGTCGTGTGACGCCGTCGCTGGTGCCGGGGATCGAGCCGGGGACGGTGGACATCGATCTGAACGTCAAAGACAAGTTCCCGCTGCACGGGAGCATCGAGGTCAACAACCGCTACAGCCCGAACACGACGCCGCTGCGGCTCAATGGCTCGATCAGCTACAACAATCTCTGGCAGCTCGGCCACTCGGCGGGCTTTTCGATGCAGGTCGCGCCGGAGCGCACGGAGGATGCGCTGATCTACTCGGGCTACTACGTGTTCCGCGCGCCGGCGTGGCAGCGGTTGAGCTTCATTTTGCAGGGCACGAAGCAGGACAGCAATGTGTCCACGCTCGGCGGTGCGGCGGTGGCGGGTCGCGGTGAGGTGGCGGGCATTCGCGCGATGATCACGCTGCCGGGAAGGAACAAGTTCTTCCACTCGCTGAGCTTTGGCGTCGATTACAAACACTTCGACGAAGATGTCGTCGTCGATGGCCAGGCGTTCTCAACGCCGATCGAGTACTGGCCGTTCACGCTGGCATATGGAGCGACGTGGAGCGGGAAGCACAGCTTCACGGAGCTGAACCTCTCGGCGAACTGGCACGTGCGCGGCATGGGCAGCGAGCCGGTGGAGTTTGACAACAAGCGTTACAACTCGAGCGGCAGTTATCTTTATCTGCGCGGCGATGCCTCGCACACGCACGACCTGCCCGGCGGGTTCCAGGCTTATGTGAAGGCGCAGGGACAGATCAGCAGCGATCCGCTGATCAACAGCGAGCAATTTGCCGGCGGCGGTCTCGCCACAGCGCGCGGCTACCTCGAATCCGAAACCCTCGGTGACAATGCGATCTTCGGCACCGTCGAGCTGCGCAGTCCCGACATCTTCGAGTTGTTCCGCAAAAAGAAGGCGAAGAGCGATGACGCCGCCGCTGATGAAGAAAGCTCGCCGCATGAATGGCGCGTGTATGCCTTCCTCGAAGGCGGGCGGCTGGGCATCAATGATCCGCTGCCGGATGAAGTGGAGCAGCACGATCTGGCGAGCTGGGGCGTGGGCAGCCGCATGAAGCTCTTCGGTCATCTCAATGGCTCCATCGACCTGAGCTTCCCGCTGATCAGCGCGGGCAACACGCTGGCCGACGACGCCTTCATCTCCTTCCGCGCGTGGGCTGAATTTTGACTCCTCTGACCTGACTCCATGATCCTGAAAAACGTCCAGATACTTCTTTCCCGAGCGTTGCTCACCGGCCTCGCGCTCAGCGCGCTGATGAGCGCGTCTTCCTTGCACGGCGAAGCGGCCGAGAAAGGAAAGGAACACGCGCCGTGGTGGGATGCGAAGTGGCCGACGCGCAAGAAGCTCACGATCGACACGAGCGAC
This sequence comes from Verrucomicrobiaceae bacterium, assembly GCA_019694165.1. GTDB lineage: Bacteria > Verrucomicrobiota > Verrucomicrobiia > Verrucomicrobiales > Verrucomicrobiaceae > JAIBCL01. The sequence continues at coordinate 48,798 of JAIBCL010000006.1, read as the reverse complement.
AAAGGCGTGACGATCACCGACGCGATCGGCAAGTCAGCCGTGCTCGTGCGGCTGCATGATGGGAACTTCGGGTTCTTCTCCGCGAAGGAAGACGGCAGCGATCTGCGCTTCGTGGCCGAGGACGGCAAGACGGTGCTGAAGCATCACATCGAGAAGTGGGACACGCTGCTCAATGAAGCCTACGTGTGGGTGCAGGTGCCGGAGATCAAACCGTCGGCCGCGACGACAGTGTGGCTCTATTACGGCAACACGATCGATGCGACGCCCGCATCGCCCGCGAAGGAAACGTATGATGCCGACACCACGGCAGTCTTCCATTTTGCCGATGCGGTGAATGCCTCGACCGACTCGTCGGCGAGCGGATTGAAGATCGAAGGCGTGCCGCCGCCAGCTGCGGGCTCGCTTGTGTCAGGCGGTCTGCGTTTGCTCGGACAGGCAGCGATCACGGTTCCTGCCGCGCCGTCGCTTGAGTGGGCTGCTGGCGGTGCGCTGACGTGGTCCGCATGGATCAAGCCGACGGCGCTCGCTGCGAACGCGACGATCTTCTCGCGTCGCGAAGGCGGCAGCGGTTTTGTGATCGGTCTCGACAACGGCGTTCCCTTTGTCGAGGTGAACAAGGCGCGTTCATCGACCGGCGAAGCACTCGCGGCGAATGCGTGGCGTCATCTCGCCGTCGTCGCGAGCGATGCGACACTCACCGTTTATCTCGACGGCAAGCAATACGGCACGCTCAACGCCGCGCTGCCCGCGTTCAAAGGTGCGGCGACGATTGGAAAAGATGGCGAAGGCGGACCGGCGAATGCGACGGCATTCGTGGGCGAACTCGACGAGCTGCAAATCTCCCGCGTGGCCCGTAGTGTCGGCTGGCTGCGGTTTGCCACGGTGAACCAGGGATCGAGTTCCGATGCGCAGAAGCTCATGATCGTCGGCGCGGATGAAGCCTCGGGCGGCGCCGCGCATGAGGACGAGCTGGCGAAGCATCTGTCGCTCATCAAGGACATCTCGAAGAGCCTCACGCTCGACGGCTGGATCGTCATCTACGCCTGCACCATCCTCGCACTCATCGGCGGGTTCGTTGCGCTCGGAAAGCTGCTTTATCTGAACAAGATCAGCAAGGCGACGAAGGTGTTCCTCGCGCGCTGGCAGAAGGTGACGGCGGACATCACGGCGATCGACCACACCGACGAGGAAACCGTCAAAACGCTCGGCGGCACCGCGAGTCCGAAGGCGCACCGGCAGATGCGGCACTCGCCGCTGTATCACATCTACCACATCGGCTCGGATGAAATCCGCAATCGATTGCAGAGCGTCAGTCAGGTGTCGCTCAAAGGCGCGCCGAAGACCGTGAAGGGACTCTCCAGCCGCTCCATCGCCGCGATCAAGGCCACGCTGCACACCGGTCTCGTGCGCGAAGTTGAGAAGCTCAACAGCAAGCTCGTGTTCCTCACCATCGGCATCGCCGGTGGTCCGTATCTCGGACTGCTCGGCACGGTGATCGGCGTGATGATCACCTTTGCCGTCATCGCGAAGACGGGCGAGGTCGAGGTGAACTCCATCGCGCCGGGCATCGCGGGCGCACTGCTCGCCACTGTCGCAGGTCTGGCTGTCGCCATTCCGGCGCTGTTTGCCTACAGCTATCTCAGCTCGCGCATCAAGCAGGCGGTGAACGACATGGAGACGTTCATCGACGAGTTCCTCGCTCGCATGGCCGAGCGGTATCCGGAGGTGAAAGACTGACGCGTCATGCAGGCCGACTCCAAGTCCTACGACGACATCAACGTCACGCCGATGGTGGACCTCTATCTGGTCCTCCTGCTGATCTTCATCATCATGACGACGGCCGGCGTGCAGGGCATCAAGGTGAACCTGCCGAAGAGCGGTGCGCCCGCCTCGCAGAAGATGGATGCGCCGAAGACGCAGGCCATCACGATCAACAACGAGGGGAAAATCTTCCTCAACACCATTCCCGTCACGCTCGCCGAGCTGGAGTCAAAGCTCGCCGCACTGAAGTCGAGCATGCCCGAGCTGCCTGTCGTCGTGCGCGGCGACAGCGGCACGCAATACCAGACCATCATGGATGTGCTGAACGTCCTCGGCGGACTCAGCATCACGCAGATCGGCCTCGCCACGAAGGCGCGGGACAAATGATCACGAATCGCAACCGCAAACCCACACGCACACGCTTATGAACTGGGACGACGAAGAAGAATCCATCTGGCAGCGCCACCGCTGGTTGCTGCCGGCCTGCATCACCATGCTAGGAGGCGGAGTGGCCTTCGCCTTTGTGCAGGTGAAGCCGAAAGACGAAGCACCACCACCGCCGAAGCCTGAGAAGATGATCTTCATCGCGCCGCTTCCGCCTTTGCCGAAGCCGCCTCCACCACCTCCACCGCCGAAGCCCAAACCGCCGGAGCCCGAGGAACAGAAGAAGGAGGAAATGATCGAGCAGCCGAAGGTCGAGGAGCCCGAGCAGAAGCCTGAGCCCGCAAAGGACGATCCGCCGCCCGCGCTCGGCACTGCGATCAAGGGCGACGGCGCTGGCGATGGTTTTGGACTGAGCGGCAGCGGCAATGGCATGGTTGGCGGCAGTGGCAATGGCACCGGCCGCAAGAAGGGCAGTGCCTTTGGCTGGTATGCCGGCCAGGTGCAGAGCAGCATCGCCGATGCCGTGCGCCGCCATGGCAAAACGAAGTTCGCCACCGGTCAGCGCACGGTGCGCATTTGGGTGGACGCCACGGGCCGCATCACGCGCGCCTCGATCTCCGGCGGCGGCGGCGAGGCCGACGTGAACGCCGCGCTGAACGGCGAGGTGCTCACCGGCCTCCAGCTCCGCGAAGCACCGCCCTCGAACATGCCCATGCCCATCGTCCTGCGCATCAGCGGACAGCGGCCGAACTGATCTGATACGACTCCTCACATGCTCCTCATTGATCCACGACTTCGTCTTCCGTCATGTCTCGCCTTCGCGCTGATTTTTGCGCTGTGCGGCAGCGGCCTCGTGTCCTCGCGCGCCGCGGAAGCCGCGAAGGAAAAACCTGCCGCGCCTACGGCTGCATCGCCCACACCAAAGCCGGCGGCTGCATCTGCCGATGCACCGCCATCCGCGAAGAAGGATGCGGGAGAGCCGCTGCCGGCCACGGTGGATCTCTTCGATGACAAGGAGCACCTCGCCACGCCCGCCCTGTTCGCGGTCACTGATCCAGCGACGGGCGCGGAACTGCCCGCCATCGACAAGCTCCCGCTTCCAACGCCGGAGCCGACGATGACGCAGCAGGCGCAGACGCCATCGCAGAACGTCACGATCAATTTGATCAACCGTCTCGTCGAACGCGGCGTGCTCACGCATCAGGATGCGGAGGAGTTGATCAAACAAGCCATCGCTGATGCCGCCAAGGCGCGCGCAGAAGCCGAAGCAGGCGACGCTATCGCACCGAACGGCGACGGCACCGTGCGCGTGGCCTATGTGCCCGAGTCCGTGAAGGCGCAGATCCGCGACGAGATCAAAAGCGAAGTGCTCGCCCAGGCGCGCGATGAAAAGTGGGCCGGTGCTGCTGCATTCCCGGATTGGGTGAACCGCATCCGTTGGTTCGGCGACATCCGCGTGCGCTACGAGATGAACATGTTCCCGGATGGCAACGACAACACCGGCTCGTTCCCGAACTTCAACGCCATCAACACCGGCAAGCCCTTCGACGTCGCCGGCACCGTGTTCTCCCCGCAGCTCAACGTGGACGAAGACCGTCAGCGTCTGCGTTTGCGCGCGCGCCTCGGCATGGATGTGAATCTGGGTGATGGCTTTACGGCTGGCATCCGCCTCGCCACCGGCGACAGCAGCACGCCGGTCTCCGCGAATCAGAGCTTCGGCCTCGCGAACCAGGGCCAGGGCGGCAACTTCAGCAAGTATGCCATCTGGCTCGACCGCGCGTTCATCAAATACGAACTCGGCGGCAAGCCGAACAAGAACCTCGCCTTCATGGCGGGCCGTTTCGACAATCCGTTCTTCACCACGAGCGAGATGATGTGGGACGAGGATCTCGGCTTCGACGGCGTGGCTCTCACCACGAAATACGAAGTGTTGCGCGGCATCACGCCGTTCATCACCGGCGGCCTGTTCCCCATCTTCAACACCGACTTCAACTTCTCCTCGAACCAGCCGGACAAGTTTGAGAGCACCGACAAATGGCTCTACGCCGCGCAGGGAGGCTTCGAGTTCAACATCAAGGACAAGGTCGTCGCCAAGCTCGCGGCGTCTTACTACGACTTCAAAGATGTCGAAGGCAAGCTGTCGGATCCTTACACGCCGCTCACGGCCGATGACGCGGGCAACACGGACAACACACGCCCGTCCTTCGCGCAGAAAGGCAACACCTACATGGCGCTGCGCAACATCATCCCGAGCGCGCTCAACGACTACGGCACGAAGAACCAGTTCCAATACTTCGGCCTCGCCACACCGTTCAAGATCGCCAGCTACAGCGGCCGCATCGACTTCAACTTCTTCGAGCCGTATCAGATCTCGCTGCTCGGCGAATACGCCAAGAACCTCGAGTTCGACGCCGCAGCGGTCGATGCGATCGCCGTGAACAACCGCGGAGCCATCGAGCAGGGCAACGTCAACGGTATCGGCAAATACGAAGGCGGCGACACCGCGTGGTCCGTGCAGCTTCAGGTCGGCAAAGGCAAGTTTGAGAAGCGTTGGGACTGGAATGCGAGCATCGGCTATCGCTACGTCGAGTCAGACGCCGTCGTCGATGCGTTCAGCGACTCCGACTTCGGCCTCGGCGGCACGAATCACAAGGGCATCACCATCGGTGCCGCCGTCGCGCTCTCGCCACGCGTGAAGATCGGCGTGCGCTGGATGAGCGCCGATGAAATCGCCGGCCCGCCCCTCAGCGCGGACATCCTCATGTTCGACCTGTCAGCCAAGTTTTGATCGCGACTCCTCATGAACCGATTTTTGAAAACCACCGCTCTCGCTGTCGCGCTGTGCATCGTCACATCAGCGAATGCGCAACAACAGCAGCAGGCTAACGCCATGGAGGCCGCGCTGAAGAAAATGCGCGAAACTTTGCGCACCACGATGGTGCAGCTCCAAACCGTCGAAGCCGAGAAGGCGACGCTGCAGGCCGAACTCGAAACGACGAAGACGGAGAACGAGAAGAAGATCGCCGACCTGACGAAGCAGCTCGACGCCCTGCGCAAGAAGACCGCTGAAGACAAGGCGGCGACCGACAAGTCGATCAACGAGCTGACTTCGAAAGTCGCGAACACCGAGCAGGATCTCGCCCGCACGAAACAGACGCTCACGAAGTGGAAGGACGGCTACGGCAAGGCCGCCGCCATCGCGCAGAAGAAGGAGGCCGAGCGCAGTGTGCTCGCCGGCAAGGTCGTCGTGCTCGAGCGCCGCGTCGCCGACAACGAGGCGAAGAACGCGGAGATGTTCAAGATCGGCAACGAAATCCTCGACCGCTACAAAGGGTTCGGCCTCGGCACTGCGCTCACCGCGCGCGAGCCGTTCACCGGCATCACCCGCGTGAAGCTGCAGAACCTCATGCAGAACTACGAGGAGAAGCTCGTCGCGCAGAAAATCCGGCCCGCTGATTACAACAACACGCTGCCCGAGGACAAGAAGAACAAGGCCGACAAAGCCAATGAGCCTGCTCCGCCAACCAAACCCGAGGATGCCGCAAAAGTGCAGGCTCCTGCCGCGCAGGCTCCGAGCGCAGCGAAAACCAAGGCGAAAACATGAACTCCTCATCTCATTGCATCATCACAGTCCTCTTGCTCTGCATCCCCGCCACTGCGGAGGAACACGCGGACAAAGCGAACATCGTCGGCCGCATCGGCGACACGGAGATCAAGATCGAAGACATCCGCGCCGCGCTCGCGCCTCTTGGTGATGCCGAGAAGCAGTCGATCGCCAAGGACTCCGCGCAGCTCAACACGATGGTGCGCGCCCTGCTCGTGCAGCGGCTCGTTTTGAAAGAGGCGCTCGAAAAGAAGTGGGATGAAAAGCCCGACATCGCCCTCCAGCTCCAGCGCGTGCGCGAAAGCGCCATCACCGAAACCTATCTGCAGTCCATCTCGCAACCGCCGGACAACTATCCGGGCGAAGACGAGTTGAAAGCCGCCTACGAAGCCGCGAAGCCCTCGCTGCTCGTGCCGAAGACTTATCGTCTCTCGCAAATCTACATCGCCGAACTCAATACCGCCGACGCCACCGCGCGTTCCGATGCCAAGCTCAAGCTCGCCGTCGTCCGTGAAGCGTTGAAGAAGCCGAACGCTGACTTTGCCGCGCTCGCCGCTGCGCACAGCGAAGACGCCGCCAGCGTGAAGAACGGCGGAGAAATCGGCTGGCTCGCCGACGCGCAGATACAGCCGGAAATCCGCGCGCAGCTTCCGAAGCTCGCCGTCAATTTGGTCTCCGATCCCATCCGTCTCGACGACGGCTGGCACATCATCAAGGTCACCGACATCCGCGAAGCGCACACGCCCACGCTCGTGCAGATCCGCCCGCAGCTCGTCCGCCAGATGCGCGCCGACAAGACGCGCGAAAACCAGCAGGCACATCTCGCCGCGCTTTTGAAGGCCAATCCCGTCGCCGTCAACGAACTCGCCCTCTCGCAGATCCTGCCGAAGAGCGCCGAGGCCAAATAGCCTTTCCAAAGACCGACTGCCCATGTCATCGACGGCCACGCTTCGCCGCGGAATCCTCTTCGCCCTGCTCGCCGCCGTGTGCCCTGTCGCTCACGCGGGCGATCTCCTGCGCGGCGGAGCCGCCACGATGAAGCGCAATCCGACATCCGCGTCCGATGCTGCCACCGCATCGGCCACCGACGCGCTGCGCAACAACGCCAAGGACGCACTCGCCCGGACCACCGGCGCGCTCACGGCCATCCGTGCGATGCAGGAATCGGCGCGCAATGCGGCAAAGGCCGGCCCAAACAGCCTCGGTGCCGATCCGAACCACCCTGGTGAACTACTACCGATGGTTCCTAACGGTCTGGCTGTCGATGGACTGGAAATCGATCCCGCCGTGACGAACAATCCCGCATTATGGAAGGGCGCGTCGCTGCCGTCTCAAAGCAGGGGGACGGTGAACATCACGCAGACGGAACAGCAAGCGGTGCTGAACTGGCGCACGTTCAACATCGGCAAAAATACGACGGTGAATTTCGATCAGAGCGCTGGAGGCGCGCAGGTCGGGGAGTGGATCGCCTTCAACAAGGTCAACGACCCCAGCGGACGGCCTTCGCAAATTCTCGGCTCCATCAACGCACAGGGGCAGGTCTATATCATCAACCAAAACGGCATCATCTTCGGCGGCAGCAGCCACGTGAACGTCCACACGCTCGTCGCGTCGTCGCTGCCGATTAATGACAACCTCATCTCACAGGGGTTGCTCAATAATCCTGATTTGCAGTACTTGTTCTCCGCCATCGCTTTGCCCGCCGGTGCCAAGGGAACACCAGCGTTCACACCGCCAAAGGCAAACACGCCCGATGGTCGCAGCGGAGATGTCGTCGTGCAGCCCGGCGCACAAATTACCGCGCCCACCACCTCCGATCACGTCGGCGGACGCGTCATGCTCGTCGGCCCAAACGTGAAAAACTCCGGCACCATCTCCACCCCCGACGGCCAGACCATCCTCGCCGCTGGCTTGCAGGTCGGTGTCGAAGCGCACAGCAGCAATGATGCGAGTTTGCGCGGGCTCGATGTTTACATCGGCGCGGTGACCGATGCCGCACTCGGTGAATACGCGGGCACGGCAACGAATGACGGTCTCATCGAAATCTTCCGTGGCAATGCGACGATGGCGGGCAAGAACGTCAATCAGAATGGCGGCATCGACGGCTCGACATCTGTCTCCCTCAACGGACGCATTGATCTTCTCGCAAACTACAACGCAACGCCGAACTCGCGTTATGACTCCACGAACACCGCTTTCGGTCTTCCCTACATCAATCAAAGCTCGGGAACAGTCACCGTCGGCGCAGGAAGTGTGATGCAGATCCTGCCGGAGTGGGCGAGCACGGAAAAGGCCGTGGGCACCAAGCTGCCGATTCTCTCGCAGGTGAACGTGCAGGGGCAGGCCGTGCATTTCGGTGCGAACTCCACGCTGCTCGCCCCGAATGCGAATGTCACCGTCAGCGCGGGCGTGTGGAGCACATTCTCGGTGGGCTCCGGCCTGATCGACAGCCGGTTCGTCAAATCCAGCGGCCAGGTCTATCTCGATTCGGGTGCGATGATCAATGTCGCGGGCTCGACGGACATTCTCGTCGCGATGGCAGAGTACATTTTGTCGGTGGAACTGCGCGGAGCAGAGCTCGCTGACTCGCCCGTGCAAAGAACGGGAGTGCTGCGCGGTCCGACGCTCACTGTCGATCTTCGCCAAACTGGCACCTACAACGGAAAGACCTGGTATGGCACGCCACTCGCCGACTTGAGCGGCTACGTCGGTCTCATTCAGCGCACAGCAGGGGAACTGACCGTCGATGGCGGATCAGTCTCCATTTCCGCTGGCGAATCGGTCGTGATGCAAAAGGGCTCGATCGTCGATGTGTCGGGCGGCTTCATGAATTATCAGGGCGGCTGGGTGCAGACCTCACGCGTGTTGATGGGCGGGAACTTGATCGATGTGTCGAAAGCGACGCCGGATCAGGTCTATGACGGCCTCTATACCGGGCAGTTCACCACCGGGTCATCGCGTTGGGGTGTGACGAAGACCTACAACGTGCCGTGGATGAGCGGGAGGCACTACGAGCAAGACTATGTGCAAGGTGCGAACGGAGGGAAGATCGACATCCAGGCTCCGGCGATGGCACTCGATGGCGAAATGCGCGGCAACACCGTCGCGGGACCGCGTCAGCGCGAGGTGAATCCGCAGCAGAGCAGCCTGGCGCTGAAGTTCACTTCACAGCAGATGCTCACGGGCGGCACGCTATTCAGCATCGCGCCGACACCGCCGTCGATCACGTTTCAAAATGGAGGTTCGCTGGCTGCCGCTGATGCATTCTCGCTCGATGAAACGGGCACGCCTCGCGCACTTCGGGATGATCGCAAATCGCAGGTCATCCTGTCTCCCGAGTTGATGACGAAGAACGGCTTTGGCTCGCTCACCGTCGAGAACAGCGATGGCGATGTCGTCGTGCCGGCGAATGTCGAGCTGGCGGCCCCGCCCGCTGGATCGATCACGCTTTCAGGCAAGAACATCGCCGTGCTCGGCTCGCTCAAAGCACCGGCAGGCTCGATAACGCTGAAGGCTTACAACGTCTCGCCTTATCTCCAGACGCTCACGTCCGAAGATCCGGTTGCGGGGCGTGGCACGTTCACGCTCGGCGCGGGCAGCAGCATCGATGTGGCAGGTCTCTTGATTGACGATCGCCTCAATGCTCCAGCTCCCTTCACCCAACCGCTCGGCGTAAGTGTGCGAGTGGATGCCGATCATGTGCAGACTCGCAGCACGCTGGCGGGCGGCTCAGTCGCAATTGAGGCGTTCAATGCTGACCTCGCGGCTGGAAGTGTGATCGATGCATCAGGCGGTGTGCTCATGAATCAGCTCGGCAAGCTCACGTATGGCAATGGCGGCAGCATCAGCATCAAGGCGGGCAAGGACATCAATCATCCGTCCGTGCTCGGTGGCACCTTCAATCTCGGCAGCACGCTTCGCGCTTATTCGGGTGCACAAGGCGGTTCGCTCACCTTGCAGGCGCAATTGATTCAAGTCGGCGGAGTGGCCACTTATCCAAACACGCTGTTGTTGCACCCAGGCTTCTTCAGCACGGGTGGCTTCACCAAATTCACGCTTATCGGCATCGGCGCGGATTTGAATCCGACGGACCCGATCGCGCCTGAGCAGTATGCGCCTGCCGTCGCGATCGCACCGGGCACGGTGATCGAGCCGGTGGCTCAGAGTTTGCTGGCGATTCCGAATCCCGCTGACAGCGACACCTTCGGCGTCACCACGATTTTGAAACCCGTCGGTTATCGCTCGCCCGTGAGCCTGAGCTTCCAAACCCTCCCTGGCGTGCAGACGGAAGCAACGGCAGCTCCGATTCTCAAAGTGCGCAGCGACATCGTGATGGGTGCTGGAGCGCGCATCAAAACTGATCCGCTCGCTTCGGTCAGCTTTGAAGGACAGACGGTTTCCATTCTCGGATCCGTCACGGCTCCGGGTGGAAGCATCACCATCAGCGCATCGGACAAGTTCCCTGTGCGAGGCGAAGTGATCGTGTCGCCCACGGTTTATCTCGGCCCCGGCAGCTCTCTGTCCACGGCGGGCACGACGGTGAATCTGCTTGATCCGTTCGGTCGAAACACAGGCTACGTGCTACCGGGCGGCAGCATCAAGATCTCTGGCAACATCGTGGCCGATGCCGGTGCGTTGCTCGACGTGTCCGGCACGAGCGCCGTGCTCGACGTGCATCCGTCGTATCTGAATCTCGATGCGATGCTGGCCGATCCGATGGCGAACAATCGCATCGTTCCGCTTACCAGCGGCATCACCTCACCACTCTATGCGTCTCTCGGTGTGCCAACGCAGATCGACAGCAACGGCGGCTCCATCGCGATGAAGGGCGGAGAGTTTCTCTTCACGCGCGCGACGCTAAAGGGCGATGCTGGCGGACCGACGGCCACGGGCGGCACGTTGTCGCTCGCGTCCGGGCGATTCGGCGATCGCGATGACAAAGCGATCAATCTTGTGGTGGCGCAGGACGCTTCGTCCTTGAGCTTCCCGACCTTCAAATCCGACAAGTCACCGATCGGACAAGCGATCATGGATGCCAATGGCAATGCGATCACGGCGGTCGGATACTTCGGAGCGAATTCCTTCCTCAGCGGCGGTTTCGATTCACTCACCCTCGATGGGAACGTTGAGTTTCGCGGTCCCGTGAATATCTCGGCGCGCGGTTCTCTGAAGGTGGGCCTCGGCGGCATCATTCAGGCAGACTCCACCGTGAATCTCGCCGCGCCCTACGTCGCCATCGGCAGACCCTTCACCACGCCGATGCTGCCGGAGGAAGTGCAGACGCCATTCTTCTCAGTGGCGGGCGGTGCCGTGGATAAGAGCTATTTCCTTCCGACCTACGGGACAGGAGTGCTGAACATCACCTCCGACAATCTCGACATCGGCACGCTCTCGCTGCAAAACATCGGCACGGCGAATCTCTACGCGAAGAACGACATCCGCGGCAACGGCGTCTTCAACATCGCCGGCAATCTGACTCTCACCGCCGGACAGATTTATCCGACGACGGCATCCACCTTCACCATCGTCGCCTACGATTACAAAGTGAACGATGTAACGCAGCCTGGCTCGGTCACCATCGCTTCGTCGGGCGTGCAAAGGAGCCTGCCGCTCTCCGCTGGTGGCACGCTGAACATTTACGGCTCCATCATCAATCAAGGCGGCGTGCTGCGCGCACCGATCGGGAACATCAATATCGGCTGGGACGGCACCGGCACGGCTCCCGTTAATCTTTTGACCAATTCTGCCGTGCCCGTCACGCAGCAGCTCACGCTTTCCGCTGGCAGCATCACGTCAGTCTCCGCTGTTGATCCCGTGACGGGGCAGGCATCGCTCATACCTTACGGTCTCGTGGTGGACAGCGGCGCATCGTGGATCGATCCGACCGGCCTGAACATCACGGCTGGCGGCATCTCTGGGAAATCGATCAGGCTTTCCGGAGCAAGTGTGACCACCGAGGCTGGATCTCTCGTGGACATCTCGGGAGGCGGTGACTTGCTCGCATATTCGTGGGTGAAGGGCAATGGCGGCAGCACGGACATCCTCGCCTCCAGTGGCAGCTTCGCGGTGATACCGGGCTACGACTCGAACGTCTCGCCTTACGCGCCGTTCAGCAGCACGTCCTCGGCCTTCAGCGGCGATCCTGGCTACGTGAACAGTACAATTCAGGCTGGTGATCGCGTCTATCTTAGTGGCAGCAATGCTCTCGCGGCTGGTGTTTACACGCTCCTGCCAGCTCGATACGCACTCATGCCGGGCGCGGTGCTCGTGACCCCGAAGTCGGGGAATCCGATTGGCACCTTCCTCAATCCCGATGGCTCTTACTTCGTAAACGGCTATCGCTTCAACGACTTGAACAGCAGTCGCGACGTTTCCTCGCTCTACTCGCGTTTTGAAGTCGCCTCCTACTCCGTGGTGAGCCAGCGCGCGACGTATGAACGCTACTACGCAAACACCTTCCTGAGAGACAGCGCGATCAAGCTGGACTCACCAGTGCCGCGACTGCCGATCGACGGCGGCTATCTGCTCTTCAGCTCCACTCAAGCGATGTCACTACAAGGCGACGTGTACGGCATGAGTAAGGCGGGAGGTCGCGGCGGCCAGATCGACATCAGCACACCGATCGATATCGTCATCGGCGGCGCGGGCGCAAGCGGACAAACGGGCAAGCTGGTCCTCGACTCGGCACTTGTGAGTCGCTGGGGCGCCGAGAGTCTTCTGATCGGTGGCTATCGCGCCTTCGGACGCGACAGCACGACGGTGAAAGTGACAGCGAACAACATCACTGTGGACAATGCAGGCGCGCCACTCACTGGTCCGGAGATCATTCTCGCGGCGACGAAGACGCTCACGCTGACTGATGGCGCGCAAATCCTCCAGTCAGGTTCCATGGGCGGGGCGGCAGACCTGCTGGTGTTTGGCGACTCCGCCGTCGTTGGCAGCGGCAATGGCACGATGCTGCGCGTGAGCAGCGATCCGAATGCGCAGATCTTCCGCAACTCCGTCACGGTGCCTGCTGACTTCCCGACGCAAATCGTGCCGAAGATGACCATCGGCGCGGGAGCAACAGTGAGCGGTCAGAGCATCATCCTCGACTCGACCTATGCCACCTCGCTCGATGCCAGTGCGTCCATTCTCGGCAGCGCGATTTCTCTGAACAGCGGGCGCATCAGCATCCAGCTCGACAATCCAGGCGCGCTCAATCCGACCGTCGGCCTCGTGCTCTCCGGTTCTGCGCTTGCCGGTCTGCAGAACGCGCAGTCGCTCTCGCTGCTGAGCTACACCACGCTCGACATTTATGGCACCGGACAGTTCTCTTCGGCAGGCAAGCTCGCGCTTCATGCCGGATCGATTCGTGGTTTCAACAACGGCGGCGGGCAGGTGACCTTCACGGCCGGCGACATCACGCTCGATAACAGTGCCAATGCCGAGGCACCCGCATCAGCGGCGAAATTGAGCGGCACGCTGGCCTTCGTCGGCGACACGATCCGTCTCGGACAAGGCACACTGAACATCGATCAGTATGCGAACCTCCTCCTCACGGCGTCGGGCGGCATCATCGCGAAGGGCACGGGCTCGCTCGTGGCACAAGGTGCGGTCACTGCCACGACCCCGGTGATCACCGCAGAAAAATCCGCCAGCCACGGCATCACCGCAGGCGGCGCTTTGTCGCTCGTGAAGAGCGGCACGACGGCCGCAGTCACCGGTGGACTCGGATCAAGCTTGAGCTTCCAAGGCGCGAGCATCACGGCGGACACGGATGTGCTGTTGCCGAGCGGTCTCCTGAAAATGCAGGCGCTCACTGGCAATGTCTCCGTCGGCGGCCGCCTCGATGTTGGTGGCACGGCACAGACGTTTTATGACCTCATTCAATACACCGACGCCGGCAGCATCACTCTCGCGGCTGACAATGGCTCTGTGCAGATCAAAGACGGCGGCGTGATCAATGTCGCAGCGCATCCCGACCTCGGAAATGCCGGAACATTCACCGTGAGCGCACCCAAGGGGTCGTTCGTGCTTGGCGGCACCGTCTCCGGGCAGGGCGGCGCTGGTGGCAAGGGAGGCTCGTTCAATCTCGACACCGGCACGCTCGCGAGCTTCTCTTCGCTCACCACCGTGTTGAACAATGGCTCGTTCAATGAATCGCGCACCCTTCGCGTGCATTCGGGCAATGTGACCGTCGATGGCGTGTCAAAGACGAAGAACTTCATCCTCTCCACCGATGGCGGCTCGATCACCGTGACGGGAACGATCGACGCCTCAGGAACGACCGGCGGCACCATTGATCTCAAGGCCAGTGGCAGCGTCACCTTGAATGCCGGTGCGATTCTCGACGCATCGGCGCAGACCTTCAGCAATTCAGGCAAAGGCGGTGCGGTGTATCTCGAAGCTGGATCGGAGATCAATGGCGTGATCAACACCGCTGCACTCGTGGACGTGAAGACAGGCTCGTTGATCAATCTGTCGGTCGCCTCGAACACGGCGGACAGCGCGAAGTTTGGCCAGTTCACTGGCTCGCTCCACATTCGCGCGCCGCAGGTGGCGGCAGCGAACGAACTTCAGATCAATCCGATCAACGGCACGATCCTCGGCGCCTCGAAGATCGAAGTGGAAGGGTACAAGCTTTACGACATCACGGGCAGCGGCGTCATCATCAACACCGGCGCGAACAACATCCAGACGCAGGTGAAAAACAACGGCAACACCTTCGGCGCTGCCGCCACGAACATCACCAGCCGCATTCTCGCCAATAACGCAGGGCTATCGTCGGTTCTCGTCGTGATGCCCGGAGCGGAGATCATCAATCGCACCGGCAACATCACGCTGGGGTCGAGCGCATCCTCGCCTGTGGTCAATGACTGGAACCTCGCCACATTCCGTTTCGGCACGAAGAACGCACCCGGCGTGCTTACGCTGAAGGCAGCGGGCGATGTCGTGTTTTACAACGCTTTGAGCGACGGTTTCGATGTGAACGGCGCGACATCGACCAATGCACTCGAAAAGCTCTGGACCGCTCCTTTGCTCGCGCAGAGCAGCACGCTGCCGGTGAATGCGCAGTCGTGGTCCTATCGCATCACCTCCGGCGCGGACTTCTCCGGCGCGGACTTCCGCAATGTGATCTCGATGACGAGCCTGCCTTCAAACAGCGGCTCCATCTTGATCGGACAAAATGCAGGCCAGGCAACGGTGAGCGGTGGCAGCAATGCCACGACACGCAGCGCGATCAATCCCTCGAACTCGACGAATGCGAATACGGGATCGAATCGCTTCCAGGTCATCCGCACCGGCAGCGGCGACATCACCGTGACGGCGGGACGTGATGTGCAGTTGCTCAACCAGTTCGCCACGATTTACACCGCGGGCACTCAGGTTGCGAGCCCGACGACCGTTTTCACCGCAGGCGACTTCGTCACGCCCATCGTCTCTTCAAACAACACGCCAGCACAGACTGGTCTGGGCGCTCTTCAGCAGAACTACTTTGCTCAATACAGCATGGCGGGTGGAAACGTGGTCGTCGCCGCGCAGCAGGACATCAAGCATCTGACGAAGGACAATGCCGGCAATTTGATTCTCGACTCGTCACGTCAGCTCCCCGAGAACTGGCTCTATCGTCGCGGCTACGTCGATCCTGCGACCGGCCAGTACGGGAACTCCGGAGTCTTCCAGTCCATCACCGTCCAGGTTAACGACCCTTCCGCCTCGACGAGCTGGTGGGTCGATTTCAGCAATTTCTTCAGCGGCGTGGGCGCGCTGGGCGGCGGTGATGTCACGCTCAACGCAGGGCGCGACATTCAAAACGTTGATGCTCACACTCCAACTAATGCGCGTGCGCCCTCTGGCACGCCCGATGCATCCAAGATCCTCGAACTCGGCGGCGGAGATCTCTCGCTCGATGCCGGTCGAAATATCGACGGTGGAGTGTATTACGTCGAGCGCGGCACTGGCACGTTGAAAGCCGGAGGAAGCATCACAACGAACTCCACGCGCTCGCCATCACTCGGAAGGCTGAGTGGTTCTGCCACGCCGATCATCGAGTCGGAACTCACCTGGCTGCCGACGACGCTGTTCGCCGGAAAGACGATCTTCAATGTGAGCGCGCGTGGCGATGTCCTGCTCGGCCCGGTGGCGAACGTCTTCTGGCTGCCGCAGGGTCAGCAGAACCGCTACTGGTACAAAACCTACTTCTCGACGCACAGCTCGACGAGCGCGGTCAATGTCTCGTCGATCGGCGGCAACGTCACCTTGCGTGAGTCCGCTTCGATCAATGGCAGCACCACACCCACATCTCTGCTTCGGCTTTGGGAAGAAAAGGAACTGCTGCTGAACTCAAACTCGGCAGCCAACTACCAGCCCTGGCTGCGTCTCTCCGAGACGAGCGTGGGTTCCCAGTTCGACACCCTCTACAGCGTGATGCCGTCTTCGCTTCGCGTCACGGCATTCTCGGGTGATGTGAATGTGACCGGCGATCTCACACTCTTCCCGTCGGCGACAGGCACTCTGCAAATCGTCGCCGGCGGTGCCATCAACGGTCTTGCTCCCACCGGCACCAGCACCGACCTCACGGGCCAGAGGATCACATACTGGACCTCCTCCACCATCAACGTTTCCGACGCGAATCCAGCATCCATTCCTGGCGTGGCGTCGCCTTATGCCTACTTCAACATCTCGGGCAAGGCGACATCGCAGCGATCTACGACCTCGACGGATTTCCTCTCCTTCATCAAGAAGAAGTTCATCGAGTCTGGTTCCAGCACGGGGGCTTTCGCCACCATCCAAAGCAAACAAAACCTCCACGCTTCGGGACCGCTGCACGCGAAGGACACCGAGCCGGTCCGCCTCTACTCCGGCACGGGCAGTCTCTCCGGCCTTACACTTTTCTCGCCGAAGGCAGCCTCGATTTTCTCCGGCCAGGACATCACGGATGTCTCGCTCTACATCCAGAACGTGCGCGACAGCGATGTGAGTGTGGTTTCCAGCGGGCGGGACATTGTCCTGTACAATCCGAATTCGCAACTGCGCGTGAAGTCGCAGACCGGACTGAACCGCCTGGCCAGCAACGAGCCGGTGGAAGCGGGTGACATTCAAATCAGCGGCCCCGGCACGCTGGAGGTGCTCGCCGGACGCAATCTCGACCTCGGCAGCGGCGCGAACAATGCGGACGGCACGGGCGTCGGCATCGTGAGCATCGGCAATGCGCGCAATCCGTATCTGCCCTTTGATGGCTCTGACATCAGAGTGGCGGCGGGTCTCGGAGTCGCAGGCGGACTGAATGCGGGCGGCTTCGACTTCGACGCCTTCATCAGCACGATCATCGGCGGGTCGAATGGCTCGAGATACTTATCCGAGCTGACCGATCCGTTGACGGTGGACAAGTTCAATGCTCTGTCGCCGGACGAGCAGTGGCGGCGCTCTCTGTCCGTCCTCTTCCTTGCTTTGCGTGATGCAGGTCGCGACCATAGCAACGTCGGAGCCACCTACGACGGCGGCTTCGCCGCCATCAAGGCGCTCTTCTCGAAAGATAAATACACAGGAGACATCTCGCTCACGGCGCGCGAGATCAAGACGCGAGTCGGTGGCGACATCAGCATCCTCGCGCCCGGCGGAAAGCTGTCCGTCGGCATCGACCGTCCGGACGGACAATCGCTCGAGCAGGGCGTTCTCACAGAGCGCGGCGGCAGCATCAACATTTTCGCCAATGGCAATGTCGATCTCGGCACCTCGCGAATCTTCACGCTGCGCGGCGGTGACATCATGATCTGGTCCTCCACCGGCAATATCGCCGCCGGTGCGTCATCGAAAACGGTGCAGTCCGCGCCGCCGACGCGCGTGGTCATCGATCCGCAAAGCGGCAACGTGCAGACCGACCTCTCCGGCCTCGCCACCGGCGGCGGCATCGGCGTGCTCGACACCGTCGTCGGCGTTCCGCCGGGCAACGTCGATCTCATCGCACCCGTCGGCGTGGTCGATGCGGGTGACGCTGGCATCCGCTCCTCGGGCAATCTCAACATCGCCGCCACCGCGGTGCTGAACGCGAGCAACATCTCTGTCGCCGGCACCAGCACCGGCACGCCTTCGGCACCCGCAGTGAGCGCGCCGAACATCGGCGGCCTTGCGGCAGCGTCATCGGCTGCTGGATCAAATTCTTCCGCCGCCGATTCAGCAGCGAAAGCCGCCACAAAGGCACAGCAAGCAACGCCGCAGAAGGAGCCGCTGCCTTCCATCATCAATGTCGAAGTCATCGGCTACGGCGGCGGTGAAGGCGAGCCGGAAGGGGACGACGAACAGAAGAAAAAGCGCGGGGCGGGTCTTTGATGCCGAAATGCTCGATGCGGATTTCTCCGCGGAGACAGCGGCACGCTCGGCGTAGCCGCGTGACGGCAATGTGACCTCGATCCGGTTGTCACAGCGTGCTGATGATGCGATTGCGCGACTGTCATGCCGCCCGAAATTCATCGTCATCTTTCGTGGCGTCGCCGGACGCGCTTCCTGCGTCATCGTGGCGGTCCGCTCCTTACGTTGGCGCTCATCATTGTTGCGCTGATCCTGATTTGTCGGCTGCCGTTCGTTCACGAGAAGAAGGTGAAAGCGGCGGAGTCGATCAATCCCCCGCGCATCATTCGTTGAGGGCTTCAGAGCCTCGCGAGCGCGAGAAACGCCTTCTCCTCCGGCAGCGGCACCTCTTGGTCGGAGACATCGATCACGAAATCGGATGCCGACTGGCTGTCGCCTACGCTTTTGAGCAGGCCGCCGATCACCGCTCGATAGCGCGGAGGAATGTTTCGGCTGACGCTGAGTTTTCGTAATTCGCAGCGGGCCATGGTCGCGTTTCCCATGCGCGCGTGAGCCATGGAGGCGAGGAACAGTCGGACTTCATCCGTCGGTCGTTTTTCCAGCAGGCTTTCGGCCTTCACGGCGGCCTCTTCCATGTTCTGGCCGAGCAGCAGGGACGCATAAACATTCTTCTCCAGGTATCGCTCGTTGCCCGGCCACATCAGCATCGCTTCCTGCGTCGTGGCGAGCAGCTTCTCGGTGCTGCCGTGGGTCTCGTAAAGAGCGATCAGGCCGTCCATCGCGGCCTCGCGCGCGCCACGCAGATGACGGCACTCGTCGTAAGCACGTTCGGCCACGGGAATCTGTCCGCATCCGGTGGCGAGTTCAGCGACGCCGATGAGAAGATTGACATTCGCCTCCGCACCGGAGGCATCCAGTGCGCAGAGAAGACGGAAGCGGCGCTCATCCACGTCCGCTGTCGCATGGAGCGTGATCACCGCCTCCCCATAAGCGCGCTGGGCACGGCTGACGGGAAGCCGCTCGTCCTTCAGCAGGGCCACGCTTTCCTCCACGCGACCGTGGGCGAGCAGGCTCTCCGCATACAAGTTGGCGACTACAGGATCCGTCGTCGCCTCATCGTGGCCGAAAAGGCCGACGAGTGATGTTGGTTGCCTGCAAGATGAAATCAGACGTCCGAGAATCGCGCGATCTGCCAGCGGCGCGATGCTCCAGTCGATCACCGCTTGTTTGAGAATCTGCCCGGCCTTCGAAGGATCGCTTTTGATCGCTCGTTCAAGCGCCGATGCACGGAGAGTCGCATCGGCATCCGGCAGCTCCGTCATCACCCACGCGAGATAGGCCGAAGATGGGGCGGTGAAAGGCGTGTGGTCGTGAAGTACTCGGGCTGCCTTCCGGGCGACGGCTGGCTTTGCCCTTTCCACTATGTTCCAAAGGGCGGCAGCCGCACGCTCGTGATCATTGGTGCCGATCATGACCGAAGCCAGATCAAGGACATCATTGTGACTATGCGTCAATGTGAGAGACGCGACGGCTTTCGCCCGCAACGCGGGCGGGATTTGAAATCCCGCGCGACCGATTTCGCAACCCAGCTTTACAAGTCTCGGTTCGATGTCTTCACGCACGCACAATTCAACCGCAAGCGACTGCGCTTCCTTGAACCGACGTTCGTTGATGAGTGCGGCCAGCTTAGTAATCTGGTCTTCGCGCGTAAGCTTGCCAATTTTTTCAAGACGTTCGACGAAATAGAGACTCTTCGATGATCCTACCTCCTCCCACCGACGTGCGAGACAGCGGATGGCTTTCTCGTTAGCCGGAGCGTCCCTACAGGCCTCGCTCGCCAGCAGGAAGCCGGTACCGAAGTCTTCACTCTCGAAGCGTGCCTCCGCCTGCTCGATCTTTGCCTCCGCACGCCAGTTCTTCCAGGAGACGGTCGCCCGCCGCGCCCATCCGAGGCTGCCCGCCATCATCGCCGTGGAAGCGATCACGATCGCTCCGCTGGCAACGAGCTTGTTCCGCATCGGGCGTTCTTCCCAAGCGCGGAGAAAGCCATTCAAGAGCCGCGCCGGGAGAGAGAACTCTGGCGCTACCGAGCGAGGAACCGCCAGCATCGCCTGCTGCTGACGGATGCCTTGCCTGAAAGCGAGGCCCTGACGGGAGTGCGATGTGACCGACGAATTCGAAGACATCACCAGACTGAACCGCTGCTCGCGCAGACTGCGCTTTTTTTGCATTCGTCTGACAGGCGCGGCCGGTGACGAAGAATGGTGCCTTGGCACGGCCGCCTTCTTTGCCATCGGCAGCGACGTTTCATTCACGCGAAACTTCTTCTCACGATGCGGAGGCGACGATAGCTGCTTCGCCCCCAGTGGCTTCGCGGCTCTCCGCTCTCGGGCGGTCGAACTGACGGAGCGGTTGGGGCGAGGAGTGTAAGCCATCGTGTGGAACCCCTCCTGCCAATGCCCCTCACGGGCAAAGCAAAGCGCGTTACGAATCCGTTGCAGAGCGGCCCGGTCTCATGGCCCGTGTGACGAATGCTTCACCACAGCCCCATTGATGGAGTGCCGGGTTTTAGCTTCGATCACGCATGCCGCGAAACGATTTGCTCATGTGACATCGTGCGGCCCTGAAACCATGATTCCTGGCGATCAAAGCTGCGAGAGACAAGGAGCGGAACCTGCAAGGCGCTGCGTTCTGGTGGCCGACGATGATGACGAGATTCGCGAGCTGGTGTGCTTGAACCTGGGGCAGGCGGGGTTTGATACCTTGGAGGCACCGAATGGACTGGAGGCGAGCCGGCTGATCAAAGAGAATCTTCCATCCGCCGTCGTGCTGGATATCATGATGCCGGACCGCGACGGCTACGAAGTTTGCCGACTGCTGCGGGCCGATCCCGAAACACTGGCAGTGCCTGTGCTGATGCTCACCGCGCGCGATCTGATTCAGGACCGCATCGTCGGTCTGCAGCTCGGTGCTGATGACTATTTGACGAAACCGTTCAGTCCGAAGGAGTTGGTGCTCCGCGTTCAATCTCTGGTGAAACGGCTCGCCCTCCGGGAGAAGCAGACCACGCTACGCGTGGGTCCGTTTGAACTCGACCCTCCCAACGTAAGGCTGCTCGTGGATGGCGAAATCTCGTCGCTGACGATGATTGAGTTCAAGCTGCTTCACCTGCTCGCCAGCCACTATGGCGCGCTCGTATCCCGCGACACGATCCTGCGCGAAGTATGGAACTACTCCGAGCACACCAAGACCCGGACGCTCGACACGCATGTAAAGCGTCTGCGAGAGAAGCTGGGGACACGCGCCGAGTGGCTGCAAACCTCCCGAGGCAACGGCTACTGCCTCGCGCCGCCGAATAGCAGCGGCAGTCCGATGATTTCCGCGACTGCCGGAGCACAAGATGCGTTCTGAACGAAAGAGGGCGTGCCGTCGTTGATCAGCGGGAAGTAAGATTGATCCAGAGGTTCTTCTCCTCGGGCAGAAGCGCGAGTGCGGGAAGTGTCGAGGCAAGTTCAAAGGCCGACGCGCTGCTGCCGTATGCTTGGAACAGTGCCGCCGCGATAGCGCGCTGGCCGGGCGGCAGCAGCGAGCAGTCGTCGATGCGGGCGAGTGCTTCGCGCACACCCGATGCGTCGCCGAAGCGGTAGCTCATGAACGCTTGCAACAGCGCGACGCTGGCATCCGTGGGGTGACCGTCGGATTCTCTGCTCCGGGCGTCCAATCTTGTCAGTAGTTCCGGCACCGTCTCGATGCGGCTGCCGACGAGCAATCGCAGGTAGGCCACGTTCAACAGCAGCGGCGCGTTTTGCTTCCGCATTTCGACCATGCGCTCCGCCGTGCTTAGCATGAGCGACGCATCACCTTTCGCGACGGCGATCTTGAAGAGATCGTTGAGCGCGGAGAGACGGAAGTCGCGGTCGTGTTCCGCGATCCACGCGAAGGCCTTTGCGGCGGTGTCCGTGAAGCCCTGTTCACGTGCGAAGCCTGCGATGCGGCGCACTGTTTCGAGATCCTCATCAGCCGTGGCGTGTGCCAATGCCGTGGAGAGCTGACGCAATGCATCGTCCGTCTCTCCTTTCTTCTGGTGGAAAAAGGCGCGAAACACCGCGAGATGCCCGTTGGACAACGGAAGCTTTTGACGCGAGGCCAGCATGGCCTCCAATTCAGAGAAGCGGCCAAGCTCGCTCAGAGCCTTGATGCGCATCACACACAGATCTCGGTCCAGCATCGCCTTCTCGGCAGGCAGCAATGACAGCATGAAACTCCATTCATGCACTTCATCCAGGAAGGTCAGAAACGCCGCAAGATCTGCCGGGCTGTACGAACGCGCCTTCTCGACTTCTCCGGCGAGTATGGTGGCTTTCTGCTGGGGATGCGTGCGGAGGACGGCGCTGAGCACGAGGAAGACATCAGGGTTCGATGCGGAGCGGAGTCTTTGCACTCGCTGCTGCAGCGTCTCGGCACGCATGGGCGTGAGCGAGGGAAGCCGTGCAAGGGCTCGCACGGCTTGCAGCGCATTCTCATCCGCGCCGTCTGAGAGAGTCCAAAGCGTTTCAATGGCGGCAACCCGCTTTTCTTCAAAGACTGCGTTCAGATCGAGCAGCGCGAGATTAAGACGGCTGCGCGCATCGTCGGCAGTGGATTGCCAGGCATCACGGCGCAGCGCAGTCGCGCCTTTGTGATCTCCGCTCGCATCGAGCAGCGCCGCACGCGCCTCGCGCACTTCCAACGTTGCGAGAAGGGAAGGCGGCAATGCTTCGATCAGCGGCCGTGCCTCGTCAAACTGCGTCGCGTCGATGAAGGCCAGCGCTAGTTCCTTGCGGTCATCGTTCGTTGCTTCATCCGAGGCTGCCACTTGCCGCAATGCGGCGACACGGTCGGAGGGCGCTCCTTTGTTCTCCTTCAAAAATGACGCCCAGGTCCGCAGCAGCTTGGGGTCATTCGGTGTCTGGCGAAGGCTGCCGATGATGGTCTGCGCGCGCTTATGCAGATCGGTTTCGCTGTCGTCGTTCGCCGCATTTTCGGCGCGGGTTTGCGACCACCATTGGCGCGCGGAATTGACGCCGAGTTTTACCAGCAATCCAAGCAGCGGCAACGCCGCGACGAGGAATGCGATGAGCAGCCGCACGATCGTTTTCTTGATGATCCGGCTTGGCCGGTGCGTGTCAGTTTTGTAACCGAGAGTGTCGGGAAGGTTGCTTGACTCCGCAGCTGTGGCCGGAGCGGGTTTTCTCTGCGTAGGAGCAGCGGGTTCGTCCTGCTTTTTCATGCCTGGTACGATGCGCCGTCATGCGGATGAAACGCGAAAAACAGTGTTACAAAAGAGTGACCCTAAGTTTCTCGCGATGGGAGCGTGAGATCGCTACAAATGGCGCGCCTTGGTCACCTGATGGCCCCGGGCATTCCTCGACCAAAAAACCAAGCATCCACACACCACCCAATGAAAATCAGAAACACACTCATCGCCCTCCTCGCCATCGCGGGTTCGGCGTTTGTGACTCCGGCCAAGGCCGCGGTCACCTTCACGGCTGGAGATCTGATCCTGGGCTTTCGCTCCACGAGCAGCTCCAGCGTCTATCTCGTCAATGTCGGCGCGGCCACCAACTATCGTGACGCCACCGCCGACATCACCAACATCGTCAACATCAACTCCGACCTCACCACCGCCTTCGGAGCCGGGTGGACCACTCAGGCCGACCTCTTCTGGGAAGTGGCCGGTGTCCGCGCCAACCTCACCTCCGCTGGCGTAGTCAATGGAGATCCGGGCCAAACGGTTTACGTCAGTCGCGCTGAGCCGACCGTCGGTACACAGACCACGGCATGGGGCGTCACCGGGCAGACTGTTTCCGCAACAAATTTGACCGCTGCGGCGGGCAAGATGGTCACGGTGCAAGGAGAGTTCGCGGCCGCGACGCCGACCAGCCTCGCCAACGCGACGATCATGCCTTCCAGTGGTGCGGGAAGCACGAGCTGGGACGACACGGGCTATTCCAACACCTGGGGTGCCTTCACTTCGACCAACGGTGGCACGCCAGAAGGAAACTTCGCCGCTGGCACCGCCGGCACGGCTTTGGATCTCTTCCGCGTTCTCGGCACCACCACCGGTGCGAATCCGACCGGCACGCTCCGGGTCGGTTCCTACGAAGGCACGTTCCACATCGACGACTCCGGCAACGTCGGATTCTCCGTCGCTCCGAACTACGCCGCTGCTCCAGAGCCCAGCCGCGCGCTGCTTCTCGGCTTCGGCGCCATGGGCTTCATCTTCCGCCGTCGCCGCAACACCAAGAAAGCCTGATTCCATCACCATTCATCCAGTCTTGATCAACCCACACCTCATTCAGTTCCTCTCATCATGAAAAACTCAAAACTCATCCTCGCCGCCATCGCGATGTCGGCCCCGTTCGCCCAGGCGGTGACGGTCAATATCACCGGCTCCACCGCGTTCCGTTCCGTCACGCACGCCGCCATCGTCGCGGCCTTCGATGCGGGCACCTGCACGGCTGCCGTCCAGACCGGCACCACCACCGCGACGGCCGCCACGGCTTCCCAGCTCAGCGGCGCGGGCAAGGTCTGCTTCAAAGGCACCATCGGTGCTGTCGCTCACACGGTGAACTGCAACTGGTCCGGCTCCATCAACGGCCTCAAGGACGTGAAGGCATCTCCCGCCACCACGGCTGGTTGGGTGGACCCCGCCACCGCGACCTTCGGCGCTTGCAATGGCACCTCCACTTTCGGCACAGCCAAGAGCAACAACGCCACCGTCTCGGTCACCCCAACCGTGGCCTGCTCGGACGTGTATGCGGACTCCGCCATCGCTCTAGATCCTACCGTGGCAGGCGTCACCTTTGAGGAAGCCATCGGCGGTGTGATTCCCTTCAAGTGGGTCGCTCAGGAGAGCGCCCTGAACGCGAACATCACCAACATCACCGACCAGCTCCACGAGCTGCTCTTCTCGGGCGGCACGGTGGATCTCTCGGTCGTGACGGGCAATCCGGCTGATGCTGGCAACACGGTGTACGCCACCGGTCGTGACAACGGCTCCGGCACCCGAGGCACCCAGCTCGCCGAGACCCGCTACGGTGTGGCCCGTATCGTTGCGCAGTATCGTCCGTCCACAGTGGTCGCCGCAACCGCTACGCTGCCAGGCTTGAATGGGTCCATCGCCGAGCTTCGCGTCTGGCCGGGCACCGCCCAGGAAGCTAGCCCTCCGGCCAACACGCTCAATCATGCCAACGAAGGCAATGGCGGATTCACGAGCGGCGGTAGCGTTGCAAATGCACTCTCCTCCACGATGGCCGCCACCGTCACCTTGAAGAATGGCACGGGCACAACCCTCGGCACGGTGCCCGGATCGAGCATCATCCTCGTCGCTCACCTTGGCCTCGGTGATGCGCTCACCGCCGTCAACAATGGTGGTAAGGAGCTGACCTACAACGGTGTTGCGTTCAGCACGGACAACGTACGCAACGGCAAATACACCGAGTGGGGCTACCTCCACGTCTATAACAAGGCGGGCACGCTCAGCACGGGTGCCAACAGCCAGACAAGCGTGCGCGATGCCATCATCGCCCAGATGGGTGCGAACATGCAGCCCTTCGGTGCCGCCGCTCCCTCGGGCATCGACGTGAACACCATGCTCGTTTCCCGTTCGGAAGACGGCGGCCTCGTCGGCCCCTAGTTGGTTGACGGCCTGCGCCGTCCTATGCGAGAACAATACTGACTCTCAACCCGCTGGCCCCGCGTGATCACTCACCGGGGCCAGCATTCTTTTTCAGTCGTTCGTCCTTCTCCATTCATCGTTCGTCATTTCCCACTATGTCCCGCGCGCTGAAAATCTCCGTTGCCCTGAACCTCGCCCTCGCGGCCACCTGCACCTTTCTGCTCGTCTGGAATCTGCAACAGACGACACCGGCGGCTTTTGACTTAGCCGCTCGACCCGCCGCCTTTCAACGGACTGAGGGCAATTTTGAGGCTGTTTCATCTTCGGCGTCAACTGCGGCGCAGGCGAGCACGCATGCGACACCATCTCCATCACACACTTCGTTCCATGCCGGGCAGAATCGTGTTGCCGCCGCCTTGCCTTCCCCTTTGACGCCTGCCGCTGCTGCGGCAAAGTCAGGCACCGCGTCCTTTGCCACTTCGGGTCCCGTCGAGATCGAGCCTTCCTCTGCAATCGAGAACCGCAACACCGGTCCTGCCGGGAATGGCAATGTCACGCAAGGCAGTGAAGGTACCATGCCGTCATCGGCGGCGAACACCGCCCCGTCCTCCAGCTTCACCCGTCCCGTTTATCCCGCCATCTACGCGCATAATGCGAGCGTTGCCGCGATCGACGTCAGGGCTGCGCGCACGGCCCCACGCTCCGCTGATGCAAAGGCCACCATCGCCGACGAGCGGGCCACTGCCGATGCGATCACGCAAAAATTTGTCGAAGCCGTCGGCCCCACGCCGCAGGATCCGAACGATCCAGCCTACCGCCAGCGCTGGGACGCCGCCGTGCAGATGAGCGACAAAATGTACGCCGACCACTTCGGCACTCGCGCCCTCATGAAACGCCAGATCGAAGCCGCCGTGCAACTCGCCCATGAGCGCGCCGCAATGGTGAGGTGATCTTCCGCCAACACGAGGCTCGGCAGCGTGTTCGCCGTGAGACGAACGAGCTGGGATGCCCCGAACGCAAATGCGCGATTCATCTGGGATTCCCTGCGCCCTCTGACGATTGCGATTGCTTGAAGCTCCCTTTCTTGAGTTGAAGGACACCAAACCTCTCCCGAAGCCACTGCTCCGCCTTGCCATTGATGACGAGCAACAGGCAGGCGGCGAACGCCAGCACGGCCAGACCCATTAGGAGACCGCAGAACATGGTCTCGTAATCGAAAGGCGGCTTCTGACGCTGCTCTGGCGGGAGATCGGATGGAAATTGCAAAGCCATCCCGCAATGAAGCACAAGCGTGCGCCCAATCTAAGATTGCAGGGCAACTCCTTCGTTGCCATCCGTCGGCCCAACCTGCCAGATCCGTCACGGCGGAGATGCGCCAAGGGAGAAGCGCCGTTGATGCGATGAGACGGCAAAGTGAGCCGCGCGGTTCCGCAGCGAGACTGAAGGCATGGGCGGATACATCGCATCAAGCGCCTCCTGCTTCAGCCAGGACGTGAGCATGGCATTCTGAAGTTGCAGTCGGGTGCAGATTTCTTTCCGACTGACGCCCTCGCGCAGCAGCGCGCGAGCGGTCTTCAACAAGAACGATTTTTCGGCGGGCGAGTATTTCGAGGGGCGCGGCATGGCGGTGAAAGCTGGGTGCTCCGAGGGACGAGAGGCGGCGCAAAGGCCGATGGTACGCGCAGCATGACAAGCGCGCGGGTGGGCGCCATGATGGGTGGGTTACAAATCTGTCAGGCACAGGCAGGGACTTCGCCGGTGCGATGCGCCGCCGTCAAATCTAGGCGGCGGCTCCGGCGTCGAACGCACCCTGCAGATCGGCGATGGAATCGTCGGCGTCATCATCCGCATCCAGGTAACCGGACGTGCCTCGCGGCTGCCGGTTCGTGCGGCGGCACCACTCGTCATATGTGATGACCTCGAAGGTGCGGTCCAGATGCTCCACGACTGCGGTGAGGGACTCCACCCAGTCGCCGGAGTTGAGGTAATGGACGTCGCCGACCTTCTTGTCCGCAGGGGTGTGAATGTGGCCGCAGATGATACCGCGGCAGCCTTTCTCGGTGGCGAGCTGCTGAAGCTGCTCTTCGTATTTGCCGACAAAGCTGACCGCGCCCTTCACCCGTGCCTTCACCCATTTTGCGAAGGAAAAGGGCGGCTTCCCACGCCATTGCCGCCACACGTTGTAGAGACGATTGATGCGCAGGAGCGTGTCGTAACCGATGGCACCGACCTTCGCCGCCCATTTGTGATTCGTGGTCACATGGTCGAAGCCGTCTCCATGAATGACGAGATACCGTCCATGAGGCGACTCATGGATGTGATCCTGCACGATGCAAAGGTTGTCGATCGCGATGGGCAGAAAGCGTTCCAGCACGTCGTCGTGATTGCCACGCGTGTAGATGACCTCGGTATTCTCCTTTTCCATCTTCCGCAGCACGGTCCGGATGAAGTGCGTGTGGGGCTTCTCCCATCTCCCGCCGCGCAGCAGCGCCCAGGCATCGATGATGTCGCCATTCATCACGAGCTTCTCGCATTGCGAGTGACGGAGGAAGTGGCTGGCCTGCTCCGCCTTGCAGTCGGCTGCGCCGAGATGCAAGTCGGAGATGAAGATCGTCTTGAATCGTGGCTTGAGTTTTTCAGGCATGGGCTGGTGCGAGCTGGGATTGCAGGGACTCTTTGCCAAACGGCACGGACTCCAGATCACCGAGGAGTTCCCGCTCGAACTGGAGGATGATCTCCTGCCAGCCGAGAGGCTCCACGGCATGCCGTGCCGCTCCGCGCATCTCTTGATTGTGCCAGTGATTGAGCGCGCTAGTGACATGACAAAGGAAAGTTTCCTGATCGCCAAACGGCGCAAGAAAGCCTGTCTCGTGATGTCGGATCAGCTTTTGCGCCGCGGCATAAGCAAAGGCTACGACCACCAGGCCGCTGGCCATCGCCTCGGCGACGACGTTCCCATACGTCTCCGTCAAACTCGGAAACACAAACACGTCCGCGCTGGCGTACCAGCGTGAGAGCAAGTCGTCGCCACAGGCTCCGACGAAGTGAAACTCTGGGTATTTCGCGCTAAGCTCCGGGACTCGTGGACCATCGCCGGCGAAGACGCAACGTGCGGCCGGGTTTGTACGGCGAATTGAGAGGAAGGACGAGATCGCGAGCTCGAGATTTTTCTCCGCCGCCACGCGGCCGGCGTAAAGAGCAACCGGCGTTTGGTCCGTGGCTCCGATGGATGCTCGCAGTTCGTGGTTTCGCTTCGAAGGATGAAACAGTGCGGAATCAACACCGCGCCCCATCACGTTGATGCGACGGATTCCCATCTGGCGTAGATTCTCGGCCACCGTCGATGAAGGTACCAGGGTCCGCGCCGCGCGACTGTGAAACCAGCGCAGGTAACGCTCTGCGACGCTGGACAACATTCCGACCCGGTAGTCGCTCATGTAAGAGTGGAAGTTCGTGTGAAACCCTGTCACGAAGCGGATACCAAGCTTTCGCGCCGCGTTCACAGCTGCCGCGCCCATCAGGCTTTCCACGGCCACATAGACCCCGTCGGGCTTCATGGCCTTCATTCGTCGCTTCATAAAGCCAGAAGTCGTCAGGCCCAGCCGAATGCCCTGATACCCTGGCAACGGGATGGATGGTACCGTCGTGACTTGAACGGCCGGATTCTGGCAGCCACCGTCAACGGTGGTGACAACCTCGACACGATGACCCGCATTCGCGAGACCAGCGGCAAGAATTTGCAATGTGCGCGAAACGCCATTGATCAACGGCGGAAAGGTATCGGTGATGAGCATGAAGTTCATGCGAGCGCCACGAATGTCCATCAGAGGAGCGATTTGTGAAGACGCGAGGTGTGCCACTTTCGTCACCGAGCCTCCGCGACTGGGAGGAACAAGTCAGACGGGCATCGCCCGGACTGCTTTTCTCCGCCGTTTGGTTTGACCCCATGCGTTGCGGGAAGATTTCTCGATGGCAAACGTTTGCGAGGCAAAGCGAGACGGGACGACAACCCAACAGGATACACCGATCAAAGTTCGTGATCGCGGTTCCGCCACGTCTCGTCCCCTGGCCGAAACGATGAAGGGAGCTACACGGCCAATTCGTCCGCCAATGCTTGATCTGGCATCCGAACAGATACCTGCTTCTTCCAAACCTGGTTGCGCGTCTTGTTGCTCGTCCTTGGCACCACTGAACGAAGCGCATCGTACTGCTGCCGTTTCCCTCAACGCAGTACGCCGCTCAATGAGCTACTTCTGTTGCCTTGAGCCTGTCCGCACAATTTCGGCGTTCGTATTTGTGGTTATCGCCTCACGGCAAGCCTCTGATTTACGACGATTCTGCCAATGCCGATATTCGCGCCCGAAACCTGGGAACAATGTCATCAGATCCTCGTTCCCAAGCCCGGAGTGTTTGGTGAATCACGCCTACCCTACCTGCCAGAGTCTTCTGAGACGTGCCTTGAACCCGTCGTGCCATCAACACCAAATCTGCGTCTGACAAAAGGGCGAACGGGTAGCGGCCGAGGAAGCGAATGATCCCTGGCCATACCGAAACCACTGGTACACGTTCGTCTCGCTCCCATCGCTCATATACCTCGCGCTGGGTGTTCAGCCGGCGGGCGACGTCTTGCTGCCGCAGCCCCAAAACCAACCTCCGGTTCCGCAGATGCTCCCCAAGCGTTATTGGTCGCTCGATAAGGCCATTCTTTCTCAACGTCAACGCTTTCAAACGGCAGGCAGGCACCCAAATCTCGAAGTGACAAAAAGGCAAAGCGCGGTGATACGTTCTTCAATCAGGCACCAGCCTCGACACCGGGCATGCCAGCAGCCCCTTTCCTTGGTGACACTGGTGCGCGAGAGCGATAGGAGTTCTCTGATCGTCCCGACGACGCCGTGCCAGACGAAGTGCAACCCGTCCGTGGGGACAAGACGGCGGGCGCGGGTGACCAGATCGCATTCGTGGCCGACGGGCACCGCTACGCTGGTAGTTGAATGGCCTCAAATATGATCGCCCATTCGCAATTGGTGCGTTCGTCGTGGAATGCGGTTGATCAAGAGTGCTCCCGGTAACCCGGAAAGAGTTTATCTCTGCGGGAAAAACTTCCATCAGCATGTAACCTCGTGATCGGCTTCTTCTCAACAGGTGGCATGAACGAGAATTCTTTCGCTCCCCAGACGTGCCCGAAGTGTCACCAACCACTCACGGACGATGCGCCGCAGGGATTGTGCCCGCATTGCCTGCCGGCGAATGCGGCGTTCGTGACGGAGGACGAGACGCTGAAGATGCCGAAGACAGGTGCGCCTTCGCTCGAAACAGTGGCGGCGGCGTTTCCTGAGCTGGAGGTGATCGAAGTGATCGGTCGCGGCGGAATGGGCGTGGTTTACAAGGCGCGGGAGTTCTTGGGGACGGCTCGTTGCGTTGAAATTGCTCGCGCCTGAGCTGGTGCAGACGGCGGGCTTTGCGGAACGTTTTGCCACCGAAGCACGCGCGCTCGCGACGCTGAGCCATCCGAACATCGTGACGATTCATGACTTCGGTGAATCGGGCGGCTTTTACTTCCTGCTGATGGAGATCGTCGATGGCGTAAACCTTCGTCAGGCGATGAGCGCGGGTCGGTTCACGCCCGAGCAGGCGCTCGCCATCGTGCCGCCGGTGTGCGACGCGCTGCAATACGCGCACGATCACGGCATCGTGCATCGCGACATCAAACCGGAGAACCTGCTGCTCGACAAAGATGGCCGCGTGAAGATCGCGGACTTTGGGGTCGCGAAGATGCTCAAGAGTGATGCAGACATTCCTGTCTGCACGGCTGGTGAGTCTTCAAACAGCGGGCAGACAGGAATGTCTGCGTCACACCTTGTCGGCACCCCACGCTACGCTGCGCCGGAGCAGATGACGGATCCGCGTCATGTTGATCATCGCGCGGACATTTACTCGCTCGGTGTGGTGCTCTATGAACTGCTCACTGGCGAGGCACCGGGCGCAAAACTCACGCCGCCATCACAGCGCGTGCAGATCGATGTGCGGCTCGACGAGGTCGTGCTGCGCGCTCTGAACTCCAAGCCCGAGCTGCGCTGGCAAACGGCGAGTGATCTGAAGGCGGAGGTTACGAAAGTCTCGCAGAGCAGCCCTCCAGCCGATGAAGAATCCGTCTCGCGCACATGGCTGGCGATCATGGATCGCGGTGAGTATGGCGATGCGTGGCAGGCGGCACACGCATCTTTCCAGAAGGCAGTGACGAGCAAACTGTGGACTGAGAAGGGCTTGGCTATTCGCACGCCGCTAGGTGGCGTGGTCTCTCGTGAGCTGAGCGCGGATTCGCAACCGTCCGTCGGTGGCAAAGTGGCGACGGTAAAGTTCAAGAGCCGTTTCGATGGCATGAGCGAAGCGAACGAGACCGTGACATTGGCGAAGGACGAGACGGGAGCGTGGCGCGCGACGAGTTATCTGATTTTGCGGGCCGGCAGCATCGCCCGCCGCGTGGGCAGCCTGGGGCGCATGGGATTTCACTCCGTGTGGGCTTGGCGGCTCTTTGTGATCGGGATCGGCCTGCACCTTTTGTCGTTCCTGCGTTTTGTTCCCGGACTCGAAGCGATGCAATCGCTGAAGCTCGGCTCGCTGCTGGCCGTGCCATCGCTCCTGCTCGAGATGATCTGTCGCCTGCGCTTCTACCCGTCCGCTCGCAGCCCAGGCGCAAACGTGTTTCTGCCGCTATTGCCGTTTGGATGCTTTGTTATCGGCTGGTGGATGGAGGTTGTGCGCATCGATGAATTGAAGCGACTTTCAGCGGAGACCCCCAGGTGGCTTTTGCTGGGTAGATTTTGGCTGGATGGCATTCTCATCGTCGGCGGCGTGGGTTTGGCGTGTTCGCTCCTCCAGCGCGATTTCCGCGCAAAGATGAACCTTGGAAGCTTCGGACGATTCATCTGCGTCGTCACGGTGGTCGTCGGCGCCTTCCTTTCGCTCGCGTGGGCGAGGGATGCGCCGATCACTCCGTCCGACTTCGCGGCTGGCGCCCCCCGAAAGATGGAGTGGCCGGCCAGTTGGACCTCATGGGGCTGGCGAATTCATTTGTACTTCGTCGTGCGGGCGATTTGCATCGGACTACCGGGAATCTGTGTGGTGAGCCTGTTAAAAGAGGCGTGGGAACGAAAACGGCGCGAAGCAGTAGTGCGATCATCGCTGATGGATGAGAACACAAAGAACAAAAGTCGCTCCTGATCTTCCATCAGATGAATTCATCAAGTTTCCAAACCACCCACTGGACGCTCGTCCGTCAGTCGCGCGGTGATGACACGGAGGCAAAACAGGCGCTGAGTAATCTGTGCGCGGCCTACTATGCGCCGGTCGTCGCGTTCATTGCGCGCAGTGGCTTCGAAGAAGGTCGTGCGCGTGATCTGGCGCATGACTTCTTCGCTCGGGTGCTCTCAGCGTCGCAGACCCTGAAGGCTGATGCGGAGCGAGGGCGTTTTCGATCCTATCTGCTCGGTGCTGTGCGGCATTTCGTGTGCGATACTCTCGACCGCGAACGGGCGCAAAAGCGCGGCGGTGGCGCGGAGGTGCAAGCCATCACGGAGACAGGGCTGACTCTGCCCGATGCCAACGCGACAGCGCCTGATCGCGCCTTTGACCGTCAGTGGGCGCTGACGATGCTGGATCGCGTGCTGAGGCAATTGGCGGACGAGTTTGAGGCCGCGGGCAAAGCGGAGCACTTCGATCAGCTCAAACCGTGGCTGACCGGCGACGATGGCTCAGTCACACAAGCTGAGATCGGCCAACGACTCGGCATGAACGAAGGTGCGGTCAAAGTGGCGATCCATCGACTGCGCAAACGCTTCCGCGAGATGGTGAAAGCTGAAGTCGCGCAAACAGTAGGCGAGAGCGAGGTGCGGGAGGAGTTGGATTACCTCGTGGCGATCTTGGGGGGAGGTAGCCGTCAGCCGAATGTCCGTTGGCTGGATTCAAGGAGCAGGGACATTCCTGTCCCGTCGGATGCTCTCGATGATCGGGGACACAAAGAGCGATCGACGGGACAGGAATGTCCCTGCTCCTTGATTGACCCTCACGCCACCGCCAACTCGCGAGCTTCCGCTTTGACGGCTTTGCGTTGTGGGAGCGGATCAGCGGCCATGGCGTCGAGGGTGCGCTTGGCTTGTATGACGCTGCCGTTCCAACTGGTGACGGTTGGGTAAACCTGCGCGGAGGTGGCGAGATAGACTTTGCCGGGGACGAGGACTTCGGGCGGACGGCGAGCGAGGTAGCCTTTGGTATAGACGGGCTCGACGAAGGGGGCGCGGAAGATGTGGCGGGCTTCGATGTCTTGCTCGGTGAGATCGGGGAAAAGCTGCTGCAAGGCGGCGAACCAGTCTTTGCCGATGGCTTCATCGGGAGTGGCGAAGCGCGCGTCGGTGCGATGCAGATACTTCGTGAGATAGACGACGTGGCGGTTTTCGCCGCGATCGGATTCGTCAGTGAGCGTGGAGGTCTCGATAATGCCGTCGAAGGGGAACGACGGCTCGGGGGTGGCGAGCCAGTAGTGCTTCGTGAGCGGACGACGGAGGAAGAAGAGGCAATTGATGACGCCTTGGAAGTCGATGTTCCAGTCAATGCGACCGGAGGCAGCGCGGAGGTTTTGGCCGGCGCTCTTGGAGAAGCCGGGCCACGGAAGAGTGACGACGACCTGGTCGAAGGTTTCTTCGCCGCGATCCGTGATGACGATGGGCTGCGCGTCGTCGTCGAGGTCGATGCGCACGACGGGTGTGTTCAGTCGAAGCGTGACGCCCTTCTTTTTCAGGTGAGCGACGAAGGTGTCGGTGATGCGTTTGTAGCCGCCGCGGATGTAGCCTTTCACTTCGCCTTTGCTTTCGCCTTTTTCGCGATTGAAGCGCGTCCAGAACCAAAGCGCCGGCACGTCGGCATAGCGGTCGCCGAATTTGGCTTCGAGCATGGGCTGCCAGAACTTTTTGAAGGCGCTGGCACCGGAGAGTTTGCCGAGCCACTCGGCGGTGGTCATTTGATCGAGTCCTTTGTCGGAGGCGATGCGACCATACGCGCCGGTGATGCCGACACGGATGCGCTCGATGAAGGAGAGCGGCTTAAACTTGAGCAGATCGAGCGCGCCATTGAGCGCGAAGATCTTCTTTTGAAACGCATAGGCGAAGGACGAGGGCTTCCAATAGACTTCGTCGGTGAGGCCCAGTGTTTCGAGGATCTCGAGCAGAGGTCCGTCGCTCGGCAGCATGCAGTGGTAGAACTTCTCGAACGTGCGGCCTTCGTAGTCGAAGAAGGTGCCGAGTCCGCCGAGTTGTCCGGAGGCTTCGATCAAGGTGACGGCGTGTCCTTGCTCACGAAGGCGGAGGGCCATGGTGAGTCCGGAGATGCCGCCACCGATGACGGCGATGCTGCGCGAGTCGGCGGCAATCATGCTTCAGAGTGCTGAGGTTGAGCAGCAGCGGTGTCTAGACGCACGGGCTTGCGCATCGCGGCGGGAACCGGCACCGGTTTGCCGGAGGCGGCGACGGCGGTCTTCGGCGGCAGCGCAGCGCGATAGCGATTCACGACGGAGAAGTAGCGCTTGATGGTGCGGAAGACGCGCATCTTGCTGGCGCCAGCTTTCAGGTCGTAACGCAGCGTGTAGGGAATCTCGGCGGCCTTTGCACCAATGGCGCGGAGCTTGAGCAGCACTTCGAGCATGCAGACGAAGCCGGATTCTTCGACGAGCTTGTCGCCATACTGCATGATGAGGCGCTGCAAAACGGAGGCGCGATAGCCGCGGAAGCCGGTGGAGTAATCGCGCACTTCGCGATACGGCACGATGCTCTTCATGAAGAGGAAGCAGCCCCAACTCATGGCCTGGCGGAAGGCAGGCACGCCTTTGACGATGCTGCCTTTGCGGAAGCGCGAGGCGATCACGAGGCCGGTGTCGTGCGTGTTCATGTGACGCACCATGTCGGTGATGTAGGCCGGGTCGTGCGAATTGTCGGCGTCCATCGAGACGATGAGGTCGCCGTATTTCACGGCCTCACGCAGACCGGTGGAAATGGCGCAGCCGAGGCCGCGATTCACACCATGCTTCACGAGATGCACGGGCATGTGCTTCGCCGCTTCCTGCGCGATCTCGGCGGTGCGGTCCTTCGATCCGTCATCGACGACAACGACGTTGTAGCCGAAGGGCTGATGCTCGAGGGTCTCCTTCAGTCGCGCCAGCAAGGCGGGAAGGTCGCGCTCTTCATTGTATGCCGGCAGGACGACGGCGACGTCTTTGATGGGTGCATGTGCGTTCATTGGATGGATTGGGAAGAAGGTTCAAGAATGGGTGTGAGCGCCGGCCGGGTGACGGCAGTGCGGGCGTGGGCAGCGATGGTGCCGGTTTGCCAATTTCGCGTCAGAGTGCCCAGGACAAACCGCACCAGCTCCCGTTTGCGTGCCGAAGGGACCTCGATTCCCGGGAAGAATGTCATCCGAGGCGCATCGGTGTGGTCGATGAAGTCGGTGGGATGCAGCAGGACGGAAGGGCCGACGTTCAGCGCCGAGCACAGCGCGACGGTCGTACGCCAGTAGAGGCGCGCCAGCGCCTCGGAGTACCGGGCAAGGAAAAACAGATAGCTGAGATGGACCGGGAAACGGGTGACGGGCATCGTCGTCACCGGTACTTCGACCAGGCCGGGGACGATCACATGCGGGCGAAGACTGCTGAATGCATTGGAGATGCCGCCGTACAAGCCGCGCCGCATTCTTTTCTCTTCGCTAGAGAGATTCGACTTTAGCAGAAAGTAGGCCCTCGCCACAGGACCGAGCGAGGTGGGAAAGACCGACGCATCATACTGGTAACCCCGCTCGACGAGCGTCTCCCTCACCAGGGGGGACGAACTGAAGCCCGGACCGCGAAAACCCGCCGGCCGCCTCCCTGTGGCTTCAGCGATGGCTGACTCGCTCTTGTCAAAATCGTCTCGCAGCTCATCCCGGCTGTAGAGATGCAGCCACGGTTCATGCATGAAGGAGTGATTCGCGATTTCGTGTCCGGAATTCGCAATCCGGTCGAAGGTTTCGCCATGATCCGGAAGCGCCGCGTCCCGGCCGACGACAAAGAAAGTAACGTCGATGCCCGCCGCATCGAAATCCTCCAGCATCCGAGGCACCACGCCGGGAAGGTAGGACGGGAAGCCGGTCCATTCGTTCACACCCTGCGTCTTGAGGTAGGCCCATTCATTGTCGAGGTCGACCGAGACACTTGCCTGCCCTTGGGCACCCTTTGGACGCCTGCCAAGATTGTCGGGCGAATTGGTCGTTGGGAGATTGGCTTTGGAGCGTTGCATTACTGGAATTATAGAAAATCCAATCATGATTGCAACACTAAATCTATAATTTTTGCTATTTAGGCCTATTTTATTAGTTCGACTTGCCCGAGTGATCGATTTGTCTGGGAAATGCAATTCAACCTTGGGAAACGTTTCACCGATGCACCCGTCTCGTCGGCGGCTTCGACCCTGAAAGGGCCAAGCCAGCGAACCCACTGCGAAGGACACCCGCCCACCCGAATCAACCCGAGATTCCAAGCCCACGCAGCCGCAAGCACATGAAGGCATCCGCACGGACGGCTATTCCGACCGGATGCACCGCCAAGACGGACCGTTCCCAGATTCCGTTTGAGCGTCTCGCGTCAGCGCTTTAGGGAAACGTTGATTTGAACCGCTGCGCGATGTACGCAGAGACACTCCACCTGCGCCACCCTCTGCGTCCACTGTGCGGTTTCAGCAATGCTCAACGCCACACCAGCCAGCCCCTCCGCGCCCCGCGCCCGCCTATGAAGTCCGCCGTTCCGGTTTTCGCCGTCGTGCTGATGCTCGTGCTGCTCGTGGCCAGCTTCGGCACTGACGTCACACAGATGGCCGCGGGCGGCTCCATTGATCTGCGCAACCGCATCACGGGAGCGCGGCTGATGGCGGCGCATCGCGACGCCTTTCACTACAAATGGAAGTTGCCCGAGCCGTCGGAACTGTGTGATCCATTCAACAATCCGGCGCTGCCCATTACGCGCACCACCGTCACACCCACGCTGCTGATGCTGAATCTTCCGCTCGCGCCGCTGCCGTATCGCTACATCCAGTACATCTGGCTCATCACACAATGGCTGATGTTGCTCGGGACGGCCGCCATGTGGATGCTGGTAATTCCCAAAGGCGGATGGCGCTGGCTGTGGGCCGCAACGGTCACGGGATTCACGTTCACGGTTGCCTGGCGGCATCACACGGATCGCGGCCAGGCCTACGTCGTCATGCTTTTCATCCTCGCCTGCTGGATCCTCGTCACCAGGCATCCGAAACATGACAACGGCTTTCTTCCGGGCCTCATCGCCGGCCTGCTCGTGGCGCTGCGCCCCCCTTTCCTGTTGCTGCTCAGTCCCTTTGTCCTGGTGCGCCGTCGCGGGCAGCTTCTAGGCGCGCTTTGCGGCCTCGTTCTGAGTGCGGGTCTGCCTTTGCTCTGGAGTCCCTCATGCTGGTCGGATTACCATTCCGCCATGCAGACGTGGTCGGACCTGTATCGTGCCGGCACCTTCAATCCCAAGCCGCCGCCGCAAGCCTATCCGCCGCAGGTGGAGGGGCTGTCGATCGACACTCTCGCACACTTCTCCCGTGACATCCCGTTCGCCGACTCGTCTGTGTTCGCCCTTTTCAAATCGCTGGGTGCCGACATCGTGCCCGCACTGCCTGTGCTGCTGACCCTCGTGCTGCTCGTGGCGCTGTGGTTCCGGGCTTCGCGCGGACAGCCGGATGATATCGTGCTGGCCGGCATCGCCGCATGGTCGTTTCTCGGTGATCTCTTTCTACCCGCTCCGCGGAACAGCTACAACGACGTGCAGATACTCAACCTGGTCGCGTTCGGCCTCGTCCTCGCGCACGGGCGCCAGCCATGGCTTGTGTGGCTGTTGCTCGCAGCCTGGCCGTTGAACTGGGCGGTGATGGTCGCCCTGCCTCGGGAGAAATGGATCATCAATCTCCCGTCCGTCGTCCTCATGACGGGCGCGGTGCTCATGCTCGTGATGCCCGTGCTGCAAAAGTCCAAACCCGAATCCGCGGTGCTGCAATGAACGTCGGCATCATCGGCGCAGGTCCCGCCGGCATCACCGCCGCCTACGAGCTGGCGAAGCGAGGCGTGCGCGTGGAGATCTTCGAGGCCGGCGCGCACGTCGGCGGACTGGCGCGCACCATCGATCTGTGGGGACAGCGCGTCGATCTCGGACCTCACCGCTTTTTCAGCAAAGACCCGCGGGTAAACGCAGTGTGGCACGAGGTGGCCGCCGGGGACTACAAGACCGTGAAGCGCCTCACGCGCATCTGTTACGACGGCAAATTCTACGACTACCCGCTCCGGCCAGCCAACGCGCTGCGCAACATGGGAGCGCTCAACGCCGCCTCGTGCATGATGAGCTACGCGCGGCAATTGCTGGCAAACCGGAGGGCCGCGCCACCAGCCTGCACCTTCGAGGACTGGATCGTCTCCACCTTCGGGCGGCGCTTGTTTGAAATGTTCTTCAAGTCCTACAGCGAGAAGCTCTGGGGCATTCCCTGCAACGAGCTGGACGCCGACTTCGCCGCCCAGCGCATCAAGAAATTCTCGCTCGGCGGCGCGGTGCTCAGCGCCGTCGGCATCGGCCGCACCCGGCACAAGACGCTCGTCGATGAGTTCAAGCATCCCATCGGAGGCACCGGCATGATTTACGGGCGCATGGCCGCCGCCGTACGGGACAAAGGCGGCGCCGTTCATCTCTCCACGCCGGTCTCCGGCGTCACGGGCGACGGTTGCGGCATTCGCTTCACGGACGGCCATGCACGCGCGTTCGACCACGTAGTCTCCACCATGCCGCTCACAGCGATGGTGCGCTCGCTCGACTCCATCCCACCGGACGCCCGCGCTGCTCTCGACCAGCTCACCTATCGAAACACCATCCTCGTGTACCTGCGGATCGACAACCCCTCGCTCTTTCCCGACCAGTGGCTTTACGTGCAGACGCCGAAGCTGCGCCTAGGCCGCATCACGAACTTCCGCAACTGGGGCGCCGATCTCTGCACGGGTCACCGTGACACCATCCTCGCACTCGAGTACTGGTGCAATGATGACGACGCCATCTGGAGCACCGCCGACGCTGAACTCATCGCGCTCGGCACCCGCGAGTTGAGCGCCACCGGCCTGCCCGGTCACGCACATGTGCTCGAAGGCCACGTCGTGCGCCTGCCGCGTTGTTATCCGGTTTACCGCACCGGTTACAAGCAATGGCTCGCGCCCGTCACCGCACACCTGCGCTCGCTGCCGCGCCTCACCGCCATCGGACGCTACGGTTCGTTCAAATACAACAACCAGGACCACAGCATCCTGATGGGCCTGCTCGCCGCGCAAAACATCGCCGAAGGTGCCCATCACGATCTGTGGAGCATCAACACCGACTACGAAGAGTATCAGGAGCAAGCGCCAGCTGAGGCTGCGTACGTTGAGGACTAGGATCGTGGATGGATGGTTGTCGACGGTTGACGGCCAAAACTATGAGGCTTCGACGGAACAACTGATGACATCGACTACCCGCCATCAACCCAGCGTTTCGGATCAAAAAGTTCCTCCGGCGGACGGGCCTCGCGCGCGTCACTGAGCATCACCTCCTCGGCAATGCCCGTGCTCATGACCACCAGGCCCACCGGGCGCACTGCATCGACAAAGCCCGCGTATTTCACGAACAACACCGTGCGGAACAGCCGCTTGCTCGCCGTGTAATGCTCCGCCTTCCACGGCCGGCCTTCATCGTCAAGCCAGCAACGCACCAGCGCGGAGCGGTTCTTGACGCCCGGCTTCGGCGTAAAATCCAACACCGTGCAGGCGTGGGTGCCACCGCCGACCTCGATTCTCTCCACACCGGCCAGGGTGTGATCGAAGTCCTCGGCAAACCTCCAGTTCATGAGGTCCGCCACCAGCGCCTGTGCCGCGATCTGGCCGCTGGACAGCCGCGATGCATTCCGCGCGTGCGGAGCATGAAACCAGCACGCGTCACCCACAAACAGCAGCGCCTTCCCAGCATCCTTCGGCGGCTCGATGCAGCGCACGAGCGTGTCAAACACAACCCGGCCGTTTGCCTCCTCCCGCCTGCGTGATTGCTGCGTGTAGCGCGATACCTCAGCCTGTCCGCCTTTGCCGGCGGTCCTGCGGATTGTCACGGACGCCGTGAAACTGCCGCCCGGCAGCCGCAGGGCATCCAGCTTGCGTACGAGATCCATGCGTGGATTCACACCCTTCTCCTGCCCGTGACCGACAGCCGGCAGCAGCAGCAACACCACCAGCGCAACGAACTCGATGGAAAGACGGTCTGCGCCAGCGCTGCCAGACAGGTCATCTCGTTGGCGGATTGATGGTATCTTCATCGGTTTCACCACATATCCATGCCGCAGGGCCATGTGGATTTCCACAACCGACCGCAACTGACCGGCTGGATGACGAGTGCAGCCAGAGGCGTTGTCCCTCGCCAAGTGCAGCGGATGGCGCCGCCGATCAATGCGCGCCTTGGAGTCGCCCGTCTGACAAATCAAGGCGGTACATCAGTTGATTGTAGTCGTAGCGCGCGGGGGCGATGGGGTTGCCGGAGAATTCCAGCGAGTAGGTGCCTTGGAAATAGATGATGCGCCCGCCCTCGCCGTCGAGAAAGGCGTGGTGGACGGGATTGTAGAATGAGTAGCGTGGATGCGAGGCCACCTTCACCGCCTTGCGCCACGGCCCGTCTGGCGCGCTGCTCTCGGCATACCACACTTCGCCGAGCGGCGAGGGGTCGTCCTTGCCCCCGTTTTGCAGGCCGATGAGCACCCAGCGCCGCCGCCACGCGTTCCATTCAATGCTCGCAGCATGGAGGCTCACGGCTTTGCCCGTCGCGGCATCCTTGAGATGATGGCGCGCCTGCTCCGCCTTCATCTTGCCGGAGAGCATGAGTTTCAACTCCTCCCCCTGGGTGGTGGCCGGCGCATCGCGCTGCCAGCGCCATGCTCGCGATTCCTCATCGAACCTGAGCGCTTCAAAACTGGCCGGAGAGGTGAGGTCGCCCAGCGCGCCCTTCACCCGCGTGTGGCAGAAGGGGTGCGCGAAGTAGAACCAGTCGCCCTCGTCGTTCTTCACACGCACCGCATTTCCGCGCGGGAAGCGCCACTTCTCGTTTGCGTCCAGCTCCACCACTTTTTCGAAGACGCCCCTCGCGTCGTTGAAGCGGCACACGCCGTGGTCGAGTGGATCGCTCAGTCCCGTGTGCCTGCCGTAGTGCGCGACCAATGCCTCCCCGCCTTTGTCGTCACGCACTGTGAGCAGTCCGAACAGCCAGATCGCGCCATGCTCCGGATGCGGCATCATATGGCGCAGGCGGCCGGGCTTCTGCGGGTCCATGAAATAGTCGAGCACGAGGCCCCTCTCGGGATCTGCGCCGGGGGGAGAAGTGGCGCAGGTCGTTTGATAGTTCCCCAGCGGGTACTGAGGGTTGTTCGTGTCACCGAAGAGCCAGAAGATTTTGCCGCGATACGGCACGGCCTGGACCGAATCCTGGCCCATGACCTCCGCCATGAGATTCGGCACGGGGCACGGCAGCCCCAACAGCTCGGAGTCACGGTAGATCCCCTGCCCCGTGGTACGCCCGATGCGCTCGGCGATGTTTGTGTTCTTCACCTTGTAGGTCGCCGTCCCACCCGAGCGCGGCGTGGGGCGCACGCCTTTGAATCCGAAACCATCCTTCTCCATGTCGTAGCCCGGCCCGCTGAGCCAGAAGAAGACCTCGCGATCCATCAAACCCGGCTCGTAAAACGCAGCCCAGCCCGCGTTGTCCGTCACGCAGCGGATGTCGTTTACCGTGCGCAGTTCCATCAGCGGCACGCCGCGTCCGGTTTTCTCGTCCACGATCCGGATTCCAAAGGGTCGCGACAGTTGCGCATCGAGCGATGACGTCAGAAACAAGCCGCCGAAGATCGGCAGCAGCAGGTGCCGCAAAGGGGGACGTTTCATGCCGTCAACATGCACAGGCCGGCGCCAAGATGGCAAAGCATTTAATCGAGAGACCGCGACCACTCCGGCATTGCCTTTCACCCGGCGGTTTCATACGCTCGGTGACACGCTGGCCCGCCACCGGAACAGCTTATCCCCCCGTTCCCGATGAAACTGTCCGCACTCCTGTTGCTTCCCGTCACATCCGCCCTGCTCGCCTGCGCCGCCCCCTGCGAAGCGCGGACGTGGACGGACACAACCGGCCGCAAGATCGAAGTCCAGAAATGGCGCGTGGAAGGCGGGATGGTGATCTTAAACATCAACGGCAAGGACTCGCCCGTGCCGCTTGCGAAGCTGAGCAAAGAAGACCAAGAATTTGCCAGGCAGTGGGCCGACGAACACGCGAATACTCCGACACCGCCATCCGACAGGGCCGACGGCAAGGCCGATGCACTCCATCCGGCGAAGCTGCCGAATGGTGATGTGGTGCTGGACCATCTGCCGGCTCCCCCGCTC
Source organism: Verrucomicrobiaceae bacterium (assembly GCA_019694165.1). GTDB lineage: Bacteria > Verrucomicrobiota > Verrucomicrobiia > Verrucomicrobiales > Verrucomicrobiaceae > JAIBCL01. The sequence continues at coordinate 5,587 of JAIBCL010000006.1, read as the reverse complement.
GAAGACGAGGTGCGGAACTACATCCCGCTCTCCGTCGCACTTGTGCTGGAGAAGCACTTCCACTGGCCGGCGGACATCCTCGCCCTGGCCAAGAAGATGAACTGGCAGCCCGACCGGACCGACTGGGACCAGGCGAAGTTTTACAACGCCATCGGCAAGGAAACCCACTCGCGCGTGCTCTACTCCGACAAGCTCGACATCGAGGAGGTGATACGCGCCATCAACAAAGGCCGGCCTGTCGTCGTCTGGCGGTGCTGGGAGCAGACGCGCGACACCGCGCTCATCGCCTTTGAGAAGGAGCTGAAGAACGATCCGCAGGCGAAGCTGCCCTCCGCCCGCGACGAGGCGGAGCGCAAGAAGTGGCCGAAAGAGAAGAATGAATCGACCATCATCACGTCGATGATCATCGGCTACAACCGGCAGCGCGGCGAGGTGATGCTGCACATTCCGTACTGGGGCGCCGACTACGCGTGCTTCCGCATGCGCAAAGAGGAGATGGACGTGAGTGGCTACGCCTTCTGGTTCTTCGAGCCCAAATGAATCGACGGCGCGCGCTTTGCGCCCGCTCATTTTTTGATTGCTCTGCACACACCTCTTGCGCTTCGATAGGCAGTGGATGCGAGAACCTGTCTCCGTGAACACAATGAAACAACTGCTGTCCCTCGTCCTGCTGACTGCCTGCACGCCGGCAGTCAGTGCAATCGACCAGCCGGCGGCGTCTCTGCGCGAGAACTATCTGGTGTCTGTGCGCGTGTTGAAATCCGGCGCGCAGACACCTTGCGGCGAGATGTCCGTCATCACGGGATCGCCGCAGTTTCGCGGCGAATCCAACCCCGCCGATGGGAAAGGCCTGTGGATGGACTTGGTAGGTTCGCTGCGGCCGACCGGATCGGACAAGGTCTTCGTGGACTATGTCTTCCGCACCACGACTACCGGCCAGCCACCGCCTTTTGGCGAGACCTCGCCCGGCGCACAGTCGCAGATGAAACTCGATCTCGGCGAGGAGTATCCCGTCTTCCGCTCCGGTGATTTGGTCTATATGTTATCAGTATGCATATACCGGAAGGCTCGCATGAAGTAGACCGTCTTCGCAGATTGCGTCCATTCCGTCCCCTTCGTCCCTTCCGTCCTTCCGGCGAGGTGTTCCGTACTCTCCCCGTCCGATGAAGGGACCGAAGAGACCCACAAGACCCAAAGAAACTCGAAGCCGCGACAAGAGCTGCCCGCTGATCTCAGCGATAAACAAATTCCGCCGTCGCTGAACAGTCCGCGTTCGCCGTCACACGCACCCACCGTGCTGAAACGCTGGCCGGAAACTCATAACGCATCTCACCACCAGCCGGCACCGAGATCGTCCGATCCACGCACCACAATCCGGTGCCGGTCACATCCAGCTCGATCTTCATCTCGACCGGAGTCTTCGCGCTGTGCGAGAGCGTGATCGACTTTTTGTCGTAACCCCACATGAGATAAGGATCGCTCGGCTCGCCGGCTTTGACTTGGGTGTTGTTCCATGGGCCGCCGTTGCCGTGTGGCTTGCCGAGCTTCCAGAGGTCATCGATCGCGCCGGCCCATAGGGCGGCTTTGCCGTCGTCGCTTCGGATGATGTGATCGCCGGCTGGAGCGTCGGGCTTGATGCCGCTCATGATGAAGAGGCCGCGGCAGGCGCCGTAGTCGGTGACGCGGAGATCGTGCGAGCAGATCGGGCGGAGCTTCGCGAAGCCATCGGCATTCTCGGCAGGCAGCTCGAAGAAGGTGCCGCACACGCTCAGCATGTCGCGTTCGGTGGCGACTTCGCGGCAAATGCGCAGCTCGCCCGCATTGGTAGCCGCATCGTAATCGGCGGAAGCACGCGGCAGACGCCAGCGACGGCCGCGATCATCGACGATAAGCACGCTGGCCTCATCGAGCGTGACGACTTTCTTCGGAATCGCGACCTTCGTCTTCACGTACTCCTCGGCTTTCGCGTCATCGACTCGCGCCAGTTTCAAATCACCGCCCATCTCGTAATAGCCAGCGTCAGATGCGAAGCCGAGTGTGCGCTTGTTCTCGCCGCGAAGGCGGAAGATGCCGGTGTGCGCGCTTTGGTCATCGATGCGCGCGATGCCGTCGAAGATGGGATCGGAGTCGTCGCTGCGCGAGTCGCCGTTCGTGAGCGTGATGACGACGCTCACGTCGTCGCTTTCCCCTTCGGACTTCACCTTGAGCCACTCGTCTTTCGTCGTGATGTCCACGTTTGCTGACTCACCGGGCGACACCTTGGCTACCGTGCCATTGGCAGAGAATTTCGCGGGCGTCTTGCCGTGGTTGATGAACCAAATGTGCCGATGCTTCCAGCCCGCGACGAGGAACGGTTCCGACTCGTCGCCGGACTTCACTTTGTCGTGCAGCCACACGGCACCGCTCGCGTGCGCGGGGCCGAGCTTGTCCGGCGTGTCGGGGGACGTGAACCAGAGATTCGACTGCGACTGGCCGACGCTGTCGATGCCGCCTTTGACTTTGCGCTTGTTCAGGAACTCGGACTTCGCGCTGTCGTCACAGCCGAAGACGAGGCGATCGTTCCAGCGGCAAAAGTCGCCGATCACTTTCATGTATGCACTGCGCGGACGGATGCCGTTCGGGCCCTTCGCCGAAAACGTGCGTGGGAACCGCCAGAACGCGCCGTGCATCGTCATGAGCAAGGCATCTTCGCCGATGTCGCGGATGCGCGGCCACTCGGTGTTCCAGCCATGCGCGCCGTCGTAGCTGTGGCTCACTTTCGGCAGGCGGAAGGAGTGCCATTTGCCTTCATCGAGGCACATCAGGATGAGCGACTTCGCATCCCAGCCGATGCTCCATATCGGATCGGCGTCGGGATGTTCGCTGCCGAAAATGCCGCCGGGACCGGTGACTTCGGTGAATTGATTCCGCCGCACGAGTTGCCAGTCATCGCCGGGCTTCCGCCATTCGCCGAGCGCGCCGCTCGGTGTCGTTGGGTCGGTGAGCACGCGTTTGTCGTGGTCGCCGTTGTTGGCGTAAACGACGCGGCCCTGCCCGCTGTAGAGACCTTTGCCGTGATAGCCGGGCAGCAGCGAACTCAGATTTGTCAGCGGAGTCTCGACCGTGAAGCCTTTCTTGATGCCGTTGCCATCACGAATGAGCGACGTGATCGCGAGCGACTTCACATCCACCCCGTAGAGCCCCTCCTCCATCGTCGCGTAGAAGATCTTGTTCGCAGGATCAGTGAGACTGCGCGCATTGCCGGTGAGCCGGCCCGGCATTCGCGATGGCGGAATGACGCGCACGTTTCGCTGCGCATCGATCAAATAGGGACCGATGATCAGTTGCTGCGTCTCCTTGTGAATCATCCGGTTTGCGGGCGTGCCGCCGACGCTTTCGGGTCGCACGATTTGCTTTAGCTCCGGCGTGATCTCGTAAAGCTTGTCACTCGATCCGAACGGCAGATGCGGCCCATACGTGATCACCCACAGCCGATCGGCCCACGGCACGACTGCGCCCGTGCCGCATTCGCCTTCGTTGTTGAACATCGCGAGGCTCGGATAGATGCCGGAGATGTTGCGCGGCTCGGCGGAGCAAAGTGAACCGGCGAGACATGCGGACAGCACGAAGGACAGAAGGTTGGGCTTCATCCGCGCAGCAAAAGCGGATCGGCTCCGCACGCAACCGCGCTGTGTTATGCCGGATTGAAATCGCTTACATCCCCCGCAAAGCTGCCGCGATGCCTGAGACGATCACCGCCGAAGCCTGGCGCAGCCTCCACCGCGAGTGGCTGTGGGTGTATCGCGGTCTCGTGCCGAGGACGGAAGTGTGGTCGTCGGAGATCGTGGTGCCAGCCGGTGTGTTTTTCGTCGAGAGCGGCGAAGCGCGAATCTGCGCAGGCGGAAAAGAGATCATCGTGAGTCGCGGTCACGCATTCTTCTCTGCACCGGGACCGAGGAGACAATGGTTCGCCGCAGGCACGCGATTGCTGTCGGTCGGCTTCCGATGCCAGTGGCCAGATGGCAGACCAGTCTTCCGCAGCGGACTGAACGTCGCCGCGAAATCGCCGAAGTTGCGAGCTGCCACGCTTGAGCTTTTTCGCCGTGTTCATCGCGGTCGCAAAACGGTGACGTTTCGCGAGGCCGTGAAGCCAATGGCTCGCGCGCCGACTTCATGGGCCTCGCATGAAGCCGCGTTTCAAACGTGGTTCGCTGCGTGGATCGAGGAAGTGCGCAAACTCGGCATCGAGCCCGAGCCGCGCATCGCAAAAGGTCGCCGCAGTCGTGTCTCGCAAATTGTCGCCTGGCTCGATGCGCTTCCGCTGCATCAAACGACGCTCGAATTGCCGCCCAGTTTCCCTTTGGGCCAACGCCGAGCCGATCAACTGCTGCAAGAGGAACTCGGCATCAGTCTGCGAGCTTACCTTGAGAACCGCAGGCTCGACTCAGCGCGCGAACGCATTCTCGCCGACGACACTTCGCTCAAAGAAGTCGCATTCGCCCTCGGCTTTCGCCACGCTTCGCACTTCACCGCGTGGTTTCGACGACACACGGGTGTCTCGCCGTCGGTATATCGAGATGGCGGCGTGGATGCGGCGTGAGGGGCTTGCGACGATCACTCGATCTCAAACCTCACCTCGACCACCACGCGCACGACTTTGCGCTCGGGCGTGGCTTCATCGCGATCTTCCACCTGGAACCAACCCTGCGAGGCATCGCGCAGCCGACCGAGCTTGATGTTGGAGTCGCGAGCGAACTGCTCCCCTGCCACGCGCGCATTCTTCGTCGCCTCCTCGATCATGCCGGGCTTTACCTCGTTGAGACGATCGAAGATGTACTTTGGCTGGTTGCCGGAATTCAGCATCACGCCACTGTCCATCAGCGCCGAAGTGCCTGCGACCGCAGGCTTCACCTTGTCCACCTTGTTCGTGCGCAGCAGCACGGATTGCGACGCCGTGTAGCGATAAGGCGGAGGCTGCGCGTCCTTGTCGCGCTCCTGAAGACTCAGATCGCGAATCGAAGGCGGCTGCTGCGACAGCTCCGCATCGTCGAAGCCCGCCGTCTTGAGATAGGCCATCACGGCCTTCGTGCTTCCAGCGAGCTTGGTATTGATCTCCGGCAGATCATTGCCCGTGACATTGTAGCCCAGCGTCCAAATCGCGATGCTCGCCGGCTCTTCGCGCTCGGAGAGGCCTTTCACCGAGATCACTCGCGACCCCGCGTCGCGATTGGAAATGCCTTTGCCGATAAAGTAACCGCCGAGCGAGAGCCCGGCGGCGAGGAACAGAGCTGCGAGTGTTGAGGATGAAGGGCTGGTGCTCATGGCTGTGGAGGAACCGATTGTGAGACTGGCGGGCTGTTGTCGATCGCACGACGAGACCGCGTGCTCGAAACTTGGGGCGAAGTTTTCGCCACCGCCGCCGAGAGTCCATCGCTTTCGCAGCGTTCTACCTACCACTTTCGGCTACTTCCCACCATGACTCGCACCATCCTCGCCATCGGCGCCCATTACGACGACTGCCCTTTCGGCATTCCCGGCATTCTTTTGCAGGCGATCAAGAAGCACCAGCGCGTCGTCATCCTCGCGCTCATCGGCGATTACACGAACT
>JAIBCL010000019.1 GCA_019694165.1 Verrucomicrobiaceae bacterium | reverse complement strand
AATACGGCTTCAACAAATCGCACTCCGCCGCCTACGGGATCGTCACGTATCGCACCGCGTATCTGAAGGCGAATTTCCCCGTCGAGTTCATGGCGGCGGTGCTCAGCTACGAAGTCAACAACACCGATAAGATCGCGAACTTCGTGAGCGAGTGCCAGCGCATGGGCATCACGATCCTGCCGCCTGACGTGAACAAGAGCCTGCTCAAGTTCGCGCCCGAGCGCACGACCGCGAAGGCCGAGGCGCCTGATGCCATTCGCTACGGCCTCTCCGCCATCAAGAACGTCGGCGAAGGCGCGGTGCAGGCCGCGATCGAGGAACGCGAGCGAAACGGCGAGTTCAAATCCATCGAGGACTTCGCCGGGCGTCTCGACAACCGCTCCGTGAACCGCAAGATGCTCGAGTCCCTCGTCAAAGCCGGCGCCTTCGACTTCACGAAGGAAGATCGTGCCTCGATGTTCGCGCGGCTTGATCAGGTGCTGTCAGCGGCCGCCTCGATGCAGCGGGACAAGAAATCCGGCCAGGGCGGCCTCTTCGACGACTTCGATCTCGGCGCAAAACCGCAAAAGAGCGTCGCCGGCACGCCTGCCGTCACGCCGTGGACGACGGACGAAGTGCTCACCTTTGAAAAGGAACTGCTCGGCTTCTACGTCAGCGGCCATCCGCTCGACAAATTCCGCGGCAACTTTGAATCGACCAAGCTCACGCCACTCTCGGCCATTGAAGAGATCACCGAGACCAAGGGCAGCATCCACGTCGCCGGTCTGCTCTCAAACGTCGCGGTGAAGTACACGAAGAAGGACGGCCGCGCATTCGCCACGTTCGTCATCGAAGACTTCACCGGCACCTGTGAAGCACTCGCCTGGCCTGACGACTTCGAGAAATGCAAGGAGCACATCCAGAACGGCAACGTCGTCGAAATCCGCGCCCGCATCCGTAAAGACGACCGCTCAGAGACCAACAGCCTCACCGCGCAAGACGTCAAGCCGCTCAAACAACGCAAAGCCCGCGCCAAACCCGCCGAGCCTCCGCCCGAAGAGCCCGCTCCCGCCAAACCCAAGCCCCTCGTCCTCCGACTCGATGCCGCACGCCACACGACGAGCGATCTCGAGTCGCTGAAAACCCTGCTCCTCCAGCATCCGGGCGATGTGCCGGTCGAGTTCGAAATCACCCCCGTCACCGGCTCACTCGTCCGCCTCGCCGCCGGAGCCGAATTCAAGATCAGCCAATCCAAAGCGCTGGTGACGGCGTTGCTGGAGTGGATGTGAACATATGAGCCTGTTGCAAAACCTCCGAGTTCGGGAGTTAGATGGGTTGAATTCATTCTCCTGCCCCCATTCTCCTGTCATCATCGTTGAGAATGACAGGAGAATGGGGGCAGGAGAATGGGTTTTGCACCTGGCGTGTGCAGTCGCTGCCGGGCTTGATGAAGTGATCAGCCGGCCAGCGACGAGGCATTGCCCGCGGTGATCGCGGCGAGCTGCGCGGCGGTGAGTTCGGACTCCTGCAGCTTCAGCCGGGCGGACTCAAAATAGAAAAACGGCGCAAAAGAGCCGAAGACGACGCGATTCTGCGGCCAGTCTTTGAGCAAATTCTCCACGCCACCCACGCCTTCGAGCATCGCAATGTCGAGCCACACCTTGGTGCCGGCCAGCGCGGTCATCGACATGACGCGGTTCGCGTTGAGCACCATCACACGGGCCTCGGGCAGCTTCTTGAGCACGGCGGCCAGCGGCTTGAGATCGACGGGCTTCACCTGCACGAGCGGATGCTGCGTGCGCTCGTCCTCCATCTGCGCGGCAATTTGCACGAGGAGCTTCTTCGCCGCCGCGGCTTCGAGCAGTTCGACGAACGCTGGATCGTCGAGCGCGTATCCGTGGTAGTTTGGGTGCAGGCGGATCGCCTTCATGCCGTGCTGCTCGGCGCAGCGGGCCAGATCGCCGCGCCAGTCGGGGAGCTTTGGATGGATGGAGCCGACGGGTTTCAGGATGCCGCCGGCTGCCCTGCAATCGCGGGTGAGGCGTTCGTTCACGCCGGTGATGTCACGCTGGAGCAAGGCTTCAAAAGATCCGGCCCACGCTTCGCTGACTTTTCGATCCGCCAGTTTGAGCGCAAATGCCTGCGGCTTCGCGGTGATGGACTCGCGGAAGGGATGCGCTCCCAGATAGACGTTCGTGTCGATGATGCGCGCTGGTGAAGTCGTCGGGGTCCCGGCTTCAGCCGGCTCGGACGCTCTCAGATGACCGGTTAAAACCGGGGCTCCAACAGAGCTTCCAACGGCTGCGGCGTGAGCGATGAATGAGCGGCGTTTCATGCCTGGATTCCTTTCTGTTTGAGGATGGGCAGCATCAAGCCGCGGAGGTTGTCGCGGAAGATTTTCTGTTTGTCGGCATCGCTGATGTCAGCGCCGTGCACCTTGCCGAGCTGGCTGGCGAAGGAGCGGCCGCCGCAGTCGCTGCCGTAGATGATGCGGTCCGCGCCGAGATCACGCACCGCCATCTCGGTGTAGCCGGCGGTGGGATCGCTGCCGGCGAGATCGGCGAAGAGGTTTTTCTGCGAGCGAATGGCGCGGATGCCCAGCTCCCAATTGCCGCCGGTGTGGCCGCAGATGATGGGTACGTGTGGATGGCGCTTCGCCAGCGTGACGAGATCGTCGGGCGTGGATTCGCCAGGATAGTTCGGACCGGTCTTGAACCATGTGTGCTGGAAGATCACGGCCTTCAATTCGGCGGCACGCGCGATGACGGGATCGATCTCCGGCGTGTCGCAGTGCCGGGCAACCCAGAGCTTCACGCCGACCATGGGGCCGTGCGCGACGCAGCGCTCCAGCTCGGCCAGGCTGCGCTCGATGTGTTTCGCGCTCAAGTAAACGAAGCCGAAGGCACGGTCCGGATGTTTTGCGATGGCACGCAGCACCTCGTCGTTTTGCTTCACGAGATCGTCTGGCGAGGGGTCCTGCGACCACTTCATGCCCATGTACACGCACAGCCGTTCGATGCCCACGCGGTCGGCATGGCGCAGGAGTTGTGACAAGCGCTCTTCGGGCGTGAGGCCGGTGACGCCGGAGAGGTGGCAGTGTAGGTCCCAGATGTGCATGGGGGGATCGGTGACGGGTTATGGGTTGTCGGTCATGTATCAGGCGATGAACAGCGCGGTGGCTGCGCTCCAACACAAACGTCTGCCGGGCATTGACTCGATCACCGTGCCACGCACCATCGTGGCGGCCCTCACAAGCCATCACTCGCAACACACGACCCACCACCCCATCACCATGTCATTCCGCTCTTTCATCTTGTGCATCACCGCAGCCCTCGCCATCACTGCGGGCATGAGTTCCTCCGCAACCGCCGCCGATCAGACGGGCGTGTACCGCCACGTCGTGCTTTTCAAATTCAAGGACAGTGCCACGCCTGACCAGGTGAAGGGCGTGGAGGACGCATTTCGCGCTCTGCCGTCGAAGATCGACACGATCACGGGCTACGAATGGGGCACGAATGTCAGCCCCGAGGGGAAGAATGACGGCTACACGCACTGCTTCTTCGTGACCTTCAAGGACAAGGCCGGACTGGATGTGTACCTGCCACATCCGGCGCACAAGGAGTTTGGCACGCTGTTGCGGCCCATCCTCGACAAGGTGTGCGTGGTGGACTACGTGGCCGCGAAGTAGCGAGCTGGACGGACGAACAAGCCGTCGGGTGCGCCAGGCGCCAGTTCAAGGGCACCGTCTTCGGTCGGCTCGAATGCGCCGTGGATTCGATGCAAGTTCGAGCAAGCGCAAGCAAGCGGAGAACATCGCGGCGTAACCGGCTCAGGCCGGGTATCAAACGAACTGCCGCGCGACCGCCAGGAAATACGAAGGGCGGATCGTGTGATCCGCCCTTCGTTATTTCGTGACTTGGAGCCGAGACGCCGTTCAGCTCGGATCAGGTTTTGGCGTCTTGGGGCCGCTCTCTGGGAGCTTCGGCTCCTTGATGTAGTCGGCCGGCAGGTCGCCCTTGAGTGCTTTGAGGAAGGTGACGATCTGGCCGCACTGCTCGTTGGTGATTTCCTTGCCGAGCTGGTGCTCGGCCATCTTTTTGACCATGTCGCCGAGCTTGGCGACGGAGCCATCGTGCAGGTAGGGGCCGGTCTCGGTGATGTTGCGCAGGCTGGGCACCTTGAAGAAGAACCGGTCCTGCTCGAGCTTCGTGGCCTCGAAGCGCCCGTTGTCCTTCAGGCCGGGCCACGGCTTCGCGAGGCCGAGCTTCTGATACATGTGGCCGCCGACCGCCGCTCCATTGTGGCAGGTGACGCAGCCGACGCTGGCGAAGGTTTCAAAGCCTTTCTTCTCCGCATCGGTCAGGGCATCCTTCTTTCCTTTCAGAAACTCGTCCCAGCGCGAGGGGGTGAGCAGCTTGCGCTCGAAGGCACCGACGGCCTTGCCGAAGTTGTCATACGTGACCGGGTCTTTGTCATCGGGGAATGCCTTGGCGAAAAGCTCCGCGTAACCGGGGATGGATTTGATGACCTTGATGACGTGCTCCTTGTCCGGCATGGCCATTTCGATGGGGTTGAGCACGGGACCTTTCGCCTGCTCCTCGACGGAGGGCGCGCGACCATCCCAGAACTGGGCGATGTGCAGCGCCGCATTGAAGACGGTGGGCGCGCTGCGTCCGCCCTTCTGGCCCTTGTGGCCGGTGGAGAAGGCTGCGTTGTCCGTGCCGTACTTGTCCAGGACGTGGCATGAGTTGCAAGAGATCTGCTGGTTCTTCGACATGCGTTTGTCGAAGTAGAGCATCCGGCCGAGATCGGTGCGCGCCTGGGTGAGTTCATTGTCCGGCACGACAGCTTCGGCGGGCAGCGGCTTGAACATGACGAGGAACGAGTCCGTCACATCCGCCGCCCTGACAGTGTGGATTCCGGCGGACAACGCAGCGGCCAGCGTGACCGAGGAGATGGTGTGTTTGAGCATGGTGTTCATGTGTTTGCGGAAATCAATACGAGCCGTGGAGGGTCAAGATTCAACCATTCTTTGCGCACTGTGAGGCCGTCGGGCGGGAGGATTCCCGTTTTCGCTATTGCCTCGCCCAGGGCACGGCCTAGCATTGCGTCATGATCAGGAAGCCAACGTTCTCAAACCGGGCCGCGCTCGTCTGCGGAGTCTTCTGCCTCGGCGTGGCCGGAGCCGGAAACGCCCAGGGCACGGTGGATGTGAGCAGCGACAGCCGTCCGGCCAGGCCCAAAGCGAAGACCGAGGAACCGCCGCTCAGACCGGCCGCAAACACCGACGTGCAGAAGCTCCTCGGCGAGGCCCAGGATCTGCAAGGGCGGCACCGCTACTTCGACGCGCTGGCAAAGCTCGACCAGGCTGAGAAGCTCACGCCGGAGGATCCGAACATTTTCAACACCCGCGGCGCCATCTACCTCGTGCCGGCGGTGCGCGACTTTGACAAGGCGCAGGAGCAGTTCGAGAAAGCCCAGGTGCTCGCGCCGACGGCCCTCGCCCCGAAGTTCAACCTCGCCGAGCTGTTCTTCGTCAAACAAAAGTTCGCGGAGTCCGAGGCCGGATTTGCCGCCCTGTTGAAGGACTTCCCGAAGCTGCAGATTGGCGTGCGCCATCTCGTGGTCTTCAAGGTGCTGATCAGCCAGGCCGAGCAGGGCAAGATCGACGCCGCGAACGCCACGCTCAAAACACACTTCACCTTCATGGACGACACGCCGGCCTACTACTTTGCTAAGGCGTCCATTGCCTTCGCGCAGAAAAAGGAGGACGACGCCAAGGAGTGGATCGAGAAGGCCAAGGTCATCTTCAAGCCCGTGGACAATTCCCCCTATCTCGACTCCCTCATGGAAACGCGGCACATCCCGAACATCATGATGTCGCCCGTGAACGTGAAGTGATGTGATGTGGCGCATCTCGGCTGACACCGGCGGCACCTTCACCGACTGCTACGCCGTGACGCCCGCCGGAGCGGAACTGCGCTGCAAGGTGCTCTCCTCCGGCTGCTTGCGCGCACGCATCACCGCACGACCGCACGGCGCCGCGCTCCGGCTCGACGACCCGTGGAAGATGCCGCGCGGCTTCTTTGTCGGATTCAAAATGCGGCCCGCTGATGCGCCGGATGATGCGAGGACCGTGGTGGCATCGGGCAGCGACGGGTCCGGCCTGCTTCTAGAGTTCGACCGCGCATTCCCTCCCGGGCACGCTCCCGGAGCGATCGCGGAACTCACGACCGGAGAGGAGGCACCCGTCCTCGCCACCCGGCTGCTCACCGGCACGGCGTTGGGCGGCGAGTTTCCGCCGGTGCAGTTCCGGCTCGCCACCACGCGCGCGACCAATGCACTGCTCGAGCGCAAAATCTCGCGCGTGGCCTTGTTCATCACGCAAGGCTTCGGCGATCTGCTCGCGATCGGCGACCAGCGGCGCGCGGATCTCTTTGCACTGCGCCATGAAGCGCGGCCCGTGTTTTACGAATCGGTCGTCGAGATTGCCGGGCGCCTGGATGCACGCGGCCAGGTGCTCGCGCCGCTCGATGAAGAGGCCGTGCACGCGGCTGCCGCATCACTCGTCGCCGCGGGCATCCGCCACGCGGCCGTGGCCTTCCTGCACAGCCATGCGAATGCGGATCACGAACAGCGCGCCGGTGCCATCCTTCGCGGGGCGGGCTTTGAGCACGTCACGCTGTCGTGCGAGATCGCCGCGTTCACGAAAATCCTGCCGCGCGCGCAGAGCGCGGTGGCGAACGCCTGCCTCACCGGCCCGGTCGATGCCTTTCTCGACGGCGTCGCCGCGTCTCTGCTCGGGCGTGCGTCACGGGAAGAAGCGACGCGGCCCCGGTCACCCTTCGTCACTCGTCCTTCGTCATTCCACGTCATGACGAGCGCCGGCGGCCTCACTTCCCGTATCGAAGTGAAGCCGAAGGATCTCCTCCTCAGCGGCCCCGCCGGTGGCGTGATCGGCGCCGCGAATGCAGCGCGAGACCTGGGCTTCACACGCATCATCAGCTTTGACATGGGCGGCACCAGCACGGATGTCGCGCGCATCGACGGGCGGCCGGGCTACCGTTTCTCACAACAGATCGCAGGCATGTCGTTGCTCGCGCCGTGCGTGGCCATCGAGACCGTCGCCGCGGGTGGCGGCTCCATTTGCAAATGGACGCCATCCGGAATCGCGGTCGGCCCGGAGAGCGCCGGGTCGCACCCTGGTCCCGCGTGCTATGGCAAAGGCGGCCCGCTGACCATCACGGATGTAAACCTGCTGCTCGGCCGGTTCGATCCGGAGAAGGCGCCGATTCCTCTGGATGCGGAGGCGGCGCGCGCGCGGCTCGAAGATCTGCGCCGCGAGATGATAGCCGCGCGCGGGCAGGAGATCGGCGCTGATGAGCTTCTCCACGGATTTCTTCATCTCGCCATCGAGCGGATGGCCGATGCCATCCGGCGCATCTCCGTGGCCGAGGGATACGATCCTGCCGGTCATGCGCTGCTCGCGTTCGGCGGCGCCGGCCCGCAACACGCGTGCGCGCTGGCCGCGCGGCTCGGCATCACCACCGTGCTCGTGCCGCGGCACGCAGGCATCCTCAGCGCCGTCGGACTTCATCAGGCGCTGCCGGAGTGCTTTGCCCAGCGGCAGATGCTCGTGCCGCTCGATGAGGCAGTGCCGTCGCTGCCCGGGGTGATCGCTTCGGTGGCCGACGAAGCGCGTGCGGCGCTCATGCGGGACGGCGTCCCGCACGGGGCTTGTGATGCTCCGCATGTGCTCGCCGAGCTCCGACTTCGCGGTCAGGACTTGCCGCTCCAAGTTCAAGTCTCCGATCCGTCGCGGCTGCGTGACGAGTACCGCGCCGCCTATCAGCGCCTGTTTGGCTATGCACCGGCGGAGGACCGCATCATCGAGCTCGTCTCCCTCCGAGTCTCCGTCCGCGCGGCGAGCGAAGCCGTTGCTGTCCCGTCCTCGGGTGGTCAGGAAAGTCCGCGTGGAGGACAAGCTCACGCTTCACCTTTGTCCCCCAGGCCTGACGGGCTGCAGCCCGGACTTCAGCAAATACCAGCCCCCACCTTGGGCCCTGCTCTCATCCAAGATGCCTTCAGCACCCTTGTCATCGGCACCGGCTGGCGGGCGCGGCAGACCGCCGGTTTCGGCTGGATTCTCAATCTCGAATCCACCGCGCCCGATGCAGAACGCGCGGCTCATCAGCCATCACCGGCCACCTCGCTGGCCCGCGATATTTTCCGCCATCGTTTCCATGCCATCGTGGAGGAAATGGGCGCGCTGCTCTGCCGCACGGCCATCTCGACGAACATCCGCGAGCGGCTCGATTTCTCCTGCGCGCTGCTCGATGCCGGCGGCCGCCTCGTCACCAGCGCGCCGCACATCCCCGTGCATCTCGGCGCTCTCGGGGTCTGCGTGCGCGCCTGCGCGCAGGCATTTCCCGCCCTCGCCCATGGCGACACCATCATCACGAATCACCCGGCCTTCGGCGGCTCGCATCTTCCGGACATCACGCTCATTACGCCCGTCTTCGACGATGCCGCCACGCAGCTCATCGGCTTCGTGGCGAACCGCGCACATCACGCGGAGATCGGCGGCATCACGCCCGGATCGATGCCGGCGGATGCCACGCGGCTCATCGAGGAAGGCACCGTCATCGAGCCTCAGCACCTCATCCGCGCCGGTGAATCGTGCTTCGCGCAGATCGGGAGGCTTTTCACCGCCGGTCCCGTTCCCACCCGCAATCTCGCCGACAATCTCGCCGACCTTCACGCCCAGCTCGCCGCGAATCTATTCGGCGCAGGGCGCCTGCGTGCGCTGGCTCGTGACGGCGGCGAAGACGGGACGCACAACGGCAGCGTGCGCGCCATGATGAGCGCCATCCTCGATGACTCCGCACGAGTCATGCGCGCGCGAATCAGTGCCATCCCCGACTGCGAAGCCGAGGAACATCTTGACGATGGCTCAGTCATCCGCGTCAGACTTTCCGCCCGTCACCATCCGCCGTCCACGCCGCATCCGCCGCACGGCTGCCCCTGCCTCCGCATCGACTTCACCGGCACGTCGCCCACGCATCGCGGCAATCTCAACGCGACCACCGCCATCGTGCATAGCACCGTGCTCTATGTGCTGCGCCTTCTGCTCCAGCAGGACCTGCCGCTGAACGAGGGGCTGATGGAACCCGTCGAGATCATTCTGCCGCACTCCTTGCTCAACCCCGCTTTCAGCGGCGATCCGTCATGTGATCCCGCTGTCGTCGGCGGCAATGTCGAAGTGAGCCAGCGGCTCGTGGACACTTTGATCAAAGCGCTGCGGCTCCAGTCATGCAGCCAGGGCACGATGAACAATCTGCTCTTCGGCGACGCGCGTTTTGGCTACTACGAAACGATCGCCGGCGGCGCGGGAGCGGGCCCGGGCTACGCCGGCGCGAGCGCGCTGCACACGCACATGACGAACACGGCCATCACCGACCCGGAGATCATCGAGCAGCGCCACCCCGTGCGGTTGCGCGAGTTTTCCATCCGCCGCGGCTCCGGTGGCGCGGGCCGGTGGCGCGGCGGCGACGGTGTCGTGCGCGAGTTCGAGTTTCTCGCGCCTCTCACCGTCTCGCTGCTCACGCAGCATCGGACCAGCGGGCCGTTCGGACTCGGCGGTGGCGGCGACGGCGCTCCGGGCAGGCAGACCCTGATCTCGAAAGACAACGTCTTGGAACTGCCGCCCGGCTGCAGCATCGTCGTCCGACCGGGCGATCGTATCCGCGTGGAGACGCCAGGCGGAGGAGGATGCGGGGAGAGCCAGGACGATTCAGACCGGGAGTGAATGCCGGTGGCAGCGCCACACCCGGCGGCGTGGCGGTGGACATGTGCGTAAATGCTGTCCGAAGGCGAGTCTCGCCTCCGAAACGAAAAACGCCAGCCCGGCGAACCGGACTGGCGTGGGATTCGAGGCTCTCAGCCGCGCTGCGAGATCAGAAGTTGTACCGGATGCCGAACTGGGCATGCCAGTCGCCGTCTTCGCCGATCGCACCGCCGAGATCGAGGCCGACATTCGGGGTGACTGCGTACACGAAGCCAACGCCGCCGGACCAAGTGTTCTCGTCCTCAGAAACGTGGTAGTAGGCCTTCGCATAGAACTCCAGATCGCAAGTCACCAGCGCGCGAATGCCCGGGCTGAGGTACCACTCATGTTCGCCACCGGCGCGGTTCGAGTCCGAGTAGCTCCAGCCAGTGCGGGCCACGAAGTCGCAGTGCTTGACGAACGGGATGGCATAGCCGAGTCCGGTGCCGTAGCTCTGGAAATCCACGTCGCCGCCAGTGATGGTGGCGGAGCCTTCCCAGAAGAGCTTGTCCACGAGCGTGTGGCTCAGGTCGAGGAACGCACCGTCAGCGTGCCCGAGGTGGTCGAGCTGCTGGTGGATGTAGCCCAGCTCGGCATAGCTGTAACTGATGGGCGGGCAGTCCGGCGGCGGAAGGGCCGGGGCTTTCGGATTCTTGGCATATGGGGTTCCCGCGAAAGCGGATGACGCCATGATCAACAGGAGGGATGCGAGTGTTTTCATTGCAGAGGTATGGGTGTGGTTGGTGTATTGGACGCGAGAGCGGGATCTCCCGATGCCAAGGGCTTATTCGTTTTGACCGGAAAGGGCAAGCCGGAAATTCCTTTTTCTTCACCGCCCCCGTCACCCGGTCCGGCCGGCTCCGAATACCGCTGCCGGAGTCCGCGGCACCTCACGCCGGGATTGCGGTCACCGCTAACGCGGCCGTTCCTCATCGATTTCAGTCTCCCGGTCGGCCGAGGAAAAGCAGATGGCCATCACCGCTTCCGCCTCACCGAGCGCGCGTGCCTGATGCCACACGCCGGCGGGAATGGAAATCGTGTCGCCGGCCTGAAGGATGAAACTTTCCTCCCCGAGCCAGTGCTCGATGCTGCCGGTGATCACATGGAGGATTTCGTCGCAGTTCGGATGACGATGGCGCGGGTTCTTCATGCCGGGGCGGATCGTGGCGCGGCCAAAGGTCATCACCGCCGAATTGCCCAGTGCGCGCGAGACATGCCATGTGAGCGTGCCCCACGGCATCTCCAGTACTTCCGGCTCACTTCCTTTCACGGCGTTCATGGCGCGATCACTTCAGCGGGCCGGCAGTCAACCACTCCAGATTGAACCGCGCGAGGGTGAGGCGGCCGCCGGCAAAGGCCGCGAGGCCCTTGTTGTCGCCGCTGCGGCCATAGAAGCAGAGGATGGTGCCGGAGTGCGTGACGGCGATGTCAGAATACATGCTCGCGCCTGGCTCGATGCTTTTGTTCACGGGCCACGTCCGGCCTTCGTCACGACTGATCTTTACGCTGACATTTTTCCTGTCGCGGTTTTTGCCCGGCTCGGCCTTGCCCTTCTCCTTCTCGAGATTGTGGGGGTTGGAGAACAGGATCAGACTCTTGCCATCGTGGTTGTAGCGCACGATGCCGGCCATGCAGATCGGTTCGAGCAGGGCATCGTCAAACTTTGGCGTGCTCCATCCGGTCGCGCCATCTTTGCTGATAGTAACGAGGCGACGATGCGCCTTTGATTCGCTGCGCACGTTCAGCATCACACGACCATCGTTGAGTTCGATCGCGACGGTCTCATTCGGATTGATCCACTCGTCCGTGCAGGGCACCGCGATGTCGCCCGCCTTCCATGTGCTGCCCTGATCATCGCTGTAAATCGTCGACGTCACGCTCGGACGATGCGCATTCCCACCCGTGCCGGTGGAGAGCCAGACGGGCACCACAAGGCGGCCGGTCTTGAGCTGGATGCTGTGATCGGGACCCGTCGCGAGCACTTTCCAGTCGTAGTCTTTCTTGAAGGAATCGAACGTGCTCGTGATCTCCACCGGCTTGCTCCAACTGACGCCATCATCCGTGCTGCGCTGATAGAAGCAGCGCATGTATTCGAGGCAGAAGAGCATGTGAACCGTGCCGTCTTTGTCCGCGATGAGGACCGGATTGTTGTAGGTCACATCATCCTTCTTCACATTCTTCACCTGAAGCGCGAACGGATTCTTCTCCTTCGGTCCCTCCACGTTCACGATGCTCGCCGGTGCGCTCCACTTTTTGCCATCATCGGTGCTGCGACGCAGCAGGATGCGGATGTCCGACCAATCGCCGCCACCTTTGCGCGCCTCGCACCACGCCAGCACCGTGCCCTTCGCGGTCACGACGATGCCGGGGATGTGGTAGATGTTGAACGCCGGATCGTCACCGACGGTGAAGAGGTTTTGCTTTTCAATGAAAGGCTCGGCGCCAAGCACCGAGGCGGCTAGGAGGAGCAACAGAAGCGCGGTTTTCATGCTGCCGTCATAACGGCCGACCGGACGGTTTCTCAACGGGGATGCTTGCCGGCCGAATTTTTTTCAGGACGTGTCACACATTGCCTTCATCCGCGCGACTCATGCTGATGAACCAAGTTCTGCAATGAATGCCCGGCGCCACGGATGAAAACTCGCTTTGTAACCGGCTCGCGGCGCTCCACTCGGAGTGCTGGGGCTGGGCGCTGGCGTGTTGTCACGGCGAGGCCGGCACGGCGGAGGAGGTGTTGCACATGAGCTATCACAAAGTCCTCGACCAACGAGCACGCTACGACGGCAGATCGGCCTTCAAGACCTGGCTGTTCTCCGTGATCCGCTTCACAGCGCTCGATCATCAGCGATGGAGCGTGCGGAGATGGCTGCGGTTTGCGGGAATCGAGCTTGCGGCGGAAATCACGGATCACAGACCGCTGGCGGACGAGGCACTGGCGAGGCGCGAGCGGTGCGATGAAGTGCGCGCGGCGCTCCGATCCCTTCCTGCGCGCCAGGCTGAAACCTTGCGTCTAGTCTTCTTCCACGATCTGTCGCTCGACGACGCAGCCGCCGTGATGGGCATCTCCTCCGGCTCCGCGCGGCAGCATTACGAACGCGGGAAACAAAAGCTCCGCCAGCTTCTTCAACTCAACCCCGACGACTCATGAACCTCAACGACCGCCTCCATGAACTTCGTGACGACGAGCAGCGGCGCGCGCCGTCCTTCGATCGCGTGCTGATGCCGAGATCGATCCACCGTCCAATCCGGCTAGCATGGGCCACCGGCGTGCTGGCAGCCTGCGTGGTGGCTGCAGCTCTGATGTGGATGCGTCCGCATGAGCAGCCCGCGCAGCTCACCGTGCTCTTCGACGACGAGGTCTGGACCACGCCCACCGACTCGCTGCTCGCCGATGGTGGCGATGCGGAGATCGACAGCCTTACCCGCGACATCAATCAACTGCTCAAGCCATGAAAACCGCGTCTTTGATCCTGATCTGCCTTTTGTCCGCCATGTCGGTGCGCGCACAGTCAGCTGCATCGCTGATCGAGAAGATGCTGCCGCCCGAGGTTGTGCTGCCCAACAGCGCTGCCTT
Source organism: Verrucomicrobiaceae bacterium (assembly GCA_019694165.1). Taxonomy (GTDB): domain Bacteria; phylum Verrucomicrobiota; class Verrucomicrobiia; order Verrucomicrobiales; family Verrucomicrobiaceae; genus JAIBCL01. Next base: position 110,649 of record JAIBCL010000019.1, on the reverse strand, counting down.
GGGACTCGATGGCTCGCAGCGCAATCGTTTGAACTCGGGCATCGCATCCATCCAGGCCGAGATGCGCCCGTTGCAGGGAAAAATGCACGCGACCGAGGGCGAACTCATCGCTCTGCTGGCCGCGCCAAAACCCGACGAGGCCGCCGTGCTGGCGAAGTATGCGGAACTCGACGCCCTGGAGGGCAAGGTGAAGGTGCTGCGCCTCCGACAGACTCTGCTGGCGAAGTCGGTGCTCACCGCAGAGCAGCAGGCAAAGGCTTTCGCTCTCAAGTCAGCTCAACCCACGCTTCCCGGCGATGGCGAGCGTGTTCGCGACAAACTCCAGCGCGTGCGAGACGGCATCGCGCGATGGAAAGCGGAGGGAAAGGACACCGCGCGAGTCGTTGCGGCATGGAACGAGTTCCAGCGCAACGCCGAGCGCCGCTGGCACCAGCAGGCGATGCGGTCGCTCGATGAAGCGCTCGCGTTGCTCGAATCCAATGCTCCCTGACTCCAATGAAGATGCTGCTCCTCGCCTTCGCTTTGTGTGTCAGCGCACGTGCCGCCGACTTGCCGGGCAAGTTTTCACTCAAGCGTGATCACTGGACCTATGTTGATGGCGATTTCGAGATGAGCGGCGTCCTTTTGAAGCCGCAGGGCAAAGGGCCGTTTCCCGCGGTGCTCATCAGTCATGGTCTCGGCGGTGCGGCGCAGAGTTTCGGCATGATGAAGGCGCGTGAGATGGTGCAGTGGGGCTGCGTGTGCATCGCGCCGGACTACACGCACAACGCCCGTGCGGCGGGCGAGCAGCGCGCCAAGGGATCGCGTGACATGGGCAACTTCGGCGCGAGCGCGGAGAACCTGCGGAGGGCGAAAACGTGCATCGAACTGCTCAAACAGATGCCGGAGGTGGATGGCACGCGCATCGCCGCCTACGGGCACAGCATGGGTGGTTTTGTGACGATCGGTCTCGCCGCAGCGGAGCCGGGACTGCTGAAGGCCTGCGCCATCACCGGCAGCGGCGTGGCTCCCCAGGACGGATTTCCAGCGCCGAGTGAAGCTGCAGCCGCAAAGATTCGCACGCCCTTCATCATGATGCACGGCGCCGATGACACGACCGTGCGTCCCTCGCAGTCGGAGGCGCTGAAGCGCATTCTAGACAAGAACAAGGTGCCGAATGATCGCCTCGTCGCCGACGGGCAGAATCATCCGATTGATCAAACGATGCGCACGGACGTCTTCCGGCTGATTCGCGAGTGGTTTGAGAAAAACGGCGTCCTCCAATCCAAATAGGCCATGAAGACTGCCATCGTCACCATCGCGCTCATGTGGATCGCCACGGCCGCCTTGCACGCGCAGACGCTGCCGGGGTTCACGTTCAACACGGCGGACAACAGCTTCACGTATGACGATCCGGACGACGCCGGAGCGGTCGTGACGGGCTACATTCGCAAACCGACGACTGCTGCCGCGACAGGCCAGGCGGTGATCATTTGCCACGGCAAAGGAGGCAGCGCGTCGAACTTCAACGCGGTCCATGCCGCCAATTTCGTGCAGTGGGGCTACTACTGCATCGTCCCGCAGCTCTCGCACGCGGGCGCAGGTGGCGGCACATCGAGCAATGAAGGCTATTGCCCGGAGAACAGTCGCATCGCGCGTGCCTGCCGGAAAATTCTCGCCGATGTGCCGACAGTGAATGCGACGCGAACCGCGATCTTCGGTCACAGTATGGGTGCTTACTTCATTGGCGGCTTTTGCGGTGAAGACCCGACGCTTTACCCGGCGATTCGTGCCGCTGTAGAAGGCGCGGGTGGCTCGCAGGCCTCCGGAACGGCAACTTCGAACGCCACACCGACTCCGGGCGAAGTCGTGGGCATCACCGCTCCGATGCTGATGTTTCACGGCACGCAGGATACGAGCAATCCGCTCTCGCAAAATCTGCAGACGAGCCTCAATGCGCACGCCGTCACGAACAAGCTCTTTCTCTATCAAGGCGTGCCACATGCGATCATGGACGCGGCGCAAAAGCAGGCGGACATCTATGCCATCACGCGAGCGTGGTTCACCTCCAATGGCGTGCTGTCGTATGCGAATAACACCACGCCCACCATCACGGCGCCAGCGACGGTGACCGTCACAGCAGGCGTGGCGTCAGCGCCCATCGCGATCACCCTGGGCGATGCAGAGACCGCGGCAGGCTCGCTGACACTTCAGGCGTTCAGCACGGACACCGATGTCGCCGCGACGACCACGCCGCCCGTTCCATTCTACGCAGGACGTCTCAACAACAGCGGCCTCGTGCTCGGTGGCAGCGGCGCGAATCGCACGTTGACCATCACGTCAACCGCTGGCGTCACCGGCACGGTCGAGGTCGCGCTCGTTGTCACGGACGGCAGCGTCGCCAATGGGCAGCTGGCGGCGATGAAAACGCTGCAGGTGACCATCCAGGCCGCATCGCAGGGTTCGGTGAATTTCCGCCCGGAAATCTCATGGATCGCCGATCAACGCACCACGCCGGGTGTTGCGGTCAGCAACGTCGCTTTCACGGTGAGCGATGTCGAAACTGCCGCCGCATCACTCGCGGTCACGGCAGCGTCCTCAAACACCACTTTGCTCCCGGTCGCCAATATCGCGCTCGGAGGCAGTGGCGGCAGTCGCACGGTGACATTGACACCCGTATCAGGTCAGAGCGGCACGGCGACGGTGACCCTGACGGTGAATGATGGCAGCAAAACCAGCGCGACGGCTTTCACGCTGACCGTGGCGAATGCCGTCGGCGGCAACACGGCACCGACCATCTCATCTCTCGCCTCGGACAGCATCGCTGTGGGCTCCGTGTTTGGTCCTGCCGTGTTCATCACCAAGGACACGGAGCAGGCGGAGAACACGCTCACGGTATCCGCCGCGTCATCAAACACCACGCTGGTGCCGCTGAGCGGCATCGTGCTCACCGGCACGACGTATGGCCGCACGGTGCAGGTCACGCCTGCGTCCGGTCAAAGCGGCCGTGCCACGATCACTCTCACTGTGTCCGACGGCACCAACACGAGCAGTTCCGCCTTCGTGCTCGATGTCATCGCCAGCAACACGCCGCCCTCATTCACCAGTCTGCCCCGCCTCACGACGATGAGCGTCGGCGACACGCCACAGCCCGTCGCTTTCACCATCAGCGACACTGAAACGCAGCTCAGCGACCTGCGCGTCACGGCGACCTCATCAAACACGACCCTGCTGCCCAATGCCAGCATCACGCTCGGCGGCAGCGGAGCCAATCGCACGCTCATGCTCACACCTGCGAGCGGTCAAAACGGCGCTGCGACGGTCACGCTCGCCTTGAATGATGGCGACCATGTCCGCCGCGCGCAGACTCTGCTGGTCGTCATCGATTCAAATGGGAGCGCCGCGCAGTTCAGCCGTCCGCGCGGCGTCTATTGCCTCGATAGCGCCGGCGCGACGAACTACACGACCACTTTTGGCAAAGCGATCTCGCTCCGCGATGGGAACATCCGCACCCACAGCTTTGTGGACGGTTTCACGCTCCGCGTGGCCTGGGATGACGTGGAAAGCGATACCTCGCCTGGCAGCTACGACTTCTTCATCATTCAAAACGCGCTCAACAAGCTGCCCGCCGGCCAGCATCTCTCGCTCATCATCACGCCGGATGATCCGACCTACATCGCCGCGACCTCCGGCGTGCAGACTTGGAGCGACGCCGGTCTCACACGCGCCACACCGTGGGATCCGTATCTCCGCCAGCGCCGTCGCGCCATGCTCGCCGCCATGGGCAGCGTCACCACCGGCGGCGTGGCGTTGAGAAATGATCCGCGCTTGCACATGCTCGATCCGTATCTGCCCGGTGGTTTCACTGGCATTCGCGATCCGAACTCGACACCGATGCGCAACCTGCCCGGCTACACGCGGCAGAAGTTCCTCGAAGCCGTGCAGGACGAACTGCGCAGCCTGCAAAACGAGTTCCCGGGCAAGTTCGTGCAGATCGGCTTCTGGTCGCAGACGGACAATGAAAACGCCAGCTATGGTGGCATCGTGGCCGCCGACTGGATTCGTCAGCAATTGCTCGCCGAGTTCAACGGCATCATCCGGCCGCGAATCGGCTTCTTCATGGAAAACCTCGCCGCGAAACGCAACGGCCCCTTGCTCGATCCCTACTCCGCCACGCCGGTGACCGGCTTCGCCACGCAGGAGTTCGCGGCGCGTGACGCCACTTGGAATGGTTTTCAGATGCTCGGGAGCTGGACTCGGCCCTTCAACGACGGCCACGTCACCAACACGCTCTACGGCAGCCCGGCCGAGGCGCTGGAGTATGCCTTCAACACCTACCGCGCCGAGTATCACGAGGTTTACATTGGTGACATCGACAACACCGCGATGCAGCCCATGCTGCAAGCCTGGCATGACTTTTACAGCACTACGCTCACCACGAGTGGGAGCAGCGACGAGGACCACGATGGCCTCCCGCTCGCCTGGGAACTGCAGTTTGGACTGGATCCGACGCTTCCAAACACAGCCACGGACGACGGCGACCACGACGGAGTGCCGCTGCTGCTCGAGTATGCGTTCAACCAGAATCCGAACGCAAACAGCGCCGGAGGGCTTCCGACGACGAGTGCGGCGATCAATCCGGCGGATGGGCTCGCCTATCTGCTCTTCCACTACATCCGCCGAACCGGCACCCCGTCCCTCAGTTATACCGTGCAGGTCAGCGACACGCTTGGCGCGTGGCAGAGCGGCCCGGCCGTGACGCAGGAAGTCAGTGCCACCGCCAGCGGAGACGGCGTGACCGAGATCGTCACGGTGCGAATCCTTCCTGCCATCAGTGCATCGAACGCCCGCCGCTTTGTGCGACTGCTCGTGCAGTGATCATGCGCGATGGCCAAGTATCAACGAGCAGGCTTGGGTCCGCCGAAATCCCAACGCATCGGCTTCACCTTGCCGCTGCTGCTGCGCAGCTCGATCCAATCGAACTCAACAGGCTTGTCACTCGCAGGTAAATAGATGCGGAGCGTTCCGATCGGTCCGTCCCCGGCCAGATCGACGCTGATCTCCCGCCATTCTCCGGCTTTCACTGAGAACGGGACGGACTTCACGTTGGATGGATCCGCCGCGCCGCCTGGCAGCCATTCGACTTTTCCATCGCCATCCGCAGCGGAGCGCAAGCGTGCTTTGACGACTGCAGGTCTGCTCAAGTTTCCCGTGCCGTGGCCCAGGAATGCGGTGCCCGTTTTTCCTTTCGCCGTTGCCGTGAGCACGCCGTCTTTGACGACGGCGTCGCAGCTACGCGCCTTCCAGTTTTCCAACGGATCGTCGTTGGCGACGGCGGGAGTGGCGTTCGGCTTCTTTTTTGTCGCGGTGCTCGCCTGAAAGTCAGGATTCGGGCGCGGATAGGTTGCGCCCGTGTCGGTGAGGAATCCGTCGATCAGCGCATCGAGTTCCTTCACGCGTGCAGCTTGTGCAGCGGCGAGGTTCTTTGTCTCGCTGAGATCCTCGTGGAGATTGTAGAGTTCGTAGCGCGCTTCATCGCCGACCGGTGCGCCGAACCAGCGGATCAGTTTCCACACGCCGCTGCGCACCCACACACCTCCAGCCTGGGCGATGCTCTTGCCGTGAGGGAAGTAGTTGAAGAAGGCCTGGCGCTCCAGTTGTCCCGAGCCCTTCAGCACGCTCGCGTAGCTCACACCGTCGATCTTGTGCGAGTCACGCTTCGCGATGCCGATCAAATCGAGCACTGTCGGATAAACATCGATGTGACCAACAACAGCGTCGCTGGTGGTGCCTCCATTTATGTGACCGGGCCAGCGCCACATGAGCGGGACTCGTGTGCCGCCTTCGTACAGCGTGCCTTTGCCGTCGCGCAATGGCGTGTTGATCGTCGGCGGCTGATTGCCGGCCCACTTTTGCCAGTCATTGGTCGGGCCTTCGTCATCACTGCTCTTCTTCGCGGCCTTGCGCTTTTGCTTGGGATCGCTTTCGAGATTGCTGTGCGTGTTGCCGCCGTTGTCGGAGTTGAAGATGACGATCGTGTTGTCGGCGATGCCGAGCTTGTCGAGTTCATCGAGGATGCGGCCGAAGCACTCGTCCACGCTTCGCAGCATCGAGGCCATGATCGGATTCCCCTGCACGCCACGCGGGTCCTTCTTGTTCATGAAGAGCTTCGTGTATTCGAGCTTATGGCCCCACGGACCATGCACGCCGTAGTTCCAGAGATTGAGGAAGAACGGCTGCCCCTTGGCCTTGCTCGAATTGATGAACTTCACCGCTTCATCCGCGAGTCGATCCACGATGTACTCGCCCGCCGGTCCGTCGGTGATCGTCCCCACGCGCTGCTGGCCCTTTGGCTCGCCGTCGGGCTTCACGGCGTAGGGTGAGAAATAGTTCCCCGGCGGTCCCGGATCGGGATGACAATGAAACGCCACATCAAAACCCTGCTGCTCCGGCCAGTGCGGCTGCGTGAGACCGAGATGCCATTTCCCGATGTGCGCCGTGCGATAACCCGCATCGTGCAGCACCTCGGCCAGTGTGTATTCGGAGGGCTCCATGTAGTTTTTGCTCTCCGGTGTGAGCATCGGTTGATTCGACGCGGCCTTGTCCGGCAAAAACTTGAAGTCAGCCGGTTGCGGCGGCTTGTGCCCCGTCGCGCTCGTGATGCCGTGACGCGCCGAATATTTGCCTGTCAGCAGGCTGCAGCGAGTCGGCGAGCAAAGCGGCTGCGCGTAGGCATTCGTGAAACGCATCGCCTTCTTCGCAAAGGCATCCATGCGCGGCGTCTCGTAATACTGCGAACCGTACGCACCGCAGTCCATCCAGCCCATGTCATCGACGAGGAAGAGGATGACGTTGGGTTTGTCGGAGGCGCGGATGGACGAGGGCAGGAAGATAAACAGCAGAAGGGAAGCGAGCGAGCGTGTCATGGTGCAGCGGACCACGGAAACGCAGCGGACAGGTCTGTTGTTCCGGCAAAGTGGGCATGCCGCCTCAACGACGAGGGCAGACTGTGGCGGGCCGCGTCATCCGTTCTTCAGCACCTCGATGAACGCCTCCTGCGGGATGTTCACGCGGCCGATGGCTTTCATCTTCTTTTTGCCCTCTTTCTGTTTCTCCAGGAGCTTGCGTTTGCGCGTGATGTCGCCGCCGTAGCATTTGGCGGTGACGTCTTTGCGCAGGGCGCTGATTGATTCGCGGGCGATGATCTTGCCGCCGATGGCCGCCTGAATGGCGACGACGAAGAGCTGCTGCGGGATCACGTCCTTGAGCTTGATGCAAAGCTGGCGGCCGCGCGACTCGGCCTTGGCGCGGTGGACGATGCACGAGAAGGCATCGACCGACTCGCCGGCGATGAGGATGTCCATCTTCACGAGGTCGTCTGCGCGATAGCCGGCGTGCTCGTAGTCCATGCTGCCGTAACCGCGGGTGAGTGACTTGAGCTTGTCGTTGAAGTCCACGAGGATTTCGTTCAGCGGCAAGACGGTGTGCAACATCACGCGGCGGTCATCGAGCGTCTCGGTGGTCTCCACAGTGCCACGCTTGTCCATCACGAGCTGCATGATGTCGCCGATGTACTCGTTCGGGATCATGATGAAGACCTTGACGATCGGCTCGCGGATTTCGTCGATCTCCTGCGCGGCGGGGAGGAAGGTCGGATTGTCCACCTCCATCTCGGTGCCGTCGGTTTTTCGCACCTGATAAATGACGGACGGATAGGTGGAGATCACGTCCATCTGGAATTCGCGACGCAAGCGCTCCTGCACGATCTCCATGTGCAGCAGGCCAAGGAATCCGCAGCGGAACCCGAAGCCAAGCGCCGCGCTGCTCTCCGCCATGAAGGTGAAGGCGCTGTCGTTGATCTGCAGCTTGCCGACAGCAGCCTTGAGCGACTCGAAATCATCCGTGCTTACCGGATAAATGCCGCTGAAGACGAGCGGGTGGATTTCCTTGAAGCCCGGCAGCGGCTCGGGCGCGGGCTTGCGCGATTCGGTGATCGTGTCGCCGATCTTCACGTCGGCTGTGGATTTCACGTTCGCGATCAGGTAGCCAACGTCACCCGGCTGCAGATGCTCGCTGCTTGTCATCTTCGGGCGGAAGATGCCGAGGTCCTTCACTTCGTAGTCGAGTCCGGTGGACATCATCCGAATCTTCTGCCCGCGCACGATGTTGCCGGACACGACGCGCACATAGCTGACCACGCCGCGATAGGCATCGAACACCGAATCGAAGACCGACGCGCGCAGATAGCCATCGTGCGGATCCTTCGGCGGCGGAATGAGGCGGACCACGGCTTCGAGGATGTCCTGGATGCCGATGCCCATCTTCGCGCTGGCAGGCACCGCTTCGTCGGCGGGAAGTTGCAGGATGTCTTCCAGCTGCCGCTTGCATTTCTCCACGTCGGCGCTCGGCAGGTCGATTTTGTTGATGACCGGGATGACGTGCAGGTTTTGCTGCATCGCCAGATTCAAATTGGCCACCGTCTGCGCCTCGACACCCTGCGATGCATCGACGAGCAGAAGCGCGCCTTCGCACGCGGCGAGGCTGCGCGAGACCTCGTATGAAAAGTCAACGTGGCCCGGTGTGTCGAGCAGGTTGAGCTTGTACACATGCCCGTCCTTCGCCTTGTAATTCATCGTAACCGGATGCGCCTTGATCGTGATCCCGCGCTCGCGCTCAAGGTCCATCGCATCGAGGAGCTGGTCCTGCTTTTCGCGGTCGCTGATTGTCTTGGTGAATTCGAGCAGCCGGTCGGAGAGCGTGGTCTTCCCGTGGTCGATGTGGGCAATGATGGAAAAATTGCGGGTGCGAGAAATGGGCATTAGCAAAGAAGGCGGCGCTGGCCGCCGGCGCGGTCGGTTTCGAGGGCGGGCTATGTAGTCTCCGGCGGGGGTGGAATCAAGCACGCTCGTCGGTGGTCGGCGGGCAGCGATACAGACCGGGTTGAGTTTCCCCCCGGCATTGCGCTCACGCCTGCGATCCGCCGGCCCCATGTCACGACAACACGGCGGCGTCATTCTGCCGCAGTGCGGGCCATGGCAGTCATGCCGCCGCTCCCCTCGCCGGATTCTTTTTGTGCGAGCAGGTGGGCGAAGGGGTTTGAGCGCGCGAGGTTGTACTGCTTGATGGCCAGCGACCAGAAGGGCGCGAGATCGTGCTCGGCGGCGGACCACAGGCGGTAGTGAAGATCCGTCACGGTGTCGGTGTCATGGATCATGCTGCGGAGTTCGCGCGCATCGAGGGACTGCGGTCCGTGGCGGATGAGACGCTCGGCGAGCTGGCGCAAATAGTCGCGGGAGAGGTCGATGATTTTTCTCCGGCGCAGCAGGCTGACGTGGAGGCCGTTCACGTAGGGATCGATGAAGACCTGCATCAGGCCGTAGTTGCGCTCCAGTTCGGGCTGGAGCTGGATACGGTCCTTGATCTCATCGAGACGCTCCTCGAGGTGCTGGAGCACGGCGGGCTTCTCGATTTCCTCGGGCGTGAGGAAGATCCCGAATCCGCGCCCCGAGCTGCGGCCCGACACGCCGATGCCCAGGGGAATGGCGAGCAGAAGCGACACGAGGATGGGACTGATCCAGATGAGGAAACTCGTGGACACGAAGAAGGCGATCACCGCCCAAACGATGCCGAGCGCGGTGATGGGGCCGTAGGTGACGATGGCTTCCCACCAGTCGATGGAGCCGTCGAGCTTCCGCCGCTGCGCCACCCATTTCACTCCCTTGCCGAGCACAGTGTACACGACGAAGCGGGCGTGGAAGACCATGAGCACGGGAGCCATGAGCGTGAAGACGACCGTATCACCCAGGGAGCTGACAAAGGTGAGCAGGCGAAGCTTCAGGGGCTTGAAGAGCCGGCCGGTGAAAAGCTCGTCGAGCAGGATGACGATCTTCGGCAGGAAGATGAGCGTGATGGTGAGGCCGAGGAGCAATTGCTTGGCCGTCACCACCTGCCCGGTGGCACCGGCGCCGGGAAGTTTCGCAAGGAAGGTGGCGAGCAGCAGGAAGGCAAACCACAGCACCGAGCTGGTGTAGCTGAGGATGCCGTGGAAGAAGTTCAGCCGGCTCATGGGATGCCAGCCCTTGGCAAAGAGCAGCCAGAAGTGCTGCATGTTCCCCTGGCACCAGCGGCGGTCGCGCTTGAGCATGTCCACCAGCGTGGGCGGCCCTTCCTCGTAGCTGCCGCGCGGGGTGCGCAGGAGGCGCACGGCGTAGCCCGCCTTGCGCATGAGGGCGGCTTCGACGAAGTCGTGGCTGAGGATGTGGCCGCCGAAGGGTTCCTTGCCCGGCAACGCGGGCAGAGCGCAGTTTTCGATGAAGGGCGCGGTGCGGATGATGGCGTTGTGGCCCCAGTAGTTCGCCTCGCCCCCCTGCCAGTAGTCGAGGCCCGCCATGAATGCCGGACCGTAAAGCGCCTGCGCGAACTGCATCACGCGCCCGAGCAGCGTCTCGGCGCCGATTTGTTTCGGGAACGTCTGGAGGATGCCGATGGCGGGGTTTTTCTCCATGATGCGCACCATGGCGTCGATGAGCGCGCCGGACATGAGGCTGTCCGCATCGAGCACGACGGTGTAGCGGTAGCGCTTTCCCCAGCGGCGGCAGAAGTCACTGACATTGCCGCTTTTGCGATTGATGGGCTTGCGGCGCTTCCGGTAGAAGATGTGGCCGAAGGCCTGGAGCTGGCGGCACAGCTCGAGCCACGCGACTTCCTCCTCGATCCATTTGTTCGTGTCGTCCGAGTCGCTGAGAATGAAGAAGTCGAAGTGCTGGAGCTGGCCGGTCTCCTGAAGCGAGAGGTAAATGGAGCGCAGGCCCTCGAAGACGCGCGTGACGTCTTCATTGTAAATGGGCATGATGACGGCGGTGTTCGCATGCAGCGGCGTCCTGTAGTCCTCCGGCTTGAGCGAGCGCCACAGATCGAGCGGATCGCTCTTCGGGCGGTTCATGAGCCAGGTGCCGATGAGCGCGGTCCAGAAGCCGGTGTTGAGCTGATAGTAAAGCGGCACGAAGACGGCGAGCATCGCGATCTCGGACTTCCGCAGGCCGTCGCGTGCCAGATAAATGTAGAGCAGCCAGGCGCCGAGGAAGGTGCCGAGGCCGACGAAGGAAAAAAACGTGGCGCGCCGCGCGCGCGAGTAGCGCATCGGCGGCAGCCCGGGCGTCGAGGTCAGCAGGGTGGTGGTGGCGCCGGTGCTCATTTCAGCAGCCAGAAGAAATACCGCAGCACGCCGCCGATGATGAGCACGAGCAGCGCATAGCGGGCGAGCGGGGTGCGCTCCAGCTTGTCGAAAGTGCCCTCGGCCACCTCGGTGATCCTGCCGAGATCGATTTCGCGCGGAGTCATCTTCGAGACCTGCAGGCGCGGGCCCGAGGTGCGCACGGCAGAGCGCATGGCACCGGTCATGTCCGCCGGCAGATTGCCGCGGTCGAGGAAGAAGTGGGGCCAGCGGTTCGGGCCATCACAAAGATGGAAGCCGAGCCGGCCCGATGCATCGATCTGAGCGCCGGTGAGATTCAAGTCGCTGTAGATCGCGCCGAGCCACTCGTGAAGCATGAGCTTTGCGTGCTCAATGGCATGCGCGGTCGGCGTGCGCGCCGGGTCCTTCGCGTGAGCGTCGGCCGCTCGGCGCAGCGTCTCGAGGATGAGCTGGGTGCGCCGGATGCGGTTGTGAAGCCGGTAGGCACGGAAGTAGTCGGCGAGGCGCGCGTATGCCTCGTTCCATTCTTCCTCGTTGCCCGTCGCGGGCGCGAACTGGATGTTGACGCCTTCCATCAAACTGCCCCCTCGGGAGCGGCGAACGAGATTGCACAAGAAGCCTGTGATGGGAAGTCAATTTCCCTTCGTGAGCGGCGAAGCGAGGGACGACGGGAGGGCAGCACTGGTCGGACGGCCTTTGTGCTCACGCACCCGGGCGCGCCCGGGCTTCGATCCACCGGATCATCGCCCCGGCATCGTCATTTCCTGCCAGGCGCTCCGAGCAGTCCCGCACGGCACGCGCGATGGCAGCATCGGTGGTGAGCTTCGCCAGCGCCGCGGCAACACGCCCGGGTGTGAACTTTCCCGGGACGATCCCGAAGCCGGCACCCAGACGGCGCAGCCGGTTTTCATTGTCCGGCTGATCGTGGGCCATCGGCATCAGAAGCTGCGGCACACCCGCGGCGAGGCCTTGCGCGAGGGTGCCGACGCCGCCGTGATGCACGAATGCGGCGGCGTGCCGCACGAGCGCGCTGAACGGCGCGTACTCCGCCGCCATGATCGCCGCCGGCAACTGCGTCGGAAGCTGTGAGAGATCGCGCGTGACGAAAACGGCGCGCCGGCCGAGCCGCGTAACCGCTTTGAAGGCCGAGTCGAAGAAGCGATGCGCCTGGATGTTTGCGCTGCCAGGAGTGAAGACGATGGGCTTCTCACCGGAGGCAAGAAAGTGCTGAAGCTCCGGTGAGAGCGGTTGCTCGGCCGCGAGGTCCTCGAGCGGAAACGTGTGCTGGAAACGATCCGCCGGCCAGTCCGGCTGCGGTGCGGCAAACCACTCGGGAAACAGCAGCAGCACGCCATCGGGCGAGTGCCACCACTGCCGGAACACGCTGCGCGGCGCACGCACGCCGGCTTCGGCGCACGCCTTCGTGATCCACGGTCCCGCGCACCGGTCGGCGGGATTCGGCAGGGAGAAAAGCAACCGCTTCATCCAGCGCGGCAGTTTCGCCAGCCACGCGGTGCCGCTGAAAAGCACCGGAGTGTCATACATCGAGATGATGACGGATGGCTGCAAGTGGACGCTCACCAGCGGAATGCCAAGCTGCTCGCGCGCCAGCCGCCCACCGAAGGCCAGCAACGAGCCGATCATCAACGCCGGGCGCTCGCGCGCGGCCACCGTGATGATCGCGTCCCTGCCCAGCGCGGTTTTCCGCCCCGCGTAATCGAAGACCATCCGCGTGGCATGGTACGGCTTCCAAATCCGCGCATCGCGCTGCACCGCCTGAAATTCCTCGCGCGTGCCGAGCCCCACGAAATCCAGCCCCGCCGCGCGCGCCTCCTGTTCGAAGACGCTGGCGGTGACCATCGTCACCCGATGGCCGCGTGCGATGAGCTGACGGCCCAGCCAGATGAAAGGGAAGACATCACCCGCACTGCCGACGGGAAGGAGCAGGATGTGCGACATGCGAGCGAAGCGGACGGCGGGACGGCAGATCAGCAATGCCGGATGGGAAGGCCATCATCGGCCATTCCATCGTCTCAACATCCCACGATTTGATTTCAATACGGCCAGCGAAACGGCGCTGTGTGAATGAGCTTGGACTTCGGATACGCAGCGATGCGCACTTGGTTCTGCGAATTGCCGGAAAGCGTCCATACATTCTTTTGGTCAAGCGCGTGCACGAAGCCTATGTGACCGGAAGCACCAACAGCCAGCGGCTGGAAAATGACAACGGCACCGTAGGTCGGGGCAATGGAGCGGCCCCAGCCGAACCAATCAGAAACCATGCCACTGTTTGCGCCCTGAAAGCCCGATTTGCGCAGGCACCAGTTCACGAATGACGCGCACCAGCTTGTCTCGTCAGGGCCGCTCAAGCCGACGCTGGCGAGGTACTCGAGGATGCGCGGATTGTCACCCGGGTTCCATTCATGCACGCCCAACTCCATGATGGCGAGCTGCATCCAAGGCGGCGGCACGGGGCCGCTTGCAGGCGCGGCGACGACCGGCGCAGACGTCAGTCCGCCACTCGATGCGGGCACGCCGGTGACGACGCCTTTCACATTCACAAGCTGGCCGGGAAAAAGCACCTGCCACTTGCCGTCGAAGGTGACGAGGCCGAGGTTCATGCTCTGGAACTCGGCCAGGGTCATGCCGAACTTCTTGGCGATCTTGATCGGATAGTCGCCGGTCTGGACGATGTACTGGTTCATGGAGTCGGTGGGTGGTGAGGATTGGGTGAGAGATGGCGCGGCGGAAAATCCGCACGTCCCGGTGATGATTCCGGAATCCACGCTGGCGCGGAGAGTAGCGCAACTTACAGTCGCGGCCATGAAAACAGCGGTTCACTTGGTCCAACTCGACTGTGCGTGGGAGGACAAGACGGCGAATTTCGCGCGTGTGAGGGCGATGCTCGACGAGGAGCAGCCGGACGCGGGTGCTCTGGTGGTGTTGCCGGAGATGTTCGCCACCGGTTTCAGCATGGACACCGAGGCCACGCGGCAGGGTGACGACCGGGAGACTGAATCATTCCTGCGCGGCCTCGCATTGAAGCACCAGTGCTGTGTGATCGGCGGCGCCGTCACCGCGGACGCTGAGGGCAAATGCCGGAACGAGGCGCTGGTCTTCGATCCCGAAGGTCGCGAACTGGCACGCTACGCGAAGATGCGCCCCTTCGCTCTCGGTGAAGAGGACAAGGTGCATGAGCGAGGGACCCAAGTGTGCGTGTTTGAATGGTGCGGCCTCAAGATTGCGCCGTTCATCTGCTACGACCTGCGCTTCCCCGAGCTGGCGCGCGAGGCGGTGGTGAGGTGTGGGGCCGAAGTGCTGGTGTACATCGCCAGCTGGCCTGTCAAACGTCACCAGCACTGGCTTGCGTTGCTTCAAGCGCGGGCGATCGAGAACCTGGCATGTGTCATCGGCGTGAACCGGTGCGGACAGGATCCGTTCTTCACACACGTCGGACGGAGCATCGTGGTCGATCCCCATGGTGTCGTCACCGCTGACGCGGGTTCGCATGAGAAAATACTCCGCGCCGTCATCGAGCATGATTCGGTACGCGACTGGCGCGCACACTTCCCGGCGCTGACGGATGCCGGCCCCTGGCCCAGTGCCTGCGCTCCGTGACGTGAGCATTGCACGAGCGCAGGTTCCAACCTGAAACGATCAATCAAACGATTTCGGCGCACGGCAGGGACCGCCGCTCACAAGAAAGCGCCCGGTCTCTCGACCGGGCACCCACTGCAAAACCTGCAAACTGGTTCTTCCAAGACGCTGTGCGGTTATGCGAACATTTCGGTGATGACACTGCCCTTGTCGCCGACCGTAAACGGACGGTTGCTCGGGGACATCACCACTTCGTCCACCGGCAGGCCCATGGCGTGGCCGATGGTGGAGAGGAAGTCCGGTGGCGTGGCCTGCTTGTCGGCGACGCGGCGGCCATCCTTGTCGGTGGAGCCGTAGGTGAACCCGCCTTTGACGCCGCCACCGGCCATGACGGCGGTGAAAGCAAGCGGGTAGTGGTCACGACCGCTGTTTTCGTTGATGTCCGGCGTGCGGCCGAACTCAGAGCCGAGCACCACGAGGGTGGACTCGAGCATGCCCTGCTCCTTGAGGTCCTCAAGAAGCGCGGCGAACGCCTTGTCCATGCCGCCGCCGACGGTGTTCATGTTCTGGTCGATGGTGTTGTGCATGTCCCAGCCGCCGGTCTGCACTTCGACGAAGCGCACGCCATGCTGCACGAGGCGACGCGCGAGGAGGCAGCCCTGGCCGAAGCCGCGACCATACTTCTCCTTGATGGCGGCGGGCTCCTGGCTGATGTCGAACGCCTTGAGGTCTTCGCTCTTGAGGAGCTTCATGGTCTCCTCGTAGAACTCGGTGTAGGCCTTGACGTCATCGTTCTTGAACTTGTTCCGAAAGCCGGCATCGAACTCGTTCATCAGAGCCACACGTTTCTGCAACGCGGCGTCGCCCACTCCGGAACGGGTGTTTTGCAAGCCTGACTCCGGACTGCTGATGGGCACCGGGCTGAGCGCCGGCGGGAAGAAGCCTGCGCCGGGGTGCTGACCACTGCCGATGGTGACGCTGTCCGGCAGAGTGACCCCCTTGATGCGGCCGAGGAAATGCGACGCCCAAGCACCCATTGACGGATGGATGATGGTGCCGCGCGGCTCATAGCCGGTGCGCATGATGTAGCGTCCACCTTCATGCACGCCAGTCTTCGAGGTCATCGAGCGGATTAGCGAGAATTTGTCCGCCTGCTTGGCCATCTCGGTCATGTACCCGCCGAGGAAGTCGATGCCGTCGGCCTTGGTCTTGATCGGATCCTTGGCCCCTTTCGTGGAGCCGGTCTTCGGGTCGAAGGTGTCGATGTGGGACATGCCGCCTTCCATGAAGAGGTAGATGACAGCCTTGGCCTTGCCAAAGCCCGGACCCTCACCGCCGGTGGCTGCTCGGAGAGAGGAGCCGACCGGGATGAGGCTCACGCCGAGCGCGGTTTTGGCCGTGCGCAGCATGAATTCGCGGCGGGTGGCCGCGTCGAGGTGGAGTAGTTGGTCTTTCATTGAGTTGGGTAGGGTAGAAGGTTCGTGTTGTTTTGAACTGGTCGGACAGGACTTGCGCTATTGCATGAAGATGAACTCCCGGGTGTTGATAAGCGCCCACATCATGTTCGGGAACGCCTCGGTGCCGCTCGATTCGATCTCCTTCTTCGCGATTGCCTTCTCGTTTTCCGAGGGATGACGGTTCAGCACACTGAGGAAGAGGCGGTCCACCTTTTCCTGCGGGTCCTGGGCCTTCTCCAGGGAGCGGAGCACCGGCGAGGTACTGTTCGTGAGCATGGCCTGGGCATCGCCGTTCATCAGCATCAGCACTTGCGGCACACTGCCATTCCGGCTGGTCGCATCCGCCAGAAGGCGCTGCGACTGGCCGAACTCGGTGAGGAAGTGGCCGGGACGCGCCGGCTGCTCAAGCTCGGAAGCGCGCAGCATGGACATACCGCCGTAGTTGATGACTTTGCCGGAGGCTGCTGCGACAGCCTTTGCATCGCCCTTCTTACCCGCCTCCATCATCATGGCGTCGCCAGCCATGTCGAGGCTGCCCCCCATGTATTCGCGCATCTTCTCACCCATCTTCTGGTAGGCGGCGAACTTCATGAGGATGGTCTTGGCATCGAGCTTCGGGTTGTTGAGATTCAGGTCGATGCTCTTTTCGTAGAGGTCCTGCAGCGGAGCCTTGTATTTCTCCGGCTGGCTCAGCACCAGCGTCATATAGGAGTCCCACGCCTGCTCTGCGGTGAGGCGGCGGAGCTGCGGGCCCTGAAAGTAATAGGGCTCGCCCATCGCGATCGGCTCGGTGGTGGCCTCGGCTTGGTAGCACTTGGTATTATAAACGAGGCGCATGAAAGCCTTCAGGTCGAAGTTGAGGCGCTTCATTTCGTTGGCGAGCTGGACGAGAAGCTCGGGATTCGACGCCTTGGACGGGTCGTCGATGTTGGTGATAGGCTCCGCCACACCGGCACCGAACGCACGCTTCCAGAGGCGGTTGGCGATGGTCATCGCAAAACGGGGGTTTTCCTTGTGGGTCAGCCAGCCGGCAAAGGAGTCGCGCAGGCGTTCTTCCTTTTTCTTGTTCTGCTTGTACGCAGGGTTCGCCGCGTCGGCCTTGGACCACATTACGAATTTCGGTGCCACCGTGTCGCCTCCCTTGGCGTCCTTGTACTTATAGTCCATTGGCAGCTTGAGGGTGTTTTCACTGCGGTTCTCGACCGCCACGCGGTTGGCATTGATGAACTGACGCAGTCCATTGCGGACTCGTTGAATGTCCGTGCCGGAGGCTTCGATCATCTTCTCGACTTCCGGCATTGCCGCCATGGCCATGTCGCCATTCTTGAAATCCTTGCCTTGGAGGCGGGTGGTGGTGGCACCGAAGAACGAGGCAAGCTGGTAGAACTGCATCTGCGTCCAGTTTGCGAAAGGATGGTCATGGCATTGGGCGCAGGCCACATCCGTGCCGAGGAAAACGGTCAGTGTGGTGGCGAGGTTGTCCAGCGGCATCCCCGAATCACGCAGCAGATAGCCTGTGGCCGGATTGTCCCACATCTTGCCGTCGGCGGTGAGCATCTCATGCACCAGCTCATTCCACGGGCGGTTCTGCGCGACCTGCTCTTTGAGCCAGGTAATGTATGGCGTGCCGCGGACCTGCGAACCGTCGAAGCGGTCACGCACGCGCAGCATGTCGGCGATGTAGTTGTACATGTGGCTGGCGTAGCCCTGCGAATCGAGCAGCATGTCGATCACCTTCGCCCGCTTGGTCGGACTCTTGTCGTCGAGGAATGCCATGGTCTCATCGTAGTTCGGGATGCGGCCGATGATGTCCAGATACACGCGACGGATGAACTGCTCGTCCGAGGTCAGCGGGTTGTAGCTGGTCAGCGGCGGCAGCCCCTTTTTGGCGCGCTCGGGGTTGTACTTGTTGACGATGCCTTTGGCGACGATGCGGTCGATCTTGTCGGCTGCCTGGGCGACGGAGGCGTTGATGGCCTGAGGCTGTGCGGGCGTGGTTTCAGCCAGCTTGCGGGCGAATTGCTGGTCTTCAGCCGACAAATTGGCGAGAGGGAAGCGGTGGGGCTGCCCGTCTTTTGTCTGAAGGATAATGTTGTCACCATCAAGCCCCTGGAAGGTGGCTTCCACCTGGCGGCCTTTGGTGTCGGTCCACATGCGTGAGGCCGGGGCGGTGGCAGCCTGGAGGGCACCGACGCCGAGAACCGCGAAGCAGACGCTGGTAAGCAGTGTTCTGGATGTTTTCATTGGTTTGTTGTGGATGTCTTGGAAGAAGTCCGGGCCAGCAAACGGCCCATCCTGGCTGTTATTAGGCGGAAATTGTCGTTCATGGCCACATTTTGGCAACCGGGCTTTATCCCACCGCCGGAGCAGGCAGTTGCCGGTCGATCTCATCGACCCGATAGCCAAATCCCGTGCCCCGGATCGTCGAGAGGTCCAGCAGCCCGCCGCGTCGGCGGAACAATCCCGCATGGACCTTCTCCTCCGCTGCGGAGGCGGCTGGGTAAAACTGCATCGCATTGCACTCCACACCCTGGATGGTCCCTGCGTGGGCGGCGAGACGCACATGAGGGATCATCGCCAGCATGGGATTGGTGAGGTCCTGCACCATCAGCGGCATGCCATGCGCTTTCGCCCAGCAGAGACTGAGCAGCGCACCGGTCTGGGTCTTGCAGGTCTTCAATGCCACGCCGGACCAGCCAAGGTTCCGCCCCAGCCGGACGAAGTGCCAGTCGTGCGCGCTCTCATCAAGGAAGAGCGGCTTGCGCGCTGAAACGGACCGCACATCGATGCGGTTGGCCTCCAGATCGTATGCGAAAGGCTGCTCCACATAAAGCGTGCGGGCGTAGATTTCCGGCTCGTCGGCCAGCAGGCGGTCCAGGATTTCATTCACGTAGGCGGGATCTTTGACCGTGCAGTTGAAGTCTGCCGAGAGCCACCGGACGCCATTGGCAAATCCGATGCGCGCCACCCGCACCATGCGCTCGTAGTCCCAGGCGCCGTCCGTGCCGCGCAGCTTGACCTTTAGGCACTTCAAGCCGTCGCGCTTGATCCAGTCGGCAAGCAGGACGGGGTAGCCATCGTCCGGCTCCTGCCCGGTTAGATCTCCCGTCTCGAGCGCATCCACGCCGCCGACGAGATGCCACACGGGCAGTTGTTTCGGCGGCTGCATCGCGAAGAAATCGCGCGGATGCCGGCCGCGAAAATCCACTCCGCTGTCATTTTCGGGAACGAAGAAGCCGGCCAGATCGCGGTTCATGAACTCCGGTCCGTAAGTCTGGTAAACATCCACGCCATGCAGGTTCGCGTAGGCATCGTGCACGGCGATGTCGAAAGCGCTGAAGGCCACCAGGGAGGCCAGATACGGCATTTCCGGGCCGCCTGCCTCGGCGTTCGCCGCGCGCGTTGCTTCAGCCAGCGGACCCTCGACAAAATCCCACCCGATCTCCATCGGGTGCCCTTGCGCCGGATGACCCGGCAACTGCCTCGCCAGCCGCAGCGAGAACTGCCGCATCCGCTCCGTGCGCTCCGCCACCGACAAGGCCGACGGCCACACCCACGACACACTCAACGGCGTCTCACCCCAGCCCGTCGCGCGATTTCCACGGCGGTCCTCCACCTCGATTCTCACGCGCAGGCACTCCGTGTCCCGCACCGTCTCGGGCCCGAATTTCAAAGGCACGCGCAGGGTGATGGGCAGGAAGTATACGGTCGCACCCGTGATGCGAATATCGGTGGGTTTGGTCTCAGGCATGGCGGCTACCTTGGCCGGGGTGGCGGACTTGGCAACCTGCGCCGCGCGGGCTGTCGCTCTGGGCGCAAAGATTCACCGCCTCACTGCACGCCGAAGCTCTTCAGTCCCGCCACGATCACATCGTCCTCGAGTCCACAGGCCCACGCCGCCCCGATGACGGCGAGTACGTTCTCGACGTGAAACTCAAAGTGGCCCGTGGTCGGGATCGCCACGTCACTCAGTGCACACAGCATTCGCTCGTCACTGCCGACGGCGAGGCATACGACACCATCGCGCTGCAGCACGGCGCGCCCGCCTTTCTCGCGATGCGCGGCGAGCACCGCGTTCTCCGGATCGCGGGCGAAGTAGAGCACACCGCCCTTGCAGTGGCCCGCCATGTCTGCGGCGAGGTCGTCGTCCGCGTTAAGCACTGCGGTGCCGGTGGGCAGCACGACATCGACCACACAGCGCTTCACCTTGGCCATCTGCTCCAGCGTGTCGATGTAGGCGAGGCCGAGTTCATCGTGGCCGACGTTTAGCACCACACCGACCAAGCAGCGGTCGAAACCGAGACCTTCCTTCAATATGTTTTCCGCTCCAGCTTCACAAATCGCGATGTCGGTCCACGGATGCAGCAGAATGCCGTGCTGGCCGGTGATGCGGTCGCCTTCGCTGGTCTTGGTGAAACGATCGCCAACCTGGATGCCATCGCTGTTGGTCACACTGACGATCTTGCCCGTCGAGCGCAGCAGATGTGAGAGCAGACGCGTGGCCGTCGTCTTGCCGCGATTGCCCGTGATGCCGATCACCGGGATGCGACCGTCGTCTCCGGGTGCGAAGAGCATGTCGACGATGGCCTCGCCGACGGGACGCACTTTGCCCACCGCTGGCTTCAGATGCATGAGAAGGCCAGGGCTCGCATTGATCTCCACGATCGCGCCGCCCTGCTCTTCGAGAGGCTTGCCAATGTTCTCGCACACAACGTCCACGCCGCAGATGTCCAGGCCCGCAGTCTGTGCCGCGGTCACGACGTGATCACGCACCGTAGGATGCACCTCATCAGTGATGTCGATGGCCCAGTTTGCAAAGCGCGCAACCATCACGCGCTCGCCATCGCGCGGCACGGATATGGGTGTGTAGCCTTGCTTCTCCAGGTCGCGCAGGATGACCGGATCCCACTTCACCGTGTCGATCTTGTCCCACGGGCACGTCTCCAGTTCGCCGCGGCGCGGGTCGCTGTTCAATTGGGACTCGATCAGCCCGGTGATGTTTTGCTCGCCATCACCGACGACGATCGCGGGATCGCCCCGGCTCGCCGCGATCATCTTGCTGCCGACCACCAGCAGGCGGTGGTCCGTGCCCGGGATGAATTTCTCCACGATCACGCCGCTGCCTTCCTTCAGCGCCTCACCGTATGACTCGATGACCTGCCCGCGCTCCGTGAGATCGATGAAAACACCGCGCCCGTGGTTCGCATCCGTCGGCTTGACCACCACCGGCGTGCCGAATTCCTCCGCCGCATCCCAAGCATCCTCAGGACTCGACACCTCGCGCCCCTCCGGCACCGGCACGCCCGCGACTACGAGCGCCGAACGTGTGAGATCCTTGTTTTGCGCGATGTATTCGGCGATCGCGCCCGTGCGGTCCGTCTCCGCAGTCCAGATGCGCCGCTGCTTCGAGCCAAAGCCGAACTGTATCAAGCTGCGCCCCTGCTGCAGGCGGCGCCACGGGATGTCGCGTTCCTTCGCCGCATCCACCATCGCCTTCGTGCTCGGGCCGAGGGCGTTGCGGTCCACCACGTCCTGCAGGCGCGCGACCGTGCCCGCCACATCGAAATCCTCGCCGCGATACGCCGCCAGCAATAGATCACGTCCCGCGCGCAGACATTCCTCCGCCACCACCTCGTCGAGATAGCGCACGACGACTTTATAAAGACCCTCCACGCAAGTGTGCCGCGCTTTCCCGTAGCCGACCGGATGTCCCGCCATCGTTTGCAGCTCGATGGTCACATGCTCCAGGATGTGCGCCGGATACGTGCCGCGATCCAGCCGTTGAAAAAAACCGCCCCGCTCCCCCACGCTGCAACGGTGCTCGATCATCCCCGGCAGCCACGTCTTGATCTTGTCATTGAAGCCGGGGATCTCCTCCGAAGATGCATCATTGAGCGACCCCAGATCGACCCACGCTTCGAGGATCGGATAGTTCGCCCAGATGTTTGGGCCGCGGAGCACATGGATTTCCCGGATGTCGAGGTCAGGCATGGCGGGATGTACACGCAGCCGCCGCAAAAGCGCAAGCCCCGCCCCACGAGAGGCTCACGGCCGTTGCCACCGTGTCCCTTCTGTTCCTTCCGTCCTTGCGCGCCGCCCTCAATTCTCCCTCCGCTCAAAAACTCCACTTGCCAACATATCGGACATACGTCCAATATACCGACACTCATGAAAGCACTCGTCAAAGCGAAATCCGAACGCGGCCTCTGGTTGCAAGACGTCCCCGAACCAGAAATCGGCATCAACGACGTCCTCATCCGCGTGAAGAAGACCGGGATCTGCGGCACCGACCTCCACATCTACAAATGGGATGCCTGGGCGCAGAAGACCATCCCCGTGCCGATGGTGGTCGGCCATGAGTTCGTCGGTGAAGTGGTGCGCGTCGGCTCGAACGTGGCGGACTTTCATCCCGGTGAGATCGTCAGCGCCGAGGGTCACGTCGTCTGCGGCCGCTGCCGCAACTGCCTCGCAGGTCGTCGGCACCTCTGCAAAGACACCGTCGGCATCGGTGTGAATCGCGCCGGCGCATTCGCCGAATACATCAGCGTCCCCATGACCAACGTCTGGCATCACCGCGAAGGCGTGGACGAAGAAGTCGCGAGCATCTTCGATCCCTTCGGCAACGCCGTGCATACCGCGCTCGCGTTTGAATGCCTTGGCGAAGACGTGCTCATCACCGGCGCCGGCCCCATAGGCATCATGGCCATTCCCGTCGTTAAACACGCCGGCGCGCGTCATGTCGTCATCACCGACGTGAACGACTACCGCCTCGACCTCGCACGGAAGATGGGCGCCACTCGCGCGGTCAACGTGAAGAACGAGAAGATCGAGGACGTGCAGAAGCAGCTCGGCATGAAGGAAGGCTTCGATGTCGGCCTGGAAATGAGCGGCAATCCAGCCGCCTTCCGCAGCATGATCGACAACATGTGCCACGGCGGCAAGATCGCCATGCTCGGCATTCCCAGCGAACAGATCGCCATCGACTGGAACAAGGTCATCTTCAACATGCTCACCATCAAAGGCATCTACGGCCGCGAGATGTACGAGACGTGGTATTACATGAGCGTCATGCTTGAGAGCGGCCTGAACATCAAGCCCGTCATCACCCACCGCTTTCACTACACCGACTTCGAAAAAGGCTTTGCCGCGATGGAGTCCGGCGAATGCGGCAAAGTGGTGCTCGACTGGGCACACTGAACTTGAGCATACCGCAGCACCCGCGGTCTTTGCGCAGGAATGAGACCGCTCATGGCTGGTTCTTGGCATCTCCGCCCGAACATCGAGGCGGATTCCGTCGTCCATGCGGCGGCGGCTCTTTCACACTGGCATTCAGTCCTTGAAAACCATCCTGCGTGAGCGGACAATCCCCGCCCGCCCAATGTCAGAGCCGAACCAATTCAGGCAGTATCAGATCGTCCAGGATGCTGAGGGGAACAACGTGGAGCTGATGCGCAACGCCGACCAAGTGGCGGTGCTGGCTTTCGACACGGTGCGGCTGGATTTCGTGCACTGTCATGTGCTGCTCCAGCCACTTGCGCAGCCACAAGCCTTCAACTCTGCATGCGAGACGCTGCGCAGGAACGGCCATCCGCTGGTCGCGAGGCTGGTCGATTACGGCGTGGATGAGGGAAATCCGTTCTACATCACCGGCAACGTCGATGGCGAGACTCTGCGGGCATACCTCGCGCGCCAGCAGGACATCCCGGTGTGGCTCGCGGTGATGGTAGCGTGCCGTTCGCTGGAGGCCGCCCTGGCGGTGTGCGAGCGCGGAGATTATCTGGCGGACCAGCCGATGGAGTGCCTGCGCGTCCTGCAGACCAGCCCGCAGCAGGTGATGGTGATGGCCGCTGATTTCCGCGTCATTGAGGGTGCCGCCGGCCGCAGCGCGAAGACGCGGCTGCTGAAGTCGAACTTTGAGCGGCAGGGGAAGTTCCTCAAATCCTTCCTGCAGGAGCAGTCCGGCGGCGGACCCACTGCCGCCGATACGCTGCTGCCAGCCGTGGACTTTGGCGAGCTGCTTGGCGGTTGCCTCACTGCGATGGGGCCAAACATGATCGGCGCGGTGAAGGAGCTGCGAAACGGACTTCTCCGGTTCGCTCCCGAGCATCTGACGGGCGAGGTGCCCACGGCGCAAAAGCCGCGTGCGCTCGTGGCACCGCTGCTGGCCAGCTACCAGGAGGTGGCGCGCGGCGTGGTGAATCTCGTGCGCATCCAGAGCCAGCGGCTGGACATGACAAACCCGTATGCCATGCGCGGCACGCTCACGCGCGCCGGCCGGCAAGTTTGGGTGGAGCAGGTGCCGCCCGTCCGCGTCTGCAGCGCGCGCGTGGGCGAGGTGGACCGGCAGCTTCTCAAGCTCTCGAAGAAGCGCGAGTTCTCCGGCCTCGTGCCAGTGGTGCTGGTGAATGATGCCGACGGCATCACATGCATGGCCGAGGAGGTGGCGGAGGGTGTGAGCCTCGCCGAACTGCTGCGCGAGCGCCGCGGTCTCGACGTGCAGGAGACATATCTCGTGCTTGCAAGTCTCGACTCGGCGCTTTCACAAATCGAAAAGACCGGCGTCCCCTGCCGCAAGCTGCGGCTTGACGACGTGTATGTGCTCACCGGATTCGCCCGCGAGGACTCACGCACGGCGAAGCTGCTGGTTTCGAAGCTCAACGAGTGGCCTGCCTTCTCCGTCACGGTGCGTGCGCACCCCTCGCTGGCCGCGATGTCCTGCCGCGGCACGGATCCCGGCGTCCTGCTGCCGCTGCCGCCCGCGGATGCTCCCGCAGGCAACACCGTTTGGAATGCAGGTTGGATGGCCGCCGCGGGGCGTTTCCTCCTCGGCCTCGAAAATGCCAGCGGCAGAGCAGAGCCGGAGGCAGGCGGCCGCGAGCGTGAGACCGTCATGCGCCTGCTCGACGACGAGATCGCGAAGGCGCGCGACGGCGTCGTCTCATCGCGCGCGGACTTCCTCGCCCGCTACGCCCGCGTCGTGCAACACTACGATCTGGTGAAGCCCATTGGCACCACCGAAACCGAGGTCGTGGCGGCCGGCGCACGCGGCAACAAACAACCGCCTGGCAATGCCAAGGGCGGCCGGCGAAAAGGCGAACCTGTTCCGGCCGTGCAGACCTTTGCAGCCGCTTCCGCGCTCACAGCCGCCGTTGATTCCGCGACCACCCTGGACAGTCCGAACGTCGGTTTCGCCGAGGTCTTGTTTCAATCCGGCGGCGCTCAGACGCCGGCCGGTGGAGCCGCCGTCGAAGCCGACTGGATGCCCGGCAAAGACACTCGTGGCTGGGCGCCGGAAGGCGATGTCGTGCCCCTATGGTTGAAAGCCGCCGTGTTCCTCAGCGGCTCAATGGTGGCGGGGGCCGTGCTCGCACATCTGTCCGGCGATGCCATCTGGCAAAAAGCCCGGACCGTAATGCCCGAGGCAACTCCCGCCGTAAGTGGCCCCGGAATACCCGGAGGCACGCCGTCACCCGCCCCCCGTGTTCCGTCTTCCGCGCTGCGGGTCACGCCGCCAGATAGCCCCCCCGTAAAACGCCCCTCTGAGATCATCGAAGACCCGCCCGCCAGCAGCGGCCTGAGTCTCAAACCACCGTCAGGATCCGGCCTGCGTGATCTGATTTCCGAGCAAGGGGCGGGCCAAGGTGCCAAAAAGCCGGGGCGGTGAAGCCGGTTGGATGAGTGCGAATGCCAGCGCGTGACGCCGGTCCATCTCTTTGCGCAGCTTCCTGGGCACAAAAAGTGGCGCACCCGGCAGGGATCGAACCTGCGACCAGCGGATTAGAAATCCGTTTATGTTCGTTCATTATCAACGAGTAAAATCAAATGTATCCATTTTGTATCCGCTTTTGCTCGACGTTTGGCCACTAGCGGTAAATTGCGATCATGCGCACCACGGCTTCAATCAAACCGGTCGTCCATCCTCGATACAAGTTCGTTGTCGTTCACCCCGAGCGTCTGCCTGACGGTTCTTCAGCACGTCGAAAGACCTACTTTGCCACACGACAGGAGGCCAAGTCGTTCGCTGCCGAGCGCAACGCAAACCTTGCCTCACACGGCGCGAAGCACGCTCATGTTGCCGACGACGAACGAGCCGCGCTGATTCGCTTTAGAACATGGTGCGATGGCCGCCGTGAAGCCGTTTCGCTGCTTGATGTCATCAACGCAGGTATCGAGTCCAAAGAGCGAAGCACCTTCACGCACACGGTTCGCGATCTCATCGACGCGAGGCTTACCCATGCGCAAAAGAAAGGTAGTTCACGCCGACACATGGCCGACTTGGAAACGCGATTGAATCGCTTCGCTGCTAACTTCGGTACTCGCCTCGCTGCTGATGTGACGGCCACTGAAATCGAGCACTGGCTCCACAGTCTGGGCATAAGCGCCGTTTCGTTTGGCAACTACAAGCGTGCCATCGGCAGTGTGTTCGCCCGTGGATTCAAACAAGGCACCGTTCCCTCAAATCCCATTGCTCGCGTAGAGAGTCCGAAGGTGGTTCGTTCCGCGCCCTCCATTCTGAAGCCCCAGCAGCTTCGTGCTCTGCTCGCTGCTGCGCCGACAGAGATTCGCCCGCTATTGGTGCTGCAAGCCTTCTGCGGAGTCCGTCGCGCCGAAGCCGAGCGCCTCACCTGGGCGCACATCCACCTGCACACTGAAACGCCATGCGTTGAGCTTCCGTCCGAGATCACGAAGACGAATCGCCGTCGCACGGTGGAACTCGCAGCCAATGCCGTCGAGTGGTTCAAGCAACTCGCCGATGGCTCCACATCACCGCTAGGACTCACGGAAACCGTCTATCGCCGCCGACTCCGCGCCGCTGCAACGACCGCTGGAATCAAATGGGACGAGAATCTCTTGCGGCACAGCTACGGCAGCTATCGCCTAGCCCAGATCAAGAACGCCGCGCAGGTTGCCGAGGAAATGGGCAACAGTCCAGCCGTCATCCGCACCCACTATCAAAACCTTGTTCGTCCCGAGCAAGCCGTTGCGTACTGGCAGATCGTCCCTGAGCCAGCCGCCGGATCAAAGATTGTCGCCTTCCATCCGGCCAGCGGGAAACGCAAGGCATCCTGATTTGCGACTATTTGCGGATTGTCACGGAATCGGTTAACATCCGATCATGAGCGCAACCATCACCAAGCAAAGCACGAGGAGCAGCGGCGGACAAAAGCGCACGCCCGCTAAAACATCATCTCGAAGCATTGCCAAATCCATCGCTGCATTCAGCCGTGAGTTCATGCTCAAGCCCGGAGAGCGCGGCATCGACGCTGTCGGCGCTCTCATTAAATCTCGTGGCCGTGCATGACTGCCTTTGCAGATGCCAGCTTTCTCGTGGCCGCCTTTGCTCCTGATGATGAGCACAACCGCGTCGCATGGCGTTGGTGGAAGCGGCGAGATTCCGGCATCCTCGCATCGCGGCTGGTAGTGTACGAGGCTGAGAACACCTTGCGCGGCCTTCCATTGAACGGACGCCTGAACGTCAACCGCGCACGCGCCGCCATCGAGGGCATGAACCGCGCCAGACTCGAAGGCATGATCGTGCTCCGCGACTCTCCGCCGCATCGTCTCATCCCGCTTGCGCGCCGTCTCAGCCAGCATCACACGACCACCGCCACCTATGGTGCGCTGGATATTCTCCACGTCGCGACCGCTCTTGATTTGCGCGCCGATGTGTTTCTCTCATTTGACAAACGTCAGAGAGAACTGGCAGTAATGGAGGCTCTGCATGTCGCACCATGAAAGCGAACGCAAAGAAAGCTCCCGATCAACTCAAAGGACCGTGGAATGCATCCGCTGATAATAGAGCGCGTCTCAAACTGGCCCTCGAAAGCTTTAAGAAAGCAGGGAGTGAACAGAGCTTCGGGTTTCGTGAATTGACGGCGTTAGCTGCCCAGCTACTCCCCACGATTACGCCACCCGAGTCGTGGGCTGGCATGTCGTCCGACGAGCGTCTGCACTACTTTGGCGTTTCGGACCCGATTCTGGAATCAGGTGAATTTCCAGTGCCAAGACATCCCCAAGGATTCACCGAACTAGCCGTTGAGGCAGTAAATCGCGCCGCCCTTCTTTTGTGGGCGGTCGAGAGAAAATTCAACATCTGGGGGACTGCGCACGAGATGGTTCTGCCAGAGTACAGGTGGTTTACTATCGTCCGAAAACTGCGCGAGACAGCAGCGGTCACAAGCAAGGAGGAGCTAAACATCCGATATGAAGTGGGCCTTCGCCTCTTGAGTGTCGATTTCGAGACTGGCGGCAGGTTAACTCCAATCTCGGAGGTCAAGTTTTTGGAACTCGCTTTTCTGAACAAGCATTACGCTGAAGAAACAAAGGAGGCACTTTGGCAGGAGTACATTGGGCATCGCAAGTTAGTTTTCGACCGCGAAACTTCAGAAAGAGAATTGTTTGCCTTTTTGAAGTGGTTCCCCGAGAACGTGGGCCGGATTTCCAAGGCTTTGCAGCGGAAACGAACAAAGGCCGCCGCCGTGAAGGGTGGGCGGAAGACAGCCGCCAGAAGGGCACGCAAAGACGGCACGCCAAACTTCACTCAAGGTGATACTGCCCGACTCGACGCAGCCGCCGGAAGGGCAAAGCCTAAACGAGTAGTCGCTGCCGCCCGCAAAAAACTTCCATATTCTGCTTGACCACTCCCGGTCGTGCTCTGCCTCTCGCTTGAGCGGACATTGACCGTTTTTCTGTCATCGAAATCGGACAGGCAAGCGAACGGTGCGGACAAACCGCCAATCGCTTTAGTTTTGGTCGGACATACACCGCTTAGAAGATGAGGCGGCGCGGACATTCAACTGATCCGGGGCATTCAGCTCGTAGTCCAACCTGCGGTGTGAAAACAAACACCCACCCTCTAACAGGCCATTCGACATCCACCCTGCTCACAAAAAAGCAGGCCGCAAACTACCTCGGCATCGCACCTCGTACTTTAGACGATTGGAGAAAAGGGAAGGCCGTTGCCTGCATCAAGCGACCGGGCTTCGTCCGCTTTCTCCGCTCTGATCTCGACGACTTCATCGCTCGACACCGAACGGGCGTGCGAACGGTCCCAAATTACCGCCCTCGTGTCCACCATCTCACGAAGATGACCCGACTCCCCAACCAACCGCTCTCCAACGAGGAGCAGAATCAAATCTCCGATCAATAGCTCTGAGAAACCAAACAAAAAAACTGAAACGAAACACAATCCTCAATATGAAAACTACAAGCAATCCCATCGAAAACGACCTCACGGCCTTGAACGAAATGTGTCAAGCTGCTCCTGCCCCGCTTAATCCTGAAGACCTCACGGCTTTCGCCATCACGTCGGACTTCAATCAAGGCGCGGCAAAGAAAGTGCTCACCACGGTGCCGGTGAGGAAGCCGCTGAAGGAGACATTCATACGTACCCATCTCGACCCAGAGTGCTGGCAATTGTTCGGCCTTCTTGAGTTGAAAGAGGCGGGGCGAATGTATCTCGTGACCCCTGCGGTTGCAGCCGCACTGAGGGAGGAAAGCGAAGCGACGCTTATAATGGCCCACCTCGTTCTTTGTGTGGACCGTCGGGGAAATCCGTTCCTCTGGCCACTGAAAGTGTCCGAGCGCGAGTGCGATTGGCACAACTCGGCACGGCTAGCCGCCGAACTCGCAAAAACCCAATGGGTGCGCGTAACCTCGAATATGAGTGCCGGATGCTACGACAGCATGGTGGCGGTCTCACAAGCGGGCCAACCGGCCTGGCCATCAGAGTCCTATAAGGCGCTCTTGTCCCTCGCGTTTAGCGGGCGCGTCATCAGCAGCTTAGACCATGCCGTGCTTAAAGAACTGCGCGGTCACTAAAATCCCCCAAAAAAGTACTATGTACAACACAAATCCCCAAAACGGAAGCAACTGCATATGTCGCGCACCCGGCTATGAATCTGGCACAACGCCAAGCCCCATTTCTATAACACGAGATGGGGCGGTGACCTCGTGGGGCGAACCGTCTCCTTCACCCGAAGAAAGCGGACAACCATTCTCGGGAACATCGGGGACTTCCACCGCGACCTTCAACCAGCCGTATGTCACAAGGGAAATCTGGCTTGTTGATTTCGAGTTCTTCCAACCAGCGGGGAATTGCCCGCACCCCATCTGCATGGTGGCGAGGAATTTCAAATCCGGCGAGACGAGACGGGTGTGGTTGTCGGACGACCCGCCACCAGAATGTCCAATCCCTGTAGGGCCAGACGTTTTGTACGTCGCTTATCTAGCCAGTGCCGAACTCGGTTGTCATTTGGCTTTGGGTTGGGAGCTGCCTGTCCATGTACTCGATCTCCACGCTGAATTCAGATGCCTGACCTGCGGGCTGACGACACCTGGAGGACGTGGCTTGCTCGGTTGTTTGCAATGGTTCGGACTGGGTGGAATCGACGGCGCAGAGAAGACCGCCATGCGAGAGCTTGCGATGCGCGGTGGCCCCTACTCTAACTACGAGCGAGTGGCTTTGCTGGACTACTGCGAATCGGACGTGGTGGCACTAGCACAACTGCTGCCGCGAATGTGGCCGGGCATCGACCTTGCAAGGGCATTGGTGCGCGGGCGCTACATGAAGGCTGTGGCGCACGTTGAGAGAACCGGCGTCCCGATTGACACGAAAACCTTGGACAGGATCAAGGCAGGCTGGCCTCGTATCAAAATGGATCTCGTTGCCGAAGTAGATCGCGACTTCGGTGTGTATGCAGGCACCGTCTTCAAGTTGAGTCGCTGGGCTACATGGTGTGAGGAGAAGAGAATTGCGTGGCCGCTCCTGCCAAGCGGCGTGCTCGACCTGAAAAGCGACGTTTTTAGCGATATGAGCAAGTCACACCCCGAAGTGCTGCCGATGCACGAGTTGCGGAAAACCTTGTCCGAACTCCGGTTGAATGATTTGACGGTAGGCCCGGACGGGTACAACCGATATTTGGTCGGTGCGTTTGGGGCCAAGACGGGCCGCAATACTCCGTCGAGCGCAAAGGCTGTATTCGGACCGGCGCGGTGGATCAGGCACCTGATCAAGCCACGTGAAGGGATGGCGCTGGCCTATATTGATTGGTCTCAACAGGAACTCGGAATCTCCGCCAAACTGTCCGGTGACGAGACGATGCAGAAGGTTTATCGGGACTCCGATCCCTACCTTGCTTTCGCTAGACTTGCTGGAGCTGTGCCCGCTGGAGCGACAAAGCAAAGCCATCCCGGTGAGCGGGCCACTTACAAAGTGTGTGCGTTGGCCGTGTTGATGGGGATGGGTGCGGAATCCTTGGGCGCAGCCACTGGCACATGTGAAGCTATGGGCCGCAGATTGCTGCGGCAGCACAAGGAACTCTTCCCGCGCTTCTGGCGTTGGTCTGACGACCAGGTGGACCGAGCCATGCTGGGCGAAACCCTGACCACCGTTTACGGATGGCAGTTGTACCCCGGTGCTGACGGGTCATGTACCTACCGCAATTTTGCTCTTCAAGCTAATGGGGCCGAGATGATGCGACTGGCTGCCATTGCGATAACGGAGCGAGGGATTGACCTGTGCGCTTTGGTGCATGACGCCGTCCTCATCGAAGCTCCCTCGGATAAGATCGACGAGGCCGTGGCCATCACCCGCGATTGCATGGCCGCTGCTTCTCGGGCTGTGCTTGGCGGCTTCGAGCTGGGGACCGAGGCTGACATCATTCGCTACCCAGACCGTTTCGCCGACGAGCAGGGCCAAAGGATGTGGTCAGACGTGAATCGGCTGCTGAACCGTCTGGAGGGGTTGCAGCAATCTGAGGCACCAGTTGCCGCAATCTGAAGCACCCGGTCTTTCTTCTCTTATGTCTTATGTATCTATTATTATGAAAACCGAAGACGTGGAATATGTGGTTGATGGCAAGACAGGCAGAAAAATGTCAGAGGCGGAGCACGCTCAGCAAAAGAACAAACGCCTGATGCAGAGGTTTGTCCGTGGGCCAATTCCAGCTTCGTGGGTGCAGAGGGTGAACGCTCTGCCCAAATCAGCCGGGGCATTGGCGTGGGGCATCGCTTATCTGCGTGGCTTGGAGGGGAAAGATACGTTTCGACTGCGTCCAGCCCGGCTTCGGGAAGTGGGTGTGTCTCGATCTGCCAGAGAGCGTGGTCTGGCGGCTTTGGAGCAAGGCGGTCTCGTTGTTGTTCGGGAACGTCGCCGAGGTTGCGCACCTCTGGTGGAGGTTAAGTTCTGAGCCTGCAAATCGTGGACGGGCTTATAGCGAAGAGTCGCGCAACGTCAGCCTGTGGTCTTCCCGCCTTGATCATGGTGAGTGCTTCAGTGCGTTGAGCATCTGAAAGCTTCGGCGGTCGTCCTCCGATCCGACCTTTTTTTCTCGCCGCTCTCAAACCGGCCATCGTGCGCTCATGCAGCATGGATTTTTCAAACTCGGCGAAGCTACCCAAGATTTGAGCCAACATCCGGCCTGCCGGTGTGGTCGTGTCCACATGCTCGGTCAGACTTTTGAAACCCGCGCCCTTTTCTTCAAACTGGTGAAGAACATTCAGCAGGTCGCGCAGTGACCTCGACAAACGATCAAGCTTCCAAACCACCACTACGTCACCTTCGCGAGCATTGTCCAACAGACGGTGAAGCTCTGGTCGATCCCATCGCCCACCAGACGCTTTTTCGATGTAGAGCTTGTTCACTCCGGCTGCCTTGAGAGCCTCGACCTGAAGTGAGGCATCTTGATCATCTGTGCTGACTCGTGCGTATCCCAGATTCATTGCATATACCTATACCACAGTTTTGCAATTTTGCAATAGGTTTATGCGATTCGTTATACCAGAGGGGCATGTTGCGGGTCCGGGTGTTGTTATAAGGATCGTTTTTGCAAGGCTCGGGAACGATTTCCCTTCAAGGTTCATCGAACGCGCCGGTACCACCATGTGAGAGGCTGATTCGTCACCATCTCCTCCTTGGAGATGCTTATGATCGTCCAACGGTCGGGCTCCTTGTCGCCGAGCAGTTTACCCAGCCCTCCGATAATCCCGCCCCAGTGAAGTTCAACCGTGCGACCATCCTCCGAGATACTATATTTGCCGTTGGATACTCCATCACCTCCGCGAAACGTGCCGTCAGCGCGGAATTCAGTTTGTTCACGCTCCGCAAATTTCATGTTGGCGTACTTTTCCGGGTCATTTGTGCCCTGCCACACACCCAGAATCAACGATTGCGTGCGGGCCGATCTCTCGGCATCTGTCATCATCGAATCAGCGACTGCTCCGGGGATCGCTTTGACAACCGCGTCTAAAGCAAGGTCAGCCAAGCTCTTGTTTTGGGTTGGACTCTCAGGCGTTTTTGGATCGGCAAGGGGCTCCTGCTTTTGTGCATTCCCACCTGATAAGAACGCGCCGAGCACAATAATGCCAACGAAGCCAAGCAACAAAAGCAGGCACCCGCTTCCAGCAAAAAGTAGAACTTTGCGAACCGTTCGCATTGGAGGCTTTAACGAGGAATTCTCGCGAGCAGGTGTTAACTTTACTGGATACCCCTGCGTAGTCTTCCCTGACCGGGATACTTGTGTTGGAAGAGGTGGCGGCCCTTTCGGCAACGTCACGTCAGGAGCGAGACTTCGGGATCGGCTCAACCCGGAAACGGTCGATGTCGGTGGTATCGGTGGTGGAATCTGAGCAGGCGTTTTGACTCCACCTTCATCGACCAGTGAATGCTTGATGCCCCTGACCTGCTCAAGAGGTAGCCATTCAGCCATGCCTTCTTCCCAAACCAAATCGGTAACAGCAACGACACCAGTTTCGACACGCGCTGCAATTTCTTCATCGCTGTAGGGGCCTATTCGTTGGCCGTTCTGGAGGATGTACAAGGCCATCGGAGCGGAGGGGTTATTTTGGGAGGATGTTGTAAATCTCCTTGCCGTCGATTTCCAAATAAACACAAGCAAACATGGGGACAGTTGTTCTTCTCACTGACAATTCTTTGACGTAGCGGCCAATTGCTGAAAATGTTATAACTTTCCCCTCCGTACTCACGGCGATGGGCGAATCAGCCACGCTCATGGTCCGTATGGGCGGGAAGGATTCACCGTCAGGCGGGCCAATGACATAGGCTGTGTTTTCGGCGTCAAAAGTGGCTGCAATATTTCTTCCGATTGCTTGCACCATGTTTGGCCCAAGTTTGTAGAAGTGATCCTTCTCAAAAGTAAAGCTGGGAGATACCCAATCAGCTTTAACTGCGTGCAATCGGGTGGCAGCCTCCTCGAAAGCCGGACTGGATGCTTTGCCCTTTTTGCCAGATGAACTCATCTCCTTTGATTCCGCGACTTGGGCCTGTTTCATCACCTCCGCCACCCGCTCATCCGCGATCCGCTTGGAAATCTCCTTTTGCTGGGCTTCCATTTTAGTCCGGTATTCGGCGGCGGCGGCGGGATCAAACTTGTATCGAGCGCGAAGTTCGACTGGCAGCTTTTCATATCCAATTTTGCTGGTGCCAGCTTCGTGAGAGATTTTCAAACCGTCCGGTTCAACGGTCAAAATATGTACCTGTCGGTAAACATCGTCTCCTTTGATTCCGCCGGAAGGAACACGCAGTTCTGCAATAATCTCGGAGGACGGTATCGGTGCCGATGCTGTCGCTGATCGTGCTTCAGTCACGGTTGAAGGGGTGGACTCCAAGGTTTTGATCAAGCCCTCCAGTCTGCTCTTCTCGCCCTTTAGTTTTTCGGCTCCTTGCTCTACCTCGGCAATTTTCTTCGAGGCTTCCATGCACTTGTAGTATGATGAGGAACCTTCCTTCACAGGGGTTCTTTTGTAATTGGTGAGTCTGTTGATTGTATTGGTCGCCTCTGTCCATTTCTCACGCTCCATGCCAATTTTGGATTCGGTTTGAGCAAGGTCTGCCTTCGCTTTCCGCAGGGGTTCACTATTGTCAGTAGCAGATTTCTCCGCTGGTGGCGGAACCGTCGGCCTCTGCTGCGACTGTGCATCGGGTGCCTTTTCAATGAAAAGCTGAGGTGCGGTAGCCTTCAGTTTCGAGAGAACATCCGCCGAGATTTCCGACAGAAGGATCGTTGCGATGCCGCCATCGTGCAGCACGCTGATACGGTCGCCCCGAACTGAGGAAACCCGCACATTCTTGAGCACTACGCTCCTGAACGGCACAGATGAAACAACGCCACCTTTACTCGTCGCTTCACGCATTTTCTGATCGTACTCGTTACGATTCATCCAAGTTCCGCCGACCAAAACCCTGCCCAATTCCAAGTTCTCCAGAGCCGTGTCGATGGCGGCCACCACGGGGTTTATTAAACCCGATGCTTTTTTGTATCGCGCGGCAGCAGCCGCGAGTTTCTCTCGCTTGGCTTTCAGGGCGGCCACGTCATCTGCTGCAACAAAAGTGTCTTTTGCGAGGTCAGGAAACTCGATCTGGTCACCGAATTCGGGATTCGGAACCGTGATCTTTTCTCCGGTTGGAGAATGCACAACTATCGACAAAGCGAACTTCTCCAGAGACTTGTAGGGAACCGCCGTCCAATACTCGGGTGTAGTGTTGGTGCGGTTTGTCATGATGACACCATCAGCCAAGCAGAAGCCCTGTGAGGCGACGAAGCTCAAAAGAACGACCACGATGCGTTTTGTGAGCGGGGAAGCATTCATCGGATGAAGTACGTTAAAGACTTGGCGGTTTTACGAAACCCTGTTGTTGCCTTTTTTGCACCGGGCGATTTGGGCCGCATTATCTCACAATTGGGTTTTTAGCGTCAATTCATTTTACGCCCCATTGGGGCGTTCCGCATTTCAAAAATGTTGCTTCGTATGGCGGGATGGCAAGGCATCCCAAAACGAAGAGGGCAATCAAGAAATTCGGTTCCTCCGTTCGACGCGAGCGATCTGCCATCGGCATGACACAGGAGAAGCTTGCCGACCTCACGAATCTTCATCTGCGGACAATCCAGAAGATTGAAGCTGGGCACATCAATATCCTGCTCACGACTGCTCGGGAACTGAAGAAGGCCATCGGTTGCTCGTGGGACTCCTTGATGAAGTGAGACGTTCCCACTGGCTCGCAGTTGTTCGGGCGGGACTGATAGCAGCTTGCTGCTACGAAAGTTGTCGTTGAGGTTTTTGCCTCCGGCACAACTCCGTAGAGGGCCGGTTGGGGTACACCCCAACGGAGGTTTTACGGAGTTCTCCGGGACGCCGGGCACACGTCATAACAGAACTCCGTCATCAGTCACACATGGGACGCTTGGGACGACTTTCGAGGCTCTTCCTTGCCACCACACACAAGATGAAGATGATGAGGTGATAATACTCGTCTCTCTTTTCAATTCTTCATTTCTTTAGACATTGGGTTTTCCTAAAAGCCGTCCCAAGCGTCCCAACTTCATTTTGTTACCCCACCGTCGAAGACGATGTGCCGTTTTTCGGCGCACGGGGAATCACCTTTTCCTGAGTGTCTCAAAGTGGCCGTGAAACGGCCATGAAAACTCCGTTCTCTGGGCTTCGCTGCTTTGTGAGACCGGAGGATGCGTTAATTTGATCTCCTGACAAATGACCGCTTTTCGTCATGTCCCGAATGTTCAGGTCAGCGGAGTTTTGGTTAACCCTGTTGGCGGAGAAGTAACAACTCCGCACGGCCTAGAAGCCGACATCATCCCCCATGCATCCCGAAGTTTCATCACAGCAGTCTCACACCCCCTTGTGACGATCTTCTCAAGCATGGCGTCAAGTTTAGGGCCGGGGCTGAATTCGTCTTTCAATTGCACACCCCAGTTTAGGTTTGTGATTGCCTCTCGTATCCGTCCTTCTGCCTCCTCCAATGAGCTTGCTGTGAATCTCAAGGTATTGTCGAAGTCGTGAACCGAATAATTTCCTGTGGTTTCATCGAACGAAACCTTCACATCAAATGTAAGCCCCCATTCAATCACCTCCGACAATGGATTGATCGTCCTGTCGATAACGTAATGGCCGATCTCGAAGACGGCCCCGCCTTGAGGTTCATAACTATATTTAACCAGTCGCGTTTCAAAGCCGGTCATCGGCAAGCCTTTTCGGTACTGAGCACCCGCTATGGCATTGTGTCGCTCGACCTCAAAAACGAGCCTCTCCAATGTGCTTTCATTTTCCAACAATTTACCGCGCTCCCTAAGTTTGCGTTCAGTAAGCCCATGGACTTCGTTCTTGTTTTTGGAGAGGTTTTCAATGAAGTCAGCCCAGATTTCTTGCAGCTTCGCGGAGTTTGGATTCATTCGAGGTGTGATATTAAAAGTCGGATCAGCGGAAGAGCACTTCACCGTGATGCTTGTGCAACACGGCACGAACTTCGGGAGGACAGTTTCCCATCGCT
Source organism: Verrucomicrobiaceae bacterium (assembly GCA_019694165.1). Taxonomy (GTDB): domain Bacteria; phylum Verrucomicrobiota; class Verrucomicrobiia; order Verrucomicrobiales; family Verrucomicrobiaceae; genus JAIBCL01. The sequence continues at coordinate 73,121 of JAIBCL010000019.1, read as the reverse complement.
GCCAGTCGAAGCGTTCTTCCTCTGTGCTTGCAAAGCTCCTCAGCAGCCCTCTGTGAGAGTTTCCGAACACCTGCGAGGGATAAACCTCGACCTGCATGTGTGGCCAGTGTTTGGGCCATTAGCGGCGAAAGATGAGTCAGACCACGCAAGGAGAGCCAGCCCTGATGTTGAGCCAGTTGTCGTGCCACTGGAATCGAGATGGCGGTGAGGCCACCCAAATCAAGCCAGTGTGGTGTCCGGCTGATCCACTGCGCAACTTCGACGGTGATCGTGCGCAGACCTGAAAGCTTCAAAAAGCCCGGACAGTGGCCAAGATTGAAGGCAACCTCTTCCGAAACCTCAGTCACGGCTGGCAGATTCAATTCATGCTGACACCTCATTAGCTGCCTCGAAACAGTTTCATCAAGGTGCTTGAGATTCTCCAGCCTGATTGACTGACCTCGATGCGCTAGTGCCCGTGTCTGAGCGGGCGTCAATTGCTCGGCCTGTTCAAGTTCGTCGAGTTCTCTATCGGAGTAACTTGATGGTGAGAACATCGCCTTGAGGCACTGCTCTTCGATTTCAAAATCCATGTGGAGTGGCGTCAAAGGTTCAGTCCAAGAAATCATCTGGAGGCTCAAGCAGACCCATTCGGGTTTGGCCTGAGTCATGGGCCTGCCAGTAGCGTCCAGTTTTCGGCTCAAGGCATGTCAGCCATCCCGTCCGATTGACATCACTGTCGATGCAGATGGCTGTCCCAAAATGAACGGGCAATCCTCCCGGCTGTGGAGTGTGCCCGCAAATCATGACCTTTCCTGACACATGCCACGGTGCAAACTCAAGGTGTCGCCAGAAAAGTTCATGATCCGGCTGATGCTCCAGCGGTAACGACGGATCGACATTCGCATGAACGAAGAAGACTTTCTGCTCTTCGTGGAAGCGGCTGCATGAACTAAAAAAATTCCAATGCGCCTCGGGGATGTCATCAAGCGACGTGGTGCCATACGAGGCCAAAGTCTCTCGTCCTCCGCAGTCCAAGAAAAACTCCACATCGCTCTTCGACTGACGAGCTTGGAGCATCGTGATCTCGTGATTACCGAGCAGCGGAATGAGATTGTTTTCTTCAGTGAACTTCAACAGACGCTCGATCACACCGCGTGAGTCTGGTCCTCGGTTGATATAATCGCCCAGCATGATCAATGTGTCTTCCGGGCCGATCCGTGCGAAGCGAATCAGGTGTTCGAGAGCTTTTGAGTGACCGTGAACGTCACCGATGGCGAGGAGGCGAGGCATGGTTTTTCAGGCGTGTTTGAGTTTTTGAAGTGCATCTTGTGCGTGATGAAAAGCATCGTTGAATCGCTCTTTCAGTTTCCTGCGGTTGTCTTTCCACCGACGAACTGACACACGAGCACGGGAGTAATTGCAGAGATGTGAACGCCAGCCGGGAGTCCACGAGATGAGGGCGTGGCAGGCGTTGGCGTGCCATCCCTGAGATGCGAGATGCACTCGCAATGCTTGTTCCAGCGATCCCAGAACCTTCCTTTCTTCAAGCTCCACCGCCGCCTGAAGCTTCCGCCACTTCACACCACGCCCCATCTGCTTATGACGGCGGTTCCGTGGTTTATACGAATCCCTCGCCTGTTGAGCCTCGTGAAGACCGTCTAGTGCTTGCTGGATGGATGATATATGATCGGCAGTCTTCACCCACGAAGGCACCACAAACGGTGCCTTCAGAGTGGCTCGGATGAATCGACGGGTTGAACGAACTCTCTGGGCGATTGAAAGGGCGACAGGCAGAGGGATCGCACCAAGAAGTTTTCGTGCCTTGCGAACTTGTCCAGATTCAGCACGGCATTGTGCGTGAACCATGAGCAAAGCAGCCCTGGCCTTGGCAAACTTCTTTTCCATTGCCGCTCGCTTTCGCGCCTGTCCAACTTGCTGACGAAGGTGCTTGATGCGTTTTGCATCTGGTGGTGTCTCAAGCTCGAAGGTGTCTTTTCCAGCCACCAACCGAATTGTATCGCCTACATCGGCAAACTGAAACGGGTGCCTGTCACCGATTCTCTGTGGCTCGAAGAAGTGGACGCGAGCGAATGTGCGTCCGCCACACTCAAGCAACACTCCTTGCGACGTGAACCCGATGCCAATGTCATCCTGCTGGGTGAGCTTGGCCCATTTTGCCATCAAGGCGATGGGCAGGATTTTAGTCACCGGCGCGGAGCCATTCTGAAACTGTGTGACAGCTACCGATGTGTTTAGCATGGGTGGCAGACTGCGGCTCCGGGTGAGCAGATTGCGCTTCATCAATTGTTCACGTTCGCGTTCCAAGACTTGAAGTTTCCGAGCTTCCGCACAGTCAAGAATCGCCTGCTTTTTAATGATGTAGTTGGTCATGGGGGCCTCCTTTGAATAATTCTTTGTTAGTGTTCGGCGCAGCCAGCGTCGTGATCGCAGCGAAAATTGCTCGTGCCCCCTTGCGGTAGAGAGTGACCGCCAAGAGTTCGCCATTCAGCCACACGGCCCAGTACCGACTCCCGTAGCGAGTGATGAAGACCGATGCATTCATCCCCATATCGCCCTCTTATACTCAGGAAGATCGCAAACGATGGCATCCGCGATGTCCGCCTTGATGGACTTCAAAACCTTGAAAAGGGGAGTCTTTGACACGTCGCTCTCGATGCACTGGCAGAGAAAAAAACTGAGCGACTTGTACGCCTGTTCCCGCGACACGAAGTTTCGTCTTGGAGTGAAGCTCAGTTGCCAGAGGTTTGCGCTTGCTCCATCACCATAGAGTGAGTCAATAGCGAGCACGTTGAGCTTGAAACAATCATAGGCGAGACGCTGCACGTCACTCAAGACGATCAAGTCATAGGGATTCGGGAGGCGGGCCAACGCTATCTGCGCCGGTGGTTTGACATCTCCATCAGTTTCAATCGTTGTGACAAATCCGTTGATGGTTGCTTCAGATACGATGCTTGGAATCATGTGTCGGTTGGGTTGAGGTGGTATATCGAATTAAAACTGCGTTTGGCATGTGACGTGAATCCGTCATTAACCACGGCTTCAACGAACCCGCGCTGCTGTCATAGGCGCGAGGATGGGAGTGGTGAGCTTTTCGACAAATTGACCATGTGGTGTGAACCGATAGCCGACATCGAATGAGCATCGAAAGAGGTAGTGGTTCACTTCATCTCGATTCACTCTGCGCTCGGTGGAATTGAAGTGCCTCACCACGAATTCACTCGCAATCGCGATGATTTGTTCGTCGCCCTGAGCAGCCAGCAAATCATCAGGTGCTGGCACCTTTCGGAAGAAGCCCGCGCCGAGAATTGTCACCAACGATGGAAACCAGCCGGGAATCACCTCGATCCAGACGTGAGGCGTGAACTGCTGACGTTGAAACTCTTCAATCGAGTTCAGCCATGCCAGTCGGTCTTCCTCTTGAGCCGCCTTTCTTTCTGCCGGGTCAATGTTGAGCGTGACACAGATTGAATCCATGAGTCCTCGACGAACCTTTCCGCCGTTGAGCAGTTCTGTGATTTTTCGGAGGGCTGCTGATTGGTTTCGTGGAGCGTGTGATGCGGCAAGGTCTTTGCGATTCCATCCACGCTCATCGAGGTGACGCTGCACAAGCAGAGAGAATGCTTTCATTGTTGGTCTTGAGTTTTTGAGGGTTTAGCCTCCGCATCTCTTCAATCCACCGTGGGCGACAAACCTCGGTTGGCAGGTGGGTGCTAAACCACCACTCGTGATGCAGATGTGTGTGCTCCAGAGAAGCAACACTTTTACAATGTAACGAGCGTGGCCGATTTTTCAAGTCCGGCTTGTCCGCTGCGCTGAATTCCACTCTCGCAAGCCGCCTCGAAAAGCACCCTGCACCCGGCTACTTTTGCACTTGCCACCAGCAATCGAAAATGCAGGCTTGCTACTAGATTAGTTTTTTCAGTGACTAAGAATTGATTCTGATCGGCTCGTCTCATCAGCAAAGATTTTGGTCACATTTGCCGAAATCCACGCTGCGGTTCGTTCTAATGAGTTCTCAAACTCCTCAGTTGAAATATGAATACGCCGATCAATCTGCACTCACGATTGACTCTTGTGGTGGCCTGCGTGTTCGCAATTGCGTGCGAATCTCATGCTCAAGTTCTAAACGGTCTTGGCCTTAACCGTACTGGCCAGCTAGGAGACCCCGTGACCTCACAAGGTCTTTACCCAGCAAAGATTTTCACGGGCGTCTCGTCGGCAGTGACCGGGGGCTGTACAATGGTGGTAAAAACGGATGGCACGCTTTGGGCAATGGGTGCCAATGGCAATGGCCAGCTTGGGGATGGTACAACCTCCAATCGCACCCTCCCTGTGCAGGTTGCTGCTGGTGTGGCTTCGGTTGCTTCCGGGAACAAGCACACCATGTTCGTGAAGACAGATGGGTCGCTGTGGGCGATGGGTTTGAACTCAAATGGCCAGCTTGGTGATGGCTCGACGACACAACGCACCTCGCCTGTGCAGATATTGGCTGCGGGGGTGCTGAGAGTGAGTGCTGGAAACGACCACACCATGTTCATGAAAACGGACGGAACCCTTTGGGCGATGGGTGCCAATAGCAGTGGGCAGCTTGGCGATGGTTCGACGACACAACGCAACTCGCCTATACAGGTAGCCTCTGGCGTGGCTTCGGTTTCGGCTGGCAATCAATTCACAGTTTACGTGAAGACGGACGGAACCCTTTGGGCAATGGGTGCCAATAGCAATGGCCAGCTTGGCGATGGTTCGACGACACAGCGCACCTCGCCTGTACAGGTAGCCTCTGGCGTGGCTTCGGTTTCGGCTGGAAACGCACACACCATGTTCGTGAAGACAGATGGGTCGCTTTGGGCGATGGGCAGCAATGGATTTGGTCAGCTTGGCGATGGTTCAAATTCCCAACGTTCAAACCCTGTGCAGGTGGATACCAGTGTGAATTTGGTCTCCGCTGGTGATTTGTCCACGATGTTCCGAAAGACCGACGGAACGTTGTGGTCGATGGGTTGGAATGTAGCTGGGCAGCTTGGCGACGGCACAACGGGAAACCAATCCACGCCGATTCAAGTGGGGACGGGGGTGATGTCTGTTAGCACTTGGAGCGCGCGCGCAGTATTTGTAAAGACTGACGGAACGCTTTGGGCTGTTGGAATAAATTTCTCGGGAGACCTTGGAAACGGGGCGATTGACCACAGGGTGTCCCCCGTGCAGGTAGCTGGTGGAGTGGCATCTGTAGCACCGGGACGGGGTTCCTATACAAATTGGACAATGGTGGTTAAAACAGATGGGACACTCTGGGCAACGGGATGGAATGGCAATGGGCAATTCGGAGATGGCACGACACAAAACCAGACCACGATCAAACCAATAACAACAGGGGTGACCTCGGTTTCGGCTGGAAACGCACACACCGTGTTCGTGAAGACTGATGGTTCGCTGTGGGCGACAGGTGACAACAGCAAGGGACAGCTTGGAGACGGCTCTACGACTAGGCGGACAACGCCTGTACAAGTCGCAACGGGGGTGACTATGGCTTCAACCGGACAACAACACACCATGTTCGTGAAGACGGACGGAACCCTTTGGGCAATGGGTGCCAACAGCAGTGGCCAGCTTGGTGATGGCTCGACCTCTCAGCGCAACTCCCCTGTGCAGGTCGCCAACGATGTTTCGACGGTCGCCTGCGGTGACAACCACACCATGTTCGTGAAGACCGATGGATCGCTGTGGGCGATGGGGTTGAATTCAAACGGCCAGCTTGGCGATGGATCGACGACACAACGCAACTCGCCTATACAGGTAGCCTCTGGCGTGGCTTCGGTTTCGGCTGGAAGCTCTCACACCATGTTCGTGAAGACCGATGGATCGCTGTGGGCGATGGGGTTGAATTCAAACGGCCAGCTTGGCGATGGATCGACGACACAACGCAACTCGCCAGTGCAGGTAGTGGCTGCTGGTGTGGCTTCGGTTTCGGCTGGAAACGCACACACCATGTTCGTGAAGACAGATGGGTCGCTTTGGGCCGTGGGCTATAACTTTTTTGGCCAGCTTGGCGATGGTTCGACCTCTCAGCGCATCTCGCCTGTGCAGGTTGCTGCTGGTGTGGCTTCGGTTTCGGCTGGGGGATGGAATACATTTTTTCTCACAGCAACTGCATCAGCAAAAGGGTTGTCGTTGGGAGCAGTTTTGCCTTCTGTCGGCCACACGGCGTACTCGGGTCAGTCCGTAACGCTTCAAGTTGCAGCCTCGGGAATACCTCCGCTGACCTACCAATGGCGTCTCGGGGGAGCGGGCATCATCGGAGCCAACAGCCCCAGCTACACGATCCCGACCGCCACATCAGCAAACAGTGGCAACTATGATGTGATGGTGTCCAATTCGGTCGGCAGTTTGCAAAGCAATGGTGTGGTATTGAGCGTGGTGATCGGTCCTAACATAGCCGTAGAGCAACCTGCGGGCGTGGGCCTAATAGATGGCACCGCCAGCATCGACTTCGGATCGGTAAATCTAGGGAACAGCAGCACCACGAAGACATTCACAGTCAAAAACACTGGCTCTGTGGCCCTCGACATTACAGGTGTAAATGTGGTGGGAGGCAACACAGGGGACTTCTCGATCAATACTGGCGCGATGGCTGGCACCCTGCCCGTCGGGCAAACCACCACTTTCAGCGCCACTTTTACCCCACTTGCAAGGGGCAGCCGCTCCACCACCTTGCAAATCCAGTCAACCGACATAGATGAAGCTGTATTTGACGTTGGGCTGACAGGAGTCGCCGTTGCTCCCGAAATCGAGGTGCGGCAGCCTTCCTTTTCCATCATCGCAGACGGGGGAATCAAGGACTTTGGCGCGGTGGCCGTGAATGGAACCAAGAGTCTCGTTTTCACTGTCAAAAATACGGGAGACGGTGATCTCACCGGATTGGGCATCACCTTCGATGGGCCGGATTCGGGGTTGTTCAGCGTCACGGCCCCGCCTGTCGCCCCAGTGTCAGCCCCAACGGGAAGCACCACATTCACCGTTCAGTTTGCCCCCACCACGGCTGCCCCCAAGACTGCCGCTCTGCACATCGCCAATAATGACCCCGACGAGAACCCGTATGACATCACACTTCTCGGCAATGTGTCAGCACAGGAAGTATGGAGGCAGACAAACTTCGGGAGCATACAAAACAGTGGAGACGGAGCGGACCTCTACGACTACGACCTCGATGGACTTGTGAATCTAACCGAGTTCGCCTTTGGCCTGAATCCAAAGCAAAACAGTGCGGGCCAACTGCCGCAGGGGCAGGTCATCGGGCCGAACTACGTCTTGTTCTTCAACCAGCCAGCCGGAGTTTCTGGAATCACCTATGGAGCGGAGTGGAGCACTTCTTTGCTGCCCTTGAGTTGGACGCCGATCCCCGACACTGGGACTGCGCCACAGCATGTGTTCAGCGTGCCTGTCGGGAGCAATTCGAGCATCTTCGTGCGCTTGAGGGTGACGAGTCCTTGATGCTCCTGACGCGCCGAGAAAGCTCAATGGCACCGTCACTGGTGCTGATATTTGCGTTTCGGTTCTCGGTCTCTGATCACCTTGATGATGCGGCGAGCCTCAATGTGCTGGGGGAGGATGATTTCAAAATCCGTCCAGTCGTAGCTAAAGCCGTCTTCCATTTTGTCGGCAATCTCGCCTGAAAAGAACTCGCCATACCTTTCGGCTAGCTCCCGCATGGATTTGATTTTGGCCTCCTCGGGTTCTCTACGATTGAAAAACCAGTAGCCAGCCATCAGGGGGAAATCCTCCGGCTGGAGTCGAATCACAAAGCCGTTGTAGTTGCCGCGTTTTGCATCCCACGTTTTGAGATTACGACGCCAGTTTCCCACCAGAGTCTTGTGGCGCGAGAACGGGTACGCATAGACCCCCTTGGCATTTTTCTTCTCCCCGGTGTCTCGATCCTTCCGGGCGGCTGGACGTATGCCGTTGGCCAAAATGGAACTCGTTTGGTTCTGTCGTGCCCAGTGGATGACAAGCATGGAGACATGCTACAATACCTGTCAAACCTCCAAGTGTCGCGAATCAGGCGATTGCGCACCTTCAGGCAGCCAACGGCCATTCGCGGAACAATGCCTCCGCCTGCACAATCACCTGCTTGGTCAATGCCTCCAGATGCTCGGCTTTCACGCCGCGATTTCGCAACACGGTCCGAACTGCTGCGCGCACACCGGCCTTCACATCTTCACGGTGTGGTTTAGTCCAGTCCACCTTGAGATTACGCTTCACTGCCTGAACCACATCACGCACAAGATCACAAAGGAACTTCTCGTCGTAGAGTGTCGCGGCATTCTCGGCCACGGCATCATAAAAGGCCAGTTCTTCGGGGCTGAGGTTAAGCTGCTTGGTGCGGGCCGCGTCACGGTCTATGTCCTTCTTCATCTGAACGAGTACACGCACCACGTCCGCCGCCTGGATCGCGCGGTTGTGGTACTTTTTCAGCGTGTCCTCCAGCATCTGCTTGAATGATTTGTAGCGAGCCACATTCGTCTTCTCACGGATTTCGATTTCGTCAGCGAGAATTTTTTGAAGCAGTTTCAGACGCAGATTCTCCTCCTCGTGAGTTTTGAACTCGGCAAGGAAAGCGTCGTCCAGGATGGAAATGCAAAGCAGCGAATCGAAACACTCGCGGTCAAGTTGCTGGGGGACTTCCAGAAACGCTGCGAAGCATTGGATGGAAAGGCCATCGTTGTCTGCATGAGTCGGAGGAACTGCGTAAAACTCTACGGTGCGCTCACCGCGCTACCTGGATGCCCGGAAGTGAAGATCGTGATGACAGGCAACCTGTCAGAAGACCCGAAGGAATGGAGCGAAGCGGGTCACATCACCACGAAGCCGCAACGGGATGCGATCAAGGCGCGGATGAAGGACATCAACGATCCGCTCAAGATTGTAATCGTCCGTGACATGTGGCTAACGGGCACGGTAACGCCTCCAAGTGCAACGGCGAATTCCTCGAAAAAGTCCATTAGCATAACAGAACAAGATGTTGTGTGGATCAATGGATTTGACAATGCAAATCTTCGCCCGCGCGTTAGCACATTCATTCCGATCTGGCTTTCGTTCGAGCTTGATCAGAGCGGGAGCCAAGCCAAAGGGGCCTTGGCAACTACCGACTGCACGCGGCCCATGATTGCCGTGGATTCGCTGCCTCGACTGACGGCACAAACGGTGGAGCCAAATTGAGGCCACCAGATTATGCTTTAACCCAGCGATGGTGTATCCATTTTGTATCCACTTTTTGCCACAAATCACCGCTATTCCCCGCAATCCGCTGCAAACCGGTCAATCGACAAAAAACCCATGGAAGCCTTGATTTTACTTGGTTTCAGCGTTTTTTAAGGGGCGCACCCGGCAGGGATCGAACCTGCGACCAGCGGATTAGAAATCCGCTGCTCTATCCACTGAGCTACGGGTGCCGTTGCGACGGGCGGCGAGTGTATCCGCTTTGCAGCTCAATACAACCCCAGGACCTGGCGCACGACGCAGAGCATGTCGGCGAACTTGTTCTGGTAAGGACGGGGGGGGCGCAGGACAGTGGCTGTGGGAAAGTGTGCGGCGAGCCGGCGTCCTGGATGCACGAGAACCTGCCGGCCGCTGAATTCCAGAAGCGGGATGTCAGCGGGACTGTCGGAGTAGCTCCAGCAACCGGCGCGTTCCTCGGGCGTGAGCGTGGCGAGACCCGGCACGTCGCGTTCCATGTTTGGGATTTTCTGCTGCTTCTTGTTGTTCGCGCCGCTGAGATGCGGAATGAGCGGCATCGGGTCCTCGATGACAAGCGGCGTGGCGATGCAGTGGTCGAACCCGAGCACGCGTGCGATATCGGCGGGATAAATGCAGGGGCTGGCGGTGTTGAGCACGAGCGCGCGGCCCTCGCGGCGGTGACGCTCGATCTCGCCGACGAGTTCCGGGTAGCAGCGTTGCCTGGCGTCTGTTTCGGCAAATTCGCGTGCATAGCGCATCAGCCGCTCCTTCGGCATCCGCCAGAGGAAGGCGAGGAAGGCGCACTTCGCGGTCTCGACATCGACGAGCCTGAGCGCATAAAGTGCGGCGACCGGAAGGAAGACCAGATGCATAAGCGTCCTCCAGCGCTCCCGCCTCAGCACGAAGTTGCAGAACAGGGCCTGCGTATCGTGCGGCAGCAACGTGTGGTCGAGGTCGAAGATGGCGTAGCGCATGATGCGGTGGTGAGTGTGGGCGCGGTTTGCGCGGCGAACAAGGACAGAGCGCGGCTGGCGGACGGTCGGGACCGAGAAATGAGGCGGGCGCTATGCTGTGTTGCCGGGATTCTTGCGCAAATGGTCTTCAGCCGGCCCGGGCCGGCAGCCTGCCTGCTGAAAGCACTGACGTTCGTCAGTTCAGGCGGCGGCGCTGGAGCGTCCGGTCTCTCGGGCAAGGGCGGCCATGCGCTGCTCGATCTCCGGGGTGAGGTCCTCCCAGAGGAAGCGCCACGTCCAATAGTCGCCTAGTTTGCCCGGGACGTTCATTCGCGCCTCGCTGCCGAGGCCGAGTACATCCTGCATGGGAGCGATGGCCAGCTTCGCCTTGGATGCCATGACGCGCCTGATGAAATCCCAGTTCAATTCGGAGCCATCGGTGCCGGTGTAGCCGGTGATGTTCCGGCGTTCGGCCTCGACCTGCTCGATGGTGCGCGTGGTATCGCCACCAGGACCGCTGCGGAAGAGACCGAGCGTGGTATCGTTGTCGTGCGTGCCGGTGTAGGCCACGCATTGCTCGGGGTAATTTTCCGGAATGTAGTCCTCGGCCAGCGTGTCCGCACCGAAGGCGAACTGCATGACTTTCATGCCGGGGAAGCCGTGGCGCTCGCGCAGCGCGGTAACATCGGGGGTGATGATGCCCAGGTCCTCGGCGATGACGGGCACCTCGGAGCCGAGTTCTTTTTTCAGCGCATCGAACAGATCGTCCCCCGGGGCCTCCACCCAGCGGCCGTTCACAGCAGTGGGCTCGCCGGCGGGTATCTCCCAGTAGCTGGCGAAGCCGCGGAAGTGATCGATGCGCACGACATCGACGCACTCGAGTGTCTTGCGCATGCGCGCCTTCCACCAGGCGAAGTTCTCCGCCTTGTGCGCAGGCCATTTGTACAGTGGATTTCCCCACCGTTGCCCGGTGGCGCTGAAGTAGTCCGGCGGCACGCCGGCGACGACGGTTGGTCTGCCGTTGCCGTCCAGCTCGAACAAATGCGGGCTGGCCCACACGTCCGCGCTATCGTGCGCGGCAAAGATGGGGATGTCACCCACCAGCGTGATGCCGAGCTGCCGCGCGTGCCGGCGCAGGGACTGCCACTGGCGGTCGAAGAAGAACTGCAGCGCTTTGTGTTCCTCGATCTCCTCGGCGCGGCGCACCATGGCCCGCGCCATGGCCTGCGGCTCCCGCAGGGCGATCTCACGCGGCCAGTCGCTCCATGCCGCGAAGCCCTGCTCTTCCTTCAGCGAGGCGAAGATCGCGTAATCATCCAGCCAGGCGGCCTCGCGGTCACAGAACGAATCAAATGCCTTCCGCATCAGCGGGCTGCCATCGCACTGCGTGAGAAAGCGCCGCGCCGCGAGCTTGAGGAAGGCCATTCGCACTTCGATGACCGGACCGAACTGCACGCGGGAGGAATCAAAAGCCGGCACCATGGCGAGGTCCTGCGGCTGGAGCGCGCCGTCATTGCGCAACGCGTCGAAGCTGATGAGCAGCGGATTACCCGCGAAACTGGAGAGCGACTGGTAGGGCGAGTTCCCATATCCCGTGGGGCCGAGCGGCAGCACCTGCCATACGCTCTGGCCCATCTTCGCAAGTTCATCGAGCCAGCGATGGGCCTCCGGCCCGATTTCGCCGATGCCGAAGCGCCCGGGCAGCGAGGTGGGATGAAGCAGGATGCCGCTGGAGCGGGAGAGTTTTTGCATGGGCGATGGATAGAGTCGAAGCAGTCAGGTGCAAGCGCCGCCATGGTCATGCATGGCTCCGCGTCAAGCCGGGCCGCGACATGGTGGCGGCAGCTCCGCCAGTTCTGCACGCGCAGCGTGGGAGCGGGCGGCCCGGGTTCATTTCTTTGCGTCGCCGCCCGGCACATCCAGTTCTTCTTTGAGAAACTGGATCACGTCCTTGAACTTGCAGAGGTTCGCCGCGTTGGCCGCAGTGAGGGCCTCGTGGGCCTGGAGCACTTGGCGCGCCTGTTCTTCCTTGCAAACGGGCGCGGTCTGCCCGTCGCATTGGGCGAGCTGCCGGGACGCTTCCTTGCGCTCTTCAGCCCACGACGTGCCGTCGAGATCGAGCGCGAGAATGTGATCGAGACCGAGGCTGGTGAGCAGATGCTGGTTGCGCTCGTTCGCATTGAGGATGCTCAGTCCGCCGCCGCCGGCATCGCGCAGGTTCAGCGCCGCCCCGGTGAGGGTGCCGAGGAAGGTGGAGTCCATCGTGGGGCAACACTCGAGGTCCACCACAAAGTCCTTCGTCCCCGCCGCGATGACGGACTGGAAGCAACGCTTCACTTCGATGCTGTTTTGAAACGTCCCCTTCCCCGTCACGCGCATCCACAGAACGGAGCCGATTTTGCCCACGAGTATGGAAGAGACGGCATGCACGACGACAAACAGCGGATTCAGAACTTCATACGAAGATCACGGGCGCATGGCCGTGTGATGCATCCCGCCCGCCGCAGGCGGCTACTTCCAGAGATAGGAATTCTGGCTCACCAGCTCCTCCTTGCCGCGCAGCAGCGTCACGCGCCACGCCGTCACCCGGCCTCCGTCCTCGAAATCCTTCCCCACCACGCGGAATTCCGTCACATTGTTCCGGCGGATGTCCGTCACCTCCTGCTCCTGCTTCTTCACGTCGAGGGCCGTCTTCTCCTGGCGGTACTCGAATCTCACCGTGACCGGCTGCGTGCGGTCTTGGGCTCGCCACATCACCGTGAAGTAGTTGCCCGTGCGCTTGATCTGCTCCGCCGCCGTGAAGGCACCGTAGAGGTAATGCTGGCGCTCGAAGAGGATCGTCGGGTCCGGGGTCTTGAGCACCTGCGTGGGCTGCAAGTTGTAGTACTTCACCTTTGCGATCTCGCCTCCAGGCCCCTTGGCCGTGATGGTGCAGGAGGTCGCCGCCAGGGCGGCCAGCGCCAGCGGGAGCAGGCGTTTCGCGAGGAGTCGTGCCGACAAAGTCATAAGGCCGCCATTATCGAAATGGAGGCCATGCTGTCAATGCTGCGGTCAAACTAACTCGCGGGAGCGCGGTGCCGCTCGAGCATCGCCTGTGCGCCTGACCGGTGGCCGCAGACGTTTGGTGTCCTCGGCAGAATCCCGGTGCAAACCGGCGCATCTGCACTATCCATGTCGGCGTCGCTGATCCGCCCCATGTCCGACGACGATTCACCCCCCATGCCCCCGCTCGGCGGCTCTCTGCTGCTCGCCGCCCCCACCATGCGCGACCCGCACTTCTCGCGCTCCGTCATCTACCTCGCCGCGCACAATTCCGATGACGGCGCCTTCGGTTACATCCTGAACCGCCCTCTGGACAAACTCGTCCAGGACCTGCTCCCCGACCAGGAGCTGGGCGGACTCGCGCATGTGCCCGTCTTCCTCGGCGGTCCCGTCTCCACCGACAAGCTGGCCTTTGCCTCCCTGCGCTGGAGCGAGAAGAAAAAGGTGATCAAGTGCGCCACGCATCTCTCCGTCCAGGACGCGCTGCACGAACTCAGCATGGGGCACGAGGTGCGCGGCTTCGTCGGCTACTCCGGCTGGGCGCGCGGCCAGATCGAGACCGAGCTGAAGCGGAACTCCTGGATCGTCACGCCGCCGAGGCGCACCGTCGTCACCTCGCGGGAGCCGGCACAGCTCTGGGGTGCCATCCTCACCGAGATGGGACCGGTGTACCACCTCATGTCCCGGATGCCCGAGGACGTGGGCTTGAATTGACCCTGTTGCCGTTCCTCGCACGAGCGGTCCTCCCCTGCGTCTGCGGCGGTTCAAAACGAATCCATCGAGCGCTTGACGCTCGGGGGTTCGGGGCTATCCTCCGCGCCCCAAAAATTTCTCACCCGGATCATCTTATGGCCAGAGTTTGTCAGATCACAGGAGTCGGCGTCACGCGCGGTCACCACATTCATCGCAGCGGCAAGGCGAAGAAGGAAGGCGGCATCGGCCGTCACATCACCAAGCGCGTCAAGCGCATCATCCTGCCGAACCTCCAGAAGAAGCGCATCTGGGTGCCCGAGCTGAAGAAGTACATCACCGTCAAGCTCACCGCCCGCGCGCTGAAGACGCTCGACAAGAACGGTGCCTACGCCACGCTCAAGAAGGCGGGCGTCGTCTGATCCGCTTCGGTTTTCAGGTTTTCATTTCATCCCCACGAGGCGGGCCGGCGACGGTCCGCCTTTTTTGTGTCTTCGGCGTGACCCTGGCGTGATTGGACGCGGGCGGGACCTCCGTTCTGTCCAGCGATGAAGACCGGCCTCACCCTGCTCCTCCTCCCGCTCGTCCTGTGGATCCCAGGCGCGTCGGGATCCGCTGATTTGAAGTTTCCTTCCGCGCCACCGACGGAACCGAAGGATGCCGCGAAGACCATGCATGTGCTCGATGGCTTCGAGATGCAGCTCATCGCCGCGGAGCCGCTCGTCACCGATCCCGTGTCGCTCACCTACGACGAGGACGGCCGCGCCTACGTCTGCGAGATGAACGATTACCCCTACACCGACAAGGAGCACCACAAGCACAGCCAGTTGAACCCCACGGACATGCCCATCGGCAGGGTGCGCCTGCTCGTGGACACCGATGGCGACGGCGTCTTCGACAAGGCCACCGTCTTCGCCGACGGCCTCTCGTGGCCCACGGGCGCGGCGTGCTGGAAGGGCGGCATCTTCGTCACCGCCACGCCGGACATCTGGTATCTCAAAGACACCGACGGCGATGGCGTGGCCGAGGTGAAACAAAAAGTCTTCACCGGCTTCACGAAGCTCAACGTGCAGGCCGTCATGAACAATCCCATCTGGGGACTCGACCACCGCATCTACGTCGCCGGCGGATCGAACGGCGGCACCATCGAGCGCGTGCCGGACAGCGAGAGCGTGATGCCGCTGCCAAACGGTTTCAAACCCGTCGCTTTCAAGCGCAACGATTTCTCCTTCGACCCGAGCACCGGCGACGTGCGCCTCGAAAGCGGTGGCGCGCGCTTTGGCAACACCTTCGACGACTGGGGCAATCGCTTCCTCTGCAACATCCGCAATCCCTGCCAGCACGTCGTCCTGCCATATCGCTACCTCGCACGGAATCCGTATCTCGTCGTCCCCAGCGCTCTCAACGACTGCGCCGAGGCCGGTGACCAGCTCCCCGTCTATCGCACCAGCCCGCCCGAACCGTGGCGCGAGTTTCGCGCGAAGCGCTGGGTCAGCGAAGGCAGTACACTGCCGAAAAGCGAACTCGTCGGCGCCGGTGTCGTCACCTCGTCGAGCGGCATCTGCGTGTATCGTGGCGATGCGTATCCCAAGGAGTATCGCGACTTCGCCTTCGTCGCCGACGTGGCGGGCAATCTATTCTACCGCCTCAAGCTCACACCCGACGGCGTCACCTTCAAAGCCACGCAGGTCGATGGAAACAAAAACTTCTGCACCAGCGGCGATCTCTGGTTCCGTCCCGTTAACTTCACCAACGCCCCCGACGGCTGCCTGCACGTGTGTGACATGTACCGCGAAGTCATCGAGCACCCCTGGAGCATCCCCGACGACATCCACGCCGCGCTCGATCTGCTGCGTGGGCGTGATCGCGGAAGAATCTGGCGCTTGGCTCCCAAAGTAGTTCAGAGCTTTAGCTCGAACCATCATGGTGACGGGCTAAAGCCCCGCACTACCTTGCTCAGCCGCGCCACCACCGCCGAACTCGTCGCCCTCCTCGATCATCCAAACGCCTGGCATCGCGAGACGGCGCAGCGGTTGCTCTTCGAGCGCAATGCATCGGATGCAAAGACGGAGCTTCTTAAACTGAGCCAGTCAGGCGAGGCGTCGGGGAGAATGGCAGCGGTGTCGCTGCTCTCGAGGCTTGATGTTCTGAGTCCCGATGAGCTTTCCCAGCTCTTGACCAAAGAGTCGCACCCACGAGTCAAAGCTCACATCTTGAGCGCATTCGAGCCGGTGTGGGCATGGCACCTGGATCATCAGCGCATGCCCGGCCTCACGGATCGCATGATGCGTGCGCTTGATGCGTGGAAGCCTCTCACTGGCTTTGCGCAGCAACTCCGCATGGCTGCCGGTCAAGACGACGCGGTGCTGCGCTTCCAGGCCACCCTGATCGCAGGCCCGTGGTGCTTCACTCCCGGCGGCATGATTTGGAGCCACAAGCAGAATGACTTGCTGGATCCCTGGATGTCCTTCGCGCTGCTGGATGGCAGCACGGCGCTCAGCCGGTCTTGCATCACGTCGATATTCCGTTCTTCGGAGAGCGACGCGCTGGCCGCGTTCACAGGCCGCGCGGTCGCTTCTTTTGTGAGAGCCTATCAAGGCGGACCCGCCTTTCTCACTTTCGACCTCACAGGCAAATTCAAAAACGGCTGGAGCACCCATCCTAAGTCCTGCGCAGCCGGGCTGCTCGCGCTGCATCAGTCTCTGGCGGGCAAGGGCACGCGCATCGAGGCCGAGCTGCTCGCCAAAACTCCTCTCTCGGAGCGCGAGCGCGAGGAGTGGCTGGCTTGGCTTAAGTCCATCCGATCGGATGCCTCGATAGCAGCTGGCAATGCGGAACTGCCGGTGGCTGACCGTGCCAGGCACATCAGCTTGATCACCCTCGGCGAAATCACGGAGTCCGCTCCGATCCTTGTCACGCTTTTGGCGCCCAGCCAGCCCGCCGAGATCCAGCTCGCCGCCCTCTCCGCGCTCGGCTCCTACCGCGAACCTGCCGTCGCCGACATCCTCATCGACGCGTGGCCGAAGCTCACGCCGCCGTTGCGGGAGAAGGCGGTGGCTTTGATGCTGTCGCGCACGGACCGCATCGCGAAGCTGCTGGATGCCATCGAGGCGAAGAAGATTCTGCCCGGCCAGCTCAGCGCGGCGTCGAAGGCGACGCTGCAACGGCAGAAGAACGAGCCGCTGGCCTCGCGCATCGCGAAGCTGTTTGAGTCGGGCAATTCGAACCGCGCGGCGGTCATCTCGAAGTATGCGGCGGCGATGGGGCTGCAAAGTACTCATGGGCTTCAGCCCGTGAAGACGTCCGAAGCCCCAAACGGAAGCGGTGACGGGCCAAAGCCCACCACTACTTTGCCCGACGCCGCTCGCGGCGAGAAAATCTATGAAACCGCCTGCATGATCTGCCACAAGCACGGCGACAAGGGCAACGACATCGGCCCGCACCTCGGCACGATCAAAGCATGGACGCCGGAGCAGATTCTCACCAACGTGCTCGATCCGAACCGCGAGGTGTCGCCCAACTTTGCTCTCTACATCATCGAGACGAATGATGGCCGCACGCTCTCCGGGCTGATCGCCAGCGAGACCGCTGGGAACATGGTCCTCAAGCTTGCGGATGGATCGCAGCAATCCCTCCTGCGCACTGACATCAAGTCCTTGAGCAGCCCAGGCATCTCGCTCATGCCGGAGGGACTGGAGGCAGCCATCACACCACAGCAGATGGCGGACTTGATTGAGTTCTTGAGGAAGTGAATTGGGGAACCACGGAGGTCATGCCGTTTTCAAATCCTCAGTTCACAGCTCTTCCGTGTATTCCGTGCCTTTCGTGGTTAGTCCCAATGCCATTTTACAACCACGGAAGGCACGGAATACACGGAAATGGGAATTGCGGCTTTGGGCGGCGGCGTGGTTTGATGGCGGTCTATGAAGACGACGACATTGGTTTATCCGGAGGAGAGTTTTGAGATTCGCGGCGCCTGCTTCGAGGTTTACAAGGAGAAGGGCTGCGGGTTTCTCGAGGCTGTGTATCAGGAGTGCCTGGAGATTGAGCTTGGGCTGCGCGGGACGTCGTTCGTGAGCCAGCCGAAGCTGGAACTCGAATACAAGGGAAGAAAACTGCAAACTCGATACCAGCCGGACTTCGTGATGTTCGGGAAGATCATCGTCGAGATCAAAGCCGTCTCGGCGCTGACGGACGAACATCGCGCACAAGTTCACAACTACCTCCGTGCGACGCAGATGAAGCTCGGCCTCCTCATCAACTTCGGCCGCCCCGACGGCATCCAGATCGAACGCATCGTGAAATGAACGCGCATCGTGCGTCGGCGACCATGGTCAGGCATCCAAATCAGCAGCCCGAAATTCCTTCCGTGTATTCCGTGCCTTCCGTGGTTTCCAAACCGCATGGGGTTGAACCACGGAGGGCACGGAATTTGAACTGCGGCGCTTTGCGGTGGCGGGGTGTTTGGCGAAATACATGTGCTCTGCGTCTTGTATTCCTCGCATCGCCATGCTCATCAAGAAATCCAGCCCGAAACTCCTTCCGTGTATTCTGTGTATTCCGTGGTTTCTCCACGCAGCACTTCAGGAAACGTGGGAAACCGGCTACGAGAAGCACGACCTCACAGGCGTGCATGTGCTCGGCTGCTGGAAGTTTGATGGCGACGCAGCGCTGAAGGATTCGTCGGGCAAGGGGAACGATCTCAAGCTCGAAGGCGCGGTGCTCGCATCGAAAGGAAAGTTCGGCGGTGGCATCGAGGGCTTTCCGGGATTTCCGGTGCAGGACAAGCGACATGGCGCGGCGACGACACCGAAGCCGAAGCTGTCGCCGAAGGGTGCCTTCACGCTGGAGATGTGGATCAAGCCGAAGGCGGAGTTTGCGCCGGAGCTGCGCTGCTTCCTGCTCGATAAAAAGTACGTCGATCAGACCGACTACCAATGGCAGATCGGCGAAGCGGACAAAGGCGGGATGCGTCGCATGTGGGTGAATCTCGGCTTCGGCAACGAGTCGAAGATCATCCATTCGTCGCCCTTCAAGCTCGTCACAGACGCCTGGCAGCACGTGGCCTTCACTTACGACGGCGCGGGCGACGGCCGATTTTATCTCAACGGCACCGCGCTCGGCGGCGCGAAGCTGGCGGGCTACGGCGCGATCTCGCCGGGCGTGAAGCCGCTGAGCATCGGTGACCGACTCGGCAGCAATTACGGCGGCTTTCCCGGCTTCATCGATGAGGTACGCATCTGCGACGGCGTGTTGAGCTTCGAGCGGGTGAAAATGGACATCGCGAGCAGCCGCAGCGTGTGGCGTCGCATGGAAACGGCGAAGCCTGTCGAAGTGATCTGCACGAATCTGCGGCGCGAAACGATGAAGGCCGCGCGGCTGCGCGTGAGCTTCGCGGGCAAGGACGAAAACTTCATCGTGCCCGACATCGCACCGGGCAAAAACTTCGCGGCGAAGGTCACGATCGACACGTCGCTGAAGCCCGAGACATATGAGCTGCGCGCGCGATTCGAGACGGGCGATTACGCGACGGAGCAGAGCGCGTCGTTTCAAATCGTGCCGCGGCCCGCGCCGCGCATGCCGGTGGTGATGTGGGGCGCGGGGCCGGATGAAGTCGAGCGGCTGCGCGACATCGGCTTCACACACTGTCTCGGCATCGGCGCGGACTACGGCTCGATTTGGGAAGCCAAAAGCGCGGTGCCGCCATCGACGAAGCCGGAGGTGATCGCGGAAAAGCGCAAGGGTCTCGATCGCGCGCTGGCGAATGATCTCACGGTGATCGCGAGTTTGTCGCCGGGCAGCTTTCTCGAAGGCAAGGAGGCGAACCTGCGTGTGGATCGGAATGGCAAGCCGTATGCGCGGAAGGACATCTGCGCTTCGACGCCGGAGTTCGCACCTTTTTTTGAGAACGTCGGCCGCAGCGTGGCGAAGGCTTACGGTGATCATCCCGCGCTCGGCGCGGTACTCATCGACTCCGAAGTGCGCGATGGCTCGCAGCCGTCGTTCAATGCAGTGGACGTCGAGAACTACCGGAAGTTTGCCAATGCCGACATCCCGAAAGAGGTCGCATCGCGCAGCGGCGTTGATTGGACAAAGCTGAAGGACTTTCCGGCAGATCGTGTCGTCGCGGATGACGATCCCATTTTGAAATACTACCGCTGGTTCTGGTCCGTGGGCGATGGATGGAATGCGCTGCATTCCGCGCTGAACAAAGGTGTGAAGACCATCGGTCGGCGCGATTTGTGGACGTTCTTCGATCCCGCCGTGCGGCAGCCGAGCATCAGCGGGGCGGGAGGTAGCGTGGATGTGCTTTCGCACTGGACCTACACGTATCCCGATCCGCAGCGCATCGGCCTGTGCGCGGATCAGCTCTTCGCGATGAGCGCGGCCAGCGGAAAAAATCAGCGCGTGATGAAGATGACGCAGTTGATTTGGTATCGGAGTCAGACGGCGCCGGTGGCGGTGGCTGGAAGGGACAAAAAGGACGGAAGCGACCAAAGGAGCGTGGCCGCAAAACCTGCGACGCCGGTGGCTTGGGAGGATCACGATCCGGGCGCGGCTTACATCACCATCGCACCGATGCAATTGAGGGAAGCGCTGTGGACGAAGATCGCGCGGCCGATCCAAGGCATCATGTATCACGGCTGGCAGTCGCTCGTGCCGACCGATGGCATCGGCGCGTATCGCTACACAAATCCGAATACCGTCCACGTGCTCAAAGGTCTGCTGCACGATGTCATCGAGCCGCTCGGGCCGACGCTCATGCAGATCCCCGATGAGCGGAGCGAAGTGGCCTACTTCGAGAGCTTCACATCGCAAATGTTCGCGCGTCGCGGTGGTTACGGCAGCAACATGGACTGGGCCACCGATGTCTGGCTCGCGCTGCAGCACTCCCATGTGCAGACCGATGTGATCTTCGAGGAGACGCTGCTCAAAGGCGGCCTCAGCGGTCGCAAAGTGCTCGTGATGCCGTATTGCGATGTGCTCACCAAAGGCGTCGTCGCCCGCATCGCCGAGTGGCAGAAGAAAGGCGGCAAAATCCTCGCCGATGAGTTCCTCTGCCCCGCGCTGAAGGCCGACTACCTGCTCGCCAGCTTCAAGCGAGAGAAGAAAGCTGACACCGATAAAGCGAAGGTGCTCGAGCTAGCCAAACAAGTCGGCGGATTCGCGCTGCCGCAGAAGGCGTCGTGCGACAATCCCGAGATCATCGTCCGCACGCGCCGCTACGGCGATGCGCTCTATGTCTTCGTCGTGAATGACAAGCGCGAGTTTGGCAACTACGTCGGCCAGCATGGGCTTGTGACGGAGAACGGCCTGCCATCGAGCGGCGTGCTTTCGCTCAAACAAGAAGCGGCCAATGTTTACGACATCACACGCGGCAGCTTCATCGTGCCGAAGCGCGGCGAAAACGGCAGCGTGAGCTGGCCCATCGATCTCGGCCCCTGCGACGGCCGCATCTTCATGGTCACACCAAAGCCCCTGCTCGGCATCGCGCTTGACGTGCCACCGACGGCTACGAGCGGAAACAAGGTCACCGTCAAAGCCACGATCACCACCACGCAGGAGAAGCCGATGAAGGCCATCGTGCCCGTGCGCGTGGACATCCGCGATGCCAATGGCAAAACCGCCGAAGGCTCCGGCTGGTATGCCGCCGAGAACGGCCTCTTCTCCCTCGACCTCAACATCGCCAGCAACGACGACCCCGGAACGTGGGAAATCAAAGTGCGCGAGCTTGCGTCGGGAATGGAGAGCATGAGGTGGATGAAGGTGAACGGGAAATGACGAGGTGACGACGCATGTGAAAGGACATGCCGGCGTGCGCCGCGCAACGCTCACTTCTTGTTCTTCTTTTTCTTCCCGCCTCCGCCCGGCGGCTGCGGCTTGGTCGCACCTACGGCTTTCGCGACTTCGGGCGGCTCGGGGATGCGCCCCTGATCGTTGGACGCCTTGATCCAGTCTTCGAGCACGTCGCGCAGGCGCTCCAGCGCTTCACGGTCGGCTGGCTTGTTGGAGGCGACGAGGTTCTTGATCTGAAACGGGTCGGCCTCCATGTCGTAGAGTTCCTCCTCGGGCATCGTCGGCTGCGTGAGGAAGGCCTGCGGCGATGTGAGCTTGTTCTCGGCGGCGAGCTGCTTGAGCAGATTCCACACCGGATACTGTTTCTCCTTGTAGTTGTTCGCCTGGAGAAAGGGGCGGTCGGGCGTGAAGTTCCGGATGTAGCGCCAGCGCTTGTCGCGCACGGTACGGAAGCGGAAGACGGTCTCATCGCAGCGGTCCCGCGCGCCGAAGACGTACTGGCGCGGCGCTTCGGCCCGGGGGCCGAGAAAGACCTGTCCCTGCATGTTTGCGGGCTTCGTGATGCCGGCCAGTGAAAGCGAGGTGGCGCAGAGGTCGATGGACATGAGCAGCCGGTCGCTCGTCTTGCCCGCCTGGAATCCGGCGGGTGCGGGGATGGCGGAGGGCCACTGCATGATGAGCGGCACATTGAGGCCCTCCTCGTAGCAGAACTGTTTTCCGCGCACATGCGACTGGCCGTTGTCGCCGAAGAAGAAGATGACCGTGTTCTCGAGCAGGCCGTCGCGCTTGAGCAGGTCGAGCACGATGCCGATCTTGCGGTCCATTTCCGTCGCCGCATCGAGATACTGCGCCCAGTCTTCGCGCGTGACGGGATGATCCGGATAGTAGGGCGGTATCTCCACCTTCGCCGGATCGGCATGCTTCGGTGCGTGGTAGGTGCGGTGTGTCTCCTGGAAATTGAGCTGTGCGTAAAAGGGCTGGTGAGTCTTCAGGTCGTCCCACTTTTTCGAGTCAAACGGCGGCCCTTCACGGTTGAAGTTCCAGTCCGTTTTGCCGGTGCCTTTGAAGCCGGCGGCTTCGGGCAGATCCACCACGTTCGCGGTGAACCAGCCCGCCTCGCGCATGCGGTCGCTGATGACCCGGACACCCTCGGGCAGCGCGTAGCCGTCGTCGCGATGCGAACGATGGTTGTGCGCGCCGATGGTGGTCTGGTACATCCCCGTGTTGAAGGCTGAGCGGCTCGGCGAACACACCGGAGCGGTGGTGTAGAAGCGCGTGAAGAGCATTCCGCGCCGGGCCATCGCATCGAGCACAGGCGAACTAACCTCCTTCGTGCCGAAGCAGCCGAGGTGCGGCCCAAAGTCCTCGCCGATGAGCCAGAGGATGTTCGGCCTTATTTCCTCCGCGCGCGAAACGGACGATGCGGCGAGCGACAAGACGGCGATCAAGATCGGGGTCGTGAATTTCATGCGTCACGATCACAAGGCAGAACGCGGCATTTGTCACGCGGAACCATCGGTGAAGCGATGGTTTTTGCGGCGAGCAACGGCACGCTGCCGGCCGCTCATCTGGTGGCGGCAAGCGCTTCGAGGAAAAACTTCGCCACCGTCGCATACACGGGCTGCGAGGTAATGAGGACGTCGTGGTGATCCGTGCCGGCAATCTCGAGAAACTCCTTCCGCTCCGACTTCACCGCCGCGAGCAGCGCCCGTGCATGCTCCGTCGGCACGAAGGTGTCGGCGGTGCCGTGACCGATGAGCACGGGGACAGACCCAAGCAAGGCCGCCGCGTCTGCCGGACGCACCGCGGCGGGATCGAAACCCGCGCGCCACTTCACGAGCCGGCTCACGATGAAACGGGCGGGAGAATGCAGCGGTCCGAACAGACGGGACGCCTGCGCGCCGATGACTCCATCTAGATCAGCAAATGACGACAGCTCGGCTACGGCGCTCCATGTGCCCGGGTCCGCTGCCGCAGCCTGCAGGGCGATGGCACCGCCTTGCGAAATACCGAAGAGACAGGCGGGCCTCATTTCAAAATGCAGCGATTCCGACAGCTCGCGCAATGCGGCGAGCGGCAGGCTCGTCTCCCGGAAGCCAAACGATGCGAACGGCGCGGGATGCCCGCCGTGGCCCGGGAGATCGATCAATATGCAGCGGAAGCCCGCCGCGCAGAAGCGCTCCGCCACGGGCAGGTGGTCCTCCTTCCTGCCGGTATGGCCGTGCAAAAGCACGAGCGTGCCAATGATGCGGCCCCAGGACTGCACCGGAACATTTCGCGCCTCCAGTTCCGTACGGAGCTTGTTGCCTTTGCCGGCGGCACCGGGTTCCGTCAGCGGCTCACAAACGAGACAGGGCGTGCCCGTCCACTCACCGCGGACCAGGGTCTGTCTGACGATGGACATGCCATGATCGAGGGTGTGCTCGAGGATGTCCTTGTGGTAATCCTGCACCGCGCGTCTCGCCGGGCAGATGAGCCGCGAGGAGGCCAGCCAGCAGAGGACGAAAAACGCCGCGGCGGCGATGAAGGACATCGCGGCGAGCGCCCGAAGGAGCCGGCGGTTCATCGGGCGCGGACGTCATCGGGTTCGCGAGGGCCTGGCAAGGACGCCGGCATCAATCAATCCGCGGAGCCACCCTTGGATTTGGCCGGCGCGCCTTTTTCGAGGAGCTTTGCCTTCACCTCGGCTTCGATTTCCTCCGCCAGCTTCGGGTCGCTTCTCAGCGCCTCCTTGGCGGCATCACGCCCCTGCGCGACCTGCGTGCCCTTGTAGCTGATCCACGAGCCGCGCTTTTGCAGGATGTCGAAGTCCATCGCGAGGTCGAGCAGCGAGCCGACATTGCTGATGCCCTCGTTGTACATGATGTCGAACTCCGCCTCCGTGTAGGGCGGAGCGAGCTTGTTCTTCACCACCTTCACGCGGGTGCGGTTGCCGGAGACGGTTCCGTCCGCGTTCTTGATGGCGCCGATGCGGCGGATGTCGATGCGCACGCTGGCGTAGAACTTGAGCGCCTTGCCTCCGGGCGTGGTCTCGGGATTGCCAAACATGACGCCGATCTTCTCGCGGATCTGGTTGGTGAAGACGCAGCAGGTGCGCGCTTTGGAGATGATGGCGGTGAGCTTTCTGAGCGCGGCGCTCATGAGACGGGCCTGCGCGCCCACGGTGGAATCGCCGATCTCTCCTTCCAGTTCCTGGCGGGTGACGAGCGCGGCCACGGAATCGACGACGATGACATCGAGCGCGTTCGAACGCACCAGCGTCTCGCAGATGCGCAGCGCTTCCTCACCGGAGCTTGGCTGGGAGACGAGCAGTTCCTCCATGTTCACGCCGAGCTTGCGCGCGTAGCCCGGATCCAGCGCATGCTCCACGTCAATGAAGGCGGCCAGCCCGCCCGCCCGCTGCGCCTGGGCGATGACGGTCAACGTGAGGGTCGTCTTGCCGGACGACTCCGGGCCGTACACCTCCACGATGCGTCCGCGCGGGAAACCACCGGTGCCGAGCGCCATGTCGATGAGCACATTGCCAGTGGGGATGACGCTGATGTCCGTCTTCGTCCCCTCGCCCATGCGCAGGATGGCACCCTCGCCGTAGTCCTTCTGAATCTGCTGGATGGCGAGATCTAGATTCCGTGCGCGTGCCTCGGCGATCTTGTTCGTGTTCGGTTCTGCGGACTCTTTGCCGGGAGACTTGGCCATGGTGGGTGGGGATGGTGTGGGGTTGATGTTCGCGCGAACACTGTCCGCGAACTTCCGCGAGTAAAGCAGTTTTCTGGCGGCGCGCTGATTTAACAAGAAGCCCCGGTGCGGTGCAATGTTGAAATGCCCGGGCTGTTCGGTGGGGTGCCCATGGCGCTTTCTGTGCGAAGTCCACCGCGCCCGTTGCCACTCTATTCAGCCGGTGTTAGAATTTGCGACTCGACGCGCTGCAGATGTGCGTCGCCCGTCATTTTATCCGTCATGCTCTGGCTTTCATCACTCGGCACCTTCGGCGAAGCGCTCCGCATCATCATCCTCATCGCGGAGGTCTTGCTGGTCTTCAATCTCATGATCCTCGTCCACGAATGGGGCCACTTCCTCGCCGCACGCTGGCGCGGGCTGAAGGTGGAGGCTTTCTACATCTGGTTCGGCAAGCCGCTCTGGAAGAAGAAGATCAACGGAGTGGAGTACGGCCTGGGCAGCATCCCGGCGGGCGGATTTGTGAAGCTGCCGCAGATGGCGCCGATGGATGCCATCGAGGGCGAGAGCACCAGCACCGAGCCGCTGCCGCCCATCTCGCCGCTGGACAAGATCATCGTCGCGTTTGCGGGGCCGCTGTTCAGCTTCGGTCTGGCATGTGTGTTTGCCACGCTGGTGCATTTCCTCGGCAAGCCGCAGACGGAGAGCTTTGTCACCACGACCATCGGCTACGTGGCGAAGGACAGCCCGGCGGAAAAAGCGGGGCTGAAGGCGGGGGATGTGATCAAGGCCATCGACGGCCATCCGATCCGGCGTTTCGAAGGGTTCGTGGACAGCGTGCGCTGGGGGGTCATCTCCAGCGAAGGTGAAAAGATCATCTTCGACATCGAGCGCGACGGCAAAACGACTCCGGTGCCCGTCCAGTCCGAGAAGGCGGCCGGCGGCGATCAGGCATCCGCGTGGTGGGAAGGCATCTTCAAGCGGCCTGCCCTGCGCGAAGTCGGCATCACCGGCAAGGAGACGCCGATGGTCGGCGCGGTGCAGGAGCACGGCCCGGCGCAGGAGGCCGGCCTGAAACCGGGTGACGAACTGCTCAAAATGGACGGCCAGACGATTTTCAGCCGCTTTCAGTTCTCGGAGCATCTGGAGAAGAACCGGGGCAAACCCGTCGAGATCATCATCCGCCGTGACAATCGTGAAATGCCGGTCTCGATCCTTCCGCGCATTCCCGACAAATGGGAGTCCAAAGAGGCGCCGCGGTATATGGTGGGGATCGCCTGGCATCCCACCGGCGCGCGGAAGCTGGCAAACCCCGGCATCTTTGAACAAGTGTCCGACGCCGCCCGAAGCATGGTGAGCATGATCAGCAAGCTCTTCTCGCCGAAGTCAGACATCAGCCCCGGGCACATGAGCGGCCCGGTGGGCATCGGGCACATGTACTACAACCTGCTCCAGGACACCGAGGCATTTCTACAGGTGCTCTGGTTCAGCGTGGTGCTCAATGTGAACCTCGCCATCATGAACCTGCTGCCATTCCCCGTGCTGGACGGTGGACACATCACCATGGCCGTCGCCGAGGCGATCCGGCGCCGGCCGCTGCGCTCGCGACCGCTCGAAGTGCTGCAGACGGCCTGTGTGCTGATGCTCTTCGGCTTCTTGATCTTCGTCACACTGAAGGACACCGGCGACATTTTCATCGGCGGAAAGAAGGCCCCGAAGGACGAGATCGGCTGGTTGCCGAAAGACCAGCGCAAGGAACCCGCGGCTGCGAAGTAACTGGGTGACGCTGCATGTCGACCGATCCTGCACTCCGCTACTGCCCCGACCTCTACCACTACCAGCGCCGGCAGACGCGTGCGTGCATGGTGGGCAATGTCGGCATCGGCGGCGACAATCCGATCCGTGTGCAGTCCATGCTCACCAGCGACACGCGCGACACCGGGTCATGCGTGAAGGAGGCGCTGGAGCTGGCCGCCGTCGGCTGTGAGATCGTGCGCGTTACGGCGCAGACGCGCGTCATCGCGGAAAATCTCGAGCACATTCGCGATGGCATCCACTCCGCCGGCTGCGACGTGCCGCTCGTCGCCGACATCCATTTCAAGCCCGACGCCGCCATGGAAGCAGTGAAATGGGTGGAAAAAGTCCGCGTGAATCCCGGCAACTACGCCGACAAAAAAAAGTTCGCCGTCAAAGAATACACCGACGCAGAATACGCCGAGGAAGTCGCGCACATGGAGGAGCAGTTCGTGCCGCTCGTGCACGAGTGCAAACGCCTCGGCCGTGCGATGCGCATCGGCACGAACCACGGCAGCCTCAGCGACCGCATCATGAACCGCTGGGGCGACACGCCGCTCGGCATGGTCGAGAGTGCGCTTGAATTCGCCCGCATCTGCCGCACGCACGACTTCCACAACTTCCTCTTCTCGATGAAGGCCAGCAATCCGAAGGTCATGATCGAGGCCTACCGGTTGCTCGTCGCGCATTTGAACAAACTCGGCGGCGACTGGAATTACCCAATCCATCTCGGCGTCACCGAGGCCGGAGATGGCGAAGACGGTCGCATCAAGAGCGCCATCGGCATCGGCTCGCTGCTGTCGGACGGCATCGGCGATACAATCCGCGTCTCACTCACCGAAGATGCCATTCACGAAATTCCCGTCGCCAAAGCTCTGGTGAAATGCGCCTCCCGCATCACGGAATCGGGCGCAGCAAAGCAATCGCCAGCACCAAGCTGGGATCCCTTCTCCTACGAGCGCCGTAAAACGGAACGCCTCGTCATCAATGGCGTGCCGCTCGGTGGCGAAGAAACCGTCCGCGTCTTCACCACCCGCGCAAAATGGGATGCCGTCGCGCACAAGATCGACAAACTCGGCGACTTCAAACCGGAGATCGTCGTCGAAGACAGCGGTGTCATCGCACTCGATCCACGCGACGATGCGGCCGTCACCTTTGTGAACAGTTCAGCCGACGCGAAACTCGTCACCATCTCCGACGAAATCGACCTCGCTCCCATCCACGCCTTCCGCCTGCTCGCCGCGAAGCTCCAGTCGCGTCATCCGCTTCTCCTCAAAGACATCGCAGCAGTCTCTTCATCGCTCATCCCTCATCGCTCATCCTTCGAAGAAGCTCTCCTCACCGCCGCCACAAACATTGGCTCGCTCCTCTGTGATGGCATTGGCGACGCTGTCATAGTGAACGGAGAATCCGCACCCGGTCAGTCGCTGCGCATCAGCTACAACATCCTGCAAGCCGCCGGCACGCGCATTTTCAAGACCGACTATGTCGCCTGCCCGAGCTGCGGCCGCACGCTCTTCAATCTGCAGAGCACCACGCAGAAGATCCGTGCATCGACCGGTCACCTCAAAGGCGTTCGCATCGCTGTCATGGGCTGCATCGTGAACGGCCCCGGCGAGATGGCCGATGCCGATTTCGGATACGTCGGCGGCGCGCCCGGCAAGATTAATCTCTACGTCGGCAAGACCGCCGTGAAGTTCCATATTCCCGAAGATGAAGCCGTCGAGCGCCTCATCGATCTCATCAAAGAACACGGCCGCTGGTTCGATGCGCCGGCGGTTGTGGCGACGGTCTAAATCACAGACGCGATGTCCGTCTTCGTGCCCGCCGACTACTTCCGCGAACTCCGCCGCGAGGAAATTTTCCCGGATGCCACGCGTCCACTCGAGATCGACCTCGGCAGCGGCGACGGCACGTTTCTCGTCGAAATGGCGCGGCAGCATCCCGGGCGCGATTTCCTCGGCATCGAGCGCATGAGCGGACGCGTCGAAAAAACCGCAAGGAGAATCCGGCGTGCCGCGCTCCCGAACGTCAAAATCCTCCAACTCGAAAGCGCTTACTCCGTCGGCTGGCTGTTGCCGTCTGCCGGCGTCTCGCGGCTGCACCTGCTCTGTCCCGATCCGTGGCCGAAGAAGCGCCACCACAAGAATCGGCTCGTGAACAATGCCGAATTCCTTGGCGGCCTTGAGCGCATCCTCGTCCCCGGGGGCGAGTTTCTGCTCAAGACCGACCACCCGGAGTACTTCAGCGATGCACAGGCCAGCCTCGCGTCGCGCCTTGTGTTCCGGAGCCTCGAGTGGCCGGAGGATGCTTTCTGCTATCCGCAGACCGACTTCGAGAAGCACTGGCTGGCGCTGGGTCTTACCATCCATCGCGCACGCTGGAGAAGGACGTGAACGCGGACACCCCATGGTAGTCGTTTCGTCCTTCCACAGACCGTTGGGATGCCAGGGTCGTGGCCGCTGCCTCACAACCCCAAATCCGTCACCGCCCCATGGCTCGCATCGGAAGTGGTGCTTCGCATACTTCGCGAGCACACCGCAGCCTGGCGAGGCTTGAGCTGAATCAACGCCGTCATGCGACCTTAAGCCTGGATTTCCTGGCTTGCGGCTTCCTCTGCCTGCGGGGCTCACCGATCAGCACTTCCGCTGGAATCCGGAGGCCGGACGACAGCGCGCGGATCATCGGCAGCGTGAGCGTGCGTTTGCGGCCGAGGACTTCGGAGACACGTCCGCGGGTCTTGAAGAATCGGGTCATGTCCACATCGCGCAAGCCCTGCTGCTCCATGCGGAAGCGGATGGCCTCGATAGGATCGGGCGGGTGGATGGGGTGATGCTCGCGCTCATAACTCTCGACCAGCAACGACCACAACTCCAGCTCCGCCTCGGCGGCGGAACCGGGCTTCGCGTCCATCAAGGATTCCACTCTGGCTAGTGCGGCCTCGTGGTCGACTGCGGTCTTGAGCACTTTGGGTTTCATGCGGGCTAGATGGTGGTGGCGTCGATCTTGTCGTAGTCGGCGTGTGTGCCGATGAAGCGAATGAAGACGATGCCTGTGTTGTAGTGAATCCTGACGACGAGACGATAGCGGTTGCCTTTGATGTCGAACACCACGCGGTTTCCCGGGAGGACATCTGCGGAGCGGTAGCTCTTCTTGATGTCCTGGAAGGACGTCCATTTCGCCGCCGACGCTTCCGCGAACCACGCTTTCAGTGGCTGTTCGGCATCAGCGTGCGAAAGCCAGAAGTCCTTCAAGGTCTTGCGGGCGATGACACGCATGGATTTTGGCCGAATTTCCAGGAGCAGGCAAGGTCGGAGTTCCCAATCTGGGAACAACGCGTTACAACCCCAAATCCGTCACCGCCCCATGGCTCGCATCGCTCGTGAGCTTCGCATACTTCGCGAGCACACCGCGCGTGTAACGAGCCTTCGGTTGCTTCCACTTGGCGAGGCGTGACGTCAGCTCCGCTGCGGGGATGCCGAGCGTGATGCTGCGCTTCTCGGCATCGATGGTGATGGGGTCACCGTTTTTGATGACGGCGATGGGGCCGCCGACATAGGCTTCGGGCGTGACGTGGCCGACGACGAAGCCGTGGCTGCCGCCGCTGAAGCGTCCGTCGGTGATGAAGGCGACGTCTTTGCCGAGACCCTTGCCCATGATGGCGGAGGTCGGGGAAAGCATCTCGCGCATACCGGGGCCGCCTTTCGGGCCTTCCATGCGCACGATGATGACGTGGCCCTTCTTGACCTTGTCATTGAGGATGGCTTGCAGCGCGGTCTCCTCGGACTCGAACACGATGGCCTTGCCGCTGAACTTCGTGCCTTCCTTGCCTGTGATTTTGCCGACGGCACCGCCGGGGCAGAGGTTGCCTTTGAAGATGACGAGGTGGCTGTCCTTCTTGATCGGATCGCTGAGCGGACGCACGATCGTCTGGCTCTTCGGCCACACGATCTTGGAGTTGCGCATGTTTTCCTTCATCGTCTTGCCCGTGACGGTGAGGCAATCGCCATGCATGAGTCCTTCCTCGATGAGCATGCGCATGAGCGGCACGGTGCCGCCGATCTTCACGAGGTCGTTCATGAAATATTTGCCGCTCGGACGCAGGTCCGCGAGCACCGGCGTCTTCTTGCCGATGCGCACGAAGTCTTCGATGCCGAGCTTGATGCCGGTGCTGTGCGCGGCGGCGATCAAATGCAGCACGGCATTCGTCGAGCCGCCGAGCGTGATGATGAGCGTGATGGCGTTCTCGAAGGCTTCCTTCGTCATGATGTCGCGGGGCGTGATGCCGCGCTTGATCATGTTCATCACCGCAGCACCGGCATCGAAGCAGTCCATCATCTTCTCGTTCGACACGGCAGCTTGAGCGCCGCTGTTGGGCAAGCTCATGCCGAGCGCTTCGATGGCGCTGGCCATGGTGTTCGCGGTATACATGCCGCCGCAGCTTCCTTCGCCGGGGATCGAGTGCTCTTCGATATCGACGAGCTGCTTGTCCGTGATCTGGCAGTTCGCGTGTTTGCCGATGGCTTCAAAGACGGTGACGATGTCCGCGTCCTTCTTCTCCGGTCCGACGCAGCCGGGGAGAATCGTGCCGCCATAGACGAACACGCTCGGGCGGTTCATGCGGCCCATCGCCATGATGCAGCCGGGCATGTTCTTGTCGCAACCACCGATGGCGACGTAGCCGTCCATGCCTTCGCAACCGACCACCGTTTCGATCGAGTCCGCGATCACTTCACGCGACACGAGCGAATACTTCATCCCTTCCGTACCCATCGAGATGCCGTCGGAGATGGTGATGGTGTTAAAGATCACGCTCTTGCCGCCAGCGGCGTCCACGCCCTTCGCGGCTTCAGCGGCGAGGCGGTCAATGTGCATGTTGCAGGGCGTGACCATGCTCCACGTCGAGGCGATGCCGATCTTGTTCTTCTTGAAGTCCTCACGCTTGAAGCCCACGGCATGAAGCATCGCGCGGCTGGCGGCGCGCTCGACACCATCGACGACGGCGGCGCTGTGTTTGCGATGAAGAGAGGACTTCGGTTTGGCGGAGGCTTTGGGTGATTTGGACATAATTCGCGCATAGTGAGCGGATGCGGTGCGCGCGCAAAGGCGAAACTCCGGACAATTCCCGGTTTGAGTCGCGCGGGGAAGCCGGCGGCAAATTTTTTTTCGCACTTAATCCCGGCTTAAGGCCGTGTCGGAGAGAGTGGCGGCGATGAAAACAAAAACATTTACCTCCACCGCCGCCGCTGCCTTCTGCGTGCTGGCATTTGCCGCGGGCAATGCCGACGCGCAGGGCACGGTCGGGGTCACCAAAGTTCACTCCAGTCGTCCTCGTGCGTCTTTGCGCACGGTGACGCCCCAGTCGGGAGCGCCGCAGTTCGGCGATGCATTGCCAGGTCTCACCTCCGAACAGCTCGCGTACTTCGGCGCGGGCATGGACGAGTTTGAGAACGTCGAGACCGTCGCCGGCGGCCTCGGGCCTGTGTTCAACAATGTATCGTGCGTGGCCTGCCACAACGCCGGAGGGACCGGCGGGGGCAGCGCCATCCTGGTCACCCGTTTCGGGCAGGCGGCCAATGGCGTCTTCGATCCGCTCACCGCACTCGGCGGCTCGCTTCTGCAGGACAATGCCATCAACGCAGCCGCACTCGAGACCGTTCCGGCTCAGGCCAACGTCATTGCCCACCGGCAGTCCACGCCGCTCTTCGGTGCGGGGCTCATCGAAGCCATCGCGGACGCGGACATCCAGCGCAATGTGCTCAAGGTGCCGCTCGACGGCATCAAGGGCCGCGCCGCCATGGTGACGGATGTGGCCACCGGGCAGCAGCGCGTGGGCCGCTTCGGCTGGAAGGCGCAGCAGGCCACGCTGCTTTCCTTTGCCGGTGATGCCTACCTTAATGAAATGGGCATCACGAGCCGCCTCTTCCCGCTGGAAAACGCTCCGAATGGCGATGCCGCGAAGCTCGCCGCCTGGGACACCGTGCTTGATCCCGAGGACGAGGTCGATCCGGCTACGGGGCGCGGTGACATCGATGCGGCGGCAGACTTCATGCGGTTTCTCGCACCGCCGCCACCGCTGCCACTGACAGCTTCAGCGAGCGCGGGGAAGACCATCTTCCAGCAGATCAACTGCGCCGCATGCCACACGCCGATGATGACCACCGCGCCGAACTCCATCAGCGCGCTGAACCGCAAGCCCGTGGCGCTCTACTCCGATCTGCTGCTCCACGACATGGGTGCGCTCGGCGACGGGATCACGCAGGGACCGGCGGGGCCGACGGAGATGCGCACGCCGCCGCTGTGGGGTCTGCGCGCAAGCGCACCGTATCTGCACGACGGACGCGCGCCCACCATTGAGGCCGCCATCATGGCGCACGACGGTGAGGCGAAGACTTCGCGCGACCGCTACAGCCGGCTGAGCAAGACGCAACGGCAGCAGTTGCTCGATTTCTTGAAATCCATTTGAGGGCAGGGATTGGGGACATGGAGTGGCGCGGGCGGATCGGATGCCGCCCGCGCCTTTCCGTTTTCGCCCTGGGCTGGCACTTCATCGCACGGCAAGGCCGTCCGCCGCGACGGCAGTGCACGGCACTCACTTCAGGGTCGCCAGATAGGCTGCCAGATTGCGAATCTCCAGCTTGGTGAGCAGGCTTGTCATTTGCGGCATCGCGGATGCGGGTTTCGTGCGGGAGACGATGTCTTTCTTCGCCACTGTCTGCGTGACCGGCGAGGCGGGAATGCGGAGGATAAGTTCGTCGTTGGTTTCCTTTGCGATGAGGCCGCTGACGACGGAGCCGTTCTTGAGCGTGGCGCTCACCATGCCGAAGCCTTCGGCGATCTCGCTCTGTGGATCGACGACCGCACGAAGAAGGCGCTCGCGCGGCAGACGCGCGGCGACGTGTGAGAGATCGGGACCCACGCTTGGCAGGCCGGCCTGCATCGTGTGGCACTGGATGCACGCGCCGGTGGTGCTCGTTTTGAAGATCGTCTCGCCTTCCTTCGCATCGCCACCCTCAAGTGCGAGGCTGAAGACGCCGAACGGGACTTTCTTCAGGTTCTTGTCCACGCTGCCGAGCTGTTTCTTGAGCGTCTTCGAGCCGTTCGCGACGGCAGCTTCATAGACATCGAGTGCGAGCGTGGCCGGGACCTTGTTTTTGGAAAGCAGATCGATCCAACTGCCGAGCATTTTCTCAGACTTCGATGACTTCATGCTGCCGAGGAGGGAGAGTATCGCCTGCTGCTCGTCGAGATCGGTGCGCTTCAGAGCGGCATCGATGGCATCGAAAGTCGTCTTGTCGTCCGGCTTCACTTCAGCCATCCCGCGGATGGCGGCGATGCGCAGCTCGGCTTTGTCGGACGTGATGGCGGCGTCGATGGCTTCCTGAATTCGCGGTGCGCGGGCGACGGCCATCGTCTCGATCGCTGTGGCACGCATGTCGATGCTCTTCGATGCATCCAGCGCAATGGTGGTGAGCTTGTCGATGGCGGGTTGGAAGTGCAAAGCGCGTACCAGTCGTGCCGTCGCCTTTTGCACGACATCCGAGTCATCGGTGATGAGCGTGTCGAAGGATTTGGCAAACAAATCCGCCACCACCTTCGCGTCGCGAGCTGGCAGCGCGCGATGGAAGCCTTGCACGCGATCAAATGCGAGGCCTGTGGGCCAGAGCGAGAGCGAGTCGAGTGCTTCGGCGCGCATTGCGGCAGGGTGCCTGCTTCCTGCGGCATAGATAAGCAATCGCGTTGCTGACAACCCGTCTCCTACTCGAAGATTGGCGCTGATGCTTCGACGCAAAACCGATTCGTTTGTCACGAGCGGTGCTTCGAGGCTGAAGGGAGGCTCAAGAAACTCGGCGAGATGCTGTAATGCAGATGGAATCGAGAGGTCATCGTGGATCGCCCGCGATGCCTCAGCGACGACCTGCATATCCGCATCTTCAAGAAAGGCCGCTGCATCGGGCGACTTGATCATTCGCGCTGCCACGATGGCTCCGAGCTTCACCGCCTTCGACGAACTCGAAGCGAGGGACGCGAGTTTGCCTTGTTCTTTGCCACAACCGGCGAGCGCCATGGCTCCGGCATGACGAAGGAAGACATCTCTGTCCGCATTGTCTTCCAGCAGCTTCACGGCCGCTTCGATTTGAGCTGGCGTGCCGAGCTTTCTCAAAGCGATGCCCGCATACAGGCGAACACGCGGCGATTCATCGGCCAGGAGCTTGGCAATTTCAGATGCTGCATCCTCCTCTTTTGCATCGCTCAACATGCGTGCGGCTTGAGCTCGAACTTCGGACTCCTTGTCTGTCAGCAGGGAGACAAGGGACTTCGACAGGGAGAAAATCTGTGCTTTAGGGTTGTGCTCAGTTGAAGGCAGCTTTCTCCCTCTTGCCAACTGGCCTAATGCCCAAACGGCATGCACGCGGGCGATGAGCGGGTGGCTGGCTGAGTGCGCGACTTTCTCCAACGTCTCAATTCCAGAGAAGAGGTATTTCACTTCGGCGGCCTTTCCTGGGTTCAGTATGGATCGCCGAGTGTGTTTCATGCCATCGGCTCTCGTGACCAACTCAAACTGCGCCTTCAGCCTCACGCGTTGATCCGCATGACCGAGCAACTCCGCCAGTTCATCGACGCTGCGTTTGCTCATGCCTTCGGCGATCAGCTTCTTCACGCTCTCGCGTTGCGAATCCTTCGTCGCGCCTTCATCGTCGAGCTTCAACACATTGCCTTTCTCGTGGGGCGCCCACTCATTGTTGCCCCAGTTCGCACCATAGAGCGCGCCGTCGGGACCGAAGAAGAGGCCTGTGATGAAGGGACCGGTGAGCACGACCTGTGGATCGAGCATCTTGAAGCCTGCGCCAGTCGACTCGAAGCGCAGCGCGGAGATTTGCTTGCTGCTCTCGGCGAGGAAGAAGGTGTGCGCGAAGCGATCGCTCAACGCGGTGCCCGGATTGTATTCAAAGCCGATCGGTCCCGCGCTGTAGTTCGCGAGGCTCGGCGTGAGATACGCGGGCTGATCGGACTGCTGCGGCTTCCACAGGTTTTCCGCGAGCCACGGATTGTAGCCAGCGAGCTGTGCCCACCCTTTATCGCTGCGATACTGATAATGCATCCGCCAGCCGGAGTCGGTGCCCTCGACGACGTAATGCACGCGTTCCTTGTCGCCGAAGTCGCCGTCGTTATCGACGGTGAAAAGATTGCCGAACTCATCGAAGGCCAGTTCCTGCGGATTGCGCAGGCCGTGCGCGAACACTTCGAAGCCGCTGCCATCCGGTTCGATGCGAAACACGCCGCCCTCGCCCGGATAATTGAACTCGCGACCGTCCTTGGTCTTCACGTGGATGCCTTTGTCGCCCGTGCTCCAATAGATGCGGCCGTCCATCCCGAGAGTGGGCCCGTGCATGTCGTGGCCGCCGTAGCCGATGTGAAATCCGATGCCGCGCACGAGTTCCTGCTTCTTGTCAAAGATGCCGTCGCCATCGGGATCCGTCAGTTTGTAGAGGCTCGGCATGCACGTGACGTAGAGCGCGCCGTCGTGCCAGAGCACGCCGCCGGCGAGACCATTGCCGAGATCGTTGAAGCCTTCATGCACGACCGTGCGCTTGTCGGCGATGCCGTCGCCATCCGTGTCGTCGAGCCGGATGATCTTCTCTTTGAACTTCGCCAGATCCTTCCACGTGTCCGGCATCCGCTTCTTGATGAGCGCCTGACGATCCTCCGCGCTCGTGAGCGAGAGCGAGTCCGCCAGCCAGTCCTTGTTTTTCCGAATGTCGATCTCGCCATTGTTGCGCCGGTTCGTGTGCGAAACGAAAACCGAGCCCTTGTCATCGAGCGAGATCCCCACGCTGCTGCCTGTCATGCCGATCATCGCGAATTCCGTCGCGCTGAGCGTGAGATCGCCCGTCTTCGCCGAGTGCTTCACGGCGGCATTGCCTTCGGGCTCTTGCGCGACGAGCGATGACGAGAAAACAACGGGCAGGACCGTTGCGCGGAGGAAAAGGATGGGGCACTTCATTTTGGGGCCAGCCTGAACGAGCGGACTCCAAGCGGTGTTGCAGCACGATCCGGCATGCCGATGTCAGCCGCCGGTGGCGGACCACGCGAAAGCCGCTACTCTCAATGTCCTTCGTTCCTCACGGCCACCGCACTGCTGATGCCACGCTCGTTCCTCCAGCTTCTGCCCTCCGCCCTTGGCGTGTGCCTCGTCGTATTCGCGCTGGTGCAGCAATACGCGGCGTGGCCGCTGCGCACGGTGATCGAGTGCAGGCCGGAGGCCGTAGTGCGCACGGCCGACCTGCTGAGATACCCGCTGCCGAAGTCGATGCGCGGAGAGAAGCCGGGCGGCGCGTCCTTCGTCATCCACGATGGCCGGCGCATCACCGGCGTGCTGCGCACGTCCGGCCGCGTCACGGCCGATGCGGAGCCGCATCTGGCCTTCACGGAGAAGGCGGTGGTGTGGAAGCCGCCGGCGGGCGCCGCGGCTGAAGCGCGCGTTACGCTGGTGCTCGCGCCGGATTTCACCCTGTGGTTCTGGCTCCTGCTGCTGGCGGGCCTGGCGCCGGTGCTGCATGAGATCATGATCGTGCGCGGCGGCGCGGCACGATTGCGCGCAGCGACGGCGCGCTGGGAGCAAAACTTGGCGCTGCTCCCGCCGGGGCGGCAGAACGCGCGGCTCGTGGCCGGCTTCTGCATCACGCTGGTGCTGCTCTGCGCGGTCTCGGACAAAATCCGCGACTTCGGCTACGACGGCATCTGGTATGCGAAGATCGCCGACCGCGGCCCCGGCGTGATCAAGGACGATGACGGACTGGCGATGCACTCCATGCAGCGCATCGCGCCGATGATGGCGGTGCATGGCGTGGCCGTCATCGTGCGCAGTGTCGCGGCCCTGGCAGGAGCGGACGTGGCGCCGACGGCCGCCGACACCGAGACGGGACTGAAGCACTTCAACTCCGGGTGCCTGCTCACCGCTTTTTACATCACCGGTGTCGCGATGCTCACCGCTGCCATGTGGTCGGGGCTTTGTGTGTTCGACCGCCTGCGGCTCACGGCGCGGCGAAAGCTCGCCGGCTTCATCATGCTGGCCGCGAGCTTCCCCATCGTGCGCCTCTTCGCCTACTATCCGAACTTGAGCGACTATTACGGATTCGCGCTCGGCGTGTTCTCCTGTCACGCGTTTCTCGCCGGGCGGCGTCTGGTGCAGGTGGCGCTCGCTCTCGTGGGTGCGTACACGTTTCCGATGGTGTCCGTCGTCGCACTCGGTCTGCTCGCCGCATCGGTGGAAGGCGCGGCTGCCGCACATGGCAAAGGCGTGGCGCTGCGTGTGCCCGGGTGGTTGAGGTGGTGGGTTGCGGGTGCCGTGGCCGTGGTGTCCGCAGCGGTGATCTGGCGCATGGCACCCCTCGGCGCGGAAATCATCGCCGCCAATTGCACGCGTCCGCTGCCGTGGCTGCTGCCGGTGAGCGTGGGCAGCGGCGCGGTGTATCTCGCGGCGGCGGCGGCAGGATTCTGCGCCGCGCTGCGCACCGTGCGCCTGCGGGTCCTGCCGTGGCTGGCCGGCGGCGTGCTCGCGCTCGCGTTGTTCCTCGCCATCCAGTACTCCACCACGCTGGTGTTTGGCCGGCTGGCAAACGGCGGCCAGACTTTCTTCTGGCTGCTGCAGGTGCTCTCGGCCACGAGCGTGATCGATCCGCTGTGCTTCCTCGGCGCGCACTTCGCCTACTTCGGCTTCGTCGTCGTGCTCGGCATCACCTGCTGGCGCGGCATGTGGGACGAGGCCGCGCGGCACGGCCTGAGCATGTGCCTGCTCCTCGCGCTGTCGCTGGTGCTGGGCATGATGAGCGAATCGCGCTGCCTGAGCAATGCCGTGCCGTTCTTTGTCTTCCTCATTGCCGGCGCCGTACCGGAGTGGCTCAGCCCCGCGCGGCTGCTGTGCGCACAGCTTCTCGCGTGCTGGACGTGGCTGCCGCTGCGGCAGGGCGCCACGTACTTCATTCCTTTCGGCCCATGGAATGCGCACTGGCTGGCCTGGCTGAAGCTGGCCGCGCTGGCAGCAGGAGTGATCGTGCTGCGCACGCGGCTGCTGCGCGATCCTGCGCGCGCCGACGGGTGACGGCACTGGATTGAAACTGGCGGCGCGCGAGCATCCATGATAACACTCGGCCCCATGAATCTCCTCCGCGCCGACCAACCGCCCGGGGCACGCCGCCCCACGCAGGATCGCGCCCGGACCGCACGCGTGGCGCACCATGCACCGGCCGCATGAATTCTCTGGTCAGCCTTGTGTTTGACTGCATCGGCTGGTGCTCCGCCGCGCTCCAGGCCGTGTTTTTCGGTCTCGCGCGCGGCAACGCGGACGCGGAGGCCGCGCTCGTCAGCGCGACATGCCTGCTCGCCATCATGGCCTGCCACGACGTGCTGCAGGGGCGGATCACAGCGGGCCGCGCGGTGCGCATGATCGTCGTGCCGGTGCTCGTGCTGCTGACGGTGCAATTGCTGGCCGTTCACCTCGGATCGCGCGTCACGACCTTGAGCCGCGAGCGCATCCGGCCGGTGGAGGCCGGCTGCTTCAGCGCCACGGTGCCCGGCGACGTGGCCGCGTCCTTGGCAAAAAACGAATGGACGCTCGTGTGCGCGCGCGGCCGGCTCTCGCCGCAGCAGTGGTTTCTGGCCGATCCACGGATGCGGCAGGTGGAGTACCAGTCGCGCGTGATTCGCAAGCAGGGCGGCCGCTACCACTTGAACGGACGCACCATCACCTTCTCGGTGCCCGACGGCGCCGATCCGACGACGGGCGGGTGCACCGTGCGCGTGGTGCGCCCGCGCACATGGATGCTGGTGCTGCGCGGGATCATGTGCGCCGGGTTTCTCTGCCGGGCCTCATGGCTGGCGGCGCGGCGCGCGGGGCCGTCGTTGCGGCAGGCGTGCGCGGCACTGCGGCGCGAGAAGCTGCTGTTGGGCGCGCTCGCCGGCTTCGGCCTTTTTTTCGGCGCTCATCAGTGGCGCTTCATCGCGCAGGACAGCCGCATGCAGATGGTCACCTCGCGCGATGACGACGGCTACATGTTCGCGCGACTGGAAAAAGCGGCGGAACTCAAGACCATGGACCCACTGGCACTGGGCAACAAGGCGTACGGTGCCATCGCCTTCTATCCCTTCGCGCTGCCATCATTCCTGGCGGGACACGCGGGCGCGACGCCCTCGGTCCATTTCCTCAATGCATGGTCGCGCGGCCTGAAGCTGCTCGTCTCGCTCGGCGCGCTCGCGGCCGTGTGGCAGCTCGGCGCGGGGCGATTTGGCCGGCCCGCCGCGCTGGCCGCCGTGCTGCTGCTCGCCACGAATCAAGGCTTCCTCGCCTATTCGTCGTATCCCTTTTATCCGGATGTGCTGATGGCGTTCTTCGCCACGCTCGCGCTGCATCACATGCTGAAGCTCCGCACCGGCTGGGACGCGCGGGCGTTTTCGTGCGCCATCCTGTTCGCGGCCGCCTCAGTGTCCGTGAAATTCATCACCTTCCTCCTGTTCCCCTTCATCCTCGCGATCGGCGCAGCGGCCTTGTGGAAGCACGAGGACCTGTCACCGCGCGAGCGCGCCACGGCTTTTGTGACGTGCGCGCTGACGGCGGGAATGATGAGCGTGGCCGTGTTTTTCCTGTGCAATCCCTTCCTCGCCTACAACATCGAATGGACGGTGCCGAACTACAAACTCTGCGGCAATTACTACAGCGCCGAGACCCCGCAGATCGTCGCCGGCGCGGCGGCCACCATCCGCACATGGATCGAGATTTGCTATCGCAATGGCCGCGACGCGGCCGACCTCGTGATGGCCGCGCTCGCGCTAGCCGCCACGCCCGTCATCTGGCTCGCGTCCCGGATGAGAAGAAACCAGGCGCAAACCGCGGCCGAAAGCCGGCGGATGGAAGCTGATGCTGAAAGTGCGGCGCTGCTCGTTGTCTTTGCGGTGCTGTTTCAGCTTTACCTGCTGCGCACCGTCACGCTCGGCAGCGCCATCGACTGGCGGCTGCTGCTGCCGGTGTATCCGGTCTTCTATCTGGCCGCCGCATGGAGCATCGGGCTGCTGTTCCGTCCGCGGCCCGTCGCAAACGGACAACGCCTGGGCAGGATGGCGTTTGCCTGTGTTGTCGGGGCGGCGGCGCTGGCCTTGATCACACCGCGGCTCGGTCTGGCGGCGGAGTTTTTCCGCAGCTTTGGCAGGCCGCCGGAGAAACCGGAAGTGGCGGCGTGGCTCGACCGCGCCGGCGTGCCGCAGGATGCACTGGTGATGACGAGCCTGCAGTCGTGGATACCGCCGAAGTTCGGCCGTGTGCTCGACGGCGTCTGGCATCCGCGCGATCTGCGCGAGATGATCTACAAGCGTTCCGCGCTGCCCGCCGTTTTCATCGAGGACGAATCGTATTTCGACCAGTATTTCTCCGGCACGGCGGGCGGCCGCGGCTTCAACACGACGCATCAGCAGGACCTCCACGACGATGGCGCCGCCTTCTACGGGCGGCTGCGAGCCGGCCGCCTCACACCGTGGGTGCTCGCCGCCACGGGGAGCGAAGTGGTGGCCACCAACGCGCTCTCCCCCGCGAGCACGAAGTTCCGGGCCTACGTGAATCCGTTCATCCTCTCGGAGAATCTGGCTGCGCGTGCGTCCATCGTGGTCGCGCACGCCGGAGACCGCCAGGCGGTGGACGCCCTGACCCCGCGGCTCAGCGGCGAGCTTTCCTGGGAATGGCACGATGCCGTCACCGCGGGATTCATCCATCTGACGGCGACTGAGCCGGAGAATGAAGCGTTGAGCCTCCGGCTTGAAGATGCGCAAGGCCACGTAGAAATGCTGCCGGTCACCGGGCCTGGCGACTCGATCGAGCAGTCGGCCCAGCGCTTCCTCCGGGTCGATCCGCCTCGCGACATCCGGCGTATCACCATCGTTCCCGCCGGTGGCGACGCAGCATCCGGGCCGCGGCTCGTAAGGGACCTCCATGTTTATCCGCCCGCGCCGATCGGGCTGAATGTCACGAGTCACTGCTTCGACATCCGTGACACCGCGGGCACGGACAAAGTGCGCGACCTCATCGCATGGCAGCCGGCGTCTCACGCAGGCGTGCCGGTCACACCGCGGAGCCCGCTTCAGCTCGTGCTCACGCCAAGAGCAAGGTGCGATGTCGAGCGCACTTCCATCATTTTCGATGCGGCCGCGCTGGAAGCGTGCGCGGCGCACTGCACGTATGTGTTTGAAGACGGATCGCGCGCGGACGTGGCGGCAGCCGGCAGCCGCGTGCTGCAGCCGGCGTGCGTGTGCCTGGCCTTTGACTGCCCGCCCGGGAAAACAGTCACGCGCATCGAGTGCCGCGTCACGAGCACCGCCGACGTGAAGCTGCGCCAGATTCATGTGCGGGCGAATCCGAAGCCGGAGGCGCCCGTGCCGTGAGCCAGCCCGCACCGTCATCGCCTCCGTGGAAGAGGATTCTCGCCTGGGCCGCGAAGCTCACCGTGGGAGCGCTGCTCATCTGGCTTCTCTCCAGGCGCGTGCCCTTGCATGACGCGCTCTCAGTGCTCGGCACGGCCTCGCCCGGACTGTGGCTGCTGGGCACCGGCATGAGTGCCGCCGTGCTCGCCATCGGCGCATATCGCTGGCATCTCACGGCGTTGCGCTCGATCCCGATGAAGACATGCCTCGCCTACTCGTGGATAGGGCATTTTTACTCCACCGTGCTGCCGGGTGCCGTCGTCGGCGATGTCGCCAAGACGGCGGCGCTGGCCACGAGCGACACGCGCCACCGCACAATGGTGCTGCCCGTATCCGTCGCGCTGGACCGGTTGCTCGGTCTCGTCTCGCTGCTGCTGGTGCTCGTGCTAGCCCTGGTGGCGATGGGCGGCGAGAAAAAGGGGCTGCACCCCGCGCTCGTGGCGTTTGGCACCGGTGTCATTGTCTCCGGCCTCGTGGCGCTGCCCCAGATCATGAGCGCGGGCCTCTCGCTGGCGAAGAGGCTGCGCTTTTTGCCACATGCGGTGGTTCATGGCATCGACCGGGTGAACTTCGTGCTCCATCAGATCAGCGTCCGGCAGTGGCTGCTCATGCTCGCGCTCAGCGTGCTCATGCACGCCCTCGCCGGCTCGGTCTTCATCGTCGGCGCGCGGGAGTTCGGCATGGCGGTGGAAGCGTGGCGGCTGGGGCTTTACTACGTGGCGGTGTCGTTCGTGATCGTGCTGCCGGTCACCGTGGCCGGCATCGGCGCGCGCGAGCAGTTGTCCTTCTGGATTCTCGGCGCTTCAGCTGGCGCGGCCACCATGCCGGTGGCTCTCTCGTGGTTCCTGCTGCTCACCAGCCTCGTGCACGCCGTCATCGGCGCTCTGGTCCAGCTTGCGGGCTGGGTGCGCAGAGCGTGACCATGCCGGTCAGCGGAGACCTTCAGGGTCCACGCCGAGTTCGCGAAGTTTTGCGGCAAAACGCGCTGCGCGCCCGGCTTCGGCAGCTGCACGCTTGGTTTCGGCAGCCGCACGCCTGGCTTCGGCTTCCGTGCTTTCTTTGCCAGTCAGGAGCATCTTGCCATCCCGGTCCGTCCAGCGCAGCCAGGTTTCGGTCA
The DNA here is from genome assembly GCA_019694165.1 of Verrucomicrobiaceae bacterium. Taxonomy (GTDB): domain Bacteria; phylum Verrucomicrobiota; class Verrucomicrobiia; order Verrucomicrobiales; family Verrucomicrobiaceae; genus JAIBCL01. The sequence goes on along the minus strand of JAIBCL010000019.1, from coordinate 29,354 downwards.
TGCCTTCATACTCACCCGTCCAAAGCGTGACGCCGAGGCCGATGCCTTCGAATGCCGGCTGGTTGCTCGTGACATAGTCGGCACGCTGGCGCTCGAAGATAGTGAGCGTGTTCTCTGTAAGGTGATGCGCGGGATCAAAGACGGCATACCACGGCACGCCGATATGATGGTAGTCGCGCTTCTTGGTGCTCAGTTCGCCGCCCTTGGTGTTGGACACGATCTCGATGACGACGTCCGGCACCTTGCCGCCATACATCCAGGTGAAGTAGGAGCGGTGATCCTTTTTCATCGCATCCTGCAACGGCTCCACCTCCGTGGTCACCAACACGTCTGGTACGATGGCGGGCCGGTTCAGCGCGACGTAAACGCCGACGTTCGCCATCGCGACGAACGGAAACCCCGGCTTCCACGAGGTGTGGATGGACTCGGTGAGCAGACGCATTTGCTTCTCGGAGAATAAATTGTCCACGGGCGTGTCATCCTCGGTAATAAGGTTCGAAACATCAGGACGCGGAATTTCTTCCTCGTCCCCCACGAATGCCTCCGGCGTCTGTTCGCCTGTGATCATGGGCGCATCATAAACGTTCGTGTCTGGCGCGGCAAGACAGGAGATTGGATCATCCCGCGATGGCGCGATTCAACGCTCACCACGCTCGTCTTTGAATCCCGCGAGGTCCTGGATGATGAACGGCGGCCTCCTGCGCGACTCGTCGAAGGTGCGCCACAAGTACTCTGCCACCACGCCGAGCATGAGCAATTGCACGCCCGAGAGCGCGACGATCAGCGTGACGAGCGAGGCCCAGCCCTCGATGCCGCCGCCGAGGAACAGCCGGCGGAACATGACGAACAGGCCGTACGCGAAGCCCAGACAGGAGAAGATGAGGCCCATGTACGTGACCAGGCGGATCGGGAAAAAGGAAAACGACACGAAGCTGTCCACCACGAGCTTCACCTTCTTGCCGAGCGTCCAGCGCGACTTCCCGCGCTGGCGCGCCTGACGGTGATACGGCACGAACACCTGCGAGAAACCCGACCAGAGGATGAGGCCGAAGATGGAGGTGTTCTTCTCGCGCATGTCCACCACGGCGTCGATCACCTTGCGGTCGATGAGGCAGAGGTCCAGTCCTGTGCGCGGCATCTGCGGCAGCGCCAGCCGGCGCATGAGCGAGGAGTAGATGTAGGAGAATATCTTCGTGTCCAGAGTGTCGTCGCGCTTCTCGCGGGTGCCCCAGACGACCGCCACGCCCTCGCGCCATTTTTTCAGCATCTCGCGGAGCACTGAGGGCGGATCCTGCAAATCGGCGGCGAGATACGCCGCGGCATCGCCCGAGCATTTCTCAAATCCCGCGAGCAGCGCCGCGTGGCTGCCAAAGTTCCGCGAGAAGCTGATCACGCGCAGCCGTGCATCCGCCGCCGCCATTTGCTTGAGCACCGGATACGTGGCGTCGCGAGAGCCGTCATCGACAAACACGATCTCGAGTTCCACGTCGGCTTCTCCGGCGAAGGAGCGGTCGATCTCCGCGACGACATGCGGGACGTTTTCCTCCTCGTTGAGGACCGGGATGATGAGGCTGAGCTTCATGCGCGTGGACGTGCGGGATTTCCAAAGGCGACACAGACGGCGGCCACATCCTTGACGACCACGGCGCCGATGCCGATGAGCGAACCCGGAGCGATGCGGACGCCGTCGCGGATGGAGACATTGCCGCCGATGTAGCAGTTCTCCCCGATGGCGCAGCCGCCGGAGACGCACACGCCGGTGGCGAGCGCCGAGCAGTCTCCGATCGTGCTGTCGTGCGAGATGACCGAGTTTTGCAGGACCATGCAGTGGTCGCCGATGCGCGCGCCCGCGCCGACGGAGACATTCGCCAGCAACACCGTCCCGCGCCCGATGCGTGCGTGCCGTGAAACGACCGCCGTCGGGTGGATCACCGTGGCCCAGCGCTCCACGGGCACGCCCGCGCGCGCGATGATGTCCGCCTTGAAGCGGTAGCTCTTCGGACTGCCGATGCCGTTGACAAAGCCCGCACCGGCAAACTTCGCCGCGTCGGCGATGCGGCCTAGCACTGGATAGCCGGCCACCTCCGCACCCTGCATGCCGTCCGCATCATCGAGAAAGCCGGCCACCTTCACCGCCCCGCCATGCGCGGCCAGCGCCTCCACCGCCTCCGCGATGTCCACGCAGTTGCCGTTGCAGCCGATGATGATGATCTCGCGCGCGTTCACGTCCCCCCGTTCATTCCTGAACGGCCCGCGGGTTGCAAGTCAATTCTCCCCCGGCATCCCCGCAGCCTCGGTGCGCCGTCATTTCTCCAGCGGCTTGAAGCAATGGCGGTGCTTCCAGCGTACAGCACACCCGCATGAAACACCTCACATCCCTCCTCTTCTCCCTCGCGCTGGGCGCGACAGCCTGCCGCGCGGCGGATCACATCACCTATGAACCGAAGGACGGCCCCGGCAAAGGCAGGCACGTCGTGTTCCTCACCGGCGATGAGGAATACCGCAGCGAGGAAGGGCTGCCGATGCTCGCGAAGATCCTCAGCCAGCGTCATGGCTTCAAGTGCACCGTGCTCTTCTCGCTCGATGCCGACGGTACGATCAATCCCAACAACGGGGCGAGCCTCGGCCACCCCGAAGCGCTCGACACCGCGGACGCCATCGTGATGCTCATCCGCTTCCGCCATTGGAGCGACGAGGCGATGAAGCACTTCCACGATGCCGTGCAGCGCGGCGTGCCCATCGTCGGCCTGCGCACCGCCACGCATGCCTTCAACATGCCGAAAGACAGCGCCTACACCGCGTGGACCTGGAACAACAAGGAGGGCGGCTTCGGCCGCCTCGTTCTCGGCGAGACCTGGGTCAGTCACTGGGGCAGGCATCGCGCCGAAGCCACGCGCGGCGTGATCGAGCCGTCGGCGAAGGACAATGCCATCCTGCGCGGCGTGGCGGATGTGTTTGGCACCACGGATGTCTATGAGGCCGCTCCGCCGGCTGACGCGACGATCTTGCTGCGCGGCCAGTCGCTCGTTGGCATGAATCCGACCGACGCACCCGCGGACTACAAGAAGAAAAACCACGCCGGCGCCGAGCAGGGCATCAATGATCCCATGATGCCCGTCGCCTGGACGCGCGAGGTGAAAAACGACTCCGGCAGGACGAACAAGATCCTCTGCACCACGATGGGCGCCGCCACCGACCTCGCCAGCGAAGGGCTGCGCCGCCTCGTCGTGAACGGCGTGTATTGGGGTCTCGGCATCGAGGTGCCCGCAAAGGCAGACGTGACCTATGTCGATCCCTACACGCCTCTCATGTATGGCACGAAGGACGGCCCCGACGAGGGCGATCCCCATCGCTTCCGCGCCTTCAAGAAGGGAGTGAAGCCTGGAGACCTCGCCCTCGGCAAATGATCGCCGCGTCCTTGTCGATACCGCGAATTGCCGGTTGTAATTCCACACCCTGGACGCATCCTTCCGACCCAGCGTACGCGCCAAACCCTCACCCCACACTCCTGCAACGTGATCAAGCGAAATGACAACAGACGCCCTTACGGCACCCCGGCAAATCAGCAGCAGGGGGGGCGTGCGCGTATCGAGGAAGAGGAAGACGGCAAGGAGCAGGCCATCGAGCTTGAAGGCACCGTGGCCGCCGTTCTCGCCGGCACCATGTTCCGCGTCAAGCTCACCAACGGCCACTTGGTGCTGGCCCATATCTCCGGCAAGATGCGCAAGCGCTTCATCCGCCTCGTCGTCGGCGACCGCGTGAAGATCGAGATGTCTCCCTACGACACCGAGAAGGCGCGCATCGTGTACCGCTGCTAGAGGGGCGAAGGCGCGGACAGCCGGCCCCGTGGTGCACATCGGATTCGCCCTGCGACGGCTCCTTTCCCCCAAAAGCATCAAGGCTGGAAGACGGCCCTTGGTGCCGGGCTATGCGATGCCGTAGTGCCTGGCCTTCGCCACTCCTGCGGGGCAACGGCGGCTTCAGGATTTTGCAGGCCGGCTTCACCAGCGGTGGCATTCTTGCGAGAAAGACGCTGATCGTCACCGGGACGATGGCCGAGCGAAATGGTCGGCATGCACAAGGAGTCGGGCAACTGAATATGCCAATAGCGTCACAGCAGCCGCCGACTGGCGGGCTGTCCAACCGCCAGCCATATGCCGAATGTCACAATGTGATCACATTGCCCGGCCCAACTCCACCCGTCCAAGCCCGGCCGCCCGGCAACGGCAGCGGATAAGAAGACCACCCAGCCTTCGTTCTCGCCCCCCCATGATTCGTGCCCTCTTCACCGCCCTCTTTGCCTGCTACGTCGTCCTCGTCGGGACGAGCTGCTCGTCGTCGCATGTGCTGCCATGCCTGAAGCCAGTTTTCGCAGGGCTCGACGAATCGAAAGTCCCTGCGGCCGCCCGCCACCAACTGTCAAAGGCCAAGCAGGACTTCCGCTGCGTCCGCGTCTGTGGTCAGGCGTGCTACGCCCGCGACTGTGGGCGCATTCCCCACACGGATTCTCGGAAGTTTGTCGGCGACGGCTATGAGATTACCCAGGTGGATTCATGGGCTGGATTTGTACATCGCCACGGACCCCAGATCGTCATCCAGCCGTGTATCACCGGCGGAAGAATCTATCGCTGCGACGAAGTCGAGATCAGCAATGATTGAATTGCCGGTTTCACGGCGGGACCGGCAAAAAACGTGGCGGGTCGCCCCGCCACGTCTCCTCTGTTCAACTGACCAACCGAGGTCGAATTCAAATTCGGATCACCAACTGATGCGGATGCCGCTGACGACGCTCCAGCCGTCGTATTCGCCGCCGTCCTTCTTGCTGTCGTCCATCGTGGCGTATTGCACGCCGGTCTGGAATTTGAGCTTGTGGCCGTGGAGGTACCAGTTCAGGCCGGCGTAGAACTCGTTGTACTGGTCGCCCTTGCCCGGCACCACGCGGTTTTCATAGCGGGCGAGGCGGACGGCGTTGTCATCGCCGCCGAGATAAGTGTAGCGGAAGACGGCCTGCACACCTTTGGCGAGATAATAGGAAGGCATGACGGAGAAGCCCCAGCAATCGCCCTGGCTGCCGTAGCCGGTGCCGCCCATCGTGTCGAGACCGAGGCCGAACTTGCTCTTCTCGTAGCTGAAGTTCACCGAGCCGATGTTTTCGAAGGGGCGGGTGGCGAAGTTCCCGCTGTCCGGCGTCTGATGCACATAGTCGAAGCGCAACAGCGCCTTGTCGGCGTGAAGCTGCGATGCGAAATCATAGCCGGCACTGGCCAGCAGGAAGGTGCCTGCGGCCATGTCGCCGAACTCCGGATTTCCGTCGCTGGTGAACCAGCCGAGGAAGTATTGCCATGCTCCCATTTTGCCGCCGAGGCTGACGCCGGGCGCATACTCCTCGGTGAACCAGAGGTTGTTCGCCAGATTGCTGCGGTCGATGGTGATCAGCTCCTTCGAGGACGTGCCGCCGTCGAGTCCGAACTTCACGGACTGCTTTCCGACGGTGAAAACGAGCGCGTCACTGGCGGTGTACTGCAGCAGTGCGTCGGTGAGTTTCGTGTAGAACGGGTTCGGATCGTCCGCGTTGAAGTTCGCCTCGACGTGGAGGAGCCACTTGTTGAGGAACTTCACCTTGAAGCCGCCACGCAGCCGGCGCGTCTCCCAGTCGTCTTCATCGCCCTGATGGGAATTCACGTTGAAGTACTCAAACTGCGCCCGACCTGAGAGCGAGATGTCCTGAATGATGGCGTCGTCGTTGTGGTAGAGCCGTCCGTAGCTCCAGATCTTGTCGTAAATCGACTGGTCGGGCTTGGGAGCAGTTGCCGCTTCGGGATTCTTCGGACCGGCTTCGCCGGCATTCGCGCCAACGGTGACGAGACCGAGCGCAGCGACAAGGGGCATGAGACTGAGTGATGGTGTGCGCATAAAGCAGGAGGAGTGGATCGGAGTGAACAATGTGACTGGCTTGTCACCTTGGAGGTGACGGCGCAGGCATTACCCAGCCTTGCCTGTTCCTTCCACACACCGAGTGTGACACTGTCGTCACATTGACCCTTGGGGGGCGTCTTGAAGGATCACCAGCAACGTGGCCGCTTGGCAAACACCCGCCGCCGCCGGGCGTATCACGCGACGTGAAAACCGTTCTGCTCTCCGCCGCCGCCATGCTTTCCATCAGCTTCCGTTTCTTTGCCGCCGAGCCGGCAGGCCAGGAATGGCCGCGGTGGCGCGGACCGGGTGCGGACGGGCGGTGGAATCCACCGGAGCTTCCGGCTGACTTTGCCGGGCGCACGCCGCGGGAACTCTGGCGCATCAAAATCGGCGGTGGCTTCGGCGGTGTGACCTTGGCCGGCGGCAGGGTGTATGTGATGGACTACGCAACGCAGCCGGAGCAGGAGCGCGTGCTGTGTTTCGACGCCAAGGACGGCAGGCAGCTTTGGGCGCAGAGCTGGCCTGTAGCCTACGGAAAGATGGACTTCGGCACCGGCCCGCGCGCCTCGGTGGTGATCGACGGTGCAGGAGCAGATGCGCGCGCCTACGCGCTCGGAGCTACCGGCGTGGCGTCGTGCCTCGAGGCCGGCACCGGCCGCGTCGTGTGGCAGCACGACACGCAGAAAGTCTTCGGCGCAAAAATGTCCACATGGGGCTTTGCCGCATCGCCCTTGATCTGGAAGGACAGCGTCATCCTGCATGTGGCCGCGCAGCCGGGTGGCTCGCTGCTGGCGCTCGAAAAGAAAACCGGTCGTGAACTCTGGCGCGCGGGCACCGATCCCGCCGGCTATTGCACGCCGCAGATCGTGGAGCACGCCGGGAAGGTGCGGCTCATCCACTGGGGGCCCGAGCACATCGGAAGCTTTGACCCCGATACGGGAGCAGAGCACTGGCGGCACGCCTACAAGGTCACCTACGGAGTGAGCATCGCCCAGCCGCTGTGCGCCGACGGCATCGTGGCCGTGTCCGGCTACTGGCACGGCACGAAGGCATTCCGCCTCGGCGGCGGGGTGCGCGAGGCGAAGCTCGTCTGGGAGCAGGAAAAGGAAATCTGCGGCCTCATGTCCGCGCCGCTGCACAAGAACGGCCGTGCCTTCATCCTCGACAAGGCGAAGGGGATGACCTGCTTCGACATCGCCACCGGAAAGGTGCTCTGGGCTGACGACAACAAGCTCAGTCCGCCCGACCACAATCCGCAGTTCAGCATGGTGTGGCTCGACGAGGCGCACGACCTCATCGCTCTGCTTAATGCGAGCGGCGAGCTGGTGTACGCCAGACTGACGGGCTCCGGCGCCGAAGAACTCGCGCGACACCAGATCATCGGCAAGACCTGGGCGCATCCCGCATTTGCTGGCAATCGGATCTACGCTAGATCAGACACGGCGATCGTGGCTTGCGAGCTGTGGTGAAGGGCAGCACGCCCTTTGCTCTCACATCTTCAGTTCCGACTTGCCCTTCGGCAGCGCAAAGCACGCCACGGTGTGATCACCATCGCGACACCATGTGCCCGGTTTCAAATCGAGCACGCGAGCCGCTTCCTTCAGCTCCATCTTCGTGTCACCGGCACGATGCACGGGCGCTTTCGTCACCGCGCCCTTCCAGCGCACCGTGAACTCCGAGCACGCAAATGGCGCTTTGAACGAGATCGCGCCGCAAGCGCTCGTGATCGTCGTCAGCTCCCTTGCCGCCCAGTAGCGCGAGAGATCGGCGAGCTTCATCCAGTGGAGATGGTCGAAGCGCGCGTGCAGTCGCTTCACGACCTCCTGCATGATCTGGAAGCCGAGTTCCTTGCCGTTGTGATAAATGCCCGTCCAATGAGCGAGCATCATCGCCGGCTCACCGCGCGTGATCACATCCACCATGCGGCCAGCGGTGCCATCAGCCGTGATGAATTTGTCCACTCCCGCCGGTTCGGTCGCATCCCAACCACCGGTCCAGTCGCCCGTGCACGCGATGACGTGCACCACGCAGCGCGGATCATTGCCATCAAGTCCCGATGCATTTTGCACCAGCGGCGCGACGCATTGACTGCCCTCCGCGATCACATCACGGAAGTAGTGCGGCACCTCGGCGCCAAAAACAGCGCGCACACTTTCCAGCGTTGCCTGCGCAAGCTGCGGCCGCGCCTTGCTGCCAAAGCCACCCGGAGTCGTGATGCCTTCGCACGAGAGACCGATGTTCTTCAGGATGCCGAGCGCGTAAGCCATGTAGCTCGACAGCTCGTCCGCGCTGCGGTCGATGCTCCAGTCCCAGTTCTCCATGAACTTGATGCTGAATTCGGGATACGGGTGGCCGGTCTTGAGATCGATCACGCGCGTGTGCGTGATCATCTCGGGATGAATGTCCCAGTTCGGCATCATCAGCGTGCGCACGAGATCGATGCTCGCCTCCAGCTCCTGCTGCGTCCAGCCGGGTAACATCCGGTCGACTCGCCCCACGCACGCGGGATAGGGCACGATGCTGTACTTGCCCTTCACTCCCGTCTGCTGCGCCCACTCGCCAAATTTCCGAACGAAAGCATCCGGAATCTCCAGCGGCCACTCACGCCACGGAAGCTGCGCGTGATGACTCATGCGCCCCTGCACATGCGCGAACTGCGGCACGGCAAAGCGGTTCAGATTCACCAGACACGTCGAGTCATCGATGATGAGACCGACCGGCACGCGACCTCGCGGATTGATCACGGTGACACCCGCATTCGCATGAGGTCGCTCGCCCGCCGTCTGCGCCATTAGATTCCCCGAGACACACGCGCCCGCTGAAAGGGCGGCACGATGAAGAAATTCTCGGCGATGGAGCTGCTGCATGGCAGAAGGAACACGCGGCGGCGGAGATTCTTGCGGCTGCACGGTAGGGCGCTTGCTCCCGCAAGCGCCGCAGGACACTCTTTGGTTTCGATCACCCAGCAGTTCCTCGACCACGTTTCGGCATCGCGCGGCTGCTGAGGGATCAGCAGCCCTACCTCGCTTCCACTTCCCCATCACGTCTTTCTCCGTCTCAATGATCGCTCCGGTGCCATCGCGCACGCTCTGGATGATCCGCGCATCCACCGCATCGCGCTTCGGCAATGTGGCGCCGACGTTTTGCAGCACACTGTCGTGGGCTTCTTTCGCGCTTTGTGTCTTCACGGCTGCGGCTTCGAATGGCTTTGCGGCTTCTGCATCGCGGTCGAAGCCAATCGCCAGCCAGTTGTCGCGTGTCGCATCATTTCGTCCTTCGAGGACATTGCCGCTCGCGAAGAGTGAATGGGGCGGCACCATCGTCTGACCGATGTGGAAGCGTGGCGGGTTCTGCACCGTCGAGGGGCCGGGTTTGTACCAATTATTGACGAAGTTCAGCCGCTCAAACTCGCCATACGCCGCTGTGTGGCCCCAATTGTAGATCACGTTGTTGCGGAAGTCGCTGCACGTCACGTCGGCGAAGCGCGGATTTCGCGTGGCACAGTGCGCGATGAGATTGTGATGCCAGGTCACGCGCTCCCCGCCGGCGATGCTCGCCATGCTGTGCTTCGCGTGATTCAGACCCTCGGCGATGAGGCAGTGCTGAATGGTGATCGCATCGCTCAGGCCCGTGATGCTACACGTCTCATCGTCGCCCCATTCAAAGGAGCAATGATCCGCGATGCAGCGCTCGGCGTCGTAGAACTCGATCGCATCGTCACCGTGCGACTCGATGCCCGGCCGGATGCGCAGATGACGCAGCACGACATCGTGCGTCATCACGCTGACGCCGCTGCCTCTCAGCGCGATGCCCTCGCCCGGGGCGGTCTGGCCGAGAATGGAGACAAACGGTTCGCGAACGGCGAGATGCGATTTTAGAACGACTTCACCGCCGACTCGGAACACGATCACGCGTGGACCTTTCGCCTCGATCGCCGCGCGCAAGCTGCCGGGACCGCTGTCATTGAGATTCTCGACCGCGATCTCGCGACCTCCACGTCCGCCTCTGGAAACGGCCCCGAATCCTTCCGCGCCTTCAAACGCCGGCTCAAAGGAAGTCGGCAAAGGCTCACGCAACGGCATGTCCATCCACAGCAGTTTCGGTGGCGGCGGCACCGCTATCGTGTGCGTCGACGGGTCAGAATCCACATGACCGCGCACTTTAGTGAGCATGACGTCGCAACCGCTCGCGCCGCCATGATACGTCAGCGTCCAGTGGAACTCCCGGCCCTGATGCTTCGCACTCACGTCCGCGCCCTCGGGCAAGTCGTCGAACTCACCACGCATCTTCGTTTTTGCGGCAATCAACGTCACATCCTCACGGGGTGGCACGGCACTGAGCGCGATTTGCAGCCGGCAGACATTCTTCGGCGGTGTGCGCACGATGTTCAGTCCGCCGCGCGGATTCTGAATCGTGATCGGCGTGACGCCGTGCTCGTCGAGCGTGAAAGCGATGGTGCTCATGCTCGCGGGCCGGTCGAGATACGCGCCGAGAGTGACGTAATCCAGCACATGCACGGCCTCAGCCTTCGTGCCGATAACTTCCAGCCGCGCCTCACTCGCAGGCCCCCAGCCCATCGTGAGAATGCGAGTGGCAAAGTTTCCGCCGAGGATCCGCAGCGTGCCTTTGCACTGCCGGCCAGGTTCACAGTTCGCGGCGGCGATGCAGGTGTCGCCCACACAATGCAGCGCGCCTCGTTCCAATGTGACATCGGCATCGCCACGATCTTCTTCGCCAATCACGAGAAAATTTCTCCGCACGACCAATGCGCCACCGCTAATGCGCAGACTGACCGTTTCATCGCGACCTGTGCCCACGCTCAATCCGCCAACTGCTTTCGTTCCGTCATCGAAAGTGATTGCCGATTTCCCTCGCAACCATCCTCGCACCAGCCCGTCCGGCACACCGAACTTCCAATGGCTTGCATCAGACCACAAGCCGTCGCCCGTCGTCCACACACTCGTGCGCGCTTGCGCAGCTGCGTAGGAAGCCGCGAGGTGGAATGAGATGATGCTCAGCGTGAACCAGCGCATGACACGAGGCTGCTGCTGCTCGCTCACTTCTTGCCCTTCTTCTGCGGCGACGCGGCCTCCTTGCCGAGATTGCCCTCAGGCGCGGCGCCTTTGAGCATTTCTTCGAGCTTGGCCCGCATCGTGGCGACGCGAACTTTTTCCTGATCAGCGACGTTGTGCTTCTCGCTGATGTCGCTCGCGAGATTGTAGAGCTGCCAGGCGGCAGCTTCGCCCGCCTGCTTCGCCTTGCCCTTTGCCTTCCCTTTGCCTTTGGCTTTTCCTTTCGCCGCCTCGGCTCCGGCTTCTTCGCTGTCCTGCTCGTTTGCATTCATGAGCAGCTTCCAGTCGCCCATGCGCAGAGCAGCTCGCGTTGGCGACTGCACGGCGAGAATCGCGTCATGCGGCGATGGCGCGCCCTCGGTGAGCAGCGGCCACACGTCGCGACCATCGAGCGGCAGCTTTTGCTCGAGCGACCCTCCGGCGAGCGTCACGAGCGTGGGATACCAGTCGATGATGTGCATCGGCTCCTTGATCGTGATGCCGGACTTGATGTGGCCGGGCCAGTTGGCGAAAGCGCACACGCGCACGCCGCCTTCGTAGATCGTGCCCTTGCCCGCGCGCAGCTCTCCATTCGTGGAAAGCGACACGGGGTTCGGCCCGCCGTTGTCGCTGGAAAACAGAATCAGCGTGTTGTCGCGGATGCCTTTCGATTCGAGCGCAGCGACGATCTGGCCGATGGCTTCATCCACTGCGGACAACATCCCGGCGAGCTTTTGCCGTCCGCCTTTCAGATTCCGATACGGCTTCAAGTATTCGTCCGGCACCTGCAGCGGCGAGTGGACGCCATTGAACGGCACATAGAGAAACAGCGGCTTCGCAGCGTCCTTTTCCTTGATGAGCTTGCAAGCTTCGCGCGCAACGAGATGCGTGCTGTAGCCTTCTTCCTTCACTTCTTTGTCGTCGCGATGCCAGTCATGCGAGCCGTCGCGGATGTGCGTGAAGTAGTCGATCGCGCCGAAGTAGTGGCCGTATTGATGATCGAAGCCGCGCGCCGTCGGCACATACGCCGGATCGAACTCGCCAAGGTGCCACTTGCCCGTGATCGCCGTCTCGTAGCCCGCCTCGTGCAGCGCATTCGCCAGGGTGCGCTCCTGCAACGGCAGTCCCCACTTCGCGTGCGGCCTCACGATGGTGTAAACGCCGGTGCGAGTTGCGTAGCGGCCCGTCATCAGCGCCGCGCGCGTCGGCGAGCACACGGGCTGCACGTAATGCGCATCGAGAATCGCGCCGCCGTGCGCGAGCTTGTCGATGTTCGGCGTCTGGATGTCCTTGCAGCCCATGAAGCCGACATCGGATCGCCCGAGATCGTCGATGAGCAGGAAGACGATGTTTGGTTTTGGTGCGGCATTTTCCGCTAGCGCGGAAACGACAAGCAAGCTGGCGAGGAGGAGAGTGAGGCGCTTCATAGCGGTGGTAGCGCCGTAAACGCCGCGGACGGCTCAAGCTTGCCGGTGGAGTGGGGCGCGACGATCAGCCGTAGGACGGGTGTGTTCGGCGCGAGCAATCAATGGCAACCGCGAAAAGCCCGCCTGCCGAACCGCCCGTCTGGCGCGGGTGCCGGGAAGCAAAGGAATACTGGACGGCGTCCGCAGAAGAGACGGGCGGTTCCGCGAGAACGCTTCTCGTGTCATCGACACCAGCGACGCGGAACACACCCGTCCTACGGCCGCTTGTCGTAGCCTCTCACGAAGGACCGAAAAAGAACCGGCCCGGCACCCGTAGTGTGCCGAGCCTTCCACCAAACATGAAACGCCTATTCTCCTTGTTCCTCGCGCCTCTCATCCTTCATGCCGAGGACTGGCCTCAGTTTCGTGGCGGTAACGGCACGGGTGTCTCGCCGACCAAGAGCCTCCCGTCTGAGTTCTCCGGTGAGAAAGCGGCTTGGCGCGCGAAGGTTGGTGATGGTGTCGGGTCGCCCATCGTCAGAAGCGGACGCGTCTTCACCACGGGGATGACGGGGGACCAAAGGTGTGGCGTTTTCGCATTCGATGCCACCAGCGGCAAGGCGCTGTGGAAGAGCGAGTTCGACACCGGCAAGCTGCCACGCATCACGCCGCCGAACAGTCATGCTTCATCGACACCGGCCGCCGATGCGGAGCGTGTGTATGTTTATTTCAGCACAGTCGGCCTAATCGCATTCGATGCGGCCACCGGGAAAGAGGCTTGGCGCTACGCGATGCCGAAGCCGAACTATCTGATGGACTGGGGCGCGGCCTCGTCGCCTATCGTTTACCGCGACACAATCATCTTCTGCCAGGACGATGACCTCACGCCGTTCGTCGTCGCCGTCGATGCGAAAACCGGGAAGGAGCGCTGGAAGACGCCGCGCAAAGAGATGCTCGCGGGTTATGCTTTGCCCGTTTTGTGCGAGGCCAATGGTCGCACCGATCTCGTCATCGCCGGCAGCGGCAAATTGAAGGGCTACGATCCGGCGACTGGAAAGGAAATCTGGACCTGCAACACGATGCTGCGAACCGTGATGACATCGCCCGTCGTTCAGGACGGCATCATTTACATCGCGGTGCAGAGCTACGGTGATCCGACGCGAACATTGAAGCACGCGCTGCTCGAATGGCTCGACACGAATCAAGACGGCAAGCTGGCGCGTGAGGAGATGCCGAAGGAGTTCCTCGAACGCTTCGACCTCAGCGACAAGAACCATGACAAGGTGATCGGCCCGGAAGAAATCGACACGGCATTTCAGGATCCAAACAACATGGTCGGCGGCGGGAACACCATCCAGGCCGTGCGCGGCGGTGGCATCGGCGACGTGACAAAGACGCATGTGCTCTGGAACATCGACCCGAAGACGCCTTCGAATCTGTCTTCGCCCGTCGTTTACAACGGCCGCGTCCACGTGGTGAAGGCCGGCGGACTCGCAAGCTGCTACGAAGCCAGCAGCGGCAAGGCGCTCTGGGAACGCAGCCGCCTCGGCAATTTCGGCGACTATTTTGCATCACCCGTCGCTGCGGACGGCAAAATCTACATCGCCGGACGCAACGGCTTCATCGTGGTGCTGCAAGACGGCCCGGAGCTGAAGGTGCTCCGCAAGAATGATCTGGGCGAGGAAATCATCGCCACACCTGCCATCGCTGACGGAAGATTGTTCGTGCGCACACGCGAGAGTTTGATTTGTGTCGGCGGACAGACTCCCCAACCTTGAGCGCACATGATCCGATCTCTCCTCCTCACCCTCGTTCTCGCCAGCCCGGCGCTCGCCGCTGGTCCGAAGGTCACCTTTGTCATCGGCGACAAAGCAACGCCGACGGACAAGCTCGCCGCCGAGCAGCTCAGCAAAGATTTCCATGCGCTCTTCGATGCCGAGACAACTGTGCAGGCCGCTTTTCCGAAGGAAGCGACGAACGTCGTGCTCATCGGCCATCCACAATCGAACGCGGCGATCCCGGCCGACGGCTGGCCGAAGCTCACCTCGCAGGGACACATCTTAAAGAGCACGAAACAGGGCCTCATCGTCGGCGGCGGCAGTCCGGTGGCGACGTTGTGGGCCGCCAGCGAGCTGAGCCACCGCTTCGGCATCCGCCATCTGCTGAGCGGCGACGTGATGCCGGTCGAGAAACCTGCCTTCAAGCTCGACGGCTTCGACGTGACGCTGGAGCCGAAAATTCTCGTGCGCGGCTGGAGCATGTTCAACGGCAGCGCGTCGGGTGGTGAGTCCTGGACGAAAGACGAGCATCTCGCGCTGCTGCGCCAGCTCGTGAAGCTCAAGTTCACGCATCTTTTGCTGCCGACCCGTGTCACTCCGCCTCAGCCGGTTTCCGTAGATGGGGACACTCCGGGCAGGAAGGCATTCGGCGGCGCGAAGAAGTTTCCGGCGGTTGATCCGAAGGTGCATATCACGCCGGACGCGAAGGCGCTCGGTTTCCAGGTGGCGCAGGCCGGCCTCGTGACGCACGCGCTGGGCGCATCGGGTCCTTCTGTGCTGCCGCAGTTTTTTCTCGCGAACCTGGAGCGGCGGTTCCAGACGATGACCAAGTATCATCACAACAGCTTCATGGCCGGTGCGATGATGCCGGGCGATCTCGATGCCGCCGCGTACTTCGCCAGCAGGGCGTCGTTTGACGACAAGATCACCGCCGCGCGGTCGGTGGCTGACTTGATCACGCCCATCTGCGGTGAAGGCGTGAGCGACAGCGTGTGGAAGGCGTTCGATCTCATCGGCCAGGCGACGAAGCTCATCGAGAAGAATGACCCGAACATCGGCATCCCCTCTGCCGACATGCTCACCCGCCACCTGGATTCGAAGGACGCGCTGCCCGCATGGATCACGGAGGTGAAGACGCTCTACACGAATGCGATGAGCGAGATGTACCGTGCCAACACACGCGCCCGCGACGGCGCGCGCGCGTTTACGCTCCATCACGCGAAGCGGCTCGAGTTTGCCATGCAGTACTTCACGGCGCTTGAAGCGCTCTACAAGGCGCACGACAAGGCCGCCCGAGATGAATCGCTGGAGGCGGCGCTGGAGTCGATCTACAACGGCCTCAATGCCCTCGGAGACAGTGCCCGTGACGCCAGTGACCGAGGTGCCATCGCATTGATGAATGAAAACGGCTGCCGCGTGCTCGCGAAGCTGCAGACAAAGTGAGCGGCGGCTGTGCTGCCGTTCAATCGGGCCAGAACGTGGACTCCTTCGGCGCGGTGTAGCGGACTTCCATCTCGGGTGTCTCGACGGCCTTGCCGGAGTGCAGCGAGTTCACGGCGGCAATGAGAATGCCTGATGTGAGAAGCGTGCGTTCGACGGGATACGCTGCGTGGTTTTCGATCACCATGCGCTCGATGTGATGCACGAGAGGATTGAAAAAGTCGGCCGTGGTCGCAACGGCGGTCGGCATGGGGAGAAACATCTGGCATGAGGTGATTTCGCCTGTTTCGCTGTTGAGGCCGGCGTAGTTGAAGTCACGGGTGCCGAGCATGAAGAGCGTGGTGCGGAAGCCGTCGCGATGCTCGATGAAGTAGGCGTAGCCATCCGGGAAGTTTCGGCGCGCCCACTCGAAGTTGATCGCCTCGGTTGGGTAGCCCTCCTTCACCGGGAGCGTGTGACTACGGCTCAATGCGGAGAGGAGAAGCCGTTGCGTTTGCTTCATGCCAGCGACGTGTTCCCACATTTTCTCTCCGCGCAGGGCGAGCACGCTCTTGATGCCAACTTCGCCGCCGCGTCGGCGCTCGGACATGCATTGGGCGGTTTCGAGGCCGTGGAAGTCGTACTTTTCCACGCCGCCGTAGCCGACAGCGACACTTTCGCTCAGCGGCGTGCCCCACGGCAGATCGATGGCGGGCAGGCGGCGCGTCACGGGCAATGACGAGCCGGCGAGAAAAGGAAACTTCAGCCGCTTCGAGTCGGCCACCATCTCGACGCACCTTTTCCAATCGGTCGAGAGATGCTTGTCATTGAAGACCGGCACGCTACGACCACTCGCTTCGAAGACTTTGACGACTTCTTTGAAGAACTCGTAGCGCGGGTAGAGCGTCTGGCCTTTCTCGTTCACCGGGTAGTCGCCATGCTCGCCGATGATGACGACACCATCGACCGCCAGCTTTCCGGTGCCGAGCGTGAGCGCATCAGCGATCGTCTTGTGAATCGGAATGCCATATCGCTGCGAGCGACCACGGGCGAGGTCGTTGTCGGGAAACTGATCGACATAGAGCGAGACGAGATCGACCTCCGGCTTCCGCCACTCGCCGCTCCAGCCGTAGCCAAGCGCGAAGCGATCGATGAAATGCTGCGCATGAGACTTCTCGAACACAACCGTCGCGATGAGTGCGATGCGCTTTCTCGGAGTGGCAGCGGCCGCCAGTGCGCTCGATGAAGCGGCGGCGATGCTGCCGGTGAGAAACGTGCGTCGGGTGAGGCTGGGGCTGTCGGGCATGAGAAGTGAGGTTGCAGGACAAAACGAATTTTGCGGCCGGGTTTCTGCGTTACCTCATGTATCATGCCGACCGCCGCCGCCAGTCACACACGGAGGCCGAGCGCGAGCCGGGCCTCGCGCCGCACGGTCTTCGCGGTTTTGAGCGCCTGTTTGAATTCTCGCACCGTCGCTTCGTGACCCGGATACCGGAACTCTACGGCATGATTGCTGAGATGGGCCACCGAGGCCTGCATCGCAGACCACCGGGGTTCGACCGCGGTCGCAAGTTTCACCAGCTTGACCAAGTCGTGTGTCTTCGGCGAGAAGATTCCCGCCTCCTCAAGCCTGGCCTTCACATACTTCTCCGCGCTTTGTTGGCAGCAGAAGCAACCGTGATCGTGGAAGGTCACTTTCTTGCGTCGTGACAAGGCCAGCGCGAGCTGGTAGTCGGCCTCCGCCTTTTTGATCCACTCACGCGTGGACGGCTTCATAGATGACCTTTCCTTTGCTGGTGACGTAGGTCATGAACATGTCCTCCTGGCGCACTCGCCTCTCGACTTCCCTCTCTCCGCGGACCAGCACGTCAACTGGGAAATCCGCTTCCACTTGCTGGCGGATCTTCACCGCCGTGTGACGATGGGACCGGCGGCCGGCCGGCATGACGACCAGGACATCCACATCCGAGTCTCTGGTCGGCTTCCCATATGCATACGATCCAAAGAGAATGATGCGCCGGGGCTTGAATGCCCGGGCGATGGCGTCGCAATAGCGCCTGATGTCCCTCATCGAAACCATGGTGCGAAGTAGCAGCCTGCGGGCGATTTGTTCAAGGCGAATGTCGCCAAGGCACGACTCCGCATGAAGAAATCGCCGGAACAGCGGGGCTGTCCACGTCGTTTGAGCAGCCATGAAAATGCTTGTCGGCTTCATCATGCTCACCGTTACCGCTCACGCCGCGCCGCTCGCGAAGAAGCGGACGCTCCTGCTCGTGGATGATCACGATGTGCTGTATCGCAGCGGCACCGAGCGCGTTTTTCATCCGCCGGTGAAGCGCGAGCAGCCCGTGATCGCGGAAGAGAAGCTCTGGGAGAAGGCCATCGCGTGGAATTCGGTGTATCGCGATCCGAAGAATGGGAAGTATCAGATGTGGTATCAGGCCTACGCGGGACGGGGCTCGCCAAATACTCATCCGAAGACGCTCGACTCGACGGTTTGCTATGCGGAGTCAGATGACGGCATCCATTTCACGAAGCCAAACCTCGGCTTGTTCCCGTTTCGCGACGTGAAGGACACGAACATCGTGCTCGTCGGCAATGGCGGCTACGGCGACCGATACGGCTGCGCCGTAGTCGTCGATCCAGGCGAGCCCGATCCGCAGCGGCGCTACAAGATGACGCACTACGACTGGTCGATCGACGGCGGTCAGGAATATGCGGGCCTGCATCTCGCCTTCTCGCCCGACGGCATCCATTGGACGAAGGAGCCGAAGCTCATTTACCGCACTTCATTCGGCGCGCGCGGCATGCAACCGCCGCTGATCGGCGAAGAGACCTATCACGAAGCACCCGGCAAAAACAACACGGTGCGCCGCACATGGATCATCCCCGGCACGATGTCTGACGCGGCGGATCTCATGTTCGATCCCGTGCGGAAGAAGTTTGCCATCTACGGCAAAAGCTGGATTGACGGCCCCGATGGCAGCATGGGCTGGAAGCACGGCATGGCGCGTGTCGAGAGCAGCGATCTGTATCATTGGACGAAGCCGCAACTCGTCTGCTTTCCCGATGAGTTCGACCCGCCCGTGATCGAGTTTCACACAGCACCGGCGTTTTATCACAGCGGCCGCTACTTCTGCGCGAATCAGCTTCTCGATCGCCGAAAAGAGGGCGGCATCGACATTGAGCTGATGATCAGCCGCGACGGTATCGAGTGGGAGCGGCCTTTCCGCAAAGAGCGCTTCATCGCCCGCGGCAAAGCGGGCTCATTCGACTCCACCTCACTCTTCACCAATGCCACGCCGGTGATGCTCGGCGACGAGATGCGCTTCTACTACGGCGCATACGGCTCGACGGCGATTGGCGGAGGCGAAGCCATCGAAGGCAATCAACAACCCAGCGGCATCGGTCTCGCCACACTGCCGCGCGATCGCTTCGCCGGACTCCGCACCGTCGCCTTCACCCATCAGCCGACGCAAAAGAAGCCGCTGGAGCACATCGGCCAGATCACGCTGAAGCCGCTCGATTTCAAAGGCTGCACCGACATCATGATCAACGCGAACGCCACCGGCGGCACTGTCGCCGCGGAGTTGCTGACCGAAGAAGGCTATCGCGTGCCCGGCTTCGAGAAGAGCGCGTGCACGCCATTGAAGAAGGACGCCATCCGCTATCGCCTGAGCTGGAAGGACAAGAAGCTCGCCGATCTGCCTTCTGGCGGCTGCCTGCTGCGGCTGCATCTGCTGAAGGCCGAGGTGTTTGCGGTGACGTTTCGCTGACGATTACGCGGGCAGCATGCGTGCGGTCAATCTCCCGACGCACAGGCGTGCGTCATACGAAGTCGGTGATCGATCCGAAGTCGGCGTCGAACAGGCGACGGTAGGTGCGGAAGGCGAAGCGGTCCGTCATGTTTGCCACCCAGTCGCAGACGAGGCGCGCACTCGCCGCCTTGTCCTCCGCTTTTTCGATCTCGGACTCGAGCGCGGGCGGCATCAGGTGGAGGCGCGAGCCCGTGCGGTCGATGTAGCGGTCTCTCAGCACTTCAAACATGCGCGTGAGGATGAAGCCGGCCTTGTGATCCATCTGCTGGAGCGCGGGGGAGAGGAAGACGAGATCGAGCGCGATGCGCTTGTGCAGCACCGCCTGCGATTTGAGCAGGGAATCGATCTGGAGCGTGTACTGATGCCGGTGTGTGGCGCCGCTGAGGAAGCCGGCGGACTTCGCCAGCGTGCAGCCGCGGATGTAGTCGCCGATGCAGCGGTTCAGCCGGGCCTCCACGCGGCCGTCGCCGATGGCTTTGCGCAGGAATTCGAGGTGCTGCTGCTCGTCCGGCGCGAGGGACTGCCCCGCAGCCCAGGCGTCGAGCTTCGGCAGCGTGATGAAGCCGGCGTGGATGCCATCGGCGATGTCATTGAGCGAGTAGGCGGTGTCGTCCGCCCAGTCCATGATCTGGCACTCGATGCTGCGGAAGCCGTTGCGTTTCTTTCCCGGCGTGAGTTCGGCGGGGAAGGGCCTGCCGCCGAGCGTGAAGTCGAGGAAGCGCGCCTGATCGTCGTAGAGGTAGTGGTTCTTCGCGCCGGCATCTTCGGCGCGCAGCGTCTTGTACTTGAGCACGGCATCAAGCAAAGCGCGGGTGGGATTCATTCCTTCGCGTCCTTCGGAAAAGATGGTTTGCGTGAGGATGCGCAGGGTCTGTGCATTGCCCTCGAAGCCGCCGTACGGAGCCATGAGGACGTGCAGCGAGCGCTCGCCCGTGTGGCCGAAAGGCGGATGCCCGAGGTCGTGCGCGAGGCAGGCGCTCTCAACCAGATCAGGGTCGATGAAAAAGTCGGCGTCGAGAAGGTCACTGGACTGCTGCAGCCAGGCGCAGATGGAGCGGCCTATCTGCGCCACTTCGATGGAGTGGGTGAGGCGCGTGCGGTAGAAGTCGTACTCGCCGGAGAGGAAGACCTGCGTCTTGCTCTGCAGGCGGCGGAACGCGGAGCTGTGGATGATGCGGTCGCGGTCGATCTGAAACGCACTGCGGTACTCTCCCTCGTGGGCGCGACGTTGGCCGGGCGTCTCAGTGTCAAAGTGGGTGTAGAATCGATTGGCAGACATGGGATGGAGTGGGCAGTCAGGCGAAGGAAGCGCGGCCGGGGAAGAAATGCCAGCGCCAGAAATACCGGTGCCTGCGCCTCGGCAGCCACGGTGAGGGAGATGCGCCGGAGTCACGGGCGCTGCTGGTCCGGGGCGCACGCGTCCCGTGCCGCGACGGCGCGCCTTCCGAAGCGCTCCGCCAGCGCCCAGCCGGCCCAGGTGACTACATAGCCGGCGATGGCGGCAAGCACGCCGCCGAGGAGTCCGCCCACGTACATGTAGCGTGCGTAGGAGAGACCCTTCGCGAGGCTCTCATTCTGCAGCGAGCCGATCCACGCGTCGGTGGGATCGCCGATCAAGCCGAGCAGCCACTGGCCGAGGCTCTTCTCGATCATGGCGATGGGTACGTAGGTGGCCGGATTGCTGATCCAGCAGAGCAGCAGCGCGACGGGGATGTTCACGCGCAACATGCCTGCCAACACGACGGAGAGCGGCATCTGCACGGGGATCATCTGCACGGTGGCAAAGCATCCGACGGCAACGCCTCCGGCCAGTGTGTGCCGGGAGGGTTTCCACACCCGCTTGTCGAGAAAGTGGCGCGAGAACCAGCGCAATGCCGGGTTCTTCTTCAAGCGCCGCGGATGCTTGAGCCAGCGGTAGGTCTTGAAGACCGATTTCCGAAAGTAGCCTCGCGCGAGTTCCAGCATGGGCGGCGGTTTGGCGGCGGCAGTGATCCGGGGTGGGCGAAGCTGCCGGCGGGTCGATCAAATCAAATGCGCGAAATAGAACAGCCCGAGGAGCGCCACACCGAGCACGATGCGGTAGGCGGCGAAGCCGTTGAAGGTGTGCGACTGCACGAAGCGGATGAGCCACTTCACCACGACAAAGGCCGACACCGCGGAGGCCAGTGCGCCGAGTCCGATCGACAGCCAGTCGATGTGTGCCACGGGGCCCTCGAAAGCATCCTTCAGTTCCTTCGCGCCGGCTGCGAACAAGGTGGGGATGCCGAGCAGGAATGAGAACTCCGTGGCCGCCGGACGCGCCAGACCGAGCATCATCGCCAGCATGATGGTGGTGCCCGACCGCGATGCGCCGGGAAACGCGGCGGCCACCACCTGCGCGATGCCGAAGGTGATGGCGACGGCCCATGTGATCTCCGCCGTCATGCGCCGACCGCGGCACCACGCCTCCACGGCGATGATGATGAAGCCGCCAATGAGCGTGGCCCAGGCCACGCGCCCCGCATCGATGTGCTCCTTGTCCACTGAGCGGATGATGCCGAGCTTTTTCGCCGTCAGCACACCCGCCACCGTGACCACGAAGGCCACGACGAGCTTCGCAAGCAGGTCCCGGTTGGCCTTTTCACCGAGGCCGAGAGTCATGTCCTTGATCTTCGACCAGAAGAGCGGCACCAGCGCCAGCGCCGCCGCGGGCTGGATCACCACATTGAAAAGCTCGGACTGCCGGGCCAGCCAGTGCTCGGCGATGAGCAGGTGTCCGGTCGAGGACACCGGGATGAATTCAGTCAGGCCCTCGATGAGGCCGAGAAGGACAGCGGAGAGCCAGTCAGGCATGGGTGTGTGCGATGGGGCGGAGGTTGAAAAGCGGCGCAAGAGTGGGGCCGCCCCGGTGCTTTGCAAGCCCGGCCTCGTCTATCGGCTCGACTCGCTCTGAGAATTCCAGAGGCGCGCGGTTTTGCGCAAGCCGCAGGCCAATTTGAAGTGGCAAATGCCTTGGGATGGCCTACGATGCCGGCCCTTTTCCCATGCCGGTCACTCGACTCAACCCCATGGTCACTCCTCCGGTCCGCCGAGGGCGATGGCTGGCCTTGCGAGTGGTTGTCTTTTGTGGATTCGCCTGCTGCGCCGAGGCGGCGGACACGGTCCGCTGCCCGCTGGCCGATGGATTTGACTTCCCGGTCGGCAAGCCGGAAGCCGCCGGCTACCACAAGGCGCGCGGCTTTTACCCCAACGGCCACCTGGGCGAGGATTGGAACGGCAATGGCGGTGGCGACAGCGATCTGGGAGATCCAATCTACGCCATCGGCACCGGCGTCGTGGTGCACTCCGACAACGTGGGCGTCGGCTGGGGCAATGTGGTCATCGTGCGCCATGCCTTCCGCGACGCCGGCGGCAAGATCGAGATGGTGGACTCGCTCTACGGCCACCTGCTCGAGCGCAGGGTGAAGCTGCACCAGATCGTCGAGCGCGGGCAGCTCGTCGGGACCATGGGCAGCAACAACGGCATGTATCCCGTACACCTGCATCTCGAAGTGCGGAAAAATCTGCAGATCGGCATGAACCGCTCCCAGTTCGCGCGTGACTATTCGAACTACTACAGCCCCACCCAGTTCATCAGTGCGCGCCGCCGGCTGCCCTCCAGCCTGCAAAAGTTCGAAATGCCCGTGCGCACCTTCGCCCCTTACGGCAAGACACTGGCGGAGGCGGACCTGACATCGGGACCATCGAGGAGCATCAACATTCCCGTCTTCCAGGGCAATGTGCCCGCGCAGAACAAGCCTGAGCAGCGAGCGAGCATCCCGCGTGGCAGCAACGGGCCGGCTCTCATCCTGACGCCCAAGGGCGGAAAGTCCGGCACCGTGGTCACCGGCGGAGCGGCGGCAGCGAAGAAAAACGCGACGGCGCAGGCAAAGCCCGCTCCCGCACCGCCTCCGTCCCCGCTGCCGACACGCCCCGCTCCCGCTCCCGCGCCTCCTTCACCACCTCCACAGGACGACTTCTGGGGGCGCATGAAGGCCAAGCTCAAGCAGGGCGGCCTCTCAGACGGAGCCGGCGCGCCGCTGCGAACGAACCGATGAATTCCCGCCACGCGCAGTGCTCAGGATGTCCGCTCCGCCGCACGACGCGCCATCCCGTTCCGATGCGCCTTCATCCATGAATCTCTTCAAGCGCATCGAAGTCATCGTCCTTCTCGTCCTCGCCGGTGCCGGCGCGGCATTCGTGCTGCTCACGGCCAGATCCGACGATCAGGATGACGCGACGCCCCGCGACGCCGACGTCGCCACCGGCATGGGCACCGGCACGCTGGATGCCGTGAACAAACTCCACCGCTGCACGCTCGAGCGCGACTACGGCAATGCGCGCCTCGACATCGAGTTGCGCCTTGCCAACCGCGGCTCGAAGCGTCTCGTCATGCAGCCGCCGGCGGTGAAACTGCTCACCGACGCAGGGCGCGAGGTGCCGCCGTTTTTCCTTCCCATCGAGCCGCCGCCCGAAATTCCAGCCGGTGCCACGCAGGACGTGCGGCTGCGCTACTGGCTCGAGAAAGCCGACCTGAGCGCCGGATTAAAGCTCGTGATCGGTGACGAGAGCCTGGTGGTGAAATCGTCGGCCCCGTTTGATCTGGAGACGCTCAAGACCAAAGAGCCGAAGACTTTTTCCGGGGCAGACTGGACGCCGTGATGAACAAAAAGCGCCGGAGACTTTCGCCTCCGGCGCTGTGAGGATCATCTGTCTCCAAAACGGCGATCAGAACGTGATGGCGAGGCCCGAAGTGAGGCGGAACTCGTTCGAGTCCGCGCCGGCGGCGGGCTGGGCGTCATAGAGGTTCTGTGCCACGACGCGGAAGCTGAGCGCGGTGCTGACCTTCAGGTCGACGCCCGCCTCGGCGGTGATGATGTAGTCGCCGGTGTCACTCGTGTTGAGAAGTCCGCCGACGGATTCCCAGATCTTGGTGCGGCCGTTCACGGCCACTTCGAGACGCTGTTGGGCGATGACGGAGAAGAAGCTGTCGGACACGCCGCCCTGCTTCTGGAACGTACCGCCCGGACCTGCTTCGATGCTGAGCTTGGTGGCATCAGTCTTCACGAGGTACGCGCCGAGCACGGCGGCCGGAGTGACGCGGTAATCGACCAGTGCGATGTGGTCGTGCAGGTAGTCGGCGCGAAGGCCGGCGTAGAGCGGCGAGGCGAGCACCATGTTGTACTGCGCGCCGGCGCGGAAGTTCTGCACGTTGGACTTGCCATTGATCTCGCCGTAGCCGCCGCCGATGCCGAAGCGGGCTTCGTCGCCGTCGGTGTAGCGCACCGTGTCGATGCCGCCTTGCAGCAGGGAGTTGTCCGCATTGCCGCTGGAGAGGGCGAATCCGATGCTGCCGGTGGTGAGCCACGTACCCTGCGGGGGCGGAGGCGCGGGCTTTGAGGCTTCGATCGCACGGCAGACCTTGCACTTGTTCGGAGCCGGTGCGGCGCCGAGCGCATAGGAAAGACCGGTGAGAAGCGTGAGATCATTGGCCTCGCGGCCGAGGGCGGGCGTGCTGTCGTAAGCATCGCGCACGGCGGTGCGCCAGCTCAGCTTCGAGGTGACCGGCACGTCGAGTCCGATCTCGGCGGTAAGCAGGTAGTCGTTCCAATCATCGATGCGCGGGAGGTACTCGAGGAGTTGGTAAACCTTCGCGCCGCTGGCGAAGGTGTGCTCGAAGCGCTCGCCGAAACGTGCGCCCGTGTAGGCGTCCGTGATGCCGCCCTGCTTCTGCCAGGTGTAGCCGGCACCGGCCTCGATCGCGAGCTTGGTGGTGTCACTCTTGATGAGGTAGTAACCGAGCGTGGGATACAGGTTCACGCGGTAGTCAACGTCGGCGATCTCGTCGTAGAGGAAGCCGGAGGTCAGGCCGAGGTAGAAGCGGTCGGTGAGCAGGTGGTTGTACTGCGCGCCGGCGCGGAAGGCGTTGTTCGTCGTCGCGCCCTGCGTGTCGCCGTAGAGATAGTCGGCCATGAGCATGAGTTCGTCAGCCGTCCAGGTGCCTTTGGCGAGGATGCCCGCATTGAGCGTGAGAGAGTCCACGGTGCCCTGCGTGAGCGCGAGGCCGGAATAAATCTTGGTGTCCCATGGGCCGGGATCGTGCCCGCAGCCGGTGGCGACAGGGTTCTTCCCGGACGAGTGAGACGCGGTACCTTCGCCCGCGTAGGCGGCAAGGCCGGTCAATGCGAGCACGAGGCTCGCGACGATGGTGTTTGGTCGGTTCAGCATGGTTTGGTTGGAATTTGGAAGGAGGTCCGGCGACGGCATCGGGAAGGTCCGTCTGGCCGGGGCCGCGTGGTTTTATCGAGGAGTTGCGGGGTGGCAAACACCAAATGGGCTTTTGGCTAATCCACCAAACCGACACAATGAGCCAATCCCCCGGACTGGGCACCGGCAGGGTGCTGAAAAGCACCCCGGAACCGGCCACCGGCCGGTCGCACAACAGGAGTGCGCCATTCGCTGTGGAGCAGCTCAGCGACCTGATTCGAACTTCTTGAAGCGGCCTTTCGGCAGCCTGCCGGCTTTGCGTTTTGGGTTGGTTGAACGGGACGGGCAGACCGGCTAGGATGGCGGCCCGCGTCGCGCAGCCACGCCGGTGGCGTGCCTCTCGTCTCATGAACCGCTTTCTTCTCATCGACGTCGGCAACGGCCGCACCAAGTTCGCGTTGTCTTCCGCCACTTCGCTCGGTGAACGCCGTGAATGCGAGACGGCCACGATGACGGCGGACACCGTGCGCGAACTGCTCCGCGGCTGGGATTTCGAGCGCGCGATCACATGCAGCGTGGTGCCCGGGGCCACAGCGCATCTCCGCTCCGTATTTGGCACTGGCCTGCTGGAGCTGCGACACGACACACCGATGGGCATCGGCATCCGCTATCCGAAGCCCGAGACCATCGGCCCCGACCGTCTGGCGAACGCCGTGGCGCTCGCTCACCTCCACGGCGCGCCGGGTGTCGTCATCGACTTCGGCACGGCGGTGACGTTCGACATCTTGTCGGCGGACCGCCACTACATTGGCGGCGTCATCGCGCCCGGCTTGCGTCTGATGACCGACTATCTTCACGAGCGTACCGCCCTGCTGCCCCGCGTTGAGCTGCACGAGCCGCCCGCCGCCATCGGCCAGTCCACCGAGGGCGCCATCCTCGCCGGCGCGGCCATCGGCTACCGTGGCATGATCCGCGGCATCCTCGACGCACTGAAGAAGGAACTGCCCGGCGGCGGGAAGCACGTCGTCGCCACCGGCGGCGATGCGGAATGGATCGTGGCGGGCATGGCCGGGAAGATCATCGTGGACCCGGATTTGACCTTGCATGGGTTGCGTTTGGTGGGAAACCTGCGCGCCCCTCGCGATGCCGCTTGAGGCTTGGCGCGGGCCTGCCTTCCCATGCAAGACTCCACCATCACTTCCATCGGCATCGACTTCGGCGGCACGTCGGTCAAACTCGGCGTCTGTCGCGGTGGCGAACTGCTCTGCACCGACGAGCCCATCACGACCGCGAACTTTGCCGGCCCGCAGGCGCTCGTCGGCGAGATGGCGGCTCGCGTGGCGAAGCTGCGCAAGCAGCATGCCGCCATCACCGCCATCGGCGTGGGTGTGCCGGGCTTGGTGGACTTCGAGAACGGCTACGTGCACGAACTCACCAACGTGCCGGGCTGGAAGCACGTCCCGCTCAAGGCCATCCTCGGCGAAAAGACGGGCCTGCCCGTCATCGTGGAGAACGACGCGAACGCAATGTGCTACGCCGAGTTCCGCTACGGCGCGGCGCGCGGGCTCAGGAACGTAGTCGCGCTCACCATGGGCACCGGCATCGGCGGCGGCCTCGTTCTGGATGGCAGGATGTATCGTGGCAGTTGCTTCGCCGCCGGCGAAATCGGGCAGATGAGCATCGACTATGATGGTGTGGCCGGCCACTACGGCAATCTCGGCGCGCTGGAGAAATACACCGGCAATCATCAGATCGCCGAGCACGCCGTGCGCCGCTACGCAGAGGCGGGTGTCGGGAAGGACATTGAGGACTGCACCCCAAAAAAAATCGCCGAAGCCGCCGCTGCCGGCGACAACATCGCACGGCAGATTTGGGATGAGGTGGCCGAGTGGCTCGGCACCGCACTCGCCAGCATCGGATGGCTGTTGAATCCGGACGCCTTCGTCATCGGCGGCGGTGTCGCCCAGGCAGGCGACCTCATCTTCAGTCCGCTGAAGCGCAAGGTGCAGTCGATGCTTTCCACCGTCGTGTGGGAAAAGCTGCAAATCCTGCCCGCGAAGTTCAGCAACGAAGCCGGCATCATCGGCAATGCCGCGCTGGCGGCGGACGAGGCGTAGGCAGGCCCGTCCCTCAACATCTCCGCTCAACTATCACGAGGGAAGCCTCCGCCGGCGCGGCGCGGGCGACGGCCGGTGCCAAATCCGTCCGCCAGAGATGGTGTCGCATGTGTTGCGAGGCGGGACGCACTCGCCTACGTAGTCGCCCCCGACCGCTCCAAGCACATGAACGCATCCAAGCCCGAAACCAATGCGCCCGCCATTTCGCTTCGCGGCTTCTGGGCGCTCATCGTCACACAGTTTCAGGGCGCGTTCAGTGACAATGCGTTGAAGTGGCTGGCGCTCTTCCTCATCGCGGAAATGAATTTGCCGACGGAGGAGCGCGACCGTCTCGTCGCCATCGTCGGCGCGCTCTTCGCCATTCCGTTCATCGTCTTCTCGATGGCGGGCGGCTTTCTCGCCGACCGCATGAGCAAGCGCATGGTGACCATCGGCGTGAAGCTCTTCGAGATCGTCGTGATGTTCATCGCGCTCTTCAGCCTCGCTTCGCATCACCTCTACATCACCATCGGCTGCGTGTTTCTGATGGGCGTGCACAGTGCCTTTTTCGGCCCCTCGAAATATGGACTGCTGCCCGAGCTGCTGGAGCCGAAGAAGCTCTCATGGGGCAATGGCATCATCGAGCTGACCACTTTCCTCGCCATCATTCTCGGCACCGTCGGTGGCGGTTGGCTCTGCAAAACTTTCACGGGTCAGCAAGCTTGGTCCGGTGTGATCCTCATCGCGCTCGCGGTGATCGGATGGTTCACGAGCCTCGGCATCACGAAGGTTCCGGCCGCTGATCCGACTAAAGTCTTCCGCGTCAATTTCATCGCCGATCTGTGGTCGCAGGTGAAGATGATCCGGCAGGATCGCGTGCTGTGGCTGGCTGTGCTGGGGAATACGTTCTTCTTCGCCATCGCCGCGCTGATTCAATTGCTCATTGTGAGCTACGCGTCCGATGTGCTGCACATCTCGGACCCGACGATGAGCAGCTACCTGCAAGCCGCGACCGCGATCGGCATCGGACTCGGCAGCTTCGCGGCGGGCTATTTGTCTGGCGGCAAAATCGAATACGGCCTCGTGCCGCTCGGCGCGATGGGCCTTACGTTTTTCGCCGCGCTGCTCGGTCGCACGGGCACATCGTTCGCGGAGGTGGCCGTGGAGCTGAGTCTGCTGGGCTTCTTCGGCGGATTCTTCATCGTGCCGGTGGCTGCGCTGCTTCAGCATCGCCCTTCGCCGGACCAGCGCGGTGGCGTTCTCGCTGCGGCGAATCTCATTTCCTTCATCGGCATCTTCCTTTCATCGGCGGCCTTTTATCTCTTCACCGTCACGCTGAAGATGCATCCGCCGATGATCTTCATCGTCATCGCAGCGATCACGCTCGGCTGCACGGTCTGGGCCATCTCGCTGGTGCCGGATTCACTCGTGCGCTTTGTGCTGTGGCTGCTGACGCACACGCTTTATCGCATTCGCGTCGTCGGTCGCGACAAGATCCCGGAGAAAGGCGGCGCGCTGTTTGTGTGCAATCACCTCTCGTTCATGGACGCGTGTTTTCTCATCGCGGCGACGGACCGGCACGTCCGCTTCATCATGTTCAAGGGCATCTACGAGAAGTGGTGGGTGAAGCCATTTGCCAGCGCGC
>JAIBCL010000049.1 GCA_019694165.1 Verrucomicrobiaceae bacterium | reverse complement strand
TGGTGCAGGATGTGGAGGATGTCTCAACCCTGGTCACCAGCCTCGAGCCCGACGGCAAAGGCGTGCCCGTGCTCATCAAGCATTACGTCCGCATGAACGCCAAGCTCCTCGACTTCGGCGTGTGGAAAAATCACAGCGACGCCGTCGTCGGCTTCATGATCGCCGACGTCACCACGGCCGATCCCAAAATGATCCGCCGTTACATGGGCGACGATGCCTACACGAAATTCCGCGCCTATCACGGGCTGGAAGCGGCGGAGGCGACGGCGGCGGGCGGGAAGGCGGACGGCCAAGGCTTGAATGATGGCCGGCCGAAGCCTTGCTGATTGCAGATGCTTTCGCAATCTGTGCTCAAACCAGCTCGACTTCCCCGTATTGTGCCGCTGTCGTCCACGATCCACCAAGGAGCACCAACCATCTCACGAACCATGAACCGCCGCACTCTTCTCCAGCAGTCCTCCGTCATTGCCGCCACGGCGGCTGTATCATCCGTCACACGGCTGCGCGCGGCGGATGCGGCGGCGAAAAAAGTGAAAGTAGCGGTGGTGGCGCTCGGTCGCGGGATGGGGCATGTGCAGGCGCTGCTGAAGATTCCGGGCGTGGAAATCAAGTACCTCGCGGAGGTGGACCCGAAGCGGCTGGAAAGCGGCCTCAAGGTGGTGAATGGCGCGCAGGAGGTGTCCTGCCACGGCGTGAAGGACTTCCGCACTTTTCTCGACGACAAAGAACTCGACGCCGTCTTCATCGCCACGCCGAACTTTTGGCACACACCTGCTGCATTGCTGGCGATGCAGGCCGGCAAGCACGTCTATGTGGAGAAACCCGGCAGCCAGAATCCCCGTGAGGCGGAGATGATCGTGGCCGCGCAGAAAAAATATGACCGCCTCGTGCAGATGGGCAATCAGCGCCGCACCTGGATGAAGGACGCCATCGACGCGCTGCACGGCGGTGCCATCGGCGACGTGCGCTATGCGCGCGGCTTCTACTACAACAGCCGCAAGAGCGTGGCCACGAACGAGAAGGCCGCGCCGGCCGATCTCGACTTCAACTTGTGGCAGGGTCCCGTGCCGGACGATGCCGCGCACGACTTCAAGTCCTTCGCCCACTACGACTGGCACTGGTTCTGGCACTGGGGCAATGGCGAGCTGGGCAACAACGGCATCCATTACCTCGACATCCTCCGCTGGGGTGTGAAGGGTGAATACCCGCTGCGCACCACTTACAACGGCGGCCGCTACTTTTTCAAAGACGCACAGGAGACGCCCGACACGGGCAACGCTGTGTATGACTTCGGCCACGCCGGCATCGAGTGGGTGCAGAGCAGTTGCCATCCGCGCGCGGCCGAGAAAAGCCTCGGCGAATGCCTCTTCTACGGCGACAACGGGATGATGGGCGTGTCGCGTGACTCGTGGACGATCTACGACCCGAAAGGCGTGGAAATCAGCAAAGGCAAGGCTTCCACCTCCGGCACCGGCGATGTGTCGCACATGGGCAATTTCATCGAGGCCATCCGCGGCGATGCGAAGCTGAACTCGCCAATCGAAGAGGGCCAGAAGAGCACCATGCTCTGCCACCTGGGCAACATCGCCTACCGCACAAACACCGTGGTGCGCTGCGATCCAAAGACTGGCAAAGTCATCGACAATCCCGCCGCCGAAAAACTCTGGGGCCGGCCCGAGTACCGCTCTGGCTGGAAGGTTTCGATTTGAGCGGACCCCGCGTCAGTCGTCGCCGTTCGGCTTTGAAATGCCGGCGTATTCGCTGGGGAAGCGGCGCTCCAGCGCCTTCGGCGTGACGTAAGCGATGAGCTGCGCCTCGCGCCAATGGGCCATGCCCCAGTACTCGTGCGGGAGCGCCATGATCACGGCCGCGCACGTGGGCATGGACGGGACCGAGGAGCGCGAGAGCAGCTTGTTCACGAAGTCGTGCAGGCCGGGATTGTGGCCGAAGATCATCGCGTGCACGGCGGACTCGTTCAGATGGCTCACCACATCGAGCACTGTCTCCGGCTCCGCCAGGTAGAGCCGTGAGTCCAGCGCCAGGCACCCTTGCGGCACGCCGAGGCTCTCGCGCATGGATTGCGCCGTGGTCAGCGCGCGCACGGCGGTGCTCGAGATGATGCGGTCGGGCGTCGGCAGCAACCGGGCCGAGCCGTTGCCTCCGAAATAAGTCTTCGAGAGAAACTTCGCCACCGCCGGAGCGGAACGAAGCCCGCGCTCGTTGAGCGGGCGCTCGTGATCGGCGATGCCGGGTTGATCCCAGCTCGACTTGGCGTGTCGGACGACGGTGAGGTACTTCATCTCGCGCAGGAGAGGAGCGGAGTCCGCCCAGGGTTGGAGGGGAATGGCGGCCGCGCGTGAAAAGTTGTTCATCCTGGTGGTGATGCAAGCGCGTATTCGCCGCGATGCAGACAAACCCAGGGCTTACGCATGAATGGCCTCTGAGTGAATTCCCACGGATTCAGGGCGACCACGGATTGGACTTCTTCTGAATCCATCTGTGGAATCCTGAATCATGTGAGACAACTCAGCAGCACCAGACTCACAGAGGCATTTCATGCGTAACCCCTGAGACAAACCAGTGGACACACACAGGCGAATCGAAACTATGCGCGCCGTGCCCGAACCCAACGACTCCCGAGACGAGGACGAGACCCAAGACCACCTGCCGCGCATCCCGTGGTGGCTGTGGCCTCATGTGCTGAGCCTGGAGGCTCCCGTGGTGGCCGTGCTGTGGCAGGCGGTGATGGCACGCACGCACCGTGTCGCCATGCTGCCGGCCACGGTCGCTGGTCTCGCCTTGGCGACATGGCTCGCCTATGTGATCGACCGATTGTTCGACGGCGCGAATGCAGCGCCGCCGCCCTCGGATGCGCGCCATGCCTTCTACCACAGGCACCGGCGCGTCATCGCCGGCGTGTGCGTGCCCGCGGCCGCGGCTGCTGCGGCGTGGATGGCACTTTGGCAAATTCCACAGGGACTGATGTGGCATGGGGTGGCCATCGCGCTGCTCGTCTTCATGTACGTAGCCTCGTATCCCGCGCGGACGAATCACCGGCAGGTGGCCGGGGCCGGCGGCGTGGTCGGCTTCATCGTGTTCGCCACGATCTTCTTGCTGCCGATGCCGCCGGGCACCCGGCTGCAGATGGGCACGGTCGGTGTGTTCATGATGATCGCGGGTTTCTCCCGGCGCCCGGAGACGGCGGGGCGCGGCTCGCTGCCGAAGGAGCTGGCCGGCTCGCTGCTCTTCGCGCTGGGTTGCTCGGCAAGCGTGCAGTTCTATTCGATGAGCGAAGGCGTCGGAGCCATGTCGCTCGACATCGGCCTGCTGTGGGTGGTGTTCGGCATGAACATGTGTGGCATCTCCTGCGCGGAAGCCGGTGCCGGCATCCGCGACCCGGACTCGGCCGCCTCCACCTGGCCGCTGCTGCCGAAGCTGTATCCGTGGCTGCTCGTCGCCTGCATCGCCGGCTGCGCAAGCGTGATGCTGAAAGCGGGTGACTTTCCCGCGAAGGCCGGCTGGTCCGCGGCTGTGGCGGGTGCGGCGCTGCTGCTGCTCGCGCTGGTGTGGGCCGCGCGTGCCAAGCTCTCTCCGCTCAGCTACCGTGTGCTGGCCGACCTCGCGCTCGTGCTGCCGGCGGCCGCCGCGCTGGCATGATCCAGGCGGCGCTGAAGTGCGCTCACTTCACCTCGAAGATGGCCTCCACCTCGACGGCTGCCCCGGTGGGAAGCTGGGCGAAACCGAGGGCGCTGCGGGCGTGGAAGCCGTCGCCGGTCTTGCCGAAGATTTCGTGCAGCAGGTCGGAGGCGCCGTTGATGACGAGATGCTGCTCGTTGAACTCAAGCGTGGAGTTCACGCAGCCGAGCACCTTGATCACGCGCAGGCCGTCGAGCGTGCCATGCGCGTCCCAGACGGAGCGCAGGATTTTCTCCGCGCAGTTTTTGGCGGCGGCGTAGCCCTGCTCGACCGACAGATCAGCGCCGAGCTTGCCCTTCAAGTCGCTGACGTGGCCGGAGGTGAGGAGCTGGCTGCCGGAGCGGATGCACAGGTTGAGGTAGCCGGGTGCGGCCTTTTCGAATTTGATGCCGAGGCTTTCGGCTTTCTGCTGGGGACTCATGAGATGACGCCGGTGCTGGGTTTACTGGTAGGATTCCTCCACACGCTTCGCCACGTCCTTGTAGCCGTAGTCGTTGTTGTAGATTTCCTTGAGCGCCTCGAGGTATTGGTCCTTTTTGCCGAGTTTCAGGCTGACCATCGCCAGCTCGTAGAGCACCTCTTTCTTCGTGCCATCCATGATGGTGAGTTCCTTCGAGAGTTCGATGAACTGCGATTCGGCCATGTCGTTCATGTTCTTGCGCTCGAAGCAGCGGCCGAGCATGAGGATGGCCTTGTTGCGGATCGACGGGTTGCTCTTGGCCTGCTGCAGGTGCGGGATGGCCTCGGTGAACATGTCCGCATGGAAGTAAGCGGAGCCAAGCTCGTACTGGAATTGCTTGTCCGTCGGATTCCGGTTCACGCGGGCCTTGGCCTCGGCGATGACGGTGGCGCTGCGCTGTCTCTTGATGTCGGCGATCTGCGCGCGCTTCTCTTCGATGTCCGGCGCGTTCGGGTCGGCCTCGATCTCAGCCTCCGTGCGGGCGATCTGGAGATCGGCGGCCTTGTCCTGGAGCAGTTCGATCTTGCGCTGCATGGCCACGTCACCGGGCGTGAGAGTCAGTGCGTAGTTGTAGAAGGACAGCGCGGTCTCGATGTCGTCGAGACGCTCGTAAAGGCTGGCCATGCTCTTCACAATGTTCGGGTTCGTGTTGTCCTTCTCGTAGTCGGCCACGAGGGAGGCGAGCAGTTCCTCCATCTGCTCCTTGGTCATGCCCTGGCGGTTGAGCATCTCCATCTTGTTGGCCTCGTCGGTGTTCTTCATCACCTTGCGGAAGTCGCCTTCCTGGTTCCAGCCCTGGCGCAGGATGGAGGTGCGCGCGGCGGCGTCCTTCTCTCCCTTCACGGCATCCATGTCGCGCGGGTCCACCTTCACGATGCCGCGGTACACATCGCCCGCTTTCTCGGGCTGGTCGAAGGCCATGTAGTGCTCCGCCAGCCGGTGCATGTTCTTCGTGTTGTCCTGGTGGCCCTCGCGAATGGTCTCGAGCGCGAAGGCGGCGAGGTCCGTCATCTGCAGGCGCATGGCCAGATCGAAGAGCGTCTGGTTGGCGTTCACGTTGTAGGGGTCCTTCTGGAAGACGTTGTCCTCAAGGTCGTTGATCTGCTCGACGGGATCCTTTTTGGAGCTGCCGCCTTTGAAAAGGCTGATGCCGCCGCCGAAGCTCAGACCCTTCTTCTGCCCGCGCGCGCGCTCGCCCTCGGCCTTGCGCACGAGCTGGCGGCCGTCGAGAAAGCCGACGTGAGCCTTCACGATGGGAAGGACCAGGCTTACGACGTACTCCCAGTTCTTCTGCTCAAATGAGATCAGCCCCTTTTTCCACAGGTTGGCGAATTTGGGGTCGAGTTCGTCTGGCGTGACGGGGGGATGGACGGGTGTCAGATTGCTCACGGTTGGGTCTCCTCTTGAAACGGGGTGCGGCGGATGGTGGTGCTATTTTTTCTGGCCGCCGCTGACCAGCGATACCAGCGCTCCCAGCTCTTCCTTCACGCCCTTCGCAAAGCCCTCCACGCTGAATCCGTGCTCGAAGAGCACCATCCAGCAGAAGGTGGCGGCCACGAAGGCGGCGATCCATAAGATCTTTGAGAGCAAACGCATGTGTGTCCCGGCGGGGGGCGCGAACTTATGTTCGGAAACGGGCGCGCGTCCAGCGGGAGTTCGTCCGCGCAATGCACACTTCTCCGAGGGCTCGCCGCTGCCCGTGCTTTGCGCACAGCGGGCACGGCAACCATGGCGGTCCGCGCCTTGCACCCCTCGCGGTCCGCCCTTAGCTTCCGCGCGTTCATGGCCTGCCCCGACTCTCCGCCCTCGCTCCGCCGGATCGCGCTCCTCGCGGTGGTGCTCGTGTCTTCCTGCGGCGAGAAATCACCGCCTCCTCCCGCCGCGCCGCCGGAGCAGAAACCCGCCGCGCTCAAGACGATGCCCGCGGCCGAGGCGCGTGCCCTGTCCTCGAAGCTCGAGTCCTTCACCGGCGCGCGCACGCGTGTGGTGTGGACGCAATACCAGCCGGAGAAATCCGCCGATCCGCGCTCAAACAAGAGCGGCCACCTGCTCATGGGCCTCGACACCGGTGACGAGAAAGGCATCCACGCCATCCTCGCGAAGGAGGACAACTACACGCGGCCTCTGCTCTCCGCCGACGGCGCCACCATCCTCTACACGAGCAAAGTCGTGACCTGGGATGCCGAGGACACGAAGCACTACTCCACCTCCATCATGCGCACCGACTGGACAGGCCGCGCGCCGGAGCGCATCGCCGACGGTTGCGCCGTGGACACCTGGGTCGATCCCGCCACACACACCGAATGGGTGTACGCCGTGCGCGACATCATACCCTCGCCTCTCGCGGCGATGGAGGCGAAGAGGCTCGTGCGTTTCCCGCTCATCGATCCCACCAACTCGGAAGTCGTTTGGGATCAGTCCAGGCTCACGCCGGACAACATGCAGCTCTCACGCGATGGCACGCGCGCATGCGCGCAGCCGCCGCAGTCCCACGCCGGCCTGCTCACGCTCGGAGAAGAAGGCGGCTTCAAGAAACTCGCCCCCGGCTCCTGGCCCTTGATCGCTCCGGACAACAGCCACGTTGTCGCCATCTTGAACGAGGATCACCGAAGCCTCTCCCTGTTCTCCGAGGAGAGCGACAAACCGTGGAGCGTCGATCTCAATGACCAACGCGATCTGATGCGCGGCGAGGTCTGGCATCCGCGCTGGAGCAGCCACCCGCGCTTCATCACGCTCACCGGTCCCTACAACGCCGGGCCCGGCGCGGAAGAAGGCAGCGCCATCGGCAAGGGCGGCCTCACTTCCGAGGTCTTCGTCGGCAAATTCAACGACAAGCTTTCCGAGATCGAGACATGGTTCCGCATCACTGACAATGCGCTCAATGACAACTACCCCGACGTCTGGATCGAAGGCGGCGGCAAGGCGGAGCTGGCCGCCTTTTCCCAGACGCACGAGAGCACGACGGCCGCCGCCGGCCCCGCGTGGAATCCGGGCCGCGACTCGCTCCTTTTCATCTGGGAAAACAGCGCGGCCACCAACACTGTGAAGCTCTCCGGCGGACGTGAAATCGACTGCGCGCTCGAGCCGCAGCGGGCCGCCCGGTATGGGCGGAATCTGGAGATGCGGCTCGATGCCGGCACCTTCGCGCCGAAGGCCGGTGCCGCGGAAATCGTCGCCGAAGCTTCGCGCGCGGCCATGCCGGTCACCCTGGAGTTCATCCTCCACATTGACGAGCCCGTGAAGGGTGCCTTCGCCACGCTCGCCTCCATTCCGAACCTGCGGCTCTCCATCCGCGATGGCATCATCAATGCCGAGACCACGCGTGGCATCATCGGCATCGGTCCCGTCGAGGGCGGCGTGGTTCATTTCACCGCCGCCATTGCGGAGAACGGCTACACCTTCACGCTTCGCGACGCCGCCGGGAAAAGCGCCACCCGCCTCTCGCCCGCAAAGCCGCGCGCGAACGCCAGGGCGGCGGACTTCACCTTCGGCGGCATCTCGGGAAAAGGCGTCGGCATCTCCCATGTGGCCATCTACGCACGCGCGCTGAGCGCCGACGAGATGCACGATCACGCCGCGCCGCTGGCCGCGCTCGCAAAGCAAGAGCGGCCGCCTGCCCTGCGCCTGCACGCCAAGCTCGTCGAAGTGGCGCAGCAGCAGTCCCCGGCGGACGGCAGTGCGCTGGCGGATCACATCTACGAAGTGCTCAAGGTGACGGAGGGCGACTACACGGCACGACGCGTGCTCGTGAAACACTGGACGCTGCTCAATGGCAGGGCCGTCACCGGCTTCCCGCGCAAGCCCGGCGCCGAGTACGATCTCGCCCTCGAACCCGTCGATGCGCAGCCGCAGCTCAAGCCCGTACGCTGCGCCACGCTGGAAGCCGCCGGTCTCGCGCCGTGGTTCGACACCGCCACGCCCGTCGTCCCGCGCTGAACACCGCCCGCCCATGCATTCAGGCCCCGGCTCTCTGCTCGACATCCTGCGCGCCAATGACGGCCTGATCGTCGCCGTCGGCCTTTGCATCGGTCCGCCGCTCGTGCTTGCACTCGTCGCCCTCATCGTGCGCAGTTCGGGCGCGTCGCTGAAGCCGGTTGTGTTCGTCGGCGTCTTCATGCTGCCGATCGTTCTGACCTTCCTCGTCGGCCACCTCGTCCTCGCACGCCTGCCGGCATCAGTGTCAAAGCTGACTACTCCGGGTCTGCCCGTGCAGGACGGACAGTTTGCCGACCGCGAGAAACTCTTCGGCGGCGGCATTTCTCCGCAGATGATTCGCGACGCGAAAAGCGGCCTCCCTGGCATCCTCGACGAGGCCGTGGTCGCCGAGGTCGGCATGACGATGGGCGGCGAGTCGGCCCTCATCGCGCAGTTCCCGGACGAAGCAGCGGCACAGCGGGCTGCCGCCGCGTATCACCGCGGCTTCCAGCTTCGCAACACGAGCGGTGACGAAGGGAGCGGCTGGCGCGCCACCCGCATGCAGGGCGACTTCATCGAGATGCTGCGCGCGGGCAGGCATCTTTTCGTGTGGACCGGCCTCACCAAGGAGGCCGCCGCCGCGCGCCGTGCTGCGACGGATGTCTCATCCCGCCTGCCGGCGCTCACCCCAGCGCCACGCCCGCCCGCATTTCCAGCGCTGCAGCCGCTCGGCGATTTCTTCGCGCCCGTGCCCATGAAGATTGCGGGTCTGCTGCTCGTGGGCGCCATCTGCATCGGCTGGTTTTTCAAAGGTGCCGGCTGGGCCGGCTCCATGCCACCGGCCGCGGGCGCCGCTGTCGTCGGCTCGCACGAACTCGCTGCCCGGCTCATGGCCGTCAACCAGCTCGACGTACCCTTCTCCGTCACGCCGGGCTCGCAGCCGGATGAATTCTTCGCCGACTGGCGCTACGCGGACGCGAAGTGGATCGACCTCGCCCGCGCCCGCGGCATGAGGCGCACCTTCCGCATCAAGCTCACGCTCGATGAGCCGTGCCACACCGTCCGTGCCACCGACTACTTCGCGGTGTACGACTGGTCCGCAGGCCGCGGTGGAGCGGACCTCGACTGGAAAGGCGGCACGGGCATTGTCTTCTTCCAAAAGGAGCAGCAGACCGTGATCGGCCTTCAATTTGACGAGCATGGCCGGCCGAAGGCCAAGCCCGCCTACACGTTCAAGTTCGACCTGAACGAGATGAAGTCGCCTGTCATCACCGCCGTCACCCGGGCCGGCTGGACATGGCGTCCCACCGTCTGGCAAGGACCGAAGTGGCTGCGCTGGCTGACTGAATAGCCGTCACCGCATCTCGATTCCCTGCCAGTAGCCAAACTCCCACGACCAGTCGGTCGGGTGGCCTTCGAGGCGGATCGTGACCTCTTGATCGGTCCATTTCGACAGATCGATCTCCACGTCCCTCCAGCGCGGGTTCTCGTGATCGACTTCCAGCTCCTTGACGCTCCCGCCATTCACGGTGACGACGAGCTTCCAGTCTCCGCGATCATCCGCGGCGACGGAGAAATGCAGCTTTGTTTTCCCGGCCTCGATCTTCTGCTTCCGCTCGATGACCGTCGGCGTTTTCTTGTCGGGGAACGGATGGATGAGCAGCACGTTGGTCTTGCCGTGATACTCGGCCAGCTTCAACGGCGTGCGCTCGAACTCGGGTGCGGTCACCTTCCACTCGGGATTCCAATGGGACACACTCTCCCAATCGATCGCGCGCCAGTCGGTGCCTTTTGGCTTCGCAGGCGCGGCGAGATCGATGCTGGTGCTCAGCAGCTTCTTTTTCTCCGGTGTGAGCGGGCCTTCCTCCGGCGGCGCGAGCAGATACCAGACGATGTCGCGGAAGGCGGCATCGGGCAGATTGCCGAAGCCCATCGGCATCAGCGATTGATGCGTGTTCACCGATGTGACGATCTGATCGCGCGGCACCACGGTCTCCGCGCCGCCGATGGCCAGCAGCTTCACATGCGAAGGCGTGTCTTCCGTCACTCGACCGGCCAGCGTGCGGTTGTCCTTCGTCGTGACGACGAAGTTCTCGTAGCCATTGCCGATGATCTGGTTCGGATCGATCACGTTTGCCAAAAGCGCATCGAGATTGCTGCGACCGCTGCCGATCAGTTCAGGGCCGACCTTTTGTCCGCCGCCGTGGAAGGTGTGGCACACCGCGCAGGTGGCGGTGAACATCACTTTCCCGTTCGCCAGATCAGGCTCGCCTTCGAGGCAGGCTTTCTTCTTCGCGGTGATTAGAGCCTTGATGTCGTTTGGCGAATCTCGGAAAGCTCCGAAAACGGTCTTCGCTCGTTCTTTGAGTTTGGAATCTTTGGATGTCGTCAATTGTCGGACGACAGTCATGGCGACATCCGTAGCAGGTATCTTCTTCTCTTCCAACGCCGACAAAAACAATTCAATCCAAGCGGGTCTGGATGCGAGCGACTCGGATGCCGCCAAGCGGAGGACTGGCGTCAATGCCTTCCAATGGTCCACAGTCCAAGCAACAGGATTTGTCGCGTCCGAAAGATCCTTGAATGCTCTAATTGCGGCAAGGGCGAGATCCGGTGATTGATCAATCTCATCAGACAGGATGCGAGAGATCGCATCCTTGAGAAGTTCGGGAGATGCCTTCTTGGCCAGCGCCAGCGCTTCAATACGTTTCGCAGGGGGCAGTCCTTGATCGAAGAGAATTGAGGCAAGGAATTCTTTCCCTTGAGGTTCATTCCAGAGCACGGCAAGCCGTTTTGCCGCATCGCTGACTCTTAGGTCGTTAGATGCGGACCATCTGGCAAGGATGGAAGTCAATTCACATGCTGGCCGCACAGCCTTGGTTGTCTGCGCATCCAGTATGGCTTCCAGACAGTCTCCCAATCGGCTGACGCCAAACGAACTGGTCATCATCTCGAGCAGCTTGCCCAGACGCTTAGCGTCCCCGCTTTCGGAAATCATGCGACATGCCTTGATCTGCGCTGCTGCATTGACCGCGTTGTCAGAACCTGTCGAGATGGGAAACATGATGGTTCCGCGCGTTCCGAGTGTGTTCAGGGCCGGCTGAATGGCTTGCCATGCGGCGAAGGACACGAGGCGATCGCCCGGTTCGCGCTTCACAAGTTGACCAGGCTGGTAGTCGGCTTCGTTAAACAAACAAACCCATCCAGGCGTAGCTCCGACACGCCACTCTTCCGAGGCGAGATTGAAATAGATGCTGTCGATGACGGGGGCACCCCATTTCGAGTCTTGAGCAAGAATCGTGTTCTTGGTGACTGTGAGCGAACCTGCTGACCATTGCCTGAGCGCAACGGCAACCGCATGCCTAACGCTTTGCGTAGGGTCCCGGGCTAGAGCGCGAAGCCTAGTCACTGCTTGGAAGAGTGGTTCTTCGATCGCGTTGATCTCTGCTATTTGTGCCCCCGCGACCTTGGCATCCTTGCTCATCAGGGGATCACGCCATGACTCTCCAGTGAGACGCGCGGACCACGCTCTCAATGCGGGCGCCGAGTTTTTCAGCAGTTTGTCCAAAAGCGGTCCATTCGCCTTGCCAATTCCGTGCATGGCGTAGAGGCATTCGAGCTTCGCTTCGAGTGGCGCGTTGTCCGGCACCAAAGAGATCGCCTTCACGATTTCATCATGCTTCGCGCTTTCGACCAGCCGCCGCCGCGCCATCCGCCGCATCCAGTTGTTCGAGTTGCCGAGCAGCTTCACCAATGCAGACGTGTCGAGCTTCGACAGGTTCATGTCTTTCGTCGGGCGCGAAGCGTCTTGGAGTGCGGTGGCTGTGACACCGCTTTTGTCGGAACGCGAAGCCTTCGAATGGTCCTTCGATGTCGCTGGAGATGATTGGGAAGTCTTTTTGCCTTCGGAAAGCGGTGTGGCGCTGTCGCTTCCCACCGCACTCCAAGACGCTCCGCGATGTACGACCCGCCAGATGCGTCCACGGTCACGATCCACGCCGGCGGGGTTGGCCTTCGCGTTTTGGTAGCAGGGATACTTGTCGCACCAGTCCATGATCCAGAGATTGCCGTCAGGTCCTGTCTGCGTGCTCACGGGGCGGAACCAGCCGTTGTTCGCGCGGAGGAAGTCGCGGCGCGGCTCGCATTTGAAGGTTGAGCCGACGGGCGTGAGCACTTCCTCGTGGATGGCGTTGTCGTGAATGTTACCGATGAAGGCGTGGCCCCATGTGTCCTGCGGATACACGCCGCCCTGATAAATCTGCACGCCGGCATATGCGGCGCGGAAGTGGCGGTGCTTCACGATGCTGGGCAGCAGCTCATACGAATACGGATTCTCAGGCGCGCCGCCCTGGCGGACGTAAATGCCGCCGGGTGCCATGTGGAAGAAGTGATCGATGACACAGGCGCTGACGAAGAAGTTCCCCGCTGCGTCGTAGTCGCAGCCCCACGGATTGCTCGTGCCGTCGGCGAAGACTTCGAATTCCCAGGACGGTGAAGCAGACACTCCTGTCTGTGTTTCCGAGCTGGCAGACAGGAGTGTCTGCCTCACGGGCCGCGCGCGGCCGATGCCGGCGTCGAACTTGAAGCCCTCCTTCTCCGGCTGTCCCGGACGACGGACGGCGCTGTGGGTGAATACGCCGTGCGTCATGTAAAGCCAGCCGTCGGGTCCCCAGGTGAAGCTGTTCACCAGCTCGTGTGTGTCCTCGCGACCGAAGCCGGTGAGGATGACGCGCCACTCATCGGGTTTGTCGTCGTGGTTGCTGTCTTTGAAATGAATGATGTGCGGCTGCTGGCCGACGTAGATGCCGTC
This sequence comes from Verrucomicrobiaceae bacterium, assembly GCA_019694165.1. GTDB lineage: Bacteria > Verrucomicrobiota > Verrucomicrobiia > Verrucomicrobiales > Verrucomicrobiaceae > JAIBCL01. The sequence goes on along the minus strand of JAIBCL010000049.1, from coordinate 24,102 downwards.
GTCGCCGCAAATGATCGCGCTGGCGAGATTCAAGCCCTCGACGAAAACCGTGCGCTTGTCGGCGATGCCGTCGTTGTCGGTGTCCTCGAGGATGACGACACGGTCTCTTGGGATTTCGGATCGGCGATTTCGGATTTCGGATTGAGGAAGGCAGATCGCGGGCACGGGGAGGTATTGATCGTCTTTGGCGACGCCGCCAAACGGACGCTGCAACTCGGGCAGCGGCGTACCTTCGGGATACTCGAAGGCTTCCACGATCCAGAGGCGGCCACGCGCATCCCAGGTCATCGCGACAGGATTCGTGACCATGGGCTCGTGCGCAAAGCAGCGTACTTCGTACCCGTCGGGCACGGTCATCTTCTTCTGCGCTTCCTCCGGGCTGGGGCAGAGGGTGGTGGCAGCGGCGCGCTCGCCTTCGAGTTCCGCGGCGTGGGTGAGGGACGAAAAGGACAGCGAGAAGAGTGCGAGAGCGACGGCGGGCTTCATGGAGTGCGAACGTGAGCGTGCGAGCTGACAGAAAAGTGAAACACCTTTCCTGTCCTCCTCTTTCTGTCAGTTCAGCAGCAGCGGCACACGCGAGTCTGCGCAATGCCCGGATTCAGTCCGGAAATTCCACGGCGTGAGTGTTCGCGAGCTTCTTCGCAGCATCTGCACACGGAGTTCGCATGCTGTTCACAGGGTTGTTCACGGATCAATGCACGCTTGATAAAAACTTCCGCCGCGCGCGCGGTTTTGTTTCACGACTTTTTAAAATTTAGTTCAAGATTTTCTTGTCGAAGCTGATGCTCTCGACATAAACAAGAAGCGCGTACAAAAAAATTTGCGCGCAAAACTCGCGCCACCGTTTTCTGCCTCTCAACCCATTCTCACTGCTCCTCCCGGAGACACTTCACAATGCCACCCAGCCATGATGTAGCAGCTCTCAGCACCACCGCCGATGAAACCCTTCAGCACAGTCCCGCATCAAATCCCGCGCCTGCTTCTTCATCGTCGGATGTCTTTTGGAATCGTGTCTGCATGCTCCTGCCCGTCAAGATCGGGGAGGAGAACTTCGAGCGATGGTTTTCAAACGTCGGAGTCGAGGCTACCGACGACGGAAAGGTAATCCTTACCGTGCCAAACCCGATCCACCACTTGTGGATCGAGAGCAACTACGCGGGACCGTTGTCCGAAGTGATCGACATCGCCTCTGGCGGTCCGAGGCACATCGAGTTCCGAATCCACGCGAACGCGCCGGCTGCCGCGGCGAACGGCAAACCGGCGGCGCTCGCCCTGCCGCTGGTGGATGCCGCGGTGCGCGGCGGGCGGCAGATGAGCCGGGAGCCGGCGGCCTCCACGGCGCTGATCGCGCCGGCTGATGAAGTGCGGGTGCCGCGCACGCTGGCGGAGGCGGGGCTGAACACGAAGTACAGCTTCGACAATTTCGTCGTCGGCGCGAACAGCCAGTACTCTGCCGCGGTGGCGAAGGCCGTGGCGGAGAAACCAGGGCGCATCTACAATCCGCTCTTCTTCTATGGCGGCACGGGTCTGGGCAAGACGCATCTGATGCAGGCCATCGGCCGCGAGATTCTCTTGAGCAAGAAGAAGGCGGTGGTGCGGTACGTGACCTCGGAGCAGTTCACCAACGACTTCGTCGAAGCCATCCGCGGCCAGACGCTGCCGGTCTTCCGCCGCAAGTACCGGAAAGTGGATGTACTGCTCATCGACGACGTGCATTTCTTCGTGGGCAAGGACAGCACGCAGGAAGAGTTCTTCCACACCTTCAACGAGCTGTTCAACAACTCGAAGCAGATCGTGCTCGCCAGCGACCGCTCGCCCGGAGAACTGAAGAATCTCGAGCAGAGGCTCGTCTCGCGCTTCGAGTGGGGGCTGACCACGCAGATTCAGAACCCCGACTTTGAAACCCGCGCGGCCATTCTGCGGCGCAAACTCGGTGATCTGGAAGACGCGCCGCCGATGGAGCCGTGGATTCTCGAATTCGTCGCCCAACGCGTGCGCTCCAACGTGCGCAAGCTCGAAGGCGCGCTCGCGCGCGTGGCGGCCCATGTCTCGCTCGAAGGCAGCGCGCCGGCCAATGAGGCGGCGCTCGAAGCACTGCTCCACGACGTGGTGGACCAGGAGCCGGCGAAGACCGTGTCCGTGGATGCCATCCAGCGCATGGTGGCCACCCACTATGATCTGCGCGTGGCGGACCTTACCGGTCCGCGCCGCCCCAGCAACATCGCGCTCGCGCGCCAGGTGGCGATGTATTTGACCCGTCACATGACGCGGCTGCCGCTGACGCAGATCGGAGAGGAATTCGGCGGGCGGGATCACGGCACGGTGATCCACGCGTGCAAGGTCATCTCCGGCCGCATGGTGGCGGAGGGTGAATTCAGAAAGCTGGTCGAGGGCCTCATTGCCAAGATTGTCGAAGGCTGACGCGATGCCCGTCTCCCTTCGGGGACGGGCAGTATTGCGCGGCGGATTTGTGTTAGACAGTCCGGGCTTTTCTGCTCAATATCCTTGCCGTTCCGGCCGGTTCTGATAAGAAGGCTGTCCATCGCATTTTATGAAGTTCACCATCAGCAAGGAAGCGTTTCTGGATGCCATCCAACAAGTGCAGCATGTGGTCAGCACCCGTACGACCCTGGCGATTCTCTCGAATGTCCTGCTGAGAGTCCGTGACGGAAGCCTGGAATTGACGACCACTGACCTGGACGTGGGCGTGAGCGGCTCGGTTAGCGCGGATGTCGAGGACGCCGGCGCCACCACGCTGCCGGCGCGCAGGCTCGCCACCATCGTGCGCGAGCTGCCGGCGGCGGAGGTCGAGGTGTCCGTCGATGAGAAAAACGTCGCGTCCATCCGCAGCGGCCCGAGCTTCTTCAAGGTCAATGGCTTGAGCAGCGAGGAATTCCCGCCGCTGCCGAAGTTCGACGGCGCGCGCGAGTTCAAGATCGACCAGGCCGTGCTGCGCGACTGCCTGCGAAAGACCAGTTACGCCATCTCCACTGACGAGACGCGCTACGTGCTCAACGGCATCCTCTTCTCATTCAAGAACAACGCGCTGACCATGGTGGCCACCGACGGACGCCGCCTCGCGATGGTGGAGCAGGAGATCGAATTTCCCCAAAGCCATGAGACGGATTTCATCGTGCCCACCAAGGCTGTGAACGAACTCTCCCGCCTGCTCGGCGACAGCGGCACGGTGGCCATCCGCGTCACGGGGTCCCAGGTGGGCTTTGATCTCGAAGGCAGCTTCCTGGTGAGCAAGCTCATCGAGGGAAACTATCCGAACTACCGCCAGGTCATCCCCGGCGAAGCGAAGGAGCGCATCGCTCTGGAGCGCGAGACACTGCTCAGGGCCGTCTCACGCGTATCTTTGCTCGCGAGTGAAAAGTCGAATTCGGTCAAGCTCCAGTTTTCGCCCGGCCAGGTGGAGATCGTGGCCTCCTCACCCGAGATCGGCGAGGCGCGCGAGGCGCTCGCCATCAATTACAAGGGCCCGGCCATCACCATCGCCTTCAATCCCGAGTTCCTCATGGCGCCGCTGCGCAATCTCACGGCCGACGAAGTGCACCTGCACCTCATTGACGAGATCAGTCCCGGCGTGCTGCGCACCGGCTCGAATTTCTTGTACGTCCTCATGCCCATGCGCGTGAATTCCTAGTTTCATCCCATGAACATCCGCCTCAGCCTCGCCCTTATCGTTGCCGCCGCATCGCTGGCCAGTTGCGTCTATCAGCCGCCACCCCGCCACCCCAGACGTCCGGGCACCGGCGTGAATCTCGACCGGCCTGCCTCGGGCGAGCGCTCGAATCGCGAGAGCCGCTATCTCGAAGAAGAAGTCACCCAGCGGCCCTCCACGCCCGCCCCCTCCGCTCCAGCGCCCGAGACACCCGAGCCATCCGACGCCGCCGCCCAGGTGCAGGCCCCCAGCGGTGCCACGCCGCCGCCTTCGACGCCGACCACGGCGGAAGCCGACAAGCCGAAGGAAAAGGAAAAAGAAACCGCGCCGGCTCCTGCTCCTTCCGCGCCGGAACTGCCCTATGGCAAACCGGTGCCGGGCAAGAAAGGCTTCGTGTACAGCCCGTATGACCAGTCCGCGGGATTCGTCGATGTGCGGGACATTGGGCCGGGCACGAAAGTGCGCTGCCCTTACACGGGCAAGATCTTCCGCGTCCCGTGATCAGGCATGTCCTGGGCGTGGCGTTCCAGGCATCACACTGCGGGCATCACGTCCGGCTGGCCGGCCGGCGTGCTTGATCCGTCAGCTCCCTTTCTCCTGTCCGCCACATGAACCGCGCCGACCAGATACCGGAACCCGTCGCCGTCTTCGGCCCCGGATTGCTCGGCGGATCGCTCGCCCTCGCGGTGCGTCGTCGCATGCCCGGTGCCGAGGTCCGCATCTGGTGCCGGCGTGAGGAAGCCGCGGCGGATGTGCGCGAGCGGGGCATCGCGTCCATGGCATCGACGTCGGTGCGAGATGTCGCCAGCGGCGCAGCTTTCATCATCCTCTGCACGCCCGTCGGCGTCATGCCCGCGCTCGCGCGGCAGATCGCGGCGTGTGAACTCGTCCGCGACTGTGCGGTCACCGATGTCGGCAGTGTTAAAGGCAGCATCGTAGCCGCGCTGGAGCCAGTGTTTGCAAACACCGGCGCCGTCTTCGTCGGCAGCCATCCCATGGCCGGCTCGGAGAAGACGGGCATCGACGCGGCGCGCGAGGACTTGTTTGAAGGCGCCGCGTGCATCGTCACGCCGCCGTCGGCTGGTGAAGCCGCCGCGCTCGCGCGCGTGAGAGTCTTCTGGTCCGCACTCGGCTGCCGTGTGCTGGAGATGAGTGCGACCGAGCACGACCGCAAGGTCGCGCGCATCAGCCACCTGCCGCATGTAATGGCCGCCATCACCACGCTTGCCTCGCTGCGACCGGATGCAGATGCGCTCAAGTGTGCGGCGGGCGGATTCCGTGACACCACGCGCGTCGCCGGCGGAGATCCCGCCATGTGGGCCGGCATTCTCTCGGAGAACCGGAGCGAGGTGCTGGCCGCTCTGCGTGATGCGGCCGGTGCGACACGAGAGCTTCTTGAAATCGTCGAGGGATTGGACGAAGAAAAGCTCCGCCTTTTCCTGGCCGAAGCGAAGAACCTCCGGGATCGCCTCGGTCCCGGCGCCGCCGCAGCCTATGGCAACGATTAAAGTCAAAAAACTCAAAAGCATTCCCGCCGACATCACCGTCCCGGGAGACAAAAGCATCAGCCACCGCTCGGCCATGTTCGCCGGGCTGGCGAAAGGCACGACGATCATCGACGGTTTCCTGCCATCCGAGGATTGCCTCTGCACCGTGAAGGCCATGCAGGCCCTCGGTGCGGACGTGGAGCCGCTGGAGGAAGTCGAAGGCATCGGCCTCGTGAAGCTGGCCATTACCGGACGCGGCCGCGTCCTGAAGGAGCCGGAGAGCTTCATCGACTGCGGAAACTCCGGCACCACCATGCGGCTGCTCTCCGGCATCCTCGCCGGGCAGCAGTTCACCACCGAACTGCGCGGAGACGAATCCCTCTCCCGCCGCCCGATGAAGCGCGTGGCCGACCCCCTGGCGCTCATGGGCGCGAAGATCGAAGGGCACGGCATGAGCGTGTGCGCACCTTTGCACGTCACCGGCGGTGCCCTGCAGCCCATCACATACGAGCTGCCCATGGCCAGCGCGCAGGTGAAGAGCGCCGTCCTCCTCGCCGGCATGTTCGCGCCCGGCAAGACCACCGTCATCGAAAAGGTCCCCACGCGAAACCACACCGAGAGCCTCATGACTCACTTCGGCGTGAAATGGTACCGCAAGGGCCACGAGGTCACCGTCTATGGCAATCAGGAGCCGCAGCCGAACGACATCTCCGTGCCCGGGGACATCTCCAGCGCCGCCTTCTGGATGGTGGCCGCCGCCGCCACGCCGGGATCGCAGATCACCATCAGGAACGTGGGACTCAATCCCACGCGCACGGGTGTCATCACCGTGCTCCTTCGCATGGGCGCGCAAGTCACGCACTCGGACGAAAAAGACAATGGCGAGCCCCACGGGAACATCGTCGTCAAAGGAGGCGAACTGAACGGCACCCACATCGGCGGCGCGGTCATCTCCAATGTCATCGACGAGCTGCCCATCCTCGCCGTCGCAGCCGCGCTCGCCCGCGGCAGCACGCTCATCAGCGATGCGCAGGAACTGCGCGTGAAGGAGACCGACCGCATCGCCGCCGTGGCCAGGAACCTCCGTGCCATGGGCGTGAGCGTGCAGGAGTTCGATGACGGCATGGAAATCGAAGGCGGCGCGAAGCTCCGCGGCACCACCATCGAAACCTTCGGCGACCACCGGATCGCCATGGCCTTCGCCGTCGCCGGCATGTTCGCCGAAGGGCAGACAGTCATCGAAGGCGCCGAGTGCATCGCCACCTCGTATCCCGGATTCGAGCGCGACCTGAACCGCTTCGTTCTCGGCGAACCGCCCGGCCAGGCCATCCCTGTGCTTTCCCGAGTCCCTCGCAGTGTCGGCGCGCGCCTCGGCAAGGCAGAGGAAACATGACGGGGAACGGCGGATTGATTGTGGATCGTGACTCCCTCGATGTCGCCGCAGCCGATGATCGCGTCCTCCCTTCTTCGCGTCCTCGTGTCCCGGGCCGAACACCCGCCACGCACAGCCCCGCGCCATGCGCATTCCCCCCAAGTTGATGTTGCTATCAACCATCCTTTCTCAACTATCGACCACCCGCCCATGAATGTCATCGCCATCGACGGCCCCGCAGCCTCCGGCAAGAGCAGCGTCGCGCACCTCGTCGCCGAGCGTCTTGGATGGACCTTCGTAAACACGGGAAACATGTACCGCGCCATGACGTGGGCCATTTTGCAGCGTGGAGTTGATCCGGCGGACAGTGAGGGCGTCGCACGCGCCGCCGCGGAAGTGTCCATCGACTTCGACACGGCCAACGGCCAGTCCACCATCCGCATCGACGGCCGCCCGCCCGGCCCCGAACTGACCGGTGACGAGGTGAACAAGTCCGTCTCCATCGTCGCCGCCGTGCCCGCCGTACGTGAGCGCCTGGTCGCCAGCCAGCGTGCGCTCGCCGTGCTTGGCCCGCTCGTCATGGAAGGGCGCGACATCGGCACCGTCGTCTTCCCGGATGCCGCCTTCAAATTTTACATCGACGCTTCGGAAGAAGTCCGCGCCGCCCGCAGGCGCGCGCAGGGCCATGCCGACAGCGTCGGCGAGCGCGACCGGCTCGACACCACGCGCAAGACTTCCCCGCTGGTCGCCGCGCCGGATGCCATCGTCATCGACAGTTCCCACATGACGCTGCCAGAAGTCGTCGAGCATGTGCTCGCCGTGCTGCGCGGGCGCGGCCTCGCCAGCAGCTCCGCGTGGTGACCATGCACCCGCCGCCATGACGCCCACCTACTGGTTCGGTCACCGCATCTTCAGCGAGATCGCGCGCGGCTTCTTTTCCTACCGCGTCGTCGGCCGCGAGCACATCCAGGTCCCCGGTGCCGCGCTCATCGTCTGCAATCACGTCAGCTTCATGGACCCGCCTGCCGTCGGCATCGCCTTCGACGAGCCCATCTCCTACCTCGCCCGCAAGACGCTCTTCGTCCACCCGGTCATGCAGTGGTTGCTCCCTCGCCTCCAGGCCGTGCCCGTCGATCAAGAAGCTCCCGGTCCAGGCAGCCTGAAGGCCGTGCTGCGCCTCCTGCGCGCCGGAGAAAAAGTCGTCATCTTCCCGGAGGGAAATCGCTCTGAAGACGGCCAGCTGCAGAAGCCTGAGTCTGGCGTGGGTCTCGTCATCGCCAAGGCCGGTGTACCCGTCATCCCGGCGCGCATTTTCGGCGCCTTTGATGCCCTCCCCCGCCATCGCTCCCTGCCCCGCCCGGCGCGCGTCACCGTCGTCTTCGGCCGCCCGTGGACCGTCGATCTCACGGCCTACGACGGAACGAACAAGGATCTCTTCCCAAAGCTCGCCGCCGAGTCGATGCTACGCATCGCCGAACTTGGCTTGTGAAATCCGTGCGTGGTGTCCGGACGCAATGCGCGCAATCGCTTGTCACGGCGCAAGAACACACAGCGCACATGGCTCTACCGCCGCCCGGCACCCTGCTTTTTCTTCCCTGCGCGCTGGGAATCCTTTGGCAGCGGTCCGACCATTGGCGGCGTTTCAAAGAATTTGCCTCCATCGATCACGCGCGGATCGGCGGTGCGCTTGAGTTCATCCATCAGACGCTGGTTCATCGACTCGCGGATCGTGGCGTACTCGGGATCGGCGGCCACGTTTTTGATCTGCTGCGGATCGGTGGCGAGGATGTACAGCTCCTCGCGCGGCCGCTTGGCAAATGCGTAGTCGAAAAACTTTTTCCATTCAGGCTGATTGCGATGCTCCACGAGCCAGGCCTTCGTCGGACTGGAGTCCATGTCCTGGAGCGTGACGTGCGTGTTCTCGACAAGCTCCTCGTGGCCGGGCGGCGTTGCGTCATCAAGATGGTAAGGATCACCCATCGGCCAGCGGTCGGGCTGGAAATTGATGATGTAGAGGTACTCCTTGGTGCGGAAGGAACGCTGAGGGTAGCCGACAAAGCCCTCGCGCGCGCTCTCGACATGCCGCTCGCGGCCCGTCACGACCCAGGTGCGTGATTGATCGACGAGTCCATCTTTGTCAGAAAGGAGCACGGGCATGAGGCTGCGACCCGTCATCTCCGGGGCGGGCTTCACACCGCCAGCCTCGAGAAACGTCGGGCACAGGTCCATGAGGTTCACATAGTCATCGATGACTCGGCCTCCTTTGATGCCAGGACCACGCACCGCGAGCGCGACGCCGGTGCCGAAGTCGTACAGATTGCATTTCCCGTGAGTGAAGCCCGGCGCGCCGTGGTCGCCGCTGATGGCGATGAGCGTGTTGTTGAGTTCGCCCGCATTCTCGAGCTGCTCGATCATCACGCCGATGGCCGCGTCATAAGCCTGCGCCTCGCCGAAATAGTCAGCGAGATCCTCGCGAATCTCCGGCACGTCGGGCAGAAACGCGGGCACCCTTCCCTTGAATGAATCCGGCTCGATGCCCCACAGCGCCTTGCCCGAGCCGCGCGTCCATTTGCGGTGCGTGTTCGTCGGCCCGAACCAGAAGCAAAACGGCTGCCCTGCCTGCCGCGCCTTGAGGAAGTCGTCAAAATTCGTGCGTACCTGCGCCAGTATCTTCTGTTTGGCCTCCTCGACCGGCGTGCCTTTCTCCACGGCGGCGGTCACGTTCTCGGAGAAGTTGTTGAAGTCACCGCCGCCCTTTTGGTATGCATGCTGTTGCTCGCCATACGGCGCATCGGCGGGCGATCCCGGACTCCACACCTTGTAGCTCTTGCCGATGTGATAGCCCGCATCGCGCAGCATCAGAGGATACGACGGGATGGCCGGGTCCCAGATCGCGCCCTGCAAAATGGCCGCGCGCCGCGTGCGCCAGAAATACTGGCCCGAAAGCAGCGCGCTGCGGCACGGCGTGCATGACGGCGCGCAGACGTGCGCATTGCGGAAGATGACACCTTCGCGTGCCACGCGGTCCACGTTCGGCGTCTTGATGATGTCGTTCATCGTGCCGGGACCATCCACCTTCTGGTAGATGCTCGCGTAGCGACCCCAGTCGTCCGCGAAGAAAAAAAGTATGTTTGGCCGCTTCGAGTCCGCGGCGTGAAGCAGAGCGCACGGGTCGAGAAGCGAAGACAAGATCAGTGCGGAAATCAGAAGGCGTTTCATGGCGTGTGCTTGAACGACGCTCGCGGCGCTAAACTCGCAGTGACTCGCCCGAGACGTTGTCACTTCCCGCTCACCTCGCCCACCGCCGCTTTCAGGCGATACTGTGCCTTGTTCAGCTCAGCGATCGTGTTCACGTAATCGAGCCGTGCCTTCGTCACGTCCTGCTCGCTCTGCAGCGTCTCGAGCACCACGCCGACGGCGAATTCCTTTCGCTCGCGCGCAAGTTTCAGCGCTTCTTGCGATGCCGCCACGCCGTCTTTGGAGGTGACGAGTTGCTGGCGAAGCAGCTTCACGCGCTCAAAGTTCTCGACGACTTCGCGGGTGATGAGATCGCTGATTTTCTCTTCATTCAGCGCCGCCTGTTTCGCCTTCGACTCGGCTGAGCGAATGCGACTGCGATCAAACAATCCGCCAGGTCCGATGCGCCAGCCGAGCGTGATCTGGTAGTCGCCACTGCCGCCGAAGTTTCCGGCATCGCCACCTACGCCACCGCCGAGTCCACCACCAAACACCTGCGCACCGAGCGACGGAATCAGCGGGCCAACTCGCGCACCTTTCTCGCCCGCACGGGCGGCAGCAGACAGCGCCGCGCCTTGCTTCACTTCGGGTCGATTTGCCAGCGCTTGTGAGACGAGCGATGCCGATGAGCCACCGCTCGGAGCCAGTTTCAACGGAACGAGGTCGCGACTGCTCGGCGTCAAAGCGACCTTCGGATCGAGGTTCAAAATCTGCGCCAGTCGTGCGGCGGCCACGCGGCGTTGCTCGCTCGCTTGCTGCTCGAGAAACTCGTAGCGTTTCATCTGCGTGTGCGCCCGGAGTTCGTCGCCCTTGAATGCCACGCCCGCCTTCACCGCGTTGCCGATCTGGCCTTCGTATTCCTTCGAGGTCTTCAGCGCTTCATTGGCCACATCGGCATTCGCCTGCGCCTTGCAGAGATCGAAATACGTCTCCGCCGCCTCCAGCACACTCTGCCGACGCTGCGCATCCGCTCCGTGCTCCGCGGCTTTCGTGAGCTGCTTCGCGGCCAGCCGCTTGTATAGCGCGTCTCCAAGCTCTAGCTGGATGCCAATCGTTGGCCCGACGCTGTAAGCCTGCTTGTCGGTGCTGATGATCTCTCCCTCCACGTTCTGGATCGCGCCGTTGTGCGCCTTGTAACCTGCGCCCGCCACGACCCAGGGAAAAAACGCCATCTGCGTGCTCTCTTCCGCCGCACGAGCCTCCTTCAGCTTCTCCTCGGCGATCTTCACATCCACGTTCTGTGCGCCAGCAAGACGCAGGACCGTGGGAAGGTCGATGGGGTCGGCGTGCAGTGCCCCGGCCAGTGTACACAACAAGGGACATATCAGTCGTATGGGTCGCATAAGTCTCATGGATTGGCTTTTACGGTCACCGCCTGCTTATCCGTCAGCGTCACCTTGTCCGGCAAGAACACCGCGCTTTCCTTGTCGAGCCCGCTGAGCACTTCGACGTTCGCGCCGTCGTTAAAGCCAATGGTGATGGCGGTCTTCATCGCTTTGCCGTCGGTGGGTTTGAAGACGAAGGCGTTGGTCTTCTCCATCGCGAGCGCAGTCACCGGGATGAGCATGGCGTTATCGTGCTTCTCCACGCCTATCTTCGCCATCGCATACATGCCGGGGCGGAGTTTGAGGTCGGCGTTCTTCAGATCGGCCTCGGCAAGCATCGTGCGCGTTGCGGGATCGAGCGCGTAGCTGATGCGCGAGACCGAGGCTTCGATGGGCGCTGCACCGACGGCGTCGATGGTGGCCTTCACTGGCTTGCCGACCTGCACGAGCGAGGTCTCAAGTTCGGTGACGGGAATCTGCAAACGGATCGTGCTCGCATCGACGAGGTCCACCACCTTGCTCGTGCCCGCGTTCACCAGCGCACCGGCATCGACGTTGCGTGCCGTGATGATGCCATCAAAGGGTGCGGTGATCTTCGCGTAGCCGATCATCACCCGAGCGCGCTTCGCGTTCGCATCGACGACATCAAACGACGCCTTCGCCTTGTCGAGTTCCGCTTTCGCCTTCTCCAGCATCTGCGGCAACACCAGATCGGGTGACGACTTCTGCGCCTTGACGAGCCGGTCGTATTCCTGCTGCGCAAACTCAAACGCCGGCTTCAACGCCGCCGACTCAGCCTCGAACTTCACCATCTCCGCTTCCAACTCCGGCACCTCGATTTCGGCGATCACCTGACCTGCTTTCACTGAATCGCCTTTATCGACACTGATCTTCTTGATGTAACCCGTGACCTTCGCGTAAAGCGTCGCCTGCTGCCACGGCGCGAGCGTGGATGGCAACGCAACCCAGCGATGAATGGTGCCGGTGGTGGGTTTGGCGGTGGGCAACTCCAGCGCATTAGCGAATGCCGTGCCGAGCAGTGCCAGCAACAAATGACGAAACCAGAATGACGAATGACGAATGCTAGGGTCCATGGTAAGAGGGGCCGTGAGGGGAATTCATGAGCCTGAAAAATATGATCAAGAGGCCCAGAGACACGATTAGCGAGGCGTAGCCAAAACCTGCTCCAAGTCTCAATCTACCATCCATGGGGCGGAGGAAGCACTTTGCTATGATCACTGCAAGAGCCGTCAAAACAGTCAACAGAACGGGTGGACCCAACACATAACCAAGCAGGCCACCAACCAGATCTGGCATCACCAATTTGAAGAATACCCAAGTCAGGCCACACACTGCCAGAATCAGCATGCACCCCAGCCCAACATTGTGCTTGGTAGGTTGATTGGGTGGTTGTTCGTGACTGCTCATGCGAAGGTCACTCTTCCGGGGATTGCGCCGATGAAGCCCAACGGGCTTCGGTCATGCAGCCCAGGGTTGCGCGAGGAACGAGCGCTACTCTGGGAAAGGATCGAAAAGGGATTCATCCCCAACGGGGATGCGTCAGGAGCCATGCGATGATTGACGGAACCCGTTCCGGGTTCGACCTCCCCATACGTCGAACCCAGGGTAGCCTGCGCTACGCTTCGGCAACCCTGGGCTGCATGACGCAAGCCCGTTGGGCTTGGTGCGATGCGCTGAGGTTGTGGATCGGGCTTCATTGGTATGTAGTTCATCAATCGGGTTTCGTCATTGATTAGTTATTTCTCGAGCGGTCTCGTCATCCAATCGGGAAGATGCTTTTCGGGATTGAACTCGGTGTCGAAGGGCAACGGTTCTTCAGGTTTATAGATGTCCAGCACGGAGCCAACTTCCATGCCGTCGATGTCTTCGCCGAGCTCTTCGATGTCTTCAATTCCCCGGAAAGCCCATCGAACCTGATTACCTTCTGCATTTTCATACCCGTGTTCTTGAGCACGTCCGAGTTCCAGCGCTCGATGCCAGGCCGCCTCAAAATCAGCAGCACGGAACACGACAATGGCATAGTCACAGAGATGTCCGCCCTCATCCTCGAAGACGCTTGGATCATCAACGAGGCAAATGACATGCAGCTTGGCAGAATAGAACGGCATCGTCTGAGTTAAGCAGTTTCGGCGGGCTCCAGCGAAGCCTTCTTCGCCACCTTGCTCGCCAGCAGCGCATACACCGCCGGCAGCACGAGCAGCGTCGCGACGGTCGCGAGCGCGAGCCCGCCGATCGTCGCGATGGCAAGCGGGCTCGTCTGCGATTTCGCGAGCGCCATCGGGATCATGCCGGCGATCATGGCGAGGGTAGTCATCAAGATGGGGCGCAGGCGAGTGGTCGCGGATTCGAGAGCGGCGTCGCGTTTCGCCATACCAGTGAGTTGCGCACGATGCGCGAAGGTGACGAGCAAGATCGCATTCGCGACGGCGACACCGACGGACATGATCGCGCCCATGAAGCTCTGGATATTGAGCGTGGTGCCGGTGAGCTTGAGCGCGAGCAGGACGCCGAGCAGCGCGGCGGGGATGGTGGTGAGCACGATGATCGCGAGGCGAACGCTTTGGAAGTTGGCGACGAGCAGGAGGAAGATGGTGACGATGGCGATGAGCAGGCCGGTTTGAAGACCGTCTTGCAGTTCCTTCAATGGCGGCACCTGGCCACGCAGGGCGACGTTCACACCAGCGGGCGCGGGGTTGTCGGCGATGACTTTTTCGACCTGCTTCGCGATGCTGCCGAGCGGCTGGTCGTGCAGGTTCGCGGTGATCGAGATCGTGCGCGCCATGTTGTAGCGGTCGTATTGGCCGATGGAGCTGCCTTCGCTGACCTTCGCGATGTTGCGCAGCGGCACGGGTGGTTTGTTTTGCGCGGAGATGGGCAGGTTGCGCAGGTCTTCGAGGCCCTTCATCATCGTCTGCGGCACTTGCACTTGAAGCGAGAAACTGGTGCCCGTCTTCGGATCGGCCCAGTAGTTCGGCACGGTGAATCGGCTGCTCGCGGTGGCGGCGACGAGGCTGCGCGTGGCGTCGCTCATCTTCACGCCGAGCAAGCCCGCGCGCTCGCGGTCGATCTGCACATCGACGCTCGGGTAGTCGAGCGTCTGGCTGAACTGCACATCGCGCAGGTCCTTCAGCGCGGCGAGCTTGCCTTTGAGCAATTCGGCGTGCACACGGCTCGCAGCGAAGTCTTTACCACTGATTGCAACTTCGATCGGCGTGGGCGAGCCGAGCGCCATCACGCGGCTGACGATGTCGGCGGGTTCAAAGGAGAACTGCACGTTGGGAAACTCCGCGCTGAGTCGCGCGCGGAGTTTCTCGCGCAGCTCGCCGATGGGTTTCGAGCCGGGCTTGAGCTGGATTTGCAACGTCGCTTCCTCGGGGCCGCTGTTCCACTGGTGGATGAGATTCACCGGGTAGTTCGGTGCGTGGACGCCGATGAGTCCCATGCTCGCGGCGATGGGCGATTCCTCGCCGATGATCGCCAGCGTGCGCGTGGCGATTTGCTCGGTGGCTTCGAGTCGCGTGGCGGTCGGCGCGCGCAGACGAAGCTGGAGCTGACCGGCGTCGATCTGCGGGAAGATCTCGGTGCCGAGGAAGGGCAGCACGAGCGTGATGGCGAAGACGGTGCCGCCGAGATACGCGGGGACGAGGATGTGGCGCGTGGTGATCGCGGGGAGGAAGAGCCAGCACAAAGCAGTCGGACGGGTCGGACCTGTCCGACTGGTCTGACGAGGCTCGCGATGCCACCAGATGCTCAGCACCGGCACGAGCGTGCTCGAAAGCAAGTAACTGCCGATCATGCTGAAACCCACCGCGAGCGAGAGCGGCAGAAAAAGCGCCTTCGCTGCACCGGTCATGAAGAAGCTGGGCACGAACACCGCCAGCACGCACAGCATCGAGAGCGAGCGCGGGCCGATGGTTTCCTCCGACGCATCGAGCACGCAGCGCGCGAGACTTTTGCCGCCGGCTTTGAGATGACGATGGATGTTCTCGATTTCGACCGTCGCTTCATCAACGAGGATGCCGACCGCGAGCGCGAGTCCGCCGAGCGTCATCAGGTTGATTGAGTAACCACCGATCCACAGCGCGAGCACCGATGACGCGAGCGCGATGGGAATGTTCAGCACCACGATGAAGACGCTGCGCAAGTCGCGCAGGAAGATCAGCACCATCAGGCCGGTGAGACACGCGCCGAGGATGCCTTCCTTCACGAGGTCTTCAATAGCGCGGATGATCCACGGGCTTTGGTCGAACTCGAAGGTGACGTTGATGTCGTCGGGGCATGCGGCTTTGAACTTGCCGAGGTTCGCCTTCACCAGCTCGACCACACTCAGCGTCGAGGCATCGCTGCGCTTCGTCACCGGCATGTAAACCGTGCGCTTGCCGTTCACGATGGCGATGCTCGTCACAAGGTCGCTGCCATCGCTCACCTCGCCGACATCGCGCACATAGACCGCGCCTTTGTCCGTGACCTTCAGCGGAACTGCGGCGAGGTCCTGGATGTTCTTCACCACCGCGTTCGTCGGCACGATGGGGTAGCTGTTCGGCAGCGCGAGATTGCCGCTCGGGCTCATCGTGTTCGCCTCGGTCATCGCCTTCACCACATCGTCGGGCGACAAGCCGTAAGCGCGCAGGCGATCCGGCTTCACATTGATGAGAATGGTGCGCGCGCTGCCCCCGAACGGCGGCGGTGCCGACACGCCCGGCAGCGTGGCGAAGAGCGGTCGCACCATGTTCAGCGCCGCGTCCTGCATCTGACCGACGGTGCGATTCGGATTCTCCGTCGAGAACACCAGATTCCCCACCGGCACACTGCCCGCATCGAAGCGCGTGACGAACGCCCCCGGCGTGCCCGGTGGCATGAACGAGCGCGCGCGATTCACATAAGCGATCGTCTCCGACAGCGCCGCCGACATGTCCGTGCCCGGATGAAACTGCAGCTTCATGATCGAAGCGCCCTGAATGTTCTTCGACTCCACGTGCTCGATGCCCGCGATGTAGAGGAAGTGATACTCGTAGTAGTAAGTGAGGTAGCCCTCCATCTGCGCCGCATCCATCCCGCCATACGGCTGAGCGACGTAGATCGTGGGAATGCCCAGCGGTGGGAACACATCCCGCGCCATCTTTTGCACGGCCATCCATGATCCGAGGAGGATCGCGATGACGATGACGAGAATGGTCCAGGGATGGCGGAGAGCGAGGCGGGGAAGGGACACGGGACGGGAATGGCGAATGACGAAGGCGAGCGGGATCAGCGGTGATCGACCTCGACGCCGAGTTCGTGAAGTTGTTTTTGCACAACCTTGAGGACCTTGCGGCCCTCGGCGGTGATGCGATACCCGCGCGGAGCTTTCGGGCCGAGCGCAGCATCGGCTTCCGATTTGAGCCAGCCGTTCGCCTCCATGCGCTTCAGCATCGGATAAAGCGTTCCAGGGCTGACCTCGTAACCGTGATGCTTCAGTTCCTTCAGCATCCACTGGCCGATGACCTCGCCTTCGGCGGCATGATAAAGCACATGCACCTTCCAGAAAGAGATGAGGATTTCGCGATTGATGGCCTTGAAGTCCACTTGATTGATCGGTTGCCGATTACGGGGACCGTAAAGACGGCCAGTGATGATGTGTCTATCACGAAAATGTGATTCGGCTTATTTGTCGTGGTGGTTCGAGTTTCGTAGATAGAGGGCCTCGTCATGTCTGCGTATAGGTCCAACCACTCCATGATTTCCCGCCGACACTTTGTGAAGCAAACCGTTTCCGCCGCAGGCTTGATCGCCGGTGGAGCAGCCATTGCAGAAGACGCGACCGTGACGATGCCGTTCGAGAACGGCGAGCGCAGACTGGTGAAGTATCCGCAGAAGCGCCCGCTCATCGTGCTCACGTCGCGGCCCCCGCAGCTCGAGACGCCGTTTTCCGTTTTCAATGACGGCGTCTTCACGCCGAACGATGCCTTCTTCGTCCGCTACCATCTCGCGAACATCCCGCTGAGCATCGATCCAGCAGCTTATCGGCTGGATGTGAAGGGACTCGTGGACAAGCCGTTGAAGCTTTCGCTCGCGGAATTGAAATCACAGTTCGAGCATGTCGAGGTGGCAGCGGTGAATCAGTGCTCCGGTAACAGCCGCGGATTTTTCAAACCGCGCGTCGGTGGTGGCCAGCTCGGGAATGGCGCTATGGGCAATGCGAAATGGAAAGGCGTGCGTCTCAAAGATGTGCTCGACAAGGCCGGGGTGCAGGCCACGGCGAAACAGGTCGTGTGCAATGGCCTCGATGCCGCCGTACTGCCACAGACGCCGGATTTCGTGAAGGCTCTAGAGATCGACCATGCCCGCGACGGAGAGATCGTCATCGCCTTCGAGATGAACGGTGAGCCACTGCCGATGCTCAATGGCTTCCCGCTGCGGCTCGTGGTGCCGGGTTATTTCGGAACGTATTGGGTCAAGCATCTCAATGAACTCGAAGTCGTCGGCGACACCTTTGCCGGATTTTACATGGCGACTGGCTACCGCATACCCGCCACGCCTGGTGGCTGCGTGGAGCCCGGCGTCACGCCGACGAGCACGGTGCCGATCACGCGTTTCAAAATCCGCTCCTTTCTGACCAGTCTCGAAGACGGCGCGAAGATTAAAAGCGGTCGCGAGACGCTGCTGCGTGGCATCGCCTTTGATGGCGGGCATGGCATCACCGAGGTGCTGGTCTCCACGGACGAAGGCAAATCCTGGCAGCCTGCGCGGCTCGGCAAAGACCACGGCAAATACTCTTTCCGCGAGTGGACGCTTGCCTGGACGCCGAAGGCTGGTGCGCATTCCATCCAGTGCCGTGCCTTCAACCGCCTCGGCGAGAGCCAGCCGCTCGAGCCATTGTGGAACCCGAACGGCTACATGCGCAATGTGGTCGAGACTGTGAAGGTCACCGCAGCATGATCACGATCGATCGGGCGGCCAGCTCGCTGCCCGCCAGACTGAAAACTGAACACTGACTCGCTGAATACTTTTCCCAAAATGAAACGCCGACTCATCGTCTTCACCGTTCTCGCCAGTTCCTTCATCGCCGTGCAGGCCGACGAGAAAGTCGTTAGCATCACGCTTCCAGCCGAAACGGCCGTCTATCGCGAAGCACCGGGCGTCGAGCTCGTGAAAGGCCACTGCATCACCTGCCATTCTGCCGAATACGTGAACACCCAGCCGCCGATGCCGCGCAAATTCTGGGAAGGTTCCGTGAAGAAGATGAAGGAGAAGTTTGGCGCACCCATTGCCGACAACATCGCGCCGATGCTCGCCGACTACCTGACGGCAGCGTACGGCGTGAAGGATGCAGGCGGGAAGTGAGGGGCCGGACGGCCGGTGCGCCGCCTTCTCACAGCATCTGAACCGGGTCCACATCCCAGGTTACGATCACGTCCTGAGGGAATGTCATGGTCTGAATGACGCGGTGAATGTGCTGCGACAGCACACGGATTTTCACAGCACGAAGCAGGAGCTGAAAGCGAAACTGGCCGTGCGATTTCTCCAACGGCGACGGAGTTGGATCGCCCATGATCGTGCCGGGAGGCAGGCCGGCATCCAGGCGCTTCGCCAGATTTGCCAGCGCAAATTCGGCGCGTGCTTGATGCGGACCGCGGCAGCCGATGAGCACGACGTGCGTGAGCGGCGGGTAGTTGAAGATGCGCCGCTGCTCCAGTTCCTGCTGCGCGAAGCCTTCGAAGTCCTGATGTCGCGCGAATTGCACCGCCGGGCTGTGCGGCGTGAACGTCTGGATGTAAACCTCGCCTTTGATCTCACCGCGCCCCGCCCGCCCTGCGACCTGAGTGAGAAGCTGGAAGGTGCGCTCGGCCGCCCGGAAGTCG
The DNA here is from genome assembly GCA_019694165.1 of Verrucomicrobiaceae bacterium. Taxonomy (GTDB): domain Bacteria; phylum Verrucomicrobiota; class Verrucomicrobiia; order Verrucomicrobiales; family Verrucomicrobiaceae; genus JAIBCL01. Next base: position 5,152 of record JAIBCL010000049.1, on the reverse strand, counting down.
GGCATGTGCAGCGCGAGGTCGGCATTCAGCACGCCGACAAGCGTGACGTTCGGAAAGTCGAGCCCCTTCGCGATCATCTGCGTGCCGATGAGGATGTCGATCTTTTGCGCGCGGAAGTCGCGCAGCGTGTCCCGAAGCTGGTTCTTGCGCGTCATGCTGTCGGTATCGACGCGGACGATGCGCGCTTTTGGAAAAGCTTCGCGCACGACGGTTTCCACGCGCTCCGTGCCGAAGCCGGCAAAACGGATGCCAGGATCCTTGCACGCGGGGCATTTGGCCGGCGGCACGCGCGTGGCACCGCAGATGTGGCAGACGAGACGGTTCTCCTTTTTGTGCAGCGTCATCGGAATGCTGCAGTCGTGACATTGCACCGCCTCGCCGCACGCCATGCAAGAAAGCGAGGTGTTGAAACCGCGGCGGTTGAGGAAAAGAATGGTCTGCTCCCTCTTCTCGAGCCGGTCGGCAATGGCGACCTTGAGCTTCTCCGAGAGGATGCTCGGCGCGCCGCCGGTTTTTCGTTTTTCCAGCCGCAGATCGACGATGCGGATGAGCGGCAGTGTCTTGTTGTCCGTGCGCTTCGTCATGCGCAGCAGCTCGTATTTGCCGGTGCGGGCATTCTCGAACGACTCCAGGCTCGGAGTGGCACTGCCCAGCAGCACGGCACACTGCTCGATCTTCCCGCGCACGACGGCGAGATCACGCGCGTGATAGCGCGGGTTTTCCTCCTGCTTGTAGGACGGCTCGTGCTCTTCATCGACAATGATGATGCCCAGCCGCTCCAGCGGCGCGAAGATGGCGCTGCGGGCACCGATCACGATGTCGGCGCGACCTTCGTGAATCTTGAACCACTCGTCGTGCCGCTCTCCATCACTGAGGTGACTGTGCAACACGGCAATGCGATCCTTGCGGTCCGAGAAGCGCGCCTTGAACCGTTCGATGGTCTGCGGCGTGAGGCTGATCTCGGGCACGAGCACGAGCGCCGTTTGGTGCTTCGCGAGCACATGCGCGATGGCTTGCAGATAAACTTCCGTCTTTCCGCTGCCAGTCACGCCATGGAGCAAAGCAGGGCGCGACGTCGCGACGTCGTTGATCGCCTTGATGACGCCGTCGAAAACGACGCGCTGCTCGTCGGTAAGCGTCAGCGGCTGCGTGGGAAGAAATTCCTCGTCTTGAAACGGATCTCGCTCCACACGTACGGCGCTGCGTGTGATCCAGCCATTCGCGAGCAGCGGCTTCATCACCGTCGTCGCACGCGGCACGTCTTTTCGCAACCGGCTGAGGGTAATCTCGCCGCCGCAGGCTTTCAGCGTTTCGAGCACGCGCGCCTGCATCGGCGCGGTCTTGTGCATCTTCTCGATCTGCTCCTTTGTCCACTCCTTTGCCAGCGCGAGATGACTGTCGGTGATGAAGCTCTCCGGCTTGTCGCGCACGGCCTGCGGCAGCATCGTGCGCAGGACCTGATGCGGCGGCGCCACGTAGTAGTCCGCGATCCAGTTCGCGAGCCGCAGCAGACCCGGCGTGAACATGGGCCGCGAGCCGATCAAATGCAGCACCTCGCGCAACCGGCTTCCGTGCGGACTGCTCGCGAGCAATTCGATCACCACCGCCTGCACGCGCTGCCGCTGCAACGGCACGAGCACGCGTGAGCCGACTGAGAGCTTGCCGGCGAGCGCATCTGGAATCGCGTAGTCCAGCTCCAGCGCCGCCGAGCCTTCGAGCTGCACGCGGGCTACGCGAGGAATGTTGGACGCCGCATCTGGTGTCAAAGCGGCTGGCGCGGTCGCTTGGTCCGGCGCGAAAAGCAATATCTGCTTGAGTGATTGCACCGATGCCGAACCTTCACCCGATGTCTCGCGTCCGGTCATGGCGCCTCATGTGAATGGCGGGCGTAAGGCCCCGCACGCATGCTGTGGTCAGCCCACTTTCGGAAAAGCGATCTTCAGCTTCTCGAGAAACGCGCTCTCCGTATCGTTCAGGCCATCACGGGAGATGACGCCCTTCACCACGCCATAGGCTTCAGTCTGCGACTCGTGATCGGTGAAGACCGTCGCACACTTCTTGATGTATGCGGCCATCGCCTCATCGGTCTCCGCCGCCTCGCGCGCGCGAGCCAGCGACTGCTCCAGAAAAAGATTCTTCGGATGCTCCGACTCCCAACCCTCCGCGATAAAGGCCGACTCGGCGAGGTTTTCCTCCATGAGCGAGAGATGCGAGTCTGAGTATGGCGCGAGATTGATCAGATCGAAAAGGGCTTCACGTTGCTTCTGAGTCATGGCAGGCTGCGGGTTCTGCCGGCAGTACGGCGAGGAGACGACGGCGGACAAGGGGATTGTTTGCGTTACATCCGCCCAGGAGACGTGGCACACCCCGCAAGCCATGTGCGTCAGGTTTAGCCTGACAGATTGCTGAAAAAGGGCTGCGGAAGCAGATTCGGAAAGCGGCTGCACGGACTGCAAGTCGGACGGTGCAACCGCTCTCCAGGCGATAACGGCAAAGCACCCAACGCCGCAGGCCGGGCCGCCCCGCCCGAAGATGTGACCCATGCATTTTCAGCAGCTTGTTTGATGGGTTGAATGCGTTTCGCAACTGGCTCAGAGGTGATGCGGACGGCATTCAGCAAGCTGAAATGGCTTGACCGGATCTTGACGGGTCCTGACCGGCTTGCCTGTACTGTCACTCCGCCGAGCGCGGCGTCCGAGGGGCGCGACAATACCCGCTGGATCTAGCAAGAAGACCGACATTTCATCCCGGCTTGATGCATTTCGCGAACTCGGTAACAATCGTTCACATCCATGTCCGACTCCTTCGTCCACCTCCACCTGCACACCGAGTACTCGCTGCTCGATGGGGCGGTGCGGATACCGGACTTGATGAAGCGGACGAAGGCGCTGGGAATGCCGGCGGTGGCGGTCACGGATCATGGGAATCTGTATGGCGCGATCGACTTTTACATGGCCGCGAAGAAGGCTGGCGTGAAGGGCATCATCGGCTGCGAGGCGTATCTCGCGCCGACTTCGATGCATGAGAAGCGCGAGATCAGCGGCCGGAAGCGCGCATCGCACCTAACGCTGCTCGCCTCGAGCAACGAGGGCTACGAAAACCTCTCGAAGCTGGTGACGAAGGCGCATCTCGACGGCCAGTGGCACCGGCCGCGCATCGACAAAGATGCGTTGCGCGAGCACAGCGACGGCCTCATCTGCCTGAGCGGCTGCATCAATGGCGAGATCAACGAACTGCTGCTCACCGACAGGCCCGATGAAGCGCGGCATAGCTTGATCGAGTTCCGTGAGATCTTCGGTCCCGAGAATTTTTATCTCGAGATCATGGACCACAGCACCGAGCAGCAGCGCCGCAGCGCGCGCCAGCTCATCCAGTGGAGCAAGGAGTTCGGGCTCAAGACCGTCGCCACGAACGACGTGCATTTCCTCAATCGCGCGGATCACGAGAGCCACGAGATCATGATCTGCATCGGGACGAATGCGAACATTCACGATCAGAAGCGGCTGACCTACTCGCCGGAAGTGTACTTCAAGACGCCGGAGGAGATGCGCGCGCTCTTCCGCGAGATACCGCAGGCTTGTGACTCGACGCTCGAGATTGCCGAGCGTTGTGATCTCAAGATCCACCTCGATTCCACCAGCATCGAGCGCTACCCGCAGTACAACCCGCCCGATGGCAGCGACCGGAACGATTACCTGCGCCACCTCACCCTTGAAGGACTCGCGCGACGTTACGGCCGGGATCGTGCGCTCAACGACGAGGCATTGCACCAGCGCATGGAGGTCGAGCTGGCGCTGCTGAAGGACAAAAACTTCACCAGCTACTTCCTCATCGTGTGGGATTTCATCAACTGGGCGCGAGAGCATGACATCCCCGTCGGCCCCGGTCGTGGATCGGCCGCAGGCTCGCTCGTCGCCTATTGCCTCGGCATCACCGACATCGACCCGCTGCGCTTCGAGCTGGTGTTCGAGCGATTCCTCAATCCCGAGCGCGTCAGCCCTCCGGATATCGACATCGACTTCTGCCAGACGCGCCGCCCCGAGGTGATCGAATACGTGCGGCAAAAATACGGCGAGCGCAGCGTCAGCCACATCATCACCTTCGGCACGATGGGCGCTAAGAGCGTGATCCGCGACGTGGCCCGCGTGCTGGGCTGGAGCTATGGCGACGCGGACCGCCTGGCGAAGATGATTCCGAACGAGCTGAACATCGACCTCGAAGAGTCGGTGAAAAAGAATCCAGACCTCAAGGCCGCCATCGACGCCGACAGCAACACGCAGGAGCTGTGGAAGCACGCCACCTTCCTCGAAGGACTCACGCGCGGCGTCGGCATCCACGCGGCGGGCATCGTCATCGGCGACCGCTCGCTTGATCACTTCATCGCGCTCACTCGTGGGAACGAGGAAGAAATCGTCTCCCAGTTTGCCATGAAGCCGCTCACCGAGCTGGGCATGCTGAAGATGGACTTCCTCGGGCTGAAGACGCTGACCGTGATCCAGGAAGCCGAACGATGGATCCACAAGCGGTCGCCCGGATTCAGCGTGGCTGATGCCGCACTGGACGATACCAGAACGTTCGACATGCTGAAGCGCGGTGAGACGATCGGCGTGTTCCAAATGGAATCTGGTGGCATGGTCAACACCTGCCGGCAGCTCGGTCCCGACACGATCGAGGAGATCATCGCCATTCTCGCACTGTATCGACCGGGCCCGATGCAGTTCATCCCCGACTACATCAAACGCAAAAAAGGCGAGGAAGAAGTCGAGTATCCGCATCCGTTGCTGGAAAAGATCGCAAAGGAGACCTACGGCATCCTGGTTTATCAGGAGCAGGTCATGCAGGCCGCGAATTTGCTCGCCGGCTTCTCGCTCGGTCAGGCAGACCTTCTCCGCCGCGCGATGGGCAAGAAGGACGCCGCCGAGATGGCGCGGCAGCGACTCATCTTCGTGGAAGGCTGCGAGAAGACGAACCAGATCCCGCCGAAGCAGGCGAACGCCGTCTTCGATTTGCTCGAAAAATTCGCGCAATACGGCTTCAACAAATCGCACTCCGCCGCCTACGGGATCGTCACGTATCGCACCGCGTATCTGAAGGCGAATTTCCCCGTCGAGTTCATGGCGGCGGTGCTCAGCTACGAAGTCAACAACACCGA
>JAIBCL010000018.1 GCA_019694165.1 Verrucomicrobiaceae bacterium | reverse complement strand
AACTCGCCGAGTGGGCGTTCCAACGCAACATCCAACACTACGGCACCAACTGGCGCTTCCGCACCAAAGATGCCCGCGTGAAACTCAAACGCCTCTACCCATCATCTTTGCTGGATTGAACCACTAGACCGGTTCTCAAAAAGGTTGGCATGAACGGGTATTTGGGCGGCACTGAGTTTGAAGGATGCAGGTCTCTGCGAAGAAGGATGGAAGAGCGGTGATCAGCCGCTCTTCGAGTTGGGCCGCTGCCCTGGCGATCCAGCCGTTGAACCAGTCGGCCTTCAGGCGCAGCCAGAGCCGTTCAATGGCGTTGAGGTCGGGCGAGCGGGCAGGAAGGTAGGCCGGCTCGAAGTGATGCCAGTTGAGCCGCTTGACCTTGTGCCACGATGCATTGTCGAGCAACGAGGATGGCGCGGCGGCCTGCCACCGGCGGGTTCTCCTGGGCCAGGGTGTCGAGGAAGGCTTGGAACGACTCGCTGTCGCAGAGGTCGAAGAGCAGCGCGCTGAGCCGTCCGTAGGCAAGGTCAACGGCTCCAAAGACGTTGTGGCGGATATGCTCGCCGAGACTGGGCGAGGTGCGTTCCTTGCCAATCTTCGTCCAGGTGCGCCGTGGTCTTGGGTCGCCTTCAAACCCACTCTCATCACAAAACCACAGATCGACCAGCGGGTCCTGCTGCCAGCCGCTGAGCTTTTGCCAAAAGGACGCGCGCTGCTCTTCATCCTGATTGAGCGGCCAAGGACGCGGCACTTTGAGCTTGTAGCGCTGCTCGTGGAGGCAGCGCACGGTGGTGCTGTAACCGAGCTGGGCCTGCAGTTCCTGTTTGATCCAGTCGTGGAGCTTGACCGCCGTCTAGTGCGACTGCCCGGCCATCGAGGGATCTTCGATCACCGGCGCGATCTTCTCGGCGAGCTGTTCCTTGGGCACGATGCGCCGCCGTCCGCTGCTGCGGCCCGGGATCAGGCCGTCGAGTCCGGCGAGGTTGAAGGCCTGGATGAAGCGCAGCACTTGGCGCGGACTGAAATGGGAAAGCGCAGCGACTTCCTCGCGGCTCCTGCCTTCATCCCGAATTCCGCACTTTTCGAACGAGCGTGACGCTCGTTCTGCCGGCAGCTTCGGAGTTCGGGTTCCTGCAACCAGAGCAACGCCTGCAAGCGGCGGAAGCCTTTCGTTGTCGGCGTGCAGTCCATGGCCACGCGCACCTCGGCGAGAGTCGCGTTCTCCAAGTTCAGTTCGATGCACGGGCGGGCCACCGCCGCCTACTCATTACCATGTTTCTAAAAAGCACAGCACCAATGTGACATTCGTTTTGAGAACTGGTCTAGCGAAAACGGCGTTTGGCCACATCGCTGACTGAGGCTTCGATCTCGCGGAACAACGCCATCGTCGAATCATCTTCTTCGAGAGTGTGATTGATAGAGACCACGTCGTGAAACAACTCATCGGATGCATTCCCAGCCCTTAGCTTGGAGCGTCCGTCATCACGGACGAGACGCAGGGACTCCAGGGCTGGCGGATACTTCTCCCCCAGTTCCTTCCAAGCCGACAACGCAAACGAAAGCCGCACGCCATAGTAGGCAGGATGGTGTTCGAGCGCATGATGATGAAACCACTCGTGGCGTTCCAGAGCTTCAGCGAACTTCCCTTCCCTGGCATATCGCTTCGCCGCCTCATAGGCAGCCTCGGCGAGGTTGGTTGCGTCTTCAGTTTCGTCACTCATGGGCTTGCGCGCGATCAAGCCTAGCGACTCCCGTTCGTGAACACCAGACATTTGAGCAGCGTGACAACATCGTCCTCAGCACCGCGTTACCAGCCCCATGCGACTCCTCGCCCTCCTCCTTTCGTCATTCGTCATTCTGAATTCGTCATTTTCGGCGCAGCCGAACATCCTCATCGTCCTCGTCGATGACATGGGCTTCTCGGACCTCGGTTGCTACGGCAGCGAGATCGAGACACCGAACCTCGACAAGCTCGCGGCGAACGGCGTGCGCTTCACGCAGTTCTACAACACCGCGAAGTGCCACTCCTCGCGCGTGAGTTTGCTGAGCGGACGCTGGTGCCGGCAGGCGGGTGATGAAGGCTTGCATCGCGCGGTGATCATTCCCGAGGTGCTGAAGCCTACGGGCTACTTCACCGCGATGACGGGCAAGTGGCACCTGAGCAAGGAGCCGACGGACTTCGGATTCGACCGCTATTTCGGTCATCTCTCCGGCGCGACCAACTACTACCTCGGCGACAAGACGTTTCGTTTGAATGGCAAGCCCTACACCGTGCCGGACAAAGGCTTCTACACGACCGTGGCCAACGTCGATCACGCGATCGACTTCCTCGGCGAAGCGCGTGCGACGAAGAAGCCGTGGTTCCTGTATGTCGCGTTCAATGCACCGCACGCGCCGATTCAACCGCTGGAGCAGGATTTCAAAAAGTATCTCGGTCGCTACGATGCGGGCTGGGATGCGATGCGCGCCGCGCGTGTGGCGAAGCAAAATCAAATCGGCCTGCTGCCCGCGAGCATGGTCGTGTCGCCGCGACCCGATCACGTGACCGAATGGTCGAAGCTCAGCGACGAGCGAAAGCTCGCCGAGTCGCGTCACATGGCGGGGTATGCGGGCTTGATCGACCGCATTGATCAAGAGATGGGGCGACTCATCGCGAACCTCACCAGCGCAGGCGAGTTGGAGAACACGCTCATCGTCTTCGTCTCCGACAACGGCGCGTGCCCCTTCGGTCGCGGCGGCGCGAAGCCCGGCACCGAGCCGTATGATCCGCAGACGCGCTGGGGCGACAGCACCGGCTGGGCCTGGGCGCGCAACTCGCCGTTCCGCTTCTACAAGCAAAACCAGTTCGAAGGCGGCATCTCCACGCCCGCGATTTTTCATTGGCCCGCCGGTTTGAAACAAAAGCCCGGCAGCGTCATCGACACGCCCGCGCATCTCGTCGATCTGCTGCCCACCGTGGCCGAGATCACCGGCGCGAAGGTGCCCGACATCTTCCCCGGTCGCGAGCCCACCGCGCTCGCCGGCATCTCGCTCGCACCGATCCTCGCAGGCGGCGAGATCAAAGCGCGACCACCGATTCATCTGCTCTTCTCCAGCGATCGCGGCCTGCGCGATGGCGAGTGGAAGCTCGTCAGTTTTCAAAGCCAGCCCTGGGAGTTGTATCACGTCAGCACCGACCGCACAGAGCAGCACGACGTCGCCAGCGAGCATCCCGACATCGTGCAGCGCATGGTCAAGCAATGGCACGACATGTCCGCGAACGTCCTCATGGTGCCCGCGAAGGAGAACCGCCCCGTCGATACCGAAGCCAAACCGAAGCTCAATCCCGGCTGGTCCATCTACGACACCACCAGCGAAGGCGAGCGCCCGAAGAAGAACAAAGCCAAACGCAAAGCGGCGAAGCAACCCACCGCACAAGCCGAACTCCCCCGCGCCCGCAAAGGCACCAAGCTCACCGTCGAAGGCCAGCAACTCATCCTCCAATGCACCGGCGACGATCCCGGCCTCGCCTTCGAGCATCTCCACCTCGAAGCCCCCGGCCCCTACACCCTCGAGTTCAAACTCCAAAGCCACGCCAAGGGCTCCGGAGAACTCTACTGGACCACCGACGCCGAAACGATCCTGCCCAAAGGCAAGCACCTCGACTTCGACGTGAAACACGACGGAGAGTGGCACGACATGACGTTGCGCATCGATGAAGCGAAGACGCTGCACGCGCTGCGGCTCGATCCATGTGGTGGTGAGGGTGAGGTGCGGATTGAGGGGCTGGTGCTCAAAGGCGCGGATGGGAAGACGCTGGCGAAGTGGCCGTGACCGATTAGAAAACCGCAACTCAACAATCAGATTCAAACCCAAAACGATGGACCAAGTCTTGTTATCTATTTCCTCAGAAAGTCGAAACCTTGATCTGGAATATCTGACTCAATTGCAAAAGCAGTTATCGCAAGACGGTGTTCACGCTTCAATGACAAGCAACGAGGTTGTGGCTCGCACGTATGGCCCAGCAATCGCAAGGAAAATGGGCATGACTGCATTCATGCTCAGCGGCTCGCTTGTTCTGGAAGGAGTGATCCCAAAAGATGGTGCTGCCCCCACTGCTTTGGATTTGATAAGCCTTTACGTTGACGGTCTTCGTGCGACTCGAAGCCTAGCAATAATTGATCCATATTTCCTACAAGGAGGGCCGGACTATCTGACAAGGTTCGACAAGGTTTTTGGCAACACTCTACAATCCATCACAGCACTGATGATCGTTCATAAGGTTGGCAAGCAAGCCAAATTGCTCGACCTGCAAACACACATGGCCAACACGTATCCAAGCGTCGCTTTCTCGAACCATCCAGTCACCGACATTCATGATCGCATCTGGATTTCAGATGCTGCCAGCGGATTGTTTATAGGAACGTCATTAAACGGTTTGGGATGCAAATTTTGCCTCGCTGAATATCTGGATGCAACGGACACCAATGATGTCATTGCAGAGATGAAAACCTTGGGAGTGACAATATCGTGACAGCGCTGCAGGGTAAGCATTCACAGCAATCGGCCCCTTGATCCTCGTTGCCCCGCAACCGAAATCCAAGACCAGTCAAGCCTACGCCGACGACAGCAGATCACGTCGTTGCCATACCCCGGATCGCAACTATTCTATATCCCATGACCGCCATCCTCACAGACCAGCGACACATCATCCTGCCGCCTGAAATGGATCAGGCCGTGCAGGCCCTGCCTTCGCGTCGTTTTGATGTCTCAGTTTCGAAGTCAGGCGTGATCATGCTTCGGCCTGAGCGGAAGCATCAGAAGACGCTCGTCGAGCATCTTCGGGGCTTGCAGGGAGTGGAGATTGAGCGCCGACGCGACCCGATTCCTCCACCCATTGAGTTGTGAGATACCTCATCGACACGAACATCCTCTCCGAAGGGATGAAGCCAGCGCCTGATCCTCGCGTGCTGGCATGGCTCGATGATCATCAGGATGAGTGCGCAATCAGTGCCCTCACGCTCGCCGAGCTTGCCGATGGCGTGGAATCATTGCCCGACGGGAAGCGGAAGTCGGAGTTGATGGTGAAGCTTCGATTTCTTCAAGAGGACTACGCCGACCACATCCTTCCATTCAACGATCCCTGTGCATGGGAATGGGCTCGTTACTGTCGGGAGGCAAGAAGTGCGGGGCATGAACCTCCCATGATGGACAGCTTGATCGCCGCCATCGCCCGATCCAACGGGCTGACCATTGTTACACGAAACGAAGGCGACTTCCCTTTGATGAGCGTCGTCAACCCTTTCGATCAGAGCAATGCCAATGACATCTGAGTCGGCTCACGCTTCAAACATCCGCTCAAACGGCACGAGGTAATCGAAGTAGTCCTCGTCAGCGATATCGGGGTCTAGCTCGCCTTGATAGATAAGCACGGTGCGGCAGGGCGTGCCTTTGGGGAGCTTGAGCTTGCGGATTTTTTCCTGCACGTCGGTGATGCAACTGTGGTCGATGCGGCTGCGGAGCTTGATCTCGACGACGTAGAGCGACTTCTTCGTGCGTAGCAGCAGGTCGATCTGGCAGGCTTCTTTGCGCAGGGTTTTCGCCTGGAAGTAGGGCGCGGCGTTGAGGATGGGTGTGTTGCCCAGCTCGATGAGGCGCAGCAGCGGATCGCGGTTGGTGAGGACGAGGTTTTCAAACTGCAAGCCCATGAGTGTGTCCCAGTTCGGCAGGGTCTCGAGCGCGCGTTTGCGGAACAGACCTTTGGCGATGCGCTTCCGTTCGGGATCGACGTAGCGGAGGTAGAAGCGCGTGTAGTTGTCGCTCAGACGATACTTGGCGATGCGTTGCTCGGTGCCTGTGCTGGGATCAAACGGCAGGTCGCTGGTGATGAAGCCCGCGCTCTCCAACTCAGCGAGCGCTTCGGTGACGATGCCGCCGCGTCCCACGTCGCGATCACGGCTGAGTTCGGTGAGTGTTTTCGATGGGCCGCTCAGGGCGCGGCAGATTTCGCGGTAGCGGTCGGCACGGCGGTTGAAGACGCTGCTGAAGAGATCATCGAACTCACGGAAGAGCAGCCCGCCGGGATCGAAGCAGAGGCGGTGGATGTTTTGTTCTGCCGTTTGTGCGGGATCGATCTCCTCCAGGTAGCGCGGCACGCCACCGGTGACGGCGAGGGTTTTGATCTTCTCCAGCACGGGGATGCGCGCGGCTTTGCCACGCCAGAACGGGATGCACTCCGGCAGCGGCATGGGCGGCAAGGTGAAGACCCACGAGCAGCGTCCGACGAAACCGGCGCTATTGAGCAGGTTCGCCTCGATCCATGAAGACATGGAGCCGCAGAGCACGACAACGAGGTCCTTGCGGCGGCTGAAGAGATTATCCCAGGCGATCTTGAGATGTCCGGCGAAGTCGGCATCGCCGATGGCCATCCAGGAAATCTCATCGAGCAACAGCACGGTCTTCCCCTTCTTCGGCAGCATGGCGGCGAGCGTCTGGAATGCCTGCGGCCAGCTCTCGAGCGCCATCTTCGGCAGGGAGGTCTGAGCGGCGAGCTGCTCGGCGAAGCTGGCAAGCTGCTCTGGCTTGCCGATGCCTTCGCGCGGTCCCAGGCCCTCGAACTTGAAGTAGTGATCGGCAAACGTCTGCCCGCAGTGTCGGACGAAGGCGCTCTTGCCGATGCGTCGCCGGCCCTGCACAACGACGAGCGAGGGCTTCGCCTGCCGCAGCAATCGGGCGAATTGATCCGCGTGGAAGCGGCGGCCGTGGAAGGGGAAATCGTCTGACATGGCTGGGCGAGATGTCGATTTGGTGCTCTGTTTGGAGCGCAAGATGAGAGCACCAAAACGACATGATGTCAATTTGGTGCTCTCATTTGATCACATTTTAGAGAGCACGAAATCGACGATTTGTTGATTTAGTGCTGCCGGATGAGGTGCCGTGAGAGACGCCACTGGGCGCATCGTTTTTCAGTCATCATGTCCCGCAGCGTCATCACCATCATCCTCTTCGCCCTCAGCCACACACTCTTCGCCGCTCAGCCGAAGCCGAAAGCCAACCAAGCCAACACCAACGACATGTGGGTCGCATCGCCGATCCCCGAGCTGCCAACCGGTGTCACGCATCACACCTTCCGCAGCGAGTCGATGAAGCGCGAGGTGGGTTACTGCATCTACCTGCCGCCGGGCTATGCGACGGACACGGAGCGTCGGTATCCGGTGATTTATCATCTGCATGGCGCGGGCGGGAATGAGGCGCGGAGCGTGTATTCGGCCAGCATGTTGCACGAGGGCATCCTGGCGGGGAAGTTGCCGGAGATCGTGATGGTGTTCCCAAATGGCGGGCGCTCGACGATGTATCAGGACTCGGGCGACGAGCGCTTCATGGCAGAGACGATGATGATCAAGGAACTCATCCCGCACATCGACGCCACGTATCGCACCATCGCGGATCGCAAGGCACGCTGCATCGAGGGCTTCAGCATGGGCGGACGTGGCTCCACGAATCTCGCGATGAAGCATCCGCAGCTCTTCGGCTCGCTCTTCAACCAAAGCGGCAATGTCTATCACGTCTCCGACTCGAAGAACCTGCCCAACGCCTATCTCGGCGACGACCCAGAGCGCTTGCGCGACAACGACGCCTTCCTGAACCTCGAGAAGAACCTCGACTACATCAAAGCCAACCTCCGCATCCAAGTTGCCTGCGGCACCGCTGACCCCGATCACCTCATCACCGTGCGCGAGTATCACGAGGCGTTGACAAAGCTCGGCGTGAAGCACAACTACTTCGAAGTCGCAGGTCTCGACCACAACCAGAAGAAGATGATCGATGGTCGAAAGGCCACGTGGTTCGACTTCCAAATCGAGTCGCTGAAGCTCAATGGTGTGCCGTTACATTACAGGACGACGACTCGTTGAGGTCGCGCGGGCGGACGCCGCCGCCTAGAGCCGTGAAGCCCGTAAACTACAGGACCGTCACCCGAAGGCCCGTCATCACCGAGTATTCCGGCGCAAAACCAAGCTCCTCAGTTACGCGAGTTGTGTCCGCACAGGAATGGCGGATGTCACCGGGCCGGAAGTCGCGGTAGATGACATCGGCCACCTTCTTGCCGGACGACTCCTCCACGAGCGTGCGGATGGTTTGGAAAAGCTGGTTGAGATTGGTGGCGGTGCCGAGGCCGACATTGAACGCTCTGCCAAACGCGGCGGCGTTGTCTGTCGTCGAGGCAAGGAGGAGCGCCTGCACCACATCGCGCACGAAGCAGAAATCGCGGGTGTTTTCGCCGTCCCCGTTGATAAAGACGTCTTCTCCGCGGCGCATGGCGTCGATCCAGCACGGGATCACGGCAGCATAGGCGCCCTTCGGATCCTGGCGCGGACCGAAGACATTGAAGAAGCGCAGGCCGACGGTTTCGAGGCCGAAGCAAGTGAGCATCGTGCTGGCATACACTTCGTCGATGAACTTGCTCGCGGCGTAGGGCGAGAGAGGCCGGCCGATGCTGTCCTCACGCTTAGCCGGCAGTTCGTCGTCGCCATAGACCGCGCTGCTGCTGGCATAGACGAAACGACGGATGCCAGCTCCGAGCGCAGCGGTCATCATGTTCAGCGTGCCGGTGGCGTTTATGTCATGACACAGTGCCGGCTTCTCCATGGAGAGTGGCACGGAGCCGAGTGCGGCGAGGTGGATGATGTGATCCATGCCCGCGCAGGCGCCTGCACACGTCGCAACGTCGCGGATGTCGCCCTCGATAAATTCCAGTCCTTCAGCGGCCGTCGCGCCGACGATGTCGCGCACGGCGGACAAATTGTGCGGGCTGCTGCTGAAAAAGCTGTCCAGCACCCTCACCCGCTGGCCGAGCAAGAGCAGCCGCTCCACAACATGGGAGCCGATGAAACCCGCTGCGCCGGTCACGAGCCAGCCGCGTGGTTTGGTGCGAAGGGAATCCTGGGCGAGTGAATAAGCAGTCATGGGCAGAAGACGCGAAAGAGGCGGCGATCATATACCGCCGTGCCGATCTGTCACCGGATTCCCCAAGCAGACGCCTACCAATCGCCCACAGCGCCGTCGCGATAGAACACGCGCAGCACGGTCTCTTGCTGGAAGGGATGCTTCTTCACCTCGGCTTCGTTGATCTCGATGCCGAGGCCCGGGCGCGTGTTGGGTCGCACGATGCGGCCTTTGGTATCGACGGTGAAGCCTTCGCTCACCACGTCCTGGCGCCAGGGCACGTCGTTGTGAACGGTCTCGCAGATGATGTAGCTCGGCGTGGCAAAGCCGAACTCGAGCGACGCGGCAGTGCTCACCGGGCCTTGCGGATTGTGTGGTGCGAGGGCGACGCGATACGCTTCCGCCATGGCGGCGATGCGACGAGCTTCGCTCAAGCCGCCGCAGTGGGTGATGTCGGGCTGTAACACCGAGCACGCGCGTTTCTCCAGCATCTCGCGGAAGGCGTGCTGCGAGACGAGCCGCTCGCCGGTGGCGATTGGTGTCTTCACCGCGCGCTGGATCGCGGCAATATCATCCATAGCTTCGGGCCAGCAGGGCTCTTCGAAGAAGTAGAGATTGTAGGGCTCGAGCGCCTTCGCGAAAAGCAAGCCCATGCGCGGCGACGGACGCGCGTGGCAATCCACCATGATGTCGATGTCGGGACCAACGGCGTCGCGCATGGCGGCCACGCATTGTTCGGCGTAGCGGACGGGTGCGTGACCTTCCAGCGGCATCGTCCACGGCACGGCCATGGATTTGAAAGCGGTAAAGCCATCTTCGACAGCCTGCTTCGCGAGATCGCCGAAGCGCTTCGCATCGGTGACGTCGGTCTGATAAAAATCCTCCATTTTGCCCCCGCCGAGATGGCAGTAGAGCCGCACGTGATCGCGCACCGGGCCGCCCCAGAGCTGATGCACGGGCACGCCGTGAATCTTGCCGAGGATGTCCCACAGTGCGATGTCGATGCCGCTGATCGCGGTGCCGCGCACGATGCCGTTGCCGTGCCAGAAGTGCTGTCGATACATGACCTGCCACAGATGCTCGATGCGTCGCGGATCTTCGCCGATGAGCAGGTGCGACATGTCTTCGATCATGCCGACGATCGCGCGCGTGTGCCATTCCAGCGTCGCCTCGCCCCAGCCCCAGAGACCGGGCTGATCGGTGAGCACTTTGACGAAGATCCAATTGCGCATGCGCGCATGGCAGACGTGCGTTTCGATGGCGGTGATTTTCATGGCGAGATCAGAGACCTTTGGCTGGTCCCAAGAACTGGAACCAAATCATGTAGGCGTAAAGCAATGCCATGAGAGCGATGAAGATGGTCCACCACAAGAACAGACTGCGCAGGCCGCAGTGTTTTTGCTTCTCGGCCTCGGGCAGTGCGGCCATCGCGGGGGACCAAATGATGCCTTCGAGTTGTGCGGCGGATGGAGCGCGAGTGAAGAGCGACACGACGATCATCGCGGCGATACTGGTGATCCACACGACGAAGGTGCGGTTGAGCCAGTTGTCGTAGGGTAGCAGCAGGGCGACGTTCTTGAAGAGCACGTTCTCGACGAACCAGGTGTAAGGAAAGCCGAACCACAGCACGAAGGTGGCGGAGGCGGCGGTGGCGCGTCGCCAGAGCACACCGACGAGGAACACGGCGGCGATGGGCGCGGCGACCCACGCGCCGATGTTTTGGATCAAGAGGAACACGCCGAGCTGCTGACGGGTGAACCAGATGGCGAGCAGTGTCGCGATGAGCAGGATGACGAAGCCGCTCCAGCGTCCGACTCGTACGAGATGATCTTCGCTATTGCCGCCACCGGTGAGCGGTTGATACAGATCCATCGTGAAGACGGTGCTGCATGAGTTCAGCACAGAACTGATGTGCGAGAGCATGCCGCTGGCGAGTCCGGCCATGACGATGCCGCTGAGGCCCGCAGGCAGCAGATCGCGCACGAGCGTGGGGAAGGCGAGATCCTTGTCTTGCAGATTGGGATAGAGCTGGAAGGCGACGATGCCGGGGATGACGATGAGCAGCGGCAGCACCACTTTCATGAAGCCCGCGAAGACCACGCCCATGCGCGCATCCCACTCGCTGCGTGCGCCGAGGCAACGCTGCACGATGAACTGGTTCGTGCAGTTATACCAGATGCCGACGGACAGGAAGAGCGTCCACACGCCGAACCACGGATAGTCCTTGTCGGTGGCCGGGTAGATGATTTTGAACTTCTCCGGCACGCTGTGCATGAGCGTGCCGAGGCCGCCGACTTTATCCAAACCCACCCACGCGACGACGAGGCCGCCGAGCATCATGACGACGAACTGCATGAAGTCCGTCCACGCCACCGACTTGAGCCCGCCGTAAATCGTGTAGCTGCCTGCGAGCATCGCGAGCGCGACGATGGTGACCGTTTCATCGAGATCAAACATGCCGCGCATGGCCTTCGCGCCCGCGAGCATCACCACCGCCATCTGTGCCACGATCCACAGCACGAGACAGCAAACCGCGAAGAGCCGACGGCAGTGCGCGTTGTAACGTCGCTCCAGGAATTCCGGCATCGTGTAGAGTCCGCCGCGCACATAGAACGGCAGGAACATCCAGATGAGGAAGCTGAAGGTGATGACGTTGCCCCACTCCCACTGCGCCACGACGAAGCCCACGCCATACGCCACGCCCACCATGCCGATGAAGTGCTCCGTGCTGATGTTTGCCGCGATGATCGAACCGCCAATCGCATACCAAGGCAGCCCTTCGCCGGCGAGGAAGTAGTCCTTTGCATCCGATGCTATCCGTCGCCCGACCCACATGCCGAGCACGACCGTGAGCAACAGATAGAGCCCGAAGAGGATGAGATTCAGCGTGGTCATGGCTTGGGAGTGAGCAGCGACAATCCTCCATCCTGCAAGATCACCGAGCCGGTCATCTGGCGGTTGTTCGGCGCGCAGAGGAAGGCGACGGCTTGTGCGACATCATCGGGCTGCACGAGTGTATTGACGGGTGTGAGGGCACGGACGGAGTCACGCAGGGCGTCGTTTCCATCCATGATGCGACCGCTGAGGCCCGCATCGACGATCCCGGGCGCGACTTCGTTCACGAGGATGCCGTGCGTGGCGAACTCGACGGCCATGCACTGGCAGAGCATGCGCAGCCCTGCCTTCGCCACACAATACGCCGGGATGTGCGCATGCACGCGATGCGCGGCCCATGAGCCGATGAAGACGATGCGTCCCGGCTTGCGATGCTCGACAAGCCGCAGCGCTCCTGCCTGCGCGAGGTGAAAGGCACCGTCGAGATTCACGCGCAGTTCACGACGCCATTGCTCGGCGGAAAGGTGTCGCACATCCGCCTGCGTGACCTGCGCTGCATTCGGGATGATGAGCGTGGGAACACCGAGCGCGGACTCGACCTCGCGCACCCAAGCCCGCATCGCGCTCGCATCCGAAACGTCCACGACATCGTAGCGGGCGCGTTGGCCGAGAGCGCGGAGTTCACTCAAAAAGGGCTCTGCATCCGCAGGCGGTCGCAGATCGCACAGCGCGATGTCCGCGCCCTGCGAGGCGAGTTCGCGTGCGATGGCACGGCCGATGTCGCCGAGGCCGCCGCTGATGATGGCTGTCTGAGATGCGAGAGCGGTGCTCATGCGGTCACGGCGTGAATCAGGCATCAAACTGGTGAATCTTCAGCAGCTCGCCGCCTTTCAGCGCGGACTGGTGCGCGACGATGCCAGGCGCGGTGTAGGCGACGGCTTCATGGATATCGACGGCAGGTTTGCGCTGCTTCAGCACGGAGTCGATGAACTCATGCGTGATGAAGCAGTGTGATCCCTCGTGGCCGCTGTTGTGGCGCAGCGGCTCGGGCAGCAGATCGTTCTTCCACCACTGCACCTCCTCGTATTTCTCGCGCACTTGCGCGGAGCGCACGAAGCCACCAGCGTCCTTCTCGGTCTTCGTCTCCGAGCGCACGGTGCAAGCCTCGGCTCCGTTCGGGCCGTTGTAGTAAAAGCTCATCTTGTCGCCGTAGAAACGCGCCCGCTCGCCGCCCGTCTGCGCACCGCGCCACCACACGGCCACGCGCATCGAGTTGCCGCGATTCGTTTTGAAGAGCGCAGTCTCATTCCAGAACGGGTTCTTATACACGTTGTCCTTCACGATCGGATGATCGTCGCCCCAGCCGTGGCAGGTCACTTCGGTGAGACGCTCGCCGGTCACACTGATGAGATGCGAGGTGCAGTGCGTGGGATACTGCATCGGCGGCATGCCGTGGCGCCAGGTGCGCTTGCCATCTTCAAAGTAGAGCACCTCCAGTCCCGGATGATGATACTCCGACTCCACGAAGTAGAGATTTCCGAAAGCACCCTCGCGATAAAACTTCCGCGCGGAAATGGTGAGCTGCTGCCAGTGGCTCGTCTCCGCCATCATGTAGGTCAGTCCGGTCTTCTTCACGGCGTCGATGAGCTGCTGGCACTCGTCCAGTGTCATCGCGGCTGGCACCGCGCAGAGGACATGCTTGCCCGCCGCCAGACACAGCAGCACATGGCGCACATGATCCGGCATCGGCGTCGCCAAAAACACTGCTTCCACCTTCGGATCCTTCACCAGCTCTTCGAGCGAGTCATAGGCCTTTGCGCATTTGTAGGTCTTCTGCAAAGCCTCGCGACGCTCGGGTCGCAAATCGCTCACAGCCTCCACGATGCAATCCGGATGCTCATGAAACTGAAAGCCGAGTCCAAAACGTCCGCCGACAATTCCAACACGGACCTTCTTCATCGGCAGCTGCGCAAAGACTCCCGATGGCGCCAGCAACGCCGCTCCTGCGAGCGTGGACTGACCGATGAACTGACGACGCGATGACGAATTGGGTGTGTTCATGAGGGTGGTGGATTGAGTTGGGCTTCAAAAACGTTCGTCACTGACGCCGTTCACTCCCTCGCGCTTGCTTTGTTTGCGCCACCTTTGAACTCGGGCGCATCAGGATCCTCAGTGGAACTGCCGTGCCAGAGCGCTGGGACGTTCTTCGCGTCCCATGTCTCCCAAGCCTGCTTCAAATCGGCAACCACATCGGGATGCTGCGCGGAGAGATCATGATCTTCGTGAATGTCCTTCGACAAATCATAGAGCTGCCAGCCGCTCTGCGATTTCGTGGTGAACTCGCGCCAGTCCACGAGCTTCCAGTGGCCTTTGCGCACGGCTTTCTGCGGACCGAGTCGCCAGTAGAGCGCGTCGTGTGGTGCGTCTGTCCTTTCGCCGCGAAGATAGGGAAGCAAGTTCACGCCATCGAGCGAGTCGTAGCTTCGACTGCCAATCGAAGCTACTTCCAGAGCCGTCCGCGCAATATCGAGTGAGCTGACCGGCTCATCATACACCTTGCCCGCAGGCAGTGTCCCCGGCCACGAGACGAAGAACGGCACTCGAATGCCGCCTTCGAGAAGCTGGCCTTTGCCTCCGCGCAGAGGCGCGTTGTTGCCGGTGTTGTAGGAGAGGAAGGGCTTCTTTGTCGCGCCGCCGTTGTCGCTGAAAAAGAAGATCAGCGTGTTTTGATCCAGCCCGCTCTCGCGCAGATGCGTCGTGAGGCGGCCGATGCTGTCATCGAGTCCGATGAGCAGCGAGAGATACCCGCGCCGCTCGGGATCGGTGACGCTCGCAGGCACGCGGTCGCCGTATTCCGCGATGACCTCCAGCGGTGTATGAACCGCGTTGTAGGCGAGATACAAGAACCACGGCTTCTCCCTGTGTCGCTCCATGAACGACAGCGCTTCGTCGGTGAAGAGGTCGGTGGTGAAGCCATTGATCTTCTGCAACTCGCGACCGCGATAGATCATGTTGCGCGAATACGCGGCCTCGAACTTCGACTCTCCGCCTTTGGTCAACACGAAGTTGTGCATCGCGACGAGGAAGCCGAAGAACTCGTCGAACCCGCGCTCCAACGGCCAGCGCTGCGGACTGAAACCGAGGTGCCACTTGCCGATGATGCCTGTCGAATAGCCCGCGTCATGGAAATGATCGCCGAGCGTGCGCTGGTCGAGCGGAAGGCCGAGTGTGTTCTCGTCGCCCATGCGCGGATTGTGCTCGAAGCCGAAGCGCGTCTGGTAACGACCGGTCATGAACCCCGCGCGCGAAGGGCCGCACATCGGCGCGGTGACATAAGCATTCGTGCAGCGAACACCCGAAGCCGCGAGCGCGTCGATGTTCGGCGTCGGCGCGTCTTTGCCACCATGCACGCCGATGTCACCGTAGCCGAGATCGTCCGTGAGGATGACAAGCACGTTCGGTCGCGTGGAAGTTTGCGCTTTGGGTGCTGGCGACGACTTCGAAGCCTTGGGGGCAGGTTTGCTCTTCTCAGGAACGGGATCAGCCTCCGCCAGCTCCATCATCGCGCGAATCGCCAGCAGCTCGCAGTTGAACCACATCGGACCAGGCTTCTGCATCACCCAGGTTTGATAGCGACCCGGTGCTTTTGGATGCGATTGCGTGTGCGTCAGTGTCGCGGCGAGCGCGCGTGCCTGTTCCAGCGGCAGCCGGTCGCCCGTAGCGCGATGCGCGGAGAGATACACGCGGATCATCTTTGCCGAGCTGGCATTCACCGGCGCGTAGCAGCGATACTGCTCCAGCACGCACGGCAGCATCCAGGTCTTCGATTGCGATGCCGCCTTGCCGTCGGGATTCTGGTCCTTCGGACTCGTCGCAGGCGGCTGCGCCCACATCACGAACTGATCCTCGCAGAAGCGCATCAGGTCGTTCGCGAGCGCACGCTGCTCCGTATCCTTCGCCGCACTTTGGAAGAGATGAATCGCGAGATCGCCCGCCTCGTGCTCGGTGAGGTTTTCATACGCGGGCAACGGCTTCACATCCTCGAACTGCCCCTGCCAGTTCCATGTGCGCACCGGATTCCGCAGCGTCCACGTCACCGCCTTGTCGCGAATCGCATCAAAACGATGATCCTGCGTGACCCGCGCCAGCCGGTCGAGGAACTCGACCACCAGCGTGGGGTTCATCACGTTGTCCGTCACCGCCTTGCCATCCTGCGGCGTGACAAAAAGCAGCCAGCTCCCATCCTCGCGCTGCTGCCGCGCATACGTCTCCGCGATGCGCACTGCGGCATCAAGATACTTCGCGTCCTTCGTCGCCGCGTAAACATCAAGGTAATAGCCACCCGTCTCCGCGCCGCAGTAGGTCATGTAGTTCGCCGGGTTCATGTGCCCTTTCATGCGATCCGCGAACATCGTCGGATGATACGTCGGCGGATGATGCGCCCACGCGCTGCCTTCAGGAAAGCTCATCGCCAGCAGGTAATCCGCCGCGCGTCGAGCCGCCTGCATTGCTTCCGCCGCATCCGCAGGCGCGGGCGTTTGCGCTGCATACATCGCCAGCGCCGCTGCTGCTGCGCCGACGATCTTCGATGGGTAGCGATACAAATGCACCGCCGAGTCCGGTTCCTTGCCATCAAACCAGCAACGCAGATCTTGCGAATGCACCAGCGCATCCAGCGCCGTGCGCGCGCTGTCGAGCCACGACATTTTCGGAGTGGGATAGTCACGCGGAATCACCGCCGCACGATGAAACGTGCGCGTCATCGCCTCGCCGACCGCAGCGCCCTTCGCATCCAACGCCTGCACCGTGAGCACCGCGCGGCCTGTGATCACCTTGTCCCACACTGGCGTGAGCGGAGCCCACGGCTTCTCCGCCGTAAACGTCACCGTCTCGCCCCGCGCTGGCACCACCGTGAACCGATACGACACCGCTCCAGGCACCTCTTTGAAATCAAATGCCGGCGCCAACTGAAACTGCACTGCGTGACCATTCCAAAACGGCTGCTCGCTCGGCACACCCGGACGGATCGGCACTGTGGACTCCTGAATGGCCCGCTTCCGCAGTGCCACGTCCATCTTCACCACGTCCTGCGCGGAGGCGATCGTGCTCGCGAGCCCAAAGCAGAGCAACGCGCATCGAATAAAGCGAAGAGGTGCGGATTCAGCGGTCATCGCGCCGACGATGACTTCGGGCGCTGAACAATGACATGGACAACGCACGTTGAAGTTTTGCACTATTTCAACCATGCCCTGGCTTCCTTACCATCACGACTGGCGGCTCGCCTATCAGACCTCGCTCGGTCTGCGCGTGCATTGGTTTGGCCGTTTCGCGGGCACGCCGGACTGGGAGATCGAGCACTCGCGCCTCGCCGCCGATATGATCTCGTTCTTCTTCGTTGAGCGAAACGCATGCTGGGCATTCATCAATGGCCGACGCCTCGCCTTGAAGCGCGGCGACCTGCTCATCATCCGTGGCGGTGACGAATTTTCCTTCGGGCACGACGCCGCAAGACCGCACGTGAGCCTCAGTGCCTCGCTCGCGCTCGAACAGGGTGGCATGGCGAACGCGCTGCTGTGCCGCAGGTTCCATCGCCGCTACACGATCGCGAAGCCTGAACGCTTCGTGGCCGAGTTTGAAAAAGTGCTGACCGCTTTTGCCAGCACCTCGCCTGCTCGTGAGCTGCACATCAGCGGCGCGCTGCTTCAGTGGCTCGCCTGGCTCATGAATGAACTTCGACCCGCGATGGACCGCTCCTTTGCTGAAGATCGGAGCGTGATGGACAAAATCCTCCTCGCCGAGACGTGGGCCGATGCGCGATTGAAGGATGTCATCACGCTCACCGATTGGGCCAGAGCCGTCGGTCTCAACGCCGTGTATTTCGGCCGCATCTTCAAACGCGAGACAGGCCTGCGTCCGATGGACTGGCTCAATCAGCGCCGTCTGCAACTCGCCTGCCAGCAACTCGCCAGCACGCGCAAGACCGTCTCCGCGATCGCGGAGTCCTGCGGCTTCGCCAGCCCGTTCTACTTCTCGCGCGTCTTCCGCAAGCACTTCGGCCAGTCGCCCATGCAGTATCGGCAGTCGCAGTGCTGAAATCATTTCGTCTCCGAGGATAAAGAGGAGCGGATCAGCGCTTGATCGAAGACGGTGCCGTCGGGCTTGATCAGCCACCAGCACAGCATGGCGACGATGTAGAGGCAACCGAAGCTCACCAGGACCGCGTCCCAACTGCCGGTCTGCTTCAGCAAATGCGGCACCACGAGCGGGAAGAGCATCGCGCCGAAGTTGCCGCACATGTTCATCACGCTGTTTACGGCAGCGACGTGCTCGCCGCCCATGTCGATGGTCGTGGCGATGCAGCACGGCCCGGCGACTGATGCGAAAAATGCGCCTGCACTGATCAGCAGCACGGCGCCGAGCGCGTGGGAAACAAACATCGCCGCAAATGTGAGCACGGCGCACAAGCCGAGCGAAATCATCGTCACCCCCTGACGCGCCATGCGGCGGCTGCCGGTGCGCTGCATCACGAGGTCAGACGCGTGACCACCCGCGAGGCTGCCGCCGACCACGCCGATGAGCGGCAGCGTGTTAAGCAGGCCCGAGTGGATGATCGTCACGCCGCGCGCCTCCTGAAGATAGGTGGCGAACCAGCTCGCGAAGAACATGTAGGCCGCCGCGCAGCAGAACTGCTGGCCACAGATGCACCACATCGCCGGACTGGTGGCGAGTCGCAGCCACGGCACGGGTGTGTGCGTTCTTCCGGCGGGCAGATCAGCGGCGGAATTCAGCAGCGACAATTCCGTTTCATTCACACCGCCGTGCTCGCGCGGCGAGTTGCGAAACCAGATCCAGAACATCGCCGCCCAGATCAGACCCGGCACGCTGTAGATCACAAACATCGTCCGCCAGCCGACCTGCACCACCAGCCAGCCGGTGAGCGCTGCACCGATCGCGCCGCCCACCGACATGAAGCCGCCGAGCGCGCCTCCGGCAAATGCGCGGCCCGTGCTCGGGAACCATCGCGAGATGACGGCTGCACTCACGGGGAACAATCCGGCCTGCGAAATGCCTTTCGCCACGCGCATCACGAGCATCATCGCAAATCCGCCGATGGCGCTGGCTGCCGTCGATAGCGACCACACCATCGCAAACACCGGCAAAGCCACGCGCGCACCGAAGCGCTGGCCAAACGCCGCACCCGGAATCTGACACAGCGCATACGGCAGGAAGAACGCGCTCATGAGCCAGCCTGACTGCTCTTTGCTCAGACTGAGATCCGCGCGCACCGTGCTCTCGGCGACCGCGATGGCATTCCGGCTCACATAAGCGATGGCGGCGGCCAGGCAGAGAAGGAGCAGCACGATGAAGCGTGCGCTTGTCGGTGATTGTGGCTGTTGAGAGTTCATTCCGATGATCCCTGCCTCCGGGCTGCGGCGACAGCGAAAGCATCAGGGACAACGCAAGCAGCACGGACATCCGGTCACGTCGCGTGCTCTTCGTGTCCCTCTGCCAAGAGCGCGCAACGGGACAAGGGATGCCGCTGATGCCTGGATTTTGCAATCGCCGCCATGAATTGAATGCTCCCTCCACAGCGCCGGCATCATTGACGAAGCCTGCCGACGCGGGCGCAAGACCGCCTCATGTCTGTGCGACCGCTAAGAATTCCTCGCGCGTCTTGCCGCGCGGATGCCGCTGTGGCAGACTTCCCCCCATGTTATTCGGGCGTGCAGCCAGTTCGATGGTGCGGATGCTTTCGGGCGTGCTGTGGCTCGGAGTGATGTCCGGGCAGGCGACGGCCTACACGCCGGGCACCAGCAGCCCGGGGGCGGTGAGCGGATTTGTGGTGAATCGCGCCGACAGGCGCGATGTGCTGGTGTTTTACAACTGCGCCTGGAACGCAAGCCAGAACTTCGCGGCGAACATGACTTGGAGCGGGAACGTTGCGAGCGGCGTCGCCGGCACGACGGGCTCCGCGTTCAAGGACGACGTGCTGCGCCGCATCAATTTCTACCGCGCGCTCGGCGGCCTGCCGGCGGACATCGTCTTCGACGCCACGAAGTCCGCGAAGTGCCAGGAGGCGGCGCTGATGTTCTCGGCCAATGACGCCATCTCGCATTTTCCGCCGACGAGCTGGACGTGGTACACAGCCAATGCGGCGGAGGCGGCGGGAAACTCGAACATCGCCCTCGGCAATCACGGACCGGACGCGGTGGATGCCTTCATGATCGATTTCGGCGGCGGCAATGAAAGCGTGGGCCACCGCCGCTGGCTGCTCAACTCGCGCGCGCAGCAGATGGGCACGGGCGACGTGCCGGTGAGCACCGACGCCGGAGGCACGCACAATTCGGCCAATGCCATCTGGGTCATCGGCAATTTCAAGGCCTCGCCGGCGCCGCAGTTCGTGCCGTGGCCGAATGCGGGATTTATTCCTCAGAGCCTCGTGCCTGCCCGCTGGTCGCTCTCTTATCCGGGCGCGACGTTTTCAGGCGCCACGGTCACGATGACGCAGGGGGCGACCAGCGTGCCGGTCACCATCATCTCGAATGCCGCCACTGGCGTCGGCGACAATTCCATCGTGTGGACGCCCACCGGCGTGCCCGCGTCGGTGACGGCTGATCTGCCCTGTACCGTCACCATCACCGGCATCTCCGGGGCTGGCGTGCCGACGAGCACGAGCTACACCACGACGATCTTCAATCCCGGGATCCTCGGCGACTCGGTCACCATCACCGGCACGGCCACGCCGCCGACCACCGGACAGAACTACACCTTCAACAGCATCACGCAGGCCGACCAGTACGAACTCAAGGTGAACACCGGCAGCACCGCCGCGTGGACCGAGGGCGCCGAGGACTCGCCCGCTCCGATGATCACGGATCAGACCACCGGGGGTTACGGCTTGCGTGTGTCGCTGCCCGTGGCCGGATCGTTCAATCCCTTTGCTGCACGCACGGGCGCGAAGGGTTTTCACCTCGCTTTTCCGAGTTTCACGGATCAGAGCTTCGTTGTCGCCCGTGATCTGCTCGTCTCGGGCACCAGCCAGCTTCAGTGGTACGACCGCGGGCGCTTCGCCACGACGACGACGACGCTTGAAGCGCAGATTTCCACTGACAACGGCAGCACATGGACCAGCGTCTCCTCGCGGCCGGGCGTTGGATTGAGCAGCGCCAATTTCGATGCGAACTGGATCAGCCGCGGCGTGAGCCTCGCCTCGTTCGCCGGCCAGATCGTTCAGGTGCGCTTCATCATGAAGCAAAACGGTGCGAGCATCGTCGTCTCGACCTCGGGCAATGACGGCTTCTTCCTAGACGACGTCACCGTGACGAATGCGACCGAGCTTGTGAATCCCGTCACCACCGCGCTGGCCGCGGGTGCCACGAGCTTCGCGCTGAACGCCGCCACCGCCGGCGCGGTGCTGACGAACGGCACCAGCTACTTCATGCGCATCCGTCCCAACGTCGGCACGCGCTGGTATGAGTTCGGCGCGTTGAAGACGGTCACCGCGCAGACGCCGTCCGGCTTCTCCGGCTGGATCGCCACGCAGTATCCCGCCGTCACCGGCGGCGTGACGGGGGATCACGACAATGACGGCATCGGCAACGGCTTCGAGTACGCCTTCGATCTGAATCCCACCACATTCACGCCGCGCGCGGCGCTGCCGCCGGCCGTCATCGCCGCCGGCAGCATGACCTTCAGCTACACGCAGCCCGCAGGCGTGACGGGCGTGACGTACGGCGCCGACTGGTCCGTCGATCTCTCTTCGTGGAATCCCGTCACCGACACCGGCAGCGGTGGCACCCACACCTTTTCCGTGAGCACCGCCGGGAAGGCGCGCCTCTTCATGCGGCACAAGATCGTCGTCACGCCGTGAAGCAGCCACGGGGACGGGGACATGCTTGTCCCTGACCATGGCGCACCGAGCGCGGCGCGCCGCATCGGGTCGGTTGTCATACCGCGCGCTGGCGCGCCGTATTGGGAAGGCATGAACCGCCGCCTAGTTCCCATCGTCATCGCTGCCGCCAGCTTCTGTTTCCCGATTCTCCACTGCAAAGCGGTGGATGACCTGCGCACCGTCGGCGTGGCAAAGATCGACATCACGCCGGACTACGCGGTCCGCCTCAGCGGCTACGGCAACCGGCGCGAGGAGTCCGAGGGCATCGAGCAGCATATTTGGGCTAAGACGCTCGTGTTCGGCGGCGATGCGGAGAAGCCGGCGGTGCTCATCACCGTGGACAATTGCGGCATTCCCGATGCGATGCGGCGCGAGCTGGTGGCACGCCTCGCAAAGAAGGGCGTCGAGGAGGACCGCCTCGCCATCAGTTTCTCACACACGCACTGCGGTCCGTGTCTGGCAGGCGCGCTGGTGAACATTTTCAGCATGGACATTCCGCCGGCGCATCAGGCGAACATCGACCGCTACTCGCGCGAGCTGACGGACAAGCTTGAGCGGGTGGTGCTCGCCGCGCTGGCGGATCGCAAGCCGGCGCGCGTGTCGTGGGCCGTGGGCAGCGCCAGCTTTGCGCGCAATCGCCGCGCGGCGTGGGGCGGTCCGGTGGACCACGCGCTGCCGGTGATGTTCGTGCATGGCGCCGACGGCGCGCTGCGCGCGGTCTTCGCAAACTACGCCTGCCACGCGACGACGCTCTCCTTCAACAAGCTGCACGGCGACTGGCCGGGCACCGCGATGGTCGGCATCGAACGCGATCATCCTGGTGCCGTCGCGCTCATCGGCATCGGCTGCGGCGCGGATCAGAATCCGCATCCGCGCGGCACGGTGGAGCTGGCCGTGCAGCACGGCGAGGAGGTGGCAAAGGAAGTCACGCGGCTGCTCGGTGCGCCGCACAAATCCATCGGCGGGAAAATCGAAGCACGGGTGAAGGCGATGACGCTGCCGCTCGACACGCTGCCGACACGCGAGATGCTGCAGAAGGATGCGGCCTCGAAGACGCCGAACGTGGCCTACATCGCGCAGAAGAACCTCGCGCGCCTCGACCGGGGAGAGAAGTTGCCGACGGAGCTGCCTTACCGCGTGCAGGTGTGGAACTTCGGCGCCGATCTCGCGATGGTGTTTCTGCCCGGCGAAGTCACGGTCGATTACGGTCTGCGGATCAAGACCGAGTTCGATGCTTCGCGCCTGTGGATTGACGCCTACTCGAACGATGCGCTCTGCTACATCCCCTCGCAGCGCGTGCTGGACGAAGGCGGCTACGAAGGCGGCGGCGCGATGGTTTACTATGACCGGCCGGCCAAGTTCACGGCGGGCGTTGAGGAGAAGATCATCGCCGCCGTTCACGAGTTGATGCCGCGTGAATTCTCCGCCATGTATCGCGCGGATGTGCCGCCGAAGCCGCCGGCGCTGTCGATGACATCCATCAAAACGCGTGACGGCTTCACGGTCGAACTAGCCGCCGCCGAGCCATTTGTCATGGATCCCGTGGCCATCGACTGGGATGCGCATGGCCGCATGTGGGTGGTGGAGCAGCCGGATTATCCAAACGGCATGGACGGCAACTGGAAGCCCGGCGGGCGCGTGAAGATTCTCACCGACACGGACGGCGACGGCCGCTACGACCGGTCCACGCTCGTGCTGGAAGGGATTCCGTTTCCCACCGGGGTCACCTGCTGGCGCGAAGGAGCGCTCGTGTGCGCCGCACCGGACATCCTGTTTGTCGAGGAAGGCAAGACGCCGAAGAAGCTCTTCACCGGCTTTTACACCGACAACTACAACGCACGCGTGAACAGCCTCGCCCTCGGGCTCGACAACTGGATTCACGGCGCGAACGGCCTGCTCGGCGGCAAGGTGCGCAGCGCGGCCACCGGCGCGGAGACGGACATCAGCGGACGCGACATCCGCATCCAGCCCGACACGGGCGAGCTGCAGCTCGTCTCCGGCGTGACGCAGCAGGGCCGCGAGCGCGACGACTGGGACAACTGGTTCGGTTGCAGCAACAGCCGCTGGATTTTTCATTTCCCGCTGCCTGAGCGATACGCGAAGCGCAATCCCCACGTGCCCGCGCCGAAGCCCAGCGTGTATCTGCCAAAGGAGCAGGACGAAGACGGGCTGAACTTCATCAGCCAGCCGCTCGACCGTTTCAACAATCCCAAGTCGCTCGGCCACATTACCTCCGCCTGCGGACTTGGCATCTACCGCGATGTGCTGCTCGGCGCGGAGTTCAACGGCAACGCTTTCATCGGCGAGGTGGCGCACAATCTGGTGCGGCGCTACCAGCTTCAGGAGGACGGCGCGACTTTCACTGCGAAGCGACCCGAGGATGAGCGCACGCGGGAGTTCTTCGCTTCGACCGACAACTGGACGCGACCCGTGCAGGTACGCACGGGTCCCGACGGCGCGCTTTACATCGTCGATATGTATCGTGCCGTGATCGAACACACGCGGTGGATTCCGGCGGACCGCCTGGCAAAGCTGGACCCGCGGCTGGGTGATGCGATGGGCCGCATCTACCGCCTCTTCCCGAAAGGCGCCAAGCTGCGCAAGGTGGCCGATCTCACCACGCTCGACGCCGCCGCGCTCGTGGCTGCGCTCGACACGCCAAATGGCACCACGCGCGACCTCGTGCATCAACTGCTGCTCCAGAGCAACGACACCGCCACGCATGAGCCGCTCATGAAGCTCGCCGCCGCCAGCAAGCAGGCGGCCGTGCGCGTGCAGGCGCTCTCAGTTCTCGACGGCCTCAAGGCGTTGCCATCCGCGCTGCTCGCGCAGTCGCTCAGCGATGCCGAAGCGCATGTGCGCCGGCACGCGCTGCGCTTGAGCGAAGGCCGCGCTGATCTCTTCGATGCGTGCTCGAAGCTCGCCCACGA
The DNA here is from genome assembly GCA_019694165.1 of Verrucomicrobiaceae bacterium. Lineage (GTDB taxonomy): Bacteria > Verrucomicrobiota > Verrucomicrobiia > Verrucomicrobiales > Verrucomicrobiaceae > JAIBCL01. The sequence goes on along the minus strand of JAIBCL010000018.1, from coordinate 107,844 downwards.
TCCCGACTTCGGCGTGCGCTTTCAGCTTGCGCTCAGCCTCGGCGAGAGCGCCGATGCCCGCGCCGCAGCCGTGCTGGCCGACGTAGCCCGGACGGCGCTGGACGACGCGGAGTTTCGCGCGGCGGTGCTTACCTCATCGGACCGGCAGCCGCGGGAGATTCTCGATCTGGTGATGAAAGCGCCCGCTGAAGGCACGGGATGGAAGGACCTCGTCGGCCAGCTCATCGCCACTGCTGCGGCCGAGGCGAAGACGCCGGAGCAGTTCAGCGCGGTGTTGAAGGTGGTGGCCTCGGAGCGGCCGGCGCCGTGGCAGATCGCCGGCATGGTGCAATTGCAGGACGCGCTCGACCGCCGTGGCATCAAGCTGGCGTCTCTCGATGGAGCCGGCCGCGTGAAGCCGCTGTTCGACGCCGCACACAGGATCGCGACCGATCAGAAATCCGGCGAGGCATATCGGGAGACCGCGTTGCGCCTTTTCATGCGCGGCTTCAGTGACGCAGCGCGGGATCAGGACGCGCTGGCCGCCTTCCTGACCCCGACGACTCCGGACCGGCTGCAAAAGGCCGCGCTCGGCGTGCTGTCGCGCTCGTCGGATGCGAAAATCGCCGACTTGATGCTTGCCGGCTGGAACCAGCGGGCACCATCGCTGCGCGCGTCGATAGTCACAGCGCTGCTCGCGCGCGATGAATGGGCGCTGCACTTGTTGAAAGCCGTGGAGGCGCACGTCGTGAGCGGGGCCGAGGTGCCGCCCGCGAGCCGGCAGGCGCTGGCGCATCACGCGAAGGCGGAAATCCGGTCGCTGGCGGAGAAGCTGCTGCCTGCGGCAAATGGAGCCGCGCGGGGCCAGGTGATAGCGAAGTATCAGGGCGTGCCCGCTCTGCGCGCCGATCCGGTGCATGGCGCGGTGGTTTTCAAGAATGTCTGCTCCGTCTGCCACACTTACATCGGCACCGGCATGGCTGTCGGGCCGGACTTGAAGGCTTTCTACAACAAGCCCGCCGGCGACTTCGTCACCGCCATTCTCGATCCGAACGCGGCCGTCGATCCGCGCTACACCGCCTACGTCGTGACGACGCGTGATAGCCGCACGCTCACGGGCGTCGTCGCCAACGAAACTGCCTCCAGTATCGACGTGGTGCAGCCCGGCGGGGTGCGCGAGACGATCCTCCGCGCCGACATCCGCGAACTCAAAGCCACCGGCCTGTCGCTCATGCCCGAAGGGCTCGAGCAGACCTTGCCGCCACAGGACATGGCGGACTTGATCGGCTACCTCAAGAGCGGAGGATAAAGCACACCATGCATCTCACCCGCCGCCGCATCCTCGCCTCGGCCCTCGCCACCGTGCCTGCGTGCGCGGACGCGGAGCCGGCGGAAGGATTTTCCGTCGCGCTGCCCGGCGGCCACAGCCACCGCTACATCACCATCTGCCGTGAGACGCCGGGCGGTCCATGCGGCCGATGCGCTGTTCGTGAAATCGTGCGCCTGCACGGACCTGCCCGGTCACGCCGTCGAGGTGTTACGCGCGAGGTCTGGCGCCGCGTGGATCTCACGGCGCTGATGCACAGTTAGATGAAGCTCGTCGCACTGCTCTCGATGCTCGTGACGGCTGCCGCATCCGCGCAGACGCCGCGGCTGCACTTCAAGCCCGAGGGACATTCGCTCGGGGATGTGCATCCCTTCTTCCACGCCGGCGAGTGCTTTTTGTATTACCTCAAGCCCGGCAAATACGAGTCGATGCTGGTGCGCTCCCGCGACTGGCTGCACTGGACGCCCGAGGCGCTCGTGCACGAGCCGGTGCGGCCGGACGACTGGTTCGCGCCTTACTTCGTCCTCGGCGTCTTTCGCGACGAGGCCGCGCAGGCCTGGCGCAGTTATCACGGCCACACACAAGGAAGGATGGCCTGCTCTGTCAGCGCCGATCTGTTCCGCTGGTCGTGCGCGCCGAAGGAGTTTGCCGTGCCCGCGGCGGATTACTACGAGCGGCGGCGCGATCCGTTCGTGTTCTGGATTCCGGAGATGAAGAGCTACGGCTGCGTGATGACGACGTGGGCAAAGGGAAGGCCGAAGGAGACGGGCGGCGCGGTGAGCCTCGCCATTTCGACGGACTTGCAGCACTGGAACGATCACGGCGTGGTGCTTGATCTCGTCGATCGGGGAGAGCCGGAGTGTCCGCAGATGTTTCAGATCGGCACGCGGTGGTACCTCCTCACGAGCATCTACGCACGGCACTCGGTCGGGCGGCCCGAGTACTTCACGGCGGCACGGCCGCAGGGACCGTGGGCGCACGGCGGCGTGCTCGACGGCAAGGATCTCTGCGCAGCGCAAGTCGCGCGCGACGGGGACGAGGGCACCTTCATGTTCGGGTGGATCCCGCTCACGCCCGCGACGCCGGAGAAGCAGGAGTGGGGCGGGCATCTCGCGCTGGCGCGGGAGGTTTACGCTCTTCCCGATGGCGGGCTCGCGACGCGGCTGCCGGCGAAGCTTGCCCGGACGTTTGAGGCCCTGCCATGGAGATCATTCGACGACGCCCGGCTTGCGGAGACTCCTCGCGCGATCCCCGGCGCATGGCGCGACTTCGCCGCGGCGATGCGGATCGAGACCACGGGCCCGGGCGGCGAAGTACGGCTGTCGTTCGCGCCGCTTGGTGAGGTGTCGCTGGCTCGGGACCGGCTTCGCATTCTCGATGGAAGGGGCTTGTGCTGGAGTGAGCTGGCGCTCGAACTGGACGGGCGCGCGCCGTGCGGCGTGCTGGTGTTTGTCGAAGATGACAGGGTGGAGGTTTTCGCCGGTGACCGCTGGTCCCTCTGCGCGCGGCTGCCGGCGGTGAAGGGTCCATATGCGCTCTCGCTGCGCGGTGCAGACGCCGCAGTCTCGCGCCTGGGGTGCGCCGCACTGCACTGATGCAGGGGGATGTATGAAGCGTTGCCTGCCAGCATGGCCCGGCGTATCAACGGATGTGGATATACCTGCCGCCGGCATCTCCTCGGCCGCGCCGCCCGATACGCTGGGGCGGCGGATGCGTGACCTGCGCCTGTCGGTGACGGACCGCTGCAATTTCCGCTGCGCCTACTGCATGCCGAAGGAGGTGTTCGGGCGCGATCACGCCTTTCTGCCAAAGACCGACATCCTCACCTTCGAGGAGCTGGCGCGGCTCGCGCGCATCTTTGCCGGACTAGGCATGGAGAAAATCCGCGTCACCGGCGGCGAGCCGCTTCTGCGGCGTGACCTGCCGGCGCTGGTCGAAATGCTCGCCTCCATCGACGGGATCAAGGATCTCACGCTTACGACGAACGGCTCGGCACTGGCCGCGCAGGCGCTGGCTTTGCGGCAGGCGGGACTCAAGCGCGTGACGGTGAGCCTGGATGCGCTTGATGACGCGACCTTCCGCGCGATGAACGACGTGGACTTTCCCGTGGCATGCGTGATGGAGGGCATTGATGCCGCGCTCGCGGCGGGCTTCGCGCCGGTGAAGATCAACATGGTGGTCAGGCGCGGCGTGAACGAACACGAGATCGTCCCCATGGCACGCCGCTTCCGCGGGCCGGACTACATCCTGCGTTTCATCGAATTCATGGATGTGGGCGGCACCAATGCGTGGCGCATGGACGACGTAGTCCCGGCTGATGAGATCATCCGCGCCATCAGCCGCGAGCTGCCGCTCGAGGCTCTGCCGCCAAACTACGCGGGAGAAGTGGCGGCACGCTTCCGCCACGCGGACGGCGGTGGCGAGATCGGCGTCATCTCATCCGTCACGGGGCCCTTTTGCCGCGATTGCACACGCGCGCGTGTTTCCGCCGAGGGCAAACTCTTCACCTGCCTCTTTGCCACCCACGGGCACGATCTGCGCGCGCTGCTTCGCTCCACGCTCGATGACGCCGCGATCGCCTCGGCGATCAGCGCCATCTGGTCCGCGCGCGACGACCGCTACAGCGAGCAGCGCACGCCCGCGACGGCCCGGCAAGGGAAGGTGGAGATGTCGAAAGTCGGCGGGTGATGCGTCGGTACGAGCCGCGCGCCCCCGGTGCTGCAAGATCACCGGGCTGCTGCCGTTCCGCATCACCTCATGAAGCATCTTCTTCTGTTGTCGTTCGCCATCGCCACACTTTCACCGCTGTCCGCCGCGCCGCAGGATGACCAGTATGTCCTGGGGCCGGATTCGCTTCCGAAGGACGGAGTACCGCACGGGAAGGTGCTCGCAATGGAGCCATGGCACTCCAAAATTTTCGACGGCACGGTGCGCGACTGGTGGATTTATGTCCCCGCGCAGTACGATGCGGGCAAACCGGCCTGCGTGATGGTCTTCCAGGACGGCGGCAAGGCGAACGAGAAGGATCCGAAGTTCGGCGGCCCGAACAACGCCGTTTGGGTTTTCGACAATCTAATTCACGCCGGCCAGATGCCGGTGACCATCGGCATCTTCATCAGCCCTGGCAATTTTCCTCCCGCCGATGCAAAGGAGAAGCCGAGGAGCAACCGCAGCTTTGAGTACGACACGCCAGATGCCCTCTACTCGCGCTTCCTGCTCGAGGAAATCCTGCCCGAGGTCGGCAAGACGTACAAGCTCAGCGGCGATCCCGAACACCGCGCCATCTGCGGCGCGAGCAGCGGCGGCATTTGCGCATTCACCGTCGCGTGGGAGCGTCCGGATGCCTTCCGCAAGGTGGTCAGCCACATCGGCTCGTTCACCAACATCCGCGGCGGCTATGGCTATCCCGCGAAGATTCGCCAGACAAAGCTGGAGAACTCGCAGCAGACCTACAACACCCCCGAGCTCAAACAGGCGCTCGAGCAGCGCCGCAAGATCCGCGTCTTCCTCCAGGACGGCAAAAACGATCTCGACAACCAGTTCGGCAACTGGCCGCTCGCCAATCAGGACATGGCCGCCGCGCTGAAGTTCGCGGGCTGGGACTACCAGTTCGTCCTCGGTGAAGGCACGCACAATGGCAAGCACGGCGCGAGTTTGTTCCCCGAAACGATGCGCTGGCTGTGGCGGGATGTGAAGTGAGCGAGGCCGGTGTTCAGCATTCGGTATTCAGTTTTCAGTGATGAAGCCGAGTACCCGCCTTCCGAAGCTGTGACACTCTCCACTGAAAACTCAATACCGAATACTGAACTCCGACAGCTCTTCTCCAATCATGAAACCTCTCGCCACTCTCTGCTCCGCCCTTTTCGCTCTCGTCACCCACGCGCAGGACACCTCGCTGCACGAGTTCCTCATCGACAACGAGCCGTGGAAGGAAGTCGTGAGCGGACAGACTTTCACCGACGGGCTCTGCACCGACGCGGCGGGCAACCTATGGTTCACCGATGTGAAAGCCGGCAAGGGCGTGTACAGGCTCGACGCGGCCGGCGGTCAGATTTCCCTCGTGCACGACAATCTTCCCGGCATCAGCGGCCTGCAGTTCGGCGCCGACGGCAAGCTGTATGCCACGCACAACAAGGAGCAGCGCGTGATCTCGATCGACAGCGATGGCAAGGTCGATGTGCTCGCCACCGGAGTGAAGTGCAACGACCTCGTCGTGACAAAGAAGGGCTTCGTCTATTTCACCGAGACGCCGACGAAGCGCATCCACTGCATCACGCCGGACCGGCAGCACCGCATCGCCGATGAAGGCCATGTCACGAAGCCGAACGGCATCTCCATCTCCACCGACGAGCAGACGCTGGCAGTCTCCGACTACGGCGGGAAGAATGTCTGGACCTGGCGCATCGAAGCCGACGGCTCGCTGACGGGGGCCGCGCCATACATGACGATGCAGACCACGGCGGGGAACGATGGAGCCGCCGGCGATGGCATGACCACGGAGGAGAAAGGCCGCTGGTTCGTGACGACGGATCTCGGCGTGCAAATATTTGATCCGGCGGGACGGTTGTCGGGCATCATCGCGAAGCCCGTGGCAGCGGGGAAAGTCGTGAGCGTGGAATTCGCCGGCAAAGACCACGACCAGCTCTTCGTCGCGGCAGGGGACAAGATTTTCTCCCGCAAGCTGAAGGTGAAGGGCTGGTTCGGAAGGTGATCGAAGCTGGCGCGGCCTGGCGGCCGCAAGGAATGCGCCTCCGGGAACGGCGGAGCCGAGGCAGAAGCCGGATGGTGGCGCACCGGGCGGCGGAGTGGTGGATGCCCCCAAAAACTGCCTGGGCTTTTGGCACGCGGCCTGCTTTCAGCCGGGGCACCAACCATGACATCCAACCCACCGCTCCTTAAGGCGCGGCTGATGAAAACGGCGCTCACCGGACTCCTCGCGAGTCTGGCTTTCGCCGTGTCTTCGTCTGCCGCGGAACCCGCATCCACCATCAGCGCAGGTGACACAGCCTGGCTGCTGACCTCCAGCGCGCTCGTGCTCTTCATGATGATTCCCGGCCTCGCGCTCTTTTACGCGGGGCTGGTGAAGGCACGAAACACGCTCTCCATCTACATGCAGTGTTTCGTGCTCACCTGCGCGCTGAGCCTGCTGTGGCTCGTGTGCGGCTACTCGCTCGCGTTCTCGGGCGACGGGAAGCTCATCGGCGGACTGGGCCGTGCATTCTTGGGCGGTGTCACGCCCGACACGGTGCGCGGCGACTACAAGAACATCCCCGAGGTCCTGTGGTTCGCGTACCAGGCGATGTTCTTTCTGATCACACCCGGTCTTTTCATCGGCGCGTTTGCCGAGCGCATGAAGTTCAAGGCCATGCTCATCTTCAGCCTCGTGTGGAGCCTCGTTGTCTATGTGCCGTGTTGCTATGGCGTCTGGCACAGCGAGGGGGCAAAGGTGGCGGGTGACTTCCTCGGCCTCTCCGGCGTGAAGGACCTTGCGGGCGGCATCGTGGTGCACATCACCGCGGGCGTGGCCGCGCTGGTGCTCTGCCTGGTGGTGGGGCCGCGCAAAGGCTACCCACACACCGCCTTCATCCCGCACAATCTGCCGCTCACCATCGTCGGCGCGGGGATGCTGTGGGTGGGCTGGTTCGGTTTCAATGGCGGCAGCCAGGTGGCGGCCAATGGCGCGGCGGCCATGACCATCACGGTCACGCATCTGTCCGCCTGCACGGCGGCGCTCACCTGGATGGGCATCGAGTGGCTGGTGCTCGGCAAGCCGAGCGCGCTGGGCATTGCGACGGGTTCCATCGCGGGACTCGCGGCGATCACGCCCGCCTCGGGTGTCGTGGGTCCCGTTGGCGCCGTCTGCATCGGTGCCAGCTCGGCCATGATCTGCTGGCTCGCGTGCGCGAAGCTCAAGAAAAAGTTCGGCTATGACGACTCGCTCGACGTCTTCGGCGTGCACGGCGTGGGCGGCTTCGTCGGCACGATCCTGCTCGCGGTCTTCGGCTCCAAGTCCTTCGCCGGCGGCCTGGGTGATTTCGCCATCGGAAAACAACTCGTCACCCAGCTTCTCGCCGCCATCTACACCGTCATCCTCTCCGGCGTGGCGAGTTACGCGATTCTCAAGGTGATCTCCATCTTCATGCCGCTTCGCGTGACTGAGGACGAAGAGCGCCAGGGTCTCGACCTCTCCGAGCACGGCGAGACGGCCTATGGCGAGTGAGCGCCGCGCCATCCGGCGGCTCGAATCGCGAATCCGAAGTCCCGGCCGGTGGAACCGGCCGGGGCCTTCATTTTGCGCGAAGCCGGCGCTTGAGCTTGCGCTTGAGGTCCGCGTTTCCTTCCAGCTCCTCCATCAGCAGCGTCAGCACCTCGAGCGTCTGTCGGCTGATGTGGTGCTCCATGCCTTCCACATCGTGATGCACCGTGGCGGAGTCGATGCCGAAGCCTGCCAGCAGCCGCGTGAGCACCTCGTGCCGCCGCGCGATCTCCTGGCCGATCTTCCGTCCCGCATCCGTCAGCACCACGCCGCGGTAGCGTTCATAGATGAGGTAGCCCCCGGCGTCGAGTTTCTGGATCATGTTCGTCACGCTGGCCTGAGAGACGCGCAGGTTCGCGGCGATGTCGGCGGCGCGGGCGTAGCCCTTGGCCTCGATCAGATTGTGAATCTGCTCGAGGTAGTCCTCGATGGCCGGTGAGTGGACGTGGGCCGTGGGTTCCTGACGCTTTCCTGGCATGGGGCGCGCGAGGATGGCGCGGCCGGACGCGGCGCGCAAGCCGCACAAACTAAACTTGTCCTTGCAAAGAAACTTAGCCCAGCCTAAGTCAGCGCCCATGCGCGACTTGACCGAGGATCCCGTCGAACCCGGCTGGCGGACAAAGGGCGGCGACACGCTGCCCGAGGTCTTCCGCTCGGTTCCCGTGCCGCGCTCGTCGTCGTTCTGGCGCAAGATGCTCGCTTTCGCGGGGCCGGGCTTTCTCGTCTCGGTGGGCTACATGGATCCGGGAAACTGGGCCACGGATCTGGCGGGCGGCTCGCGCTACGGCTACACGCTGCTGTTTGTCATCCTCCTCAGCAATCTCATCGCCATCCTTCTGCAGCACCTGTGCGTGAAGCTCGGCGTCGTCACCGGCCGCGATCTGGCTCAGGCTTGCCGAGATCACTACTCGCGGCCGGTGGTGTGGGTGCTCTGGCTGCTGTGCGAGGCGGCCATTGCGGCGTGTGATCTGGCGGAGATCGTGGGTTCGGCCATCGGACTGCAGCTTCTCTTCGGCATCCCGCTCTTCTGGGGCTGTGCGATCACGACTCTCGATGTGCTCATCGTGATGATGCTCCAGCACAGGGGCTTCCGTTACGTGGAGGCGCTGGTCATCACCCTCATCCTCACCATCGGCGGCTGCTTCCTGGCGGAGCTGATTTTTGCAAAGCCAGACCTGGGCGATATCGCGCGCGGCTTTCTGCCTTCGGCTGCGATCTTCCAGGACCGCGAGATGCTCTTCGTGGCGATTGGCATCCTGGGGGCCACGGTGATGCCGCACAACCTTTACCTGCACAGCTCCATCGTGCAGACGCGGAACTTCGAGCGCACCGAGGATGGCAAGGCGGAGGCCATCCGCTTTGCCACGCTGGACTCCACCTTTGCGCTGATGTTCGCGCTCTTCATCAATGCGGGCATTCTCATCGTGGCGGCGGCCGCGTTTCACACCACGGGCCATCACGAGGTGGCGGAGATCCAGGATGCCCACCAGCTCCTCAGTCCGGTGCTCGGCGTCGGCGTGGCCAGCACGCTCTTCGCGCTCGCGCTCCTGGCCAGCGGGCAGAATTCCACGCTGACCGGCACGCTGGCCGGCCAGATCGTCATGGAAGGCTTTCTGAACATCCGCCTCGCGCCATGGCTGCGGCGGCTCATCACGCGGCTCATCGCCGTGGTGCCGGCGATGGTGGTCATCGGCTGGTGGGGCGAGGGCAAGACGACGGACCTGCTGGTCTGGAGCCAGGTGATCCTCTCCATGCAACTGAGCTTCGCCGTCGTGCCGCTGCTCATCTTCACGGGCGAGAAGCTGAAGATGGGCCGCTTTGTGAACCCGCCGTGGGTGAAGGCGCTCGCCTGGACCTGCGCCATCGTCATCATCGTTCTGAACCTGAAGCTGCTCGTCGACTTCTTCGCGCCGGCATCCTGATCGAAGACCCACACGGCATCCCCGCCGCCCGACAAGGCCATGTTGTACAAAAAGATTCTCGTCACGCTCGACACCACCTCCTCCGACGCGGAAATCCTCGCTGCTGTCGCCTCGCTGGCCTCGCTGATGAAAAGCGAGCTGCTGCTGCTCCATGTGGCCGACGGCTGGGTGGCGCGAAACTTCCACCAGCTCAATCTCGCCGAATCCGAGGAAATGCGCGCCGACTGGAAATACCTCGAAGACACGGCCGAGAAGCTGCGCGGGGAGACCGGACTGGGCGTCACCACGCAGCTCGCGCTCGGCAATCCGCCGGACCAGATTCTCAAGGTGGCGCAGGATGAAGGCGTCGATCTCATCGCCATGGCATCGCACGGCCACGGCATCGTGGGCGATATCCTGCGCGGCAGCACCATCGAGTCCGTGCGCCACCGCGCGCGCATCCCGATGCTCATCGTGCCGCCGCCGCCGAGGCCTGGTGCGTGACTCCCTGGCACGGAAGACTGGAGCACCGCGCACGGAATCGGGGACTGCGGAGATTTTTCGAAATGCCCGTTGCGCTCCAGCGTCTTTTCATGCGATGGCAGGCGGCCAGACGGCGCGGCACCCGCTGCGCGCGCGCACCCGATCCCGATTTCCCATGACGCGTTACGAACAACTGCAAGACCAGCTCCGCGCCCGGCCCGCGCGCTGGCTAGTCACCGGCGGCGCAGGCTTCATCGGCTCGCACCTCGTGGAGACGCTCCTCTCGCTCGGACAGGAAGTCGTCATGATGGACAGCCTCATCACCGGCCGCCGCTCGAACATCGACGACGTGCTATCCCGCGTGCCCTCCCCGGTGCGCGCGAACTTCCGTTTCATCGATGGCGACGTGCGCGACCTCGACACCTGCCGGCGCGCGTGCGAGGGCGCGCACTACGTGCTGCACCAGGCCGGGCTCGGCAGCGTGCCGCGCTCGCTGGAGCGCCCGGCGGACACCCATGCCGCCAATGTCACCGGCACGCTGCACATGCTCATGGCCGCGCGCGAGGCCGGCGCGAGGCGCATGACCTATGCCTCCAGCAGCTCCGTCTATGGCGATGACGAGGGCCTCCCGAAGATCGAGAGCCGCACCGGCCAGCCGCTTTCTCCCTATGCGGCGAGCAAGGCGATGTGCGAGGGCTACGGCCGCGTCTTCTGGCGCTGCTTCAAGTTTTCCGCCGTGGGCCTGCGCTACTTCAACGTCTTCGGCCCGCGCCAGGATCCAGACGGCCCGTACGCCGCTGTCGTGCCGAAGTGGGTGGCCGCACTCCGGAATTGCGAGCCCGTCTTCATCAACGGCGACGGCACCACCTCCCGCGACTTTTGCTACGTCGCCAACGTCGTGCAGGCAAACCTCCTCGCCGCCACCAGCGAAAACCCAGACGTAAACTGCCAGGTGATGAACGTGGCGCTCGGCGGGCGCACCACGCTGAACGATCTCTTTGCCGCCATCCGCGACGGCCTTGCCGCGCACGACCCCGATGTGGCGCAGGCGCAGCCCGTGTACCGCGACTTCCGTGCCGGCGACATCCGCCACTCGCAGGCCGACATCACGCTGGCGCAGACGCTGCTCGGCTACGCACCCACGCACCGCATCGAAGCCGGCCTGCGCGAGGCGCTCGCGTGGTATGCCGGTCAGGCGTGAGCGGCGGGTGGTTGGGCGGTGCTTGCCGCCCGTTGCGTCGGAGTTGCGCGCCGGGCGCGGTTCGTCCAAGATGCCCGGCTAGGTTCGCCGTGCGCGGGCCGTTTCCGTTGATCGTCCACCAGCCGCCCACCGCCATGAAAACGCACTTGTCTCTCGCCCGGATTTTTATTTCTATTCTTGCCGTGATGCCTCTGGCACGGGCGGGCGCGCAGGAGATGCGCACCTGGACGGACAAGGCCAGCGGCAAGACGGTCGAGGCGGCTTATGTGAGCGCGGATGCGACGACGCGGACCGTGAAAATCCGCAATGCGGAGGGAAAGGAGTTCGAGCTTCCTGTCGCACGCCTCAATGAAGCGGACATCGCCTATATCCGGCAGAAGCTGACGGCTCCGCCGACACCAACACCGACGCCTGCGGCCGCGCCCGCCGCTCCAGGCACAAAGCCGGCCGCACCGGCCGCGCCGGTGAAGACTGCCGCAGCGCCGAAGGGACAGCCCGCGCCGCCGAAGCCGGAGTTTAAGACGATCGCGGCGCGCGGATTCAAAGGTCCGGCCGGCTCCGACTTCGTGAAGAGCGTGCAGCGGGTGCGCCCGCGGCTGCTGCAAAACGCGCAGGGCTGGGCCGCCCTCAAGGACATGGCGGCGAAGGATCCGGCGGCCGTGGCGATGCTGGCGAATCTGAAGAAGAGCGGCGAGCTGCTGCTGGCCAAGCCGGAGATGACACGCGTGTACATCACCGAGGCCAGCCCGGTGAACCCTGGCAGCCAGACGCTCTTCCGCGTGGCGCTGCTCGGCGCGCTGAACTTCATCGACGGTGATCCAAAGTGGAAGGAGCGTGCCGTGCGCGAGATGGTGTCGGTCACCGACAATGTGTACGGCGACTGGTATCCGGGCGAGCCGACGGTGACGACGGACCACCTCATAGCGGGTGTGCTGGCCTACGACTGGTTCAAGGACGGCTTCAATGCGGGGCAGCTCGCCAAGCTCAAGGAATTCATCCATCTCAAGGGCGTGGACCCCATCGCCGCACATCTCAAGAACGAGCCGGTGCCGGCGACGGCGAAGAAGGTGGAGCCAGGCACCCAGCCGCAGAAGGACAAGACTCCGGCGAAGGCGCCGAAGAAACGCGAGCCGGAAGGCCCCGAACTCGTCGATGCCGACGAGATGGGCATGTACTCGGCGCTCGTCCTCGCAGCCATCTGCATGGTGGATGACGATCCGCCGGCCGCCAAGAAGGCGCTGGAGCCCGTGGGCAAGATGTTCAGCAAGGGTCTGGCGCAGTTTTCTCCCGGCGGCGTCTGGCCCGAGGGCATGGAGGCAGGGGATCGGGTGATGGATCATGTGGCGATGGTGCTCCAGACGCTGCGCTCGGCGTGTGGGAACGACTTTGGTCTCAGCGTGCTGGAGGGCATCCCGGAGATCGGTGCCGTGCGCATGCATCTCACCGGACCGACGAAGTACGTGTTCAACTACGGCGATGCGAAGAAGGCCCCGCTGGCCCGCACTTGGGTGTCGAGCTGGCTGAGCGGCGTGCACGGGAATCCCGGCCTGCCCGCCACGGCGGCGCTGCCGGCCAAAGGGGATGACTCCGTGGACAAAGCAGCCTTCCTCGACCTCGCCGGCCAGCTCATCTATCACAACCCGCAGGCGGCCGGCTACCGTACGCCGGAAGCGCTCGATTTCATGGCACCGGGTGGCGAGGCGGCCGCCCTGCGCAGCTCGTGGGACAGCCCGGCGGCCATGTACGTGGCCATGAAGGGCGGCAGGAACGAAGTGCCCGCCGCGCAGCTCGACATCGGCAGCTTTGTGCTCGATGCCGGTGGCGTCCGCTGGGCGGAGGAACTTGGCCCCGAGGACGACAAGGCGCCGGGCTTCAGCCCCGATGTACCTGACCGCAACAAGCGCTACGCCCTCTATCTCGAAGGCACCAAAGGCCAGAACACCCTGGTGCTCGGCGGCAAGGACGAGGAGGAGAAGCCCGAGCCGAAGAAGCCTGCGGGCAAGGGGCCGCCGCCGAAGAATCAAAAGCCCGTCACGCTGCCGGGCAATCAGGAACTCGATGCAAAGGCGGCTTTCAGTGGCGCCGCCTTCCAATCATCGGCCGAGAAAGGCGTGGCCATCCTGAACATGACGGATGCCTACCACAAGGCCAAGTCCGCGCTCCGGGGCATCTTGATGATGCGCGGTACCCAGCCCTACGTGCTGCTACAGGACGACCTTGTCATCAAGGGCACCTCCGAAGTGGACTGGCAAATGCACACAAAGACCGACGTGACCGCGGCGGGCAACAAGGCCACGCTCACCTCCGGCAAAGCCACGCTCACCGCCGCCTTGCTCTCGCCCGCGGGCGCGGAGTTCGTCGTCGAGGATCCGCCCGCGAAGCCGCCGGGCGATGTGCGCAACCGCGATCTGCAAAAGGAAAAGGTGAAGGTGCTCAAGGTGCGGCTCAAGGGGGCGAAGGGCGAGCAGCGCATCGCCGTGGCCTTCGCCCTCGGCACCGACGCCCCGTCCGTACCCGTCGTGCCGATCGCGCAGTGGGTGGGGAAGAAGTGAGGGGGCAGGTGCTGGATGTGGTGGGTTGATGGTGGCTGGTTGATCACGGTGTGCGCGCAAATCAGTCGTCCGAATCGACCCTCTTGTTTCGTTTCCTGCCACTGCGGTCCGTTTTCCACCGCGCCCCGCTTCCACCCGTCATCCACCAACTCATCATCACCCGATCATGCGCCCGCTGTTCGTCCTCACACTCGCCGTCCTCACCTCCACTCTCAGCGCCGCACCGCGTGCGGAGCACGTTTTTATCGTCAGCATCGACGGAGGAAAGCCGAAGGTCATCCACGAGGCGGAGATGCCGGTGCTCAAGAAACTCGCTGCTGAAGGCGCGGTCACATGGACGGCCAACACAATATTGCCGCCGAAGACGCTGCCCTCGCACACCTCGATGCTCACCGGCCTCGGGCCGGACAAGCACCAGGTTCTGTGGAATGACTACATGCCCATCCGCGGCGTGGTGAAGGTGCCCACGGTCTTCTCGCTGGTGAAGCAGGGAGATGCGGCCGCCGTCACCGCCGCCTTTGTGGGGAAGGTGAAGTTCCGTCATCTGTGGCAGAAGGACTCGCTCGATGTCTTCGACTTCGGCGGCCCGCAGGACATCGCACCCGTGGCCGGTGCCGACGAGATCGAGAAGCGCGTGGTGCCGTGCCAGACGGTGGCAAAGGGAGCTTCTTCGTGGATTCCCGAAAAGAAGCCGCGTCTCTGCTTCATCCACTTCCCTGACGCTGATGCCGCGGGACACAAGTCCGGCTGGGGATCACCCGAGCAGAAGGAGGCGTTCAAGGTATGCGATCAGGCGCTCGGCCAGATCGTCCGCGCCATCGAAAAGGCCGGCCTCACGGACTCGAGTATCGTGCTCGTCACCGCCGACCACGGCGGCACGGGAAAGAATCACAAGGATGACACACCGGACGACCGAAACATCCCGTGGATCGCCTGGGGCAAAGGCGTGAAGAAAGGCCACTCCATCACCACTGCGGTGAACACATTCGACACGGCAGCCACCGCCCTCTGGCTGCTCAATGTGCCGCTGCCTGCAGACTTCGACGGCAAGCCGGTCACCGAGGCGTTTGAATCACCGCCCGCGACGGAGAAGACTGGCGGATCGTGAAGGGTGCTTCTGCGCTCACACCCAGCCGAGCGCCGTCATGCGCTGATGCACGGCTTCCTTGTTCTCGAGGAGGCCCGCGATGGGGTCCCACTGGCCGGTGGTGAGGGCTTCGCGGGCGGTGTCGGGGACGCTGATGGGGAAGTCCTGGTCTTCAAACGACACACGACCGGCGGCGACATCGACGGTGACTTCGAGCTGCGGATTGCGCTCGATCTCGGCGGCCAGCATGCGGATGTCCGTACCAGACGCGACGACGCACGGGATGCCGAGCGTGGTGCAATTGCCGAAAAATATCTCGGCGAAGCTCTCGGCGATGACGGCGCGGATGCCGAAGCGATAGAGCGCCTGCGGTGCGTGCTCACGGGAACTGCCGCAGCCGAAGTTCGACCCGGAAAGCAGGATGCCGGCGCCCTTGAAGCGCGGATCGTCGAGCGGATGGCCCTTGAGCTTGCCGTCCTTGTCATAGCGGACGTCATAGAAGGCATACTCGCCGAGTCCGTCAAAGGTGACGCACTTCATGAAGCGGGCGGGAATGATGCGGTCCGTATCGATGTCTGAACCTGGGACGTAAACGCCGGTTCCGGCGACTTGGGTGACTTTTGCGAGTGCCATGGGGCGCGGAGAATACCTGAAATCAAGCTGGGAGCAAACGCCGGTGCGAGTGCAGATGCACGCGGCCAGTATCCAGCGCCCGCGCAAGACCGCCGCAGCGCGGAAAAACACCGCCTTTGCGGGTTGTCGGCGTGGCATTCTTGTCTAGTGTCCGCATTCCCCGCATCGCCGCCTGACTATGTCCAAATTCAAAATCCTCGTCGCTGATCCCATTTCTGAAAAAGGCATCGAACTTCTGAAGTCCGTGCCATCTTTTGAAGTCGAGGTGAAGCTCGGTCTTAAAGCCGAGGCAGATTTCGCGGAAGCGGCGAAGGACGCAAACGCGATCATTGTGCGCAGCGGCGTGAAGGTGACGGCGAAGGTGATCGAAGCGGCCGCCGGCCTCAAAGTCATCGGTCGTGCCGGCGTCGGCGTGGACAACATCGACGTGCCTGCCGCCTCGAAACGCGGCGTCGTGGTGATGAACACGCCCGGCGGCAACACGATCTCGACTGCGGAGCAGGCGTTCACTTTGATGATGAGCCTCGCGCGCAAGACACCCCAGGCACATGCTAGCATCGTCGCTGGCAAATGGGACCGGAAGAGCTTCTCGGGCACGGAGGTGTTCGGCAAGACGCTCGCCGTGCTCGGCATGGGCCGCATCGGCACCGAGTTTGCGAAGCGCGCGATGGCCTTCGGCATGAAGGTCGTGGCCTACGATCCCTATCTCTCGAAGCACCGTGCTGAAAGCCTCGGCGTGGAACTCAGCGACACGATCGACGGTGCGGTGAGCAATGCCGACTTTATCACGATGCACATGCCGATGACGCCGGAGACGAAGCACATGCTCAATGAGAAGCGCATCGCCGCGCTGAAGAAGGGCGTGCGCATCATCAACTGCGCTCGCGGCGGCCTCATCGACGACAACGCGCTCGCCAAAGGCCTCGAAAGCGGCCAGGTCGGCGGCGCTGCGGTGGACGTCTTCGAAACCGAGCCGCCGCCCGCGGATTACGCGCTGCTGAAAGCGCCAAACACGGTCTTCACGCCGCACCTCGGTGCTTCAACAGAGGAAGCGCAGGAAAACGTCGGCATCGAAATCGCCGAAGCCGTGATGCACAACCTGCTCGAAGGCACGATCGTGAACGCGGTGAACATGCCGAACGTCGATCCGAAGATTCTCGCCGAAGTCGGTCCTTTCCTGCGCTTCGGCGAGCTGCTCGGCCGCCTCATTTCGCAAATCGCCCCGGCGCGCTCGAACGTGCTGCGCATCAATTACAGCGGAAAGGTCGGCAGCATCGACACCACGCTCGTCTCACGCGCCGTGCTCAAAGGCTACCTCGAGCGCCCGTGCGGCGCTGAGAACGTGAACTACATCAACGCCAACGGCGTTGCTGAAAACCTCGGTCTCCGCTTCACCGAAAGCCGCGTGCCGGAACCGACCGAGTTCCACGATCTCATCGAAGTGCAGGTCACGAATGGCAGCGACACCGCGACCATCAGCGGCACCTTCTTCGGTGGCGATCCGCGCATCGTGAAGATCAACGGCCGCCGCGTCGAAGCACGTCCGGAAGGCACGCTGCTGCTCATCGAGAACATCGACCGCCCCGGCATGATCGCCGCCTACTCGACCATCCTCGGCAAGAACCAGGTGAACATCGCCGACATGTCGCTCGCCCGTAACAAGGAAGGCGGCACCGCGCTCACCATCCTCACGCTCGACTCCGCCCCGTCAGCCGCCGTCATCTCCGAACTCGAGAAGATACAAGGCATCAAGCAGATCCACTGCCTCGCCGTGGGCTGATGCGCAGCCCCGGACAGGCGAGGCCGCTGAACGCGACGATCAGCACGAGTACGTTTCTGAAGACGATCTCAACCTGCCGCCACTCTTCTTCCGACTCACCGGACGGAGGTCGTGAAAGCCGCTGCTTCCCGCCGGAAACGCATCACGAATGGACCGCGCATCTCTGCCGCGGAGCACCGTGTTCGCGCCTGCCGGCGGGTCTTTTCCGGCGGCAACTCTGCGCATCTCGTCACCGCAGGTGAATGTCTTCCCGCTCCGTGCCGCCGCCGTCATAGCGGCGCGCCGATTTTCTGATAGGCGGCGCGAACTTCGGATTCGAGCTGTTCGAGCGTCCGGCCGTCGAGGAGGACGTCGAGATGTTTGGTGCGCACGGCTCCGGGGTCGGTGTTGTCGGGCGGAACGGGCACTTTTGGCGCGGCGGGCGGGGCCTGCGGCGGGGTGAGGCTCTTGGGGTACTCGAAGCGGCCGCCGCCGAGGTCTTTGACGCCGGGCATTTTCATGAATTCGTCCATCGCCTGGCGGTAGGCGGCATATGCGGGCCGCAGTTCGTCGAGCTTCTTGTTGTAGGCACCGACTTCCTTCCAGAAGGACGGCCACTTCTTCTTCTCCTCATACAAGGCGTCAAAGTAGCGTTTGAGTCGCTCGCCCTTGCCGCTGCCGTCTAGATGTACGAAGAAAAAGACGAGTGTGTGAGACGAGAAGTAGCGGTCGGCGAGGTCCTCGGGCTTCGTGACGAGGGTGACATTCAATGGGCCGGGCACTTGGCCTGGAGTCACGCCGCCGGAGGCGTCCTGTTTTTTCTCCGGCACGGCGGCCGGTCTGTTTCCGTCACGTTCGGTGATGGAGGTGGTAAAACGCCACAGCTCCGGTACGCCGATCCACTTCGGGGCGTAGCGGCGGTAGAAGGAGAGTCCGCGCTGGCGCGGCTTGCGGAACTCCGCGCGCATGTCTTTGAAGCCGGGGACGGCGGCGGCGATGTTGAAGACGCCGCCTTTGTAAGGGAGATTCGACGTGTACTCGGCGGTGCCCTCGAGCAGCCACACAGGCACGTAAGGCAGGTACTCGTGCATCATCTGGTGGGTGATCTCGTGGGTGATGGTGTCGTTGTTGATGGGACCGGTGCGGGTGTAAACCTTTCCCTTCGAGGAGAGGCCGAGTTCCTTGAAGGGGATGCGGAATATCTTGTCCTTGCTGGAATAGTAGCCGCCGCTCCACTCGGGAGCGCCGGTGGCGAGGTACTGCTCGCGCGTCTCGAAGAGTTCGGCCATGAAGACCTGCCGCCCCTCCTCGGGCCGCGGCACGATGCCCCAGGGCAGACTGCCCACCAGCTCGTGCGTGCTCTCGAACATGCGGCACACTTCGTTCATCACGATGAGGCCGAGCTTCGCCGTCGAACGGAACTCAAAATTTCCGGAGCGGTACACGTAGTCGCCGGGCGAATCCTTGACGAGGCGGACGTTCATGTCGATCTGCCGCTCGCTGACGGAGCTGGGCATGCTGCGCTGGTTCCAGGGCTTGCGCGCGCCATCGCCCGCGGTGTCGGCGGCGTGAAGCCGTGCGTACTCCTGGTCCGCGGGCGAGAGGCTGGCGAGCGCGACGGTGGCGGGCTGACCGCTCGCGAGACTTAAGATCACATTGCCGCCATCGACGCGTACGAGCGCGGCCTGGATCTGTTTTCCCTGGGCGTTCGTCCATGTACGGCTCTCCGCGGACGAGATGCCTGCCGCGACAGCGACGAAAAACGGCACTAGAGTGAGTGGTGTCAGATTCATGAACAGCGCGGATTCTGCGCCCGGCGCTGAGGCCTGAGCAAGCTTTTTTCGGCCGGGCGCAGCAGCCCGCCAGCTTGGCAGACGACCGGAGCAGCCAGCCTGCTTTGCCGGCTGGTGCCACAGCGGACGGGACCGGGATCACGCCGTCACGAGCGGCAGATTCGGATCGACATCCACCTCGAGCGGCGACCGGCTGCCGAGCTTGAAGCGCTGCGCGGCGGCAAAGGCGATCATGGCCGCATTGTCGGTGCTGTGCTCGGGCCGGGCGAGAAGGAGCTGCAAACACTCGCATCCGCAGCGCTCGGCGAGCTTTTCCCGCAGGCGACGGTTGCAGCTCACGCCGCCGCTGACGGTGACGAGCGTCTGACGATGCCGGCGCGCGGCGGCGACGAGTTTTTCCACGAGCACATCGACGATGGCTTCCTGCACGGAGGCGCACACGTCAGGCAGAGTCTGTGGCCGGGTGAAGTCCAGTTTCGGCAACTCGTAGAGCACCGCGGTCTTCAAGCCGCTGAAGCTGAATTCGAAGTTCCCGCCTGCCATCATCGTGCGCGGGAAGTCGATGGCGTGCGGATCGCCCTCGCGCGCCTGTTTGTCGATCTCGGGGCCGCCTGGGTAGGGCAGGCCCAGCATCTTCGCGATCTTGTCGAAAGCCTCGCCCGCCGCGTCATCGCGCGTGCGGCCGATCAGTTGGTAATCCGCCACACGGCGCACGAGCACGAGCATGGTGTGGCCGCCGCTGACGATGAGAGATACGTTCGGTCGGATGGTGTCAGGGGTGGCGGAAGCCTCCGGCCTGCACTCTGCTTCATCATCCGCGGCCCCCATCCCAGTGCCGCCATTCATGAACGGCGAGAGCAAATGCCCCTCCATGTGGTTCACCGCGAGAAACGGCTTCCGCTCCGCCACAGCCAGCGCCTTGGCCATTGACGTGCCGATGAGCAGCGAGCTGGCGAGGCCGGGCCCGCTGGTGGCGGCGAAGGCGGCCACATCACGCAGCGTCATGCGTGCGTCCGCGAGCACTTGCTCGACGAGCGGGCGCACATGCACGATGTGATTCCGCGACGCCACCTCGGGCACCACGCCGCCGTAACGCCGGTGAATCTCCGCCTGGGAGGCGATACGGCTGGCGAGGATGGCGCCGTCCGCGTCGCAAATGGCGGCGGCGGTTTCGTCACACGAAGTCTCCAGCGCGAGGATGCAAGTCATGGCCGGCACCTTACGGCTTCGCCGGAGGCGTCACGGCCGCGGGGGATTCGATCTTCGTCGGCGCGAGCAGCGCATCGAGCTTCGCCGGCGCGCGCTCAGGCTCCTTTTTCTCGGCCACGGGCAGGGGCGGCCTGCTGAACTCACCGAAGACGAGCACGCCCTTGAGCGCATCCACCGCGCGCTCGAGCTGGCGGTCGCCGAGATTTGCCAGCTCCAGCGCAGCGGCCTCGCCGGTGCCGTGACTGGCGCGCCATTTTGTTATCTTCTGCTCCTCATCCGTGGTGAGCGCGGACACGATGTTCGGCTCCACGCCTCTCTCGTGAATGGTGCGGTGGGCCGGCGTGTAGTATTTCGCCGTGGTGAGGCGCATCGCCGCGCCGTTCTTCATCGGCAGGATGGTCTGCACCGAGCCTTTGCCGAAGCTGGTGGTGCCCACCACGATGCCACGGCGCAGGTCCTGGAGCGCAGCCGCCGTCAGCTCCGAGGCGCTGGCGCTGCCGTGATTGACGAGCACCGCGAGCGGGTACTTCCGCGGCGGCTTGCCGCCCCGCGCGGGCGTGCGGTACGGAGGCGCATTCTGCGAGGCGACGCGCCCCTCGGTGGTGACCACCACGGTGCCGTCGGGCAAGAACTCCCCGCAGAGCGCGACGGCCACATCGAGCAGCCCGCCGGGGTTGTTCCGCAGATCGAGCACAAAGGCCTGCATCCCCTGCTTCTCCAGCTCGTCGAGTGCCGCGCTGAGATCCCTGGCCGTCGCCTGCGTGAACTGTGACACGCGCGCGTAGCCGATCTTGTAGGTCGATGCCAGCTTTGCGTGAACAAGCATCGCGTCGTGCACGGAAGTCTCCGTCAGCGTCTCGCGCACGACGCTGAAATCCAGGAACTGCTTTGTGCCGGGCCGCCGCACCGTGAGGCGTACGGCCTCTCCGGCCTTGCCCTTGAGGAGCTGCATCGTCTCCGCCACGCCGACGGAATCGGTGAGCACGTCATTGATGCGCACGATCTGGTCGCCGGCCAGCACGCCGGCGCGCGCGGCAGGACCGTCATCTCGCACGGTCACGATCGTGAGCGCGCCCTGCTTCAGCGACACGGTGATGCCCACGCCCTCCGAAGTGTCGCCCTGCTCGCGCTGCATGTCCTCGAAGAGCGTGCGGCCCATGTACTCGCAGTGCGGGTCGAGCTTGCGCAGCATGCCCTCGAGCGCACCCTCCACGAGGTCGGCATAGGTGACCTTTTTCTCATCGACGTAGTTCTGACGGATCATCTCCATCGCGCGCGTCATCATCTCGAGCTGCGCGTAGCCATCCTCGGGCGGCGGTGCGGGCTTCGATGTCGGAGGCTTGGAGCCAGCGGCGACGGGCATCGTTTTCGCGGGGGCCGGGACGGCCGCCTTCTCCTTCTTTTTCTCCGGTGCCTTCGCCGGAGCCGTCGGAGGCGCGGACGTGGGTGCGGGCGGCGCAGCCTTCAGGGCGGCGCATCCGATCACGAAGGAGAAAGCCAGCGCCAGACGCATGGCCGGATGATGCACCACAACCTGCTGCGATGCAGCAAAAAGAAAAGCGCCCCGGCCGCGAAGCCGGAGCGCTTTTGAGCATCCCGCCTGTGCCGTCCGGGCCAGAGGCTCACGTTTCCCTGTGAACCAGGTGGGAGCCCGCTTAGACCGGCGCCGTCTTCCAGTGAAGGCATGACAAGCCGCCTGAATCGCGCAGCCCCCGGATCGATCGAATCGGGCCGGGCCATCGGTCCCAGATGACGAACACCGCAGGAAATTTTTGGGCGACCTCCAGAGCGCCACGTTGTCGTGCTCCGCTTCAAGCTGTCGGATCGCAAAATCTGTCAAAGAACTCACCACGTTTTTTTGTGGCGACGGCGCGATGCTACGGAATTCAAACGTGGCGATCAAGACAAGTCTTCGCCCTTGTCTTCACTCACGGAGTGATGCCCGGGGTGCTGTTCATCGGCTGCCGGCCCCCAGGGAATGATGATCGGCCGGCTTTCGATGATCCGCGGCCCGGCGGCCTTGTCGTCGTCCGGCACCAGCACGCCGTCCTGCTCCTTCCAATTCCGCGGCACGCGGTCGATGCCGACCGGGTAGATGGTGAGTTCGTCCGCGGTGAGTCTGAAGCGCAGAAAATTCTTCCAGTCCTCGATGGCCAGCGCCGAGAACGCCTCGTTTGCGTGGCGGCCAAAGACATTCAGCGACACGAGCAGGTAAAGTCCGAAGATGAACGAGCCGATCACTCCACCGGCGAGGAAGATCCAGACCGCGGGCAGGACATACCAGCCGATGAGCCGGCCGAACCCGGCCATCGGCGCGCCGAGCGCTCGCGCGGCAAACAGCGTGGACCATCCGAGCACGAATGTCGCGAGCAGATGTGTGCAGCCGTGCAGCAGGCCGCCGGCCCAGCGGTAGAGCCGCGAGTGCGTGTCCGTGAACATCACGAAGCCCCCGAGCAACGAGACGACCCAGAAGGTGAACGATGCCGACTCAAAGTACTGCCAGCACGTCTTCTTCGCCGCCCACGTCCAATCCGCATCCGGAGGAGGAATCTCCATCCGCATCGAGAGCGCCGTGAACAGATACACCATGCCGGCAAGCCCGATGAACTTCAGATTGCGCAGCGGAAAGAGCAGATTCCCGAAGCAGAGGCGGGTGGAGAGGTTTTCATCGGGGTAGGCGCACTCGCGGGTGTAGGTGCGGCCGCCGGCGGTCAGTTTGTCCACACCGGCATTGTGCGTCGGGTGCAGGAAGGCGCCGCCGCCGCCCGCCGTGATCTTCTGCCGCGGCGGCTTCCCGTCGCGGCACACTTCCTCGTGACGGCGGTAGTGATGCAGATCTCCCGCCACGAAGACGCTCACATGATGCGGCTTCAGCACCGTGCGCTCGAAGTGCCGCAGCGTGCTCTCGGCGTAGGCTTCGTCGATGTTTGCATAGATCTTTTCGTTCACCCACTCCGGCTCGGCGGTGCAGAGGATGATGCGGTCGCCCGCCTTGATGTGACGCAGCGCCACGTCACGGAAGTAGCGCTCCTGCATCACATCGACATCGGAACCGAGCTGCACATCGATGCCCAGCAACCACCAGCGATGCGGCAGATGGATCGCAAAGTAGCTGCGCCGCTGCCGTGTCTGCCACGCGCCCAGATTCTTGCCGCCCATGAAAAAGCGGGAGAAAGAGGCGAGGCTGTCATACCAGTCATGATTCCCGGGAATCGCGAACACATGCGGGGATGGCGTCGCCTTTCGCAAGGCTGTCTCATACGGTGCGCGCAGCCGCTCCTCGTAGGCCCGCCGGCTCGCCGTGGGATAGACTTCATCACCACCAAGAACGAGAAAACGCCCGCGCCGCGTGCGATGCACGCTGCCACTGCCATCCCTGAGATCGAGCTGCTCGCGCGAAATCCAAAATGCGACGGCGTAGGTCGAGTTCCAGCCGTCTCCGACATCAGCAGTGTAGTCGAACCAAAACTCCTCGGGATCATCACCCTCGGCCGGGTAACGCGCCGGCCGCTCCGTCTCATGCGCCTGGGTGACGGCCTCGATAAGACGATGATCGGCATGTCTGCCGAAAATCGTGGAGACAAACACCTGCACCGCCGTCTGCATGAGCTGGCCGGGATCGAACCAGCCAACCATGGGCAGTTGCTTCGGTCCCTGCTGTTGCTCGCGCTTCATGGCGTCAGGCTGACAGCGCGTCGGCAATCTTGTCCTTCCACATCTTCGCGCGGCTGCCGAAGGTCAAATCATCGCTGGCCGCCGTGATGCCGCGTGAGACATTCACGAGCAACGGTGCTCTCCGTACGCTGCCTTTGAGCGCCGCCAGATCGCCGCCCTGCGCGCCAAGTCCGGGTATGAGCAAAGGCACGTCGGGAATCTTCGCCAGCACATCGCCGGATGCATTCGTGAGACCCACGACCAAACCTGCCTGCTCGCTCGCCTTCGTCATCTCAGCGACGATCTCGAAGACCTGTCGCGATTTTTCATCGGCAGGGCGCTTGCTCCCGCAAGCGCCGCCGCTGTCTCCGCGGCTCCGGCTCTGTCCCTCGTTATCCGCATGTGCTTCGGCCTCACGCGGCGGCTGAGGGATCAGCCGCCCTACCACAGCACCGCCGAACTCCTTCACGCTCAGGATGCTCTGCAATTCAATATCCACCGCACCCGGATTCGATGTCACGGCCAGCAGATACAAACCCTTGTCCGCATACTTCAAGAACGGCTCCAGCGTATCACGGCCCATGAACGGATTGAGCGTCACGGCATCCACGCCGAGCTGATCGAAACACGCCTTTGCGTAGTAGCCCTGCGTCTCGCCTATGTCGCCGCGCTTCACGTCATAGACCACCGGGATGTCAGCCGGAATCGCCTTCAACACTTCGCTCAGCATCTTCAGCCCCTGCCAGCCCAGCGCCTCGAAATAGGCCGCATTCGGTTTGTATGCCGCCGCAAACGGCGCGGTTTCCTCAATGATCTGGATGATCTGCCGCTTCGTCGCGTCGTCAGCGGCATCCGCGCGGATGTCGAGGCCGACGCACAGGTTTGAGCCGGAGGCGGCGATGCGAGCGGTGAGTTTTTGGCGGAAGTCCATCACGCGCCTTTCATACGAATGTCTGAGGTTCACACAAGGTGATGTTTCTAGTGTGACACCGATCTTGTATCAATGTAAGCAACCCTCATCGTTCTCAACCCTGAGTGCTTTACGATATGATGACCACCAGCCCGATGCGCCCGCCTCACCAACAGGCTTTGGCGCTGACTATTCTGACGTGGCTGGCAGCTGTCGTGATCGCATTAACAATGGGTTGCAGTTCTCGTCAGGAGAAAGTCCGCGAAACGGTGCAGATTCTTCGATTCGACCCGGCCACCCTCTCTTTCACCGTCCCGACCACTGGCGATGTTTTTGAGCTGCATCTCGGTGACGAGCTTTTCCACGACACAGGGGGCATGACAGAAGTGCCGCGCGGAATGCGAGGAGCCGTTCGCGATGCCACCTCCTCATTTTATGAGCCCAAGGACAAAAATGGCGGCGGCTACGCCTCAGCCGAGAGCTTGTACGGGCGGGACTGGGGCGACGTGGTTGCGCGAAACAGCTCGGTGCAGTTTCTGCCCGACAGCGGGCGGTTGTTGATCACAGAGGACAAGAGCGATGGGTTGCCCTGCCGTCGCTACATTCTTTACACAGTGCAGCCGCACGGGGGTTATCGCGTAACCTATCTTGCCCCGCCATGGAAGCCGGTGTTCGCCTCGCCCGCATTGTTTTCGGGACCACCAGACATCCAGTTGCTCTCCGGAAACCGTGCAAGGATCGAGGGCAAAGTCATGCGAATAGATGACATTGATCAGAGTCGACACCCTTTTAGCGTTGGGGGTTAGCCCTCAGGCAATCAGGAGTGCGCGGAAGGCTCCCATATCGAGGCAGTCGAGCGACTTCGGTCCGCCTGAAGGCGAGACTCCAACGAAGAATCTCATCGCGCAAGCAGCTCCTCCCCGCGATACACCACGCGCTCAACCATCCCTTTCAGCTCCTGGTCGAGAAACGGCGTGTTCACGCTTTTCGACTTCATGAAGTCGCGTGTGAATTTGGTCGTGCGCTCGGGATTGAAGACGATGAACTCGGCCACGCCGCCTTCGACGATGGGGACCGGCGGCAGCTTGAACATGCGGCGCGGCTCGGCGGAGTAGCGCTTCACCACCAGATCCCAGCCAAAGATGCCCTTGGAGATGAACCGGTCATGGAGTGATGGCAGCGCGGTTTCGAGTCCGGTGATCCCAAACGGCGCACTGGCGAAGTCCTGGTTCTTCTCAAACTCGGTGTGCGGCGCGTGATCGGTCGCGATCACGTCGAACCAGCCGTCGATCAGACCTCGTAGCAGCGCGGCATTGTCCTCCTTCGTGCGCAGCGGCGGGTTCATCTTGTAGTGCGTGTCGTAGTTTCCGATGTCCTCGTGGCTGAAGATGAGGTGATGCGGCGCGACCTCGCAGGTGACCCGGATGCCGCGATCCTTCGCGCGCTTGATCGTCTCCATGCCGCGTGCGGTGGTGACGTGCTGGATGTTCAGATGCACGCCGGTGAATTCAGCGAGGCGGATGTCACGCGCGATGCAGATCTCCTCGCTGATGGACGGGATGCCATGCAGGCCCAAGGCGTAGCTGACGCTGCCCTCGTGCATGGCGCCCTTGCCCGAGAGTTCCTTCACTTCACAGTGGCTCGCCAGCGGCAGATCGTAATCACGCGCATACTCCATCGCGCGGCGCAGCACCTGCGGATTATCGACGGGAAAACCGTCGTCGGTCAGCATCACAGCACCGGCGGCCTTCATGCCCGCGATGCCGGCCAGCTCCTCGCCTTTGCGACCTTTCGTGATCGCGCCCGTCGTGTAAATGCCCGCGCCGATGCGCGTGCGGCCCGCGCTCTCGAGCACGCCTCGGACCACGCCCGCGTTGTCGATGGCCGGCACCGTGTTCGGCATCATGATGAAGCCGGTCACGCCGCCATTGATCGCCGCCTCGGCGCAGGTCGCGATGTTTTCCTTCTCCTCCTGCCCCGGCTCGCGCGCGTGCACATGGATGTCGAACATCGCCGGCATCAGCACGCGCCCGCTGCAATCAATCACTTCCGCGCCGTCCGCCTTTTCGATCGTTGATGCCACACCGATGATGCGATCGCCCTCCACGAGCACATCGGCCGTCTGCAGCTTCGGGGAGTCTTCGGAGGCGATCTGGGCGTGGCGGTAGAGGCGTTTCATCGTACGGCAGCGACCATGCAACGCCCTCGCCCGGAGGCAAACTGATTGAAAGTCTCCCGCGATACCCAAGGCGCTGGAGTGCGGCAGACGACGCCCGGTGCCCGACACCGACGTCCTCGAAACTCTCGCCAAGCAGACGAAGGTCATCATCTGCACCTTTGAAGACCACGTCCTGCACAACGGCTTCGGCTGCGCCGTCATGGAACACCTCGGCGAAGCCCGCATCACCACCCCCGTCGTCCGCATCGGCTGGCCCGATGAATTCATCGAGCACGGAAACGTGCCGGCGCTGCGGAAGAAGCACGGACTCACGGCGGAGAATGCGGTGGCGAAGGTGCTGAAGGCGTTGGGTAAATGAGGTGCGGCAATGCCGTCCGCGCGTAACGCACGCTGGGGTGTTGGAGAAGTGCTTGAAGTGGGCCAGCGGGGCGTCAATGCTTTGCAATGACCACTTTCTCTCAACGCTATGGTTATACCCCGATCGAGAAGGCATTCCAACGCGAATCGCTCGACAACGAACTCCGAATGGCACTTTGGAATCTCTTGGACTCTCGCTTATGGAATGGCCAAGGATATGTGACGCTTATTGCGCACGTTTGGGTGGAGCATCTTAATCGGGATCGAGGTTTGTTGGATCATGCGCGAAACATGATGAAGGATCACTTTTTCAAATGTCCTTGGTTTGCAGTCTATGATCTGCTCGAGTTTCTTATTCAATCGAAGGTGGTCAACTCCACCCAGGGAATGAGCGGTCCCGTTAACGACATTCTCGCAAAGTTTAATGCCGCGTACCGAGTGGTGGACAACCAGATCGTCGAAATCACGGACCAAAACGAAATAAGAGCGGTTGAAGAGGGGCTAATCCATCCAGACACACCGGTCCGAACGCATCTTCAGACGGCATTGTCTATGCTCAGCGACCGGACCAAGCCGGACTATCGGAATTCGATCAAGGAGTCGATCTCAGCCGTGGAGGCAGTTTGCCGCCTTGTCACCGGTGACGAAAAAACCACTCTCGGCGAAGCCCTGAAGAAAGTGAACGATCTGCACCCCGCTTTGAGTAAGGCGTTCTCCGCACTTTACGGCTTCACCAGCGACGCGGGAGGAGTTCGGCACTCTCTGCTAGACGAACCAACGACTACTTATGAAGAAGCAAAGTTCATGTTGGTCTCGTGTTCAGCGTTTGTCTCGTATCTTCGACCCAGTGCGACGAAACCGTGACGGAGCTATCCGGCCCTTTCCTCAAAAGCCCAGCAAGGCGGCGGTGTGTCCACCTGCGCTTCGCGCTCACCTCGCCTTCGCCTTGATCTCCAACCCCGCCAACCAAGGCGCGGTCACTGCTGGGGGCATGCCACCGAAGGGTTGGTAGGCGGGGAGTTGGATGACGCCCATGCTGTGGGCTTGGGAGGCGATGAAGAAGAGGGCTTCGGCGCAGTCGTCGGTCTGGATCATGGCGCTGCGATGTTCGGGTGTGGGCAGGACGGGGCGCTTTTGCACGATGGGCGTGTTCGCCTCTCCGGGTGCGTATTCGGACAGGACGATGCCATGCGCATTGAGCTGCATGCGGGCGGTGAAGAGCAGGCCGTGCACGGCCCACTTGCTGGCGGTGTAAGGCACGCCGGCATACGAATCGAATCCGTGACCCGCTGTCGATGACACGACCACGATCCTGCCGCCGCCATTCTCTGCCATCGGCTTCGACACGGCCTGGATCATGTGAACGACGCCGAGCACATTCACCTCCATCACCGTCTTCCACGTCTCCCCGCTCGCCAGCTTTGCGGGATCGGCGTGCGCCATGAAGCGATCCGGCGTGTTGATGCCCGCCGTGTGGATCAACGCGAACGGCACGCCATGCTGCAGGACGATCTTCATCGCGGCGGCCACGCTCTCCACGTCGGCCACGTCACACGCCACCGGGATGATGTTCGGCGAAAGCGCTGCGGTGGCTTGCAAGGATTCGACTGTGCGGCCAAACACAAACGTCTTCGCTCCCGCCCCGGCAAAACGCTTCGCCGCCGCCTGTCCCATTCCACCACCACCTCCGGTGACGATCACGATCTTGTCAGTCCAGTTCTGTTCCATGCGCGGCGATGGTAGCGATGGTTTGCGTGGGTTCGAGCGCATTCGTTGAACCGTGCGCCGCACCTTGGACTGCGGCAGCCCTGCTGCCGCTTTTCGCAGGCAGCCCTGCTGCCGTCGCAGGCCAGAATGCTGTGCCCTCTCACCGGCGGAAGGCAGCCGGTGGCGAAGCGAAGCGCTCAGGCCATTCGACGCCAGCAGGGCTGGCTCCAGAAAGCGGCAGCAGGGCTGCGCGCAGTCCAAAGCGCTGCGCGCTTCACGCGGCGGCGACCACGGTCGGATCGGAATGCTGGTGCTTTCCGCCACGCGGCGAAGCGGACGCCACCGAGGGTTCCGACGATTGTTTCCGCGTCCGCTTCTTCCGAAACGTGAACGCCACGATCGAAAGCGTCGCCACGGAACTCAGTGGCATCAGAATGGCTGCGGCGAGGGGATTGAGGTGGCCCATGAGGCCGGCGATGGCGGTGACGATGTTGTAGGTGACGGAGAAGCCAAAAACCCGGCGGACGGCGTGGCGGTGTTGTTTGGCGACATCGAGCAGGCCGCTCACGAAGCTCATGCTGTGGCCGAGGAAGTAGAAGTCGGCCTTGTGCTCGAGGAAACTGCGACCGCTCACGGGACTGCCAGCGCAGAGTGCGGCGTCGAAGGCGAGGCTGTCGTTGGCTCCGTCGCCGATGTAGAGCGTGTCGTCGTGATTGTGCTGCTTCACCCACTCGGCTTTGCCTTCGGGCGTCATGGATGCGAGCCAGTTAGATTTCGGCAGAGCGAGCTGTGAGGCGAGTTCGGCGACCTTGCCTTCGCGGTCGCCACTGAGGACGAAGACATCGATCCCGCGCTGCTCACGGAGGTGGGCGACTTCGCTGACGGATTCGCTGCGGAGTTGATCGCGGAAGGAAAAGCCGGCGAGCGGAACGCCGTCGCAGGAGAATTGGGTGTCGATGGCATTGGGGGCCGCTGAGGAAACCCGGAAATCTTCCCTCTCACCCCAGCCCTCTCCCACAGGGAGAGGGAGTTGATGGCGCTGCCGCGCCTTGGAGAAAGTGTGCGTTCCGGATTCGAGCGGCAGCTCGTTCTGCCCCCTCTCCCACGGGGAGAGGGCTGGGGTGAGGGGGACTGCGGTAGTTTGGCCACCAGCTTGCGGATTTCCGTGAGGACGTCCGAGCGACCACACCCGTCCGCGTTCATCGGTGAAGCGAAGGCCGAAGCCGATCTCCTCGGTGACTTCACCGCTCATCTCGCGACCACCACGACCGAGCGCATCGAAGAGGCTGCGACTCACGGGATGGAGATTGCCGCTGATGAGATGGCGCAGTGCGGACTTGGATTCGTCGTCAAGCGAGCGCAGCGCTTCTGGATTGAGCAGCACGGGATTCTCCAAAGTCAGCGTGCCCGTTTTGTCGAAGACGGCCTTCTTCAATCTCGTGAGCTTCTTCCAGAGGCCGAGCGTGCGCACGAAGACGCCGAGCTTCTCAGCGCGCGAGACGGCGAGATCGTCGGCCAGCGGCGCGGCGACGCCAAGGGCGCACGGGCAAGACACGACGAAGACCGAGATCATCACCTGCAAAGCCTGAGCCACACCCGCGCCGTGCAGCCACCACCAGATCGCGCCGCCGATGCCGACGACGATGACGACGACGAGGTAGCCGCGTAACAAGCGCTCGAGGCGAAGGTCGCGCCGTTCGCCCGGCTTGCGGGCTTCGAGGAGTTTGCGCAGCGTGGACTGCTCCCATGTTTCCAGCGCAGCAGCCTCGATCTCGCCGGTGCCGATGTTCAACGCGCCCGCTGGTAGAAGCTGGCCTTCCTCGCGTGCCTGTGACTCGCTTTCGCCATTGATCCACTCAAGGCTGACGGCTGCGCGATGGCTGATCAGTTTCGCGGCGACGGGAATCGCCTGGCCCAGCTTGACGGCGAAGGTGTCACCCGCTTTGAGAGCATTGACAGCTTTTGTTTTCTCCGCGCCGTCTTCACCGCGCACGAGCACGCTGTCGGGGATCGAGGTGTCGCGCATGAGCTTTCGGCGATTGCGATCCACCGATGCCTGCTGCGCCCAGCGACCAACCAGCATGAGAAAAGTGAAGATGGCGACGAAATCGAAATACTTCAGTCCATCGACGCCCGCGATCCATCCGCCGAGCGAGCCGATGTAGGCCGCGATGATGCCGAGCGCGATGGGAGTATCGATGTGCAGCGCACCGGCGCGGAGACTGCGCCATGCACGCTCGGCGAAATAGGTGCCGCCGACGAGCAACGCCAGCGTGGCCGATGCCGCGGCGATGAGATCGAACCACTTCGCGAACATGAAATCGCGCGGCATGCCGAAGTAGGCGGGCAGCGAGAAGGCCATCGCATTCATGGCAAAGGCACCGCACAGGCCCATGCGGCGCTCAAGGCCGGTCGATTGCTTCTCGGGATCTTCACCGGTGCGCGGCGGACCGAGCAGATAGCCGAATGCCTGCAACTCACGCGCAAAGGCGACGGGCGAAAACACTTCCTTTTGCCACGAGAAACGCACTTCGCCGCGCACGACATCTACATTGATGCGAAGCGCACCGTCGTGACGCGAGAAGACCTTTTCGATCAGCCACACGCAGCCGACGCATGAGAGGCCCTGCACGGAGAGCGTGATTTCGTCCGTCGATTCGGAATTCTGGCGAATTCCCCTGCTGGTGAGATCATCGAGCCACCGGTAATCCCGCTCGCGCATCGCCTGAGGTGACACGGGCGGCAGCGACTGGGCGCCTTTGAGGTCGTAAAACTTGTCGAAGCCCTGCTCGTGCAGCAGGTCGAACACATACATGCAACCGGCGCAGCAAAAGCCGTCGCTTCTGCCCACGGGTATCGGAGAGCCGCAGTGGCGGCACGATTGCGCGTTGTTTGTCATCTGGCGGCGAACTTCGCTGACCGACTGGAGGATGGCTCGCCGGTGCTTGGCAATGTTCAAGCAGGAATTGCCAAGCTTGCGGCAGCCGGGTAAGCTCCCGCCATGTTCGCCGGCGGTCTTCGCAAGAACCTGATTTCACCCGAGGCGTATCTCGCCGGTGAACTCGCGTCGCCGACAAAGCACGAATACGTGGGTGGAGTGGTTCACGCAATTGCGGGTGCGGAGAACATTCACAACATCATCGCTGGAAATGTCTTCCTCGCTCTCGGCACCCGGCTCCGTGGCAAGAAGTGCCGCCCTTTCAACAGCGATACCAAAGTGCGCGTGCGTCTGCCAAACCAGACTCGGTTTTATTATCCGGACGTGCAGGTCGTGTGCTCGCCGAATCCGACGGACGACTCATTCCAGGATCAGCCGAATGTCATCGTCGAGGTGATGTCGGACTCGACGCGTCGCACTGACGAAGGCGAGAAGCTGGATGCTTACATGACCATTCCCTCGCTGGAGAGCTACCTGCTCGTGGAGAGCGCCAACAAGCAGGTGATCGTGTATCAAAGGGACGACACAGGCTTCTTACGCACGGTTTTGAGCGGCACGGATGCTGTCGTTCCACTGCCGTGCCTTGGCTTCGATGTGCCTCTCGCTGAGATTTACGAAGATCTGTCGTTGCCAACACTTGAAGCGGTTGAGTGAGGGGCCTCACGTCTCGGCAGTTGGCTTCGTAAAACCACCAAATCTCAGCGCGAGCGACGGCATTACGAGGAGATTCAGCAGCGTGCTCGTGGCGAGACCGCCGAGGATGACGATGGCCATGGGGCCTTCGATTTCCTTGCCTGGCTCGCCGCTGCCGAGGGCGAGCGGCAGAAGTCCGAGAGCGGTGACGAGAGCGGTCATGAGGATGGGCACCAATCTCTCGCCTGCACCCCGGACGGCGGTTTCAAGATGCCACTCGGCGGCTTCGTTCGCGACGATGTGCTCGTAGTGCGAGAGCAGCATGATGGAATTGCGCGCGGTGATGCCGAAGAGTGTCACGAAGCCGACGAGCGAGCCGATGCTGAGGACGCCTCCCGCCAGCGCGACAGCGATCACGCCACCGGCGAGGGCAAATGGCAGATTGCACAACACCAGCAGCCACAGACGAGCGCGGCGAAACACAAGTGAAAGCAAAATGAGAATGCCAGCCGCTGCGGTGAGGCTGTGAAGCAACAGCTCATTGCGTGCATGCTCCTCCTCTTCGGCGGCACCGGTGATGGTAAAATACACGCCGGCGGGCAGCGTGACTTTTTCGGCGATCTTCTTTCGGGCTTCATCGGTAAAAGAGGCGACGTCGCGATCTTCGACATTGCACGTCACCGTCTGACGACGCCGTCCGCCATCGTGCAATATGGTGTCGCGTCCGGCCTCCATGCCGATGTCGGCGAGCGCGCTGAGCGGAAGTCGAGTGCCGTCGGCATTGGTGATGAGCAGCGAGCCCACTTGCTCGGGATCGCGCCGATGCGCTTCGTCGAGGATGACGGTGAGATTGAAGACCTTCGTGCCTTCATAGACTTGCGCGACGGTTGCACCTTGGAAGGCAGTCTCGACGGCTTCGAGCACTTCGACCGGCTTGAAGCCAAACTGCGTCAGGCGGTCGGCTCGCAGATGAATGGCAAAGCGAGGGGCACCGCTCGGGGCCTTGACGCCGACATCGTGCGCGCCGTCGAGCGAGCGCAAGGCGGCGGCAACTTCCTTGCCCTTTGCATCGAGCACGTCGAGATCATCACCGAAGAGATTCACGACTACGGCTGCCGTCTCGCCGGAGATCGTCTCGCCGATGCGATCACCGAGAAAGGTGAGCACCTCGCTTTGCACGCCGGGAAAGCTTTCGAGCGTCTCGCGAAGAAACTCCTGCACCTTCTCCTGCTCCTTGGCGCGCAAAGGCTTCAACTCGACGTGCAGCTCGCTGCGATGCGGCCCCCATGTGTCCTCGCCATTCTCGGCACGGCCGATCTGCATCTCTACCGTGGCAATGCGCGGATCGGCCGCGATTTTCTGGCAGAGCGTTTTGCCGAAGCGCTGCATTTCCGCGAGCGAGGTGCCCGGTGCCATGCTCGCCTGGCAGACGAAGTGGCCTTCGCGAAAGTCTGGCAGCAATTGATTGCCGAAGAACGGCAGCAAGGCCGCAGTCGCGCCAAAGAAGACGAGGCAGACGCCGAGCGCGAGCCACGGTGCATCACACACGGGTCGCAACACCGCTGCGTGAAGCGAGCGCATCCATCCGATCCAGAATGGCTCGGAGTGCGGCTTGGTTTTGCCGCCGAGCAGCAGATGACATAGCGCGGGTGTGACGGTGAGCGCGACGGCGAGCGATGCGAGCGTGGCGAGGATGAAGGCCACGCCGAGCGGCGCGAAGAAGCGCCCCTGTAGTCCGGACATCGTGAGCACCGGAAGAAACACGAACGCGACGATGAAGGTGGCATACACCACCGCGCTGCGGACTTCCATCGAGGCATCAACGATGACATTAAAAAGCGGTCTCGGAGCAGCGAGCGCAGCGTTTTGCCGAAGGCGTCGGAGGATGTTCTCGACATCGATAATCGCGTCATCGACCACCACGCCGATCGCGACGGCAAATCCGCCGAGCGTCATCGTGTCGATGGCGACGCCGCGCCAGTTAAGAATGATGACCGCCGTGAGCAGCGACAGCGGGATCGCGAGGAAGGAGATCAGCGCAGTGCGCCAGTCGAGCAGGAAGAAAATGAGCACAACGGCGACGAGCGCGCCGCCGATCATCAGCGAGTGGCGCACGTTTTCGAGTGCGGTCTCGATGAAGTTCGCCGGACGATGCAGCGCGCGATGAAGCGTGACGCCTTCCTTTTCAAACATCGGCGCCATCTCTTCCAGCGCGGCTTCGGCGGCGCGCGTGACTTCGAGGGTGTTGGCTCCATACGCGCCGGCCATCGGCAGCAGCACGCCTGGCTCGCCGCCGATGAGCGCATCGCCGAACTTCGGCTCGGCTCCGTAGCTCACGCGGGCGACATCGCGGAGACGCACGGGATTGCCAGACTTCGATGTGGCGACGACGACGTTGCCGAGTTCCTCCGGCGTGAGGGCGCCGCTGTCCGTTTGCAAAAGCACGCGCTGCGTGGCGGACTCGACAAATCCCGCGCCGCGCACTCCGGTGGCACCTTTTGCGGCGGCGAGCACATCAGTGAGCGAGACGTCATGCGCGATCATCCACTCCGGCACGGCCTGCACCTGCAACTCGCGCACATCGCCACCAAAAAGCGTGACACGGGCGACACCGGGCACGGCGAGCAGGCGCGGACGCACCACCCAGTCGGCCAGCGAGCGCAGCTCCATCGGCGTGCGTGTTTTCGACGTGAGTCCGATCTTCAGCAGGTCCATCGTTGAAGACGTGAGCGGCGACATCTTTGGCGAGTCCGCGCCCTGCGGCAGATGACCGGCGGCTTCGCCCAGTTTTTCCGCGAGCATTTGTCGTGTCGTGAAGGGATCCGCGTCTTCGGCAAAAACGACCGTGATCACCGAGAGCCCTTGGATCGATTCCGAGCGGATGCTTTGCATCTGACCGACGCCGCTGATCGCTGACTCGAGCGGTCGTGTGATCAGCGCCTCCACCTGCTCTGGCGTGAGCCCGGGTGCTTCCGTCTGAACATCCACCTGCGGCTGCACAAACTCAGGAAACACATCGAGCTTCACCCGCATCGCGACGAAGAAGCCCCACGCGAGAAGCGCGATCGTCAGCGCGAGAACGACGCCGCGATGCCGCAGGGAAAGCTCAATGATGCGCGAGAGCATGTCAGGGCTCCTCTTCGCCACCACCGGCACCGGCGGCGGTGAGTTCGGCGGAAAGCAGCGCGGCTGCGCCCGTGGTCACGAGCTTCGCTCCGGCGGGCACTTTCTCGTCCGAGATGAACCAGCCCTCGCCATCACGCGTTTGCAGATTCACCGGCACGCGGGTGAATTCGCGTTCTTCTTTTTCGAGGTACACCCACGCTTGCGCACCTTGGCGCACGATGGCATCCCGCGGCACGATCACGCCCTTGGCGGCTTCGCCTTTTGTCTTCAATTCCGAGCTCACCATCGTTCCGGGCGTCAGTCCGGTTCCTTCCTTGAAGCGGCAGAGAAGCAGGAATGCGGCGGACTGCGTCTTCGAGTCGAGCGATGGAGCTGCAGCGATGCGTTCGGCTTCGATTGAGGTGGAGGTATCGTTCAAACGATGAATGCTCGCGCCAGCCGGCAGTTCAGCCGACAGCTCGCCGAGCGCTTCGACGCGCACGATGGCGGCCTCGCCGCGCGCGAGTTTTTCGCAGAGGTCGGAAAGCGCGGATGAATCCAGCGAGCCAATCAGTGAACCCCATTCGAGCGGCAGGCGACGTTTCAGCGAGGAGAGTTTGATTTCGTCCGCGCGAAACAGCGCCTGTGCGGTGTCCACGCTCTTCTTCGCGACGTTCTCGCCGCTTTGGAAAAGCTTTTGCGCGCGATCCAGTTCAGCTCGTGATGCATCGAGCGCTGCGGCCGCGGCGGTGATCTCGCCATCAAGCGCGACGAGCGGCGCGGGATCGAGCACCTGACCGACACCGGCGATTCCCGGCTCGCGCTTCGCTTCCGCAAGCTCGCTGACTTCGATGCCGAGCCGCTCTTCCGTTTCCTCATCGAGCTTCACGACTCCGTTCTCGATCTCCACGCCTTGGCCTTCGGCATGCTCTTCTTCCTTTGCCTTTTCGTCCTCGTGCTTCGGCGGGATGAGATCGCGCGCATACCAGCCTCCGGCGGCGGCCGCGACGATGAGAAGAAAGGCGAGGAATTGTTTCATCTGGCGAGCGGAATCTGAGAGGCATCTTCGATGGCGGCGATGGCCTGCAGCACTTCGATCTGGGCATCGAGATGGCCGAGCGCTGCCGCATCGCGCTCGACTTGTGCGGTGAGCACGGCGAGACGGTCGCCTTCGCCTCCTTTGAGGAGAGCCTCGGCGGAGTCGTGTTGCTTCTTTGTTTCGGCGACGAGTTCGTCGGCGGTCTTTAGTTTCGCGAGCGCGCCGCGATAACTGGCCAGCGCGCGATCGATCTCGCCCGACACTTTCGCTTCGAGCGCGTGGAACTTTGCAGCGGCAGACTCACGCTTCGCTTCCGCCTCGGCGATCGGGCCGCGATTGCGGTCAAAGACAGGCAGCGTGAGCGAGAGACCGAGCGACCACTTGTTTGGCCCTTGGTCGAACTCATATCCGGGGCCGAGGTGGATGTCGGGATACTGTTTCGCCACCTCCAGCCGCAGCGTGGCCTCGGCAGTCGCGTAGTCGGCGAGCGAAGCGAGAATGTCCGAACGCTGGGTGAAGGCAGCGGCGCGAAGTTTCTTCGCAGAGAACTCACCCACGGGCTTTTCTGCGGCAGAGAAATCAAACTTCACGCCTGTGATCTGACTGACCGGCAATGCCATCGCTGCGGCGACATCGGCGCGCGCTTCAGCGGCCGACTTCTCAGCGCCGCTGACGAGAAGCCGCGTCTGATTCATCAGCAGGCGAGATTGCATCAACTCGGGGCGTGAGCTTTCGCCGCCGCTGACGCGAGTTTCGAGCGCTTTTACCGTGTCTCCCTGCGTGGCGAGCTGCGCACGAAGCGTCTCGGCGCGGCGCTCGGCGGCGAAGAGATCGATCCACGCTTTGCGCAGTTTCGATCGCACCTGCCACGCGGCATCACTCACGTGCAGCGCAGCGGCATTGGCCGATGATTGCGCCACATCGAGTCGCCTCGCGCGCTTTCCTGCGGTCTCGACCGGCACATCGAGAGAGAAGCCAGCGACCCATGGCGACAGACCGGCTTCCTGCGGCGTGACGCGCGTGGGATTAAAGCTCACAGTCGGATTCGGCCGTGCACCTGCCGTGACGAGCGCGGCCTTCGCCTCGTCAGCAGCCGCGCGCGCGACTGCGACATCGGGATGGCTCTTCAGCACGGCACGCGAGAGCTTTTCAAACGAGAGCGCACCGCCTGAGAGGCCGAGCGATGACAGCGAGCGTTTTTCAAACGACGCCCGCGCAGACTCGTGAGACAGCGGCTTCGGCGAGTAGTGGATGCAGCCGGAATAGCTCAGCATCGCTCCGAAGAACGAGACAAACTTGAGCGCAGAGAGGAAATGAAGCCGCATGATTTGTGCCGAGAGTCGCAGACACGGCGGCAACGAGCATGGCGCGACGCTCTTGCAGCGCAAGCGCACCTGCGAATTCAATCAGGCGCCGATCACGAAGAAGAAGGCTCGCGCAGCCCCGCCGTCTGCCGCGCGAAGACGATCACCGCCGCCAGCGCGAACGAAGCGCCGGCGGCGAAGGCGACGCGAGGGCCGAAGACCTTCCACAGCCAGCCCATCAACAGGCTTGACGGCAGCGCACCGAAGCCCGTGACGGCGTTGAACGCGCCGAAGGCGCGGCCGCGCTGTGCGTCGGGATAGAAGTCGGCGACCAGCGCTCGCCCGGTGGATTCCGTCATGCCGTAGAAGACGCCGTAAGCCAGGAAGAGCGCCCAGATGTGCCAGGCGTGATTTGCAAAACCGAAGCCGAGATAGACCAGCGCATAGACGCACCAGCCGCCGATGATCAGTGCGCGCCGGCCGATGCGATCGCTGAGCAAGCCGGCCGGATAGCTGCCGGCTGACTTCACGAAATGCAGCGCCATCCAGAGCAGCGGCAGATCGGCGGCAGCCACTCCGGCGGATTGGGCGCGCAGGAGGAGAAAGGCGTCGCTGGAATTTCCAAGCGTGAAGAGGAGCAACGCGAACAGGTAGCCTTGGAACGCAGGAGTCGCGGAGAATGGATCGGCTCGATCCGCAGTGTCAGTGGTCTTCGATGGCGCGACCTGCTCATGTGTGCCGAAAATCAATGC
Organism: Verrucomicrobiaceae bacterium; assembly: GCA_019694165.1. Taxonomy (GTDB): domain Bacteria; phylum Verrucomicrobiota; class Verrucomicrobiia; order Verrucomicrobiales; family Verrucomicrobiaceae; genus JAIBCL01. Next base: position 69,086 of record JAIBCL010000018.1, on the reverse strand, counting down.
GGCCAGCGCCCCGGCCATCGGCACGGTGGCGATCCAGAAGAGCACACGGTAGTCGCTGGTGAACCAGCGCAGAGCCACCCATGCGATGAGCGGGCCGGCGACGGCACCGGCATTGTCCATCGCGCGCTGCACGCCGAAGGCCGCACCGCGCTGCTCCGGCGACACGGAGGCGGCCAGCAGGGCATCGCGCGGCGAGGTGCGCAGGCCTTTGCCGATGCGGTCGATGAATCGCGCGGTCAGCACCTGCCAGCCGGCGATGGAGAGGGCGATGAGCGGCCGCGTGAACGCACTGAGTCCGTAGCCGGCGATCATGAGCGGCTTGCGCCTGCGCACGCGGTCTGACCACCAGCCGCTGGCGATCTTCAGGATGCTCGCGGTCGATTCCGCGATGCCTTCCACCACGCCGACGAAGGCCACGCTGGTGCCGAGGGTGGTGGTGAGAAATACGGGCAGCAGCGGATAGATGATCTCGGTGGAGACATCGGTGAAGAAACTCACCCAGCCCAGCGCCCAGACCATGGCCGGCAGTCGTGCGCGAGGTGTGTGTGATGGCGATGGTGGCGAGGCCGGCATCAGCAAGGCGCATTGTCATGTGCGATCCGTGGTCTGCAACATCCGGCGGATGGTGGGTGGAATCCTGCATCATGCATCCCGTGTGCGGCGTTACCCGCTTTGGCCAGTCTTCCCCGCTCTCGTTTCTCCGCATGAACCGCCGTCATTTTCTTCTCCAGTCGCTCGCTGCATCCGCGGTTTCTCTTTCCTCCGCAGCGGACGCGAGGCGCATCCGCATCGGCCAGATCGGCACCGCGCATGCTCATGCGAGCGGGAAGATGGATGCCATGCGCGCACTCGACACCCTCGTCGATGTCGTCGGCGTAGTGGAGGCGGACGCAGCCCGGCGCGGGAGCGCGGCGAAGTCAAAGACCTACGCCGGCCTGGCGTGGATGAGCGTGGATGAGCTGCTCGCCGCACCCGGACTGGACGCCGTGGCGGTCGAGACGCGCATCGAGGACTCGGCGCCTACCGCCCTGAAGTGCATCCGTGCGGGGAAGCACATTCATCTCGACAAGCCGGGCGCGCTGGAGCACGCGCAGTTCAAGAGGCTGCGCATCGAAGCAGAAGAGCGCAGCCTCACCGTGCAGATGGGATACATGCTGCGGTACAATCCTGCCTTCGAGCTGCTCTTTCGCGCCGTGCGCGAAGGCTGGCTGGGCGAGATCACCGAGATCGATGCCGCGATGGGGAAGCTGGCGGATGCCGGCACGCGCAAGACCATCGGCTCACTGCCCGGCGGGGGCATGTTCGAGCTGGGCTGCCACGTCATCGACGCCATCGTCACGCTGCTCGGAAAGCCCACGTCCGTGCAGCCCGTCTCCACGCCCACGCGCGACGACGGGGTGAAGGACAATCAAACCGCTGTGCTCCGGTATCCGAAGGCCGCAGCCGTCGTGCGCGTGAATCATGCCGACCCTTTCGGTGGTCCGCGCCGCCGCTTCTGTGTGGCGGGGACCAAGGGCGTGATCGACATCCAGCCGATGGAGTCCGGCAGATTCACGATCAGTCTGAGCGAGCCGCACGAATCATGGAGGAAGGGCCAGCAACCGGGCCAGATCGCCGTGCCGACGGGCCGATATGACGGTGAGTTCCGAGACTTGGCCAAGATCATCCGCGGCGAGAAAAAGCTCGCGTGGGATGCGGCCCACGACATCGCGGTGCATGAGACCGTGCTGCTGGCGGCGGGAGTGATGTGATGATGGCGCGACACGGGCGCGATGCACCGCCTGCTCCACAGACACACTCTCCATGCCGCCGGGATCAATAGAGCAGCTTCTCGATGAGCCGGCCGAGCTTCGTGCTCTTCACCGGGGGCGGCGGGGCGCTCTGTTCTTGCTGGAGGAAGGCGCGGGTCTCGTTTGAGAAGGCGCTCTGGCCGGCGTTGTCCTTCACATTCGGCGGCAGGTCGCCCTCGCCGGTGACGATGCGCGGCTGGATGAAGACGAGCAGCTCGCGGCGCGTCTTTTTGTCCTTGGTGGAGCCGGCGATGTATTTGATGAGCGGGATGCTGCTGAGGATGGGGATGCCGCTCTTTTCCTTCTGCACGTTTTCACGGATGAGTCCGCCGAGCAGGACGGTGGACTCGTTCTTCACGCTTACGACGGTGTTCACGCGCTGCTGGCTGATGGTGGGATACGGATTGCCATTGATGGTGGTGGTGCCGCTCTGCTCGTTGTTCTGCTGGGATATCTGCAGCGTCAGCTCGTCGGCAGAATTGATGAGAGGCACCACGTCGAGGCTGAGAGCGATCTCCTGATACTGGATGTTCGAGGTGATGCCGGTGCTCAGGCCGTTGTTGGTGCTGACGCCCGTGTTGTACCCGCTGTAGGTCTGCGTGGGAATCGGGATCGAGGTGCCGCTGGCGATGGAGGCGGGCTTGTTGTTCTGCGTGTAAACGGTGGGCCGCGAGATGACTTTGAAGGCGGTGTTGGACTTCAACGCGTTGACGATGACGTTCACGTTGTCGTTGATGGCACCGTACAGGGTGAGGCCGTTGCCGATCTTGGAGAGATCGCTCACGCCTTTGACCGTGTTCGGATCGAGGATGCCGGCGGAGGTGTTGCGCACGGCGCCGGTCACGGTGCCGGTGTTGCCACCAGAGCGGATTTGCGTGGGATTGAGCAGCCAGTCGAGGCCGAACTCCACACCATCGGCCAGCGTCACCTCGCCGATCACCGCAGAGATCAGGATTTGCTTCGGCCGTTGGTCCAGCTCGTCGAGAATCTCGCTCATCACACGCAGATGCTCGGGCGGTCCGGAGGCGAATATCTGGTTCTGAGACGAGTCGGCGATGAGAAGTGTCTTGCCCACGACGAGCGCCTGTGGCGCCTGCTCCTGGCGCAGAGACTGGAGATTACCGCCACCGCCGAGGCCCGAGCCACCACCAAAACCGCCCATGCCACCTCCCCCCATGCCTCCGTAGCCGCCCGTGCCGAATGAGCTGCTGCCGAAACTAGATCCACCGAAGCCACTGCCGCCAAAGCTGCTGCGCCCGAAGCCGCTGGTGGTCTGGTTCGTGTTTGTGCCGCTGCTGGTGGCGGGGGAACTGGACGAACGCACGCCGCCTCCGCCACCACCCTTTTCATTGCCGCGGGAGATGGCCTGCTCCAGCACGTTGAGCGCATCGACGGCGGCGAGGAACTTGAGCGGGCGAATGACGAAGTTCTGAATGTTTGCCGCAGCGTCGAGTTCGGCTATGAGGCCGCTGATCGTGTCCATATCGACAGGCCGCGCGATGACCAGCAGGCTGTTCGTGCGCGGGATGGCGATGATCTTCGGCGCGACGGCACCCGAGGAACCGGCGCCCGCTGCGCCACCAGCACCGCCGACGATGGCACCGCCGCGCTGGGCGGCAGGCGCGGCGGGAGCCGGCTGGCCGGGAATGGGCGAGCCGCCTGCCTGAGGCGTGGAAACGGGCGGACGCGCGGCGGTACCGCTGTAGGCGCTGGTGCCGCCGCCGCTGCTGCTGCCGCCTTTCTTGTCGGTGTCGAGGATTTCATCAAGCGCCTTCTTCACATCCTCCGCATTCTCGCGGGTGAGCTGGAAGGTCTTCTGCGTGGTGACGGATGGCGCGGCATCGAGGATCTTGAGCATGGCCACGATGCTGCGGATGGTGGCGCTGTTTTCGGTGATGACGATGGCGCGGTTGTTCGGCACGGCGGCGATCTTGCCGTAGCTGTGTGGCGGGATCAGCTCGGAGAGCACCTTCGCGGCGTCCTCCGGCTCGATGTAGCTGAGCTTCTGCACGTAGTTCACCACCTGGTCGGTGGTGGGCAGGCCATCGACGGACTCGAACGTGGGCACGCCGCCTTCCATGGGCGGCTTCTTCGCGTCGAAGGCCACGAGCTTGAGCATCTTCGGCCCCGAGGCGACGAAGGCGTAGCCGTTGAGCAGAAGGGTCTTCTCCATGAACTCAATGGCCTCGGCCTTCGGCAGCTTGCCTGTGGTCTCGATGGTCATCTGCATGCCCTCGGTGTTCACGTCGCGGATGATCTTCTTGCCGGTGAGTTCCTCGTAGCCCAGCAGGATTTCGGGCAGCGGCACATTGACGTACTGGAGTTCGATCTCGTCGGGATTGCCGTCTTTCGGTTTGTCATCCTTCGACTTCATCTCCGCGGGCTTCTGCGGAGGCGGAGCACCGGCAGGTCTGAGCACGGGCGGAAAAGTCGGCGGCACATTGGGGGTCTGCATGCCTGGTGGCCGCGTGGCCGCAGGACTGCCGGGCCTGCCAGGACCACCGGCGGTACCCGGACCGCCGCGCGGGAAGCCGCCCTGCGGCGGGATCCCGGCACCTGGACCGGGCCGCTGGGTCGCATTCGGAACGGGTACGGCGCTGTTCTGCGCAAGAAGCACGGGTGCGACGGACTGCAGGCGCGACGCCTGTGTCGTCGCGACCGGCATCGCGGCGGGGGCGGCGGCGCTCGCGCGCTTTGCCGCGGGCAGAATGGACTGGAGACGCGATGCGGAGGAGGGCGAGGAAGATGCAAGCGTCGAGGCACTTTGTGTTACCTGTGCATGGGTGAAAAGTGGGTGCGCAAGCAGCAACACGCCAAGCGCACGCAGGCCCGCGAGGGCGCGTGACCGGGAGGGAGGATGAGAGGATCGCTTCATGGTGAATGGTGCCCGGGATTACTGACTGACGACCGGCGCGGGGATCAAGGTGCGCCGACGCGTGACAGGTGTGTTGGTACCGGATGTGGTGGTCGTGCCGTCCGGGACGACGCCAGTGGTGGCCGCCGCTGCATCCGCGCTGACGGCGGTGGTGTTTGTCGATCCCGTATAGGTGTTCGAGCCCGCGACGCGCGTGCCGCCGACCATGGGCACGAGGGTGTTTGTCTGAGCCGCACCAGCTCGTGGCCCGAGGGAGCCGAGCCTCGATGCGCCGCCGGCTGTGTTCGTCGCAGCCCCGGGCGTCGCACCCGCCGCGGCAGGCGCACCCGCGGCTCCGCCTCCATACATCGGAGGTGCCGCGCCGACATTGCCCATGTAACCCTGCGCACTGGCCACCTGCGGTTGGTGGCTGCCACCTGGTGCGGGCACCGTCACCCGCGAGCTGCCGGTGCCGCCAGGGTAGCCGCCGCCGGTCGAAGTGGTGCGGATGTTGGGCATCGGGATGTTGCCGCCGGGCTGGCCCGGAATGGTGGGCATGGTACCGGGTCTGCCTCCGGCTCCTGGCGCGCCGGCACGCGGCTGCGCCGCCATCATCGCCGCGTCATAGGTGAGCGACACCTTCTCACCGCCCTTCTCAACCTCGACGGATGATGATTTGCGGTCCTTCTGCAAATTCACGTTCACAATCTTGAATTCACCGTTCGCGTCCGATCCCTCCACCAGCCGTTTCGGCTCGCCGGTCTTCTTGTTCTTGATGCCCACGCGGTAGGTGCCGCCGATCTTCGCGATGCTCGTGAGGGCCCAGTCCGCGCCCCATGATTCCTTCGCCTGCACCACGGGCGCGGTCTTAAGCAGGAAGGGATTCTTTTTCCAGCTCGCCTCGTAGCGCTCGCGCGGGAATGCCTGCGGAATGACGGCTTCCTGCACGCCGGCGGATGAAGCAGCCGGCGCTTTCGCATCCGTTGCTTTGACTGCGGCATCGGTCTTCGCCGGCGGGAGCCCGGGTGATGCAGCAGGTGCCGGCGCAGGAACTTCCGCGTGTGCGGGTGACGATGACGCTGCCGGGGGTGCAACCGGCGCGGGTGGGGCAGATGGCACGGGCACCGGCGCGCCCGGGGTGGGCAGCGGAGGCGGAGTCACGGGCGCGGCAGTCTGGGCGATGACGAGCGCGGAGCTGAACAGAAGGATGGCAACCAAGCGCGTCATGACGGATTTTTGCGGAACCACTTCTGCACGTTGATGCTGATCGACACCTTCGCGGTGTCCTCCTGATCTGGCAGGAGGCGGAGCGTGGGGATGCTGAGGAAGGCGGGGGGCTTCTGCAGATCATGCAACCACTCCATCATCTTCTCGAGGTCGGCCTTGGCCTCGACGAGCATCGTGGCGGCGATCATGTCGCCGAGGTCCACCGGCTCCGTGGGCTGCTTCTTGGTCACCGTTACCGTGTGTCTGCCCGTGCTGTCTTCGACGAGCTGGATGAGGGCCAGCTCGGCGTCCTTGCGGTTCCCGTAGGCTGGCTCCGCGCCCGCGAGCCAGGCGGACCGCTCTTTCCACAGCGTCTCCTGCTTCATCATGTCCGTCACCTCGGCCTCCGTCACGCCGAGCTTGCGCTCCTCGGCATCCAGCCTGCGCTTCCAGTTGTGCAGGTGATCGAAACCCAGATACGCAATGCCGCCAAGCAACACCACGAGCAGGCCGATGAAGAGTTTCTTCTCCCGCGTGTTCATGGTGCGGCGGCGGCGAGAGAGGGCCTCGTCCCCTCAGCCTGGAAGGTGGCGCGGCCATCCGGCAGCACGCTCGGCGTGTTGGCGGCAAAGCCCCAGTCTTTGAATGCGGGCGCTCCGGAAAGATCCTCACGGAAAGAGATCGCGTGATTCACGCTCGATGCCTCACCGGCGATGGTGAGCTTGTCGGCATTCAGCTCGAACAACGTCAGCCGGATCCCCTCGGGCGGCAGCAACTGCACCACCTGATGAAACAACTCCACCGGATAGTGCTGTGGTGTCAGGGCGATCTCGAGGCCAGCCCAGCGCGCACGCGCATCACGGATCTGCTGCAGCCGCGGCTCCAACATCGCGAGCCGCGCCGCCTCGACCTTCAGGCCCTCCTGCCGCTTCCACAAGCCTGCCGCGAACGCCGACAGGCCCGCGGCAATGACAATGAGCGCCGCCGTGGTGAAGAGCACCAGCATACGGCGGTGGCTGCGCGCCTGCCGTCGGCGCACCACCGGTTCCGGAACCAGCCTCCATGCTCCCGCCGGGCGATGCGGGGCCTGCGGTTTTTCCCACCTCACAGGGCAGTCCATCGAGCTGACAAATTCCTCGCGCACAGCCGTGCCGGCCGCGTCCTGACTCCCCGCATCCTGCATGCGCAGCTCCACGCCATCAATGTCCGGTGCAGCGCCGGAAAGCTCTGCGGCCGCGAGGATGCAGCGGATTTCCGCCGCCGCATCACCATCCGCCTCGCGGCTCGTGAGCGCCTGCACATGAAGCGGCTGGCCGTTCGCGTCCGGCAGCGCCAGAGCGAGACCACCGGACTCCTCCCAAACCGCCGCCTGCCCTGCCTTCAGATGCTGAAAACACACTGACGGCGCATAGCGCGCATCGAGCCCCGCATCCAGCACGTCCTTGGGCAGCGGCGCGGCTTGCACGCATGTCCACGCACGCTGGTCGCGTGCATCCTCGTCGTGCACGCGCGTCTCAAACAGGTGCGGCTGCTGTGTCTCAGCACCGAGGCCCGCGCCCTCAAGTTCGAGCTGAGCCGCCGCCTCCCGACGCCCGGCGTCGATGCCGTGGAAGCGCATCGGGATGGACACCAGCGCCTTCGCCGGAATGCCGATCCAGTCCGCCCGCTTCGCCATCCGGCCACCGGGATCCGGTGCCGCCTCCACACGCCCCCGCGTCCGCCAGGTCTGAAAACCGTCGGCGCCGGGGATGTGCAGGATTTCTTCAGAGGCACTCATGCCAGGGTGAAAACAAAAGCTTCACGACTTCCCCGCCGGTTTTCTTGGGGCCGGGACCGCAAAACAAGCGCCATACTACCCGCCTCGCATCTGATTGGCAACGAAGGAGTCGGCGCGCCTGATTCGCGCGACCCCGCCCTTCACCACTGTTGCGTGCACGATCACGAACACCCCTGCGTTCAGGCGAACCGAAAGCTTCCTGGGTTCGGCACCCGTCAAGCGAGCGACAACCAGAGATTGATTCGCCCGAAGGGCGACCAAATCGCAAGACGATGCATCAGGCTTTCACCGGCCCGCCGTCCACTTCACCGCGCGGACGATAAACCCCTCCATGCCCGCCGTCTGCTCAGGGTGCGGACTGGAGCAAATGACCCGACCTTTGCCGAAGGTGCCGGCGACCATCGCCGGGGCGTTTACCATCGCGCCCTTCGGCGAGTCGTGCTCGGCGAGTTCCGTGCGGAAGAACGCGAGCGGTTCGAAGTCCGGGATGCCGGGCGAGCCCGCGGCTTTGTAGATGGGGCCGTTTGCATAACGGATGTCGAGTTGGTCGGAAGGGAAGCCGAGAATCTCCCGACCTTTGTCGGTGGCCTGTATCTTCACCTGTCCTTCGCCGCGCCGCCACTTCGGCGAGACGGTCTTCGCATCGAGTATCTTCACGCCCCACGAAAAGCCATCGCAGGCGAGGTATGCCCCCGCGCAGATGCCGACGTATCCGCCGCCTTGCTCGACAAAAGCCTTCACTTGCGCGAGGCCGGCGGGTCCGATGGCATCGGCTTGTTTGTGCCCGCTTCCACCGGTGAAGATTACCACGTCGAAGGATTCATGCTTGAGCGTGCCATCGCCGATCTGCGGACCCTTGAGTTTCGTGACGACGAATGCGCCGTCTTTGCCGAGCTGCTCCGACACGCTGGGCACACCCTTGCCGAAGCTGCCGTTGTCATCAAAAAGCGCCACGCGTACCGGCCCGACCTTGTCCTGCGCGAGGACGGTGCCCTGGACGGCAGGAAGCAGTAGAAGCGCAATGGATAGAGTCAGGGTTTTCATGGCCGGCAGTGTGACGAGAGGCGATTTTCTTGTCCACACGAATTATGCATGGCAGCCCCGCCCGCTTCGGCCCGCGAAACGGTCTGGCGGCCGATCACTGCGTAAAAAATGGCAGGATCAATTGAGTGCTGCTCTGGCTGCTTGAAAAGAAGCTGAAACGGCTGGCACCTGCAGAATGCGGTCACGGATGCGGCACGATTCATCGTGTTTCATCGACGCGATGAAGAACAGGTCGGGCCGGGTGTTCGAGCTCGACAGCCGCATCAGCCGCCATCAAACGAGCATCAAGGCAGGATTCTCAATGAGCTTGCGAAACTCGGCCAGCCATGTGGCGGCAACCGCTCCATCGACGACGCGATGATCGCCGCTGAGGCCGATCCACATGCGCTGACCGGCGACGACGGCTCCTTTGTCATTCACGACGGGCACATGTCGAATGGAGCCGATGGAGAGGATTGCAGCCTGCGGCGGGTTGATGATCGCGGCGAACTGATCGATCCCGTAGGCACCGAGGTTCGAGACGGTAATGGTGCCGCCGAGGAATTCCTCGGGCGTGAGCTTCTTGTTCTTCGCGCGCACCGCGAAATCCTTCACAATCTGGCTGAGTTCGAGCAGTGTCTTCTTCTCCGCTTGTTTGATGACCGGCGTGACAAGGCCGTCTTCCACAGCGATGGCGACACACAGGCCGACCGATTTGAACTTCACGACGGCATCGCCATCCCAGGCGGCATTGACCGACGGCTGGGCTTGCGTGGCGGCGACGACCGCTTTGAGCACGAAATCATTGACCGTGTACTTGTTGCCGCTGGTTTTTTCATTCGAGCTGTTCAAGTGCGCCCTGAACTGCATCAGCGGCGCAGCATCGACTTCGAGTTGGAGATAGAAATGCGGGATTTGCGTTTTCGACGCGAGCAGACGCTCGGCGATGATATTCCGCATGTTTGACGTGGTGATGCGTTCGTCATCCGGACCTGCGACCGGACGAATCACCGGCAGACTTGAAGCAGCCCCGCCGTTCCGTCCGCCAGCCGTCGGTGCCTGATCGACATCACGGCGAACGATGCGTCCACCCGGCCCCGTTCCGGCAAGACGCGACAGATCGACGCCAAGCTCTGCGGCAATTTTTCTGGCGAGCGGCGAAGCCTTGATGCGAATGCCGTTCGATTCGGCGGCCGACCGGCGGGTGTATCCCGGTGCGAGTGGCAGGATCAGTCCGGCCACTGAGACACCGGCAGACTTTCTGGCGGGCGATCCCGCGGCGGCGGCGGCCGGCGCGGGTTTCTTGCTGGCAACGGCGGCAGCAGCGGCTTTGGCAATGATCTCATCGAGATCTGAGGGCGCGCTTTCACCTTCTTCCAACACCACGGCCATCGGACCGCCGAGTGGAATCTTGTCGCCAGCCTTGACGACAAGCTTGTGGATGGCCCCCGTGAAAAACGAAGTCATCTCCATCGTCGCCTTGTCCGTTTCCACATCAGCAATGGTCTGGCCGACGGTCACCAGATCACCTTCCGTGACGGTCCACTTGGCGAGCGTGCCCTCCGTCATGGTGTCGGAGAGCTTGGGCATTTCGATGATCTTGGGCATGGAACTGGAAAGGTGGGGTCGGTGATGGCTGCGCGCGGCGCTCAATTCTACTCAAACGGCTCAATCCATCGCAGGGCCTGCGCGGTTCAGCAAATGCTCAGTGCCTTCGCAACGACCACCTCCGGATAGGGGAGCTGGATTTTTTCCAGCGGCGGGCTGTAGATGGCCGGCGCATCAAGGGAACACACACGCTGCACCGGGGCATCAAGCTCATCGAATATCTTGTTTTGAATGAGGTAAGCCACCTGCGCGCCGATGCCGCAGAACGGCTTGCCTTCCTCCACATAAATGGCGCGATGAGTCTTTGCGACGGACTGAAGTACTGCTTCTTCATCAAGCGGCCGGATGGTGCGCAAGTCGAGCACTTCGGCATCAATTTGGTGTTCCGCCTTGAGCATCTCGGCGGCCTTCAAGCATGTGATCACTGCGCGGCCGTGCGCGATGAGGGTGAGGTCGGTGCCCGCGCGTTTCACATCGGCCACCCCCATCGGAATGAGCAGTTCACCGCCGGGCAGTTCGTCGTTCATTGGCACATCCCAAAGTTCGCCATAAAGAGCCGTGCTCTCCATGAACATGACCGGATCATTGTCACGAATCGCCGTTTTCATCAATCCCTTCGCGTCATGGGCGTTCGAGGGGCAAACGACTTTCATGCCCGGGAAGCTGGCCATGATGTTTTCCGGCGTGTGCGAATGCGTGGCTCCTACGCCAGTACCGCCATTGGCCGGACCGCGGATGACAATGGGGCAGTGAATTTTTCCACCGCTCATGTACCGGACCATCCCCGCATTGTTGATGATCTGATCCCAGGCGACGGTATAGAAGCTCCAGAACATCAACTCCATCACTGGCCGCACGCCGAGCATGGAGGCCCCGATGCCCATTCCGATGAAGCCCGCTTCACTGATCGGCGTGTCCACGATTCGTTTGTCACCCCACTTTTCCCATAGTCCCTCAGTGACCTTGTACGCACCGTTGTATTGAGCAACTTCCTCCCCCATTACCACGACCATCGGATCGCGGGCAAGTTCCTCATCAAAGGCTTCGCGGAGGGCGTGACGGTACGAAAGCGAGCGCGGCATGGGTGATAGAAGAATGTTGCGGCGATGAACGGGTTTGAACTCTAGTCATTAAAGAAGTGGCGCCCTGTCCGGCCGCTTTCTGTTCGGTTGTCCACCTCCCAATACACATCTTCAAAGATCGATTCAGGTTCCGGGAACGGGCTGGACTTGGCGAATTCCGCCGCCTCCTCCGCCTCCTTGAATGCCTCACGGTCCATCTGCTTCAATTCGTCCTCTGTCGCGACCCTTTCGGCCAGGAGATGGCGTTTCCATATCTGGATGGGGTCATGTTGCTGTTGATGGCGCTCCACCTCCTCCTTCGTCCGGTACTTGAGCTTGTTGGCATCCGCCACTGAGTGGCCCTCCCATCGATATGTGGCGATCTCCAGAACACTTGGGCGGCTTTCGTTGTGCGCACGCTCAACGGCAATCTGCGTGCGTGCGCGGACCTCATAAATATCCTCGCCCGAAAAAAGCTCCCAGTCGATGTCATAGCCGGAGGCGCGTTCGGCGAGGCAGGACTTGAAAGCGGAGGAGCGATGCTGGCTCGTGCCCATTGAGTACCCGTTGTTTTCTATCACAAAAATCACCGGCAGATCAAACAAGGCCGCGAGATTCAAGGATTCATGGAAGGCTCCTTGGTTTACGGCACCGTCGCCCAGATAGCAAAGCGCCGCTCCTCTGATTCCCTTGTATTTGAGTCCATAGGCCAGCCCCAAACCCAGCGGCGTCTGGCCGGCCACGATGCCATGTCCGCCCCAGTAATTCTTGTCGGGAGCAAAGTAGTGCATCGAGCCCCCCTTGCCTTTCGAGCACCCCGTCGCCTTCCCGAACAGCTCGGCCATGCATTCGTTCATCGACATGCCGACCGCCAGGGCGTGGCCGTGATCACGATACGCTGTAATGATGTGGTCGTTCTCGCCCAGCAAAGAAATGGTGCCCACCGCCACCGACTCCTGCCCAATATAGAGATGCAGGAAACCAGCCATCTTGCCCCCTTGATAGTGTTGCAACGAGAGCTGCTCAAAAGCCCGGATACGAACCATCTGGCGGTGCAGCGCAAGCTTGTCCTCCTCGGTCAATTTTCGATTGACCGGCGCATCGGCATGAAGAGTCACTGGGGCGAGAGCAGTTGCCATACGAGGCTATAAGATTTCAGAAAAAAGGCACGCAAAGTAGACAATTGAGGCACGAGCGCAAGGAGCAGAACAAAGCTGGCCGAGCAACTTCAGAGCTTACGCATGAAGCTCGCCGAGTATCTGAAGGCGAAAGTCGGAATCGAGAGCGGCGCGGTGGCGCAATTGTCAGTGGTCCTCGCCAAAGGTGACGTCGAGCACCCGGTGGCTGCCCACGGCTCGCGGGCCGGCCTACTTCCAGCTCCTGGCATACCAGTCGCCTTGTCCCGGCGGCGATTGTTTGATTGGCAGGTCCCGGCGATTCTGCTAGCCTCCGCCGATTATTCAGCCGCATGGCGGAGCAGCGATACAAGATCTACGAGAAGATGGGCGCGGGCGGCGTGGGCGCCGTTTTCCGGGCTTATGACTCGCAGTTGAAACGCTGGGTGGCCATCAAGCGACTGCTCAGCGCCACCGAGGCCAGCAGCAATGATCCCGACACCGCCGAGCTGCGCCGCGAGGCGGACACGCTGGCCTCCCTGCGCAATCCGAACATCGTCACCATCTTCGACGTGGCCAGCGATGACGAGGGGCTCTTCATCGTCATGGAGCTGCTCGAGGGCGAGGACCTCGCCGACGTGCTCGCCCGCGGGCCGTTGAGCTACGATGACTTCAAGGAGCTGGCCACACAGACGCTCGAGGGCCTGCTGGCCGCGCATCAGAACCACATCCTGCACCGCGACATCAAGCCCGAGAACATCAAGATCGAGCGCCTGCCGGGCGGCCGGCTCCAGTCGAAGATCATCGACTTCGGCCTCGCCCGGGCCGGCCTGCGAGGGCGCAAGCAGACGGAGGACCAGGCCGGCACGGTCATGGGATCAATCTTTTACATGGCGCCCGAGCAGCTCACACGTGAGCCGGTGGATGCGCGCACGGATTTGTACTCACTGGGCTGCGTCTTCTACGAGGCGCTCTCGGGGAAGCGCGCGTTCGATGGTGAGTCGATGAACGACGTGATCGACAGGCACATCAATCACGAGATCGTGCCGCTGCACGTCGTGGCGCCCTGGGTGCAGCCGTGGCTCAGCGCGTGGGTGCTCCGGCTCATGAGCGGGAAGCCGGAGGACCGTCCGGCAGATGCAGGGCAGGCCATCGAGGAATTTCGCGCCTGGGAAAAAATGCCTGCGGTGCCGGTGGGACCGTGGATGCCCATGGCCTACCATCCGGCCTACGCAGTGCCGGTGCCATATGCTGATCCGGCCTATGCACAGCAGGTGGCTCAGCCCGGCTACTACGCGCCGCACGACACGAGCGGACAGGTGCCTGTTTACGCACCGCAACCAGCCGAAAACGCCGCCGAAGATCCCGTGCTCGTGGCCCAGGCCGTGGAAGACGAGGGCGATGAAGTGCCCGCAGTGGCGGCCGTGCCCGTGCGCCAGTCATCAGCGCCGGTGAAGACGCGTGCGGGAGTACGCACGGGATCTTCACCTGTGCGCCCGGCCGGCGCATCGCCGTCTGCAGTCACTGACGGAGCGGGGCGGAACAAGAAGATATATCTCATCGGTGGCGCCGTGCTCGGTGTAGCGGTGGTGGGATGGCTGCTGCTCGGCCGTGGACGTGGCAGCGCTGACAGCGGAGGCAAAGCTGACGCAACGCTCATCGGCCCTGGCGGTCCGCCGAAGGTCACCTTCGAGCTGCCGCAGGACCGGGTCTTCCCGCCGGTGTCGCAGACGATCTGCATGCATTTCGTCGGGAACCGCGGCCCCGTCGCGAATCGGAAGGATGACAAAGGCAGGCCGGCGGAGCCAAACCCGAACGAGGCCGTCTTCGAGTGGCACGATGTGGCACCTCTTGGGAACGACAACCTGCTGCGCTCCTTCAATTCCTCCGCCGATCACAGCCCCCGTCGCGTGAACTGGCCCTCGCAGCCGAACGTGGCCGGTGCGAAGCCCAACCGCCCGTGCCTCGACTTCCGCCTCCGCGATGGCACGCCCTCGGCGATGAATCTCACCGATCCCGAATCGATGATCGAGAGCCTGCCCTTCGGCTCGAGCACGCAGGTGGAGAAGTTCACCTTCTCACCCGGCCTCACCGTCGCCGTCGTCTTCCAGGCCAGCCAGCAGGATCTGCCCACGCGCCTCTTCACGCTCACCAGCGCCGATGGCGCCACGCTTTCGCTGCGCATCGATGAGCAGAAGAATCTCGTGGCCGAAGCCCGCGCGCCCGGCGGCTCGGTCGATCTCAAGACGAAGGACGTGAACGGCGCCGCGCCCTGTGTGGCCACCGTGAGCTGGGGCAGCAATCCGGCTGAAATCCAGATCGCCGCGCGCGATGCAAACGGCAAGACCTTCCGCAGCGAGTCGCCCGCCAAGATGAACGCCCCGGGCAAGGCGATGGGCAAGCTGCAACTCGGCCGCGTGCTCGGCACGAACAACCAGCCCGTCACCAAGGCCGACTGCTTCAGCGGCTTCATCGGCGAAATCATCGTCTTCTCCATGGCGCTGAAGCCGGATCAGATGGTGGCGACCGAAGGACAGCTCCGCGACTACTACTTCCAGACTCCGTCGAAGTCCGCTCCGCCCGCGAAGAAGTAGCAGACGTTCGCGCGGAGCGGCGTGGAGAATCAAATGCGGGCTGGTGGAGCGGCAGCGGCTCATCCGGGTTGCGCCCTCCGCCGTCCGCTGCTACCGGACCCGATGCTGCACGAGCTGATCAACACATGGTTTCACTGGGTCAATGACTGGGGCTACTGGGGCGTCGTCCTGCTGATGGCGATGGAAAGCTCCATTTTCCCCGTGCCCAGCGAGGTCGTCATGCCGCCCGCCGCTTTTCTCGCCGCGCAGGGAAAGATGAGCCTCTCGGGCGTGATCCTCGCGGGCACTTTCGGCTCCTGGGCCGGTTCTGCCATCACCTACGGCGTGAGCCGCTGGCTCGGCCACGTATTCATCCGCAAGTGGGGCCGCTATTTCTTCATCACTGAGGAGAAGCTCAAGCGCGCCGAACACTTCGCGCAGCGCTACGAGGCCGGCGGCATCTTCTTCGCGCGGCTGCTGCCGGTGGTGCGGCATCTCATCTCGATTCCAGCCGGCATCCTCGAGATGCGCTTCGGTGTCTTCAGCCTGATGACCATCATCGGCTCCGCCATCTGGTGCTCGGTGCTCGCGTGGTTCGGCCAGAGCCTGGTCGATGGTCCGGATGCGACGATGACCGCGGACTACTTTCTCGGCCAGTTGAAGCACAAGTCGCACCTCGTGGCGCTCGGCGTGCTGCTCATCAGCGTGCTTTACTTCGTCATGCTCAAGATGACGGCGCCGAAAGAAGTGAAGTGAGATGCAGCGGGGAGGTGGATGACGGGCGCTGCTGCGGCGGCGCGACGCCCCATGGCCCCATCCCCGGGGGCTGCCCGCGCTGCGCAATTCTCGCAGGCTCTAGCGCAAGATGCCGCCGGGCCGAGCCGCGTTTTCTTCACACGCCACCCGGCGTGCTTTCGCAGCCAGTCCGCCCGCAGAACGCGGCCGGACACAACCCCCAGTCAAAATCCATGAAGACGACGAACCGCGATGATTCACCGGCCGGCAAGGCTTCCGACCTCACCCGCCGTCAGTTCCTCTCCCGCTCAGGCTCCGCCATTACGAGCAGCGTGCTCGCGGGCGTGGCCATCCCCCATGTCCACGCCGCAGGCAGTGATGCCGTGCAGCTTGCGCTCATCGGCTGTGGCGGCCGCGGCAGCGGCGCGGTGGCTAATGCGATGGAAGCCACCGGCAGCACCACAAAGCTCGTCGCCATGGCCGATCTCTACGAAGACCGCCTCCAATCCTCCCACACGGCGCTCAACGCGAAATTCGAGCAGCGCGTCGATGTGCCCAGCGAGCGGCAGTTCATCGGCTTCGAGGCATTCAAGCAGGCCATCGACTGCCTGCGGCCCGGTTCGGGAGACATCGCCATGCTCACCGGTTACGCGGGCTTCCGACCGCGCCATCTCGAGTACGCCGTCGAGCGCGGCGTGAATGTTTTCATGGAGAAGTCCTTCGCGGTCGATCCTCCGGGCATACGCCGCGTCATCGCGGCCGGTGAAGCAGCGGCGAAAAAGGGCGTGAAGATCGCCGCCGGCCTCATGTGCCGTCACTCGCGCAACCGCATGGAGCTGATGAAAAGGATCGGCGAGGGAGAGCTGGGCGAGATCATGTTCTCCCGCGCCTACCGCATGCAGGGCATCCCGCCCATGCCGGCGCGGCCCGCGGACAAAGCGGAACTCGAATGGCATTTGCGCAACTTCACCAAGTTCTATTGGGTTTCCGGCGGCCTGTGGTCGGAAATGGACATTCATCAAATCGACGAATTGTGCTGGATCCATGGCGCACTGCCCGTCTCCGCGCACGGCGTGGGCGGTCGCGTCGCGAAGAGTCAGGACCACAGCCAGAATCTCGATTCCTTTTCCGTCGAGTGGACCTTCCCGAACGGTTCCAAGGGCTACGACGTGGTGCGCTACATCCCGAAGACGGAGACCGAGTTTGCCACGTTCATCCACGGCACCAAACGCGCCGCCCAGTTCTCCGGCATGACGCACGCCGGCACCACGCAGACCTACAAGGACCAGCGCGTCGGCCGCGAGCACATCGACTGGCGCGCCCCCAAGGAAGAACTGACCGCATGGCAGATGCACTGGAATGACTTCCTCGACGCCATTCGAAACAACAAGCCCTTCAACGAAGCGAAGCGCGCCGCTGAATCCAACCTCGCCGCCATCATGGGCCGCGCCGCCATGCACATGGGCCGCACCATCACCTGGGAGGAGGCCATGGCTTCAAACTTCCAGTTCTTCCCTGGCGCTGACAAGCTCACCCTCGATGGCGAGGCGCCATTCACCGCTGATGCCGACGGGTTTTACCCCGCGCCCGTGCCCGGCATCTGGACGGAGATTTGAGCGGCCAACCGCATCAAGATCACAAACTCCAGCCCTGCCGATACTCGGCACGGACGAACCGGTTCGCATCAGCCACGTTCGTGATCTTCATGTTTGCGGCGTCCCACAGGATGCGTGTGTCGGCGCGTTTGGCGATGTTGCCGAGAAGGCACGTCTCCGTCAGCGGGGCGGAGTAGCTGAAGGCGGCGTTGGCCTGCTTGCCGGCACGGATGCACTCGGTCCAATGCGTCTCGTGCGTGCCGCTGATGCGCGGGAGGGATTTGGCCGGCTGCTTGTACGCCTGCATTTTCGCCTCGGGGATGAGCCGCGGGCTCTCGCCATACACGCCGCACACGAGGCTGCCTTTGCTGCCTTTGAAAATCGCGCCGCCTTCGGTCGGCAGCTTCCGTCCGTCTTCAAATTCGGCGGGCCGCGGCGGGCGCGTGCCTTCGTACCACGTCACCTTCACCGGCGGCAGGGCACCGCGCGCGGGGAACTCGAAGGTGATGATCGATGCGACCGGATGCACGTCGGGATTCAGATCGGTCGATGTCGCGTCGATGCTCGTTGGCGCACCGAGTTTCAGCGCGGTGACGATGGGATTGAAGGTGTGCGCGCCACGGTCGCCCATCATGCCATTGCCAAAATCCCACCAGCAGCGCCATGTGCGCGGGTGATAAGCGGGATGATAGGCACGCTCCGGCGCGGGGCCGAGCCAGAGGTCCCATTTCAAGTCTCCGGGCAGCGGCGGCTTGTCTTCGGGACGCGTGCCCCACTTGGAACTCCATGATTTGTGGCCCCATGGGTAATAGGTGAGGGCGCAGTACGCATCCACCTCGCGCACTTCGCCGATGGCACCGTCCCAGATCCATTCACAAACCAGCGCCAGTCCCTCGCTGCTCGATCCCTGGATGCCCATCTGGGTGCAGACTTTCGTCTCCTCGGCGGCCTTCGCGAGCATCCGGGCCTCATAGATGTCGTGGCAGAGGGGCTTCTGGCAATAGACGTGCTTGCCCGCACGCATCGCGGCCATCGAGATGACGGCATGAGTGTGGTCTGGCGTGGCGATGACCACCGCGTCGATGTCCTTCTGATTCTCCAGCATCTCGCGGTAGTCGGTCCAAAGTTTCGCGCCCGGGTATTTGGCGATCGTCTTTGCAGCGTACTCGTGATCCACATCGCAAAGCGCGACGATGTTTTCGTTCGCAGCCGCGATTGCCGCGAGATTCGATGCGCCCATGCCGCCGACGCCGATGCCGGCGATGTTCACCTTGTCGTTTGCTGACAACTGCCGTACTCCGCCCTTCATGCGCCCCGGCAGAATGCCAAATGCCGCGATCGCACCGCCGGTGCGCAACACATCACGACGGGAAATGGCGGGCGGCGATGCCGGGGCAGACGGCGGTGATGGTTCGTTGCACATGGTCGGAGATTGCGAATTCATGGAGTTGAGGAGTTCGAGTTGCTGGATGGTTCAATTGCCGCGGACGTAGATTTGATTGGAATACGCTCCGTGAGAACTGGCGTAAACGGGGCTGCCCGTGCGGAATCCCTGCTGTGCGAGCAGTGTTTGCAGTGTCGTCTCAGCCGTTCCGGCGATCACAAATACCGGACGCTCTCCGGCATGTTCCACCAGCGCAGCCACGATCAGCGGCATGGCCTTTTCATTGCCCGCAAGCCAGCCGAGTTCCATCGTGAATGGCTCCGGAGGCACCTGCGCCGAAGCCCTGCGGAACAGGGCTGTGCGGTGCTCCAGCTTCGGACATTTCAGCGCACCCACCGCTTCCATTTCGCCGTTTGCCCCGCGCACGAAGGCGAGACACTCCGCACGACGAATGCGCTCCAGAAGCGGCTGCGACGCCGCTTCGCCCGCGGCTTGCAGTGCGGATTCAAACGCTGACAGTTCCTCGTCGGTGCACGACGCCGGAGATTTCAGCATGACAGCGGCAGCATCGGGGGAAGGGGAGGTCGGATTCATGAAGGACGGGTCGCTGAGGGCTGTGGAATAACGAGCAATCCGGCGTGGTAATCTTGGCATTGCTCGTGCCACGGTTGCGGACTGGATGTGGTGGCAACGCTCCTGCAGGGACAGGGCTTGCGCATGAACCGAAGGCACAAGCCTCAAATCTATGATTTGCCCCGCAAGATTCAGGATTCCACAGATGGATTCAGAAGAAGTCCAATCCGTGGTCGCCCTGAATCCGTGGGAATTCACTCAGAAGCAATTCATGCGTAAGCCCTGCTGCAGGGAGTGTTTTTGCGCTTGATGCACCACGCCCGATCCGCCTACCATCGCCCGCCATGAAAGCCACGCTGCTGCTCCTCGCCCTTTGCCTTGCCACACTCGCCAGCGGTGCTCCGCGCACCTGGACGTCCAGCGACGGCAAGTCGATGCAGGCGGAACTGCTCGAGGCCGGCGAGAAGGAAGTGAAGCTCAAGCGCGCCACCGACTTCCAGATCGTGAAGGTTCCCGTCGAGCGGCTGTCTGCGGAAGACCAGAAAATCGTGCGCGGCATCGTGCACGAGCAGAACCGCGACGCCGGCATCAAGTCGGGAGCGTATGCCGCGAAGATCACCGGCCAGTTCGAGAAAAACACTTCGAAACAAGGGCTGAACTATCAGATCTTTGGAAACCCGAAGTGGGACGGCAAGAAGCGTTATCCGATCGTGATCTTCCTCCACGGCTCCGGCAGCAGCGGCGGCGACAACGAGGCGCAGATGGGCGGCGCGACGAAGGTTTTCACCAGCGAGTCGAATCAGGCGGCGCGTCCATGCTTCATGATCGCGCCGCAGTGCCCCGACGCCTCGATCGGCTGGAACAAGGAGGTCGCCAACAATTTGATGGCCTTGCTCGGCGACCTCGTGGACAAGCTTCCCATCGACGAGCGCCGCATCTATCTGACCGGCTCCTCGATGGGCGGCTTCGGCACCTTCAATCTCGCCTCGAAGTATCCGAATGTCTTCGCCTGCGCCGTTCCGCTCTGTGGTGGCGGTGACCCCAAGGCCGCCGAGGCGCTCAAGCCCGTGCCGATGTGGATCTTCCACGGCGACAAGGACGACATGGTGCCCGTCGAGCGCTCCCGCACGATCTTCAAAGCCATCCAGGACGCCGGCGGCACGCTCGTGAAGTACTCCGAACTCGCCGGAGAAGGCCACGGCATCACCGGCGTCGTTTACGCGAAGACGGAACTCCACGCCTGGATGTTCGAGCAGCGCCTGTCTGCCGAAGCAAGGCCCTAGCACGGCCCGGTTTCCTCTTGCCACCGCAGCGTGCCACGGGCTAAAACCACGCACTCTTGCCCCAGCCATCGCCTCCATGAATTGCCTCTCTCGCGAAGCCACCGTCGCCAAACCTGGATTCACCCGCTGGCTCGTGCCTCCGGCGGCCATCGCCGTGCACATGTGCATCGGGCAGGTCTATGGCTTCAGCGTTTTCAAGAAGCCGCTGGCGAAACTTCTCGGCAATGAACCGGCGGGATTCGTCGCGTGGTCGGAGGCGGACATCGGCGTGGCGTATTCCATCGCACTCGCGCTGCTCGGCATCTCGGCGGCGGTGTTTGGAAAATGGGTGGAGCGCAGCGGGCCGCGGAAGACGATGCTGGCTTCGATGATCTGTTTTTGCAGCGGACTGGTGCTCGCATCGTTTGCCGTGCGCACGCATCAGCTCTGGCTGCTCTACGCGGGCTACGGACTCATCGGCGGCATCGGGCTCGGGCTCGGCTACATTGCTCCGGTGTCCACCTTGATGAAGTGGTTCCCCGATCGGCCCGGCATGGCGACGGGCATGGCGATCATGGGCTTCGGCGGTGGCGCACTCATCGGTGGACCGCTGGCGGAGGAATTGATGAAGCGATTTGCTTCCGCGACCTCCGTCGGCGCACAGGAAGCGATGCTCGTGATGGCGGGATTGTATGCGATCTCGATGATTTTCGGCGCAATCATCGTGCGCGTCCCGCCAGACGGATGGTTGCCGGAAGGCTGGGTGCCGAAGGAGCATGTGAAGCCGCTCGTGACGAATGCGAATGTGTCCGTGGATGTCGCGTGGAAGACGCCGCAGTTCTGGTGCCTGTGGATCGTGCTCTGCATGAATGTGAGCGCCGGCATCGGCATCATCGGCCAGGCATCGCCGATGATTCAGGACATGTTCGGCGTGTCGGCAGCCGCAGGCGCGGGCTATGTGGGGCTGCTCTCGCTTTGCAATCTCGGCGGACGCTTCTTCTGGTCGTCGATGTCCGATCTCACCGGGCGGAAGGGCGTCTATTGCATCTACTTCATCCTCGGCGCGCTGCTTTACATGAGCGCCCCATGGACGCAGGGCCGGGGGAACGTGACGCTCTTCGTCGTCGTCACCGGACTCATCCTCACGATGTATGGCGGCGGCTTTGCCACGATCCCCGCTTATCTGCGCGATCTCTTCGGCAGCTATCAAGTCGGCGCGATACACGGCCGGCTCATCACCGCGTGGTCGATGGCGGCGATCCTCGGACCGCAGCTCGTCGATCGTCTCTCGAAGGCAAACAAAGACGCCGGTGTGCCGCCTGCGCACGCTTACAACTCGATCTTCTACCTCATGGTCGGCCTGCTCGCAGTCGGTCTCATCGCCAATCTCCTTGTGCGTCCCGTCGATCCGAAATACCACGTCGCCGAAAAACCCAAAGCCTGATCGCCTCTCATGAAAACCATCTCATTGCTCATTGCTTGGACCTGGGTGGCGCTCCCGCTCAGTTGGGGCGTGTATCAGTCCGTGAAAAAATCCGCGCCGCTTTTCAGCGGTGAATCCAAACCGGTTCCAACATCCACGAAGTAATCTGGTCCAAGACGGACTCGCTCATGAATCGACTCGTCGCTCTTCCTCTTCTCGTCCTCCTCGCCCAATGCAGCAGCGCCCCACGCAGGCTGATGGCTGCTGCTTCATCACCCGCGTCCGCGCCTGCACCGGCAGCGAGCAGCGGCGGGATGATCCAGATCATCAACGTCTCCGCCTACGATCCAAAGGAACGCCAGCGCAATGGTCGCAGCTATTCCGAGAACGATGTCTCCGCACTGCGAGCGAACGGAGCGAGCGCGCTCATCGCTCGCGCAGGCAAAGGTGGAAACCTCGACACGAAGTGCGCAACCTTCCTCTCGTCCGCTGATCGAGCCGGAATGCTGCCGGGTGTCTATTACCGGCTGCAAACGCACGTCGATGCCGTGAAGCAGGCGGACCAGTTCATCAGCCGCGTGCAGTCCATCGCGCGCGGACGGAGCTGGAGCGCGCCCGCGCTGCTGCTGTGCGCCGACTTTGATGCGAACTCACGTCTCAGCGACATGACGCGCTTTCTCGATCGCGTCGAATCGCGCACCGGCGTCACACCGGTCGTCTATCTGGAAAACAGCGAGCAACTCCGCCTGCTGCTCAGTGGAGCGGACTCGGGCACAAAGGCCAAGCTCCGCCGCGCGCCCTACTGGTGCGCACTGTACAATCACACTGGCGGCGCGGGCCGCGTCCTGCCTGCGCCCGGCAGCCCGGAGGGACTCACGCGGCAATACAACGTCTGGTCCGACTGGTCGCTGTGGCAATACGGAGGAGTCGATTGGCAGCATGGCCGCTCGCAGCCCAAGGTCTATTCAAACGGCCGCTACCACTTCCCCACCTACTTCGGCAATCTCGACCGACCCGTGGAGCGAAACGTCTTCAAAGGCTCCCACGCCTCGCTCGTGTCGTTCTGGCAGCAGCACGGGTTGAAACTGTGAGGGCGCACATCGCGCCATGCAGAGCGCCTGCCACCCGCCTTTCCGGCAGCCGATCAGCTCTGGTGGTGCTTCGCCAGCTCGGCGCGGAATTCGCGGACGGCCTTCGACGTTGGCTGGATGCCGGCGAAGCGCTGCACGAGGGCGAGCTTCAATCCTTTGAGCAGGCGGCTTTCCGTCACGGGTTCGAGTGCGTCCTGGTTGTCAGCGCGGGCGAAACCGTGCAGGCGATTGTTTTGCCACACCCACACCTCCCGCGCACCGAGCGTGCGCCAGAACTCCACCTTGTCGATGCCGCCGGTGGTGAGTCCGACTTCGACGACGAGGTCGGGCTTGTTTTTTTTCTTGGTACCAAAGGTGAACGACTCATCAGGCTCGCCGCCCGCCACGCCTTCCTGTCTTTGAGTGGTGCTGCCCCAGACCTGGAAGTCGATGCCTGCCCAATCACAGAACGCCTCGATCAAGCTTCCGATGTTTCCGCCGACTGCTTCGTGTTCAAACGAGATGCTCATGATTTCGAAGACTCCCTTGAAGAATTTCACGCGATAGCCGCGATCCTGAAGCACGCGATCGAGGCCCTCGTAGCTCTCCCAGTTCGTCAGGCCGATGGATGCCTGCTCGCCCGGTGCCGGCAACGGCACGCTGAGTCGGCCGAGCGATGTCTCGACGGTGGCCGGACGCTTCATGCGGCGCGCGGGTGGTTTTGCGCTAAGTGTGGCGGGCATGGGCGGAGAATAAGCTCCGTCACCCGGCATGGCAAGGCAGCACAATGCGCAGCGTGCGAAGGTTCTCGGAAATCACGCATTGACGGCCCGTTGCCGCTTGCGCTTTGATCGTCGCGTCGTCGTGGGGACTCCCCGTTCGGCATTCAGCATCCGTCATTCCCGTCGCACATGTCCCAGCCCATTCTTCCCGATCATCATCTCGAAAAGCGCATGGGCCCGTGGTCGGCGCTGGCGCTGAACATGTCGAACATGATCGGCGTCGGACCTTTCATCACGCTGCCGGCGCTGATGGCCACGCTCGGCGGACCGCAGTCGATCATCGGCTGGCTCGCCGCTCTGCTCATCACGCTGCCGGATGCGCTCGTGTGGAGCGAACTCGGCGCGGCGATGCCCGCGAGCGGCGGCACCTACAAATGGCTGCGCGAAGGCTATGGCGCGGAGAAGTGGGGACGGCTGATGGCCTTCCTCTTCATCTGGCAGCTCATCATCAGCGGCCCGATGGAGATCGGCACCGGCATCATCGGCTTCGGTCAGTATCTCGATTACCTCTGGCCCGGCGTGTCGGCGGACAATCTCTTCAATCAGCGTGGCATCGCCGTCGTGCTCGTGCTCATGGGCATCGTCGTGCTGGCGCTGTATCGGCGCATCGCCCACATCGCCGCACTCACGGTGGCGATCTGGGTGGGCGTGCTGCTCACCGTCGGTGCGGTGCTTTTTACCGGCGCGGTGAAGTTCGATGCAGCGCGCGCCTTCGACTTCCCGCCGCACGCGTTTGATTTCTCGTGGGGCTTTCTCATGGGCCTCGCGCAAGGCTCGCGCATCGGCATCTACGATTACCTCGGCTACTACGACATCTGCTACGTCGGCGATGAAGTGCGCGATCCCGGCAAAACCATCCCGCGCTCCGTGATCGGCAGCCTCGTGTGCGTGGCGATCCTCTACGTCGGCATCAATCTCTCCATCATCGGCGTGGTGCCGTGGCGCGAATTCACACCTGTCGCCGGCCAGCCCGAGCCCGACTTCGCGAAATACGTGGCCTCCATCTGCATGGAGCGCGCATGGGGCAAAACGGCCGCCATCGTTTTCACCGTGATGCTGTTGTGGACAGCGGCCTCGTGTATCTTCGCGCTGCTACTCGGCTACTCGCGCATTCCGTATGCCGCTGCACGCGACGGCACGTTTTTCCCGTTCTTCGGCAAGCTGCATCCGACGAAGCAGTTCCCGCATCGCTCGCTGCTGCTGCTCGCGCTGCTTTCAGTCGCATGCAGCTTCGTGAACCTCGGCACCGTCATCGAGACGCTCGTGGTGCTGCGCATTCTCGTGCAGTTCCTCGGGCAAATCGGCGCGCTCGTGATGCTCCGTCGCTTGAAACCCGACATGCCGCGCCCCTACAAAGTGTGGCTCTATCCGCTGCCGCTCTTCGTCGCGACCGTCGGCTGGCTCTATGTCTTCTGCACGTCGCAGGAAAAGGTCTGGTATGCACTCGGCAGTCTCGCGCTGGGCTGTGTGGCTTATTTAGTCTGGGCGGGGGCTACCAAGCGCTGGCCTTTTGAGTCGGCGGCAAACGCCGGCAGCGACTGAAGCGGCCGCATGATTCTGACACGCCTGGATTCAATTGCTCTGAATGAGGGATCAAAGAAGCGCCGCGCCTGAATGTTCGCGCCGCCGAGCGTGAAAACGACCGGCTTTTCTCCAGCACTCAGAAGCGTATCAAGCTCCGGTGAGAGTGGTTGTTCAGCAGCTTGGTCTTCGAGGAAAAGCGTGTGCTGAAACACATGCAACGGGCATCCGCTTCTTCTGGTGCCTTCACTGCGTGATCCACCGGATCGTCTTCGTGAGCTGCGCCGCCTTTCAACTTGGCCACGCTCGCGCGGAAGACCGACCCGGCGGTCATGCAATCACTTCGGTGATCACGTCACCGAAATCACGCGGCAGGCGCTGGCGGTTCGGGTGCATGATGTAGTGATTGAGGCCGAGCTGATTCAGCACCGTCGCGTGGATGTCGGTGACGTAGTGGCGGCCTTCGATGGCGTGGAAGCCAAGTTCATCGGTCGCGCCGTGGACCATGCCGCCTTTGACGCCACCGCCAGCCATCCAGCAGGTGAAGCCGTGCGGATGGTGGTCACGGCCTGTGCCCTTGCTGCTCTCGCGGAACTCCGCGCCGGGTGTGCGGCCGAACTCGGTGCCGAAGACGACCAGCGTTTCATCGAGCATCCCGCGTTGCTTCAAGTCGCTGATCAAACCCGCGATCGGCTGATCAATCTCCAGGCATAGCGGCGGCATGAGCTTGCCGATGTTCGCATGGTGATCCCAGCGTCCGGCGTTGCCGCTGTATCCGTGGAAGAGCTGCACGAAGCGCACGCCTTGCTCGACCAGCCGACGCGCCGCGAGGCACTGCGAGCCAAAGGCGGCAGTCTCTTTGCGGTCGATGCCGTAGAGTTGCTTCGTGTGCTCGGACTCCTTGGCGAAGTCCATCAGCTCGGGCACCGCCATCTGCATCTGGAAGGCGAGTTCGTAGGCTTTGATGCGCGCGCGCAATTCATCGTCGGTCGGGTAATCGATGCCGCTGATTTGATTGAGCTGGCCGATGAGGCTGAAGGCATCGCGCTGCTCCGCGAGCGTGAGTTTGGGATCGGCAGGATGCACATACGAGAGCGGATCCTTTGCATCCACCTTGAGCCGCACACCACCATACTCCGGTCCCAGATACGCGCTGCCATACGTGAAGGAACGTCCGCAGCAGTCGGCGCTCGGCTCACCGAGCACGACGAACTCCGGCAGATTCGCATTCAGCGTGCCGAGGCCGTAGCTCGCCCACGCGCCAACGGTAGGATGCCCGGTGTCGCCGATCTTGCGGCCCGTATGGAAGGTGAGCTGCGCGCCGTGGTTGTTGTCGATAGTCCACATGCCACGCAGCAACGCGATGTCGTCGATCACGCCGCCGATGTGCGGGAACAGATCACTGACTTCGATGCCGCTCTGGCCATACTTTTTGAAGCCCGAGATGAGCGGGAAGATCTTCTTGAAGACCTCGCGCTTCTCCTTGCCGGGCTCGGCGAGGATCTTGTTGATCTTCCCTTGATCGGCCACCTCGCGGTAGGGCGTCTCGTCGATCGACTTCTCCGCATACTTCGTCAGCTCCGGCTTTGGATCGAAGCTCTCCATGTGGCTCACGCCGCCGATCATGAAGATCCAAATCACCGACTTCGCCTTCGCCTCGCCCGTCTGCCACTTCGTCAGCACGTCCTGCGCCGGAGCCGCTACTGCGACACCATCGCGGAACATCATCGCGCTCAAGGCGAGACCCGTGAAGCCCATGCCGGTGTCGAGCAGGAACTGGCGGCGTGTGCCGGTGCAACCGTGTGAATGGAGATGCTTGCTCATCGGATCGTGATGAAATCGTTGTGGTTGAAGATCACGCCAATCAACTGCTGGCGCAGGCGCGTGGTGTCTTTGCCGGATTGATTGAGAAAGGTCGCGCTGAGTTTGGCTTCTTCGGATTTGGGCGCGCGATTGAGGATGTGCTCGAAGGCTTCCGTGATGAAGGTGTTGTAGTCGCCTTTGACCAAAAGGCTGAGCGTTTGCTCCAGCTTCACCGATGCATCGAGCGTGACCTTGCTGTTCGACAGCGCGAGCGCTTGATGCGGCTTCACACTTCGGTCGCGCTGGTAGCATTCGTTGGGGCGTGAGCCGTCAAAGATCTGCACGAACTCGACGAGCTTCTCCTGCGCGTGGCGCAGATACAGACTGCGACGGCGGCTGATCTCAGCCTCCTTGTGGTCGATGTCGGGACCACCCATCGTTGGATCGAGCAGCCCGGAGACATGGAGCAAATTGTCGCGCACCAGCTCGCCTTCCATGCGACGGATGGGCGAGCGCCAATACCAGATGTTGTCGGGGTCGGTCTTGAGGTTCGCGCTGATCACGCCTGGCTCACCGCTCGACCGACGATACAGTTCGCTCGTCATGATGAGCGTGTGCATGTGTTTCAAATCATAGCCACTCGCGATGAACTCCGCGGCGAGCCAGTCGAGCAGCGCAGGGTGCGTGGGCTTCTTGCCATTCGCGCCGAACTCATCGGGCGTGCCAACGATGCCGACACCGAAGTGACGCAGCCACAGGTGGTTCATCGTCACGCGGGCGAACAAGGTGTTCTGCGGCGACGTGAGCCACTTGGCAAAGGCAGTCCTGCGGCCCGTGCTCATGGCCGGATAGCTCTTCATCGCACGCGGCTTGTAGTCTTCCGCCTTCGCTTCGCTCGCGGCAGCTTTCTCGGCGGCGGCGAGTTTCTTCGTAGCATCAGCGGCCTTCGTTTTCGCCTTCGCGTCTTTCGGATTCTTCGCGGCGGCATCGGCTTTCACCTTCTCCTCGCGCGCTTCGAGCACGGCGATCTGCTTTTGCGAGGCGGCGATCAGAAGCGCCATGGCCTTCCAAGCATCGGACTTCTTGTTCATGCCTTTGTCTTCCATCGCTTCGAGTTGAAGCTGCTGCTCCAGCGTCTTGCGCTTCATCTCGCGCAGCTTCGATGCGGGTGCGGATTCGATCTCGGCCATCATCGCGGCCTTGTAGTAGTCGCGCTTCTCGGGCTGCTGCGCAGTGAGCGGGAGGCTCACGGGTTTTACGTCGAGCTTCTGGTGAAACATCGCGGGCACGGCGGGAATGATCGGCTTGTCCTTCATCGGGAAGCGCTCGTCGCCGCGTTGCAGCAAATACGTCACCGCCGACAGGCTCGAATCGTAAGCGCGCGGCATGCCGTTTTTCGCCGTATCGACAAACCCAGGCACCGGGTCCGTGCGCACGGTGTAGGGCTCGAACACCGCGCGAATGCCATAGTAGTCGGCCTGCGGGATCGGATCGTATTTGTGATCGTGGCACTTCACGCAGTTCATCGTGAGACCCATGAAGGCCTTGCTGGTGTGTTCCACCACGTTGTCCATCCATTGAAGGCGGTCGCCATCGAAGTTGCGCACGAGGAAGCCGGTGGCACGCAGCGTGTTGTTGTCCTCGGGCGCGAGTTCATCACCCGCGAGCATCTCTTGCACCATGCGGTCGAAGGGTTTGCCCGCGTTCAGCGACTCGATGATCCAGTCGCGCCAACGCCAGATGTGCGGCTGGCTCACGCGCACGGCTTCCTTGTAGCCATCCCAGTCCGAGTAGCGCCAAATGTCCATGAAGTGCCGACCCCAGCGCTCGCCGTAACGAGGGTCTGAGACGAGCCGCGCTGTGAGCGTGCGGATCTGCGAAGCATGATCGGACTGGTCAGTCTGATTCGACCGATCCCACTCGCGCACAAACACGGCCACCTCCTCCGGCGACGGTGCGAGGCCGATGAGATCAAAGTAAATCCGCCGCGCGATCATGGCTGGCTTTGCCTCCGGCAGCGCTTTCAAACCATGCGCCACCAGCTCGTCGCCAATGAACGCATCAATCGGATGCCGTGCCACGGACGCAGGCACGCTCGGGCGTTTCAAAGGCTTGAACGGCTCCCACGGATAGCGCGCCAGGAACTTGTCCCAAGCGCGCTGCTTCTCCGTCAGTGCCACCATCGACTCCGGCTTGCTCTTCGGATCACCAGGCATCGCGCCGAGCAGAATCTCCGCGAGGTTCGCCACACCATCTTTGTCCGCGTCCTCCTTCGCGATCATCGCCAGCCTCACCGCGATCGTCGCGTCCTGTTTCTCCGTCTTCAGCGACTCGCCGAGTTCATGCAGACGATTGCCGAATGCATTGTGCGGAAACTCCTCCAGGCTCTGCGGCGATGCCTTGTCCGACGGCAGATGGCACAGCGTGCATTTCGCCTGCTGCGCACCGAGGAAGCTGTCGAAATACTTCTCCGCGCTCTTCAAATTGGCAGGCGTAGCGGAACAAAGGCCCGGCCATGCCATCGAGGTGGCGACGATCATCAAGAGGCGGCCATGAGGGGACAAGACGGAATAGTGCACGGCGCTGAAATACGCCGGGAACGCGCCTGATCTTGACACGCTCGGAGCCAAGTCTCTTGCTCAAAACAACTCGCGAATTGGCCTGCCCCCATCCGACAACGGCACGGGCACGCCGTTCGGACGCTCAAGCCGCGCGGTGTCGGGCGACTCCATCAAACGATGCCGCTCCATGATGCGCTGACGCGGCAGACCGGGCAGAGGTTCCAGAGATCGCACCTTCCATTGCGGATCATTCAAGTCCTCATCGAGCTGCTTCGTGCCCAGCTTCCACGGCGTGCGTGCCGCGGGCAGGAAGCCGGTGCTCGTAACCGCGTTCGGCATGTTGATGCCAGGGCAAAAGATGTAGGCCGGCAATTCCTTGCGCTCGGCGCCAAGCAACTCCGTCACCATACTGCCGATGTCCGGCGGCTCGAACGCATTCGTGTTGCGCCAGCCTTTGATGAACTCCTTGCAGCACTCGGGATACCCGGCGGTCGGTGCGGAAGTCATCAAGCGCACCACCGAGAGCCGGTGCGCGATCTTCGCCGTCAGCGGCATCAGCGATGAGAAATGCGTGCCGGGCACACTCGTCGGGATCGGCTTGAACGGCGAGCGATGGTCGATCAATGCGTACGGCTTCGGATCAAACGAATCCACCTGACTGATGCCGCCTTCTTCATAAATGACGAGCACACGCTTCGCCTGTCCTTGCACGCGAAGCTCCGGCCCATAACTCGCGCGCGCCCCCAGTGTCAGCCACTCGGGCAAACTCAGCCCCAGCGCACCCGCCGGGAGCAAGCGCAACAACTTCCGTCGCTGCGGATCGACAGCGATGCAGGCGCGTTGTTTGAGCCAGAGGTTCACGCGCCAACCTGCTTTCGCCAGCGTTGGCTTGTTTCAGCCCCGCGCCCGCATCCCCTGCAATTCACCGTCCGCACCGACGTTCAGTGGAAGCATGCACCGCCGTCTCTTCGCTCTCGCCTTCTTCGCCGCGTCCCTTCTTCACGCTGCTGACAAGCCCTTCGACCTCCCCGGCATGAAGCACGACATCGAATTCGCCAAGGTCGGCGACGTGTCGCTCACGCTTGACGCCTTTGTGCCCGAAGGCACAGGCCCCTTCGCCACCTGCATCCTCGTGCATGGCGGAGGCTTCACGAAGGGCGACAAGCAATCCTTCATTAAACCCCTGTTCGAGCCGCTCGCGAAGGCTGGCTTCGCATGGTTCACCATCAACTACCGCCTCGCCCCACAGCATCAGTGGCCCGCGTGCGCGGATGACGTCGCCACCGCGATCAAGTGGGTGAAAGCCCACGCCGCCGACTACAAGGTCGATCCGAAACGCATCGCCCTCATCGGCGAATCCGCCGGGGGACACCTCGTCTCCTGGGCCGGCGTGACGGGCGAAGGCGACACCCGCGTCGCCGCCGTCGTGCCCTTCTACGCCCCGCACGATCTCGTGGTGCAAGTCAAGATGCGCAACGCTCTCGGCGGTCTCGCCGGTTTGGTCGGTAGTGAAGAGATGAGCGACGCGACGATGAAGAAGCTCGCTGACATGTCACCCATGAATCGCATCAAGCCGGGTCTGCCGCCTTTCCTGCAAATCCACGGCGACAAAGACGACAAGGTGCCGCACAGCCAGAGCGTGGAGTTTGAGAAGAAGATGAAAGCCGCCGGCAACACCTGCGAAACCATCACCATCCCCGGCGGCATCCACGGCATGGGCGGCTGGGAAAAGCTCGGCTCCGACTACCAGACCAAGCTCATCGACTGGCTTCGGAAGACGCTGAAGTAGCTGACCTGGGTGCCACGGAACTGCCGAATCCGTGACGGAAGGAGTCCAACCATCGAGTTGCACAACATTCTTGTTGGCGGTTCCCCCAATCGAAAGACATGCGGGCCTAAGCAAGTGCGCTCTCGCCCGTTGCACCGGCCCCTCTTTTGCCATGGGCGCTTCCACGGACAGCTTCATCAAATACCCGCGCACCCCGCACCTCTTTGGTTCGAAGGGCACGGATGATGACCGCCATATGAACGCGAAGGACTCGGCGGCGTTCATCGCGGATACGTCGTTGATTGTGGAAGAGAAGCTCGACGGGACGAATGTCGGCATTCACTTCCTGAGCACGGGACGCATGGTTTTACAGTGTCGCGGGCACGAGATCGCGGAGGGGATGCATCCGCAGTATGATCTATTCAAGCAATGGGTGGCGGTGAAGCGAGCGGAGCTGGAGGCGATGCTCGCGGACCGGTTCATCCTCTTTGGCGAGTGGCTGTATGCGAAGCACAGCGTGTTCTACACCGCCCTGCCGCATTACTTCTTCGAGTTCGACATCTATGACAAAGAAGCGTCCTGCTTCCTCTCGCTGGAGCGACGGCTGGAATTGCTCGACGGCACGGGCATTCACACCGTGCCGGTGGTGCATCAGGGCAAGGCGAAGCAAGATGAGTTGCAGGCGTTGATCAGCGAATCGGCGTTTGGTGCGCAGTTTGAGAATCCGCTCACCGGAAAGATGGATGCGCGCATGGAGGGCTTGTATCTGCGCATCGAAGCGGATGGCAAAGCGACAGGGCGCGCGAAGATCGTGCGGCCGGAGTTTGTCGAGAAGGTGAAACAGAGCGAGCACTGGCAGCATCAGCAGATGGTGCCGAACCAGCTCGCTCCCGACGCAGACATCTGGTCATGAGAACGTGGGCTGACATGCTGGGTGCCGCGGATGCGGACATCCTGCGCTGGGCTGGTTCGCAAGCCTGGGCCGGGCCGATGCGCGCCTGCATGCAGGACGCGGAGTGGCATGCCGAGGGCGATGTGTGGACGCACACAGGCATGGTGTTCGATCAAGTCACACGACTCGATAGCTACGCAACGCTAGCTCGTGATGAGCAAGTGATGCTGCTCTTCGTAGCGCTGCTGCACGACGCTGGGAAGCCAGCGACGACGATCATTGATCCTGAGACCGGACGCACACGTTCGCCGAAGCACTCGCTGGTCGGTGCGATGCTCGCACGCGAGGTGCTGCGTGAGTTGAAGTGTGATCTGCCCACGCGCGAGCACATCGTGAATCTGGTGCGCTATCATGGCCGTCCACCTTACTTGTTGGAGTCTCGCGATCCCGAGCGCGAGGTGATTCGTTTGTCATGGTTGCTGTCGAACAAGCTGCTCTACCTCTTCGCTCTCGCTGACACACGCGGACGCACGAGCAAAGAAATGTCCCGCCCGGAGGACACACTTCATCTCTGGCGCGACACGGCGACCGAGCACGGCTGTTTCACGAGCGGCTATGCGTTCGCCAATGATCAAGCGCGGTTCCTGTTCTATCGCGATGAACTCACGAGCTTGCACTACACACCGCACGAAGACTATCGCTGCACGGTGACGCTGATGAGCGGGCTGCCTGGTGCGGGCAAGGACACCTGGCTTGCTCACGAGCGGCCTGATCTGCCTGTCGTATCGCTCGATGCCGTGCGTGAGGAACTCGATGTCGATGCCACGGACAATCAGGGCACCGTCATCCAGACCGCGCGCGAGCAATGCCGCGAGCACTTGCGCGCGCGTCGCGACTTCGCGTTCAACGCCACGAACATCACCGCGCAGCTTCGGAAGCGATGGATCGATCTGTTTGCCGACTACGGAGCGCGAGTGGAGATCGTCTATCTGGAGCCGCCGCTGAGCACGGTCTTGAAGCAAAACAAGGAGCGCGATGCTTCGGTGCCCGAGAGTGTGATTCGGCGTCTGGCGGAGAAAGTCGAGGTGCCGACGCTGGCGGAGGCTCATGCGGTGGTGCTCACTGTTCCTTGAGCCAAAACAGCGAGAAGGCTGCGCGGTGCTCCGTAACTCGCAGCCATGAAACTCACTGCCCTCTTCGTCTGCCTCGCCTCCATCGTGTCCGCGCAGGATGCGCTCAAGTCATCGCTGGTGTTCCATGCGTCGTTTGATGCAGGGCTAAACGCGGACTTCAGCAGGGGTGACAAGAACTGCGTGGTGCGAAAGGGGAAGGAGTTCGTGCCGGCAAGCTTCAATGACGACGTGAAGCTGGATGCGACGGGCGGGAAGTTCGGCGGGTGCTTGCACTTTCCGAAGAAGGGCGTGACGCGTCCGCAGTTCAGTGGCGTGAACGTGCTGGGCTACAACAACACGTCGTGGAGCGCGACGGTGTCGGTGTGGCTGCGGCTCACGCCGGATCAAGACTTGGAGCCGGGCTACTGCGATCCGGTGCAGATCACGGGCAATGACACGAACAAGGGCTTCATTTTCCTTGAGTGGTCGAAGGATGAGACGCCGCGCTTTTTCCGCTTCGCCATCCGGCCGCTGAAGGAGATCTGGAATCCCACGAATGTGCAGTGGGCGGACATCCCGTTCGAGAAGCGTCCGATGGTGCAGGTGGCAAAGGCTCCGTTCTCGCGCGATGCGTGGACGCATGTGGCCTTCACGCTCAACAAGCTGAACGAGAAGTCTGCGAAGCCCTCGGGCAGTCTCTATCTCAATGGCAAGTTGCAAGGCCGCATCGAGAACTGGGACCTCAGCTTCGCATGGGACCCGGCGTCGGTGGCGATGGTGCTCGGTGCTTCGTATGTCGGCAGGCAGGATGATCTGGCGGTATTCGATCGCGCGCTGACGGATGAGGAAGTGATGCAGGTGTTCAAACTCGAGCGCGGGATCGTGGGGCTGAGGTGAGGCGTTGCGTAAAACGATCCGTCCCGGTCGTTTGCCGGTAGCGCGACCATCCCGCTCGCACCGGAGGAGACGCCCGCAATACTGATGACGACCGGGACGGGTCGTGCTACGAGCTGAGTCGAATCTTCTCCAACACATTCCGCGTGATGCGTTGCGCGCGTGCGTCGGGGCCTTTGGGTTCGGTGTAAACTTTGGGCCGCAGGTAACCTGGCGGTTCGGACAAGCTGTCGGCCCACCAGCAGGTGGCGGCGTTGAAGACGATGTTTTGCTTTGGTCCGGGATAAACAGTGGCGGCATACTCGCCCTTCTTGCCTTTCGGTCCGGTGGTTGTCGGACCGATGGAGACGACCTCGAGTCCGGGGATGTCGGCGGGCATGCCGTTGTATTCGAAGCCGACGAGTCCCGGGATGCTATCGCCTTGCTTCATGCCGGTGCCTTCGAAGATCCAGTGATTGGGCAACGAGCACACCCACGGTCCGCCGCCGCTCACGGGCGGTGCGTTGCGCGCGCCGATGAGCAAGGATTCGCTCGGTGTTTGATACGGGAACTTCTTCACGCCCGCCCAGGTATCGGCTCCGGGCAAGAGCGGTCCGAAGGCATCGATGCGGCTGAAGATGCGATTTGGCACGCCGCTTGATGACGGACGCGGATCAATCCTGCCCCAGCAAGTGTCGCCGGAAAAGAAGCATGCGCTCAAGCCCGCGCCGATGGCGGTCTTGAGCTGGTCATACATTTCGAGCGAGTAGTATTCATCGTGTCCGATGCTGAGAAAACCCTTCGCGCGCAGGAGACCTTTTGGGTCCGCGTGCGTGTCGAGATTGGAGATGTAGCTCACGTCGTAGCCGTGCTGCTCCAGCCAGAAGGCGAATGGAAATTCCCACAGGAACCACGATCCCGAGCCGGTGGTGAGCGGTGCATCGAGGATTTGGCAATACCGTCCGTAGGGCCGGTCAAAACTCACGTCCACACCGGGGCCGCAATACCACTTGTCCTTGCCGTCATCGTAGAGCGCGAACTGATCGGGCCAGCGATTGTAGGCCTGCCACGTCGTGTCGGAGCATTGAAACAAGAAGTCTGTGCGGCGGTCATCGCGCACAATGAAGATCACATAACTCTGCCAGCCATCGCGCTCGGCAGTGAGCTTGCCGAGATACACGCCGCTCACCCAATCTTCGGGAATCGTGATCTCGGTGCATGGCTCCCACTGGCACTCGCGCACACGGTTCTTGCCGATCGCCGGATCGGGCTGCGTTGTGCCTTTGAATGAACCGAGACTCATCGCATGCCGTCCGCCTTCGCCGCCATACCAGCCCATTCGGAAGAGATCGATCGTGAAAGGCGAAGGCGGATTCGTGCTGACGTGGAAGCCGATTTTCTCGCCCGCCTTCACACTGGTGCGTGAGCAGTAACCTTCGATCCACGGACAGCGATACTTGGTCTTCGGATCGACCGCGGTCTTCGTCAGCATCCAGTCGCGCGTGCCGGGCTTCGCATTCTCGCGCTGGATGATGTTTGACGAACTGCCGGCGGCGATGAGCGGCGGCGCAATGACGAGGGTGCCTGTGGTGGTGATGAACCGGCGGCGGTTCATCGACGTGGAGGATCGCGAGCGTGGCTTCATGCCGGACATTACGTCGCGACGCGCGCCGGTTTCACTCCACGGCCACTTTCACCACGACCTTGAAAACATGTTCCGGCTTCTCCCGGGCGATGCACGGCGCGTGTGCATCCTGCGGCCACAGAATGGCGAAGCTCCCGGCACACATGTGCAGTGGGGTGGCGTCTGGCACCAGCTTCCAGAGCGCGGCATCCTTGCCTTCGTCGTAGGCCATCGTTTCTTCCTTCATCGCGGCCAGCGGCGCCCAGAGGATTGTCTCGCGACCTCCGTGCACGAACTGCACGTCGATGTACTTTCGGTGCGCCTCGAAGAGCGCCTTGTCCGCCGGCTTTGTCTCATAGGTCTGGACGAGGGCAAAGCAGAGGTCGCCGTCGAGATCGACCCGTCCCGGCGTCTGCGTGCCATCGACGGTGCGCAGGTATTCGAAGGCTTTCGCAAAACGCGAATTCAGCGAGGCGTAGCGAGAGGCGTTGTCGAGAATGTCGAGGATCATGCGCGAAGCGATGCCGTGTCCGGCGGGATCGCACAAGTGAGAACTTACCGGCTCCCTGATCTGCTTCCGGATCACGCCAGCAGCTCACGAATCACCCGCCCGCTCACATCCGTGAGGCGGTGATCTCGACCGCCATGTCGGAATGTGAGCTTCTCGTGGTTGATGCCCATCTGGTGCAGCAGCGTGGCGTGGATGTCGTGAATGTCGAGCGGTTGGCTGACGACGGCGTTGCCGAACTCATCCGTTTCACCAAAGGCGATGCCGCCCTTGAAGCCACCACCGGAGATGAAGTTCGAGTAGCCGTTCACATGATGATCGCGGCCGCAGGTGTCGGTGACTTTTGGCGTGTGCGGCGTGCGGCCCATCTCACCGGCCCACAAAACGATGGTTTCGTCGAGAAGCCCGCGCATCCGATGTGTTCGCGGCGAACTCAGCATCCTGCCCGGCGATGAGCGCGAGTTTGCGGCGCTGCATGGCCGCAGCGTCCTGCGGCGCGATGTTATCCACCGGCACGCCCTTCGCGCGGAGGAGCGTCGCCTGATGACTCGCGGGCAAAAACGAGCTGCCAAAGTTCTCGAGGCCGCCATTTGGCACCCAGTCATTGTTCAGCACGACGTCGCCGGGCAGGTTTGCGTTCTCCGTGCCGAGTCCATACGACACCCACGCGCCAAAGCTCGGCGCCTGGTGTGCAGCAACAGGTTCTGCTGACCATGCAACGGAAGCTCGCCGACCATCGAGCGCACCACGCAGAGCTTGTCAGCGACCTGCGCGATGTGCGGGAACAGCTCGCTCACCCACAGGCCGCTCTGCCCGCGCTGCTTGAACTCCCACGGACTGCCAAACCACACGCGCCCTGCGTTCGACTGCGAGCGCTTCGTCACCGCGCTCTCCCCGATGGCCTTGCCCTCGTGCTTTTTGAGCATCGGCTTCGGATCAAACGTGTCCACATGGCTCGGCCCGCCGTCCATGAAGCAGAAGATGATGTTCTTCGCCTTCGCTCGCTGATGAAACGGCACGCCTGCCATCGCACGCAGCGCCAGCATGCCAAAGCCCGCCGAGGCGCTCGTCAGAAACTGGCGGCGGCGGCAAAACGCCCCGTCCCTACAGGCGAATGCGTCCAACGGCTTCTGATACAACATGCCCGACCATACCCGCATTCACGGCAACATCTTGCGCTCAACGCCAATTCACCGCCCGGCCATCACAGCTGCCGGTCCATCAAAGGCGCGGCCGCCATTTTGCGGGTGTCGATGCTCCCGCTGGCGGTGCGGCGATTCCGCGCTTTGATTGGAATTCGATGCCGGACTTCGAACTCACTTTTCTCGGCACCGGCACGTCCATCGGCGTGCCGGCCATCGGGTGTGACTGCGAGACATGCCGGAGCACCGATCAGCGGGACAAGCGTACGCGCTGCTCCGTCTGGTGCCGGACGCCGGAGGCGGCGTGGGTGGTGGACACCGGGCCGGACTTCCGCGCGCAGTGTTTGCGCGAAGGCATCCGCCGCCTTGACGCCGCCCTCTACACGCACGCGCACATGGACCACGTCACGGGCTTTGACGAACTGCGCCGATTCACGGTGGAGCAGGATCACTACCTGCCCGTCCACGCCACGGCGGCGTGCCTCGCCTCGCTGGAGCGCATGTTCGAGTACGCCTTCAATGGCGAAAACCGCTACCGCGGCTACTTGAAGCCGTGGCCGATGCCGGTGCATGGTCCCTTCAAGATCGGCGAGACCCTGGTGACGCCGCTGGCTGTGCTGCACGGGAAGCTCGAGACCATCGGCTACCTTTTCTCCCGCGCCGGCAACAAGCTTTGCGCCTACCTCTGCGATTGCAAAAGCGTGCCGCCGGAGTCCCTGGCGGCGATGCAGGGAGTGGACACTCTCATCATCGACGCACTGCGGTTCACGCCGCATCCCACGCACATGAACATCGAGGAGTCGCTGGCCTTCGTGGACACGCTCAGACCGCGCGCCGCCTTCTTCACCCACTTCCAGTGCGAAGTCATGCACGCCAGGGACGAGCCGAAGATGCCGCCGCATGTGCGCTTCGCGTTCGACGGCCTGCGGCTCGCCTGGTGACCCGCGCATTCAGCACCAGTGGGCGCCGCTCGTGTTCACGTAGAGCGAGTAGAGGCTCTGGCTGGCGGTCATGAAAAGCCGGTTCCTTTTCGGTCCGCCGAAACAGAGGTTGCTACCGGTTTCGGGCAGCCTGATGAGGCCGATGCGCCGCCCCTCGGGCGAGAAAACGTGCACGCCGTCAAAGCCGGCGCCGGCCCATCCGGCGCTGGCCCACACGTTGCCGTCCACGTCGCAACGCACGCCGTCTGACCCGCCTTTGCCTTTGGCATCCACCACGATTTCAGCCGACAGGTTGTAGGGCTGGTTCATCTGGCAGAATTCCTTCCCGTTTTTCAGGCTCGTTCCGGCCACATCATAGACGCGGATGTTCTTCGGATCGCCGGTGTCCACGATGTAGAGCTTCTTGTAGTCGGGGCTGAAGCACAGGCCGTTCGGCTTCGCGAGATCATCGGTGACTTTTGCGATTTTGCCCGACGGGTCGATGCGATAGACGGCTTCTTTGAGCAAAAGTTCGCCCTTGTTTCCCTCATAGTCGCCCATGCTGCCGTAGCCGGGATCGGTGAACCAGATGCCGCCGTCCGGATGGACGACGGCGTCGTTCGGAGCGTTGAAGGGTTTCCCTTCGAACTTGTCGGCCAGGACGGTGATGCCGCCGGCGGCCTCATAGCGCGTGACGCGGCGCGTGGCATGCTCGCATGAAATCTGGCGGCCTTCGCGGTCGAAGGTGTTGCCGTTGC
This sequence comes from Verrucomicrobiaceae bacterium, assembly GCA_019694165.1. Taxonomy (GTDB): domain Bacteria; phylum Verrucomicrobiota; class Verrucomicrobiia; order Verrucomicrobiales; family Verrucomicrobiaceae; genus JAIBCL01. Next base: position 29,773 of record JAIBCL010000018.1, on the reverse strand, counting down.
TGAAGTTCGAGTTGTTCCGCATCACAGAGACGTGTCCGTCCTCGGGGATGTAGCGCATCTGAGCGTTGTTCGGGATGTCGCTGAAGACGAGATAGCTGCCGGATCCGTTCCAGGCCGGACCCTCCGCCCAGAGCAGGCCGGTGTGCAGCCGGCGGATGGGAGAGTTCCCCTGGATGAGCTTTTCGAACGCCTTGTCGAGGGCGATCACGTCGGGATCCGGGTAGCGCTCGGGCACTTTGCCGCTCCAGTCACGGGCGGCGAGTGACGCCGCCGCCGAAGCTGCGAGCGTGGTGATGAATGAACGACGGGATGTGCTGGGCTGGGTCATGGCGGATGTGCTTGAGGTTGGGTGAACGTGGCCTGCGACGGCTTCTTCCACACACGCACCCAGTCGAAGACCGCGCTCACCGGCAGCCGTGAATTCTCGATGCCGCCCGCCCACTGGCTGACTTCGAGATCAAGGATGATGTACTCGTCCGTGTTCGAGACCGCCTCGCCCGTGTGCCAGCAGTGATGGCCGTCGATGAAGAAGTCGTATCCGGCATCGGTCCACTCGACGCCATAGACGTGGAAGCCTTTGCGCAGTCCGTGCAGCCAACTGTCCGCGGGCGCGCTCTTGTGCAGCTTTCCATAGCCGTTCCAGTGCAGGTTGAAGTGGGCTACATCCCCTTGCCGCGCGATGTATTCGAGTATGTCGATCTCGGTGCCGTTGTGCGCGGTGTCATCGGCGATGCCCTTGCCGTTGTCCGGCGCCGCCATGCGTGGTGCTTGAATCCAGAAGGCCGTGTTCATGCCCGGCTCTGTGGCGACCTGCACACGGCACTCGAAGTAGCCGTGCGTCCACATGCCCTTTTTCTCGGTGCCGATCATGCCGCCGTGAAATTGATCGCCGACCTTCTTCACGCTGATGAGCATGTGTCCCCGGCCGTCGAAGCTCACGCACTCCGGGTCGATCCACGCGCCGCGCCGCTGGCCCACGCTGCGGTGCGACCACTTCGTCTCGTCGAGCTTTGGCCCGTCAAATTCGTCCTGCCAGACAAGCTTGTAATCCCTGCCCGGCGGCGGGCCGTCACGCGGCGGAGCGAGCATGTCGTCGAGCCATGCGCCCACTTTCCTCGCCCACAGATCGCCGTGCTTTTGCAAGCCTTTGCCATTGAAGTGAACGCCCGCGCGCAGATCACCGCGCAGCGTGTCGGTGTCCGGGCCGGGCCACGACAGGCCCTTGCGCCAGAGCGACTGCATGGCGTCACGGAACTCCTCATCACGCGCGTCCTGCTCGCTGTGAAAGGTGGTGACCGCCGTGAACCACGGCACGGGCCACGCCGCCGCATTCCGTGAGCGGCGGATGAGCTGCTCCATGAATTCGACGTATTGCGCACCGCTGATCTGCCTGTCCGCCGGAAAACCTCCCCGCGCCTGCCCTGCATCGCTCTCGCCTTGATGCCAGAGCACGGCACGGAAGCCCGCGGTTCCCAGCGCCTTCATCGGCACGGTCAGCTTGTCGAAGAGCGCACCTGTCGATTCAAATTCATCGTCCGCCTGCTTCACCCCCTTGCCGGTCGTCGTGTTTTGCTTGAAGCGGATGCCCTTCGGCAGCCACTCGCGCACGCTGGTGGCACCCACGGCCACCGGCACGAGGCCGACCGGCACGCCGAAGCGCCGCGCCATCCCATCTCCGAAAGCCGGCATGAAACTGCCGCCCTGGCCGCTTGCGCCCGCCTGTGGATCGTCCGCCACATGCCACGCCCTTCCATCGAATGAACTCACCAGCCCCGTCTGCGTCCGCAGTGTTTCGCTCCCGTGATTCGCCGCGTTCGACTGGCCGGCGACGATGAAGACTTCGCCCACGCCAAATTTTTCCACCACAGCCGTCTCGCCTCCCGCCTCCACTTCGAGCCGGTACCAGCCGCCCGCTGGCACGCCGACGTCTGCCTCAAACCGATGCGTCTTCGCATCCACAGCGATCTTCCGCCACCCGTCGCCAATCCGATACCGCACACCAGCCGCCGCCGTGCCGCTGAGTCGCACGGTGCCTTCGTCCTTCGTGTGCCGCTGAATCACCTGAAGCTCGCGCGGGCTGTCGATCGTGAGCGCCTGCGCAAAGGCGTGACCACCACCGCCGGCGATGAACAGCAAAAAGCAAAACCAAAACGTGCGAATCATGCGGCAAGAAGGCGAAGGGCGGTGGTGAAGCAAGCAGGCATCCACCGCCGCCTGATCGGTCCCGGCAGTGCCGACGACATCACCTGCGCGGCTGAGCAAAGTTGACGAAGTTCTGCGCCGGCTCGCCGCGCAGCACGCGGTCGATGTCGGCGGCCACCGCCTCGATGGTGCGCGTCTGTGCTTCCGCCGTGAACGCGCCGATGTGGGGGGTGAGGATCACGTTGTCGAGCGTTTCCAGTTCCGTCGCAGCTCTTGGCGGCTCGACTTCGCGCACGTCAAGCCCTGCGCCCGCAAGCTGTCCGCTGCGCAGCGCCGCCACGAGCGCCGCTTCATCCACGAGGCCGCCGCGCGAGGTGTTGATGAAGAACGCGCCGCGCTTCATCACGTCGAATTTTCCGGTGTCGAACATGTGCTTCGTCTCGGCGCTGAGCGGCATGTGGACGCTGACGAAGTCCGCCTGCGCCAGCGCGTCCTCCAGCCGTCCGCACCTTCCCGGCGTCTCCGCGCCGGCGAAGGGATCGAACACGACGACCCGCATTCCGAATGCTTCTGCGCGTGCCGCGACTCTTCGCCCGATGCGGCCGTAGCCGCAGAGCGCGAGCGTCCTGCCATCCAGCTCGATGCCGGTGCAGCCCTTGCGGTCCCAGCCGCCTGCTTTTGTCGAGCGGTCGCCGGCCGGAATCTTCCGTGCGAGAGCGAGCATCAGGCCGAGGGTCAGCTCCGCAACGCTCGTCGCGTTTGCGTCGAGCGGCGCGATGACGACAACGCCCGCTTTCGAAGCGGCCGGCACGTCGATGTTGTCCAGCCCGACGCCGAGGCGGCCGATTGCGACGAGCTGCGGCGCTGCGGCGATGATTTCCGCCGTGATCTGCGTTTGATTGCGCACCATCACCGCGCGCGCCTCGCGGATCGCGGCCTTCAACTTCGCGGCATCCTTCCACAGCGTGCCGTCGCGCAGCAGGCGGTGCTTTTCCGCCAGCCGCTGAATCGCCGGCGCGTCGAGTTCTTCGGTGACGAGGATGTCCATGTGGCTCAGATCGCCTCCCAGTCGATCGGTTTCGTGCAGTCGAGCCGCGACAGCTTCTCCCGCACGGCCTCCGGGTATTTCTGCGCCGCGCCCGTGTTGAAGATGAGGATGCGCTCGTCCGGTTTGATTTTCTTTTGCGCCAGCAGCACTTCGAGCGCGCCGAGGCAAACCGCCGTCTCGGGACAGAGTGCGATGCCCTCGCTCGATGCGGCGAGTTGCATCCACCTGGGGATGTCTGCCTCCGGGGTCGCCATGGCCACGCCGCCGCTTTCGCGCACGGCATCGAGGATCATGAAGTCACCCACGGCAGCCGGCACGCGGATGCCGCTGGCGATCGTGGCGGCGTTTTCGAATTTCGTGGCAAAGCGTTCGCCTTTCCGGAACGCCTCGGCGATCGGCGCACAACCGTCGCTCTGACACGAAATCATCCGCGGCTTCTTTGGCGACGTGAGCCAGCCGAGCGCGTCGAGTTCAGCAAATGCCTTCCACATTCCGATGAGTCCGGTGCCGCCGCCGGTTGGGTAGAGGATCACGTCGGGCAGTTCCCAGTCGAACTGCTCCGCGAGTTCGAGACCCATGGTCTTCTTGCCCTCGATTCGATACGGCTCCTTGAGCGTCGAGACATCGAACCAGCCTTTCTTCGCCTTGCCTTCGCCGACGATGCGCCCGCAGTCGGTGATGAGGCCGTTGACCAGAAACGTTTTCGCACCGGCGAGGAAACATTCCTTCTGGTTGATGACCGGCGTGTCGTCGGGCATGAAAACGAACGCCTCCATCCCCGCGCGCGCCGCATAGGCGGCCAGCGCGCCGCCTGCATTGCCGGCAGTCGGCACCGCCACCTTCGTGATGCCAAACTCCTTCGCCTTCGAGATCGCCATCGCCATGCCGCGGGACTTGAAGCTGCCGGTGGGCAGCCGGCTCTCGTCCTTCATGTAAAGCCGCTCCACGCCGAAGTGTGACGCGAGCCGCTTCGTCTCGAGGATCGGCGTGACCGTTTCCGTCAGCGAGACGATGTGCACCGCGTCGCGCACGGGGAGCATCTCGAGATAGCGCCACATGGTGGGCGGCCGGCCGGCTAGCTTGCGCTTCGGAAACGCGGCTTTCAACGCCGGAAGATCGTAGCGCACCCAGAGCGGACGCTGGCAGGCGGTGCAGAGGTTGTGGATCAGCGCCGCGTCGTAGCGCTGGCCGCAGTTGGCGCATTCGAGGTGCGTGACGAAGGACATGCGCGCATCGTCGGGAGCCGGGAGCGGCGAGTCCAGAGCAATTTTGGCAGCACAATTTTCGCAGGGTCGTTTTGCTGGACGACCGGCACGCGCACCCTGAACCTCACCGCCGCACGCCATGAAACTCTTCATCGATACCGCCGACGTCGCGCAGATCAAGGAAGCCTGGAGCTGGGGCATCGTTGACGGCGTGACCACAAATCCGACACATGTGATGAAAACGGGCCGGAAGCCCGGCGATGTCTATCGCGAGATTTTGGAAGTGGTGAACGGTCCCGTTTCGCTCGAGACCATCGCCACGGATGCGCCAACGATCGTGAAGGAAGGACGCGCGCTGGCGAAGCTCGGCCCCAACGTCGTGGTGAAAGTGCCCGTCATCCGCGAGGGCCTCATGGCGGTGAAGGAACTCTCCGCCGACGGCATCAAGACCAACGTCACGCTCAATTTCTCCCCGCTTCAGGCGCTGCTCGCGGCAAAGTGCGGCGCCACGTACATCAGCCCCTTCGTCGGCCGGCTCGACTTCGTCGGCCACGTCGGCATGGACCTCGTGCGGCAGATTCGCACCATCTACGACAACTACGACTTCAAGACGCAGATACTCACCGCCGCCGTACGCCATCCGGAACACGTCCTCCAGGCCGCGCTCGCCGGGTCGGACGTCTGCACCATGTTCTTCGACGTGCTGAAGCTGCTCTACGACCATCCGCTCACCGACACGGGGCTCGATGTGTTTCTCAAAGACTGGGCAAAGGCCGTGGCGCAGGCGCAATGAAAACGCTCCCGCTCTATCTCAATGGAGAGTTCGTCACCACCGGGACGCTGCTGCCGGTGCGCAATCCGGCGACGGGAGAGATCTTCGCACAGATGTGCGCGTGTGACCGCGCGCATGTCGCGCAGGCTCTGGCCCACGCGCACGCGGCGTTTGCGTCATGGCGGAACGTCGTCGGCAAAACGCGTGGTGATTTTCTCCTGAAGATCGCCACCGGGATCGAGCGGCGGAAGGACGAGATCGCGCGCACCATCACTCTGGAAAACGGCAAGCCGCTCGCGCAGAGCCACGGAGAGGTAGCCATGACCATCGACCATCTGCGGTGGTTTGCCGAGGAGGCACGGCGCGGCTACGGCCGCACGATTCCGCCGCAGGCCGACGGGAAGCGCCACGTCGTCGTCAAGACACCCGTCGGTGTCGTCGCCGCCATCAGTCCGTGGAATTTTCCACTCGTGCTCGCCGTGCGGAAGATCGCGCCCGCGCTCGCCGCCGGCTGCACCGTGGTGCTGAAACCAGCCAGCGCCACGCCGGTCTGCGCGGCGCTCCTGTCCGAGTGCGTCCACGAGGCGGGCGTGCCAGCAGGCGTGTTCCAGCTCGTCGCCGGTGTCGCATCGGAGATTGCGGCTGAGTTTCTCGAAAACCCGCGCTGCCGGAAGATCACCTTCACGGGCTCGACCGAAGTTGGGAAGAAACTCATCGCCGGTGCCGCCGCGCAGGTGAAGCCGCTCTCGCTAGAGCTCGGCGGCCACTCGCCCGTGATCGTGTTTGACGACGCCGACCCCGCCACTGCCGTCGAGCAGACGATGATCGCCAAGTTCCGAAACACCGGCCAGTCATGCATCGCGGCCAATCGTGTCTATGTGCAGCGGGGCATCGCAGAACAGTTTATCCCCGCCTTTGTCAGCCGCGTGAAGGCTCTGAAAGTCGGCAACGGTCTCGAAGCCGGTGTTGAGATCGGACCGCTGATCAATGCCACTGCCGCCGACAACGCGCTGAAACACATCACTGACGCACAGGCCCGCGGCGCGAAGCTGCTCTGGGGCGGCCGGCGGATGGACAAAGCGGGCGGCAGCTTCCTCGAACCAGCCGTCCTCACCGATGTGCCCGGCGCATCGCTCGGCATGTGTGAGGAAACCTTCGCGCCCGTCGCCTATGTGAACGTCTTCGACGCCGAAGCCGAGGCCGTGGAGAGCGCGAATGACACGCCTTATGGCCTCGCCGCCTACGTCTTCACGCGTGATCTCAACCGCGCCTTCCGCCTGATGGACGTGCTCGAAGCCGGCATGATCGGCATCAATGATGGCGTGCCAACCACGAGCAATGCACCCTTCGGCGGCGTGAAGCAGAGCGGCTGGGGGCGCGAACTCGGAGCGGAGGGCCTCGACGCCTTCCTCGAAACCAAACATGCGTCGTTCGTGATCAATTGAAGCGCGCATGAGCGGCTCCGGTTCAGTCCCCACTCTCAACCCCGGCCTGCTGGTCATCGGGCGGAAGCGTCCCGGCTTCGATGTGGAGTGGGCGAAGGAGATCGAGGCCGCGGCGCTGGATGCGCTGAACGCGCTCGGCTTCGGTGCCGTCACAAAGGCGCGCGCAGCGGACGATGAATCACTCCGCGAGGCCCTCGCGGGCTTGCGCGCCTCCGGTGTGAGCACGCTCACCATCGTGCAGCCTACCATCGGCGACGGCCGTCTCGCGCCGACGATCGGGCAGATTTGGAATGACCCTGTGCTGCTGTGGGCCACGCCCGAACGACCCGGCGCGGACAAGGTCACAGCCTGCGCGCTCGTGGGTCAGCACCTCTTCGCGTCGGTGCTGCGGCAGCTTCATCAGCCATTCGAGATCGTCTATGGCCCGCCACATGATCCCGCGACCAAAACTGCGCTTGGCGATGCGATGCATCTCATCCATGCCGCATGTGCCATCAAGCGCGCGAAGGGCGGTCTGGTCGGTTCGCATGTGCCCGGCTTCTCCAACATGGCGGTGGATTCAGCGTGCCTCACCCGCTCGCTCGGGGCGCATCTCGTGCAACTCGGCCTGCACGAGTTCATCGAACTTGCGCGAACGATGGACGAAACCCGGGTGAAGGCGGAGCTGGACAAGATTCGCGCGCTCCGGCTCCCGGCGGAGGAAGGCATCGGAGATGCGGAGCTCGACACGGACGCCCGCTACTCGCTCGCGATGGAGGAAACGATGGCCTCGCAAGGACTCGCCGCGCTCGCGGTGCGCTGCTGGCCGGAGCTGCCCGATCTCGTCGGACAGTGGCCCTACCTCGCGATGGCGCGCCTCGCCTCCGAGCACAAGGCCGTCGCGCTCGAAGGCGATGCGGACGGCGCGCTCTGCGCCCTCATTTCCGAACTCATCGGCGCCGGTCCCTCGTTCATCACCGACTGGCTCGCGCACGACGAGCACACCATCACCGCGTGGCATCCGGGCATGGCGCCGTTTCAGCTTTGCCCCGCCGCTGGCGAGCCGGGCGGCCCGCGGCTTGCGCGTCATTTCAACAACCGCAAGCCGCTCTGCGTGGATGCCGAACTGCGGGCCGGCATGGATGTCACCCTCTTTCGCCTCTGGTCGTGCGACGGTCGCTATCACCTGATGGCGGTCGAGGCGCGCACGGAGAGACTGAAGCTGCCGCTCGCAGGCAATTCCATCGCGCTCCATCTCGAGCGTTCCGTGCCACGCTGGTTCGATGAACTCTGCCACGCGGGAATGCCTCATCACCTGTCCATCGCCGAGGGCCGGCACGCGGACAAGCTGCGTCGGTTCGCCCGGCTGACGAACGTTTCGTTTCTCAACTGAATGCACGATTACCTGCGCATCTCCGCCGCCGAACTCGGCCAGGGCACATCGGTGAAAATCCGGATGCTCGGAGACATGGCGTCCATCGCGCGCGACCTCGCCGATGCGATGATGCAGGAAATCCGCGTGAAGCCCGCGGCCACGCTCATCATTCCCGTCGGGCCGGTCGATCAGTTTCCGATTCTCGCTGAGGCGATCAACTCCGGGCGGCTCGACTGCCGTGACGTCATGCTCATCAACATGGACGAGTATCTCACCGACTCCGACGAGTTCGTGCCGACGGATCACCCGCTGAGTTTTCGCGGCTACATGGACCGCGCGTTCTACTCGCGGCTCGATTCCGATCTCGTACCGCGGCCGGAGAACCGCGTCTTCCCTGATCCGCGCGACCCCGGCGCGCTTCAGAGCATGATCGATGCGCGCGGCGGCGTGGATGCATGCTTCGGCGGCATCGGCATCAACGGGCACATCGCCTTCAACGAGCCGCCCGAGCCGGGCGAGACGATGTCGGCCGGGGATTTCGCCGCGCTTCCCTCGCGGGTGCTCACCCTCTCGCGCGAGACGCGCACAATCAATTCAGTCACCGTCGGCGGCGGCATCGAGGTGATTCCGCGGCGCGCGGTGACCGTCGGCATGAAGGAAATCCTCGCCGCGCGCCGGCTGCGCTTTTACTGCAATCGTCCGTGGCAGAGCGCCGTGGTGCGCCGCGTGCTGCACGGCCCCATCACGTCCGCATGTCCCGCATCGCTGCTGCGCCTGCACGCCGATGCAAGGATCACCGTGGCCGATTGCGTCGCGGCGCCGCCGCACATCCAGTTGAGATGAAATGAAGCTGAGCTTTGCAAACGAGCGTGTGCTCGCCGTCGTCGCCCATCCCGACGACGCCGAGCTGCTCTGCGCCGGCACGCTGGCGCGCGCGAAAGCCGACGGCGCGGCCATCGGCATCGCCGTGCTGTGCCGCGGCGACAAAGGCCGGTCGAGCAAGCCGGCGAAGAACCTCGCCGCCACCCGGCGTGGGGAGATGCGTGCGGCGGCGAAACTGCTCGGGGCGGAGCTGTTCTCCGGCGAGTTCAGCGATGGCCGCCTGATGGATGAGCCCGAGCAGCGGTCGCGCGTGATCGAAATCATGCGGCGGTTTCGGCCCACGCTGGTGCTGGCCCACGCCCGCGAGGACTATCATCCCGATCACCGCGCTGCCTCCGCGCTGGCGGAGGCGGCGTCGTGGTTCTGCGCGTCGCGCGGGCACAAGACCAAGTCACCGGCTCTCGGCGTGCCGCCCGCGTTGTGGTGGATGGACACGATCCAGACGCACGGATTTACGCCGTCATTCTTCGTGGACGTGAGCGGGTTCGTCGAGTTGAAGGAGAAGATGCTCGCGTGCCACAAGAGCCAGGTGGCACGAGGAGCAGACGGCGACTTTTCGCCGCTGCTGGAGCTGATGCGGCTGCAATGCCGCACTCGCGGTGCGCAGGCGGGCACGGCGGCCGCGGAAGCCTTCCGCCCGCACGCCGCCTTCAAGCGCACCCGCGCGTGGTGAAACCGCAGCACGGGGGATTTCGGACTTGGATGCGGGCGCGGGCCTGCTAGGTGTGAATGCGTTTCATCCGCATCCGCGCACCATGCAGCAGCTCCTCGTCGCCACCTCGAACGCCCACAAGACGGCGGAAATCCAGTTGATGCTCGGACCCTCGTGGCGCGTGCTCGACATGCGGGCGCACCCCGCACTCGCGTTGCCGGAGGAGACGGGAGATACATTCGAGGCGAACGCGATCATCAAGGCCGAGGGTGCCAGCCGCGAGCTGCAGGATGTGCTGGTGCTCTCGGACGACTCGGGTCTCGAGGTCGATTCGTTGGGCGGGCAGCCCGGCGTGAAGTCTGCGCGCTATGCCGGCGAGCGGGCGACTGATGCGGACAATCGCGAAAAGCTGAAGCGCGAACTGGCGAAGATGCCGGGTGCCGGCGAGGGGGCGAGAATCTGCGCACGTTTCCGCTGCTGCATGGCGGTGGCGCGCGGTGGCAGCGTGCTGCGTACATTCAGCGGCGCGGTGGAGGGCGAAGTCGTGATGGCGGAGCAGGGTGAAGGCGGGTTTGGCTACGATGCGTTGTTCGTGCCGGAGGGATTCGCGCAAACCTTTGGCGAGCTGCCGTCGGAAACGAAGAACAGGCTCAGCCACCGGGCGCGTGCGCTGGCGCAGGTGATCGAATGGCTCGCGGCGCAGCCGGAGAAGTGAAGGATGAACGCGCGCTCCGCCGCAGCCACGGCATGTGCCGCAGCGTGTCTCGCGGCATGCGTGCAGACTTCGTCAGTGAGGCCGCCAGCGGCCCAGGTGCTGACTTCCATCGCACCGCCTGATTTGCCGGCGGTGCAACCCGTGGTCGTCGATCCGCGCATCATCGACGAGGAAGTGCAGGCTCGGAGGCGGACGCTCGCCGAGACGGCCGCGTATCGCTGGCGGATCGAGAACCTTTCAACCAGCGCCCTCGCCGCCGCGGGCGCCATGCGCGTGACGGGCCGCGTGTCCGAAGGCGTCTCATCGGCTGACATGGACGTGATCGTCTTTGACAGCCGCCAGTGCGCCCTGCGTGTGATCGACCAGCCGCACGCGTATGCAGGCGGCGGCGAGATCGCGACATCGATGCGCGAGATCAATGCCGTGGGCGGGGTGAACGGCGGCTACTTCACGCCGGAATTCCGGCCGCTGGGTCTTATGGTCTCGCACGGAAAGCCGACGGGCAGCCTGGTGACATCCACCCTGCTCGGCGGTTTGATTGTCTCGACGGGCGGAAGCCCGCGGCTGCTGTGGCGCAGCGAGTATTCCCACGCCGCGGCCACCACGGATCTCGTGCAGGCAGGCCCGCGCCTGGTCGATGAGAGCAGGCCGCTCCCGAAACTGGACCGCTCGAAGTCCCGCCCGCGCACCTTCATCGCCACCGATGGCGGCCACGGCTGGGCAGTTGGCGTGGTGAAATCCACGAGCCTTGGCGAGCTCGCCGAGATGCTGGCCACTCCCGGCGTCCTGCCCGGCCTCCGGGTGCAACGGGCGCTCAATCTCGACGGCGGCCGTTCCTCCGCCATCTGGATGCGCACTGCGGCCGGAGAAGAAATCTCCGAACCAGGTTGGAGCACGGTTCGTAATTTCATCGCCATCGTTCCCCGTTGAAGAACAACCCTCGTCCCGCATCCCATGCGCATTCTCGCCATCGACCACGGCACAGTCCGCATCGGACTCGCAATCAGCGACGAGCTGGAGCTGGTGGCCAGCCCGCTCAAGACCATCGAGGCGCGGGACGAGCCGGAGCGCGAGATCGCGCGCATCGTGCGGGACAAGCACATCGGCAAGATCGTCATCGGCATGCCGCTGCACATGAGCGGCGAAAAAGGCGGAGCTGCGGAGCGGGTGGAGAGATTTGGAGCCGGTCTGAGCAAGGCACTGCGACATCAGGTGCCCGTCGATTTTGTGGACGAGCGTCTCTCGTCCGTCGAAGCCGAGGCTGCGCTCGCGCGCGCGGGCGTCACCGGCAAGCGGGAGCGGAACGAAGTGGTCGATCAACTCGCGGCGGTCGTCATCTTGCAGGACTACCTGAACAGCCAGCGCGGACCGGAGGGCTTCCTGCTGCCGGAAGATACGGCGGACTTCTCGTGGGAAGACCAGCCCGTGCGGCGCAGGCGCGGCACCTCGTAGGGCGAGGTGGGTGCCGGGTGAAGGGCGGCTGGTGCCGCGATGGAAAGGGCAGGGGGTGACGAAGTGTTCGGTGCTCAGCCGCGCGGCTGCAGCACGTAAAGCCCTTCGGTCACACGGAAGCCGTCGTCGAGACGCATGCGTTTCAACTCATGTCCGGCGCCCCAGGAGTCGGTGAAAAGAAGCTGCCCCTTCGTCTCATTGTAGCCGATGATCATGCGCATGTGGCCGCCGCTCATCTGGCCGCCGACGGGCAGCGGCGGGTCCTCCTTCGCCACACCGAGGTCCAGCGCCCACAACAGCGGCACGCCTTCGGTGACGTAGCTCTTCACCAGCTCGCCAAATTTTTTCTCGTCGGGCGCACGGTAGCTCCGCTCGCGGCGCAGCGAGGGGCTGATGAGCGGCTTGAAGCGCGTCTTGAAGCGGTTGTCGATCTTCCCGAGCGTCTCTTCCATCGCCATCGAGCTGGTGCCCGTGCGCGCACCGGTGCCGGCGAGCTGCGCCATCTCGTGCTGGTCGCACGCGATCTTGTAGTACTCGAAAAGCCTCTGGCAGGAGGCCACGACGCAGTAGCCCTTCGCTCCTTGATCCACCATCGGCACGCCGGTGATGTAAACATCCCCTTCGGGCTTTTTCGTCACATTCTTCGAGAGGCTGGATTTCGTCACCGTGGAAGTCAGCAGCCCAGTGGCGCTCACGCCAAAGTTCCAGTCTTTGTTCGCCGGAGGTGCGAGCTTCAGCCGCAGGAACTCGGGCATCACCATTTTTTTCTTCCCTCCGCCGCCGTACTCGTTGTGCTCCATCAGGGCAAGGCAGACGGGTGCCTGCCACATCCAGCCCACGGTCTTCACCGCCTGGTTTGCGCCGTTCTGCCGGCGCTGCGGGCTGACCTTCAGCAACTGTCCGAGCGCCTGCCCGCACGCCTTGAAGAGCGCCTCAAACTCCGGCGGCCCCATGCCGCCGGAATCACCCCGATTGTAAACCGACACGTTCACCAGCGAGGCACGGCCGTTGGTGAAGTCCACCGTGGCCTCGTCCACGGCCACCCGCCCGCCGAAGAGCCGGAGATCGACGGTGATGTTTGAAAACGGCTGCCGGGCAAAGCGCAGCCGGTCCTTCTTGTCGGAGAGCCACTTGAAAAACGGCTGCTCCTTGAAGCCGCGGCCGGCGAAGTCGAAACGCTGGTCCATCGACTCGGCGGAGAGCTGCCATGTGGAGGGATAGTCGAGCAGGAAGTCCAGGTCGCACAAGAGCGCGAATTCGGCGCCGGCTTTGTGGATGCACGCGTGTCCGGCCTCGGCGGGCTTCACGATCGTGACGACGCCGGCATGTTTTTCCACGGTGTCCTGTGAGTGGACGATCACCGCCCGCGGCTGCACCCACGAGGAAAACGTCACCGCCGTCCCGCGCTGTGTCTTCACAAGGCGTACGGCAGGCGCGTCCTTCAGCACGCTGCGCAGGACGGCGGAGGGATCCGGTGAACCGTCCGGCACCTCGATCTCGTATGAGTCCGCCTTGCCGTCCTTGAAGACGATCACCGCTTCTTCCACGTCCACCCGCCCGCCGAGCATCGTGAAATCAACGTTGATGTTGGCATACGGATGGCGTCCCAGCCGTGCCTTGGACCTGTCCGCCGACCACGCGAAGAACGGGCTGGTCTTGAATCCCTCCCGCGCATACGCCGCCTCCAGCTTTTCCGGGGTGAGGGCGAAGGGATCGGCAAGGCTCAGCACCGCATCGAGCGAGCCCTTGAACTCGTAGCTCCTGCCGCCGTCATCGCTGTTTTGCGAACGGGCGGAGGACGCGGAGACCGCAAGGACGAGCAGCAGCAGGACTCGTGATGTGTTCATGGACGCGGATTGGAGTTTGGCCCGTGAAGTAGCGCCCGCCGGCCTCGCAAGTCAATCGTCGCGCATGACGGAATGAGATTCACCGCTACAAGTGGCCGCGCCAGGGTGTGCCAGCCCTCCGGCTGGTTCATCATGTCCGTCGTCACCCGCTTTGCACCCAGTCCCACCGGATGGCTCCATCTCGGCCATGCGTTTGCCGCCTTGTTTGCCCACGCGCAAGCGGCGCGGGCTGGCGGGCGCTTCCTCATCCGGCTGGAGGACATCGACCCCACACGCGTGCGCCCCGAGTACGAATCCGCGATCTACGACGACCTCGCATGGCTCGGCCTCACTTGGGAAACGCCCGTGCGCAGACAGAGTGAACATTTCGACGACTACCGCCGCGCGCTGGCAAAGCTGTCGGCGCTCGGCGTGCTCTACCCGTGCTTCTGCACACGAAAGGAAATCCAGGACGAGATCGCCCGCGCCGGTCAGGCGCCTCACGGACCGGATGGCCCGCACTATCCTGGCACTTGCCGCGGCAGGCCCGCCGCCGAAGCCGCGGACCGCGTCGCTGGCGGCCAACCCTATGCATTGCGACTGGACGTGACGAAGGCCGCGTCGCTCGCAGGGCACGCGCTGCATTGGGCGGACCTCGACCGCGGCATGCAAAAGGCCGACCCTGCCGTCTTCGGCGACGTGGTGCTCGCGCGGAAAGAAACGCCGGCCAGCTATCACCTCGCAGTGGTCGTGGACGATGCCATCCAAGGCATCACGCTCGTCACCCGGGGCGAGGATTTGTTTGAAGCCACCCACCTGCACCGCCTGCTGCAGGAGCTGCTCCGCCTGCCTGTCCCGCAGTGGCGGCACCATCGTCTCATCAGCGACGAAGCCGGCCGCCGCCTCGCCAAACGCGATGACGCACGCTCGCTGCGGGCGCTGCGTGAACTCGGGTGGACGCCGGAGCGGGTGCGGGAGGCGGTGGGATTTTCAACGTGAGGGAAACGCCGGATTCCGCGCCTTCGACCACACTCATGCGAAAGGTCCGGCCATGAAGCCGTCCGGGTGTGTACTGACCGACTCGGCGACGCGAAGTCGAACCGGCGCGATGCTGCCGGCATGTTCACCCATTTGATGAATGATCGGCCCGACGAATCCAGCGATTTCCATTCCCATGATTTCTTCACGCCTTGCTTGCTTCTCCCCTGCGCTGGTCCTCGCGTTTGCCCGGGCGCCGAATGCGTTTGTGAACCTGAACTTTGATAGCGCCATGGTTGTTGCAAACGATGCCAGCTTCGGGTTTCTCGACCGGTAGCTGGCTGCTCCAGGCTGGGGTCACAGCACTGGATCGGATACTTCATTCGTTTACTGCGGCGACACGGACTTTGGCGTGTCCCAGTGGTATTTGCTCCAGGATGCGAACTACGCAGGCCCTTCGACGAATCCGCTTGAGACGCAGGTGCTGGCCGGACGCTATTCAATGGCCTGCACAGCGGGTGCTTGAACGCGATCGACGGCAGTGGCGGCTGCGTGCAGGCATTTATCAGTCAGACCGACGTGATTCCCGCCGGCACCCGGTTGATTCGGCTGCCGGCGGATGGTGCGCTCGGCGTCACGCTGAACGGTGTTGCCGTTCCGATGACTGCGCCCTCGTTGGCGGTCTCTATGCCGGTGATGTGTCGGCATTCGCAGGGACCAGCGCGGAACTCAAGATCATTCACGCCGCCGCCGCGGCGCTCGTCGTACTCGTGGTTGAGAGTGGACGATGTTTCCTTGTCCACGCTCGCGGCACCGGAATCTGGCGGGGCCATCGCCTTGGTGGGAGGGCTCGTTGCCGCGTGTCAAAATAACTGGATGATTCCGTCGAATTCCGGCACGAGTACGCCTCTGGTTTATCGAGCGCGAACTGGATTTGCGCTGCCTGCGCAGCATGATCTTTGATCATGCCGCCAACCCAATCGGCGTTAGTTTGGGCTTTGAGTGTTCAAAGCGATTTCAGATACGCGAGCACATCCGCGATTTGCTGCGGGCCGAGGCCGAGTTGCTCGGCGGAGAGCATGAGGGAGCGGCGAAGAGGTTTGTTGCTCTGGATCTGGCTGGCGGGGACCATTTGGGTGATGCCGCCTTGAGATCGGACGATGACGGGATCGCTTTGCGAGAGGAGCAGGCCGTGAATGGTCTTGCCGTCTTGCGTGAGGATCTCGGCACCTTCAAAGCCATGCGAGATATCGGAGGAGGGATCGATCAAAGCACGCAGCACGACTTCGGCAGGCTGCATCCTGGCGTAGGCGGTGATGTCCGGGCCGTAGTCCACGCCTTGGTCTTTGATGCGATGGCACATGAGGCACACGGCGGCGGTTTGCAGGCCGCGTTTGGCATCGCCGGGTAGTTTGAGGATGTCGGCGATGGACGGCAGCTTGCTCGGCGGTGCGGGAGGCACGGCTGCGGCGACGATCTGCACCTTCGCAGGATCGTAGATGCCATCGCGCTTCAAGCGGTCGGCGAGTCCGGCGGTCTTCCACTGGTCGTCTTTGCGATTGAGCAGCCACCACACGGCTTCGGATTTGAGCGGTTCGGCTGTTTGCGTGGCGAGATCGGCCGTCGCGAGCGCAGCCTCGTCGGCGGTAATGTAGCCGAGCGCGACGAGAGCAGCGCGGCGGTCCTCCATAGTGAGAGAGTCGGCCAAAACACGAGCTTTCATCGCCGGAGCGACCTTTGCGGGATGCAAACGCCAGGCGAGCCGCGCAAACGCGGGCGACCACTTCAGCGAATCTTCGTTTCCCATTTTCGCGGCGATGGCGTCGAAGACCTGGGCCTCCTTCCCGGTGCTGCCGATGCCGATGGCCTCGATCTCGGTGCGATCTCGCGCATCGCAAGCCTGCGCGAGCGTGACGAGGATGTCGCGGGCTTTTTCAATCGGCACATCGCGCATGGAGATGGCGACTTCACGCCGAACGGCAGGTGAAGCATCGCCTGCAAGACGCTGCGCGAGTTTAAGCGCATCGCCTGTCTCCTGCATGAGCGCACGGAAGGCAGTGACGCGAAGTTGCGGGTTCTTGTCGGCGAGAAGGGACACCGCTTGTGCGCGACCTGCTTCACCGAGTGCTGCGAGCAACCACACGGCGCGAGCGCGGATGAAATCGGACTTGTCGTTGAGCAGTTCGGCAACGGCTTGCACGACGCTTCCGCCTGTCTTGCGGAGTCGCGCAGCACCAGCAGCGCGCACATGGATGGCGGGACTGCGCAGCGCAGCGATTTGATCAGCGGCTTGATCGAGATCGAGCTTCGGCACGGAGGGTTTGAAGCCTTTCGGCGCGATGCGGTAAATGGCACCGGAAGCGGTCTCATCGAGGTATTTGTGACCACCGCCGACGACCGGATCAAACCAGTCGCTCACATAGATTGCGCCATCGGCACCGACGACGACATCGGACGGGCGGAAGAGGAACTTCTCCTCCATACGCACCTCTTTTTTCGAGCCGAAGTCGGAGCTGTTGAGTGCTGCATCGGGATTGCTCGCGAGAAAGTCAAAGCGCTCGATTTTGAAACCTGCGCCGTCGGGTTTCGGCAGGTAGCCGAACACTTCATTGCGACCCGCTTCACAGCTCAGCAGCAGGCCCTCATACTTCCCGCCGAGCGCACCGTTTTCATAGAAGGCGATCCCGGTGGGCGCACCACCGCCATAGACATCGCCCGCGGGCATGGTGCCAGGATCATCCTGCCGCCACTCCGCCACAGGCACAGGCTGGCCGGGACGGCGATCCGCCTGCCAGGTGCGTTTGCCATCGAACGACGCGTAGCCCGCATTTCCATGCATCATGACGTAGGAGGTGCGGCAGGCGGGCGGATCGTCGTTGTCGTTTTGAAACACATCTCCGAAGGACGTGACGGTGTGTTCGTAGCTGTTGCGGAAGTTGTGCGCGATGATTTGCACCCGCGAGCCGTCCGGCCTCATGCGCGCCGCGAAGCCGCCGAGATACACATGGCCGTCATCGCTGCGTTGCCCGCTGAAGTCGCGCGGGTCCATGTCGAGCGTCATGCCGTAGCGGATGTCGTAAGGACTGCCGATGCGGAAGGTGCGGCCGGATTTGTCCGTGAAGACCGCACCGCAGTTTCCCATGCTCCAATACCACAGCCCGTCCGGCCCCACGGTGAGCGAGTGCAGGCCGTGATCGTGGTTGTGCCCGTTGAAGCCCGTGAGCAGCACCTCGCGCCGGTCCACCTCCACGTCAAACTTCCGGTCGCGGTTCACATCCGTGTAAACGATGAGGTTCGGCGCCATCGAGACGACGACCTGATTGTCGATCACCGCGATGCCCAGCGGCGCTCGCAGAGCCGGGTCCTGCACGAACGTGGAAACCGCATCCGCAGTGCCGTCGCCATCCGTGTCCTCGATCACCACGATGCGATCCCCGCCCGGCTGCGTCTGGTAATGCTTCGCGCCATAGTCCACGCCCTCCGCCACCCAAATGCG
The DNA here is from genome assembly GCA_019694165.1 of Verrucomicrobiaceae bacterium. Lineage (GTDB taxonomy): Bacteria > Verrucomicrobiota > Verrucomicrobiia > Verrucomicrobiales > Verrucomicrobiaceae > JAIBCL01. The sequence continues at coordinate 11,806 of JAIBCL010000018.1, read as the reverse complement.
ACCGTCTTTGTCCGTGTCGATGCTCGTTGGATTGTGAAGCATCGGCGATGCGGCCCAACGTGTGACGTCGAGGTCATCGGGCACTTTGAGAATGGTGAGCGGCACCACGTCGGCGGCGCGGAGCGATGCGACGAGGAGCAGAGCGAGGGTGAGAAAGCGAGGCATGAGCGAGCAAGGCGATGACAGGAATACGGCGAGGCTGAAACGGATTGCGCGACCTTTGCCGGAAAGTGGCCTTTGACGACGACCACTCCCAGCGCTGTGCGCTTGCTGCCGTCAATTCCTTCTCGCGGGGCGATCCCCTGGTTTGGAGGTTTTGCGGTCGTCGATTTTCTCCGAACGCACATTGGCCCGGGCCACCCGGGACGTCAGCATAGTCGGCGCTCATCTCCTGAACGAAATCCGACTTGCCGGATTCCACCCAAGCAACGGTAACGAACTTAAGGTTCGAGTTTCCGATGGCGGCAATGCTGCACTTCCCGAAGTCGTTGAACTCCCTCCTTTCGACTCGTCCGTGAAGCCAGCAGTCCAAGACTGGGTGCTATTGATTCAGCACATCAAGTAACGTTTTCCATTCACGCGAGGTCGCTGATCGCGCTGTCCGCGTCGCCGAAGTGGCCCATGTGGACGCCCATGCGATCCATGAGCGCCATGTGGAGGCGGCAGAGCTTGCGGTTCTCCTGCTTGCTGTAGTCGAGGTATTTGCCGCCCTTGATCGTGCCGCCGCCGAGCCCGGCGAGGACGACAGGGAGCTGGGTGGAGTCGTGCGCGTTGCCGTCGAAAAGGCTGCTGGTGAGCATGACCATCGAGTTGTCGAGCAGACTGCGTTCGCCTTCGTTGGTGTTCGCCATCTTCGTGAGGGCTTCGGCCCAGAGCTTCACCTGATACTCGTTCACCTGCTGATACTTCGAGAGACGCTGCTCGTCACCGGCATGGTGGGAAAGTTCGTGGATGCCGCTGGTGATGCCGGGCAGACCTGCGAAGTGCATGCCGGACAGGTCATTGTTCATCATGAAGGTCACCACGCGCGTGCGGTCCATCTGGAAGCCGAGCACCATGATGTCGAACATGAGGCGAAGATGATCTTCGGCGACGGCGGGAATGCCTGGCCCCGGGCGCTTCATCGTCACCTGCTTCACGCTGGGCTGCCAGCCCTGGCCATTCGTCTCGGCCTTGCTGAACTTCTCGGCACGCTCAATGCGCTGCTCGAGTTCGCGCACGGAGGACAGATACTCATCGAGCTTCTGCTTGTCGCGATGGCTCAAACGTGTGCGCAGCGCTCCGGCGTCGTCATTCACCAGGTCGAGGATGCTCTTGTCGCGCTTGCGCTGCGAGCCGTCATCGAAGAGCTGGTCGAAAGCCTGCTGCGGATAGATTTCCTTCGGCGCAGGGGTCGTCGGATTGCTCCAGGAAATGTAGGCCGAGTAGATGGAGGTGAAGCCCGCGTCCACGCTGTAACCAGGGCGCTCGGTGCCGAGCACCATGCTGGGCACGGGCGTTTCCTTGCCCGTGTGCGCAGCGATGACCTGATCCATAGTGATACCGACTTCGATGTCCGTGGTGGTCTGCTTCACCTTCAAACCCGAGAGGATGTTCATCTTCGGATAGTGACCGCCGGGTCCTTGCACCGTCGTGGGATTCCACAGCCCTTTGAAGACCGTGACCTTGTTCTTCAAGGGTTCGAGCGGCGAGAGCGACTTCTGCAACTCCATGCCGTTCGCCCCCATGCTTGCACCCCAGTGATAGGGATTCACACCGTTGCCGGTGAAGCAGACAGCGAGGCGGCGCGGCGCCTCATTCTTCTTCGTGGATTCAGCACCAAAGGACGGGATGGATTCAAGCCAGGGCAGGCCAAGCAGGACACCAGTGCCACGGAGGAAATTGCGACGAGATGATTTCATAAACGGAGCGTTTTTGATGGGGGATGAGAGCGAAAGGGGGAATCAGTTGCTCGCCACGTTCTTATCCACGCGGCGGTTCAGGAACTGGCGACTGGTGACCACCTTGAGCACGGCGGCGGAGAACTTGCCACTGTTGTCCTTCAGCGCGGCCTTCATGTCAGCGATGAGCGGCTTGTCGCTGGGCATGGTCTGGCGGCCAAGTGCGTAGCCTAGAAGCTTGCGACAGACTTGTGTCTTGAACTGGTCGTCCTGGTTTTGCAGGAACGTGCGCAGCCCGTTGAGACCGGCGATCAAGGTGCCGTCCTTGGTGGTGGCGCTGTCCTCAATCGCATCGCCCTGCTCATCCTTTGCGCGGAAGCGGCCGATCGGGTCGAAGGTTTCCAAGGCGAATCCCATGGGGTCGATGCGTTCATGGCAAACCGCGCAGGCTTTGTCGGTGCGATGCTTCACCAGCATCTCGCGCATGTTCTTCGGCTTCTCCACACCAGCGGGCAGCTTCGGCACATTCGGAGGTGGCGGCGGAGCAGAGATACCGAGCACCACTTGATAGAGGTAATTGCCGCGCACCACCGGGCTGGTGCGGTTCGGGCGCGAGGTCTTTGTCAGCATCGCTCCCATGCCAAGCAAGCCGCCGCGCTTCTGCGCGCTCACATCCACCTGACGCATCTCATCGCCCGTGACGCCGGGCACGCCGTAATACTTCGCGAGGCGCTCATTCAGGAAAGTGTATTTGGCACCGAGGATGTCGTCCACGCTGCGGTCCTCGCGCACCAGCTTGCTAAAGAAGGTGATGATCTCGCGATGCATGTCGCGACGCAAGTCATCGGTGAACTGCGGGTATTTGGCGAGATCGACGCCGATGTGGCCGCCGAAGGTATTGAACTCCAGCCACTGCCCGGCGAACTCACGCGCCATGGCCTCCGCGCGAGGATCAGACAGCATGCGCTTCACCTGCGCGGCGAGCACTTCCTTCTTCATGATCGAGCCGTCAGCCGCCACTTTCTCAAGCTGCTGATCGGGCAAAGACGCCCACAGGAAATAACTCAAGCGCGAGGCCAGCTCCCAAGGTCCAAGCGCGATTTCCGCCGCACCACCGGCAACAACGGGCAGCGTCTCCGCCTTGAACAGGAAGTTCGGCGATACCAGCACGCGAACGATCACCTGGCGCGCCGCGGACTCGCGGTCGAGGCCCTCTTTGACACCTGCTTCATACAGCTTCGCGAGCTTGTCCTTGTCTGCCTGCTCCAGCGGACGCCGCCAGGCGCGGCCAGCGAACCAATGGAGGTGACCCACCACCATTTGATCCCACTCCTTCCATTGCTGAGGATTGAGTTTGCCAGCCGAAGCGGTGTAACCCCAGTCCACTTTCATGCGGCGGAGATACTCACGATCCCACTCGCTCAATTCGGCCCCCAGCTGTTCGTCGCTGTAGTAATAGACGCCGCTGCCCCCTTTGCCGCTGCGGTAGTAGTTGCGTGCGACCTCTTCGAGACGGCGGTCATACTCGTCCGGGAAGACTTCCTTCATGCGACCGAAATCGCTCATCGTCTTGTGCGAGGCTGTGGTGCGCGTCTTCCAGATGGTGAGCACGCCGGGCATGATCTTCGTCACGTCCGGCGGCGTGTCCGCAGTGAGCTTCCACTGAATCGTCGCCACATCCACATCTGGCGTTTCAATGTCCAGCTTGCACTTCGCCTCCATGTAGCTGCCACCTTCCGGCACGGGCAAATCCATCACCAGCGGCGCGGCAATGGCGAGCGTGTCGCCCTTGATCTGCTTGCCCAGCGGATGCTTGCCGAACCTCGCCAAAGTCGCTTCACAGGCCGCGATGCGCTTGTTGAGTTCCTCCACTTTCGCACCGGGCTTGGTCAGGGCCTCGCGGTCCTTTTTGATCTGATCGTTCAGCGCGTCCTGATACTTCTTCTTGCCCTTTGGCATATTGATCGTGATCTCGGACACCAGCGCGATGTCGCCTTTCGAACCGTCGCCATCATCGCCGATGCAGAGGTGCAAAGGCTTGCCGGCTTCGGTCTTCGACTGGACATGGTAGCTGCGGAGCGCGTCCGCGTCCTGCTGCGAGCGCTGCACGCTGCCATACGCTCCCTTCGGCTTGTGATACCAACTGTTCCGTTGCGCGGCGTTCGCGGCGAGGCTGGTGGTCACAGCAGCGGGCACCTCCTTCGATTTCGCGGCATCCGGCGGTGGAAGATTGTTCCAAGGCACGCGCGTGAGATCGAGGAAGCGCGACTCGGTCTTGTTGTTGGTGAGGAAGTTCCACCAGTTGTTCAGGAATGCGACGTTCAGCTTCATCTCCTTCGCCAGTGCTTCGAGCGACTGCGCGCTGGTCTTGTCCTTGTGCTTCCACTTCCAGCACGCGAGCATGTAGTCGGCCTCGCGCAGATCATCGTCATCCTTCGGCAGCAGCGGCGCGGCCTTCTTTTGATACCAGATGTAGAGCGACTGCTCGGACTGCGACTTCATCTGCTCGGCTCCACGAAGGCCGACACGGGCCGTCTGAAACTGCACACCAGTGCCCGGAAGAATGCTCGCCTGATCCGCGATCTTCCGCGCGGCGGCGAAGTATTTGTCCAACTGCGCGGGGCTGACGAAAAGGACGTCGCCCGTGTTCGAGAAGCCCTCGCCACCGCCGCCATCCGTGGTGAACTCCTTGCCAAAGCCGAAGTCCTGTCCGGTGAGATCGCGGATGGTGTAATCATACTCGGCGTTCGTGAGACGACGCATCGTCACCTGCCCCGGATCGCCCGCCTGCTTCGCCGCGAGCGTGTCCAGTTCGGCGTTCACCCAGCCGATCAGGGCCGTGTGCTCTTGCTCCGTCATCTGATGCGCCTTCGGCGGAGGCATGTCGCCGTTGTCGATGGTGTCCTTGACCTTGAGCCAGACGTCGAACTGCTTCACGAACTGCGGATCACCGGCAAACTTCTTCAGGTCGATGTCTCCCTTGGTTTTCTTTTCGTTGTGACACTCGTAGCACTTGGCATCGAGCACCTTCTGCGCCGCTTTCCAGTCGGGGGCGGCGGGCGCGCCGGGCACGGTGACAAACGAAAGCGCAGCCAGCAGCGCCGACAACGGCCAGGATCGGAGGGTTCTAGGTGACATCGATTCGAAAGGGGGAATTTGCGGTGCTCTGAGAGTCGGGATCGCGCCACCGCATGGCTCAAAGCGAGTGGCCCGCCGCCTGAATTACGAGCAATGTCCCGCGTCAGATGAAACGCCGGGCCACGCTCTTTGAAACGATCACAAACCGTCGGTTTGTTCATTCGGGATTCTGCCTCGTCGGATCAATCTTGCGATGCATTGTGCCTATCATGGCAGCCATTTGCACGCTGACTCCCGTGGCAGCCCCACGACGTGCTGCCGCCGATGCGGTGGCACCGTTTCAGACTCCTGTCCGAGAGACACGGCTCGACGATCCGCAGCACCGGATCAACTCACGCGCCGGCGGGCGAAATACGACTGGCAGAAGCGCGATGCGGAGTCGGACGTGCGACTAAAGTTTGCCACGGCGATTGTCAGGTTCGCCGTGCACTTCATGGATGTCCGGGCGTATTCTCGGCCCGTCACGAAACGGTGAGAGATGTCGCCCGTGCTTCGCCGGTTCGCGCAGGTGCCGTCTGCGCCGCGGCGGCGGCGAAAGGGGAAAATCTGGACTCCCAGCGCTTCGGCACCACGCACTGGATTTCGGCCACGCCGCGCTCGTAATCCTCGCTGAGCACCTTGCCCTCCTGATGCGCCAGGGCTACGAGGTCCATCCGGTCGAGCGGGATCGCCAGGGAGAGGCGCACCACTCGGTCGATCATCAAGTGGTGCAGGCGGTTCGTGAGGTCATCGATGCCCTTGCCCGTCCTGATGGAGATCGGCACGGCGTCGGGAAATTCGCGTTGCAGTTCACGGAGGCGGTCGTCGTCGATGAGGTCGATCTTGTTTAGTACGAGCAGTACCTTCTTGTCCCCTGCACCCAGCTCGGCGAGCACCTCGGTCGTGGTCTGATAGAAGTCGCGTACATGCTTCGAGCTGGCGTCGATCACATGGATGAGGAAGTCGGCAAGCACGGCCTCTTCGAGCGTGGCGCGGAACGATTGCACAAGATCGTGCGGCAGATTCCGCACGAAGCCCACGGTATCCGTCACCAGCAGCGACTGGCCGTCGGGCAGTTCGAGCCGCCGTGTGGTGGTGTCCAGCGTGGCAAAGAGCTTGTCCTCCACGAGTACTTCGGCGTTCGTCAAACGGTTGAGCAGCGATGACTTGCCCGCATTCGTGTAGCCGACGATGGCCGCATGAGGGACTGGCACACGACTTCGTTCTTTGCGCGCCGTGTCGCGCTGTTTTTTCACATCTTCCAGCTCGGCCTTTACCTTGTCGATGCGCTTCGAGGCGAGCCGGCGGTCCACTTCGAGCTGGGTTTCCCCCTCGCCACGCGCCGCGCCGGCGCTGCCGCTGCCGCCACCGCTGCCGCCCTGGCGGTCGAGGTGCATCCACATGCGCGTCAGGCGCGGCAGGGAGTACTCCAGCCGCGCCAGCTCCACCTGCAGCCGCGCCTCCTTGGTGCGGGCGCGCATATTGAAGATGTCGAGGATCACCTCATGCCGGTCGATGACACAGATGTTCGCATCCTGCTCCCACGCGCGCTGCTGCGCGGGCGCCAGTTCGTTGTCGATCACGATGCAGTCCGCCCTCAGTTCCTTCGCGCGCGCGATGAGTTCCGCCGCCTTGCCCTTGCCGATCAGATAGCGCGGATTTGCCTCGCGGACGAACACCAGTTCCGCGCCGGCCACGGCAATGCCGAGCGTCTCCACCAGCTCCCGCAATTCCTCGAGCAAGGCAGCCGCGTCATCTTCCTCCCGGCGGTCAAAATAGGCGCCTATCAACAAGGCCCGCTCCACCTGCTCCGGCTTCTCACGAATATCAAACACGCGCGGATGCTACCGCGCATGGCGGCGTTGCCAAGGGCGATGGTCGGGAATGGCGTGGGAGATCACAAACAGTTTATGGTCGGGGGCAAAAAGGGTCGGCGTGCTCGGTCCCCGCGAGCGCGCAGCTGACCGGGCGCTGCCAGGCGATTGCCGGCCGCTCGAACGCCGACGTCGTTGACCGGGGTTGCCACTGTGGCGTTTGGCGGCCGGTATTCCGCGTCTTGCGTCGGATTCCATCCATCGTATCATGGCGACGGGTCGGCCGGAGTGGTCGCTCGTCGAGGTCGCAAGGCCTGCGGACGAGAGGAAAGTCCGGACACCACAGGGCATCATGCCGGGCGCAAGCTTCGGGGGCCTTTGGCGAAAGCCTGGGCAACGGATAGTGTCACAGAGAATCAGACCGCCTCGCGCAAGCGCGGCAAGGGTGAAACGGCGGGGTAAGAGCCCACCGCTCCGACCGCAAGGAAGGAGGCACGACAAACCCCATGAGGTGCAAGACAAAACAGGAGAAAGGGCGGCCCGCCCGCTCCCTCGTCAGAGGGTATGACTCCGGGTAATAGTCGCATCCTGCGCTATGCGGGAGCCGGACCGCGAGGTCCGCCAGACAAATGACCGCGCTCACGGTCCGCAAGGGCCGGGGAGAACAGAATCCGGCTTATGAAGGCCGACCCACCTTCCTTTTTGTTTGGCAGGGCTGCTTCTACGTTGCACGCGTCCCCAAGGCATGCCGGTGCCGTCCTGAGCGACACCCGTTCCTCGGACCGGGTTGGTCAACAGCACGTTCCCGGTCTCCGATGAAATCAGATGAACCCCGCACCTCGACCTTTCGCCTCATCACTCCTCATGAAAGCGACCATCCATCTCTTGCCAGCACTCGGCGACGTAATCCCTCGACATCGCCGCCTGCGCCCTGTCTTGATGTATCTGGCCGTATGGATGGCCTTCGCTTCGCCGGCGCGCTCCGCCGATGAAGGTGCATTCATCAATGCCGGTGTTGGCATTGTGGACATCACGCCGACAGGCGAGGTCACCCTCGCTGGCTCGCCTTCGCCAAAGAAGACCTCGGAAGTGAGGACTCGCCTGTATGTGCGCGCGCTCGTCTTGTCAGCGGGCAATACCAAGGCCGCCATTGTCACGCTCGACACACTGAAGCATCCCGTGGACCTTGCCATGAGTGCTCGCGCCAAGATTGAACAGATCACCGGCATTCCGGCCAGCCATGTTGTCATCTGTTCCTCGCACACGCATTCAGGTCCGTTGTGGAGCTGCTACCCGGACAAGTTGGTCACGCCCATCGCCGAGGCCGTAGCCAGGGCTGCGAAGGACTTGATGCCCTGCACGCTTGGTGCTGCGAAGGGCAAGGCGGAAGGCGTGGCCGAATGCCGCCGCGTAATCAAGAACGGCAACGCGTGGAACCGCTGGCAGCTCAAGCCCGGCGAAGCTGACATGTATCCTGCCGAGGGCCCCGTCGATCCCGAGTTTGATCTCCTCGCGCTCACCGGCACTGACGGCAAGCCCAGGGCCGTCGTCTATAATTTTGCCTGTCACGCCGCCAACAACCGCGCCCCGCTCATCTCCGCCGACTATCCCGGCGATGTGGAGATTTTTGTGCAGAAGCAGCTCGAAAGAACATTCCCCACACAAGAGTGTGTCAAACAGTTGCCTGACCCAGGGCACCCCCATCAGCGTGCCGAATGCCGACTACTTACTCAGCGCTTCATAAATTCGTTTTCCACTCGAATTTTCGACCAAATGTTTTCTTTTGCCGCACTTCAATCCGGCCCGATTTCACAATCAGCAGAAATTACTTTTACCCTACCGCTCTAAGAATCCACGAAGGCAAACAATGCCAATGCAGCTAAAATTTCTCCCTAGTCGCGAAAAATGGGCTTCACAATTTCAGGATTTTTATGTCTAATCACGGAGTTCGGAAATTAACTCTGAACCTATATCTGAGAAAGACATCTCAACTGTTCCACGCCTGAATGATATGAAAACTTTTCTCCCCTCCACACACACTGTGCTTCCGAGCACGGTCAAACCCTTCGGGATATTTATTGTCCGCGATGCCTTCGTTCATCGGGTTTTGTCTTCGGCGTTACTGGTTTTTTTACAACTTGGGATGTGCTGGGGCGACGAGGAAGTTTGGTCGTATGGGCATGGTGAAGAAGCATTTTCAGTCAGCCTAAATGCCCCTGATGGTACCGCAGATGCAGGGGTTGGGTCTGTGCGTGCGGTCGAAGTTCGTGTTCAGCGAATCACTTGGGAAGTCTGGGTGAGTGATATGGGGCATACAGACACACGCGAATACAGCAGCGACCCGGTGAGCGGTGCCTCCCTAGCGTTCACGATTGAAGACGCAGCACCGGGCACTTTGTCTGCCAGCTCGGGCGCAACGGACAGCAGTGGTGTCAGCACATTCTCTCTCACCATGGGGCAGGGTGCTGCGGTAGTGAAAGTCGTGGCGGTGTCTCCGAGCGGCACGACCACGAGCAGCGCCACCTTGGTCTTCACGCCCCCGGAAAGCGGCACTGACCCCGATCCGGGATCAGACCCCGACCCAGAACCGGAAAACTGGAGTTACTCTCGGACTGAGAGCCTGCTCTCCGCTACAGTCACATCGTCAAATGGCAGCACAGGCGACCTGACACCCGCCACGACTCGTGAGGTCCATCTTCACGCGCGGTATGATAGCTGGGAAATCTGGGAGAGCGATCATGGCAACGTCGAGACACGGAATGCCACGAGCATCCCAGCTGCCTATGCAGAATACTCTTGGTCGATTCAGAGTGGTGATGGATCGATACCAGCCGGCGCGGCCGGTCAGACCGATGCCAATGGTGATACGGATATAACCTTCACCATGGGAAGCGCGTCATCCGAGCTGCGTGCCGATGTGAGCTATGGAGGCAGCGGGGATGGCGTGACCAATGCGACGCTCGCCTTTTCCCCACCGGCTGACACGACGGGCGGAATGGGCACCGAGGATCCGTGGCACTATGATCACACAGAGGGCTACATCTCAGCTTCCATTTGGTCAGATGGATCAACGACGGACGTATCGGAAATGTCGCTCAGCCTGATTACAGCCAACGTTCAATACACATCGTGGGAGATATGGGTTGACGGGCAGGGTGGCACGGATATTCGGAACAACTCAACCGGACCAGCGATAGGTGCGCCAGTGTCATTCTCCGGAGGATGCTTCAACGCAGCCAGCTCGATCACAGACTCAAGCGGAAACGCAACAGCTAACTTCAGCATGGGCAACCAAAATACGCACGTCGTACTTTCTGCAAGCTATTCACTGGGCACAACCACGGCGTCGCTTGATTTCACCGCGCCAAATTTCCAGCCTCCTCCGATCGAACCTCCTCCGGGCGAGCCGCCGCCGGTAAAGGCACCGCCCGAAGTTACTTGGGCATGGCACCATAACGAGGGTTCAGTTTCCGTCTCGGCATCTGGCAGCGGAGCCTCAGTTTCTTATTCCACCAAAGAAGTATGGCTTAGCAGCTTGGGGCTATATGAAGACAGAAATCCAGCATCGGGCACGGCCATCAACGCGCCGATCTCTTTCGCTGTAACCAACGGTGACGCGGTCATCACGTCAAGCGACGCAAGCACGAATGGTTCTGGGTTTGCGTCATGTTCGGTATTGGGTGGTAGCCAGACTTCCACCGTGACAGTTTCGGCATCATTCGGCGGCAGCTCAGGCTCTGCCTCATTCACCGTTGGGGCGGCCGATTCTGATAGCGATGGCTATAGTGATGCGGCGGAGCATGCCGCAGGCACGAACCCTAACGACCCGAACTCGCATATCGATCACATGCCGACGAGTAGGTTTGAGCAATGGGAATCAATAACGATGACGTCAAGCGGCACCTACGAGGAGGAATTTGATTTCCTTAGCTTTAGTTGGATTTCATCCCGATATATTTCAGGTGCGTTTCCACCGCCCCCTGATTCCAATCTTCCGCCTCCACCTGGCTTGCAATGGGATGGTGATTGGATTTGGGTGAGCAATTCGATGACATCGTATTATGTAGAACCCTACACCTATGTTCCGCCAAGGAGATGGGTTCATGTCTGGCTTCAACAGCAATGGACACGTAAATGCAAACTGGCTGCCTATGCGGCAAATTGAAATCTGATTAATGCATGACTAAGAAGATACATATCGCGATAATCGCCTTGGCGGTTTCGCTTATCATAGTTTGCATCGCGTTTGCAATTATGTTTTCAATGGAGCCAAAAAAAATTCCAGCGCAGATTGTCGATAAATTTTTTGCGAATAACGCCAATCATCGGGCTCCAAATAGCGAAAAGCAAAAATATGATCCGATTCCAACTTTCGGTCCAGGAGATGCTTTCGAGATCGAAAAAATCAATGGCGTCGAGCTTAAGGTTTACAAGGGTGCTGATGGTAAAAAACATTATGTCGGACCACCTGGTCTTCGATTATTGCTTGATATGGATGGCAACCCGCTTCACGCAAGTATCGATGAAGCTGCGGCGAATCAAGCAGAACTCATGATGAAGAGCCACATCAATCAGATGCACAAACTCATGGAAGAAGAGAAGAAGCATGAAAGGGATACGGGGCGATAATGCAGAAAGGGGGCAGGGAAGAATGGCACTGAATTAAGTGCCCATTTGGGATGAAAAACGAGCATGGTTTTATTAATCCAGCAACAAGACAGCGCATCAAGCGGCATAGCGGGTGGAATTGGAATTGAAGAAGGCGCGAACTTGTTCAGGCTGCCTCTGGCATGAGCGCATCTGGCCGATGATCTGCTTTTGCAAGTCACGCTCGTTTCGCGCGGCAGGAAGCTGCCCGAGCCTGCTTTTGAGCGTAAGCGTCACCTCAAGCGCCATGTGAACGAGCTATGAAAGGCGATCCCATTGGGTCATAGCAGAGGCTATGACCCACAGTGACAAGACGGAGGCACCCCCGAACATCCTCAAGCGTGGCGC
>JAIBCL010000060.1 GCA_019694165.1 Verrucomicrobiaceae bacterium | reverse complement strand
GGCGCGGCGGCGGTGGACTATGCTTCGCAGATCAAGCCGCTGCTGAAGCAGAAGTGCTATGCCTGTCACGGAGCTTTGAAGCAAAAGGCGGGACTGCGTTTGGACACCGTCGAGTTCGTGCGCAAGGGCGGCAAGTCGGGCTCTGCTTTGAAGCTGATCGTCGGGCGCGTGAGCGAGACGGATGAGCATCGTCGGATGCCACAGGAAGGCGCGGCCTTGTCGGCGGAGCAGATCGCGCTGCTGCGCGAGTGGATCGCGGGCGGTGCTGCGGGCATGGCGGACGAACGACCGGAGGCTGATCCACGGCAGCATTGGGCGATGCAACCGATGCGTCGCGCGCAGGTGCCGCCGCCTCAAGGTGGTCGCAATGAGATTGACGCGTTTGTCCGTGAGACGCTCGATGAGCACTCGCTCGCGCCCACGACAGAAGCGTCGCGCGCGGTGCTGTTGCGGCGTGTGTTCATCGACCTCATCGGTCTGCCGCCGTCGCGCGAGGAGCTTCATGCGTTTCTCGAAGACGACTCGCCGCTGGCTTACGAGCGCGTGGTGGACCGGCTCTTGAATGATCCGCGTCACGGCGAGCGCTGGGCGCGGCACTGGATGGATGTGTGGCGATACTGCGACTGGCATGGCAGCGGCAATGAGATCCGCTACAGCCAGCGTCACATCTGGCGCTGGCGTGACTGGATCGTGCAATCGCTGAACTCGGGCAAAGGCTACGACCGCATGGTGACGGAGATGCTCGCGGGTGATGAGATCGCGCCGGGCGATGCGAGCGTGGTGGCGGCCACCGGCTTCATCGGACGCAACTGGTATAAGTTTGATCGCAATGTCTGGATGCGTGAGCTGGTGGAGCACACGGCGGTGGGCTTTCTCGGCCTCACGCTGAAGTGTGCGCGCTGCCACGATCACAAGTTCGACCCGGTCTCGCAGGAGGATTACTATCGCTTCCGTGCGTTCTTCGAGCCGCATGATGTGCGCACCGATCTGCTTTCGGCGAGCACTCCGCTGGAGAGTTTTCTCGACGAAAAGAAGCCGGTGTATCAAGACGGACTCGCGCGTGCTTATGACAAGGTGCTGGACGCGCCGACCTATGTCTTCACGCGCGGTGACGATCGCTATCCGGTGAAGGATCATCCGATGCCGCCCGGTGTGCCTGCGATGCTGGGAGGTCGGCTGCCGTCGATTAAACCGGTGACGCTGCCGGTGGAGAGCTATGCTCCATCGCTGCGACCGGCGATGCTCGCTGAGATGAAGGCGCTCGCAGACAAGCGAGTGAGCGATGCCGAGGCTGAGTGGTCAGCGGCGATGCACGACGCGCGTCTCGCCAAGCGCCTGGAGGCTGCGCGCGCGGATCGTCAGTCGTTGCAGGATCGCATCGCGGCGGATCTCGCGCGACATGTCGATCATGCGGATGAGCAGCGAGCGCATGAACTCGCGCTCACCGCCGCGCGGGCTGAACGTCACGCGGCTTTGGTTGCATCGGAACTGGCGGTGATCGATGCCGAGATCGAAGCGGAAAGTTTGAAATCAAAACCTGCCGTGGATGATCAATCGAAGAAGGCTCTCGCTGCTGCGGAGAAGAAGGCCACGGACGCGCGCAAGGCTCTGGATACCGCTCGCCTCGCTGCTCAGAAGAACGATGCTCAATACACGCCACTGGGTGACGTGTATCCGCAGACGAGCAGCGGACGGCGTCTGGCGCTGGCGCAATGGATGACGGATGCAGCCAATCCGCGCACGGCTCGCGTGGCAGTGAATCATCTGTGGCAGCATCACTTCGGGCGACCACTCGTGGACTCTGTCGCGGACTTCGGCTTGCGCGCGAAGGAGCCTTCGCATCCGAAGTTGCTCGACTGGCTGGCGCTGGACTTCGTGGAGCACGGCTGGGACATGAAGCGCATGCATCGTCTGATGGTCACGAGCGCGACCTATCGCCAGCGCTCGGACGATGCGCGCACGGAGCTGGCGGAGAATCCATGGCTCGCCCGCATGAACTCGCGCCGGCTGGAGGCCGAGACTGTGCGCGACAGCGTGCTGCACATCGCAGGCATGATGGATGAGACGATGGGCGGACGCGAGATCGCGTGGGACAAAGACGCCACCGTGCCGCGTCGCAGTCTGTATTTTCAAACCGCGCCCAACCGCCAGCCGGTGATGCTCGCGTTGTTCGATCAAGCGAGCACGGAGGAATGTTATGAGCGCAAGCCGAGCGTGATCCCGCAGCAGTCGCTCGCCTTGATGAACAGCGCGCTCACGGCGGAGGCGGCACGTCGTGTGACGGCGCGCCATGTGTTGCTCGATGACGCGGCGTTCGTGCAGGCCGTGTTTGAAGACATCCTCACACGTCCGCCCTCGGTGCCGGAAACCGAACGCTGCATCAGTTTCCTGCGCGCCCAGCCAGAGCTGCTGCTGCAATCCAAAGACGGCCCTCTGCTGCCAGCCGCTGCCGTGCGCCCCACGGTGAGCGATCCCGCCCGTCGTGCGCGGGAAGGGTTGGTGCTCGTGCTCTTCAATCACAACGACTTCGTCACCCTGCGCTGATTTGATCTCTATGAACACACCGCGCGCTCCATACACTCCCTCTGTAGGTCTTCAGGTGAACCGCCGTGCGTTTCTCTCGCGTGCAGGCATGGGCTTCGGCGGCCTCGCGCTTGGCTCGATGCTGCATCAGGCATGCGCGGCGACGACGGATGGTCAGCCGCACTTCGCACCGAAGGCGAAGAGCGTGATCTGGCTCTTCATGCTCGGCGGCACGAGTCATGTGGAGAGCTTCGATCCGAAGCCCGCGCTCAATCTTCATGCGGGCAAGACCTTTGAAGAAACGCCCTTCAACGACGCGATCGTCAACTCGCCCTTCTATCGGAAGAACGTCCGCGACTTCGCCGGCAAGCCGCGCGATCTCATGCCGAAGGTCTATCCCTTGCAAACCGGCTATCGTCCGCGCGGGCAGTCCGGCATCGAGATCAGCGACTGGTGGCCGCATGTGGGCAGTTGCGCCGATGATCTCGCCGTCGTGCGCTCGATGTGGACGACGGACAACGACCATGCGGCCCAGCTCCAGTTTCACACCGGCCATCACATCTTCGATGGCCTGCATCCATCCGTCGGCTCGTGGGTGCATTACGGACTCGGCACGCTGAATGCGAACCTGCCGCAGTTCGTCGTGCTCGGCGAAGGTCCGCGCGAATGCTGCGGCGGCAATGGCGCGCACGGAGCCAGCTATCTCGGCCCCGAACATGCCGCCGTGAAGATGTCCGCTGATCCGCGCAATCCGCTCGCCTTTGGTTCGCCTGCCACGCCGGTGTTTGCCGCCGAGAGAAGAGCGCAGCTTGATCTGCTCGGTGATCTCAATGGCATCGCCGGTGCCGCCTATCCGCACGACGGAGAATTGCGCGCACGCATCAAGTCCTACGAGCTGGCTTTCCGCATGCAGATGTCCGTGCCCGGCACGCTCGACATCAGCAGCGAGCCACCGCACATCACCCGCAGCTACGGCCTCGACACACCGGCCACGGAGTCCTTTGGCCGCCTGTGCCTGCTCGCGCGTCGCATGGTGGAGCGCGGCGTGCGCTTCGTGCAGGTCTATCACGACGGCTGGGACGCGCACTCGAAGCTGAAGGAGAATCACGGCAAGAACTGCCTCGCCGTCGATCAGCCCATCGGCGCATTGTTGAAGGACTTGAAGCAACGCGGCCTGCTCGATGAAACGCTCGTCGTGTGGGGAACCGAGTTTGGCCGCACGCCCGGCGCGGAACGCAGCGACGGACGCGATCATCATCCGTATGGCTTCAGCATCTGGATGGCCGGCGGCGGCATCAAAGGCGGCCTCACTCACGGTGCCACCGACGAACTCGGCTTCCACGCCGTCGAGCACCGCCACTACGTCACCGACCTCCACGCCACCGTCCTGCACCAGCTCGGACTCGACTCCAGCAAACTGCAAATCCCCGGCCAGCCGCGACTGGAGAAGGACTACGGGAAAGTGATCCGCGAGGTGGTCGCGTAAGCGGCGGTGACTGCACTCGCCATCACTTCAGTCGTTCGAGCAGTTCCAGAATCTTCGCCGTGATCTTAACGGATGCATCGCGCTCGACGCGATTGGTGCCGAGCCAGGTTTCGTAGCCGCCGAGGTCGTGCTGCGGAGGCGTGGGCAGGTAGCCGTTGCTGCCGTTGGCGAGTTCGATGGTGAAGGTGTTCGCGAAGGGACTCTTCGCTTTGATCTCCAAACCGGTCTCCGTGAAGACCTCGAAGGGAATCGCAGCGATCCCGAGGTCGCCGATGCGAAAGGCTTGCATGACGCAGCTCACGGTGTCCGGCTTGGCATCGCGTGCAGCAAGCGTGCGCTCGGCGTAGGGTTGCTCCAGACGATGCACTTCAGCGGCGTCTTTGCCTTTGGCGAGCACACCCTTGGCCCACTCGATCATCTCGGGTGTGGGACGACGCACGCCGAGTTCGAGGTCTTCCACAGCGGACTTCAGCGGCACCCAGCTCTGATGCGTCAGCGTCTCGCGCACACGCAGCACTTCAGCAGCGAGATCACCCGCGACGATCTTGATCTTCTCATAGGGCTCGCGTTTCACGGCGGGTGTTTTGCCGCTGTAGTCGTTGTTGTTCACGTCGCCGCACGGGCCATTGGCAAGGATGCCGACCACGGGTGGATGCTCGCCTTCGGTAGCGAGCTTCGATTCAATCATGCGGCAGAACTCGCCGAAGTAGTCGGCAGACAAATGATCGCGCCCCACGCCGCCGACATAGTGCAGCCAGTAGTTCGCCATGAGCGCGATCTGGCGTCCGTCGGTCGCTTGCACGGAGAGGCAGAAGACTTCGGGATTCGTCGGTCCGGCTGGTCCGGCGAGCTTGGGACGCAGCAGGCTACTGGGGTTCATCACCGCTCGATCGAGCCCACCGAAGGGATTCGGATTCGTCCCTCCTTCCTTCAGCTTCCAGCGACGATTGAAGACATGCTGCGGCAGCTTGCCCGTGCCCCACGCGATCCTCGCGGGCTCCAGGCTATTCAGTGCGCGACGCACCCCATCGACGACGCGCGTGATGAGAGTCTGCCGGTAGTTGAGTGAGGGATCTTTGTTCGTGAGCGCGGAGACGCTGGAGTGCGTGTGCGTGCCCGAGAACATCATGTTCGACACCGGGATGCCGGTGGCCGCGGTGATCTTCTGCTTCGCCTCGTCCCAAACATCGCGCCCGAGCGAGAGCGTATCCGCCACGACAAAGGCGAGCTTTGTCTCGCCATCGTCGAGCACAAGACAACGGGCGTGCAGTTCGTCATGCACATGTGCCGCGATGGGTCGTGGTGCGAAGTTGCCCACGATCTCCATGCCCAGCGGTGGCGTGATGTTGCTCGTCGCGGCGCCGGCTTTGAACACATGCGCGGTCTTGTCTTGAGCGATGGAAACAATCGGAGCCGCGAGGATGGCGAGTGTGAGGAAAAGGCGCTTCATGAGGTGAGCTACGATACGACTCTTGGCTGATGCTTCTGGCTGGAAGCCGCGAAGACTCGTTCGCAGGGAACGTAAAGCACGCACGCCCATGAAACGCCGCATCTTCACTCAGAGCCTCCTCGCTGCGCCCTTGCTGAACCTTCACGCTGCGGAGGGGAGTCTGCGCATCGCCACGTTTGAAGTCGATGTCACACCGCCGCTGGAGTCGCCGCTGTGCCACGGGAATGTGGTGCCGGCGAAGCAGATCGTCACGCCGCTGCTCGGGCGCGGCATCGTCATCCTCGGTGCTGGCCAGCCCATCGTGCTGTGTGCGATGGACTGGGTGGCGCTGGCGAATGCGAGCCACGTCATGATTCGCGAGCGCATCGCGAAAGCTGTGGGCACTGCGAGTGACCGCGTATCCGTGCATACGGTGCATCAACACGATGCGCCGGGCAGTGACCTCGACTCCGAGCGTCTGCTCGCGGAGCACGGGCTCGGCGGACGATTTTCAAATGCGGTGCTGGATCAACAGACGTTTCATGCCATCGCCGATGCGGCGCGCGATAGCATGAAGAAGGCGGAGAGCGTGACCCACGTCGGCTTCGGTTCCGGCAAGGTGGAGAAGGTCGCCTCGAATCGCCGCGTGCTCGGTCCGGATGGCAAGGTGGCCTTTGCCCGGATGAGCGCGTCCAAACATCCGCAGGCAGCGACCGCACCGGAGGGAACGATTGATCCGCTGGTGCGCATGGTAAGCTTCTGGCAGGGCGAGAAGCCGCTCGCTGCGCTCAGCTATTACGCCACGCATCCGATGAGCTACTATGGCAAAGGCGGCGTGAACTGGGACTTCATCGGCGGTGCGCGTGCGCTGATGGACAAGGCCGTGCCCGGCGTGCGCTTCATCCATTTCAATGGCGCTGGCGGCAATGTCACTGCTGGCAAATACAACGATGGCAGTCCCGAGAACCGGCCCGTGCTCGCGGAGCGTGTGTTCGCAGGCATGAAGGCCGCGTGGAATGCGCAGAAGAAGCAACCCATCACAGCTGCCGACCTCGAATGGCAGGCCAAGCCCGTCGCTCTGCCCGCGCGACATCCCGACGGTGAGCCTCGGCTCCTTGCATTGCTGGCGGACGCGAAGCAACCTTTTGCGCAGCGTGCATTCGCCGCACGCGACATCGTTTTCATCCGTCGCATGGCCGCAGGCGGCACCATCTCGCTCGGCCATCTGCGCATCGGCTCAGCGCACATCCTGCACATGCCTGCGGAGTTGTTCGTCGAATACCAGCTTGCCGCGCAGCAGATGCGTCCGGGTGACTTCGTCGCGATGGCAGCCTACGGCGACAATGCGCCCAGCTACATCGGCACCGAGATCGCCTACACGCAAGGTGGCTACGAAGTCGGCGATCACGTCTCGCGCGTGAGCCCTGCGGTGGAGAAGGTGTTGATGGGCGCGATGAAGGAATTGCTTGCCAACAAAGCCTAACTGATTGCTGATGAAGTCAGGTAGCGCATTTCTTATTGGCGAGCGAAAGTCGGCCGGGTTGGCAGGCTTGTGGTTGGGTTCAAGTTCTCCGGTCCGTTCGCCAGCCCCTTTGCATACCGCCATTCTTCCCTCAGTAGCTTATGGCTCGGCCGGTCTTCAACATTCCGTTTGGCCCCCTGACATCGGAGCCGATTTCGAGGTTAATGCCGATTTGTTGCCCGATATTCGAAAGGGCATTTCGTGCTCGTGCATCTCAGGCGGGTTATTCGTGTACTTGTGGAAACCGACCCACTCTTGGCGTTGAACCGCATACGGCGCGAATCGCACAGGGATGGTGGCATTCTAGCCGACGGTCACGCTGAAGCGGATCGGTGCCTTGGCCTGGTGGATTTTCATCAACAGTCTTGTTCCGGTCGTCTCACCGTTGCGCTCACTCGGAACATAGCGAAGATGGAGGATGAGCGCTCTGCCCGATTGCATTACCCAGGTCGAGATTGCGCCGGGGTTTCCGGTGCTGGACATCAGGCACCCGCTTGCGACGGCGCGCATCGCTTTGCATGGAGCGCATGTCATGGAGTGGACGCCAGCAGGCGAGGAGCCGGTCCTTTACATGAGTCCGGCCGCGGTCATCGAACAGGGCAAGCCAATTCGCGGCGGGATTCCGATCTGCTGGCCGTGGTTCGGGCCGCACGCGGCGGATCCGACAAAGCCCGCGCATGGGTTTGTGCGCACGGAAAGGTGGTCGGTCGATGAAGTTACAGCAGACAAGGATCGCGTCGAACTGGTGCTCGGCTTGGCGGCCAATGGTGGGAGCCTTATGATGTGGCCGCACGAATTTGCACTGCGGCTTCGGGTGTCGGTGGGCCCGATGCTCGAGGTTGGGCTGACGGTGCAAAACACAGGTGTTGACGCGTGGACGATGACGGGTGCATTGCACACCTACCTCTGTGTGGGGGATGTGACGAGGGTGATTATTCGTGGACTGCATGGCACCGAGTTCTTCGAGGGTCGTCTCTCGCCCGAAAAGCGCCGGCAGCAAGGTGCGGTGAGGATCGCTCAGGAAGTGGATCGCGTTTATGTATCCGACGCTGCTGTTGAGGTCGAGGATCCCGCGCAAAGGCGTACCCTCGTAATCGAAAAGAGCGGCAGCCACTCGACCGTCGTCTGGAATCCTTGGATTGAGAAATCGAAGCGGCTCCCGGACCTGCCGGATAATGCGTATCCCGATTTCCTGTGTATTGAGACGGCGAATGCCGGGGAAGACTCAGTAGTGATAGATGCGGGCGGTGAGCACCGGTTGCTCACGCGGTTGCAGGTCAGGCGAGGAGGGCTATCGAGAGCCGGCGGATGATTGAGGATGGAGCAACATTGGCCTCGCTTCAATGCAGATATGGAGAAGCGCTGACTGAATCCTGCCGCACCGCAAGAGATCAATATGCGCGAGTGAAATGCCCTCGGAGTTTACTCTCTTGTGCCCTACCGATCTCTCGCGATGTGGCTTTATTCATTGGTTCCCTAGGGAGACGCTGATTTAATCATCTCGATCAAAGAGTCGAGCAAGGCGGCATGATGTGTGCGTATTGAAGCGCATGGAACCACAACTGAGCTTTGCCCAGGCGGAGTATGCCGGAAAGAAGAAGACCACGCGGCGGAACAAGTTCTTGATCGAAATGAACCAACTGGCGCCCTGGGCACGTCTGGTGGAACTGGTGCGCCCACACTATCCGACTGGGAAGCGTGGGCGTCCGCCGATGGGCATTGAGAAGATGCTGCGCGTTTACTTTCTACAGCAATGGTATGGGCTCGCTGACGAAGCCTTGGAGGACACGATCTACGACAGCCAGGCGATGCGCGGCTTTGCAGGTATCGACCTCGTGGGCACAAGCAGCGTGCCGGATGCCACCACGTTGTTAAACTTCCGCCACCTGCTCGAAGAGCACGCGCTGACCAAGCACATCCTGGAAGAGGTTAACAGGCACCTCACCGAGCGCGGGCTGCTCATGCGCGAAGGCACATTGGTGGACGCCACCATCATCGCCGCGCCCAGTTCAACCAAGAACAAGAGCGCACAGAGAGATCCCGAGATGCACCAGACAAAAATAGGCAACCAGTGGCACTTCGGAATGAAGACGCACATCGGAGCCGACGCCGCCTCGGGGCTGGTGCATAGCGTGACGGGCACGGCGGCCAACGTGTCGGACATCAGTCAGGCGCACGCGCTGTTGCACGGTAAGCGTCACCTCAAGCGCCATGTGAACGAGCTATGAAAGGCGATCCCATTGGGTCATAGCAGAGGCTATGACCCACAGTGACAAGACGGAGGCACCCCCGAACATCCTCAAGCGTGGCGCGCGGC
>JAIBCL010000048.1 GCA_019694165.1 Verrucomicrobiaceae bacterium | reverse complement strand
GACACAGTCTGCACATGAATACAAATTGCGAACCAACGAAGGCGAACAAAACGCTGGTGGCAACGGCTCGGAGCAGTCGGTCGCATGAGCGGAGTCTTGCGCTCGCCGTCGCCACAGCTTAGACGTTGCTATAGCAAGGCCGCCATCTGGTGCAGTCCCTCGACGTGGTGATGAAGAACCGGTTTCCCAACAATCCCGGAATCCTGGGTGCTTGGAAGACTGCCAGCCATGTGGTCACCAGCGGAGGTGAAGACGAGCCGCCGCCGCCTCCGGCTCCACCTACGCCACCACCTCCCTGAGAATCATCGCGCGATGGCATTCGATCCCGCCATTCCGGCGACGAACGCCGAGGCCACGTCGGCGATGTTTCGCGGCCAGTTCCAAGGCCTGAAGGCTCTGATTGATGCCATTCCAGCCGGACCAGCCGGCCCGCAAGGTCCGCCCGGTGACCCTGGCGGCCCGCCCGGCCCCCCCAAGGCCCGCCCGGCAACGATGGGGCACCAGGCCCGCAAGGGCCATCCGGCCCCGCCGGAAATGATGGCGCACCAGGACCGGAGGGACCCCAAGGTCCGGCGGGTGATCCTGGCGGGCCGCAAGGCCCACCGGGACCGACGGGGCCCGATGGACCACCCGGTCCCCAAGGCCCGCCCGGCGAAGTGACGGCTTCGGATTTGAGCGACGCGATCAATGGCACGAGCAGCAACACGAATGCCGTGCCCACGCTCGACACTCCCTTTGCCGCCCCCGAGAGCGAAGCGCTGCGCGTGGCCTACAACGCGCTGGTGCTGGGGCTGCGGAGGTAGCTTGTTGGAGTCCCGCCTTCAGGCGGTCATAAGAGCGTCCGACTGAACCGCCTGAAGGCGGGACTCCAACCGCTACCGACGGGCCGCTCAGAGCCTGATCTCCAGCGCGTAGGCGGAGCGGTGGGCTTTGGCCTTTGCTTCCTCGATGCTGCCGCCGCGAGCGAGCGTGACGGCCATGCGGCGCTGACCGCTGACGTTGGGCTTGCCGAAGAGGCGGATGGTGGTGTCGGGTTCGGTGAGGGCTTTGTCGAGATTGCCGAACTGGACTTCGGATGATTCTCCTTCGACAAGCACGGCGCATGAGGCGGAGGGACCGTGCTGGTGGATGTTCGGAATGGGCAGTCCGAGAATGGCGCGGACGTGCAGCGCGAACTCGGAGAGGTCCTGCGAGATGAGCGTGACGAGACCGGTGTCATGCGGACGCGGCGAGACCTCGCTGAAAACGACCTCATCACCTTTGACGAACAGCTCGACGCCGAAAAGTCCGCGACCACCGAGGGCCGCGGTGATGGCACCGGCGATGCGCTCCGACTCCGCGAGCGCCACGGGCGACATGGCGTGCGGCTGCCAGGACTCCCGGTAGTCGCCCTTGATCTGCGTGTGGCCGACCGGCGCGCAGAACGAGGTGCCGCCGACATGGCGCACGGTGAGCATGGTGATCTCGTAATCAAAATCCACGAGGCCTTCGACGATGACCTTCCCCTTCCCCGCCCGCCCGCCTTCCTGGGCGTACTGCCACGCTTTGTCGATGTCCGCTTCACTGCGCACGACGCTCTGGCCTTTGCCGGACGAACTCATGATCGGCTTGATCACGCACGGAATCCCAATCTCGAAAACCGCGCGGCGATACTCCTCCTCGTTCGCCGCGAAAATGTAGGGTGAGGTGCGCAGACCCAGCTCTTCGGCGGCAAGCCGGCGGATGCCCTCGCGGTTCATCGTGAGTTTTGTCGCGCGCGCGGTGGGGATGACGGTGAAGCCCTCGCCTTCCAGTTCCACGAGCGTGTCGGTGGCGATGGCCTCGATCTCGGGCACGATGAAGTCGGGCTTCTCCTCCAGTGCCACCTTGCGCAGCGCATCGCCATCAAGCATCGAGATTACATGGCTGCGGTGCGCCACCTGCATGGCCGGCGCGTTTTCGTAGCGATCGACGGCGATCACCTCGACTCCCAGGCGCTGCAGCTCGATGACGACCTCCTTGCCCAGCTCACCGGAGCCAAGGAGCATGACTTTCGTGGCTGTGGGGGAAAGCGGTGTGCCGATGCGTGACATGCCCGCATCAAAGCCAGTGGCGGCACTTTGGCAACGAATGAGAACGGCGGCCGCGGAGGCTTCAGTTCCCGGCCACCGGTCCCATGCCGGGCACCAGGATCTCATCCCCCTGATGCAGCGGCGCATTCGGCGCCAGACGGTTCAGCCGGCGGATTTCCGCGCTCGTGGTGCCAAACATGTGCGCCACGTCGTCGATCGTGTCACCCTTCTCCATGCGGTAGGCCACCACGCCGCGCTTGTTTGATGGCGGAGGCTCGGGCGGAGTCGGCGGCGTGGGTTTCACCGGCGGTTTCGGATAGTCAGGCGCATTGGCCAGACCGCTCCCCGCGGGCGGTGGTGTTGCAGCGGATTTCTTTGATTTTGTCTCCCTGCCCTTCGGCTCGGGAGACTTCGGTGCCGCCGCCGCAGGCCTTACCGCAGTCTGGACACCTCCCGGGATGGCGAGTTTCTGACCGGCACGCAGTGCGTTGGGATCAGTGATGTTGTTGGCCTTCTGCAAGGACGCAGTGCTGACATGATGCTGATGCGCGATCACGCTCAAGCTCTCCCCTTCCTTCACCACATGCACGCCGCCGCCCGCCGGCTTCGGAGAGGGCGCAGGCAGACCGTTGTCATAGGCCATGTTTGGCGGCAGCGGTTTTGGCGCGGGCATCTTCGCACCCTTCGGCAGCGCGAGGCGCGCACCGGCCATGAGCTTGTCTGGATTCACTTTCGGGTTCGCCTGCGCGAGGGCGACGGTGGGCACGCCGTACTTTTTGGCGATGCCGCCGAGGCTTTCCCCGGGCTTCACCGTATGGAACCCTGCGGCCACCTGCGTGCCTGGCTTTGGCGCGCCGCTTTTTTGCGGGATCATGAGCGTCTGGCCTTCGACCACGGTGTCATTCGGCATGCGGTTGAAGCCGATGATGTCTCCGGGTGCCACGCGGTGAGCCATGGCAATGCGCCAGAGCGTATCCCCCTTGCGCACCAAGTACGGCGCAAAAGGGATGAGTGCGGGCGCTGGCACGGTGCCGTTTTCGAGGGACGAATCACCGGGCTTCGCCGCCACCTGTGTGGCGCTGATCCGGCCCACATCATGCTCCAAATGGCCGATGCGCGCATCCTGGCGCTGATCATTCGCCGAGAGCTGCGCAACCTTGTCGGCCAGCACTTGATACTTGCCGCTCACCGGTTGCACCACCGTCCCGGTCTGACCTTGGGTCGGAGGTCTCTGATAGACCGGTCCCGAGTAGCCGGTGGTCTGTGCTCCTGAAAAAAGAGGCATCGCCAGAGCTGCAGCCAGGGGGAGGCGGAGTCGAGAGCGCGTTGGACCGGGGATCAAGTGGCTCGAATTCATGCGATTTATTTTAGTAGTCCTAAATATCTTGGCAATCCCTTTTTTGAAATCGCAGCCAATCCGGGCCACATAAGGCTCGTTTTTTTGAAAACCCAACGCGCCGGTCCCTGCGCCCCGAACATGTCCACCAAAGCCTCCACTCCCTCATCGCCCGCCGCCTCGCCGTCGCGAAGCGGTTGGCTCTGGAGTGTGGCGTGGCTGGTCCTGGCAGCGGCGGCGCTGTACGCGACCTTTGCCTCCGTTCACTACCGTTGGAACTGGTCGGGCGTGTGGCGTTACCGCGCCGAGTTCATGACCGGATGGTTCACCACGCTCGGCATCTCGCTGGCGGCGATGGTGGTGAGCATCACATGTGGCCTCGCGCTGATGGCCGGGGCCCGCGCATCATGGGATGCAGTGCGAGTTTTCTGCCGCGGAGTGATCGAGAGCATCCGCTGCTCACCGCTGCTGGTGCAGCTTCTCATCGGCTATTACATCGTGGCGAATGCGCTGCACGTCACGGATCGCGTCGTGATGGGCGTGCTGCTGCTCGGTCTCTTCGAGGGCGCTTATCTGGCGGAGATATTCCGCGGCGCGGTGGAGTCGGTGGGAGCTTCCCAGCGGGAAGCGGCGCGCGCGGTGGGCTTTGACGTGGCGCAGACCTACCGGCATGTGATCATCCCCCAGGCGCTGCGCCGCGCACTGCCGGGCACGACGGGCCAGCTCGTGTCCCTCATCAAGGATTCGTCGCTGCTCTCGGTCATCGGCACGGAGGAGCTGGTGAAAAAGGTGCAGAACATGAATGCAGCCACCTACAGCGGGCTGGAGGGCTTCATCCCGCTGGCGCTGGCGTATCTGGCCGTGACGCTGCCGCTGGCCTGGTGGGCGCGGCGGCTGGAGAGGAGATTCGGATATGAGACTTGAGGCGCGCGCGGTGGTGAAGCGTTTCGGAGCGCACGCAGCGCTCGACGAGGTGACTTTTGCCACCGGCGCTGACGCGCGCGTCGTGGCGCTGCTGGGGCCGTCGGGCGGCGGGAAATCCACGCTGCTGCGCGTGCTCGGCTGCCTTCTCGTGCCGGAGGATGGCTCGGTGATGCTCGACGGCCGCGCGCTGCCTCACGATGAAGCCGGCGCCCTGGCCGAGCGGCGGAAGAACGGA
Organism: Verrucomicrobiaceae bacterium; assembly: GCA_019694165.1. Lineage (GTDB taxonomy): Bacteria > Verrucomicrobiota > Verrucomicrobiia > Verrucomicrobiales > Verrucomicrobiaceae > JAIBCL01. The sequence goes on along the minus strand of JAIBCL010000048.1, from coordinate 38,922 downwards.
TTTGTCTTCCAAGGCTACAACCTCTTTCCGCACCTCACGGCACTGGATAATGTGGCCCTGCCGTTGCGCGTCGTGCATGGGCTGGAAAGGGATGCCGCCGATGCGCGCGCGAGAGAGCTGCTCCATCGTCTCGGTCTCGCCGCGCACGAGCACAAGCGTCCGGCCCAGCTCTCCGGCGGCCAGCAGCAGCGCGCGGCCATCGCGCGCGCGCTGGCACCCAGACCGAGGCTGCTGCTGCTCGACGAACCCACCTCCGCGCTCGATCCCGTGATGACCGGCGAGGTGCTGGATGTCATCCGCGAGCTGGCGACCGAAGGCGGCCAGCACATCGTCCTCGCCACGCACGAGATCTCATTTGCAAGGCTCATCGCCGACTGGGTCGTGTTTCTGGCGGATGGAAAGGCCGCCGAGTCGGCTGCCGCGCGTGACTTCTTCGCCGCGCCGCAGTGCGCGCTGGCACAACAGTATCTTGAAGGTCTCTCGAAGTACCGCTAACCGTCGCACATGAGCATCAGCACCGCCCGGGCACCGCGCCCCTGGATCATCGCCGAGACGAACTGGAAGCACGTCAGCCGCACAAAGTACGAAGTGGCCGTGCTGCCGATGGGGGCCACGGAGGCTCACAACTGGCACCTGCCCTACGGCACCGACAGCTTTCAGAACGACGCCATCGCCGCCGAAGCCGGACGCATCGCCTGGGAGGCCGGTGCGAAGGTGGCCATCCTGCCGAACATGCCCTTCGGCGTGCAGACCGGCCAGCTCGACATCCCTTTCTGCGTCAACGTGAATCCGAGCACGCAGATGCTGCTGCTCAGCGACGTGATCGCTGCGCTCAAGGGCGTGGGCGTGCCGAAGTTCGTGGTGCTCAACGGTCACGGCGGCAATGACTTCAAGCAGATGCTCCGCGAGCTGCAGGCGCGGCACCCGGAGATTTTTCTCTCCACGGTGAACTGGTATCAGGCTCACAAGGGCGAGGGCATCATCGACGACCCCGGTGATCACGCCGACGAGCGCGAGACCAGCCTCATGCTGCATCTGCATCCGCACCTCGTGTTGCCAAAGAAGGATTGGGGTGACGGCAGCGACAATCGCTGGCGCCTCCAAGCCATGCGCGAGAAGTGGGCCTGGGCGCAGCGGGCGTGGACCCAGGCCACGAACGACACGGGCTCCGGAGATCCCAAGCTTTCCACCGCCGAAAAAGGCGAAGCCTACCTCGCAGCCATCGCGAAACGGGTCGCCGGGTACTTCATTGAGCTGGCCGCCATCGACGTGCGGCGGCTGTATGAAAAGCCAGGAACGAAACGTCGTGCGCTCAAGCAACGGTAGATGGTGCGGTGGCAGCGTTGGTGTGCAGGTGTCCTACCCGCCAGCGACAATCCACGATCACCCGTTCTCCAAACTCAAGGCTTCGCCGGAGCTGGAGCCGACGAGGCCGGAGTCGCAGGCGGAGCAGCATTTGTCGTCGAAGCCGGCGGAGGCGGTGAACCCGCGGCCGGTGCCGAAGCAGGTTTCGGTGAAGGTGCTGGCGGCGGCGTTGCGGCCGGTGCCGGCGATGTCGAAGCTGCCGGTTTGGCGGCAGGAGCGGATGCGGGAACTGCTCCGGACTTGCCGGCAGCCGCTGGTGCCGGAGAAGCGGCGGCTTTCGCATCGGCTTTTCCATCCGTCTTCGGAGCCGCTTTGCCCTCAGGCTGCTTCACAACGACGGTGGCTCCAGGCTGCTTCGTGACGCTCACCGTCTTGCCGTCTGCCGCGGGCACTTCGACTGGCGGCGTGGCCGTCGCGGCAGGAGCTGGTGCCGGCGCTGGCGCAGTCACGGCGGGCTTTTCAAAGAGCTTCTTCCCCTCGGCCATCTTGTCGCGCTGCAGCTTGGTGGTGAGCACAGCCAGAATCAGCGTCAGCAGAAACAGCGCGCCAGCGAGGTAGCCGGTGAACTTCTGAAGCACATTGGTCGTCTGCGCGCCGAACACCTGATCGGTGACGCCGCCACCGAAGGCCGCGCCGAGGCCCTCCTGGCGCGGGCGTTGCATGAGGATGATGAGAATCAGAAGGAGGCAGACGATGACCTCGATGATGGTGAGAATGCCGATCAGTATGGACATAAGATGGAAGAAGGGCGCGCAATATGACGGGTCCGCCAAGGTTGGCAAGAAGTTCCACGGTCCGTGGCGCGCGAGGATCGCAGATCGTGGCATTTGCGTCCGGAGATGCGGGTTGCTTTTGCCTCCAGCGCCCGAATCGTCCTTGATCACGATCATGACCACGAGACTGACCGCCGCCTTCGCCGTACTGCTCATCGCCGCAACGGCAACGACACGCTCGCAAACGCCGGCATTTCCCGGCTGCGAGGGCACCGGGAGATTCACGAGCGGCGGCCGCGGCGGCCAGGTTTATGTGGTGACGAATCTGGACAAAAGCGGCCCTGGAAGCCTGGCGGATGCGGTGAGCCAGCCGCATCGGATTGTCACCTTCGCCGTGTCGGGAATCATCGATCTTAGCGAGGGCAAGGCGGACAGGCCGAAGAGCGGAAAGCTTGTGATCGACCAACCGGACATCACGATCCTGGGCCAGACCGCTCCCGGCGAGGGCATCTGCTTGAAGGGCGGCGCACTGGTGGTGAGCGCGAGCAATGTGATCGTGCGCCACATCCGCTCGCGCAGGGGTTTCGTGCGCGACACGGACTCAGGTGATGCCATCGAATTCAAACCGGTGAGCATCGGCGAGCAGCAGCAGGCGGCCGGCGAGACGCAGGAGCAGTTCGACAGACGGAAAAAAAAGAAGGAGGAGCGCGGCAAGCAGATGCGAGCCTACGCGCCGATGGAGCGCATCGTGCTCGACCACTGCTCGGCATCATGGGCGACGGATGAGAACATGACGATCACCCACGCCGACAGGACGAGCGTTTCATTCTGCATCGCCGCGGAAGGACTCGACTACGCGAATGAGAAGCAGACGCCGCCAAATCACAGCGAGGGATCTCTCTGGGGCAGCGCCGCACCGGGGGGGCAGCGCCACGATGCACCACACGCTCTACGCTCACAATCGCCTGCGCAATCCGCGCACCACTGGCGGGGATGACGTGCCGGCAGTGCTCACATTTTACAACAACGCCGTCTATGACTGGAGCGAACACGCGACACACACCGGCAGCGAGCGCGTGCTGTTGCAGTGGATGCACAACTTTTACAAGCCCGGGCCGAGCACGCCTGACGACGCCGCCGGCATCGCATTTGCCTTCCACGGTGACGCCGGTTCGCGCCTTTACCCGAAAGGCAACGTGATCGACGGTCATGACGCGGAGACGAAGGACAACACGCTCGCGGTGACCTGGCAGCACAAGGCGGCGCGCTTCGACACGACGGAGCGCAGGCGGATGATCGTGGACGCGCCGTTCAGCGTGCCGCCCGCGTCCATGCAGAACGCCCGGGAGGCCCTCGGCACCATCCTCGCCGACGCCGGCGCGACCCTGCCTGCACGCGACGCAGTCGATCTGCGCATCGTCCACAGCGTGCGCGATGGCACGGGGATGATCATCAGCAAGGAAACCGACCTGCCGGAGGAACAACGCTGGCCGGACTATCGCTCTCTCCCTGCACCGGCGGACCGCGATGGCGACGGCATCCCAGACTACTGGGAGACGCAGTTCGGACTGAATCCGCAGGATCCGGGTGACAGCGCGAAGCTCGGCGCGGACGGCTACGCGAACATCGAGCACTACGCCAACAACACAGACCCCGCCGGAAGAGGAATCCCTGTCGCGAGCGTGTGCGCCGACGTCTCCCGCGCGACATTTTCACAACTCGGGGAATGGCGCGTGACTCGCACCGGCCCCATGTCCGCGCCGCTCACCGTGCGCTATCAGCTCGGAGGCGATGCGACGATGGGCGAGGACTACGCCCAGCTCTACGGCACCGTCACCATCCCCGAGGGAAAAAACACCGCGTACATCACCATCGACCCGCGCAAGAGCGCCAGGGACAATCGCACTGTTACGATCACGCTGCTCAGCGCGGAAGGCGCGTGCATCGGCTGCCCTTCCCGGTCGCTCATCGTGATTCGCGCGCGACCGTAGCCGGGCGGCGCTGACGAAAGCAACCTCCCCACGCTTCGGGCACAGCATGGACCGTGAAGCCCCCCGGAGGCCCGCTGACAAAAATCTTGCAGCGCCCGGCGTTGACCTTGCTCCGACCGTTTGATACAAAGCATCATCATGAACACCCGCTCCATATTCATCATCGTCATGGCTGCAGGATTGCCGGCCGCCTGCTCGCACCCGAACGGCAACGGCTCCGAGACCTCCCCCGCCGGCAAGACTGTGCTCAGTGCCGCGGCACTCAAGGACGCGCAGACCAGGGTGGATTTTCGCCAGCATGTGAAACCGGTCCTCGAAACGAAATGCGTGATGTGCCACAACCGCAAGACCCTGCCCGGCCGCATGAGCCTGGAAAACAAGAAGCTCGCGATGGCCCGCGGCGCGACCGGCATCCCCATCGTGCCAGGTCATCCCGAGCAAAGCCTCCTGCTCACCAACATCAAATCCGCGCACGCCCATGTGAACGTCATGCCGCCCGTCGGCGAGCGCATCACCAAGGACGAACTGGCCGTGCTCACGAAGTGGATCAAGGACGGCGCCCAGTGGCCCGAAGGCCGCGCCGGAAGGCTCGACCCCGATTGGAAGCCGGGTGAATAAACACCAGCCCGAGCACCGAGGCCGTCGCTGCGGCTCGGAGGCGTGAAGGCAGAAGTCCGACCCCGGCTTCGCGCATGGTGTGGCGTTGTCGCAAACAGCCCGCCGCACGAAGCTGCGCATGCCAAATGTCGATGTGCTGCCACATGCAACGGGCAGCTTTCATGAAGCCGTCGCGCAACACGCCACCGCGATACACAAGCTGGCCGACACGATGCGCGAGAACAACGCACAGATGCATCGCGTGCTCGATGAAAAGCTCCACGCGCTCGCCGCCGATCCGGCCAAAGCCTCCCGCCCACCCGAACGCGAAGCCGCCGTGCCCGTGCTGAACTTTGCGCCGCTCGACAACACGCTGCTGCGTCTGAAAAATCCACTAAGACCTTCGATGAAGCGATGACCGCTGCGCAGAAAACCGGATTCAAGTTCGGTGCTGCCAAGCACACCGACATCAACGCCACGCTCCGCGCACTCGAGCAAACCCTGCTCGATCCCGCAGGTCTGCCGGGCCGCGACTGGTTCCGCCGCATGATCCATACTGATTCTCAAAATGAATGTCATTTTGCCCACCCACCACCGGAAGGTCTCGATTTGCGATGGACTGCCTCTGACGCCCGCCTGCTCCGGCAGCCGATGTTCCGAAGGCCAACGGCCTTCTGGCTTCCAGCCCAAGAGTTCTCCGAACCCTGGGCTTGATGACACAAGCCCGTTGGCTTGAAGCGGAATGCCGGTTCTCAAGCCGCATCGTTGTGTCACGCTGGCCTGATCCTGGTCCTTTTCGCGAACCTCAATCAGACAAACATTTTGAGAACATGTCTAGACGCTCAGTCCGTAAAACTTGATCGCGTTGCGCGACCACAGTTTCCTTCGTTCACTCGCCGGGCGTGACGACACGATCTGCCGCAGCGCATCCACCCAGCCACGCACCGGACTGCCGAGCAGACACACAGGCCAGTCGCCGCCGAAGAAGACTCGATCGGGTCCAAAGGCATCGAGACAGTGATTCACGACGGGCGCGAGATCCTCGGCGTGCCATTTGCCCGGTGGCACAAAGGCGACGATGCCGGAGATCTTGCACACGACATTCGGCCGCGCGGCGCATGCGTCGATGCCGCGCTTCCATTCGTCTGGCTTGCAGCTTCGCTTCTGATCGGACGCGAGCTTGGGATTGAACGCCTTCGGATCCCCATTGCCGCAGTGGTCGAGCACGAAGCGCGTGTCGGGACACAATGCGGTGAGTTTGGCTCCGTCATGCAATTCCGTGGGGCGCATGGTGAGTTCGAAATTGAGGCGGTGTTCGCCAAGCGCACGGATGCCGCGGACGAAGTCCGGCTGGAGACAAAAGCCGCGCGGTGTGGAGTCGCCGTGCAGCACCTGGCGCACGCCTTTGACATAGCCAGTGGCTTTGTAATTCGTGATGTAGCCTTCGAACTGCGGCGACGCAGGCCGACCGCCGATGGTGGCGGCGATGGTCGTCGTGTTGCCTTCGCGGCAAAGGCCGGTGATGAAGTCCGCCTCCTTCTCGTGATCGCTTGGCGCTACATCGACCTCCATGTAGATCGATTTCACGTTCAGTTCGGCAAAGGCGGCGCGATACTCGGCGGTACGGTAGTCTTTTCTCAACACCTGCGGCGCATCCGCGAGCCAAGGCAGATGGAGTTGGCTGCGATCCCACAGATGCTGATGCGTGTCGATGATGAGGCTGTCGGGCGGCGAGGTGTCGAGCGACGAGCAGGAGGAGGCAAGTGCAGTGGCGGCGGCGGACTTCAGGAGATGACGGCGGTTCATAAATCGAAAGAACGCGCTTGCACGGCGATTCTCAAAACGAATCCGGCAATTCCCCCGACTTCGGGAAATCATCCCCCTCACCCCAGCCCTCTCCCCGTGGGAGAGGGCTGGGGTGAGGGGAATTTCTTCGTTCGCTCACAGCCGTTCGCGATATGAAACGTGAATGCTCGAAGTGTCCCAAGCGGCTGATTGAACCGTGCGCTCGTTGCCGTTAAGTGCGGCCCCAAAAACTTTTCCCATGCGCCTCGTCATTGCTCCAGTTCTCCTTTGCATCCTCTTTGCTCCATTCGCCATGTCGGCGGCGGAGCCGCTGCGCGCCCTGCTCGTCGCCGGTGGCTGCTGCCACGATTACGCGAAGCAACACGAGATCCTGAGCCAAGGCATCCAGGCGCGCGCGAATGTGCAGGTGGATGTGATTTGGACCGATGACAAATCGACCAACCCGCCGCTGCCGCTCTACGACAATGCCGACTGGGCGAAGGGCTACGACATCATCATCCACGACGAGTGCGCCGCCGGGAATACCAGCAAGGAAGTGCTCAGCCGCATCCTCGATGCGCACAAGACGATCCCGAGCGTGCAATTGCACTGCGCGATGCACAGCTTCCGCACGGGTGAGGCTCGCTGGTTCAAGCACCTCGGCCTCCAGTCAAACTCGCACAACTGGCAGAAGCCGATCAGCATCAAGTTCGTCGATCCCGATCATCCGATCACGAAGGGCCTCGCTGATTGGACGACGATTAACGAGGAGCTGTATAACAACGTGAACCTCTTCGACGCGCATCCGCTGGCGATGGGCACGCAGGATCAAAAAGCGTCCGATGGTGCCATCAAACCGCAGCAGTATGTCGTCGCATGGACGAACGAAAAAGTCGGCGCACGCAGCTTCAGCACGACGATTGGTCACAACAACGAAACCGTCGCCGACGCGCGCTACCTTGATCTCGTCACGCGCGGGATGCTGTGGGCGATGGACAAGCTGAACGCTGATTACCTCGGCAAGCCGTTCACCGGCAAGAACACGGTCACCTTCGTCAAAGCGAAGCCGGAAGAGAAGAAGCCTGCCGTACCTGCGCCCGCGATCACACTCGGTGCTCCGCCGAAGGATGCGACACTCGTTACCGTGACCGCGAGCAGCGAGGAGTCGGGCAAGCAGAACTACGCATGGAAGGCCGTGGATGGCAGCGCTGACACGCGTTGGTGCGCTGGCGATGCGTCGAAGCCGCAGTGGTTGCAGTTGGAGTTCGAGAAGGCTCAGGAAATCTCGGGGATCAAGATCGTGTGGGAGAGCAACCGCGCCTATCAATACAAAGTCGAGGCGTCCGATGATGGTCAGGGCAATGTCTCGTGGGCAACCCTTGTGGATCAAACGAAGAACACCAAAGACGGGGTCAATGAAGACCTCGTGTCGGCAGGCAACACAAAGAAGGTCAAAGGCGGTTACGTCGCCAAGAAGATCAAGATCACCTGCACCGGATCAAACGGCGGTTGGGCCAGCATTCGCGAGGTCACGCTGAAGGGCGAGGACATTAAGAGCATTTACCCGAAGCTTGATGCAAGTCAGCAGGCTCACGCCGCTGATGGGAAGAAGAAAAAGAAAGCCGAGCGCGACCCCAACGATCCCTACAAGGACGAAGGAAACATCAAGCCGGAGATCGTGAAGCTCACACCGGAGGAGGAGGCGGAGATCTTGAAGGATGTGAAGGTGCCTGAGGGCTTTGATGTCACCCTCTTCTCGAACCCGAAGGCGGCGAACTATCCGGTGTATGTGTCGGCAGCACCGAATGGTGATCTTTACGTCAGCAGCGACGGCAATGGCTCGCTGGGTCGCAATCCGCATCGCGGTCGCATCGTGCGGTTACGCGATACCGATGGCGATGGTCGCGCGGACCAGGTCACCGAGTTCGTGAAGGATGTCGATTCACCACGCGGTCTCGTGTGGGATCACGATCGCCTGTATTTGATCCATCCGCCGGACATCAGCGTTTACATCGACAAGAACGGCGACGGCGTGGCCGATGAAGAGAAGACGCTGATCAAAGGCATCGCGTTCGGCTTTGCAGATCGTCCGGCAGACCACACGACGAATGGTCTCAGCCTCGGCATTGATGGCTGGCTCTACATCGCGGGCGGCGACTTCGGTTTCATGGATGCCGTGGGCACCGATGGGAAGCACCTGCAGCATCGCGGCGGCGGCGTGATTCGCTTCCGTCCGGATGGCAGCGGTTTGGAGGTCTTCGCCACGGGCACGCGCAACATCCTCGGCACGCCGATCAGTCCGTTGCTCGACATCTTCGCCCGCGACAATACGAACGACGGCGGCGGATGGGACGTGCGCTTCCATCACTTCACCGGTCTCGAAGACCACGGCTATCCGCGCCTGTATAAGAACTTCGGCGACGAGCACATCCAACCGCTCGCCGACTACGGCGGCGGCTCCGGCTGCGGCTCTGTTTATCTGAGCGAACCCGGCTTCCCGAAGGAATGGAACGATGCACCGATGACCTGCGACTGGGGCACCGGCGCGCTGTGGAAGCACACCGTCGAACCCAAAGGCGCGACCTTCATCGAGTCGAAGCCGCCGGAGAAGTTCGTGGCGATGACGCGCCCGACCGATGCTGACGTGGATGGCATGGGCCACTTGTATGTGGCGAGCTGGAAGGGCGCGACCTTCAACTGGCAAGGCCCCGACGTGGGCTACATCGTCCGCGTGACGCCGAAGGGCAATGGAGGATGGGCCTCCGGCCCGTCAACGGCTAGGGGCTTTCAGCCTTCTGGTGCTGCGGGAGGGGAGCTGCGGGCTAAAAGCCCGCAAGCCACTGACGGGCCAGAGGCCCATCCTCCTGGGCTGCTCGATGGGGCGAAGGCGACGGATGAGCAGTTGATCAAGCAACTGGAGTCTCCGAGTCAGGTGCGTGTGCTGGATGCGCAAAGGGAGTTACTGCGTCGGAAAGAGACGCAAGACACTCGACCGTTGTTGATGACCCTGGCGGGCGACACGACCAAGGCGTTGTCGGCGCGTGTAGCTGCTTTGTTTGCGATTACGCAACGAGACAGGCACAACGCTCACACCCATGTTTCCCCCAGGACGGCGAAAGGCATCGCTGCGCTCGCAAAAGATCCCCTGCTTCAGCGCTTCGTCATTCGTGCGTGGGGTGAAGCGGGCGACATCGCTGACGACATTGACGGAAGTTCGCTCCACGAACCTGTCGAGGTCCTGATCAATGGCCTGAAGAGCAATGAGCCTCGAACGAGGTTGGAAGCCATCATCGGCGCTGCACGAAAACCCCTCAAAGACCCACCGGCAATGGTTGCTTCATTGCTCGGCGATTCCGACCCCGTCGTCGCCCACACGGCCTTCCGCGCGCTCGCGATGATGAACGCCCACGAAGCCTGCTTCGCCATCGTGGACAACTACGACGCTCCTGCCGCGCAGCGTCGCGGTGCGTTCCTCGCCTTGATGCGCATGCACACACCGGAGGTGGTGAAGGGACTTATTGATCGTCTCGCGAAGGCCTCAGGCACGAAGGAGCGCGAGGGGATCGAAGGCGCGCTGTGCCGTCTGCATTTCCATGAAGGCGAGTGGAAGGGCGACTCGTGGGGCACGCGGCCCGACACGCGTGGGCCGTATTATCAGCCGGAGACCTGGAGCGAGTCCGAGAAGATCATGGCCGCACTGAAGGAAGCGCTGGGCAAGGCTCCGCCGGATGAAGCGGCCTTCCTCGTGAGCGAGATGAATCGCAATCGCATCCAGTCGAACGACGCGCTCGGTCGCATCCTCGAACTCGCGAAGAAGGACTCGAATCTAGGGCCGGATGCGGTGGCGCAGCTTGCGACGGCGGACACCATTCCCGCTTCGGCAATCCCGGTGCTCATCGCTGTGGCGAAGCAAAGTAGTCGAGTTGCGCCGCAACTCGATTCAAAGACTCCAGTTGCGGCGCAACTGGGCTACTCTGCTGCCACTCTCGCGCAGTGCATCACGGCCATCACCAAGACTGATAACGCCGAAGGCTGGCTCGCTGCGCTTGATGCCCTCGTGTCACTCGACAAAGCCAAAGGCTCTGGCAAAGAACAGGAAGCGGGACGCAGCGCTTTCCTCTCCTCGCCGAAGCTAGAGAACGTCCATCAAGCGATGGAAGCCGCCGCTGCGAAGGTCGGTGAACCGACCGCACCGTGGGCCGAAGCCGCCTTGCTGAATCTCGCCGCTCGCACAACGGGCAGTCCCGAAGCACGCGAGATGTCGCTGAAGGCGCTCGATGCGGGTTGGGCGGATGCGAAGCGCCGCGTGCAGATCATTCGCGCAGCGGAGAAGTCAAAGAGCCATCTGCTCGACGCCAAGATCAGTGCGGCGGCAAACGACAGCGATAAAGATGTCGCCAAGGTTGCGAAGCAGGCGGTGAACTCGCTCAAGCTCAAAGCCATCGCTGAAGACAAGACGCCGAAGGTCGGCACGCTGAAGATGGAAGACGCCATCGCGCAGGTCTTGAAGACCAAGGGCGACAAGGCGCTCGGCGAAGCGCTCTTCACCAAGATGACCTGCGTGGCCTGCCACACCACCTCGCAGAATCAACCGCAGAAGGGGCCGTATCTCGGCAACATCGCCCAGACCTACAAGCGCCCCGACCTCGCCGCGAACATCCTCGATCCGAACCGCACCATCGCGCAGGGATTCGCCAGCGAACTCGTCACGCTCAAGGACGGCACGCAGCAGATGGGCTTCATCACGCTGGAAGGCGCCGCCGAGATCAAGATGCGTAACATCGCCGCGCAGGAGTTCACGTATAAGACCAGCGACATCAAAACGCGCACCAAGCTCCCCACCTCGATGATGCCGCCCGGCTTGATGACGAACTTCAGCGTGTTCGAGCTCGCTTCGCTGCTCGACTACCTCGAAGCGCTGGCGAAGAAGTAGGAGCGGCCTTTCGTTGTGGCACTGGCGAGGCGCTGCATCGGCCCTCGTCGTTTCCCTTCATGAGACTCAACCGCAGGCAAATCCTCCAGCAAGCCGGCGCCGGATTCGGCGCAATTGGCCTGCGGTCGTTACTGGCCGCGGATGGCGTTTTGAAGTCAACGAACCCGCTGGCTCCGCGCGCGCCGCATTTCGCACCGAAAGCGAAGTCGGTGATCTTTCTCTTCATGTATGGCGGCCCTTCGCATGTCGATCTCTTCGATCCCAAACCCGAACTGGCCCGGTGGCATGGCAAGCCGATCCCCGTCTGGAAAAAGGAAGATGCCTTCATGGGCGGGAAGACGAAGAACGTGGCGATGCAGAGCTGCTACCGCTTTGCAAAGCATGGCCAGTCGGGCATCGAGATGGCGGAGACCTTTCCGAATCTCGCGCGCCACGCCGATGATCTGTGCGTGATCCGCTCGATGCACGCGGAGAGCAACAACCACGGCCCGGCGATCTTCCAGATGAACACAGGCTTCATCCAGCCGGGCCGGCCCAGCATGGGGTCGTGGGTTACGTATGGCCTCGGGTCGGAGAGCGAGAACCTGCCGGCCTTCGTCGTGCTGCTCGATCACCAGGGCGCACCGGTGAACGGGGCACTGAACTGGTCGAACGGCTTCATGCCCGCCGCCTATCAGGGCGTGCCCTTCCGCAGCAGCGGCGAGCCGATTGCGTATCTCACTCCACCGAAAAATGTGTCGTCCTCGCAGCAGCGCGCGCGCCTCGATTTGCTGAGGCAATGGAACACCGAATACGCGGAAGCGAACCCCGCCGAGACGGCGCTCGCCGCGCGCATCAATGCGTATGAGCTGGCCTTCCGCATGCAGATGAGTGCCAGCGAATGCACCGATCTCAGCCGCGAGCCCGAGAGTGTGCGGAAAATGTACGGCCTCGACAACAAGGTAACCGCGCACTTCGGCCGGAACTGCCTCCTTGCCCGCCGGCTCGTGGACCGCGGCGTGCGATTTGTGCAGGTGTATAGCGGCGGCAACGAGGGCCCGAAGGCGTGGGATGCGCACGATGATTTAAAGAAGAACCACGACCTCCACTGCGCCGAGACGGACGGCCCGATCGCCGCGCTTCTCGATGATTTGAAAATCAGCGGAATGCTCGACAGCACGCTTGTCGTGTGGGGCGGCGAGTTCGGCCGCTCGCCCGTCGCCGAGAATGGCAAGGGCCGCGATCATCATCCGAAAGGTTTCACGATGTGGATGGCAGGCGGCGGCATCAAAGGCGGACAGGTTTACGGCGCAACGGATGAGTTCGGCTACGCGGCCGTCGAGAACAAGGTCTCCGTGCCCGACCTGCACGCCACGATGCTGCATCAACTCGGACTCGACCATGAACAGCTCACCTACCGCTTCACCGGCCGCGACTACCGGTTGACCGACGTAAGCGGCGAGGTGGTGAAGGCACTGCTGAGTTGAAACGCGGTCCCCTGCTCATTCCGAAGATTCAAGGCGCGACTGGTGCCCGCTGACACGACGCTAATCGCGTGCCGACGCCGGCTTGGCAGCGCGTGAGCGATGGCGTTTTGGCTCGCCCCCGGGAGGCAGACCGCAGGCCGGGAGGTCAGTGATTGAACACGAATTCAGCCGAATTGATGAGCGCCCATGCCAAGTCCTGAGTGGCCGTGGCCTTCGTCGCGCCTGGCGCGTTGAAAAAGCGCAAGGCGGTCTGGAGTTCGCCGGCTTGTGGCAGGCGATTGAAGGTGGCCAGGTAAAGCTCGCGCACGATCCCTGGCTCGGCGAGGCTGCTTTTGGCGAGCTTCGCGGCCCGGCCATCGTCAGAGGACAGCTTCTCCTGGAGGCTGTTGGAGTTCATCAGATGCAGGGCCTGCACGACGCTCGGCTTGCGGTCGCGCTCGCACGGGCATTCCTGGCTCGCGTTCGGGCGTCCGAAAGCGTCCATGAAATCCGAGTCGAGCTTGTGATTCCAGGTTTGGACGGCGCGCGAGCCTTTGGGAAGTCCGGAGTAGCCGTCCTTCACACCCGTCACGTCGCACACGGCATCAAGGAGCACCTCGGCGGTGAGGCGGCGGCGGTAGGAACGGGAGAAGTTCTTCGTGTCGGCGATGTTGTGCTCGTCCGGCAGCGAACTGAGCTGATAGACATGGGAGAGCATGATGGTGCGCATCAGGTGCTTCAAATCGTGGCCGTGCGCGACGAAGTCCTTCGCCAGCCATTCGATGAGTTCCTCGTTCGTCGGCGGGTTCGAAGCACGGAAATCATCGACGGGCTCCACAATTCCGCGGCCAAAAAACTCGCCCCAAATGCGATTGGTGATGGCTTTGGCGAAAAACGGATTGTCCGAGCCTCCCATCCAGTCCACGAGCCGCGCGCGGGGATCCTGCCCGTCGATGTAGGGCATCTCGGGGCCGTCCGGTGCCTTCGGTGTCATCACCGCCTCGGTCACGGGGTGCTCGACCTTGCCGCCGGGCGCATACCAGATGAACTCGGGCTCACCGGAAATGGGGGCGGAGATGCCCTGCCCCTTGCGCTTCATCTGACCGAAGCACGCGGCGAGCTGGTAGTAGTCCTCCTGCGTCCATTTCTCACTCGGATGGTGATGGCAGCGGGCGCAGTCCATGCGCACGCCGAGAAATATCTGGCTCACGAAGGCGCTGGCGTCCGCCGGCTCCCGCTTGTCGCGGAAAAGGGCCACCGGTCCGTATTCGTGCGTGCTGCCCTGCGCCGTGAGCAAAGTCCGCACCATTTCATCGTAAGGCATGTTCCGGCGGAAGGCGTCGCGCAACCAGGCGTCGAGAAGGAACACGGGCTTCACCCCGACGCGGGATGGATTCGGGCGGATGAGGTCGCCCCACTTGATCGCCCAGTGGTCCGGGTAGTTCGGATGCTGCAGGAGCTGGTCCACCAGCTTCTCGCGCTTTTTCGGATCGGTGCTGGCAATGAACTCCTTCGCCTGCCCGGCCGACGGCAGCACGCCGATGGAGTCGAGCGATGCACGTCTGAGGAACTCCTCGTCAGTGCAGCCCGCCGAAGGCGCGATGCCGAGCTTTTTCAAGCGCGCCCACACGAGCCGGTCGATCTCGTTGTTCACCGGCAGCTTTGCGTACAGGTCATCCGGCAGCTTCTTGTCGGCGGGCACCGTGATGCGCGCAACATCGACCAGACCCATGTAGCTGGCGACGACGACACCTTCACCATTGAGCGCACCGACCTTCACCAGACCCTGCTCGTCCACCACGGCGACCTCCTTGTCGTTCGAAGTGTAAAGGCTCAGCCGCGTCACATCGCGCACGGAGCCGTCCGAGTACCGCGCGGTGACCTTGAGCTGCTGGGCCGCGAGCTTTGCATAAATCTTCCCTCGTGGTTCGACCGAAACGCCGGCCAGCTTCGGCTCGCCCTCCTGCTTGAACGGCACGCCCTGCCTGATCCAGGTCAGGATCGTCCGATATGCTTCCGATCCAGGATCGATCCGCGTACCGCCCTCGTGCGGGATGGCACCCGTCGCCTTCTTCAACAGCAGGCTCTCCTCCGGGGCGGCGAGAAACAGACGCCGTCCACGGTCGTCGCGCACGATTTCGTTGTAGTCATGCTTCGGATCGAAAGCGAAGACGGAAAGCTTGAAGTTGTTCTGCCCTTCAGGCTTTGCGTGGCAGGTGCCCGACGCGCAGCCCGCTTTCAGCAGGAAAGGCATCACGTCATTCGTAAAGCTCACCGGCTTCTCCTGGCCATGCGCCGCCACCCCGGACGAGAGGGCGGCAACAAGGGCGATGACGGTGCGTCTGCGCATGGAACAAATACGGGAGAACGACATCGTTCTTGCCATGCCCAGCGACGCACCGCGACGGAAAGCCGGGCGCTCGGACAACGGACGCGGCCGTCAGTCGCCGCCGCCAACTGCACGCATGAGCGGACTGGAGAACGTGAGCGTCGAGCCGCCGGCTGAATGCTGGTGCACGGTGACGATGTCGAGCGTCCTGGGCGCAGCCTCCAGCTTGATCGTTGCGCGGCGGGCTGCCGGGCCGGACTTCTCCATCGACGTGGATTTCCAGGCGTCGTATTCCATCGCGAATGTGTAGTCGCGGTGCCGGTTCACCGAGAACCAAAGCTCGCTTTTCTGCGGTTCGGCCTCGTCTGGAAACGAAGCCGTCACTTCCAGGCTGAGCTGACCGGCGTTCCACCGCGCCGTGATCTTCGGCGTCGCCACCATCGGCCGCCCATTGAAGAAATGATGGGTGGCGAAGGCGTAGAGATTCTCCTCGACCTCGGGCAGGCTGCCGACCTGCTTGTCGAACCCCGTCTCCTTGGCTCCGCCGTGCTGACCGCCGGGGACGACGTAGATCGGGAGGTCAGGAAACCGACGGCCAAGCTCCAGCAGCCCGGGCGTCACGTTGTCGTTCGTGCCCTGATTGTAGAAGACCTCGACGCCGCGCTGCTTCAACGCCGGGAGGTAGTTCGTCGTGCGGCACACTTCCCACGCGAGAGTCGAGGCGGTCTTGATCTCCTCGTCGCTCCAGCCGGCATCGCGGGCCTGTTGCAGCGAGATGCGCTCATCGGCACGAATTTTGTCGCGCGCCACGAGCGGCTCGCGCGCGGTGGCAGGCGCATTCGCGATCTTTCCGGCCACAAGGTCGGCCAGGAACAGCTCATTCTCCTTCACGATGTCCGCCGCACGCGTGCCTTCGACGTACGGACCACCGGGACTGTCGATGATCGGCGCGACCACCGGCATGATGCCGGTGAAGCGTTCATCCGCAATGCCGGCGGCCGCCGTGGCCACGCCGCGCTTCGACCCACCGGTGGCGATGACTTTGACCGGCTGAAACACCGCCTTCTCGGCGACGGCTGCCGTGAGCGCCCGCATGTCGCTCATGCCCCAGATCCAGGCCGGCGTGTAGCGTGCGTCCTTCGTCTTCAAGAAGTGCTCCTTCATGCCGGCCATGAGCAAGGGAGCCGGTTCCATCGCGTCGATAGTGCTCATGCCGATGTAAACCATGCCGACGCCGTGTTCCTTGAGCAAACGCAGCATCGACCCCACCGGCACCGCGGCCTTCGGTTGCAACCCCGTGTTGCCGATCACGACGTTCCTGCACGGCGCGCCTTCGCTGGGAGCCAGAAAGGTCACCGGCAGCCGCACTTTCTGTCCGGGCCACCACTCGCAGATGGTGATCTCCACGAGCTTCTGCCTGATGCCTGCATCCTTTCCCCACGGATGCCAGTCCTCGATCACGCGCGTCTCCAGCGTGGATGTGTCCCGCACCTGCTTCATGTCGTAGCTTCCAGCCTTGATGGCGGCGCACGCGGATGAAGTGGAGACGGCGAGGGTAAAGACTAGGAGGAAGGATTTCATCAGGGCAAAGGCGTCAGGTGATCAAGCAAAGAAGGTTAAGGAAGGGATGACACGCGGCCAAGGTCGGTCATATGAACTCAAAACCGGCGATCGACCGTCGAAGGAAAAGCAGAACCATTCCAGTTGCTGCTCATCGCCTATTTCTTCAGATCCACGCCGGCCTCCCGGGCCACATCCCCCTTCTTCTTCTGCACGGATGCCGAGGTCACCTCCTCCAGCTTCGGAGCTTGGCCGCCCTTGGGTACGAACTGCATGGCCACCCCGTTGATGCAGAATCGACGGTTCGTCGGCGTCGGGAAGCCCTCCTTGTCGAAGACATGCCCGAGGTGGGCATCGCAACGCTTGCAAGTAACCTCGATCCTCATGCCATCCGCATCCACCGTCTCCTTCACATTCTTTGCCTTTGACTGATCGTAGAACGACGGCCAGCCGCAGCCGGAGTGGAATTTCTCCTTTGAGGTGAAGAGTTCCGCGCCGCAGCAGACGCAGTAGTAGGTGCCCTCGCCCTGCGCATTGAACTTCTCGTACTCCGGGCCGTTTGACCGCTCCGTGCCCTTCATGCGCGTGACGCGGTACTGCTCGGGCGTGAGCTTCTTCATCCATTCGGCATCGGTCTTCACAACCTCGGGTTTGTTTGAATCCATCTTTTTGTCGGTCTTGGCGTTGTTTGGAGTTTTGTCGTCGGCGCATGCGGCGCTGATCGCACAGAGGGCTGTGAGGAATAGCAGTGGGGGTTTCATGGCGTTGGTCGGCGTGTTCATACGTTGGAGCGCGCGCGAGTGTTGCTTATTCCCTCGTGCGCCCCACGCTTCCAAACATCGCCTTCTCAATTCGCCCCTGCCTCACTGCGCCGTGACCTTCACGCGGAAGAACCGCGCGGGCTGGCCGCCCACCATGTCGGGATAGGGCACGCTGACCGCTTCCACTATGCCGTCGTTGGCGAGCGGCGTGGGGGTGGCTGTGCTGGCGGTCCATGACGAGAGGTCGGCGCTGAACTCGACGGTGTAGGTCAGCCCGAGCGCTAGATAGTCGAGCCGACGACAGAAGACGGCCACGCGCCCGCCCGGCGTGTCCATCGTCACTGGACCGCCGCGACCGGTGAGCGTGTTGCCGGCGAGTGCGAGCGATGCGTTGCCCGCCAGCGCCGCATTCAGGCCGAACGCCCACTCGATGAGGTTCGGGATGCCGTCGTTGTCGTAGTCGGCGGCAGGAGCGGAGTTCGTACCGGTCACGGAGTTCGCCAGCGCCCAGTCTTCAAATGGCGTGCGGCGTGTGATGGCGAGCGTGTAGGTTTTCGTCGTGACACCGTCCTGCGCGGTCACGACGATGGTGAAGTTGTTCACGCCGACGGTCAGCGGCAGCGTCGTGTTCGAGCCACCGTTGATCGTGAAGGTGGCCCCGGCGTTCGACGTTGCCGGCGTGATCGTGATGCTCACAGTCGCATTCGAGACGCTGGCCGTGTAGCTAGTGGGGCCTGAGGGCGATGCCGTGCCGCTGCTGAGTGCGAGCGAAGCGAGATCGGCGTTGTTGCTGATCGTCGTGAAGGTCACGTCATCGCCGTTGGTCGTGCCGATGCCGTTCGTGGCGGTGGCGCGGAAATGATACGTCGTGCCTGGAGTGAGGCCGGTGAGCGTGATTGCCGCGTTTTGCGGCATCGTGTCGTTTGCGGGCGAGAGCGTGACCGCAGTGTTCGTGCCGTAGCTCGCGGTGCCGCCGTGCTGGAACTGCGCGGTGGTCGCACTGCCGTTCGGGTTGATCGTCGCACTCAGCGTGGCCGTCGTGGTGCCGATGCTCGTCGCGGCGAGCGTGGTGACTGTCGGCGCGGGCGCATTGATGAATGCGTGCTTCATGTCGGAGGACTGCCAGTAGCTGTCGCCAGGCTGATAGGCGATGACGGTGACCAGACCTGCACCAGTGATGGTGAGCTGCTCGCCATTGCGCACGGCGGGGCCGGTGACGAGGTAGCTCGCTGGCAGTCCGCTGCTCGAGGCAGCGCCGAGCGTGATCGTATTGCCGACCGGCACGCTGGCCGGAGGCGAGAAGGTGATCGTCTGCGCGGCACCGAGACCGGGCACGGCGAGTTCAGGTGTGAAGAGGTTTCTTCCGGCGAATCCGGTCTGGCCATTGGTGGCGAGACCACAGGTCCACAGGCTGCGATCAACGGCCATCACGAGCGAGTGACTTGCCGTGGAAAGTGAAGCGACAGGGAGAGAGAGCCAGCTCGTGGAGGTGCCCACCTGCGTGGGGGACGTGCGATTTGCAAAAGCCGCGTCGCCGAGCTGACCGCTCGAATCAAGCCCCCAGGCCCAGAGCGTGCCGTTCGAGCGGACACCGAGCGAATGAGTGACGCCCGCCGCGATGCTGGACCACGTCGTCACGGAACCGGTCTGCGCGGGAGAAGTGCGCTGCGTGGTGGTGCCATCGCCGAGCTGGCCGTTGCCATTGAGGCCCCAACCCCAGAGCGTGCCGTTGTTCTTCAGCACGAGAACATGACTCGTGCCGCCAACGACACTCTTCCAGTCCGTGTCCGTGCCGACTTGTCCCGGCCGCGTGCGCGTCGTGTTGGTGCCATCGCCGATCTGGCCATTGGTGTTCAATCCCCAGGTCCAGATGGTGCCGTCGGTTTTCATGCCGATGGAGAAGCTGCCGTTTGTCGCGATGACCGTGCGCCAGTTGGTATCAGTGCCGATGCGCGTGGGCGTGAGCCGACTGATCGCGGTGCCATCGCCGAGCTGGCTGCTGCTGTTCGATCCCCACGCCCAGAGCGAACCGTCCGTCTTGAGCGCAAGCGTGTGGGCACTGCCCGTACAGACCATGAGCCAGTCGGTGTCGGTGCCGATCTGCACCAAGGCGGGGCGCGTGACCGTCGTACCGTCGCCGATCTGGCCGGACGAGTTGAGGCCGCAACCCCAGAGCGTGCCATCGTTTCGCACACCGATCGTCGTACTGGCGCCCATCGACAGCGATCTCCACTGCGAGCCAGCACCGAGAGTCACCGGCTGCGGATGCGGCGCGCTGTCCGTGGCCCCGAGCGCGAGCTGGCCGCTGCTGTTCGATCCCCATGCGAGCGTGGAGCCATCGGGACGCATGACGACATCGCTCGCGCCGCCGCCGGCAACCGACGTTACAGGCCCGAGCGAAGGCGCAAGCGGGAGCGGGATGCGCGGCACCACGCCCTGCTGGCCGTTGCTGTAGGTTCCCCAGGCCCAGAGCGTGCCGTCGGCCTTCGCGGCGAGGCTCACGCCCACGCCAGCAGCAGCGGTGGTCCATGTCGCATCGCTGCCGACTTGAGCGGGCGCATTTCCACGCGCCGCTCCATCGGCGAATCCCTGCCCGAGCTGCCCACTCGCGTTCGCGCCCCACGACCAGAGCGTGTTGTCCGTCTTGCGTGCAAAGGTCCACGTCGCGCCGGCGTGAAGCGTTGACCAGTTCGTCGCGGTGCCGACCTGCACGGGCGCGGTGCGCTGCACGAGCGAGCCATCGCCGAGCTGGCCGCTCGAATTCAATCCCCATGTCCACAGCGTTCCGTCGGTGCGCAATGCAGTAGTGAACGCCGAGCCAGCGGAAACCTTGCTCCACGTCGTCGCCGTGCCCACCACCGTAAGCACACTGCGAGGCGACGTCGTCGTGCCGTCGCCGATCTGGCCATTTCCATTCGTGCCCCAGCCGTAGAGTTTGCCATCAGTCTGGATCACCAGCGTAAAGTCGCCACCCGCGCCCAGCGAGCCGGCGGCCGTCTGTGCCGTAGCTCCTGAAATCTGCGTGGGAACCGAATGCGCGAGCGAATCCGTCGTCCCCTGACCGAGCTGGCCGCTCCCGTTTCCACCCCAGGCCCAGAGCGTGCCGTCACTGGCGACGGCGACGGTGTGGCTCGTCCCCGCCGAAGCGAGAACCCACGTCTTCGGCACGCCGAGCTGCGCAGACGTGCCGATCTGCACGGGGGACGACTGAGTGGTTGTATTCGGCACGGCATTGGTGCCATTGCCGACGCGACCGTCGGAGTTGAGCCCCCACGCCCACATCGTGCCATCGCTTTGCAAAGCGACGCAATGCGAGCCGCCCGCGCTCACGCTGCTCCAGTTCGTCGCGGTGCCGATCTGCACCGGCGTGCGGCGCGTGGTGGTCGTGCCATCGCCAAGATAGTTGCTGGTATTCAATCCCCAGCCCCAGAGCGTGCCATTCGCGCGGATGCCGAGGGCGAAGTCGTTGCTCTTGCTCGTGGTGATCTGCACGAAGCCGCTGCCCGCCGTGGAAACTGCGAAGGTTTGATAAACTGGCGGCGCGGCGCCGATGGTGGTTCCGTTGCCGGGCTGCGTGGCCTTCACGACCACCGTGCCCGCGGTGCCAGTGAGCGTGACCGTGCTGCCGCTCACGCTCGCGACGGTGCCGCCGGCGACGATTTGATAGCTCACCGTGAGTCCGCTCGACGCCGTCGCATTCAAAGCGAACGGCACATCGCTCGTGCTCTTCATCGGAATCGGCGGGAAGGTGATGACTTGATCGACGCGAGTGAGCGTGATGTCGTTGCCGTCACCGCCGCTGTAATTGATCGCAAAGAGATACGTCGTGCTGTTGAAGGTGGCGCTGATGGCCGCGCCGTTCGGCAGACCGTTGAAGGTGCCGCTCACGGGAGTCACGCCGGTGCTGTTCACGAGCGTGAGCATCGCGCCGGGTGCGGGCGCGAAGCCGAGCGCGACGTTCAGCGTGATGCCGCTCGCAGTGAAGCCATCGACCGTGACGGGCACGTCGGTCAGAGCATTGAATGTGGCCGTGCTCGATGTGGTGAACGTCGCATCCGGTCCCGCGAAAGTGCCCTGCGCGCAACTGGCAACGAGACGGTAGTGATAGGCGAGCAGCGGCTGCAAGCCGGTGAGCGGCGCGCTGACCGGTGCCGCTGTCAGGCCCGGCGTGAAGTTTTGCGCTGGCGTCGTGAAGCCATAGCTCGCGCCCGGCCCATACTCGAACCACATCGTGCCGCTGAATGATTCGCCGGTGATCGTGCCGTTCAGCGTGGCGCTTGATGCGAGCACGTTTGTCGCAGGCGAGGCGAGCGGGACGGGCGGCGGATGCAGGCGGAAGGTGCCCATGCTGTTTCCGCCGTGCAGCAATCCATCAGCGGCCAGAACGAGTCCGCCGTTCGCGGGCGAAATGCCATCGCTGCGACCGGTGAACGAGCAGAGCGAAGTCACGCTTCCATCACTGGCGACGCGGAAGACCGTGCCGAAGTTGTACAAGCCGCCGCTGCTTGTGGTACCGTAGAATTGACCGTCACCGCCCGCAAACAGGCCGGCGGTAGGATTCTGGCCGCGCAGCGCGCCGGTCGTACCCGTGAAGCTGGCGAGCGAGGTAAACACGCCTGCGGGCGTGACTTTGAAGACGGTGCCGAGGCCGTTCACGCCGCCGGCATTCGTCACTCCGTAGAAATTGCCGTC
Source organism: Verrucomicrobiaceae bacterium (assembly GCA_019694165.1). GTDB lineage: Bacteria > Verrucomicrobiota > Verrucomicrobiia > Verrucomicrobiales > Verrucomicrobiaceae > JAIBCL01. The sequence continues at coordinate 16,751 of JAIBCL010000048.1, read as the reverse complement.
AGCGCCCTGCACCATCGGCCCCTGCGGACTCGATCCCGTGGCCGTGCCGCTGTTGCCGGTGAGATTCACCAGCGTGGTGAGCACGCCGGCGGGTGTGAGTTTGAAGATCGTGCCGAAGCCGCCCGCGTTGCCACCGGTGGTTGTGGAACCGTAGTAATTGCCATCCGCCGCGAGAAGCAGCGGTGCTTGCGGACTCGAGCCGAGATTCGCTCCGCTTGTGCCGGTGAAGTTGATCACCACCGTTTGCACACCAGCCGGCGTCACTTTGAAAATCGTGCCGCTGGTGCCGCTTCCACCGCCCGATGTCGTGCCCCAGTGATTGCCGTCAGCGCCGAGGATGAGCGCGGCCTGCGGACTCGATCCTGGATTCGTCCCCGACGTGCCGGTGAAGCTGATCACCGTGGTGACATTGCCGCCCTGCGTCATCTTGAAGACGGAGCCATTGTTGCCCGCGCCACCTGCGCTGCTCGTCGCCCAGAGTTCGCCATTCGCCGCGATCATGAACCCGCCGCGCGATGAGATCGCTGCCGTGCCTGATGTCGGTGGCAGAGGCGCGAGGAAGAGAGGTGACTCTGTCGGCGCGATTGAGAAAGCACTGCCCCAACCATTCGCACCGCCAGCGGCGGTCGTGGTTCCAAAGAATTTTCCGTCGCTCGTCTGTGTGAGTTTGCTGATCACCGGCGCGGCGGTGCAGTGCAGCAGCACGGAGACGAGGCCGTCAGGCGTGAATTTGAAGACGGTGCCCTGATTGTTGAAACCGCCGCTCGACGACGTGCCGTAGAAGCTGCCATCGGGCATCGGCACGAGTCCGCCGTTCGGCGATGACAGCGGCGCGCTGCCCGTGGTGCCGGTGCAGCTTGCGATCGTCGTGAGAACGCCGGCTGGCGTGACTTTGAAAATCGTACCGAACCCGCCGCCGAGTCCGCCCGTCTGCGTGGTGCCGTAAAAGGCTCCATCACTCCCCTGCACCAGCGATCCTTTCGGCGACGAGCCGAGCGCTGGCGCGACGATGCCGCTGAAATGAACGAGCGTGGTGATCGTGCCCGCTGGCGTCATCATGAAGACGGTGCCGAGATTGTTCGCGCCGCCCGCGCTCGTGGTGCCGTAGAAATTGCCGTCGATGCCCTGCACGAGTCCGCCCGTCGGCGTGGAACCCATCGCCGCGCCCGTCGTGCCGGTGAACTGCACGAGCGTCGTCAGCAAGCCCGACGGCAATGTCAACGTGGGAGGCGCATACTTGAAAACGGTGCCGAAGCCGCCCGCGCCGCCGGTGGCCGTGGTGCCGTAGAAACTGCCGTCGCTCGCGAGGATCAAATTGCCGCGCGGCGAGGAGCCGAGGTTGGTGCCGCTGGTGCCATTGAAGCTGACGAGCGTCGTGAACACACCGCTCGTCGTCACTTTGAAGATGGTGCCGAAATTGGGCGTGCCGCCGTTTTGCGTCACGCCGTACAGGCTGCCATCAGCACCGAGAGTGAGACCGTTGATCGGATTGGAGCCGAGGAAATTGCCTGAGTTGCTGGAGAGACTGACAATCGTCGAGATCGCGCCGCCGGACGTCATCTTGAAGATCGCACCATTGCCGGTGCCGCCCAGGTTTGTGGTGCCATAGAAACTGCCGTCGGCACCCTGCGCGAGCGAGCCTTGCGGACCGGACGGATTGTTCTCGCCGTTGAGATTGCCGTAGAAGTTTCCGAGCGTCGTCAGCGTGCCGCCGCCGGAGATTCGGAAGGCCGTGCCGAGGCCCGCAGTGCCGCCGGCCGATGTGGTGCCGTAGAGATAGCCGTCATTGCCGAGGAACAGCGGCGCCTGCGGTGCGGTGCCGGTGCTGACGTATTGCACCGTCGGCTCGAGCACCGCGTTCGTTGGGGGAAGCAGATCGACCTTTTGATCCTCGCCATAGCTGAGGCCGTAGCCATTCGAGGCGACAAGACGGAAATGCACCTCGCCCGGCGCGAGCAGATTGATCGTCGCGCGCACGGGAATCCACGCGACGCCATTGCTCGCGTTCTGCGGATCTTCCGTCCCTGGCTCCACGACGACCGGCTCGCCGCCGCCCACGCTCACCGGCGCGGTGTTGTGCTCGTAATTGCCCGGCTCGTCGCCGTATTCAAACCAATACAGAGTCGTGTCGCCGAGCGGATTCACCTGGCCATCGACGGAAATGCCCGTCTGCCCGGCCGCCACATACGAACCCGTGATCACGAGCGGCGCGCCCGGCGTGGCGAAGGTGAAATCCCCCGAGTAAAACGTGCCTTGCTGCGTGACAGTCACGAGCCGGAAGTGATACACCACGCCCGATTGCAAGCCGGCGAGAGCAGCGTTCACATTTACCGGAGCATTGCCGGCGTTGATGTTTTGCGGCGCGGTTTGCGAGCCGTAGGCCGTTGAGACTCCGTATTGGAAATACACCGTCGCGTTGTCCTGATTCGGAATCACGCTCGCCGTCAGCGTCGCGGCATCCGGCGTCACATTCGACGATGCAATCGTCTGCGCCGCCGGCTGCTGATGAATGCGGAAGATCGCACCACCATTGCCGCCGTAGAGATAGCCGTCGCCACCGATGATGAACTGACAGGCGCGCGAGATCATCGTGATGTTCGTCTGGTTTTGCGGTCCGCCGTCGGCCGAATTGCCGAACGTGAACAAGCTCTGCGCCTGACCGCTCGGATGGAAGCGGTAGATCGTCCCGAGATTGAAGAAGCCGCCGCTGCTCGTCGTGCCATAGAACCAGCCATCCGCCGCCTGCCGGATCATGCCCTGCGGCGAGTTGCCGACGAATGCGCCCGTCGTGCCGGTGAAACTGGCGAGCGAAGTGAACACGCCAGCCTTCGTGCAGCGGTACGCGGTGCCGACCGATGAGGTGCCGCCGGTCGTCGTCGTGCCATACAAACTGCCGTCCGCGCCTTCGACGACATTGGACGACGGTGTCGTGCCCAGCGCAGCGCCCGTGGTTCCGGTGAAGCTGGCGAGCGAAGTGAAAACGCCGCCGGTGGTGATGCTGTAGATCGTGCCGAAGTTTCCCGCGCCGCCGGAGTTCGTGGTGCCGTAAAGTTTGCCGTCGCTGCCGAGCAGAAGATTCGTCGCAGGTGTGTTCCCGGGCACAGCGCCAGCAGTGCCGGTGAAACTGGCTAGCGAAGTCACCGTGCCAGCCGCGACATTGACTCGGAAGATCGTGCCCGAGCTGCCACCCGTGCCGCTGCTGTTCGTCGTGCCATAAAGATTCCCATCGCCCGCAAGCATGAGACGCGTCTGCGGCGAGCTGCCAGGATACGCGCCCGCCGTTCCGGTGAAGAGCGCAAGCGTGGTGAAAGTGCCGGAAGGCGTGATTTTGAAAACGGAACCCTGACTGCTGGTTCCGCCGCTCGAACAGGTGCCGTAGTAGTTGCCATCGCCGCCTGCGGTGAGCGCCTCGAGCGGCGTGCTGCCTTGCGTGGACGAAGTGAGGTTCACGAGAGTCGTGAGCACGCCGGCCGTCGTAACCTTGAAAACGGTGCCGATGTTGTTCGTGCCACCGCGCTGGCAAGTGCCATAGAGATTGCCGTCGGTGCCTTCGATGAGACTGTTCGGTTGCGCTCCGTTGGTGATGTTGAATGAAACGAGCGTCGTCAGCGTGCCAGAAGGCGTGAGCTTGATGACGCTGCCGTTTGAATTTGCGCCACCCGCGAGAACGACACCGTAGAAGTTCCCATCGCTGTGCTTGACCAGGCTGCGATACGTGGGCGGCGCGTAAGGGAAGATGGCCAGTCGTGTGAAGGTGCTCGTCGAAGGAACCAGTTGGAAAAACGTCCCGGCAAATTGAGGCGCGGTGGTCGAGCCGTTGCTCGTGCCGGAAGTCGTTCCATAGAAGTTCCCGTCGCCCGCCAGCACCACTCCGCCGAAGGGTGCAAGACCATCAGTCGTTGATGTGAGCGAGCGGATGGAAGTGAACGTGCCCGTCGTCGTGATCTTGAAAAGCGAACCGCTCGTCGTGCCACCTACCGTGACGCCATACAACAGTCCGTCAGAGCCGATTGCGAGCGGCCCCTGGCAGTTCCCGCCGAGCACCGCGCCGGTCGATCCCGTGAAACTTTGCAACGTCGTGAGCACACCCGCCGTCGTGCAAGAGAAGATCGTTCCGTTGCTGCCGGTGCCGCTCGTCGATGTGGTGCCGTAGAGAACGCCGCCGCTATCCTGCACAAGCGCGCCGAGCGGTGTGCCGCCGATCGCCGCCCCTGTCGCTCCGGTGAACGAGACGAGCGTGGTGAAGGCGCCGCCGGTCGTCAGCTTGAAGATGGTTCCATTGCTCCCCGCGCCACCGCCGCCGCAGACGCCGTAGAGATTGCCATCGAGTCCCTGGATCATCGCGGCCTGCACGTTCGAGCCATACGCGGTGCTCGTGGTGCCGGTGAGATTCACCAGCACCGTAAGCACTCCCGCCGGTGTCATCTTGAAGAGCGTGCCATTGCTGCTCGTGCCGCCCGCCGTGGTGCTGCCGTAGAAGTTGTTGTCGGACGCCTGCACGAGAGCAGCCTTCGGCGTGGTGCCGGTGAGCGTGGTGCAATGCACGAGCGTGGTGAGCGATCCCGCCGTCGAGACACGGAAGATGGTGCCCAGATTATTCGCGCCGCCGAGCTGCGTGGTGCCGTAGAGAAAGCCGTCATTGCCGAGCGCGAGTCCGCCCTGCGGCTGCGCACCGTTGGCGCCGTAGAAGTTCACGAGCGTGGTCATCACGCCGGCGGTCGTCATTTTGAAAATGGCGCCCTGACCGCTGCTGCCTCCGTTGAGCGTAGTTCCGTAAAAATTTCCATCTGGACCAATCACCAGCCGGCTGCGCGGATTATTCCCTGCGATCAAACCGGGCGTGACGACTTGCTCGGCGACGGAGACGATGCCAATGTTCAGCGTGACGGTGGCCGTCGCGCTCGTCACGGTGCCGTTGCTGACCGTGAACGTGAAGCTGTCCGCGCCCGTGTAGCCGGTCGTCGGCGTGAAGGTGAGGTTCGGCGCCGTGCCGCTGAGCGTGCCGTGCGCGGGACTCGAAGTGACGTTGTAGGTGAGCGACAGCGCCGGCACGTTCGGATCGGACGCTGTGAGTGTGATTGCAGTCGCGGTATTGGTCGGAACGCTCGCGAGCTGTGGATCGGCAACGGGTGCGCCGACCGCCGTGTTCAGCGTAACCGTCGCAGGCGCGCTGGTGAGATTGAATCCGTTGGTGCAAGTGAACGTGAACGTGTCCGCGCCATGCCAGCCGATGGCCGGCGTGTAAGTGAGATTCGGCGCGCTGCCGCCGAGCGTACCGTGCGATGGCTGCGTGGCGACGGCGAACGTGAGCGGCGATGCGGGCGTGTTTGTATCGACACCGGCGACGGTGAACGGAGTCGTCGTGCCAAAGGCAACCGCAACGGTCTGCGGCGTTGCGGTCGGCGTGGTGATGCCGGTGCTGCCGATGAGGTCCACGTCATCGATGTTCCAGCCCGACATGGCCGTGGCTGATGCGCCGACTTGATAACCCCAGCGGATGTAAACGGCGGGCTTGTTGTTCGCGACGGCGGAAATGTCGTACTGCACGAGTTGCCACGATGAATCCGTCGTCGCGGCCGTGGTGCCGTTGTCATAGACGCTCGTCCAGGTGGTCCCGTCGTTTGAGACTTCGACGGTCGCATATGCATAGGGCTGGAAGTCCGTGTTCAACCAGCGACGGAAGCGCACCTTTGCGGCGACATAACCCGTGAGATTCACCGGGCCGAGCGTGAGATAATACGGACCGCCCGGCGTGGTGGAGTAATTGCCCGCGAGATTCACACCGAAGACCTTTGTTCCCGTGTAGCCAGCGGTCGGGTCGGCGAAGGTGCCCGTGCCGCCGCCACCGCCCGTAGGCGTCCCGTAGGCCCACTCGCCCTGTTTGCTCCAGCCGGGATCTGTCGTGAGACTGTAGCTGGCCGCCTTCGACTGCACGAGCAGCGCCACGGCCCGTGTGGTGTTGCCATTGCCATTGGCTGTGTTTGTGATCGTGATCGTGTCGGAATAGGAGCCTTGCGCCAGCGAGTTCGCTCCCGTGCCGATGGTGGCGGTGAGCGTGCCTGTCGATCCGGCAGCGATGCTGCCGCTCGCGGGAGAAAGCGTGAGCCACGATTGCGTCTTCGTCGCCGTCCACGAAAGGGTGCCGGTGCCGCTGTTGGAAATGGTGAACGTGGTGCTCGAAGGAGTGAAAACGCCACCGGTCGGTCCGGTCGAATCCAGACTGCCCGCCGTAACCGACATCACCGGCGCGCCCGTCACGGTGAGATTGACCGTGCGCGTCGTGTTGCCGTCGCCGGTCGTGTTGTTGTTGAAGGTCAGCGTGGCCGAGTAGCTGCCGATGGCCTGCGTGTTGGCGCTCGAGGTCAGTGTCAGCGTCAGCGTCACGCTCGCACCCGCGGCGAGCGTGCCGCTCGCCGGCGTGGCGGAAAGCCATGCCGAACTGCTCTTCGACATCGCCCAGTCGAGCGACATGTTGCCGTTGTTCGTCAGCGTGTAAGTCGCGCTCGCCGGCGTGAAGGGACCGCCGAAATTGCCGGTGAACGTCGTGCTGCCCGAAGGCGTGATCGCGAGAACGGCGCTCTCGTCGTCGAGAATGGTGATGTAGCTGATTCCTGTCTGATATCCGCCCGCCGCCGCACTGATGCCCACAGACTGCGCGCCATTGAGCAGTGCGTCATTGCCCGGCGTGAAGGCAAATGCCGCCGTCGTCTGCCCCGCGAGCACAGTGACGGATGCGGGCACCGTCGCCCGCGCCGTGTGGCTCGATGTGAGCGTCACCGTCGTGTCGCTGGCGGGCGCCGTCGGCAGAGTGACCGTGCCATTCACCGCCGCGCCGCCTTCCGTCGCGCTCGACGGCACCGAGACGAGAATGGGCGACACATTGAAGCTCGTCGGGTCAGACGGAATGCCATTCGCGATCACCGTCAGCGCATACGTTCCCGACGGAATCGTCTGCGGCACCGAGAACTCCGTGCTCACCGGCGTCGCGCCCGTCTGCACGCTGGTGCGGCTCCAGTTGAACGTGCGCGCGTGATACACCGTGCCGCCGCCGCTGGTCAGGCGCACGATGGGATAGTTTGAGTTGTTCTGATTGTCGTCGCCGTAGCTGGAGCCTTCCGAGATGCCGTTCAACTGCGTGCCCACGAGATGGAAGGTGCCGTTCACGTTTTGCGTGATGGTGGTGATCGTCGGCTTGCCCGCGGGAATCGGCGAGCCATCCGGCTGGTAGCAATAGACTTGTGAGCCGAAGTCGGCATACAGCGCCGTACCGTCCGGCAGACAGAGCATTGTGCCGAAATATGACGCATGATTGAGCGTCGCGCCCGTCGGCGTCGGCACGGCCGTGAAGCTGTTCGCCACATAGTCGTACTCATAGAAGGTCGTCGGCGACGGGAAGTGATTGGCCGAAGTCGGCACGGGCGACACGGCGCAGAGAATCTTGCCGTTCGGCAGCATCACCGCCGGCGCATCTGGTGTGCCTGAGGGTCCGGGAATATCGGGACCGGCGACCCATGTGCCAGGACTGTTGTTCCCGCTCGGCGTGTAGATCGCCGTGTGACTCAGCGAGCCGAGGAAGAACGCCTTGCCGTTCGGCAGCATGAATCCGCCGCCCGTCTCGAAGCCATACGGATCGTAGAGCGACACCGGCACCGTCGCATCGGCGATCCATTGATTGAGCGACGGGATGTAGCGCTCGGAACTCGTCGAGCCAATGTCCACCGTGAGCAGACTGTCGTCCGGCAGCTTCACCCACACCGCCTCGTTTTGATTGCCCAGCACCGATGGGCCCGCCGTCCAGGTGTTCGTCGCCGGATTCCAAATCTGCGTGCTCAGAAATGGCGACGCCGACACCGGCGCGACGAGCACGCGGCCGTCCGGCAAAATCTCCGAGCACGCATCGCTGATGCCCTGGCTCGGCGTGATCGGAGGCGCCATCGTCCACTTGTTCGTCATCGGATTATAGGACTCGCCCGTGCGGTAGCCCGTGCCGTACTCGCCGCCCGCGACGAAGACGCGCCCATCCATCAACACCTGCGACGAATAGTACAACCGGCTGTCATGCATGGACTGCAGCGTCGTCCAGGTGCCGTTTACATAATGGCCCGCGCTGTCCGGCGTGAGCTTGTACCAGGTCGTCGTATTGTTCCGATGAGCCATCACCGTGCCGTCCGACATCAGCAGCATCAGTCCGATGCCACCGCCTGCCGGAGTCGTGAGCGGCACCCATGTGCCGATGGCATCTGCGGCGTCTGGTAGACAACACAGCACCAACAGGAACAGCGAGGCAGCAAAACGAAACAATCGGCGACAAGGAGCGGCATTCATACGGGCGGAGCGGGCAACAACGACTCAAAGGCCAGAATCTTGGGCGGCAGCCATGCGTCCGGCCCGGTTCGGTCACTTGGAAGCGGATCGTATCAAAAACCCGGCTCCAAGCCCAGCACGAATATGAAAGTTTGGCGGGAACCACGGCGGCCCTCGCCTCCGCCCGTCAGCTCCCGCCTCGCAGATCGTAGCAGATGATCCGCGTCGGCTTTTCGTCGATGTCCTTCGACTGCTGGGCGACGTAAAGCAGACCGTGACTCACGGCAGGCAGCGACCATGTGTGCTGCGCGATGAAGAGCTGGGTCTGCTGCTTGATCTTGCAGCCCTGCGGCGACAGATCGAGCCAGAGAAGGCTGCCGAGTTCGCCGAGGCAAAGAAACGCCCCGTCCACGCGGAGAAGGCTGGCACGCAGGATGCCCATCTTTGCCGAGCCGGGGCCGAAGCGTTTCGCGAGCGTCTCGTCTTCCCAGAAGAGATTCTCGGTCCAGACTTCCTTGCCCGTGTCGGCATTCACGCAGACGAGGCGGCTGTTGTTCTCGCGCTCGCCGTCGATGCCGTAGAGATGACCGTCGAGATACACGGGATTCATCCAGTGCATGGCAAACTTCGTGGACTTCCACACTTCCTTCGCCTTGAACTTCTCGTCATACTCCACCATCACGCCGCCATGCGGATGGCCCTTCGGATACACGGTGCTGATGAAGGCGCGGTTCTTCTCCGGAATCACGACGGGCGATGAGCCAGTGGCCTGGATGTATTCTTCATCACGCCACGGGAAGCGGTCATGCAGTTCGCCAGTCGTCGGGTCGATGCACATCAGGCCGCCGATCGCCGGATCGCCCTCACCTCCGGTGTAAATGAGCACCTTCGTCTTGCCATGCAGCTTGGCGGGGATGGGTGATGCGTAGCTGGCGCCCCATTCGTCTTCGATCTTCCATTTCACCTCGCCGGTCTTGAGATCGAATGCGGCCACGCTCACGCCTTTCGTCGCCAGCTTGCGTTTGCGGTCCGAGTTCGAGTCCGCGATGTCAAACTTCTCCGCCTTGCCACCGACGTTCACGATCACCCGCCCCTCGAGAATCAACGGCGACGATCCCGCGCCGAAGAAATCCTGCGGCACGTTGTAATCCGCGCGCAGATCATGCGACCAGAGCGCCTTGCCCGTTTGCAAATCGAGCGCGTGCACCGTGCTCGTCACACCGAGCACGACGACCACACCATCCGCGATCACCGGACTCGCGCGTGGCCCGGCGGCGAAGCCGTAGCGATCCTGATAATTGATCGCGTAGTCGAACGACCAGAAGCGCTTCCCCGTCTCGCGCTGCAGGCACTCGACGGTCTCCTTTCCATCGAGCGCATGGAAGATGACGAGACGATCGCCGCTGATCGCCGGTGACGTGTAGCCTTCTCCGCGCACGACCTCCCAGACCTTCGTCGGCCCGCTCTTCGGCCACTCTTTGAGCAGATGCGTCTCCGGCGAAAAGGCATCGTGATCTGGCCCCAGCACACGCGGCCAGTCGGAGGTCGCGGCTTTCGCTGAGAGCGCCCGCGGCTCTGCGTGGAAGGTAAGACGATCAAACGGCTGCGGCTCGTCAGCGGAGGACCGCAGCGATGACGCGATGGCGAAAAGGACGGGCAAGATGACTGGACGCATGAGCCGGGAGGCTAGCCAAGACCGTGCGCCACGCCACCGCGCATTTGGCGCGATCTCGACGATGATTGACACCCAGATGATGAAACCGTAACCTCGCCGCACCATGAGCGCGCACGCACACACCCACGAGCCACCACTCCTCTCGCGCAAGGATGTGATGTACCCGGATTCCGACGGCAAGCCCATGTCTGACAACACGCTCCAGTTCGAGTGGATCACCACGCTGCATTTCGGCTTTCAGGCGCTGTATGCGAACGATCCGAACGTCTTCGTCGCCAGCGATCTGCTCTGGTATCCGGTCGAGGGCCAGCCCAAGGTGCGCGCCGCGCCGGATGTGCTCATCGCCTTTGGCCGGCCGAAGGGCTTCCGCGGCTCCTACAAGCAATGGGAGGAAGGCGGCATCGCGCCGCAGGTCGTCATCGAGATACTCTCCCCCGGCAACAAGCCGATGGAAATGATCGAGAAGCACCGCTTCTACGAGCGGCACGGCGTCGAGGAATATTATCTCTACGATCCCGATCCGGGCGATGAGAGCCTCGCCGGCTACCTGCGCTCTGGCGAGCACCTCATGCTCCTGCCGGACATGCAGGGCTGGATCAGCCCGCGCACCGGTGTGAAGCTCGAACTCAGCGACGGCCGCCTCGTCTGCACCCGGCACGACGGCAAAGTCTTCGAGCCGTATCTCGATGTCATGGTCCGCGCGCAAGATGAAGCCGCCCGTGCCGAGCGTCTCGCCGCCAAGCTTCGCGCGCTCGGCATCGATCCCGATGCCATCTGAAGAATCTCAAATCCCAATCGCTCACAGCATGAAACCACTCCGTCATCTCGTCATCGCGCTCAGCACCGCCGCGCTTCTTTCTTCCTGCAGCTCGTGCCCCTTCTCCGGCAGCCAGCGCGGGAAGATCGCTCACACCGTCTTTGTCTGGCTGAAGAAGCCCGGTGACCAAGGCGACCGGCAGAAGCTCATCGCCGCAGCGAAGAAGCTGAAGACCGAGATCCCCGAGGTCGAAACCGTCACCGTCGGCCAGATGCTCCCGAGCAAGCGTCCTATCGTGGACTCGACCTACGACGTCGGCTTTGTGATGCGCTTCGCCAATCAAGCCGCCCTCGACCGCTACGAGCAGAATCCCATCCACCAAAAAGCCGTCAAAGAACAGCTCCTGCCCATGGCGAAGAAGGTGCAGGTGTATGATTTCGTGATCGATTGAGCCGTCCCGGCCTCGACCTCGTCGCGCGAGTCGATCAATTCTGCGCCACCAGTGCTAATGGGGCATTGGTGATTGGTCAGCGACCACTCGTCAATTCAAGGAAAGGTGGTGTCCAACCGCCCCGGCGCTTGAAAAGCGCCGCTCCTTGAACCCCAGCGTCAGATGCCAGAGATCAGAGGTTAGAGATCAGAGGTTAGAGATCAGAGGTCAGAGATCAGAGGTCAGAGATCAGAGGTCAGAGGTCTGCGCTCCATGCTCCATCACCGCCGCGCCGCGAGCAGGAACTCGTTGAGCTTCTGGCGCAGCGACTCCGCATCGGGATCGGCAAAAGGGGTGTCGAGCGTTGCCACCGCATTCGTGTTGCTGCTGGTGCCGGCGATGGCGGTCAGTAGCTGCGCGTTGGTCACTTCACCGGGCGGGCCTTGCGGGCCATCCGCACCTGCGGGACCGGGGGGGCCTTGCACGCCATCGTTCCCCTGAGGACCGGGCGGACCCTGCGGGCCACCGGGATCACCCTGCGGTCCGGGTGGACCTTGCAGGCCTTGGGGGCCTGCCGGACTATCGGCTCCGGCGGCACCGGGCGGCCCTTGCGCGCCGTCGTTGCCCTGTGGACCAGACGGTCCTGGCGGACCCTGCGGGCCTGGCGACCCGTCAATACCCTGCGGCCCTTGGGGACCTGGCGGACCTCCAGGGTCTCCCGGCGGCCCTTGCGGACCAGCCGGGCCTTGCGGTCCCGGGACGCCAGCGTCGATGAGCGCCTTGAGGCTTTGGAACTGATTCCGAAACGGCGCGGATTCGATCAGCGCATGGTCGGCAGGAAAGGTCGGGTCGTAGGACATGGTGTTACCGGCAGGGACGCGCTGCGCCGCGTCCGGCTCTTGACGTTGGGATCGGATTCACGGACACGACGCAGCGTGTACCTGCCGTTCGACGTGCGCCTCCGGTGCCGCACCTCACGGGGCGCGTTCCACCGCCTCGTCACTCCACGCGCCGGGACCCGCGGCACCGATGGCGCGCACGCGGAAGGCATAGAGCGTGCCCGGCGTCAGGCCCGTGACCGAGATCCGGCTGGTCGTGCTCATCTTGGCCGCCTGCCAGGCCGGCTCACCCGCATGGAGGCGGCACTGCCACTCGTAGCTGCTCGCACCCGTCACCGGCTTGCAGCGCAGGTCGATGCCGCCCTCATCGGCACCGGCCTCCGCGCGCAGATCCACCGGTGCGGGCAGATCGCCCACCGGAGTGCCCGCGCTGCGCAGCGGGAAGCCCGTGCTGGCCAGCGCCGCCAGATCATTGGGCGTCACCGCCTCGCAATTGTTCGCGCGCGCCGTGATCACCGTGTCCCAGATGGCCTCCTTCTCATCGCGCACCTGGATTTTCTGCTTCCACACGATCTCCGCCGCATCCACCGCGGCATTGGCCGCAGCCAGATCATCCTGCGCCGTCTGCACCTGCGCATCCGTCGGCACCCGCGTGGCCTGCGGGTAGTTCGTGTTCCCCGTCATGCTCGTGATGTGCGTCGTGCCCATCGCCAGCTTGTCGCCGGGTTTCTTCCGGCTCAGTTCCAGTCTGAATTTGGTCATGGTCTTGTTCCTCCGTTGGGTTGGTAAGGACGGAGCCGGCTCGGAGTCAAAACGCAGCCCTTGATCCATTCGGAGCGCAGGGTTGGAGTCGAATCTCAGAGGCATCGCGGCAGCGTCACGTCGGCCGCCATTTCATCACCGGCTGCTACCGCTTTCACCGTCATTGGCGTGGACCTTCCGGCTTTTCATGCCACGCATCGTTTTCAGCCTCAGGTGCGGTGGCTGGCACTCCGGATGGTCCATCACGTAATCCATGTGCGTCACCACCTCGCCATAGGGCATGTTCAGCCCATCGCACACCCGCCACATCGTCGTCACAAGCTGCGAGGTCAGACCATGCTCGATGTTGTGGATTTCCGTCCGTGAGAGACCCGATTTTCCTGCCAGATCATCCTGCGACATCCCGCGCCGGATGCGCAGCTCGTTGATGTAAAGTCCCATCAATCGCCGGTAGCGCCGGTCTTTTTCGTCCAAGCGCGCCGCAGGGGTCATGGGAGACATCTTCATGGCTGGGAGGTTGAAGACCATTTGCCGCCGGGTGATTGCCCACTCCGGTTGACAATGCCCTTTCTGCCAGATTTGACCCGCCTTTGTCGAGAAAAAAAATACCCTTCTTCCGGCTCGCAGACCGGTCTCGTCTGACAGAAGACACCCCACAGTCGGGTGACAGACCGCCTTCTTCCGCCAGAAAATACCGTTATGTCGGGTCACAGACACCCTTCTGCGGGGTGACAGATACCCTTCTGCGAGGTCACAGAACGCATTCTTCTGGCGGAAGATCGCGTTCTTCGGGCAGAAAACCGCCCTCTTCCGACAGAAAGGCCCCCTCTGCGGGCTCGCAGACACCGTTGTCCGAGGTCAAAGACCGGGTTTTTCCAGGTCACGCAGCCCCCTGTACGAAGGAGAAAGCTGCTGGATGCCCCAGGGTGACGCCCTAGGATGGCCCGGCGATCCGCCGAATTCGGCACGGATTCATGTGTCGGTGACGCACCGCCAGCCACCCGACGATTGACAGCCGCGCCAGCATCTGAGCCGCCAAGGCTGCGACCGAGAACCAAAAGAAGGCAGAGCAGCGCCTCGCCATCCCTGCATTTTGATCGAAGAACTTGTGTGAAGCTGCGGGTGTTCCGTCAATGCACGCGATTCCGAAGAAGCACGCTGCCCAATCAATAAACAACTCCCAGCACGTCTGTCGCGCAGCCTTGGCACATTTTGCAGTTGTACATGTGACCCAGGTTGTGCAATTCGCCGCAATAGCTGCACGTGCGGAACCACCTCTTCACCGCGGCAGCTTTTGCCTGTTCCTTGCGTTTCGTGCTCGGCTCCTGCTGCCATTTCCGGAAGTCCTTCCATTTGATGTGCGGCGTGTGAGGCGAATCCCATTCCACAATGCCGACTTGGAAGACCCAGCCTTCAGGGGTTGGCAGGCACCGGAAGTACTCGTCGATGGAGTCTTCCGGTTCTTCTTCGGGCGATGAGTCTTCGTTATCCATCGATCTGCAACTTCGGCAGCCCATTCACGATCTTCATCGTCTTCAGGCTCACGGTGATGACGCGGAGGAAGAGTTCGAGGGGATACTTGAGATTGTTCATCGTTTTGGTGATCCAGAGGTTGGCGTCGTTGGTGATGCCTCTAGATATGCGCGTTTATCAGTGCCCGACGAGCCATTGCCAATAACCGATTTGTTCGAGCACAGTGCCTCTAACCACTGCCCCCCCCGGCAGCCAGCGACCGCGAGCCATGTTCAGAAAATCGTCCACCTTCTGCTTCTCTCCATGCTTGGCTGCAATCACAGCAATTTCGAGGTGGGAGAACTGATCACTCAAGGGCCAGGATGCATCCAAAGTCCAGTTTGGCATATGCGTGACGACCCATTTCCAAGCCATGTTGTATTTCCTCTGAGTTTCTTGGGTGTTTCCGCTGACGTCTGGCATCCCATGCAGCTCAGGGAACAACTGACAATGGACCGGCGAGTAAAAGGGTGATCCCTGTGCTGACTTGATCACATGTTTGTTAGCCACCTGATCGAGTGAGGTTGTATCATCAGGCCGCCAAGCTTGGTTCACATCATCCCAAAGTATCCGATGAATTGCCGAGAGTATCGAATCTCTCCAGGCTCGGAAATATATGACATCTGCCGAATTCCCCTCCACCATCTCGAGTGCATCTGCGAATTCATTGAGCCCTGCCCAAGCCTGAACATTGTCCATCAAATAGCCAACGTTGGCTGACGAGGACACAAGCTGGTAGTTTCGAACCAATCCATTGAAGGTCTTCTGCGAGTCCGAGGCTTTCAAATAGACCTTATCTTCTTCACGACTCTTGGTTTGAGTCACAATATTGTAGTATGCGATGTCCTTGAGAGCCTGTTTGTTTTGGGAGAACCACGGGTCCGTTGGATTCAACCGATGATACTTTGCAGCGAGACGAAGCACGGTCCCAGCATAAGCATCATCCGAGTCGGCATTGACGTCCATGAACAGGGTCCAGTAATTCACCGCATACAGCGTGTTATTGGAATATATGTCGGGGTCTTTGATGCGATGAGTTCCATCCGTCAGCTTATAAGCCAAGTACCGGTTAAGGTGCGCTTTAACCAGCGCCGGTTGTGTCTCCACAAAGTGGTAAAGCGTCACGTTTGCGAAATACCAATTCGCCGGAGAATTGCCCGGTCTGTTCGTCACAACAGGATCAAATATATAGTTCGAGATGTATCCCATGTAGCTTCCTTGAGGAATAAAACATCCTGTTAGCATTGCGGTAGGGCTGTTCCCGTCCGCCGTGATCGAGTTATTGATTCCAGCCCTCGGAGAGCGGATCACCTTCAGC
This sequence comes from Verrucomicrobiaceae bacterium, assembly GCA_019694165.1. Taxonomy (GTDB): domain Bacteria; phylum Verrucomicrobiota; class Verrucomicrobiia; order Verrucomicrobiales; family Verrucomicrobiaceae; genus JAIBCL01. Next base: position 1,154 of record JAIBCL010000048.1, on the reverse strand, counting down.
CGCATAAACTGCTTGGCTCCGGCACCCGCAGGCACTTGGGAGTTTGCCGTGACCGAATCAGTCACCACTTGGGAAACACCGCTGACGGTCACCGTGTCCGCCGACACGGCATCCGTCGTCCAGACGTTCGCAAAGCCGCCTGACCAGGTCACGAGGTCGTTGGAAACCTCAACGACGTAATCCAGGTCCAGAGCCTCCCGGTGGCGAGTGTACTGGAGCGTCAGGGCTCCACTTCCCCCGGCTCTGCTGCCTATGGGCATCCGGGCGGTGTTGGCGGACTTGGGGGCGGAGTTCAGGGCATATTCCAACAAGTTGTTCATGCCATCCTTGTCAGGGTCCGCCAGATCACCACTGATGGCGGAATTTTGCGCCTCGGGAGTTGTGAAGACTTGCGCCTTCCATTGATCGTAGGTGATACCGTGAGCGGCAGAGGCTAGAGCCAATGCCAAAACGAGTGGGAGGTGTCGGGAGGTTTTCATGGAAAGTTAAATGAGTTCAAGCTTCGGCAGCCGGTTGACGATCTTCATCGTCTCCAGGCTCACGGTGATGACGCGCAGGAAGAGTTCCAAGGGATACCTGGGGTTGTGCATCGTTTCGGTGGCCCAGAGGTTGGCGTCGTTCACGATGCCGCTGTCTTTGTCGGTGGTGACGGACTGGCGTTCCATGACCCATTCCAGGGCGGGTTTGCCGTTGACGATGTAGGCGTAGGCTTCTTCGGGGATGTCGCGGATGGTGATGTGGGCGTTGTAGAAGACGGTGGTCTTGTCGTTGATGGACTTGTTGGTCTCGGGGTCGCGGGTCTTGGCGAATTTCATCTTCTCCACGCGGTAGCGTGACGCAGACACTCCTGTCTGCTTCTTGTCGGGCTTCGCGGCTTTGCCGCCTGATTTGGAGTGACAGACAGGAGTGTCTGTCTCACCTTCCACCGTCACGCCTTCGTAGCAGGCAACGGTCTCGTAATTGAGGTGCCAGTGGGCGAGGTCGCGGCCGGCTTGGGAGAAGGCTTGGAAATCGGCGAAGCGCTTCACGGCGGGGATGCGGGGGAGTTCCTTGCCGAGGTTGTCGGCGTAGCGGCTGCGGTAGTCGGGGGAGTGCAGCAGGCCGTAGATGTAGTAGAAGAGGGCTTCTTTGGTGATCGTGTCGCCCTCGCCCTT
>JAIBCL010000047.1 GCA_019694165.1 Verrucomicrobiaceae bacterium | reverse complement strand
CCGTCGAAGGCCTGCTCTCCGACATCCTCGATCCCAACCGCATGTTCGAAGCCCGCTGGTGCGCGTATGAGATCGACACCAAGGACGGCAAGCAGCTCATGGGCCTCGTCACCGGCGAGACCAGCGAGGCGGTGACGCTCACGATGATGGGCGGCCTGAAAGAGATCGTGCAGCGCAGCAACATCAAAGAGATGAAGTCTCTCGACCGCTCACTCATGCCCGTGGGCGTCGAAGCCGGCATCAACAAGGAGCAGATGAGCGACCTGCTGGCGTTCCTGCTCGGACGATAGGTGAACTGCGGTGATGCACTGACGTGCGAAGCACCCGGGAGTGCGGTGGCTTGCCACAGCTCTCACAAGGAGGCTTGCCGACGCGCAGGTCGAAACACTGGATCGCAGCGAGGAGCCTTCGCCTCTGCGTCAGCCGCTGTGCTTCGATGCGGTGTCGGGGGACCTTCACCGCGCTGGCGCTTCGCGAAAACAAAAGCGGCGACCGAGGCGAGCGCACGCAGCCTTCACCTCGGCAAGCCTCCTCGTCAGAGCGGTGGGCAAGCCGCCGCACTCCGGGAGGCTTCGCCTGATTCCAGTCTCGTTCGGAGAAATCAAAAAGTCTGGATCCGCGCCTTCTTCCGCAACCCGGCGAGCCACTCGTTGACCTTCGCCATGCCTTGCTCGGCCTGTAGTCTCTTCACGGCTTCCACTCGGTCCGCTTCATTGGCCAGTGCGTCGTCGGAGGGCTGACGACTGTTAACCTTGAGGATGATAAAGGCGGCTGTGTCATCGATCACGGCGGAAAGCTCGCCAACCTTCGTCGTGCTCGCGGCGGTTCGCAGGGTGGGAGAGAGCGCCTTTATTTCCATCTCGGGCCACTCGCCTCCCTGGGATGCACGGCTGTCCTGGCTGTGCTTCCTGGCGAGAGTGGCAAAGTCGGCTCCGGCGGCCAGTTGAGCGCGCAGATCGTCAGCGAGGACTCGGGCATCGGAGGTGCTTTTGGGAATCGTGAGAGTGCTGAGCGTGACCTTGTCCTTGTCGTGCCAGGCAGCTCGATGACTCTGAACGTAGGCATCGATCTCCGCCCCCGATGGCGTCATGGGCTTGCCGCTCTGACGCGAGCGCATGACTTGAACGATGATCATCTTCTCGCGCAGCTCGCGGAACTTCTTCATCGTCATGCCGCTCTTTGCGAGTTCGGCGATGAACTTCTCGCGGTCGCCTTTGAATTGCTCCTGGATGAGTTTGTCGATGTCGGCATCGACAAACTCAGCCTTGATGTTGCCACCCGCCTTCTTGAACTCAGCGAGCATGAGTTCCCGGTCGATCAGCGAGTCGAGCGCGGTGGTTCTGAGCTTGGCGAGCGCTTCGTCGGCCGCTTTGGGATCGTCGCGGTGCTGAAGGGCAATGATTTGACGCTGTGCCGAGATCGCATTGTCGAGTTCGGATGAGAGGATGACCTTGCCATTGACCGAAGCTGCTGGCGCAACCGCGGCTGACTTGCCCTTCTCCTGTTTCAATTCCTCGGTCCGTCGCTGCTGCAGCTCATTCATCTCCTTCTCGATGCCGTGCGCTTCCTTGGTCTTGCTGGTAAAGGCCGCAGCTGCCTTGGCGCGTGACTCGGCTGAGAGAGTCTGGTCTTGCGATTCCTTTTGCAGCTTCTGAATCTCGGCAAGCAACGCCTTGTAGGCAGTCCAGCGGTCCTTCATTCCGGTCATCGTCGTGTCCGAAGGCTGCTTCGCCGCCGACTTGTCCGGTGCCGATGCATCGCCAGTGGTTTTCGCCGACGGTTTGGAAGAGCCTTTCACCATCCGGATGGCCGCCTGCACCTCCTCCTTGGTGCCGAAGTAGATGCCGCCAAGAACTTGGCCGCCTTTGCCGGGATAGAAGCTCACATGAGGCATGCCTGGATACGGATGCGGATGCACCAGCGTGAAGGTTCCTTTGCCCTTCTTCACTGAGATCCGCTGCTGAGGATCAGTCTTCGTCATTGCGTGCTCGGAATCCCTGGCGGTGATGTGAAAGGCCAGTGTGGCCTCGTCCTGGCTGGCGAGTTCGTAGTCGCCGCTGACGGCAATGATCGCTTCGGAACGATTCACGCTCGTGATGTGGATGACGTCCCCCGGGGCGAACTGGGCGGCTCCGACTTCGAATCCCGGCGGCTCGGCCCGCGTGGCGCCCAGCGCGGCAAGGCAGGCGATGAGCGACCCGGCGAGCAAGCCCTTCAAAGGATGCGAACGTTGGTAGCACGCGATGGCGGTGATGCGTGATCGGATGGCGGCGTGACCGCCAAAGATGCCCACAAAGCCAAGGCTGAAACCACGCGGACAGTAGGCGCTCTGCACCTTGAGCAAGGCGTGTCCGTAGTCGCTCCGGCAGTCGCGCTCGTCAGACGCGAGCACCTGGGCATCACATGCGGACTCACGATCCTGTCGCACCCGTGCGCCGGCGAACCACAGCAGAGGATTGAACCAGTGCAGCGTTTGCAGCACGCAGAGCAGAGCATTCATCAACAAGTCGGCACGTTTGAGATGCGTGAGTTCATGTTTCAAAACGAGGTCGGCTTCCTTTGGCGCGAAGGCATGCTCGAAGTCCGCGGGCAGCAGCAGCATGGGACGCCAGAGTCCTGTCACCGCCGGGCTTTCGACAGCGGCTGAAACCCTCACGATGGGCGCCCGGCGGAGCTTGATCGAGGAGGCCAGGCTTTGAACCGAGGCCGTCAGCGACACGCTCGCCGGCACAGCGGCCAGCCGAATGCGGCGCATCATGGCAAGGTAGAAGCCTGCGCCTCCGACGATGCTGGCGAGCACTCCGACAAACCATGTCACGACGATCACTCGATGCCAGTCGATCGGCGCTGGGGACACACTCGACAGTGACTCGCTGACGGGCGACATGTTCACCGCTGTCACAGGAGCAACGTCAAGCAGCGGAATGTCGTCGAGGGCCGACATCGCGAGGGCCGGCGTTTCCGTCGCGAAAACATGCTCCGCACTCCATCGACTCTCCGGCAGCACCGGCATGACGAGAACGAACAGCACTGGCAGCCACAGCGCGTAGCGACCACGGGCAGTGAGACGACCGCGCAAAGCGGCCTGAAGTGCCAGCACGGCAAGGGCAAGGAAAGTGGCTCGCAGGCTGGCGGCCAGCGTCCAGGAGAAGAGTGAGTCGAGAGCATTCATGAGCGTTACTTGATGGCGTTTTGATCGAGCAGTTTCTTGAGTTCACGCACCTCCTCGGGCGTGAGTTTGGTGTTGGAGGCGAAATGGACGAGCAGCGGCTTGGCGGCTCCCTGGAAGACGCGCTCGAGGAACGACGCGCTCTCGGCCCTTACGCAGGCTTCGCGCTTCACGGCAGGGAGGAAGGTCTTCGTGCCGCTGGCGTTCGTGCTGGTTTTGAGCGCTCCCTTCTCGACCAGGCGCGTGATCATGGTGCGCACGGTGTTCTCGGCCCAGTTCATCGTCGGACGCAGTGCCTTCGCGACCTCTGACGCGGTCTGCGGGGAGTTCTCCCACAGCGTTTCCATGATGGGCCATTCGGCTTCGGTGATGTCAGGCGGAGTCATAACGCGCCCATTGCACCACATTTGTAGTGATGTGTCCACTACAAATGTGGTGGATGTGCGTTTTTTCTCACTTTCCCCGGCAAAAGAGTGCCCGGCAATCTGCGAAGCGCCCTGTCATTCACCTCTGACAGGACCACCGAAGTCGCCGCAACAGCGATTTGCCGTTCCAGAGGTGCCAACCCGTTGGCAAACCCATCGCTTCCGTGTCCCTCACCATGCGGGGCAGTCTGAAAATGTCGTTCAACGCAGCAACATCAAAGCAAAGGGATGAAGTCGGACGCTGATGCCCGTGGACCTCGGAGCCGGGATCAACAAGGTGCAGATGGGCGACCTGCCGGCGTCTCTGCTGGGGCCGAGAAATGAGCGGCTCTCTGGCTTGCACATGGCGGAGGTGCGACCGATGGGATGAACGATGCCTCGCCGGGCGGGGCATCTTCCCTTGTCATGAACCATGTGTGCCGCCGTTTCTTCCTTCGCGGGCTCGCGTGCGCCGCGTTTCGGGGCGCGCCCGCGTTTTCAAGCGAGCAGCGTTTCTTCACCGTCGAGCAGCGGGAAGGTCGGTGGTGGTTCATCACGCCGGAAGGCATGCCGTTTTTCTCGATCGGCCTGAATCACATCGATCCATCGCCGCTGCGGTTCGGGCCGGATGGAGGCTTGTGGGAGCGAAAATACGGGAACTCGATGGAGCGCTGGCTGAAGGAGGCCGTCGCGCCTGATCTGAAGGCGTGGGGTTTCAATTCGGTGGGCTGGACCCAGGAGGTGGTGACGCGCGGTCCGACGAACCACCGGCACTCGCGCGCTTTCACATTCGAGGAGTACCAATGGCTCGGCCTGCCGTACTGCCACCAACTGCCGTTTGCGGACTTCCACCAGTGGGAGGCCGAGACGCGGCATCCAGACTTCGATGCGCGGGAGTTTGCCGACTGGTGCGACTACGTGGCGCGGGAACACTGCGCGCGCATGAAGGACGACCCGAGACTCATCGGCTACTTCTACATCGACTGCCCCACATGGGTTCACACGACGGAGTTCACCCGATGGAAAGGTCCGGTCTTCGATCCCGACAAGCTTGGGACCGATGCGGGGCGCAAGGAATTGTACGCGCTGGCCTCGAAGTGGTACCGCATCACGCACGACGCAGTCCGCCGCTATGACCGGCACCATCTGATCCTGGGAGACCGCTATGAGGCGGCGCGCCCGATCGCGGACGAAGTCATCCAGGCTGCGCTGCCGTATGTGGATGTGCTGAGTTTTCAGCACTTCTCGGCCGCTGACAAGGTGGCTGAGAGCCTGAGTCACTGGCATCAGAAGACGGGCAAGCCGGTGCTGCTCGCCGACCACGCCGTACAGATTCGCAGCAAGGACGGCGGCGGCAGGCATGACGGCGCCGGGTATGCGAGGACAGTGACGGCGCTGCGCGAGATGCCCGGCTGCATCGGGGTGCATCTTTGCGGTGCGTATTTGCGGAACGAGACGCGGAGGCGGGCGCTGCGCGATGCGGAGGAAAGACCGGACGAGGAGGCGCTGCGGGATGTCACCCGGGCGAATCGTGAGGCGGCGGAGTGGATGGCGAGGATGAAATGATTCGGCCATCAGAGCCGCACAGGCGCCGACAAGCTGGTGAACCGGACGCCAAGAAGCGGTCGAGGCCCGCGCGGCCGCGCGTCACAAGAAGCGGCTGATGATCGGCAGAAGATCGGACGTGGTCTGCTCCGGCCAGATCTTCTTGTCGGTGAAGAGCGCGTTGTCGAGGGCGCGGTGTTCGGGCCACGTCGCTTCGGACGGGATGCGCGGGATCACGGCGGCGATGAGTTTTTTCGCGGTGGCGGCGTTCGCCATGAGATGGCCGATGACGGCCTCCGCGGTGACGGGCTCCTCCTCGACCTTCCAGCAGTCGTAGTCGGTGATCATGGCCAGCGTGGCGAGGGCGATCTCGGCTTCGCGTGCGAGCTTGGCCTCTGGCAGGTTTGTCATGCCGATGACGTCGAAGCCGAGCTTTCGGTTCGTCTCGCTCTCTGCCCGGGTGGAGAAAGCGGGGCCGTCCATGTTCACGTAGGTGCCTTTGTCATGCACACGGTGGCCGGCCCTGCGCGCTTCTTCGTGGAGCAGCGTGCGGAGGCCGGCGGAGACGGGATCGGCGAACGAGACGTGCGCGACGATGCCGCGGCCGAAGAAAGTGTGATGCTCCCGCCTGCTGGTACGGTCGAAGAACTGGTCGGGCAGGACGATGTCGCGCGGATGATACTGCTCCTGAAGGGATCCGACGGCGGTGACGGAGATGATCCAGCGGACGTTCAGCGAGCGCAGGGCCCAGATGTTGGCGCGGTGATTGAGTTCGGTGGGCAGGATGCGGTGGCCTTTGCCGTGGCGGGGAAGAAAGAACACGCGCCGTCCTGCAAATGTGCCGCCCATGATCTTGTCGGACGGATCGCCGAACGGCGTGCTGACGCTGATCTCCGCGGCATTGGAAAAGCCTTCGATGTCGTAGAGGCCGCTGCCGCCGATGATGCCGATGGCGGGGGGCTGGGAAGAGGTGCTGGTCGGATTCATGCGCGCCGAGTGTAGGACGGGCGCAGGAGAGGGCAAGGGGCGGCGTTCAGCCACGCGGTGTTTCTGACTTGGGATCTCCGGCATCCGTCCGCGTGACGAGAGTCACCCGGAGATTGCCGGCGAGCGATGCCGCCGTGAAGAGCCAGAGCAGCGGAGTGATGATGAAAAAATAGCGGGGCAGGCCGGAGACCAGCGAACTGCCGCCGAGATACACGAGAGCCATGCCCAGCAGGATGACGATTTCCGGCGGGACAGACGATGGACGGCGCCCGAAGAGCACCACAGCCAGCGTCATCAGCATGAGAAGCGGTGCATTGAACACGATGACCGGCACGGCGGCGACCTCCTCCGGCATGAACGAGCGCGGGAATCCGAAGACGAGCCGGCAAACGTTGCACACCCAGTTGAAAGCGACGGCCCGCGGCGCGGAGGTGATGTGCTCGCGGGCCGCCTTGGAGAACTCGGCCTCGCGCGCCGGGACGTCGAGCTTGTTCACCCGCTCGATGAAAGCCTTGTGATTGGGCGCGAGTTCGGGGCGCGTGATGGCGTCGTCGTAGCTGAACCAGTGGCCGTTTTCGCCGGGATGGTGGCTGGTCATCCAGTAGAGCAGCTCCCCGCCGTTCGTGGACCAGCAGAGCGTCTGCCCGGTGTGCGCCCTGGTGTACGCCAGGTAAGGGATGCACAGGGCGAAGGAGCACGCGCAGATCAAGGCCGTGCGCACGAGGGCGGTGCGCGAGCGCCTGAAAACAGGCATTGCGACCAGGGCGCCGGCGAGCATGACGAGCACCACATGCCCGAAGATGACACGCGTCATGATCAGGTACGCAAAACTGACCGACGCCGCGGCGATCCTGCGCCACGAACACCCCGGCTCCCTGAGCGCACCGGCGAATGTGTGCGCAAACGCACAGACACAGAATGTGGTGAGCGGCTCGGTCATGATGTACGGGCCGAGGCGGACGAGGTTCGGATGAAATGCGGTGAGCAGCGAGATGGCGGCGGCCCAGCGGTCCCCCGCGTATGGCCGCAGCGTGCGGACCAGCAGCAGCGCCGCCAGCCCGATGAACACTCCATTGATCAGCCGCGGCCAGAGAAGGGAGGCGCCCGACGTCACGAACGGCCAGAGCACGATCGGATAACCGGGGCCGTTTACGAAGTCCGTGTTGTTGTCCGAGGCGAGCCAGCCTTTCGAGAGATTCACAGCGCACTCGAGGTAGCGAGCCTCATCCCAGATCAGCGTGCCGGAATGCGTGGCGAGCGTCCGCACTGTGTAGAAAGCGCAGACGAGAATGAAAATGACTGTCTCCGTCCGCCGGCGCGAACGGTCGGAAAAGGCCTCGTGCATCCGACAGTGTCGCCCCGGGCGAGGCCGGCTGGCAAGCAATTGTGCGGACACGGTCTCCGAATTTCAGCAGATATAACCCTGCTGCGGCCCGCCGGGGTCTTGGTGACATTCAATCCACGTCCGCCCGGCTTCGACCCATTTACAATCGCCGTGTTCTTGAACTCGGAAAATCCACCTGCTCACAGAGAATGGATCGACCGCAGCCGTTGACCATACGTGCCTCACTGAGCATGTGACCGCATGCCCCAAGCGACGACGACGTACGAAACAAATGTCCCTCCCGTCCGGCTCCGGCAGCAGCCTCGCCCGACGCTTTGGCCAGCGCACCAGTGACCAGGTGACTGCCGTCAAAGAGGCGCTTCGCGATCTGCCTGGCCTCTGACGAAGTCAGTCGGGCCGAGGTGTGTGGAGCGGAATGGAAAGCCGATCCTCTCACTCTGGGAATCGCTCCAGTACGGCCAGCTTCGCACGATCACTCATCGCCGCGACAGGGCTTGTGGATGAATTGCTTCTGAGTGAATTCCCACGGATTCAGGACGACCACGGATTGGACATCTTCTGAACCCAACCGTGGAATCCTGAATCGGGCAAATCATGGATTTGAGGCTTTCGCTGTCGGTTCATGCGTAGGCCCTGTCGCGGCGACGAGGGCGGTGAGGGATTCCGGGTTGTGCTTGCCGAGCTTGGGTTTCAAAAACTCGATCAACCAGACGATGTCCCACGGGACGGCCACGTCGCTGGGCACGGGAAATTCAGGGCCGGTGAGGAGGGTTTTGAGCTGGCCGAGGAAGGGCGTGTCCGGTTGCGATTCGAGCAGGGCGATGAGGTGGTGGAGGAAGGTGATGCGCGGCGTGGTGTTGGCGTGGTGCGGAGCGTCCAGTCGTCAGTTCGCGGCGAGAATCTGGCGGTCTTGCCCAGCCCGCCGACGCCGTTGACGGCGGTGACGACGCCGATGTGGCCGGGCTTGACGAAGTTCTCGCGCAGCATCCGCAGATTGGCGGTGCGACCGATGAAGTGCGGGTTGTGCGCGTCCACGTTGCCGAGGCTTTTCTCGGCGCGTTCGCCGCGGGTGATGGTCTGGACAATCTGGCGGTTGAGCTTGCCCATGCGCTCCCGCACGGCGGCTTCGCGCAAGGTTTCCTCGCCCTGATCATGCCAGGGGCGCAGGTCGAAATGCTGGCGTTTGCGCAGGTTTGGAGTCCCGCGTTTACGCGGAACCGGGCGGACGGAAGGCACGACACCATCCGGACCGCCTGAAGGCGGAACTCCAAACAGCGCGACGCCGTTGAAGCCGTGCAGGTGGGCGATTTCCAGGTGTTCGACAAACTCCCACTCGAAATACTCGCTCCGGAGATACGCCGGCGAAAGGCAGGCGAGCAATAGCCGCGACTCGCGAAGTCCTTGTAGGATGCGCTGCCGCCAGTCGGACATGCCGTGGATTTCCTCCTGGTCAAAGAACGGGACGAGTTCGCGCTTCGCGAAGGGAGCGAAGTCGGTCTTGATGCGCTCGACAAGCTGGGTGATGCGGCCCTGCTCGTTGTCGCGGCGCGAGTAGGAGATGAAAAGGTCGTAGGGCATGGGCGAATCAGCTTCCACTTTGGCGGCGGCAACGAAATGCGACATCACAATTGCTGGCGCCGTTCGAGTTTGTTTCAAATTGGCGGAGCTTCTTGAATCGGATAACGGGACGACAATCCATCTTCTGTGTTGCTGATTTCCTTGGGCGGGACAAGTGATTCATCGACGAATCGGCATGCTATGCACGTCTGTATGCAGCTTCGAGAATCTTTAGCGCCCCATCCATTTCCAGACCCGCCTCAGCGCATAACGAGAACATCCGGGGGTAGAACTCTTCTTGTGGCACACTCATTTGCAGGCATAGTCTGGTATAGCTCCGCAAAGCATCGAGTAGGTGCAGATGTTGGTGCCCTGTGACAGCGGTGAACTTGAGGAAGATAAGCACCATTCTCCGCATCAGTGGTTCGGCCTCCGCCAGCCGATTCGTGGTTTGCAGCAATAGCCCGAGATTGTTGAGGTCCCTGGCGACGTCGGGATGCTCCGGGCCTAGGCTCTTTTCGTCAATCGCGAGCGAGCGGCGCATCAATGGTTCGGCCTCTGCCAGCCGGTTGGTAGCCCTAAGCAACTGCGCCAAGTCGTTGAGGCAACCAGCGACACCTGGGTGGTGGGGTCCGAAATTCCCCTCGGTTATCGCCAGAGCGCGCCGCAACAATGTCTCGCACTCCACCAGCCGTTTCGTGACCAGGAGCAAGGAAGCCAAATTGCGAAGTTCGATGGCAACCTTGGAATGGTGCGGACCGAACCTCCGCTCGTCCATTGCCATCGCCCGACGTATCAGAGATTCGGCCTCAGTCAGCCGGTTAGCGTCTTGTAACAACGATGCCAAGTTGTTGAACCCCGAGGCAACGTTTGGATGATCTTCGCCGAGCGCCTTCTCCCAGGAAGCAAGCGCCCGTCGATAAAGCAACTCGGCCTCTTCAAGCCTGTTAGTCGCATGAAGAAGACAAGCCAGATTGTTCAGGCTTGCGGCGACATCGGGATGGTTCGGACCGAGTCTCTGTTCAAGGTTAGCGAGCGCCCGACGCAGTAGTGGTTCTGCCTCCTCGAGTCTGTTGCTGTCCTTAAGCAGGACCGCTAGATTATTGAGACGTATTGCGACATTGGGACTGTCCACGCCGAAACTGTTCTCATCAATCGCCAGCGCCCGGCGAAACAATGGCTCCGCTTCCCCAAGCCGGTTGCTCTCCTGAAGCGCCTGCGCCAAGCTGTTGAGGTCAATGGCGACGTTCGGATGTTCCGAGCCGAATTCCTGCTCGTCGATGGCCAGTGCCCGTCGCAGCAGAGGTTCAGCTTCGTCGATCCGGCTGGTGGCACGGAGCAAACACCCCAAGTTGTTGAGGTGCCCAGCAATTTCAGGATGATCCGAACCGAGTCTTTGCTCGTCAATCGCCAAAGCCCGCCGCATCAATCGCTCGGCCTCCGCGTGAAGACCAGCGGTGCCAAAGAGAAAGAAGCCGACTATATTTGCCACGGATGCAATGAATGCTGCGTCGTGGTTGTGAGACCACGAATCAAACGAGTTGAGGTAGGCCGCACCCATGGTTCGCTCTTCGTGCAACCAGACCCAGTGGCGCATCAGCTCTCCCTGGTCGCGCTCTCGTATCAACAGAAACCGTCCGATGTCCAGCAGGCAGGCGCGGAGGCGGTCACGTTGGTTTGCCTGCCAAAGCAGCCACGGCAGTTCGTCGCAACTGCGGGCTGAAATGGCTTGTTGTTCAAAATCGTCCGCGAGCCGCAGCCGCAACTCGTCACGCTTGTCTTTGTCCGGCACAAACGCGGCCTCCACCGCTGTGCGCAGAAAATCGTGCGCAAAATTCAAGATGCCGCTGCGATCCACCATGTTTTCCTCCATTGCCGAGCGCAACGGTGTCCAGGCCGCCAGCGGCAGTTGCGGAAGATTCGCGGGTTTCAACAGGCGCAGGAGTTCGGTTTCGGTCAGTCCCCGGCGCGCAGCCCACATCAACCCCAGCGCTTCGCTGACCAAGCCCGGTCGGTCGCGTTCGTAATCGTGCTGGTAACGGGCCAGAACTTTTTTCAGCAGTGTAGGAATATCCGTCGCCGCCAGATAATCGGTCAGGCGTTCATCCAGCCGTTCATGCGTGCCGGTGACGCGCAGTTCGTCGAGCAGGATCTTCAGGTAGAGCGGATTGGCGGCAGCGGGCATGGCGGCAATCCGCTCCAGCCGGCGCGCGTCGAGCTTTTTCCCAAACCGGGCCAGGTAATGTGCAATCATCCGGTGGCGTTCGTCCAGCGTGAGCGGTTCCACGCGCAACGATTTCCAGTCGCGCGGCGTCACCGCCTCCAGTGTGTCGCCCGGCAGCGTGGAAACGACCAGTCGCAGCGCGCCGGTGAACGGATGCGCCGGCAGCCAGCCGAGCAGGTGGGCGTGGTCGCGGTCTTCAAGCTGGTTGAGCGCGTCCAGCACGAGGAGGCAGCGCACGCCGTCGCGCTCCGCCTTGATGCGCGCCTTGGCCAGCCAGACGGGAAAAGTCTTGAGGAGGTCGTCGTGCGACTTGGGCAGTTCCTCCGGATCGTCGGTCCAGCGTTTGATCTCGGCGATGAGTCGGCCCATCAACCGCCAATGCTCCGCGCTGTCGGGCGTGCTGCCGATGTAATGCTGGAAAATAAAATCTTTGGGATGTGCCCCATGCCAGTGCGCCAGCCAGTTGGCGAGCAGCGCGGATTTGCCGCTGCCGGAATCGCCGAGGAGGATGAGCGGAGCACCATCACCTGCGGCGTGACGATCCAGTGTCTCAAAATAATCCGGTCGTCCGATGTAAGTCCGGCGGCGGGTTTCGGCGAAAGCTTCGTGGTCGCGCGCATCGCGGGTGAGCGCGTCGGGAATTTTCTCGATTGGAAACTGCGCTTCGATCGCGGCTTTCAGGTCTTCGAGGACGAGCGCGGCCAGTTTGACCCGGTCGGGATAAGCCTCGTGAAGTTTGCAAACACCTTCGTCGCGGGCGTGCCGAATGGCTTGCTTAAGCTGGTTCAGTTTTGACTTTGCTTCCTGACCTTCGCTTTCAAAGTCGGCGCGATTGGTGCCGGGCGGAAGGTGGTCAAGGTAACTGGGGTCGCGGAAGTAGAAGAATGCGCGCTTGTGCATCTGCACTTCGCGCAAGACGCCGTGAATGATTTCGAGTTCGGTGACACTTCGGTCGCGGAGAATAGCGAGCCAGGGCTGCTCTTCAAGGAGATCGCCGGTGAAGGCGTCATCGCCGGGCACCCAGCCGTAGCGTTCGCCGAGCAGGCCGATGAAGAACGGACGGCAGGCGCGGATTTCATCGAGGCAGAGCTTGAGGGTTTCCTTGCGGGTGCTTTGTTCTTCGGCGATGCCCCAGCGCAAATCTACCTCCACCAGTTCGACATGCCGCTCACGGCAGAACCGGCGCAGTTCCGGCCAGGCGTGGGTCATCAACTCATCGCGCTCCCCCATCATGTCGCGGAAGGTCGAGGAAACGAAGACGCGGATGCGGCGGTTTTGATTTGGTTGTTCAGGAGAGTTCATTTGTTCTTGAGGAGTTTTAGCGCTTGCAGGCCAGTTCAGGTTCGCGCCCGACGAAGTTCGCATTCGGCCAGGGGAGATTGCCGCGCCGGGCGCGGTCCAGCGTGAGCAATCGCAGCCGTTGCGCGACGTGCTCGGTGAGTTGCTGCAATTCGGAACGCGCCGCCGCATCGAGGAAGTTGCCGTGGTCGTCATGCCACCACTCGTGGCATTGGATGTGGAAGCGCTGGAGCAAGTCGCCTTTCCAACGACGGAGCAGCGCGGCATCCTCCGGCGCGTCGAGGTCTTCGAGTTTCACGAACCAAAGCGACGCGGCACCCTGACCCACGAGGCCGTGTTCGAGTTCGTGCCGGCACCATTCCTCCCATTCCCAGCGGCAGGCATCGCTGCGCAGGTAGGTGCGGGAGAGGCAGGCAATGAAGAAGCGCGAGTCGCGCAACGCCCGATGGCAGCGAACCTGCCAATGGTCGAAGTCCTTGATGTCTTCCTTGTCGAAAAAGATTTCCAGATCGCGATTAAAGCGCCGGCGGAAGTCGGCTTCCAGTTCTGCGTGCAGCCGGGCGACGAGCGCTGTCACAGCTTCACGCGAGGTGTTGTCACCCTGATGCGCGTAGGAGATAAAGAGGTCGTAGGGCATGGGTGGCAAGTGATTCAGTCCTTCAGCCTGCGGGCGGGCACTTCATTTTATGTGAACGGGTCCGCCGGACCGGAGCCATATGGGGCGCTGATGAGCCGGACGGCAACGTCGCAGGAGCGGAAGACGGGAGGTTCTCTCTGGCTGCGTTCACGGGCGCATCGTAGGAACAAATGACTTTCGGGCAAGGGGTCGTCGAGGCATTCCTCGGCCGATGCTCCATGAAACCAACGCCTGGCGCGGCGTTTCTCTTCCCGCCACTGGAACGGCGGGTGGCTGGGGCGTTGGAGCGGGGAGCAGCTTTCGTCCTCGAAGGTGGGTGCTCGGATTCGAGGGCGAGTTCGAGCAGGAGGACGAGGACGATCAAACCACCCGCAAAGACGAATGAGAAAGAGATTGACCTTGGGCGGGGCACCGGAAAAACTGGCGCTTTCGATCATGGCCATCCGATTCGCAGTTTTCACCATCCTCTCGATCGCGGCGTGTTTTGTGACCATCAACATGGCGCGCGATCCCCGGAAGTGGCGGCTCATGTGGCTGGATTTTCTGACGGTGCTGGACATCGACACGGACCGGGAGGAGCGGCGCAAGCAGGAGCGGCATCTGGGGGTGCTGGCTTATCTGCTCTTCATCGTGTTCATCATGTCTGTGGTGAGCTGTGCGTTCTGGACGGTGGATCAGGTGAAGGAGATGCAACGGCAGAAGACCCCGCCGGAGCGTGACAGTGAATACATGCGCAGGCAGATCGAGCAGGTGGGCCGGATCCCACGAAAACGATGAGCGGCGGAACGGGCGGGAAGGTGATGGACAGGTTCGATCCTGCGATGGTTCTCGGTGCGGCTCCGGTGCCGTCGGCGGCGGGTCTGCCTGGGCGTCTGCTGTATGCGACGAGTGCGGGGCTGGGCGGCACGGGGCTGGACAGCACGTCGTTCGAGGGTGCAGTGGCGGCGAGCCGGGGCGGTTTTCTCGGTGAGGTGGTGTGCTTCGGGCAGGCGCAAAGGGAGATCGCATCCGGACGGGTGAGGTCGTTGCAATGGCATCCGGTGCGCGCGCTTTCGTGCCTGGGGAGCAGGGAATACTACGCTGCGAAGAAGCGGTACGCGGACTGGGTGGCGGCGCGGAGGCTGCGCAGCGGCGGGTTTGATTTTTTCCACGGTTGGTCGGGGGATTGCTTCAGTGCGCTGGTGGAGGCGCGACTGCGCGGCGTGCCGTCGGTGATCGACATCCCGACGTGGCACCGGAACAAGGGCCACAAGAAATCAGCGGAGACGGAGAGCGAGCGGGAACTGCGCCTGGGCTACCGCGGCTGGAGGGACTGGAGGAAGCGGCTGCCTGTGAGCCGGGTGCGGATGCTGGCGGAGTATGATCTGGCGGACCTGATCCTGGTGGCGTCACGAAAGGCGGCCGAGACGTTTCTGGCGGCAGGCGTGCCTGAGGAGCGGCTGTGGTACGTGGCGCGCGGGGTGGATGCGGCGCGGTACTCGCCGGGTGTGGCACCGGACAAGTTCACGCTGTGCTTTGTGGGGGCGCTGATCAAGCGCAAGGGGGTGCACCATCTGCTGGCGGCCTGGAAAAAACTGAATCTTCCGGATGCCGAGCTGGTGCTGGTGGGCACGTTGCACGAGGAGATGCGGCCGTATGTGAACAGTCTGGCGACGGGGAGCGTGAGGATCGCGGGCTTCAGCGCGCGCGTACAGGATCATCTCCGGGGTGCGACGGCGTTTGTCTTCCCCTCGGAGTGTGAGGGCAGTGCGAAGGTGACCTACGAGGCGGCGGCCTGCGGGCTGCCGCAAATCTCGACGCGTGAGGCGGGCGATGTGGTGCTGGACGGTGTGAACGGGCTGGTGGTGCCGCCGAACGACCCGGACGCGCTGGCGGCGGGGATCGAGCATTTTTACCGGAACCGCGAAATGATCCGGGACATGGGCGCGCGCGGCCGCGAGCGCGTGCTGAAGCTTTTCACCTGGGACCATTACCGCACGAGGCTGCTGCACGCCTACGCGGAGGCCCGCCGAATGAGGAACTGCTGAGCGTGGCCGGGAACAATGAACGGCTGCTGCTGATCCAGCTCAAGCGCATCGGCGACTTCATCCTGACGGCACCGGCAGTGGCGGCGTTGCGAGCGGCGAAGCCGGAGGCGGAGATCGTGGCGGTGGTGCCGGCTGCCGTGGCCGGGCTGGCGGGGTGCTGTGCGGGGCTGACGCGGGTGCTGCCGTACCGCAGTCACCGGCCAAACTTGCACACCTGGGCGTCCATCGCCGCCGGGGCGTGGGATGCGTGCGCGGACTTCGCCGGGACGGACCGCACGGCGTTCATGACACGGCTCTCGCGTGCACGGCAGCGCGTGGGCTACGAGAAATTTGCGGACACGGCGTCGAAGCGCATGGCCTACAATCACCTGAGCGACGCGCCGGTGCGCGAGCTGCATACGGTGGATTTTCATCTCGCGCTGCTGGAGGAACTCGGTGTGAGCCACGCGTGCGAGCCGCGGCAACCGTGTTTTCAAGTGCCGGCACGCGTCTCCAAGTGGACGGGCGTGAGGTTGGCAGAGCAAGGGGTGCACGGGCCGTATGCCGTAATCCACCCCGGAACTGCGCGGGCTGAGAAGCTGTGGGAGCCGGATCGTTGGGCGGAAGTGGCGGCATGTCTGGTGAACGAGGAGAAGCTGCCGGTGGTGATCACGGGTGCCAACGACAGCATCGAGCGTGAGCACCTCGCCGCGCTGCGACGGCGGCTGACGGTGCCGGTGGCCGACCTGTGCGGGAGCCTGTCGCTGGTGCAGACGGCGGCGGTGATCGCCGGGGCGGAAATGGTGCTGGGCGTGGACAGCATGGCGATGCATCTGGCGGCGATGTTTGAGCGGCCGCAGGTGGTCCTCTTTGGGCCTACGAACCCCTTTCATTGGCGGCCCCGTCACGAGGCGGCGGTGGTGGTCGCGGCCGGTGGGACTGGGCCGCTCACGGCGTTCGAGCCGAAGGCGGCCGGGGCGGAGATGAACTTGATCTCGACGGCGGAAATCATCAATGCTATGCGTGCCCTCCGGCGGCCTCCGGCTCCGTAGCCGGCCAGACCGGGATACAGCATTCATGGAGCAGCAGCCGCAGAAAAAGAAGAAGATCAGCCGCAAGGACGTCAACGCCATGCCCATGAAGGAGCTGTGGGCGCACACGCGGGATGCTGTGAAGGGGATGGCCCGCTATCTGGCGCCTTACAAATGGCGCTTCATGTGGGGAGTGGTGCTCGGCATGCTCAGCGGCATCTTCAACATGGTGATCCTCACGGGGATGCAGGTCGTGCTCAGCGTGGTGCTCAAGGGCGAGACCAACGAATTGAGAACCACCAGCATTCCCCTCTTCGGGCAGGTGAACATCGGCCACCTGCTGCATCTGGACAAGGATGTGGAACTCACGCTCCTGCCAGTCGTGCTGCTCTGTCTCACGCTGCCCGTGCTTTTCTTCATCCGCGGCATGCTGGGCTATCTGGCGAACTATCTGGTCATGTGGGTGGGCAACAAGATCCTCTACACGCTGCGCAACGACTGCTTTGCCGCCGTGCTGCGGCAGTCCATCGGCTATTTCCACCGGGCGAAGATCGGGGACATGATCCAGACGGTGTTCAACCAGGCGCGCATCGCGCAGAGCAATGCCGTGTCGCTGGCGCAGGTGCTCACCCAGCGGCCCGTGGCGATCCTGGCCATCCTCTTTTACCTTTTCCAACAGGTGCCGAAGGGCGACTGGCCCATCGTGGCGTTCTCCCTGATCATACTGCCCTTGTCGATCATCCCGGTCGTACACATCGGCCGGCGTGTCCGCAAGGCCGGTGCCGCAGAGGAGGAGCAGGCGGGCGCGCTGATGACCACGATGCACGAGTCATTCACGGGCATCCGCGTGGTGAAGTCCTATGCGCGCGAGGGCTATGAGGTGGACCGCTTTTCAAAGGCCAATGCAGCCATGGCCGACAACATCATGCGCTGGGGCAAGGCGATGGAAATCGTGGGACCCGTGGTCGAGTCCGTGGCTTCCATCGGCATCGCCGCGGGCCTTGTCTATGCCTGGCACCGTGGCCTGGAGGCAAACCAGTTCTTCATGATCGTGCTGGCGCTGACGCAGATTTACGCGCCGGCAAAGGATCTCAGCCGTGTGCAATTGATGCTGCAGAAGTGCATCGTCGCCACGACCGCTGTCTTCGCCGCCCTGGAGGAGCGGCCCGAGATCGAGGATGCTCCCGATGCGAAGGACATCGGCCGCGCGCGCGGTGCCATCACGTTCAGGAACATAGACTTCCACTATCGCGATCCTGGGAAGAGAAAGATCGCCAAGGCTGCTGTCACCGGCATCAATTTGCAGCTCGAACCAGGCAGGTTCTACGCGCTCGTGGGTCCGAGCGGGGCGGGGAAGAGCACGCTTTTTTCTCTGATCCTGCGTTTCTACGACCCTGACAACGGCAGCGTCGAACTCGATGGCGTGGACATCCGCACCATTACCCAGGCATCATTGCGGGAGAACATTGGAGTGGTGAGCCAGGACACGTTCTTGTTCCACGACACCATCGCCGAGAACATCCGCTATGGCCGCTTGAGCGCGAAGGAGCAAGACATCATCGAGGCCGCGAAGCGTGCCCACGCGCATGAGTTCATCAAGCAGAAGAAGGCGGGCTACCAAGACGTGGTGGGCGACTCCGGGAACAACCTCTCCGGCGGTCAGAAGCAACGCATCTCCATCGCGCGCGCCATCCTGCGCAATGCGCCGGTTCTTCTGCTTGATGAGGCCACGTCCGCGCTCGACACCGAGTCCGAAAAGATCATCCAGGAGGCCATCCAGGGGCTCTCCGAAGGCAAGACGGTCATCGCCATCGCCCACCGGCTCTCCACCATCCTCGAAGCCGATCAGATCGTGGTGATGAATCAAGGCCGCATCGAGGCCGTCGGCAGCCATCATCAACTGCTCCAGAGCAGCGCTCTCTATCAGCGGCTGTATCACCTCCAGTACGAGTCCGGCGGCGAGAACGTGGAAGATGAGGAGCTTGCCGCCGTCGAGGCGTGAGGAGGATCGTCGAGCCACCTTCGCCACGCCGAGTCATTTCGGCTTCGTGATCATCTCAAAATCGTCGGATCGGAAGGGTGTGAGCGGCAGCCCCTCGGCGCTGTACACGTTGCACACCGGGTTGTCCGCCCAAGCGTAGCGCACGGCCGCAGGATTCTGCACCTCAGGAGAGGAGACATCGATCCGGTTCGGTCCGGCCAGCTTTGCTTCGGCCCGCTTCCACTGTCGGTCCGCCCCGCAAATCACGAAACCGCGCGCTTCCACCGCGTCGAAGGTGCGGAGCGTGGAGCCGAAGGTGTCGATGGTCACCACGGCCTTGGCACCGGTGAACTGCACGTCTTTGAACTCGGGACTGCGGTACGGAATTTTCACTCCGTAGTCCTTCGCAAGCGCCCACCGGACCAGGCGCGCGGCCACATCACGCTTGTTCTTCGGATGGATGTCGGTGCCTTCGCCGAGGTCGATGATCACCGCTTGACCGCCATTCTTGACAGCGCTCTGGGTTTTCATTTGCGACTCGCGCAACTCCGCCCACGCACTGGCCGTAGCCGAGTTGCACCCAGTAAAAAGGGAAATCCCCTTGCTTCCACTCCTCGCGCCAGTGCTGGATCATGCGCGGGAACAGAGCGCCGTATTCGTAGGCGCGTCCCGCGTTGCTCTCGCCCTGGTACCAGATCACCCCTTTGATGCCGTAACCTATCGTTGGGAGCAGCACGCCGTTGAAGATGTTGCCCGGTCTTGCATTGCCGCTCAGCCACGCATCCGGCGGCTGCGGAGGACGCTCATTGAAGGGGCTGCCGGTCTTCTTCGCATCGGTCGAGTGTTTCTGCCAGGCTGCGAGGTCACGCAGGAAGCGGGCGTTGCCCTCGGGGCTGGAAAGTTCGGCCTCACGCCGGCGGGTGTTTTCCATCAACAGTTTGAAGCGCGGATCCTGTTCCAGAACGTCACGACGCACCCATGCTTCCGCCGCACTGCCGCCCCACGAGTCATTGATGAGGCCGACAGGCACGTCGAGCACCCGGTGCAGGGTGCGTCCGAAAAAGTAACCCACGGCGCTGAATCCCCCGATCGTTTCAGGGCTGCACGGTTTCCAGTCGCCCTTGAAGTCCGTCTGTGGCGTCTGCGTGCCTACGTTTGGCACGGTGATGAGATGAAAATCTGCGGATGTTTTGCGGCGGCAATCTCGAGGTCGGCGTCCCAATTGGTACCCACCGCGAATTGCATGTTGCTCTGGCCGGCGCAGATCCAGACTTCGCCGACAAGGACGTTCTTAAGTTCACGCGTGGTGGATCCCTTGATGGTCATCGACTGCGGGTTGGCGTTCGCGGGCATGGCGTCGAGTTTTGTCGCCCACTTTCCTGTGTCATCTGCCTTGGCCTTCTTGGTCTGGCCGTCGAAGGTCACCGTCACCTCGGTGCCTGGCTGATCCCACCCCCAGATCGGATCGGAGAGATTCTGCTGTAGCACCATGTGGTCGCCGATGATGGCCGGCAGCTTGAGGTCTGCGCGTGCGGAAAGCGTACAGGCTATGAAGAGGAGTAGAATTGTGGGGGCATGGCGTCGCATTTACGGTCGCACCAAACGCACGGTGGGGCAGAGTGTTTGCGGCAAAGGCGGTCAGGGACCGTCATGCATGACGATGTCTCCGTGCGAGGCCACCGTTCTTATGCGTGCCTGACCGACGCCGGAATTACTGCGGTCACGCAGCTACGACGTCGGGCAAGAGAGCCGCTTGCCGCCGCCCCATTCGGTACAGGGCACCGGAAAACACCTGTGATGGTGCGGGGAGCGTGCTGGTTTCCCATTGATACGCGAGTGTTAACAATAAGGAGTGCTTTCGCAGAATTGCAATATAAAAACGATAAATAGCTTGATGATAATTATGGTTTTTGATACACTGTTCATAGAATTTAGAAACGAGAGCGGATTCTATGAACAAAAAACCATCTTCATTCACAACGGCGCAACTTCATGTAGCAGCCGCAATCATTCTCGCGACAGCCGGGTTTCAGACAACGGCTGGCGCTCAAAATGGATACTACGCTACAGCCTATCGCGGGCCGGTCCAAAATGCCAGCTATGCGGCCTACGCTCAGCAGGTTGCCTACCAGCAGCAGATGGCAGCCTACCAGCAGCAAATGGCCGTTTACCAGCAGCAACTGACGGCATACCACCAGCAAAAGGCTGCATATGACCGGGCCATGAGCCAGCAGGCTGCGGCGCGCCCGGTTGCTGCGGTACCAGCCGCGCGACCAGTGCAGAATGCCGCGCTGCGATTCGATGGCCGGCAAGCGGCCGCTCCTTCGACGGCACCGGTTCAAGTGAAGTATGCGGTCGGTGCTGCGAACAGCATCCAAAACAAGCCTTATCGTCGTGGCGGCGGCCATGGCAGCGTTGAAGACAACGCCTACGACTGCTCAGGCTCGGTGTCCTATGTTCTGATCAAGGCTGGCCTGTTGCGCTCCCCACTGCCTTCGTCGGGATTCGCCAGCTACGGTCTGCCTGGCCCTGGTCGTTACATTACGATCTACGTGAAGCCTGGGGAGCATGTGTTCATGACGGTCTGCGGTCTTCGCATGGACACGTCCGGAGGACATGACGACGAGGGTCCCCGCTGGCGTGCCAAGCCGCGCACTGCTGACGGCTTCATCATGCGCCACCCGGCTGGTTTTTGATCTGATTGTCGCATTTTTGCAATTCAACCACCCTGATTTCTCAAAACAACATCCCAAACCCAATACGCAAGCAACCAAACCCGCGAAAGGAACCCCGACCATGAAACTCAACATCATCCCTGCGAAAAACGACGTTCTCACCAATGAATCCCAAATCGGCTGGCTGAACATGCCGGCATTCGGTGCTGGATACCTGGAATTCATCTCGCGTGACCTCGGCGGAGACGACTTTGAGCCAGCCGCAGCGCTTTCTGACGAGGCGAACGATGCGCTGGCCGAATTGCCAGTGGCCGACGGCTCGGATCATGAAGGCTGGTCCAGCGTCGCTCTTCACGTCCAAGAGGCGCTGCGTGAGTCCTTCTGGTCGGCGATGAGCGCCGCCATCGATCTTCGCACGGGCATCTCGGCCGCAGCTTGAAGCGTGGTCAACCTCGATCCGAGTCCATGCTTGTGAATGCTGTTCCTTCTCCTTGGCGGTGAGTACTGATGCTCCGATCCGATCCGGCGTTGGTTCCGGGTGGATCCGCTCTATCTAAATTCTCATCAGTGCTCCCGCCAGGGCTTGGAAATCTGGATCAGGAAAAGGTAACGGCGTTTTGCTCAGACACCGGATTGGGACGCCTGCTCGCTTGCCGCAACTGGACGAACCGCCGCCGAGGAGACAGCAGTCAAGAAGACGGCTTCGAACTCGGCTCGAAACCAAATGAGCAGTCCCCGTGCAAGGAGGGAGAGGACTTTTGCGGTGGGAACGAATCCTTGCTTGATCAGCCAGCGGTTTCCTACGTTCTGTCTCGCGGCGGCACCTGCCGCAGCGCGCTTGTCGGCGATGGACGCCAGCCGGCGATTGTAGAAACTCATGAAGCTGGCGAAGATCGCACCTGCGCGACCTTGATAGGGCATGACTCCGAATTCCGCATCCGGGCGCTCATACACGAGGCGAACGGGACCTATGAAATAGCAGGCGAGGTCCATCAGAAATGCGGCACGCATCAGATCGGCCTCGCCGAGGTAGGCGTATTTGCCGTCGTAGAGCGAGCGATACCAGCGGAAGTAGCTCTGCCTGAATTGCGAATTGAATGCGGCACATGATGCCGTCACGTCCTCTCCGGCCAGCGACTGCACGACAAGCTTATGGGCCGTGTAAACGGAGTGGGAACAATAGTCGAGCCCTTGGCTGTAGAGCGGATCCATGAAGCCGGCGGCATCACCAACGATGGTCCAGCCTTCGCCCGCGACCTGATCTGCGTAATAGGGCAGATGGGAGTACCCGCGCGCGTCCAGAGCAACCGCCTGCGCATCAGCGAACAAGAAGCGCCCGATGGGGTGCTGCTTCACATGATCGAGCAAGCGGCTGGCAATGGCGCCCTCCTTCGGTGCGTCGAAGACGCGCGGATCGTATGTGAGGCCGAGGCTCACATCTCCGTTCTTCAGCGGAATGATCCAACACCACCAGCCGCGACCCATTAGGTGATTCGTGGCCATGTCCCGGCTGCACCTCACGCTGTCGGCGAAATCGGGGAACTGCATGGCTGACTCGTGGCTGTCGAGCAGTTTCACCCCGCTGAAGCGCGCCCAGAGGGAGTTCGTGGGATGTGTCTCCAGCTTCCTCCACAATCCGAGCTTCCGTGCCATCACGCACGCCTTGCCGCTTGCATCTACGATCCAGGGAGCGGTTGCCTCCCGGGTTTCGCCACCGAGTTTGACGGTGAGCCGATGGGCGGAACTCCCGTGTGATGCCAGCGCGATTTCTTCGACCTTCGCCGGGCGCCATAGTTCGCAGCCTTCCTCCTGGGCCATCGCGAGAAGGTGTTCGTCCAGCAAGGAGCGATCGATTTGAAACGTCGGCAGCCGCGACTGGTAAAACGCGCCGATTTCGGTGCATCGGGCGGGGCACTGGTTTTCGGGTGCCGTGAACCACATTCGCAGGCCCTGTTTGCACAGGTGCTCGTGATTCAGGTGATGAGAGATGCGCAGCACTCTTGTGAGAAAACAGGCCGCGACTTCCGAAGTGGATTCACCCACCTTGCGGTCAAACTCCGCCGCGCGCTCGATGATCAGCACGCGCGCCTCTGGACGCGCGCGTTTGATCAGCAGTCCCATGCTCGCGCCGGAAAAAGCTCCGCCGATGATGATCACGTCGTGCATGGGAAAGGGAAGCAGGGTTGAGATCACGTCTTCGACACGACGGCCGCCGCGATCGAATTCACATCGCGCAGCACGGCCCGGGCGGCATCGGCATCGGGGAGCTTGAGGCCAAACTTTTTCTCCAGCGCCACCACGAGCTGCAGGGCATCCACGGAGTCGAGTCCCAGGCCATCGGGCCTGAAGATCGGCGCATCGTTGGCTATCTCATCCGCCCCTTGCTGCAGCATCAATTCATTTACCATCATCTGTTTTATCTCGGCCTTGAGGTTTTCCACATGTTCGCTCATCGCCGCCATATTATCCAAGATGGGCCTCAGGCAAGGTGTGCCGGCAAAAAACAAATGCGAGGGTGACTCGTCACCCTCGCATCTGAAATCCGTGCACCTGGCATGTTGCCGGCACCCTATTCTGTGGCGGCGGCAGCGGCTTTCTTCGTGGCGCGCTTCTTTTTCGGCGGAGCGGCCTCTTCGGCGGCGGGTTCAGGCTGGGCTTCGGTGACCACGGCCTCGACCGCCTGCTTTGGCACGTAGGCATCAACCCACTCGATGAAGGCCATCGGTGCCGAGTCGCTGCGGCGCTGACCGAGCTTCGTGATACGCGTGTATCCGCCCACGCGGTCCTTTGAGGCAACGGCGATCTCCTCGAAGAGTTTCTTGACGAGGGTCTTGTCGCGAATTTTGGCGACGGCGAGCCGGCGTGCGTGCAGCGTGCCTTTCTTGCCGAGGGTCAGAAGTTTTTCCGCCACGGGGCGCAGCGCCTTGGCTTTGGCCAGGGTGGTGCGGATGCGGCGGTGCTCGATGAGGCTGCAGGCGAGGTTCGCCAGCAGAGCTTTGCGATGCGAGGCTTCGCGCTGGAGTTTAACACTTTTACGTCCGTGATTCATTGCTGTGGGATCTCAAAAATATGGCTGGAGGTTCTGCGGCGGGCGTGTCCTTATTCGTCGTCCTCCACGTCGGGCAGGTGGGAGTCCACCAGCTTGGAGAAGTCCATGGCATCGGCCTCTTCATCTTCGTCCTTGAAGGTGCTGCCTGATCCTGGGCGTTCGGCGGTGGCTCCGGCACTGCCATCGGCCTCTTCATCTTCGTCCTTGAAGGTGCTGCTGCGTGCCAGCAGGGAGACGCCGCCCGGCGACGCTTCGAGCAGCGACGGATCAAGCTTCATGCCGAGAGACAGACCAAGCTCGGCGAGCTTCTCCTTGATCTCGGTGAGGGATTTCTTGCCGAAGTTGCGATAGCGGAGCATCTCGCTTTCGCTCTTCATGGCGAGCTGGCCGACGGTCACGATGTTCGCGTTGTTCAGGCAGTTCGCCGCACGGACGGAAAGTTCGATCTCGTTCACGCTCATGTTGAGCAGCTTGCGCAGTTCGGCGTTTTCCTCGCTCTGTGCTTCCGGCGCCGCTTCAAACTCGACGGCCTTCTCGTCGTAGTTCACGAACACGTCGAGGTGGTGGCGCAGAATGGCGGCAGACTGGAGCAGGGCGTCGCTCGGGTTGATGCGGCCGTCCGTCCAGATGTCCAGCACCAGCTTGTCGTAGTCGGTGTTCTGGCCCACGCGCGTGTTCTCCACGGCGTACTTCACCCGGGTGACCGGAGAGTAGATGGAGTCGATGGGAATCACGCCGATGGGCGTGTCCGGGCGCTTGTTGTCCTCCCATGTGGCGAAGCCGCGGCCCACGCGGACTTCGAACTCGCATTCAAACTTCGTCTTGCGGTCCAGCGTGCAGATGACGAGGTCCTTGTTGAGCACTTCATAGCGGTGATCTTCCTTGATGTCTCCGGCGGTGACTTCGCCGTCGCGGTCCAGTGTGATGGAGAGCAGGCTCGGCTCCTTCTGCTCGCTGTTGTGCTTGAACTTCACCTTCTTGAGGTTGAGCACGATTTGCGTCACGTCCTCAAGCACGCCGGGCAGGGTGGCGAATTCATGCTCCGCGCCCTTGATCTTGACCGAAGTAATGGCGGCGCCTTCGAGCGAGGACAGGAGGACGCGGCGCAGGGAGTTTCCGATGGTGTGACCGTAGCCCTTGTCGAAGGGTTCGGCCACGAACTGGGCGTAGGTTTCGGTGGAGGTGGCCTCGTTCTTGACGAGGCGGTTCGGCATCTCGAATCGAGCTAGACGTACTGACATGTTTTAGGGTGTGCTGCGGCCGGGTTTCCTCTGGGCGAGCATCCCGGCTGCTCCAAATGGAACACGGGAACCAGAGACCGACGGCCATTGGGGGCGGCTCGCGAAGGGCCGGGAGTATGGGGACATTCTCCCGCCGCGCAACTGGAAATCAAAGCGCGGGAGGCGGCGCATTGCGTCCCGTAGCAGCCGCTTCTGCCGCACCCCGGGGACCGCAGGCGGGAGTTCGCGCAACGGACTTGTCTGAAAAAAATCATGCACGACCGACCCGGACCTGTTTATGATGCACCATCACATCATGACTCGAATTTCATCGTTTTGGTTCCTCGCGGCTGGTACCGCGGCCCTGCTGGCATCGTGCGACATGCTGCCGCAGCGACCGACGCCAAAGGAGCAGTTCTTCCTGTCCGAGGTGAAGCCGATCCTGGAGCACAATTGCCTGGTCTGCCACCATACGGACTCGCACCCGAGCGGTCTGAATCTCACCGGGCCGCGTGCAGTCGTCGCTTCGAGGCGTGGGCGGGCCTTCGTTGTGCCCGGCCGTCCGAATGCGAGTCTGCTGGTGACGGCCATTTCCCGGAGCGGATCCCATCCCAAGGTGATGCCTCGCCTCGACATGAGCCTGACCGAAGACCAGATCGCGGTCTTGCGTGAGTGGATTCAAGACGGTGCTGCATGGCCCGGCGGCGCGCGCGGACGCCTGGTTGCAAAGGCAAATCCGGAGCGGTGATCCCGCCCTCGGTTCCACCGGCACAAAAATATCACATGCTGCGACAACGCGCGTAGCGGGGTGCGGGGCGTCCGGCTAACCATGGTGCACATTCAATCCGCAGCATTTATGGGCAAGGAATTCAGCATCACACCGCAGACCGTCGCGCCAGTCGCCACGAAGTATCGCCGCATCGCCACTCAGATCCCGCATCCTGAGTCTGTGGCCACGCTGGAGAAGCTGCGCACCTTTGAACCCATCTCGATGCGCGGCCAGCCGCCGATCGTGTGGGAGAAGGCCGAAGACATCCAGGTCTATGACAAACACGGCAACATGTGGCTCGACTGGAGCAGCGGCGTGCTCGTCACGAACGCGGGCCACGGCGTGAAGGAAGTGCGCCAGGCGATCATCGATCAGGTGAACACGGGCATGATCCACAATTACGTGTTCCCGAGCGAAGAGCGCGCCGCATTGGCCGAACTGCTCGCTTCACTGACGCCGGAAGGTTTGAAAAAAGTGTTCCTGCTCTCAACTGGATCGGAAGCAACCGAGTGCGCGATCAAGCTGGCACGCACGCACGGCATTAAGGTTGGCGGCAAGCAGAAGATCGGCATCGTCGGCTACGAGCGCGGCTTTCACGGACGCACGCTCGGCTCACAGCAGGCCGGCGGCATGGCGGGGCAGAAGAGCTGGATCGTGAATGAAGACCCGGCGATCATCAACGCGCCGTTCCCGGACGGCTATTGGCAGGAAGACACGAGCTTCGACACGTTCTTGAAGACCATCGCCGATCGCGGCCTGAAGCCCGAGAACATCGCGGGCGTGATGATGGAGACCTATCAAGGCGTCGGCCCTGACTTCGCGCCGAAGGAATACGTGAAGCAGCTCGCCGCGTGGTGCAAAGAGCACAAGGTCGTGCTCATCTTCGACGAGGTGCAGGCTGGCTTTGGCCGCACGGGCAAGTTCTGGGCCTTCGAGCATTACGACGTTGTTCCTGATTTGATTTGCTGCGGCAAAGGCATCAGCAGCTCGCTGCCGCTTTCAGCCTTGCTCGGTCGCGAAGAGATCATGGACGCGTATCCGCCCGGTTCGATGACCAGCACGCACACAGGCAATCCCGTCTGCTGCGCCGCCGCGATGGCGAGCATCGGCAAGATTCTGCGCGAGAAGCTCACGGAAAATGCCGCGAAGCTCGAGCGCGTGTTGTTCGATGGCTTGAAGGCAATCCAGAAGCGTCATCCTGACGTGATCGGCAATGTGACCGCCAGCGGCCTCGTCGGTGGCATGCAGACGATCAAGCACGGCGAGAAGAAGCCGGATCACGATCTCGCACATCGCATCATCGAGCTGTGCTATCAGCGCGGGCTGCTGCTCTTTGCACCAGTCGGCGCATGGGGCCAGACCGTGAAGATCGCTCCTCCGCTCACCATTCCCCAAGATGCGCTCGAAGACGGCCTCGCCGTTCTGAGCGAGTGCACGGACATCGCGGTGAAGGAGCTGGGCTGAAAGCAGTGCTGGGCTTTAGCCCGCACCCATTCCCAAAAACGAACATGGTCACGAGCTAAAGCTCATGACTACTTTGTCAGGGTCATCACGCATTCGAGATGCCTCGTCTGCGGAAAGAGGTCAAAGGGCTGCACTTTCTTCAGGGCGTAGCCGGCTTCGACGAAGCGGGCGAGATCGCGCATCTGCGTCGCCGGATTGCACGACACATAGACGACAGCCTTCGGGCCGAACGCGAAGAGCTGATCGAGAAACTCATTGCTGCAGCCAGCGCGTGGCGGGTCCACGATGACCACCGTCTCCGCCGCAGCGTGGGTGATGCCGGAAAAGATGTGTCGTGCATCCGCTGCGAGGAACTGGCAGTTGGTGAAGCCGTTGATCTCCGCGTTGTGTTTGGCCTTCGCGACGGCGGTTTCGGAAATCTCCACGCCGCTCATCTGCTCAAAGTGCCGCGCTGCGCAAAGGCCGAAGAGGCCGCTGCCGCAGTAGGCATCGACGAGGAATCGCGCACCGCTCGCGCGGGCTTCATTCACGACGTGATCGACGAAGGCGGGCAGGATGAACGGGTTGTTTTGGAAAAAGTCACCGGCCTGAAACTCCAGGCGCACATCACCGACGATTTCCACCGCCGGTTCATCGTTGCGCGTGAGCACTTCGCCATTGGCCGCACGCAAGAGCAAGGTCGCGCCGTGCTTGTAGGTCGCGGCACCGCTCCGCACTTTTTCGCGGACGCTCGTCAGCTCAGTGTTCAGTTCCGGCATCGCGATGTCGCAGTGCGGCACATCGACGATGGAACTCCGCGTTCCCGCCCGCAGAAAGCCGATGGCACCGATCTTGCCATCGCGTGGGCGATGAAAATGTGGCGTGATCTTTGAGCGATAGCCAAACTGCTTCGGCGAGGCGACCACAGGCTCGACGGCGAAGTCGATCTTCGCCATGCGCTGCAGCAGTTCCTGCACCTGCCGTTGCTTCCAGCGGAGCTGCTCGGCGTAATCGAGGTTCTGATACTGGCAGCCGCCGCACGTGCCAAAGAGCGGACACACCGGCTGCTGCCGCTGCGGACATGGCTCGATGACTTCCGCGAGATCCGCCTCGCTGTAGCTTTTGTGATTGCGGAAGACGCTGCACTTCACCAGCTCGCCCGGCAGTGCGAAGGCGACAAAGACCACCCAGCCATCGACACGCGCGACTCCGACCCCTTCATTCGTGAGGCTTTGGATCCGCACCGTGAGTTCCTGATGGTAGGTGAACGGATGCGGTTTGAATTTCGGCGGCGGACGGCGGTCTTCCATGTCCGCCCTGTATGCCGCGTCAGCGACCGGTGAGCAACACGCGAGAGCAAAAAGCGCGGGCGTGCGGCGCGGCCGCTTTACCGTGCGAGCCGGTACTTAGGAAGCGTGCGGCTCTCATGGCGCCAGGTGCCGGCGCGGATGATGCGGGCGCTCCACATCTGGCCCTTGGGCTTGCCCTTCACTCCTTCCACGAAGACGGGCAGAGCCGCCATCGCTGAGTCCCGCACATCGCGCTTCGCCACCACGCCGTCCGGGCGCACTTCGAGCACCACGAGTTTCATCGACTCGGGCCTCCACAAGGCGGGCGTGGATGCTTGGGACGTGCTCATTTCCTTCTCGGTGGCCAGGCGCTCTTGTTCGCCGCGGCGTGATGCCTCGATCGTCGCCTGCATGGCCGCCTTCTTTGCCACCTCGTCGGCGAAGGATTTCCGCGCTTCCTCGGGGAGCATTTCGAGAGGCAGCTTTGCCACGCCCGCCGCGTGCGCGATGCGGATGCCGTCGGCCTCCACTTCGATCAGCTTCACGTCTGTGTAGATCTTGCCGTCGAGCGTCTTCAGCACGGCCTTCAATGCCGGCGGCGGCGGAGACGTCTGCGCGAAAGCAATGTCCGGGATCAAGACCAGGAGCGCGAAAATGCGGTGGATCGTCTTCATGGTGCGAATCTAACGACTTCGTCCGCGGCGGGTCAAGCCCGCCCGAGAGGAGCGATCACGGCACGGCCGTATGCTTCATCACTTTCGGCGATCCGGCTTTCCCACACGGACTCTCAACATTCCGCACAACATGAGGTCGGCCACGCGCATCGATCTGCGCGACGACGGTGTCCCACTCTTGGAGGCCGGATTTCGTGAGCGTGAGGCGCAGCACCCAGCCGATGTTTGCCTCGGGTGTGGTGAACCCGTCGAAGAGAAAATTGCCGAGACTGTAAGCGATGAGCCGGCCCTTGTAGTATTCGGCACCTTGCGTGACATGGGGATGGCTCCCCACCACCAGGTCCGCGCCGTTGTCGATCATGAGGTGCGCCAGCTTCCGCTGCCGGCTGCTGGTCTTTTCGTGCTCCCAGCCCCAGTGCATGAAGGGGATGACGATGTCCGCCCGGTGGCGCGTGCGCGCGGCCTTGATGTCCGCCGCGATCTGCTCGTCCACTGCCCAGGCCACGCCGGGCCATTCGGGGCCGGCCTCGAATTCGCGCGGCTTGAAATCATTGTAGCCCAGGAAGGCGATGCGAAGGCCGTTGCGCGTGAGCACGAGCGGCGTGCGCGCCTCGCTCACATTCCGGCCGCCGCCGAAGCAGAACAGTTTTCGTGACTTGAGCAGATCGAGCTGCTGAAGGAAGGCCGCGTGCCCGAAGTCTCCGGTGTGATTGTTCGCCAGCGACACGGCGGTGAAGTGCCGGCGCAGCACGGACAGCACGCGCGGATGGGCGCGGAAGGTGAAGGGCTTGTCCACCGCCGTGCCGGTGGTGGCCACGACGCATTCGAGATTCCCGATGCGGATGTCCGCCGCGTCGAGCACGCTGCCGAAGCCGGCGAAGGGATCGTGCCCGGCGGCGATGTCTTCACCGGGCAGCGTGTCGAGCATGATGTCGCCGGCAAAGGCGATGCGCACCACGCCGTCTTCCGCGCGGGCGTCTTCCACACCGCCGAGCAGCACGAAGGCGAGGATCACGGGCGCGGCGGTGAAGAATGGATGTTTTGGGCGGGGCTTCATGCGCCGCCATGATGCAGGCAATGGCGGCGCGGACAACGGCGATGTCACGCCTTTGCCAGCATCCGCCGGAGCAGCGGCACCATGTCGATGAAGATGCTCGTGCCGTGCGCGCGGCTGAGCTGGCTGGAGATCAGCTCGGCCTCGGACTCGACGTCAGCCGGCAGCATTTCCTCACGCGCGTGGCCGTCACAGCTCGTGCACACGCGCACGAAGGCGCAGCGGGGCTCGCGCGCCACCTCGGCGCGCAGGTCCGGACCGGTGAGCGCGAGCCTCTGGACGCAGCAGCCCGCCAAGCCTTCGGCCAGCACCAGACTGACGCTGCCGCCGTCACGTTTGCTGAAGCGGACTTCCTTCGCCGCGTCATCGAGCCGCAGTCCGAGCCGCTCGGCGATCCACGCCGCCAGCAGCAGTGCGGCCACCTTCTGGCCGGGCGCATGGGTGATCTCGATCTGCGCAATGTGTGGCAGCCGACGCAGCGCCACGGCATCCTGAAAGCAGCCGGCAAGCGCCGAGCGCAAGAAATGCGAGCGCGTCCAGCTCAAGTCATGCACCTCGAATTCGGACGTGGCGCCGTTGCAGGCGTCCTCGAGCATCGCAAACTCGGCCGCCGGATGCGTCCACTCCGCGCTGTCGATGAAAAGCCGGTCGATCTCGGAGTAGAAGCGTTCCTCGAAGTTCGAGGTCAGATCGCCCTGCCACCACACGACCAGCGGCAGGTCGGAGTCCAGATGCGCAAAGACGATGTTCTGCACCTGCGCTGCGTTGCCGCCTTCGAGCACGAAGGAGAGCTGCTCGCTGCAAACGATCTTCTTGCCTTCGTAGGGACGGCACAGCGCATTGATCCACGCGCGTGCTCGCGGCGCGGGACCGTCCGGCTGAAACAGGATCAACATCGCCCGGCACGCGTGTTCGGAGGTGAGTTCTTCGAGGAGGCGGTTGTTTCTCGGGAGCGCGGCCGCGTCCTCGCTGTAGATGGCGAAGTTCATGAGCGATGCACGCGTCTTCGCCTCGTCGGAGTCCCAGAGCTTCTTCAGTTCACGATCCACCCGGCCCAGCGGAACTTCCTGGCCGAGGATGGAGAGGGTGTCTTCGAGCGCGGCACGCATGGCTCAAAGCCTCCTCCACTCCCGCCCATCCCGTGCCAGCATCTCGTCCGCAGCCTTCGGTCCCCATGATCCGGCGGGGTATTCGCACATCGGCGGCGGTGAGGGCGATTCGTGCCAGGCCTTTTCGATTTCGTCGATGAAGCGCCAAGCGTTTTCCACCTCGTCGCGGCGGGCGAAGAGCGTCGCGTCACCCGCCATCGCATCGAGCAGCAGTCGCTCGTAGGCCTCGGGGCTGGCCTTGCCGAAGCTGTTGCTGTAATGGAAGTCCATCTTCACCGGCTGCACGAAGAGCGCCTGGCCCGGCTGCTTGCACAAGATGCGCAGGGAGATGCCTTCGTCCGGCTGGATGCGGATGACGAGCGTGTTCTCGCTGTCAGGGATCATCACGCTCGTGGCGAAGGGCACCTGCGGCGGCTTTTTGAAGTGCACTGAGATTTCCGTGGCCTTCTTTGGAAGCTGCTTGCCCACGCGGATGTAAAACGGCACGCCCTGCCAGCGCCATGTGTCCACAAAGAGGCGCAGCGCCACGTAGCACTCGGTCCTTGATTCCGGATTCACGCGCTCTTCCTGCCGGTAGCCCACCCGCGGCACACCATCGACCGATCCCGCGGTGTACTGCGCGCGCACCACGTTCTGGCCCACGGCCTCCGGACCAGTGAGCCGCCGGAGGGCGCGGATCACCTTCACTTTTTCATCGCGCACGGAGTCGGCGCTCAGATCGGTCGGCGGTTCCATCGCCACGAGGGTGAGGAGCTGAAACAAGTGGTTCTGTACCATGTCGCGCAGCGCTCCCGCGGTGTCGTAGTAGCCGCCGCGGCCGCCTTCCATGCCCAGGTTTTCCGCGCAGGTGATCTGCACATGGTCGATGTAGCGGCTGTTCCAGTTCGGCTCGAAGAGCGAGTTGGCGAAGCGCAGCACCATGATGTTCTGGGCCGTCTCCTTGCCGAGGTAGTGGTCGATGCGGTAGGTGTCGCCTTCGTCGAAGGTTTCGTTTACCACCTCGTTGAGATGGCGCGCGGTCTTGAGGTCCTTGCCGAAGGGCTTCTCGCACACCACGCGCGCCCAGCGGTCTCCGATGCCGTTGTTCAGTCCGGCCTTGCGGAGCTGCTCCATGATCTGGTCGAAGTACTCCGGCGCCGAGGCGAGGTAGAACAGCCGGTTTGCCACGGTGCCGCGCTCCTTGTCGAAAGCATCGAGCAGACCTGCCAGCGCGCGATAGCCATCAACGTCCTCGAACTCGCTGCGGTGGTAGTGGATGGACTGGGCAAAGCTGCCCCACATCTGCTCGTTGTGACCCTGGCGGGAGTGCTTGGCATTCGCCTCGCACAATTCCGCGCGGAACACCTCGTCCGTTTTTTCCCGGCGCGCGAAACCCACGACCTTGAACTGCGGCGGCAGGTCGCCCGAGACGGCGATGTTGTAGAGCGCGGGGATGAGCTTCCGGTGCGTGAGGTCGCCCGTGGCACCGAAGATCACCAGCGTGCACGGCTGGGCGCGATGCTGCTGCATCTGCGTGTCTTGAAAAGGATTTTCGAGTTCCGGCATGAAGATTCGGTGGTCTTTGAAATCCGCCGGCCCCTCGGGCCACGAGCGGGCGCGAGACTAGCCTCCGCCGCCCGGCTCCGCAACCGCCGCGGCGCTCCGCACGGGCGCGGAGTGATGAAATCCCTTCATGGCGCAGATGGAAGCCTCGATGTGCCTCGTCATCCGGGGGGGGGCGGAGATGCGGGGCAGGGGAGCATTTCCCTGCGTGTCAGCGCTTGCAATCCACGGCCAGCCACCCCAAACAATCGCCCGACAGACACCGTCACTCCTTTCCATTCCAATGACCGATTCCGAGATCCAGTCCGCCATTCTCGACATGGGCCGGCGCGCCCGGGAGGCCTCGCGCGAGCTCAACAAGCTGACCACTGCGCAGAAAGACGACATCCTCCGCGCGATGGCCGATGAGATCACCGCCCGGGAAGAAAGCATCCTTGCGGCGAACGCCGTGGATCTGAAAAGCGCTGAGGCCAACGGCCTCTCCAAAGCGATGATCGACCGTCTTCTGCTGGACCCGAAGCGGCTGGCTGCCATCGCCAATGCGGTGCGTGAAGTGGCGGGTCTCCCCGATCCCGTCGGCGAGGTGCTCGCGGAGTGGACGAGGCCGAACGGCCTGCGCATCCGCAAGGAGCGCGTGCCCATCGGCGTGATCGGCATCATTTACGAGTCACGCCCGAACGTCACGACCGACGCCGCCTCGCTCTGCTTCAAGACGGGCAACGCCACCATCCTGCGCGGAGGCTCCGAGGCGATCCAGTCGAACCGCGCCCTGGCCGCTGCGCTCCAGGCCGGTGGTGAGCGCGCCGGTCTGCCGCGTGACAGCGTGCAACTCATTCCCTTCACCGACCGCGCCAGCGTCGAGCACATGGCGCGCATGGACCAGTTCATCGACCTCATCATTCCCCGAGGCGGGAAGGGATTGATCGAAAAAGTGGTGGCCAGCGCTCGGATGCCGGTGATCAAGCACTACGACGGCGTGTGCCATGTCTTCGTCGATGCCGGCGCCGATCTCGACATGGCCGTGCGCATCGTCGTGAACGGCAAATGCCAGAAACCCGGCGTCTGCAATGCGCTGGAGACGCTGCTCGTGCACCGGGACGTGGCGGCGGAATTCTATCCGCTCGTCGGCGCCGCGCTGCGTGACAAAGGCGTGGAACTGCGTGCTGATGCCGAGGCGCTCAAGTCGCTGCCCGCCGGTGCGAAGCCCGCCACTGTCGAAGACTGGGACGCCGAGTATCTCGACCTGATCCTCGCGATCAAGACCGTGGCCGGCGTCGGCGAGGCCATCGAGCACATCAACCGGCACGGATCCCGTCACACCGACACGATCGTCACCCGGGACGATGGCAATGCCCGGCGCTTCCTGCACGAGGTGGACTCCGCGGTCGTCATGCACAATGCGTCCACTCGTTTCAATGACGGCGGTGAGTTCGGTTTCGGCGCCGAGATCGGCATCAGCACGGACAAGCTCCATGCGCGCGGCCCCATGGGGCTGGCGGAGCTTTGCAGCTACAAGTACCTTGTTTCCGGGGCCGGGCAGGTGCGCGGCTGAGGGTCACTTCTTCTCGTCGTGGCCTTGCGCTGGAGCCGTATGGCCGCCCGCAGCCGCGCCGTGTTCCGCTCCGGCCTTGCCATGGTGCTCGCCGAATTTTTCCTGAAGCACCTGAGTCTCCTTCCAGGAGTGCTTGTCACAGGAAGCTGCGCCGAGTGCGAGGACGGCGAGGCAGATGATGGAAAGGCGGCGGATCATGTCGGGTGGCGGGGTTGTCAAAGAGCGCGCATCCTAGCTTGATTCACCCGGATGGCAAGAAGCGGTGCGGCACCGCCGGGTGGCAGGGTCACCTGGCCTGCTGCTGCTGAAAAATCTTCCGGTCGAGATTGCGCATGAGGTCATCCGCGGTGCAGGCGGACTTTACGCCGCCGGCGGGAACGGACATGCCGGCGGCCCAGAGGATGCCATGGAGGACGAGTTTGCGCTGCGCATCGACGTCCCAGTTCTTGTGCAGATCACAGCCGGTGAAGCCGAAGCTGCGGCCGCCGCCGGGGCGCTCGTAGCTCCATGCCACGGTCTCCGCGCGGCCGGTGTGCGACTTTGCATCTCCGGTGGTGCGTGACTTGTCCGGCATCATGGCGGCGAGCAGCGGCGTCACGCCGGCGGGGGCGAAGTGGAGGTTGTAGAGCCAGCCGTCTTTGGTCAGGTCGAACGGGGAGATGCCGGTGTTCACGGGGTGGTCGGGGATGGCATCGAACTTCACATCCCAGTGGCCGCGGCAGCCGATGTCTTTCTGAAACACGGCGCCGAACCACTGCCGGAACTCGGCGGCGTTCTCGTCCGGGCAGTCAACACCCTGGTGCAGCACGACGAGGCCTGTGCCGGCGGCTGCGAGTTTTTTCATGCGCGCCCAGCGGGCGGGATCGAGGAAGGCCATCTTCGCGCCGCCGTCCATGTAGGAGACCACGCACTTCGCTCCATCGAGGATCGCTTCATTCCTGGGCCAGCCATCGGCGACGAGTACGGGCCAGACTCCAGGCACCGCCTTGAGCCACTCCATCATCAGCGCGCAGCCGGCGAAGTATTCGTGCTGCCCGGGCTTGTTGCTCGGGCTGCCGGCGAGCAGCACGATCTTCACCTTCGTTCCGTCCTTGGTGTCGGCCTCCAGCGGGATGTTCCGCTGCTCGGCGGTCTGCTCGGAACGGAGATGCGGGTTGCAGGTGACGACGGCGGCGAGGATCGCGAGAGTGGTGCGGCGGAACATGCGCTACACAACGGTCACGGGCCGCCGCTATTTCTTTCGGATGCGGATCGGATGCGATGTTGGTGGCTTGAGTGAAACGGAACGAAACGAAGCCGGAGCAGGCCCAGGGCTTGCGCATGAACCGAAAGCGAAAGCCTCAAATCCATGATTTGCCCCGATTCAGGATTCCACAGATGGGTTCAGACGAAGTCCGATCCGTGGTCGCCCGGAATCCGTGGGAATTCACTCAGAAGCAATTCATGCGCAAGCCCTGGGGCAGGCCGGCACAGAGCCAAACCTGTCTTGACTGCCGCCGCTGGCTCGCTTGATGTTGCCCGCCCTTCCCATGGAGCTAACCCAGATCGTCGAAGCCCTTCTTTTCTCATGCCAGGAACCTCTGAGCCTGGGCGACATGTGCCGCGCGGTGAAGGAGACGGCCAAGGACATCATCGAGGGCGGCGAGGCGGACGATGCGGTGAAGGCGCTCAATGACGTGACGGAGCAGATGGTGAGCGCGGCCATCGGGCAGCTCATCGAGCACTATGAAAAGGACGGGCGTGCCTTCACGCTGGTGGAGCGCTCCACGGGCTGGCGCCTGTGCGCACGCGGGGAGTACGCCGAATGGTGCCGCGCGCTTTTCCCGGGGAAGAAGCCGCAACGCTTGAGCCAGCCGGCTCTCGAGACGCTGGCCATCATCGCCTACCGGCAGCCCATCACGCGCGGCGGCATCGAGGCGGTGCGCGGAGTGTCAGTGGATGCGATGGTGCAGCAATTGCTGGATCGCGGACTCATCAAGATCGAGGGCCGTGCCGATCTTCCGGGCAGGCCGCTGCTTTACGGCACGACCGAAGCGTTCCTGGAGCACTTCGGCGTGCGCACCGTGGACGAGCTGCCCAATGCCACCGAGCTGCGCCGCATCAAGCTGCCGTCCGAGGAGTCAGCGCAGGCCGCTGAGAGCCGGCCGCAGGAAAAGCAGCTCTTCCTTGAGCCGCAGGGTGACGATGCGCCGGCGGTCGCTCCGTCGGAGGAGCCGGCCGCGCAGGCGGCGGACGCGGAGCAGTCGTGAGCATATAATTTTCCCTCCCCGGCCATGTCGCTCGAAGACGTCCGCGTGAAGATTGACGAGATCGACCGGGAAATCCTGCGCCTGTTGGGCGAGCGTGCCGAGCAGGTGCATCGCGTGGGCGAGATCAAGCGCAAGGACGGTCTGGAAATCTACGCGCCCGAGCGGGAGGAGAAGCTGCTGCGCAAGCTGGCAGACATCAACACCGCGAGCGGCAGCCGGCTGCCAGAGAAGTCCATCCGCGCCATTTTTCGCGAGATCATGAGCGCGGCGCTTGCGCTGGAAATGCCGTTGAAGATCGCCTTCCTCGGGCCGGTCGGTTCCTGGACCCATCAGGTGGCACAGGGAAAATTCGGCCACAGCCTCACCTACCTCCCCGAGCCGGGGACGGATGCTGTCTTCGAGCGCGTCTCATCGGGCGCGGCGGATTATGGCGTGCTGCCGCTGGAGCATTCCACGGAGGGGGCGGTCCATCACACGCTCGATCATCTGGTGGATTCCCCCCTGCAAATCTGCGCGCAGGTGCTCTGGCGAGCCGAGGCTGCTCACGTCCCGCGCAGCGATTCCGCGCCGGCGCGCTTCATCGTGCTGGGCCGGCGCCCCGCGCAGCAGACGGGTGACGACCGCTCCATGCTCATGGTGCTGGCGCGCGACAAGGTGGGCGCGCTGCTCGAGGTGCTCCAGGTCTTCGCCGGCCACGGCATCAACGTGCGCCAGATCGAGAACCGCCCTCTTGCCGGTGATGCCGGGGCTGAGGAAGCACGCTTTTTCCTCGAAGTGAACGGTCACTGCGCCGAGGACAATTTGCAGGCCGCCATCAGGGAACTCGCCGGCCACGATGCGAGGGTAAAGGCCCTCGGCAGCTATCCCGCTCCCGCCTGGGTGGAGGAGCGGTGAGGAACGGAACGCGCGTGCGGCGAGTGCCACCGGCCCTCACTCATGAACCGGTGGCGGGTGATCTGTGATGCCGGGGTGTGAGGTGTGTGCGCGCTACGAGTTGCCGTGCCGGTCCTTGAAGGTCAGCTCGGCGATGCCGGACTTGTCGAGTCCGCCGAGACCGAGGGCGACCATCTTCTTGTACTGCGCCTCCGTGGCGGAGTTGAGCGGCAGATTGAGGCCGGACTCTTTTGCCAGGCCTGCGGCGATGCCGCTGTCCTTCGCCGCGTGCTCGGCGGAGAACCAGCAGTCGTGCTCGCGCGCGCACATGTCGCCGCCGTCGGTTTCGAGCACGCGCGAGTTTGCGCCGGTTTGCGAGAAAACTTCGCGGATCATCGCGAGATCGTGTCCCAACGCGGCAGCGAGGCCGAGGCCCTCGGCGAGGCCGGCGGTGTTGATGTTCATCACCATGTTCACCAGCGCCTTTACTTCAGCGGCGCGGCCGGGCCCGCCGATGAAGCGACGGTTCACACTCATCTGCTCGATCATGGACTGAACTTGTTTGTACACGCCTTCGTCACCACCGAGCATGAGGTAGAGCTTGCCTTCCCTCGCGTGGCTGATGCTGGAGGCCATGCAGGCCTCGAGCGAATGCGCGCCGGCCTTTTCGGCGGCCGCATGCACCTCGCGATGGATCGCGGGCGAGAGCGTTGCGCAGTTGATGAAGATCTTGCCCTTCGCGTTCGCCAACAGGTTGTCGCCGGAGCCGAAGAAGATCGTGCGCATCGACTCGTCGTTCGTGACGACGGTGAAGATCACGTCCGCGGCGCCGCTCACTTCGGCGAGTTTGTCGCACGCTTTGCAGCCGAGTTCGGCGGCCAGCGAGGATGCAACCTCGCGGTTCACGTCGTAAACGGCCGTGATGCCGTATCCGCAATCCTTGAGGCGGCGGGCCATGTTGGCCCCCATGCGACCGACTCCGACAAAGGCGACTGTTTGATTCATGACAGATGACGAGGTGAATGATGGAAATGCGATCAGGGGAAGAAGGGATTGTGCGCCTTTTCTTCGCCCACGGTCGTGAGCGGACCGTGGCCGGGGCAGATGACCGTGTTGTCAGGCAGCGAGAGAATCTGCGTGCGTATGCCGTCGAGGCAGTCGGCATACGAGACGTTCGGTCCGCCGATGGAGCCGGCAAAAACCGCATCGCCCACGATGGCGAGCGTGCGTGACAAGCCGGTGACCACGTACGTGGTGCCACCCTCGGAGTGCCCGCGTGTGAGGCGTGGCTCGATGGTGAGCGCGCCGAGATTCCACTTCGCCGATCCGATCTCAAACGTTGTCGTGCCGGCGAGCGGCTCGCGTGCGTTCGAGAACACCTGCGGGCTGCCCGCGGCCTTCAGCGCATCCAGCGCGGCCACATGGTCGGGATGCGTGTGCGTGATGAAGATGTGCGTGAGCGTGAGGCCCTTGGACTTGAGGAAATCGAGCACCGGCTTCGCGTCCGCGCCCGTGTCGAAGGCGGCGGCGGTCTTCGATGCAGCGTCCCACACGAGGTAGGCGTTCACGCGCATGTCGGACCATGGCGTGTTGAACTGTGCGAGGCCGTCCACTTCAACGGGCTTCGGGGCGTACTCATTTTTTGCCAGCGCGACGAGCCGCTTCGCATCCAGCTTGAGGGCGGGGCCGAGTTTCAGCAGCGCGGTGTGGTGGAATTCGCCGGCCTTCAGCGCACGCAGCGTGTCTTCATAGGGGCCGATGGCGGCGCGCAGGAAAAGCGCACGATCGGTGTACTTCTGTCCGCGCTGGGACTTCGAGATGACGTCGGAGAAAGTGTCTTCGAGGGGGATGCTCATGGCGGGCGCTATAAAGAGTGACTTGCGCGCGGTGGCAAGGACTATGTGACGGCGGGCCGGCATCCGGCCCGGCCGTGCTCGAAGATGGGAACG
Source organism: Verrucomicrobiaceae bacterium (assembly GCA_019694165.1). GTDB lineage: Bacteria > Verrucomicrobiota > Verrucomicrobiia > Verrucomicrobiales > Verrucomicrobiaceae > JAIBCL01. The sequence continues at coordinate 5,419 of JAIBCL010000047.1, read as the reverse complement.
TCCCCGCGTGCGGCTTACCCGGGATAGCCGCCGGTGATGTACTTCTCGAGCTGCTCGATGGTCATCTTCTGCGTGGCGATGATCCACTTCACGAGGTCGCCGATGGAGACGATGCCGATGAGCCGGCCGTCTTCGATCACAGGCAGGTGACGCACGCGGCGCTCGGTCACGATGCTCATGCATTCCGAGATGCCCTGATCGGGGCCGACCGAGGCCACGTCGCGGGTCATGATCTCCCTTACATGCGTCTCGCGCGAGGAGCGTCCCCGGAGCATGACCTTGCTCATGTAATCGCGCTCGGAAATGATGCCCACGAGCTTTCCTTCATCGAGCACCGGGAGGGCGCCGACATTCTTGCCCGCCATGAGGTGAATCGCCTCATAGACCGTGGCTTCCGGACCGATGGTCCAGACGTGCCGTTCCTTGTGATTGAGCAGAGTGCGGGCAGGGGTGGCGATTTCCATGGCATGCGGTGATTTCAGGTGATGTTCTGAAATCGGCGCGACGATGGCAAGCTCGTTCTTGGCGAAGTCGCGCGCACGAGCGCTCCGGGGCCGGTGTTTCACTCGTGAGCGGTTCTTGATTCGCGCCTCGTTCCGTTTCATCATCGGCGGCATGAGTGGAAATCTCCCGCGCGACACCCCGGGCCGCATGCTGCTGCTGTGCGCGGTGCTGATGCTGCCGGTGGTGGTCTTTGCCTGGCGCGCGCACCTCGGGCGCGGGGAGTTCGACTGGACGGAGTATCCCTCCGCGCTCGGTGATCGCCGCTGCTACACGGACGCCACCCCGCTCGGCGAGAATGATTTCCTGGCGCCAAATTTGAAATTTGAAGGCCACGGGAAGGGTCTCTTCCGTCGTGCCTTCCACGCGGTGGTGCGTGATGATGCGCGGATGCGGAAGGTCGCGCTGGATTCGACGGGCCGCTTCTTCGTGTACACCGAGGCGCGCGCCCCGGACGGGAAGAATCCCGCGCCCACGCCGCGCGTCTATTTGAAGGCGGGCGACAATCGCTACATCGAGTTCGGCGCGCGGAAGTACTATCCCGACGATCCGGCGTTCGCCGCACCGTAGGCCATGGCGCACTCCGGGCCGGTGGATGAAGCTCGGGCGGAGCTGCGTGTCGTCGTCGGCGCGGTGCGCTTGCTCTGCGTTCCGCCGAGAAAATCAGTCGCGCCAATCAAAGAGTGATAGCCTTCCGCGGAGGGATTCGTATGGTTGCCCGCTCCTGCGCCCCCCAAGACCTCGATGCCAGAGAACACCCCCCCAACCAAACCCAGTTCATCCAGCCACCGCCACCGCCTCTGTCTCATACTCTGTTTGCTCGCTTCGTGGAGTTCGTGTATCCACACGGCGAGCGCGCAGTTGGGTGACATTCCCGAGTTGCGTCAGTTTCTGAATCCTCCGCCGAAGCCGACCGGGCGGTCTCCCGTTGCGGGGGTGGAGTCCACCATCGTGCCTGGTGCGCAGCCGGCCGGCTCGCGCCCAGGTGGAGGTTCCGTCGTATTCGATGCCAGTCCGGGGCCGTGGGGAAAGCTGAAGTGCTTCTACATCTTCATCGAGGCACCGAAGTCCATGGTGGACGACTATCCGCTGCCCTTTTCAAAACCGCGCTGGATATTTCCAGAGTCGCAGTTGCAGGCACTGCCGGCGCTCTTCCAGAAAGCAGGTCTGCCGGAGGCGGTGTCGAAGGTCCTGCTCGCCCCTGGCAATGTCAAAACGGACGGCGACATGGTGACGATCTTCCCTCCGGTGCCCGACGTCGAGGCCATGTCTCAGGCGGCGCGGGAGGTGATCTATCCTGAGCTGGCGAAGTATCAGGCCAATGAGTTCTATGCCGAACCGGTGCTGATGACCACCGACACGGTCGAGGAGTGGTTCCGCTCCAGCAAGTTGCGGCCGGAACTCATCGCGAAGATCTCGAAACTGGCGTGGCACCGAGGGGAGTGCCTGGCCTTCAGCGATCTCCAGCTCATGATGGGCTACGCAGCGGACGACGCGGAAGCACGCGCCATTTTCAAGGCTTTCACCCGCACCCGGTCGCTGATGGTGCAGATGGAACTCGACGAGCACACGAACCTCCAGCCGCTTCTGGACTACTGGACCATTGGCTCCGGCTTCCGCCGCAAGGACATCGAGCCCATCATGCAGTCGATCATCGACACCGAGGGGGTGGACAGGCTTGGGATCACCCACATTCTGCCGGCCCTGCCGCGCAAGCTGCTCTACACCTATCCAGGTTCCGAGTACGCCCGCCTGGGCATGCTGCCGGACTGCCACTGGACTTCGCTGAACTTTTTCAACTACGATCCCCATCAGTATCTGCTTGATGCGCGGCTCGCCACCAGCTCGGTGCTGGAGAATTTCGAGCCGGTCCCGGCACCCTACCGCTACGGTGACGTCTTGTTCTTCGTCGATTCAGTGCAGGGAGATGCCTTCCACTCCTGCGTGTACCTGGCTGACGACATGGTCTTCACCAAGAATGGCCGCAACTCATTCTCACCCTGGGTGATCATGAAGCTGTCGGATGTGAAAAAGATTTACATCTACAACCGCAACGGCCGCGTCCAGGGCTACCGCCACAAGAAGGCCACGGCGAAATTCGGCGACCAGTGATTTCCTCCTGGCCGTCCCGGCGTCAGGCCATCTCGGCGATGACCTCGATCTCCACCAGCGCGCCGAGCGGCAGGCGCGCCACCTGCACCGTGGAGCGTGCCGGCTTGTGGCCGGCGAATTCGGCTTCGTAGATCGGGTTCACTTTCGGGAAGTCCGCCATGTCCTGCAGAAACATCGTGGACTTCACCACTTGCGCGAGCGTCAGGTCCTCCGCCGCGAGCACGGCGCGGATGTTCCTGATGACCTGGCGGATTTGCCCCTCAACGTCCGGTGCTTCGATCTTGCCGGTGGCAGGATCGATGGGGATCTGCCCGGAGCAGAACAGCAAATTTCCCGACCGCACGGCCTGTGAGTAGGGACCGACGGCGGCGGGTGCGTCCGGTGACGAGATGATTTTCATGGAGTGGGCGGCTGATGATCTGGCATTGAGGCCGACGGTGCAGCCTCCGGTGTGGCGGCGGAATCAGCGGCGTGCGGCGGCGGAGCGGCCCGCATTGCACGCGTCGGTGTAGAATTTGTTCCCCACGCCCGTGGGCAGGCCCAGCTCCTGGCAAAGCTTCCAGAGCGACTCCTTGTCGATGTATTCCGGCGCGCCGTCCGGTGTCTCCACGAACCGGTTGCAGCCGAAGCACATCTCAAACACGGCGGCGACCTTCCCCGCCTTGTCGTAGAACACAAAGGCGTGATGCGGCTTGTAGCATGGCGTGCGCTCCTGCTTCGGCTGCGAGACGGTCAGTGCTGCGAGCAGGCGCTGCGTCTGCGCCGCGGTGAGCTTCGCGCCTTTCGGGTCCATCACGCCCTTGTGCATGCGGCCGTGGATGAAAAACGATGGCTGCGGCTCCGCCGTGTAGTCGTAGCAATACGCCCGCACCTCCGCGAAGGGCACGCCGGGCCAGTTCACCTTCGTGCCCGGAGCGGGCGAGGGCGGGGCGAAGACGCTGCGGTAGGCACAGGAGGAAAGAGGCAGCACCGCGAGCGCCGCGAGTGCGAGAATCTGGGCGTGGAGTTTCATGCGGTGCATCGTTGAATGCGCATCGCGCCGCCGTCAACCCGAACCATCGGAGCCACGCCTGCCCGCCGAGTTCCGGTGCTCCGCGGTTCCGGCTGAACGGCTGCGCCGGGAAACAGAAGTTGTGCATTCCGTGCCTCTGCTTCAATGGTGGGGGGTCGCATCATGCCACGAACTTGCAAAGCCATTCTCTTTTCATGCTGTCTCGCCACCGTCCTCGGCCTGTCGGGGTGCGAAACGATGAAGAAGCTCACCACGTCGTCCGACGATGGCGGGAGTGGCGGGGAAGGGAAACCCTCCGGCGAGGCGGCGATGTTGCTGGGCATGACCTACGCCGAGGCGGCGGCCATCAGTCCGAAAAAGCTGGAAGTGCCGCCCTTCTTCAGAGTCGCCGCCGATGAGATCGAGGTCGTGAAGACGAACAAGGACGGCTCGCCGCGCACCGTGCGGGCGAAGGGGAAAGTGTTCCTGGAAGTGAACTTCCGGGAGCCGGCCACGGCGCTCTGCCAGGAGGCATACTTCGGCGATGAGGAGGTGATCATGCGCGGCCACCCGGTCCTGAAGCGCGGAGTGAGCCTGGTGGAAGGGCTGGCGGACAGCACGGTGTTTTACATGTTCGGCCTGCGCCTGCGGGTGATCGGACGGCATCGCGTGACCAATGAGGGTGCCGTCGTGGCGGCGATGCCGGATTTCAGGTCCGGCGGCCACGGTGGTGGCCCGGGCAGCCTGCCACGCCGCGGCGGCGGCTCATGGGAGCATGGCCCGAATCCGCTGCTCCCGCCGCTCTCCCCCTCATCCGTGCCGGAGAACATCCGCACCGAGATGCAGAAGGCCGCGGAAGCCGAGGCCGTGCTCCAGCGCGCGCGCATGGAACCCGTGATGCCGCTCAAAGAAGACGCGCCGCCGGAAAAACCCGCCCCGCTGATCGTGCCGCCCGAACCCGAAGCGGACAAAAAGACTCAGGCCAGGGAACCCGCCAAAGAACCCGAGAAGAAGCCGCCGGCAAAGGAGCCTGAACCAAAAACGCCCGCGCCGGATCCAGCCAAGGCGGCGGACAAACCCAAAGGCTGATCTTTCGCTTCGTCATGCGCACCGCAGTTCTTCTCGGTTTCCTGGCCTGTATTGCCACCAGCACCGGCGCTGCCGCTAGGCCAAACGTCCTCTTCATCATGGCCGACGACTTGCGGGCGGAACTGGCCACTTATGGCTCGCCGGCGGTGACGCCGAATTTGCAGAAGCTGGCGAAGATGTCGGTGCAGTTTGATCGCGCGTATTGCCAGCAGGCGGTGTGCAATCCATCGCGGTCTTCGATGCTCACGGGATTGCGGCCGGACACCCTGGGGCTGTATGTGAACGGCACGCACTTCCGCGAGCTGAAGCCGGATGTGACGACGCTGCCGCTGTGGTTCAAGGAACACGGCTACACGACCCGCTGCGTGGGAAAAATCTTCCACAACTGGCACACGAAGGAGCATGGCGACCGGCGGTCATGGAGTGCGGATGAGTTCCTGCACTACGCGAATCACGGCGATGACATCCCACAAGTGAAGGGCGAGCTGCCGCCGAATCTCAGTCAGGCGAATCTGCGTAACTACGGCAAAACGGCGGTCTGTGAGTGTCGCGACGTACCTGACGAAGCCTACTATGACGGTCGCGTGGCGGCTGAGGCGGTGAAGGTGATGAGCGAGATCAAAGGCGAATCCTTTTTTCTGGCGGTCGGCTTTTGGAAACCACACGCGCCATTCAATGCGCCGAAGAAGTATTGGGATCTCTATCAGCGCGACAAGCTGCCGCCGC
>JAIBCL010000005.1 GCA_019694165.1 Verrucomicrobiaceae bacterium | reverse complement strand
GGATCACGGCGTCGAGGGTGCAATCCCAGTACTCTTCGAGCGTCTCACCTTTCCAGGCGAAGACGGGCACTTTCGCTGCAGCGATGGCCGATGCGGCGTGGTCCTGCGTGGAGAAAATGTTGCACGAGGCCCAGCGGACGGAGGCGCCGAGCTCGACGAGCGTCTCGATGAGCACCGCGGTCTGGATCGTCATGTGAAGGGAACCCGTGACGCGCACGCCCTTGAGCGGCTTCTCCTTCGAGTACTTCTTCCGGACGGACATCAGGCCAGGCATCTCGTGCTCGGCGATGTTGATTTCCTTGCGACCCCAGTCGGCGAGCGTGATGTCGCGGACCTTGTAGTCGCTTGCTTTCACGGCCTTCGTAACTGCCACCTTGGCCGACTTCTTCGGCGCTGCGCTGCGTTTTGCTTTCATGATATGAGTGTTGTCAGGTTTTGGGGTTCGGGATTGTTTACTTGCCCGCTGCCTTCTTGAGCGCGGCAGCCTTGTCGGTGCGCTCCCAAGTGAGATCAGCGTCGTCTTTGCCGAAGTGACCGTAGTTCGTGGACTTCGAGTAGATGGGGCGGAGCAGGTTGAGCTGCTTCACGATGTCGGCTGGCTTGAAGGAGAAGACCTTCAGCACGGCATCGAGGATCTTGTCGTCGCTGATCGCGCCTGTGCCGAACGAATCGACATGCACGCTGACCGGCTGCGGGTGACCGATGGCGTAGGCGAATTGAATTTCGACGCGCGAGGCGAGGCCGGCGGCGACGATGTTCTTCGCGACCCAGCGGCCCATGTAGGCGGCGCTGCGGTCCACCTTCGACGGATCTTTGCCAGAGAAAGCACCACCACCGTGGCGGCCCATGCCGCCGTAGCTATCGACGATGATTTTGCGACCGGTGAGGCCGCTGTCGCCCTGCGGGCCACCGACGACGAACTTGCCGGTCGGGTTGATGAGATACTCCGTGTCCTTCGTGAGCATGTTCTTCGGCAGCACCTTCTTGATGATCTGCTCGATGCAGAACTTCTCGATCTCGGCGTGCGTCGCGCTGGCGGCGTGCTGCGTGGAGATGACGGCGTTCACGATGCGAGTGGGCTTGCCATCGACGTATTCGACCGACACCTGCGACTTCGCGTCGGGGCGCAGCCACTTGGCGAGCTTGCCAGCCTTGCGGACGCGAGTCAGCTCACGACCAAGACGATGTGCGAACATGATCGGCGCCGGCATCAGCTCGGGCGTTTCATTGCAAGCGTAGCCAAACATGATGCCCTGGTCGCCAGCGCCCTGTTCGGCGGTCTTCTTGCCTTCGGCTTTCGCGGCGTCCACGCCTTGCGCGATGTCCGGGCTCTGGATGGTGAGGTAGTTGTTGATGAAGATTTTGTCGGCGTGGAAGACATCGTCTTCGTTCGTGTAGCCGATGCCGCGCACAGCGTCGCGGATGACCTGACCGACGTTGATCACTTCATCGATCGGCTTCGTGGTTCCGAGCTTCTTGTTCTGCAGCTTCGGGATGGTGATTTCGCCACCGACGACGACGACGTTGCTCTTCGCAAAAGTCTCGCAGGCCACGCGGCTCGTCTTGTCCACGGTGAGGCAGGCGTCGAGGATCGCGTCGGAGATCGTGTCGCAAACTTTGTCCGGATGGCCTTCGCCGACGGATTCAGAGGAGAAGATGTACGAGTTGGGCATGAGGGGTGTCAGTTGTTATATTGATAAATGATGATGCGTTGATATGTATGTCTTCCATTGCCGTGTCGTCAATCCTTAAATCCATCAGCCTCATCTCGGACCCCACCCGCGTGCGCATCCTGCTGCTGCTGCGGCAGGAAGAGATGTCCGTCGCTGAATTGCAGGATGTGCTCTCGCTGCCGCAGTCGAACATCTCCGCGCAGCTCTCCAAGCTCAAAAACGCCGGATTGGTGAGCGACCGCCGGTCGGGCAAGAACCGCCTTTACCGGCTTGAGGAGCCGAGCGCGAAGGAGCGCGAGGCGCACGAGCACTTCCTCTCCCTTCTGTCCGCCGCGGGTGGCGAGATCAAAGAGACAAAGCGCGACGCCACCGCGCTCAAGATCGTGCGGAAGAAGCGGGCGAATGCGGCACAGAGCTACTTCGACGCGCTCGCCGGAAAGTTCGGCCGCCACTACATCCCCGGCCGCTCATGGAAGGCGCTGGGCGAGACTTTGATCAAACTGATCCCGCCGCTCGTCATCGCCGACCTCGGCGCGGGAGAAGGCACACTCTCGCAGTTGCTCGCTCAGCGCGCGAAGAAAGTGATCGCCGTGGACAACTCGAAGGAGATGGTCGCCTATGGTGCCGAACTCGCCAAGAAGCACGGCTGCACCAACATGGACTACCGCATCGGCGACATTGAAGACCCGCCGATCTCACCTGACTCCGTCGATCTCGCCATTTTCAGCCAGGCGCTCCATCACGCGCCGAATCCGGCAAAGGCGATCCACGCCGCGCACAAGATTCTGAAACGCGGCGGCCGTCTCGTGATCCTCGATCTGCTCAAGCATCAATTTGAAAAAGCGCGTGAGCTGTATGCCGACGTGTGGCTCGGCTTCTCCGAGGTCGAACTGCACGACTTCCTCGAGCGCTCCGGCTTCAAGCACATCGAGACCAGCATCGTCCACCGCGAGAGCCGCAGCCCGCACTTCCAGACGGTGCTGGCGATGGCGGAAAAGTGAGCCGGCAAGGCCGCGGCAATGGGATTGACCGCGCCGCGCGCCGCCGCAATACTCCGGGCCATCCCCGTCCATGAAATCCCAGCTGCCCATCCAACTGGTGCGCGCGATCTTCTTCGCGCTGTCGGTCTTCACGGGCATCGCCGTGGCGTTTGGCTTCCAGCAGCCGGCGTGGGTGGGGGCCTTTTCGGGCGCGGCATTCATGGGGTTGCTGCTGTTGCTCGACTTGGTCTTCGCTCGCTTCACGATGCGGGACTTCTCTTACGCCACGCTCGGGCTGCTCATCGGCGTGTTCTCGGCCTGGCTGATCACGCGCATCGGCTTGTTCGAGCTGGCGTGGTTTCAGACGCTCGAGAACGGCGATACGATCGGCACCATCGCCAAGATCGCCACCTACGCCGCTCTCGCGTTCTTCGGCATCACCGTCGCGCTGCGCAGCGATCGCGATCAGTTTGCCTTCATCATCCCTTATGTGCGCTTCCGCCGTGATGCATCCGAAGGCGAGCCGCTGCTGCTGGATACCAATGTGATCATCGACGGCCGCATCGCCCGTGTCGTGCAGACGGGCTTCCTCACCGGCACGATGGTCATTCCGCGATTCGTGCTCGATGAGCTGCAGCGCCTGGCGGACTCGCATGAGACGGTGAAACAGGAACGCGGCAAGCGCGGCCTCGCCGCCGTGGAGAAAATGCGTGAGATGCGCGATCTCGACCTCACCATTCAAGAGGACACCTCTCCCGCCGATGCGCCGGTGGACACGCGGCTGGTCAATCTCGCTCGCGAGCTGAACGCGCGGCTGCTCACGAACGACGAGAACCTCGCGAAGGTCGCCCGCGTGCGCGGCGTGGCTGTGCTGAGCTTTAATGAACTCGCCCTCGCGTTGCATCCCGAGGTCGCCGTCGGTGACGAGATGCAGCTCAGCCTCATCAAACCGGGGAAGGACAAACACCAGGCCGTCGGCTACCTCGCCGACGGTTCGATGATCGTGGTGAATCACGCCGCCGAGAAAGTCGGCGAGACTGTCTCCGTCGTCATTTCCGGCACCACGCCCACCAGCGCCGGTCGCCTGATTTTTGCCGAGCTGAAAAAGGCGGAATGACCGTTGCGCGCGGCGGTGCGCCGCGCTCCCATTGCCGCATGGTTCCCATTTCCGTTTCCTATGAAGGCGGCCTCCGTTGCCGCGCCACCCACGGTCCGTCGAAGAATGAATTCATCACCGACGCGCCCGTCGATAATCACGGCAAGGGCGAATCCTTCTCTCCCACCGATCTCGTCGCCACCGCGCTGGCCACCTGCATGGCCACGGTGATCGGCATCAAGGCCCAGCAGAAGAGCATCAACGTCACCGGCATGAAGGTGAGCGTGGAGAAGCACATGAGCGAGGACACACCGCGCCGCATCGTGCGCCTCCCCGTCATCATCGAGATCCCGCTTCCGCCCGACCACCCCGAGCGCAAACTCCTCGAAGCCACCGCCCTCGGATGCCCCGTCCATCACAGCGTGCATCCCGAGATCGACAAGCCGGTGACGTTTGTGTGGAATGGTTGAGCCATGAACTGGGATGGCATCACTCAGTTCCTGGGCTGGAGTTTTCTGACTCTCGTCGGAATCGCAGTCTTTGGTTTCTGGGTCAAGGTTTTGATGGATGCGACCTCCGAGCGCGACTCAAGCAACAGGCTGGCGTGGGTGCTTGTTGTTTTCTTTGGAGGCATTTTCGGAGCGCTCTTCTATTCAGTCTTCCGCATGCCTTCCCGTCGCGCTGAAGACTTGGAATCAGGGCATCAGGAGCCAGAGCAGCTCCTCCGTGAGATGCGATACGTTTATCGGGAGCGTCATTGAGGACAATTGAGGTGCTTCGACCAAGGCTGCTGCCATTGGTGTTGTGGCCGCTCACATCCCCAGCACCTTCGCCAGAAAGGCCCACTCGTCGGAGGTCTCGTCGATCACCTTGTTCAGCGCGGTGCCAGCTCCGTGACCGGCGCTGGTTTCGATGCGGATGAGCGTGGGAGGTCCGTCCTTGGCCTGACATTGCTGGAGGGTGGCGGCGAATTTGAAGCTGTGAGCGGGCACCACGCGGTCGTCGTGGTCGGCGGTGGTGATGAGCGTGGCAGGGTAGCGCGTGCCGGGCTTGAGATTGTGCAGCGGCGAGTAGGCGCGCAGGGCTTTGAACTCGTCGGCGTTCTCGGAGCTGCCGTAGTCGCTCTTCCAGCCCCAGCCGATGGTGAAGCGGTGGAAGCGCAGCATGTCCATGACACCAACGGCCGGCAGCGCGGCGGCGTACAAATCGGGCCGCTGCGTCATGCATGCGCCGACGAGCAGTCCGCCATTGCTGCCTCCCTGGATGGCGAGCCTGGCTGGCGAGGTGTAATGATGCGCGACGAGCCACTCGGCGGCGGCGATGAAATCATCGAAGACGTTTTGCTTCTTCAGTTTGATTCCGGCCTCGTGCCACTCCGAGCCGTACTCCCCGCCACCGCGCAAGTTTGGCATGGCGAAGACGCCACCCATTTCGAGCCAGACTGCACGGGACAGCGAGAAGGCCGGCGTGAGGCTGATCTCGAACCCCCCGTAGCCATAAAGCAACGTCGGATTGCCACCGTCGAGCTTGATGCCCTTCTTGTGGACGATGAACATCGGCACGCGCGTGCCGTCCTTGCTATCGAAGAAAACCTGCTTCGTCTCATACGCGCTGGCATCAAAACCAACCTTCGGCTTGCGCCACACGCTGCTTTTGCCGCTCGCAAGATCGAGGCGATAGATCGCGCCCGGCTCCGTGAAGCTGGTGAAGGAATAAAAGGTCTCCTTGTCCTCCCGCTCGCCGCCGAAACCGCCAGCCGTGCCAATGCCGGGCAATTCGAGATCGCGAATGAGTTTGCCTTTGAGATCAAAGCAGCGCACGGCGCTCTTCGCATCCTTCAGATACTCGCAAAACATCTGCCCGCCGACGGTGCTCACCTCATCGAGGATGTCTTTCGACTGCGGCACGATCTCGCGCCAGTTGTCGCGCGCAGGTTTGTTCACATCGATGCCGATGACTCGGCGGCGCGGGGCTTCGAGATCAGTCAGGAAAAGAAAAACGGAGCCCTCGTTGTCGATGAAGTCATACTTCGCGTCGGCGTCGTTGAGCAGTTCGATCACCTTGCCGTCGGCGGCGGCGAGATCCTTGAAATAGACGCGATTCTTCGGCTCGGTGCCCTTCCAGACCTGGATGATCAGGTAGCGGCCGTCCTCCGTCACGCTGCCGCCAAAACCCCAGTCAGGGTGGTCCGGCCGCTCGTAAATGAGCGTGTCGGCAGACTGCGCGGTACCGAGTTTGTGGAAGTAGAGTTTTTGAAACTCGTTCTTCTCGGTGAGGGCAGCACCTTTCTTGGGCTCATCGTAACGCGAATAGAAGAACCCGCTGCCGTCCTTCATCCACGAAGTGCCGCTGAATTTCACCCAGCATAGATGATCTTCGAGATCTTTGCCTGCGGCAATGTCGCGTACACGGATCTCATGCCAGTCACTGCCACCCGTGGAGGTGCTGTAGGCGAGGAGCTTTCCGTCCTCGCTCGGCGCGTAGCCTGCGAGCGATACCGTACCATCCTTCGACATCTTGTTCGGATCGAGCAGCACGCTCGGCTCTCCGTCGAGCGAAGGCGCGGTGTAGAGCACCGACTGGTTTTGCAGGCCGGAGTTCCGCGTGTAAAACCAGCGCCCGCCCTTTTCAAACGGCCGGCCGATGCGCTCGAAGTTCCAGAGCTTGGTCAGCCGTGCCTTGATCTCCTCGCGGCGCGGAAGCGTCTTGAGGTAGCCAAAGGTGACGTCGTTTTGGGCTTTCACCCACGCTTTTGTCTCCGCCGAGTTGTCGTCCTCCAGCCAGCGGTAGGGATCGGCGATGCGGGTGCCGTGGTAGTCATCGGTCACCTCTGTCTTGCGGGTGACGGGGTACTTCAGCGGGGCGCAGTCTGCGGCGGAAGATGGCATGGGGGACAAAAGTGCGAGCGTGAGCAGCGAGAGAAGCTTCATGATCGGTGCGACATGTAGCCCGACCGGGGTTGTCGTGCATCCGAATCCATCGGCCAGGCGCAAGCCGCTGCCGCTCCAATCCACTTCTTCTGCACACTTCCACTCCGTGGGCGACGAGCCGCCGCGGCAGTCCGGGGGGCGGCCCGGATAAGCGGCCCCTGTTCGGGCGTCTGAATCCGCCGCGGTCCTCTTTATCCGCAACCACTTCTTGCCTGCCGGTCATTCCCGGCAACCGTCGCACGCTCCAAACCTGACTGTGAATCTCATCGACCAAACCATCCTCGTCACCGGCGGCGCCGGCTTTATCGGCTCTTATGTCGTCGAAGAACTGCTGAAGTTCCCGCCGAAGAGAATCATCATCGTGGACAACATGATCCGTGGCAGCGCGGCGAACATGGCGGGATTCAAGGACCATCCGGCGGTCGAGTTCATCGAAGGTGACATCCGGGATGCGAAGCTGATCGAGGACTGTGTGGCGCGCTCACAGTACGTCTTCCACATGGCGGCGCTGCGGATCAATGCGTGCGCCGCCGACCAGCGTGAAGGCTTCGATGTGATGGCCGCAGCGACTTTCAATCTCATCGACGCCTGCAAACGGCACGGTGTGAAAAAGGTGATCTACTCCTCAAGCGCTTCGGTTTATGGCCTGGCGCAGCACTTCCCCACGCCGGAGAGCGACAATCCGTACGACAACCAGACCTTCTACGGCGCGGCCAAGCTCTTCGGCGAGCAGATGCTGCGCAGCTACAAGTTCATGCACGGACTGGACTACGTGGCGCTGCGCTATTTCAACGTCTATGGCGAGCGCATGGACACACACGGCAAGTACACCGAGGTGATGATCAAGTGGCTCGACTGCATCCGCGACGGCCGCGCGCCGCTCATCTTTGGCGACGGCAGTGACACGATGGACTTCGTGCATGTGAGCGACATCGCAAAGTGCAACGTGCTCGCGCTGCTCTCCGACGCCACCGACATGGCCTTCAATGTGGGCACCGGTGTGGAGACCTCGCTCGCGCAGCTTCTGGCCGCCTTGCTGAAAGTGAACTCCTGCAGCCTCGCCCCGGAACACCGGCCGGCCAACAGCGTAAACCCCGTTTCCCGCCGTCTGGCCGACATCAGCCGTGCGCGGAAGTTGTTGGGCTACGAGCCGTCCGTGTCCCTCGACGCGGGACTCGCCCGGCTCTCGCGCTGGTATTTCGACCATCTCGCGCACAGGACGCCAGCGGCCTGATCTCCCGGAACCTCACCAGCCACCCGACACCGAGACATGATACCGATCGCCAAACCAGTCCTGGGCGCCGAGGAAGCCGCGGCCGCCAGCCGCGCCGTGCTCTCCGGCTGGGTCACGCAAGGTCCCGAGGTGGAGGCGTTCGAGCGCGAGTGGGCCGCCATGGTCGGCGCGCCACATGCGTGCGCAGTCTCGAACTGCACCACGGCACTTCATCTGGCGCTGCTGGTGCTCGGCGTAAAGCCGGGCGATGAGGTGATCACAGTGAGCCATTCCTTCATCGCCACCGCCAACGCGGTGCGCTACTGCGGAGCGGAACCCGTCTTCGTGGACATCGAGCCGGCCACCTTCAACATCGACCCCCGCCGCGTCGAGGCAGCCGTCACGCCGCGCACGACAGCCATCCTCGTCGTGCATCAAATGGGCATGCCGTGCGACATGGCGGCGATCATTGCCGTCGCGAAAAAGCACGGTTTGAAGGTCGTGGAGGATGCCGCCTGCGCCATCGGCAGTGAGATCCAATGGAACGGCCCATGGCAGAAGATCGGAGCGCCCATCGGCGACATCGTCTGCTTCTCGCTGCATCCGCGAAAAGTCATCACCACCGGCGACGGCGGCATGTTGACCACCACGAATCCCGACTGGGATGCGCGCTTCCGCCTGCTGCGTCAGCACGGCATGAGCGTCTCGGACAAAACACGCCACGCGTCCAACAAGGTCATCTTCGAGTCGTATCCCGTCGTCGGTTTCAACTTCCGCATGACCGATCCGCAGGCCGCCATCGGCCGCGAGCAGCTCAAGCGTCTGCCGGGCATTATCGGACGCCGCCGCGAACTCGCCGCGCGCTACGCCGCAAAACTGCGCGGCGTCACCCATCCGCATCAGCCCGCGTGGGCGCGCAGCAATTGGCAGAGCTACTGCGTGCGCCTGCCGGATGGCTGTGATCAGGTCGGAATCATGCAGAAACTGCTCGATGAAGGCATCGCCACGCGCCGCGCCATCATGTGCTCGCACCGCGAGGCGGCCTACGCCGGCCACCCGCTGCCGCACCCGCTCGCCGAGTCCGAGCGCGCGCAGGACACCGGCATCATTCTTCCGGTTTATCCGCAGATGACGGACGCCGAACAAGACGGCGTCATTGACGCACTCCACCGTGCGCTGGCGGTCTGATGAATCGTTCACCTCGTCCGATCAAAGTGCTCAGTCTTGCCATCGACCGCCGACAACTGACCCGCTGAACACTGAATACTTCGCCCCACCCCACGCCCACTCTTCCAGATGTCCCGCATCCCCATCCTCGACCTGAACGCCCAGTATCGCGTCATTCGCGATGAAGCCATCGCCGCCTTTGATCGCATCGCCGAGTCATGCGGCTTTGCGCAAGGCCCCGCCGCCAAACAGTTTGAAGACGAGTTCGCGGCGTGGTGTGGCGTGAAGGAATGCGTCGGCGTGAACAGCGGCACGAGCGCGCTGCATCTCGCGCTGCACTGCCTCGACATCGGCCCTGGAGACGAGGTGATCACCGTGCCCATGACCTTCATCGCCACCGCATGGGCGATTTACTATGTTGGAGCCAAGCCTGTGTTCGTGGACATAGATCCCGCGCGCCGCACGCTCGATCCCGCGAAGCTCGAAGCCGCCATCACGCCACGCACGAAGGCCATCATCCCCGTGCATCTTTACGGCCAGATCGCCGACATGGACCCGATCCTCGAGATCGCCAAGCGCCACGGCATCCCGGTCATCGAGGACGCCGCGCAGGCACACGGCGCGACCTACAAAGGCAGGCGTGCCGGCCAGCTCGGCGTCATGGGATGTTTCAGCTTCTATCCCGGAAAGAACCTCGGAGCTTTCGGTGAAGGCGGCGCGCTCGTCACCAATGACGAGGCCTTCGCGAAGCGTGCCCGCCAGCTCCGCAGCCATGCGCAGAGCGAGCGCTACTACCACGACGAACTCGGCTACAACTACCGCATGGACAGCATCCAGGGTGCGATGCTGAGCCTGAAACTCAAACACCTCGACGCCTGGAATGCCGCGCGTGCGAGGCATGCCAAGCGCTACGCGGAGCTCCTCGCGGATCTGCCGGTCACATTGCCGAAGGAGTTCCCTGACTCACAGAGCGTCTGGCACTGCTACGTCATCGAGAGCGACCGCCGCGATCACTTGCGCCAGAAGCTCGCGGAAGCTGGCATCGAATCCGGCCTGCACTATCCGCTGCCGCTCCATCTCCAGAAGGCCTGCGCCGCCCTCGGCTACAAGAAAGGCGACTTCCCTGTGAGCGAGAGGCTCGGCGAGCACTGCCTCTCGCTCCCGATGTTTGCCGAATTGACCGACGAGCAGCTCCAGCGCATCGCCAGCGCATTGAGGCAGGCCTTGGCTGACGGCTGATGTCCGATCACCGAGTGCGAAGGTGCGCGGAGTTCGCGTTGCTCCCTTGTGCGTGCAGCCTCGGCGATCAGTTTTCACTTGCCGCTGGCAACGGCGGCCGCAGTTTCGCGCCATGAACAAACCGGTTCTCCTCGGTGCGGCGATTTTTTTGGCCGCCGTTTTTGGCGCACAAGCGGAAACACCGGCCACGCGAGCCTGGAAGGACGTGACGGGTCGCGTGATTCAGGCGGAGTTCGTAACGGCGGATGAGCACACCGTGACGGTGCGCATGGCCGGCAAAGACTACCCGATCCCCCTGGACAAGCTCTCGTCGGATGACCGCGAGTGGATAAGAAACAAACTGGCTCCGCCGCCGTCTACAGCCGCGGCACCGGCGACAACCTCGGGCCTGAGCATCGCGGGCGTGACCGTGAAGCCCGGGGTGAAAACCGAGTTTGAGACGCCGGTCCCCGCGGCGGTGGGCGCGAAGGCGAGGAAGATCACCGGTGGCAATGACTCATATGACGACGTGGACATGACGAAGGCTCAGGTGGGCCTGCTCGTGCCAAAAGACTTCGATCCAGCCCGGTCATGGCCGGTGATCATAGTCAGCGTCACGGACAGCGGACGTGCGCAGGGCAAAAATCCGTCGAGCGTGAAGGCGATGGGAACTTTTGCCGATGCGGCGAACGAACTGGGCTGGGTGGTCATCGGTGCCGACTGTCCCGGAAATCTGACGCCGGGTCTGCCCGCGAACCGGGCCGCTCTGGCGGAGACGGCGCTCGAGGCCCTGGCTGCGCAGTGGCCCGCATCGAAGGACTGGCCGGTGGCCACAGGTGGATTCTCCGGTGGTGCGAAGTACTCCGGCTGGCTGGGCGGCTGGTTCAGCAAGGCGGGCCGCCGCGTGCCGGGCATGTTCATGGGCGGATGCAATGAGGATATGGCTTCCAAGGCGATCGACGAGTGGAAGGCGCCGAAAAGGGAGTTCACCAAGGCGCGGATATTCGTAAGCACGGGCAAGGCGGACAGGATCGCCGGTCCGGGGAAGACAGAGGCCGTGGTGAAGTCGCTCAAGCGCAGCGGCTTCGAGGTGCGCGAAGAGCTTCATGACGGCGGGCATGAGGTGAACAAAGATCATGTGCGCGCCGCGATGGAGTGGTTTGCCGAAGGCGTCAGGGGAACGGCAGGCAAACAGTAGGGGCGGGGGCTCCCCTGGCCCCTTCATTCTCGCTGCGTGAATCTCTTCGCGCCCGCCGGCGCTCCGGTCGATCAGGCGCCTGCCTTGATCTTCACGGGCGCACCCCGTAGTTTGAGCGACTCATTCGCCGCTTCGAGGATGCGGACGACGCGCAGACCGGCCCGGCCGTCGGTGACGGGCGTTTTTTTCTGGGTGATGCACTCGACGAAGTGCGTCGATTCCGCGCGCAAAGCCTCGCCCTGTCCGAGGTGCGGCGCCCACATGTCTCCCATGCGGTAATCCACCAGCGTGCGGCGCATGCTCTCGAGGCTCTGCTCGTTCACACTCGCGCCGCGGTCGTAAATCTTGAGCTTCTCGCTCGGCTCGATGTCGTCATAGACCACGCTCTTCTTCTCGCCGCCGATGATGGTGCGGCGCACCTTGAGGGGCGAGAGCCAGTTCAGATGAAAGTGAGCGATGAGGCTGCTCTCAAAGAAGCAGGTGAGAAAGGCCACGTCTTCATGCTGGCCCTGCAGATGCGCCAGTCCGGTGGCGGACACGGCCACGGGCTGCTGCCCGAGGGCGAAGTCCATGATGGCGAGGTCATGCACAGCGAGGTCCCAGAGCACGTTCACGTCGTGCTGGAAGAGGCCGAGATTGATGCGCACGGAGTCGTAGTAGAGAAGCTGGCCGAGCTCGCCCGTGTCCACGAGCTCCTTGATCTTCCGCACGGCGCTCGTGTAGGCGAAGGTGTGATCGACCATCAGCACGAGGCCCTTCTTCGCCGCAAGAGCCACGAGTTCCTCCGCCTCGGCGACGGTGGCAGTCATCGGTTTCTCCACGAGCACATGCTTGCCGGCCTCCAGCGCCTGCTTCGCCAGCGGAAAGTGGCTGGAGACAGGAGTGGCGATGGCCACCGCATCAACCTTCCCGCTCGCGAGCAGCGCGGCGTAGTCGGCGGTGGTGTGCAGGCCGGGATTCTGCTCGCTCACTTTGCGGAGACGGTCGGCATTCAAATCACACACGGCGGCGAGGTGCGCGCCCGGCGTGCTGGAGAAATTGCGGATCAAGTTTGGACCCCAGTAGCCGCAGCCGATGACAGCGATGTTTACCATTGGAGGAGTGGGCGGGTGAGGGGTGGGTTCATCGGGCTTGTGGGACTCATGTGCCGAACAGGTCCTGTCCTTCTCAGCGTCTCAGTGCTCTCGCGGGCACTCCCGCGACGACGGCGCCGGGCGGCACGTCTTTGCTGACCACCGCGCCCGCACCGATCATCGCACGCTCACCGATGGTGATGCCACAGAGGATCACGGCGCCGCTGCCGAGCGAAGCGCCTCTGCACACGCGCGTGGGGATCACGGCCCAGTCGGCCTCGGTCTGGAGTGCGCCGCCTTCGGCGGTGGCGCGGGGCTGCTTGTCGTTCGTGAACATGACGCCGTGGCCGACGAACACTTCGTCCTCGATCGTCACGCCTTCGCAGATGAAGGTGTGGGAGGAGATTTTGCATCGTGCGCCGATGAAGGCGTTCTTTTGAATCTCGACGAACGAGCCGATCTTCGTCTCGTCCCCCACCGTGCAGCCATAGAGGTTCACGAGGTCAGGATGGAATATCTTGACCTCGCGGCCAAGCTTCACGGAAGGGGCGACTGGCATCGGGCGGCGAAGAAACAGGCCCGGCACGCAATGTCAAGGCGGCTCCTGCCTGTCAACCTCGGTTCGCGGTGCGCTGGTTGATCTCGCTGATCTGCGTGTTGAGCGTGCAGAAATCATACAGCCAGCCGATGAGAAACAGACCGCCGGTGCAGAAATAGAGAATGGCCGTGACCCACTTGCCCATGTAAAGGCGGTGGACGCCGAAGGCGCCGAGGAAGGTGAGCAGAATCCACGCGACGGAATAGTCCGTGTCGCCCGCCGCGAAACGTCTGTCTGCCTCGCGGTCCATGCCGGGAATCAGGAACAAGTCGATGAGCCAGCCGATGCCGAACAACCCGAGTGTGAAGAACCAGATGGCACCCGTCACCGGCCTTCCATAGTAAAAGCGGTGGGATCCCGTGAAGCCGAAGAGCCAGAGGATGTAGCCGATGGTCTTGCTGTGGGTGGAGAGCGCGGGTTGGGTGTTCATGGCGGGGGCTGCTTATCATTTGCGGACGGGCGGACCATTACAGTTTGCGGTCATGTTTACACCTTGCGCGGTGCGCGCCGCGTCTCCGCATCCGATGCCGCGAAAATTTTTTCGTGCACCTCGAATAGCGAATCAGTCGCCTCGTCGAATGAGCCGTAACCCAAACAACCCACCCACCATGAAACTCACACTTTCACTTCTCGCGGCAGTCACCAGTCTTGGCTTCGCGATTCCCACCACCGCCGGCGCCGACCATTGCGAGACGCGCCGCATCGTCAGCTACCTGCCATGCGGCCGGCCCGTCTTCGCGCACTACGAAGTCCGCGGCTACGACCGCTTTGGCCGGCCCGTCGGTTGCTGGGAGACGGAGCGCGCGAATTGCGACTGCCCCGTATGCCATCCGCGTCCGGTCGTTTACAGCCGTCCCTCGTGCGCACCCGCCTACCATGGTCACTCGCACGGCGCGCATGTCGAGATCGGCCGGCCAGGCCTGGGCTTCCACTTTTCGTTCGGACGTTGAGTTGAAGCCCCGCTGACAAAACAAAACTCCACACACGAAAATGGGCGGCTCTCTCCGACAGGGAGCCGCCCTGAGTTTTTGTGACTGCCGCGCCGGCATCGTCACGCGCACGCCGAACCCGCAAACACGCCACGCTGTTGTGCGTTGGTTTCCGCCATGAAAGCCACCACACTCCTTCTGCCCGCCGCTTTGCTCCTCGCCGCCGTCGTCACCAGCGTATCGCAAACCAGCGGGCCGGCCGCAGCGGCGCTTGTGTGGAAAGCCGGCGCAGCGTCCGCGAAGATCACGCCGGACGGGCCGATGTGGATGGCAGGCTACGCCGCACGCACGAAACCCTCGGAGGGCGTGGAACTCGATCTCTTTGCCAAAGCGCTGGTCGTTCAGGACGCCATGGGCGCGAAGTTCGCTCTGGTCACGCTCGATCTCATCGGCGTGCCGAGAAATGTGCGGCTTGCCGTGGCCGAGCGGGTGCGGAAGGAACTCGGCATCGATGCCGCGCATCTCACGCTCAATGCCTCACACACGCACAGCGGGCCGGAACTGCGCACCACGAGCGTCCATGGCGCCGATGATCCCGCGCGGCGCGAAGAAGAAGCCGCGGGCTACACAAACAAATTGCAGGACACCATCGTGCGCCTGATCACCGAGGCTGCCGCGAAGGCCCGGCCCGCCGCGCTGGACTATTGCAGCGCGCGGTGCGGCTTCGCGATGAACCGCCGCACGCCCGACGGCAAGGGCGGATGGAACAATTTTCCGAACCCCGCCGGCCCCGTCGATCACACCGTGCCGGTCCTCAAACTGAGTGGCGCGGACGGAAAGGAGATCGCGCTCGTGTTCGGCTACAGTTGCCACTGCACCACGCTCGGCCATCAGAAGTTCAGCGGCGACTACGCGGGCTATGCGCAGCAGTATTTGCAGGAGGCTCATCCGTCGGCGGTCGCCATGTTCATGAACGGCTGCAGCGGCGATCAGAATCCTTACCCGCGCCGCACGATGGAGCTGGCCCAGACGCATGGCCGCTCGCTGGCCACCGCCGTCGAAGCGGCGCTTACGACGAACATGAAGCCGCTGACCGGCAGCATCCGTGCGGCGTTTCGCGAGATTCCGCTCGCCTACGACAAACTGCCGACGCGAGAGGAGCTGCTGGCCGAGAAGGAGTCGAAGGACAAGTATGCCGCCGCTCACGGCGCACGCGTGCTCGCGAAGCTCGACGCCGACGGCAAGCTCGCGCCCGACTATCCCTATCCCGTTCAAGTCGTGCGCCTTGGCAACGATCTCACCTGGATCACGCTCGGCGGCGAGGTGGTGGTCGATTACTCGCTGCGGCTGAAAAAGGAGATCAAGGATCCGATCGTGTGGGTGTCCGGTTACTCGAACGACGTGATGGCCTACATCCCCAGCCTGCGCGTGTGGACCGAAGGCGGCTACGAAGGCGGCGGCGCGATGAGATACGGCACACATCCCACACGCTGGAGCGAGAAGACGGAGGCGCACATCTTGAGCACCGTGTTTGCGCTGCGGAAGGAAGTGGACTAGCGCGGGACAAAAGCAGGAGGGCATGTCCGGCGCAAGGAGCGTCGTTCTCATCCCGGCTCTTGTCGCCGGATTGCCCGTCTGTGTCCGGACTCAACTCGTCTTTCCGTCGTGGGATACAGACGTTCTTCCGCACAGAAAGGCGGACAATTTCGCGAAAACGCCTCGGATGAGGTCGAGTTTGTAGCGCGCGAAACTGTCCACCCTACGACTCTACGACCAGTCCTGCTGCGGTCCGGCGTTCTGTTTGCGCAGCGTCGCGCGCACGGCGGGGCCTTCGACCTCCTGGGCGCTTTTCTTTGCTTCGACGGACATCGCGGCGGCGAGTCCGGCGGCTTCACCCATCGCCATCGCGGTGACGGTCACGCGAGTCGATGCGTGCGCGCCGCGTGTGGCGGAGTGGCAGCGGCCGGCGACGAGGAGGTTCTCGATCTTCTGCGGCAGCAGCGAGCGAAACGGAATGTCGTATGGCTTCGGCTGCACCTTTTCGGGCTGGAAATCGTTCGCACTGCCGACGGTGACCTTGTTCGGGTGCAGATCGAGATACCAGCAACCGGTGGTGATGGCATCGTCGAAGCGGCGGCAGTCCATGATGTCCTTTTCATTGAGCACATGCTGCCCCACGAGCCGGCGCGACTCGCGCACGCCGATCCACGGATACGCCTCGATCAAATAAGCGTCCTCAAAGCCCGGCACGTCACGCTTCCATGCTGTGAACATCGCCAGCACGTCGGAGCGTCCCTGCATTTCCGCGCGGGTGAGATCGGCGGCGCTCGTCGGATTCGCGGGCACGCGGATGCTGTGGATGTAGATCTCGTCGTTCGCATACTTGAACATGATGCCCGGCCCGTAATACATCGGCAGCTCGCCGGCCTCCTGCGCCTTCGCGAGCGCGGCGCGGCAGTTCTTGGTGAGGTCCTGGTTCTTCTGCACATGACCGATGCGGAAATGCAGCGTGAGCGGTTGCACCTCGGCGCTCTGCTCGGTCGGCGCGCCCGACCATGTCGCGATGTCGGCATCGCCGGTGCAATCGACCACGACCTTGGGCCGCACGCGCACGAGGCCATCCTTGTTCGCCACGAGCACTTCGTTGATGCGGCCGTCCCTGCTGATCACATCACAGGCGAACGAATTGAAGAGCGTGGTGAGGTTGTCTTTGAGCTTGGTCAGCTCGCGATCGAGCAGCACTTTGAATTCAAATGTGCTCGGAATCGTCGGGTTGTGCTTCTCGGTGTGCGTCGCGTCCGGCTTGCACACGCCGGTCTTCGCCAGAAGCTCGAGAGCGATGCCGCGGACGATGATGCGATTGTCACGGATGTCAGCGATGCCGTCGAAGAAAGGAAGGCCCACGCTCGTGATGATGCCGCCGGCGAATGGCGCCTTTTCGATGAGCAGCGTCTTCACGCCTTTGCGCGCCGCCGACAAAGCCGCCGCCGTTCCCGCGCATCCGCCGCCGCAGACGAGCACGTCGGCTTCGATGACCGGCGCGTTTTTTCCGGAGTCCGACGGCGCAGCTTGAGAGTTTGTAGCGACAGCAATGCCCGCCGATCCCGCGGCGGTGCTCTGAAGAAAGTGACGGCGCTTCATGCGCGCACCCGTAGCAGCAGCGCGCACGGGAGCAAACGCTGGCGCTGGTCGAGGCGGACCGGCCGGCCGATTCACGTCTTGATCCACGCGCGCACCGCGCTAAATCCAAACGCGTGTACGATGCCCTCTCAGTTGCCCCCGGCCAGCCGTTCCCCCTCGGGGCGACGGTTTGCGACGGCGGGGTGAACTTCTCCGTGTTCTCACGCCATGCGCAGGCGCTGGACCTTTGCCTGCATGACCCCGGCGACTCCGCGCGTGAGACGCACCGGGTGAGGATGAATCGCGGGGAGGCCGACTTGTGGCATGTCTTCGTACGCGGCCTCCAGCCGGGAGCGCACTACGGCTTCCGTGCCCACGGTCCGTGGCTGCCGGCCAACGGGATGCGCTTCAATGCGGCGAAGCTCATGCTCGATCCGTACGCGAAGGCCGTCGCCGGTACGCCGCAGGGAAACGAGGATATGCATGCGGAGCCGGGGCCGGGACGCTTCCCCGGCCTCATCGACAACGGACCCACCGCGCTGAAGTCAGTGGTGATCGACGATGCGTTCGACTGGGCGGGCGACGAGCGGCCCGGCGTCGCGTGGCGTGACACGGTCATCTACGAGCTGCACGTCAAGGGCTTCACGCGGCTGCATCCTGAGGTGCCGGAACCTCTGCGCGGCACTTACGCAGGGTTGTGTCACGACGCCGTGATCCGGTACTTGAGACAGCTCGGCGTCACCTCCGTGCAGTTGCTGCCGGTGCACCAGCACCTCGACGACCGCTTTCTCATCGACAAGGGCCTGACCAACTACTGGGGCTACAACACCATCGGCTACTTCGCTCCGCACGGCGAGTATGCGTCGGAGCGCGATCCGCTGGCGCAGGTGCGCGAGTTCAAGGAAATGGTACGCACCTTCCACCGCGCCGGCGTCGAGGTCATCCTCGACGTGGTCTTCAATCACACCGGCGAGGGCGATGAACGCGGGCCGAGCGTCATGTTCCGCGGGCTGGACAATGTCAGCTATTACCGCCACGGCTTCGACGGCGCGCAGATGTTTTACACAAACGTCACCGGCTGCGGGAACTCGGTGGCCTCGCACAACGGCCCCGCACTGCGTCTCATCATGGACAGCCTGCGCTACTGGGTGAGCGAGATGCACATCGACGGCTTCCGCTTCGATCTCGCAGTCACCGTCGGGCGCGACCAGGAGCGCTTCCATGTGCTCAGCCCCTTCTTCACCGCACTGCAGCAGGACCCCGTGCTCTCGCGGGTCAAAATGATCGCAGAGCCCTGGGACGTGGGCCGGGAGGACAGCTACCAAGTCGGCGGGTTCCCCGAGCCGTGGCGGGAACTCAACGGCAGGTACCGCGATGCCGTGCGCCGCTTCTGGCGCGGCGACGAGGGAACCACCGCGGAATTTGCAAAGCGGTTCTGCGGCAGCGATGACATTTTCGGCGCCGCAGGCCGCCCGCCGCTCGCCAGCGTGAACATGGTCACCTCGCACGACGGCTTCACGCTGCGCGATCTCTTCTCATACGCGGACAAGCACAACGAGGCGAACGGCGAGGACAACCGCGACGGAGACAACGACAACCACTCCACCAACTGCGGCACGGAGGGCGAGACGGCCGATCAGCAGATACTCCAACGCCGACGCCAGCTCCAGCGAGCGGTGCTCGCCACCGTGTTGTGCTCCCTCGGCGTGCCCTTCCTCACCTCCGGCGACGAGCGCGGACGAACGCAGCGCGGCAACAACAACGCCTATTGCCAGGACAACGAAATCAACTGGCTCGCCTGGACCGAGGGCGACGAGGCGCAGCTCGATTTCGTGCGCAGGTTGACCGCCTTCCGCAGGTCCCACCCCGCCTTGCGACGCGAGAGCTTCTTCGACGGCAAGACCAATCCGCAAACCGGCCGCCGCGATGTGACGTGGCTCGACGGCACCGGAGGCCAGCTCTCGCGCGAGGAATGGCACGATCCCGCGCGCTGCGTCTTCGGGGCGCTCATCGACGCGCCCGCTCATGCGCTCGCCCCGCTCAACGGCCGCGGCGAGCACCACAGCCCGCTGCTCCTGCTCTTCAATCGCGGCGATGCCACGCATGAATTCGTCCTCCCGGCGGAGGACGCCGGCCGCTGGTCGCTCGTCTTCGACACCGCCGTCGAGCCGTGTTTCGCCGAGGCTCCATCTGGCGGTGATGACTACGGCGGCATCTTCGCGCTGCAGGGCGGCAGCATGGCATGTCTGGTGCTGGTGATGTGAACGGAACCCATGATGCGCAAAACCAAAATCCTCTGCACCCTCGGCCCGGCCACGGAATCACCGGAGGCGCTCGCACGCCTCATCACCGCCGGGGCTGACATGTTCCGTCTGAACATGAGCCACGGCTCCCACCAATGGGTGCGCACCGTGTGCCAGCGCATCCGCGAGGCCGCGGAGAGCCTGAGGCGTGACGTGGCCGTGCTCATGGACCTCACCGGACCTTCCATCCGGACGGGTGATCTCGCAGAAGCGTGGCAGCTCACGCCAGGTGACACAGTCGAGCTGCGCACGGACGAAACCGTGCCCGCCATCACGCCGCTCTCCACGACGGTGAACTACGCGGGCATCACCAAGGATATCAAGGCTGGCGACTCCATTGCCATCGACGGCGGCATGATTCTGCTGCGTACCACCGAGGTCTCGGACAAGCGCATTCTCGCCACCGTCGTCAATGGCGGCGAGATGAAGTCGCGCCGCCACATCAACCTCCCCGGAGTCGCCGTGAATCTGCCGCCGCTGACGCGCAAAGACTACCTCGATCTCGATCTCGGCGTGGAGCTGGGCGTCGATTTCTTCGCGCTCAGCTTCGCGCGCGAGCCGGCGCACATTCAGCACGTACAACTCCTGCTCGAGCAGCGGAACAGCAAGGCGCGCGTCATCGCGAAGATTGAGAACCAGCAGGCGCTCAACAATCTCGACGCTCTCGTCGAGGCCAGCGGGGGCATCATGGTGGCGCGCGGTGATCTGGGCAGCGAGTGCCCCATCGAGGATCTGCCCATCATCCAGCGCCGCATCGTCGAGCGCTGCTCGTGGCACGGGCGGAAGGTCATCGTCGCCACGCAGATGCTCGAGAGCATGATCGAGAATCCCGTGCCCACCCGCGCGGAGGTCACCGACATTTTCAACGCCGTGATCGAGCAGGTGGATTGCGTCATGCTCAGCGGCGAGACCAGCGTGGGCAAGTATCCGGACAAATGCGTCGAAGTGCTCGACCGCGTCATCCGCCGCATCGAGGAGAGCTATCCGTCCGGCCGCTTCGCCTCGGATGCACCGCTGAAGACGAACAAGCACAAGACCGTGAAGGCCGCCATCGTCCTCGCAAACTCCATACCCGGCTCGAAGCTCATGGTCTTCACGCTGCGCGGCGTCATGGCACACCTGCTCGCACATCAGCGTCCCGAATCCGCGCCCATTTTTGCCTTCACGCCGAAGCTCCATGTGAGCCGCACGCTGTGCATGGCGCGCGGCGTGCACCCCTTCGTGATGGAGTTCATCAAGGGAAGCCCCGACACGAACATCCGCGCCGCCCTGGACCTCCTCCGCGAACGCGGCCTCGTGCAAAAAGGCGATCCCATCGTCATCCTCAGTGATGCGCTCCACGACGAGATGACCGTCGAGGCCATCCTGCTGCGGGAGGCGTGACGAGGAGCCTGGCCGGCGCTCCGGTCAATCAGTGCGCCTGGACTTTCTCGAACAAGCTCGCTGCTTCTTCGGCGATCGTGGCAAGCGTCTGCCGCATCCCGGACCCTTCCGCCATCTCCATCATGCGGGGATAGGTGAGGCCGCCGGTGGCCTTGCTCACGTTTCCGCTGACCTCCGTACCGTTGGTGAGCGTCATGTCACGGAGAACATCGGCGGCGTGGTGTTTGAGCCAGCGGCGGTTTTCTTTGAGCACGGCATCGAGCAAGCCCGCGCGCTCCGGCCGCCAGCCGGCGGCATACATGCCGCCGAGAGCACCGTTCTTGTCCGCGATGCGCATGTAGTGTGGCTGCACCGGCTCCACAGGCGTGGCGGCCATTTCCTCGAACCACTTCGCCCACGGTGCGCCGCGCTCCTCGATGCCGATCTTGTGAAAAGTGAAGAGATCCTGGATGGGCCGATTGCGCGGCGTGTAGGTGCCGTCGAGAAGCTGCATCTTGATGCCGGAGCGGATCGACTTGATGAGCGAGTCGCCGACGATGTGAACCATCCACCCGAACACGTAGGCGAGTGAACGCCCGGTGAAGTCCGCGCGCTGGCGCAGATCGCGCACGACGAGCGCGCAATAGTCAGCCAGATGGTCCCACGGCACGGCGAGCTTGGCGTCATCGCCGAACCAGCCGAACACCAGATGCGCGCGGCCGTAGAAGAGCTGATGGATTTCCCTTGGCGTGTAGTGGCGGCCATCGTGTTCGAGGGACCAAGGCTTCACCGCGCCGCCAGTGATCGGACTTTTGTCGATAGGCACCGTACCGAAGCCAACTTCTTTGCCTGTATCGACGCACACAGCCTCCGGCATGACCTGAATGTCGCAACCGAGGTAGGCGCCGGTGAGATAGCTGGCGAAATGTTCGCGCAGCGTGGGCACGATCGAGATTCCACGCTGCTCCGCCGCCTCGGCCGCGAGCACGGCATACATCGTGTGTCCGACCAGTCCGCTCATGCGACGTGAACGGGTGAGCGGGGGCAGGTTTTGCAGGGAGGCCGCGATGTGGGGAAGTGTTCGGAAGCCAGAAGCCAGTATTCAGTGTTTGGTTCTCAGAAGGATCGAATCCCGCGATGCCCGTGTTCCGCAAAATACTGACGACTGAACGCTGTATACTGACCCGGTGACCCGCTGAACAATGCTGCTCTCCCGTCTGGACAGTCTCGCGCGAACCGCCTACGATCCGCGCCATGAAACGCCGTTTCCTTGTCTCGCTCATCCCCTTGCTTTCAGGTCTCGCGCTCGCTGCCGATGCACCGAAGGCCATCACGCTTTTTGACGGGAAGTCGATGGAAGACTGGCAAAGCGTGGACATTGGCGGCAGCGGCGAAGTGGAGCTGGAAAACGGCGCGCTCGTCATCAAGCAGGGCGACAGTGTGAGCGGTGCGATCTACAAGAAGGCCGACAAGCTTCCCGTCACCAACTACGAGATCACGCTCGAAGCGCGCCGCACGCAGGGCGTGGATTTCTTCTGCGGCCTCACCTTTCCCGTCGGCAGCCTGAAGACGTGCGCCACGCTCGTCGTTGGCGGCTGGGGTGGCAGCGTCACGGGCATCTCGAGCATCGACGGCTTGGATGCCGCCGAGAATTCCACCGGCACCTACCAGCGCTACAAGGACAACGAGTGGTACAAGATCAAGCTGCGCGTGACGCCGAAGAACCTCAGCGCGTGGCTGAACGAGAAGCAGGTGATCGACGCCGACATCGAGGGCAAAAAAATCAGCGTCCGGCCCGGCCCCATCGAGAGCTATCTGCCGCTCTCGTTCACGACTTACGCGACCACGGCGGAGATCAGGAACGTGGTGCTGACGCCGATTGAGGCGAAGAAGTAGTCATCGATGTCCACCATCGCTGAAAACCTCGAAACCGTCCGCCAGCGCGTTGCCGCCGCCGCCGGGCGCTCGGGCAGAAAGCCGGGCGATGTGGAACTGCTCGTCGTCTCGAAGACCTTTCCGGCCGAAGTGGTGCGTGAGGCGGCGGACGCCGGACAAACGTTGTTCGGCGAGAACAAGGTGCAGGAGCTTCTGGCGAAGATCCCGCTGCTGCCTTCATCCCTGCGGTGGCATTTGATCGGGCATCTGCAATCGAACAAAGTGCGCAAGGTGCTGCCATTCGTGGAGGCGATCCACAGCGTGACCTCGCTGGATTTGGCGAAGGACATCAATCGCATCGCGGGCGAGCTGGGCTTGTTTCCGAAGGTGTATCTCGAGATCAATGTCGGCGCCGAGGCCAGCAAGTTCGGCTTTGATGCGAAGTCAGTGTGCGGACAACTTGAGGAACTCTACAAGCTCGATCGTCTCTTCATCCAGGGTCTGATGTGCATCCCGCCTTTCGCGCCGGAGGTCGAAAAGAGCCGGCCCTACTTCGCCGGTTTGCGCGAACTGCGCGACAAGCTGGAAAAGCTCGGCGGCGCGCCGCTGCCGAAGCTCTCCATGGGCATGAGCCACGACTTCGAGATCGCCGTAGAGGAGGGTGCGACCATCGTGCGCGTGGGCAGCGCGATCTTTGGCAGCCGCGCCGTGCCGCAGCCGCAGTGAGACCGGGCCGCAGTGCCAGGGCGAAGCGGGCCATGCTTGTGCTGCGCGGACGGCTTTGTTTTGTTCCCAAGCGTCCTTCGCGGCAGCGTCCGGCTCATTGTCGTCCGGTGTTTCCCGCGGGCTTCCCCTCGTCGAGGTAGTCGATGGCTTTGCCCAGCCAGTCGGCTGGCGGGGGCTGGTGGCCGATGCCGGGCACGTCGAAGAGCTTCACGTTGGTGAAGCCCTCCTTCTTGAATCCCTGCTCATAGGCGGCGCGGGTGTTGGGGCGGTTGAAGTCCTTCTCGCCGGCGAACAGGGCGTAGCGGCAGAACTTCTTCGCCAGCGCGGCGACTTCATCGTCGGGGATGTAGTTCAGGCCGTAGGTTTTGCCGTCGTCGCCGACCACGTCGGTGTAAAAATTGACGCCCATGCAGCAGATGGTGCCGCTGAACATCTCGGCGTAGCAGACGCCGAGCATCGACGCGACGCGCGAGCCGCCGGAGAAGCCGCTGACATAGACGCGTCGGCCGTCGATTTGGTAGAGCGTGCGAAGGTGGACGTTTGCATCGATGGCCATCCTCATTCGGTCGAAGAGATTCCGCGGATTGCCCGAGTTCCGCGCGCCGACGAAGATCAGCTTTTTCGCCACGAGCATGGCTTCCCACTCCTTCGGAATCGCCGGCGAGTTGCCTGAGCTGATCCAGATGAAGAGGCCGTGTGGGTCTGCGGGCTTGTATTTTGGCGGCACGATGACTTCGAACACTTCCCTGCTCACGTCGTAGGCCGGCGGGTTCTCCAGGGCGTGGAGGCGGAGCTTGAGCTGTTCGGCTTCGGACTGCACGGGCGACTTGGGAATAGTGATGGTGCCGCGCTCACCGGCCTTCGGCGGATGCGCCTTTTCTTCCGCCGGCAAAACGGCACCAAAGATGAGAATCACGAAGCAGAGGCAATGAGCGGGCCGGGCCATGTGTAGCCAATCGCTTTGCCTCTGCTGATCTTTCGGGTTGAAGAGGTCCTCGCCTCGTGTTTTTCGGTGCAACAACTCGCGCAAAAGGGGAAATGAACTACCCTCGGCCCCCGTAATAGCGCCCCCCAAAATTCAATCATGAAACAGAAGCTCATCACCTTCATCCTGGCTCTCTGCACGGCCATCGCCGCGCACGCACAACTGAAGCTCAGCAGCAACGACCACATCGCCATCCTCGGCGGCACCACGCCGGATCGTATGCAGCACACGGGTTGGTTTGATACACTGATTCATGCGGCGAATCCGGGCGAACAGATCGTGATGCGGAACTTGGCGTTCTCCGGTGATGAAGTCGGCACGTGGCATCGTGTGGATGATTTCGGCACGCGCGATGAATGGCTGACGAAGGTGCAGGCCTCGGTCGTGCTCGCGTTTTACGGCTTCAATGAGTCGTTCAAGGGCGAGGCGGGTCTGGCGGATTTCAAGACGAAGCTCGACACCTTCTTGAAGGATATGGCGAAGGCAAACTTCTCCGGCAAAGGCGCGCCGCGCGTGGTGCTCGTGTCGCCGATTGGCGCGGAGAAACAGAGCAATCCCGACATCGCGGATGCCGCGCCGATCAACGCAAACCTGAAACTCTACGTCGCGGCGATGGCGGAGGTAGCAAAGGCGAACGGCGTGCAGTTTGTGGACCTCTTCAATCCATCGCTCGCGGCGTATGCGGAGGCGAAGAAGCCGCTGACGTTCAATGGCATTCACCTCACCGAGGAAGGCGACAAGGCGATCGCGCCGATCCTTTTCAAAGGCGTGTTCGGTGACAATGCGCCGAACATCGACTCGCTCGAGAAGCTGCGCGCAGCGGTCGTGGTGCGCAATGAAGCGTGGCATGGTCGCTATCGCACGGTGGACGGCTACAACGTTTACGGGGGGCGCTCGGGTCTCGCGTATGCGGCGGGCGTGGGCGGCATGAAGCAGAACATCAAGCAGCCGGAGAAGCCGTATGTGTCGAACTTCCAGGTCATGCAGCAAGAGATGGGCGTGCGCGACTTGATGACGTCGAATCGCGAAGCGGCGGTGTGGGCGATTGCGAAGGGCGGCGAAGGTCAGGTGGATGACTCGAATTTGCCGAAGGTGGAAGAAGTGGGATCGAACCTGCAAGTCGGCAGCGACACGTTCAACAAGACGCCGATGACCGGCTTCCAAGTCGATCCGAAGACGGGCCTCATCGCCTTCCCTGACGGCAACTCGATCATTCCGAAGATCAAGAAGGATCCGAAGCTGAAGATCCAGCTCTTCGCGGATGAGAAGATGTTCCCCGAACTCGTGAAGCCCGTGCAGATGGCCTACGACACGAAGGGCCGCCTGTGGGTGAGCGCGTGGAAGAACTATCCCGAGCGCACGCCGACGAGCACCGATGGCGACAAGCTGCTCATCTTTGAAGACACGGACAACGACGGCAAAGCGGACAAGTGCATCACCTTCTACGACAAGCTGAACTGCCCCACTGGCTTCCAGTTCTACAAGGACGGCGTGCTCGTGATGAAGAGCCCAGACTTGCTCTGGATTCGCGACACCAATGGCGACGACAAGCCGGATGTGGTCGAGCGCGTGCTCACTGGTCTTTGCGCGGCTGACTCGCATCACGAGACGAACTCGATGTGCTACGAGCCCGGCGGCGCGGTGTATTGCAGCGACGGCGTGTTCCATCGCACGCAGCTCGAGACACCGCAGGGTCCGGTGCGCAACACGAACGGTGCGATCTATCGCTATGAGCCGCGCACGGGCAAATTCATCCGCCATGCCGCTTACGGCTTCGCGAATCCACACGGTCGCGTCTTTGACTACTGGGGCAATGACTTCATCACCGATGCCACCGGCAACGCGAACTACTACGGCCCCGGCTTCTCCAGCTTCATCGACGGCGGCGACTTCGGCACCGTGGCGCACAGCAATTACCAGCAGTGGTGGCAGCGTCCGTCGCGCCCGTGCCCGAACACGCTCATCCTCAGCAGCCGTCACTTCCCAGAGGACTGGAACAACAACTTCATCAACTTCAACGTCATCTCCATCCAGGGCATCCATCGCGTGAAGATGGAAGAAGACGGCAGCGCGATCAAAGGCACGACCATCACACGCAAGGACGGCGACAAGGAATACAACACCTTCATCGAGTGCGATCCCGCTGAGGTCGGCACCTTCCGCCCGATCTATGGCGTGAATGCACCGGACGGCGCGTTCGTCTTCGCCGACTGGAGCTGCGCGATCATCGGCCACATGCAGCATCACTTGCGCGATCCGAACCGCGACCACACCACGGGCCGCATCTATCGCGTGACGTATGAAGGTCGTCCGCTGCAAGAGGTGAAGAAGATCGATGGCCAGCCGATCAAGGCCTTGCTCGATCTGCTGAAGGAGCCGGAGAACGATGTGCGCTTGCGCGCGAAGATCGAACTCGACAAGCACGACACGAAGGAAGTCATCGCCGCCACTCAGGAGTGGGTGAAGCAGTTCGATCCGAAGAAGGTCGAAGACGCACATCACGTCCTCGAAGCACTCTGGGTGCATCAGTGGCACAACGTGGTGAACACCGACCTCATCAACACCGTCTTCGCCTCGCCTGAGCCGCGGGCTCGTGCGCAGGCCGTGCGCGTCGCCTTGTATCAGCGCGACCGCGTGCCGAACGTGCTCGACATCATCGAGAAAGCCGTGGCCGATGACAACATGCGCGTGCGTCTCGAAGGCGTGCGTGCCTGCTCGTTCTTCGCGCCGGGCGACAAGCGAGTCATCACCGCCGCGCTCAGCGCGACGAAGAAGGACCTCGATTACACACTCGAGTATTGCTTGA
Organism: Verrucomicrobiaceae bacterium; assembly: GCA_019694165.1. Taxonomy (GTDB): domain Bacteria; phylum Verrucomicrobiota; class Verrucomicrobiia; order Verrucomicrobiales; family Verrucomicrobiaceae; genus JAIBCL01. Next base: position 351,583 of record JAIBCL010000005.1, on the reverse strand, counting down.
AGGAAACGCTGCGCCAGATCGCACCGAAGCCGGAGCAACTCGTGCTGCTCGATGATGCGAAAGCGAAGGCCTGGCTGCTCGCCTTCGTGAAGTCCGGCGACCTTGGCAAGCTCGGCAACGACAGCGCCGTGCTGCAAGCCATCATTGATCGCGCCGACACCAAACCCGACGCTCGCGAGAAGGCCATCACCGATCTCGCGAAGATCAATCACACCAACCGCGTGACCGAACTCGCCGCCGCGCTCGAACGCGTGAACGGCAACAAGGCCGGTGCGAATCAGGAGCTTTCCAAACTCATCCTGCAAACCTCCGCTGCTGAACTCGACAAGTCACAGGACGCGCTCGCCAAGCTTGTGAAGAGCAGCGGCAACACGCAGCGCCGCACCGGTTTGTGCGCTCAGGTCATTGCCAGCGGCGATCCCGCCAAGGCATGGAATGCAGGCGACGAAGCCACGCGCCTCGCCTTGCTCGAAGCCGCCGGCAGCATCCCTGATCCTGCCTTGCGCGCGAAGTTCTTCCCGCTCGCCAGCGCTGGTTTGGACACGAACAAGAACGGCAGGTATGTGGACACCGCGCTGCGCACGCTGCCGCTCCTCGGCTCCGACAACACCGCCGCCGCGTATGGCATCGTCGCAGGCTTCATCAAATCGAACAAGCACCTCGCGCCCTCGCTCTACGCGCTCGCGCGTCTGCAACCCGCCTGGAAAGCCGATGACGCCGCCGCTTTGACGAAGGCGATCCTTGCCGACTGCCAGAAGCAACCCGCCAACAAGCGCACCAGCCCCGACTACGTCAGCGCCGTGCAGGTCGCCCGCGATCTCGCCGCACTCATGCCCAGCGCTGATGGCGACAAGGTCCGCGCCGAGTTGCGCCAGATCAGCGTCGATGTCGTCGTGGTGAAAACCGTGCGCGAGCAGCTCCGCTTCGATACCAACCGCATCGTTGTCGCTGCTGGCAAGCAAACCGAGATCATCTTCGAGAACGACGACGTGATGCCGCACAACCTGCTCATCGTGGACAACGGCCAGCGCCAGCCCATCGGCATGAAAGCCATGACCATGCAGCCCACGCCCGACAAGCAAGGCCGCCTCTACGTCCCCGACGACAAGAACTTCAAGATCCATGTCGCCACCAAGATGCTCGAACCCGGCAACACCGAGCGCCTGCAATTCAAAGCCCCCGGCAAAGAAGGCGAGTTCGAATTCGTCTGCACCTTCCCCGGCCACTTCATGACCATGGGCGGCAAGGTGATCGTCACCAAAGACGTGGACGGCTACCTCAAGTCCCACCCCGCGACGAATGGCGTGCCCGCGCCGGTGGTGAAGTGATCATAACTTCATACGTCAACAATTGGTTGCAAAGGTAGCTACCTCTACGACTATTTGCCCAACATACCCGCCACGCCTCTCGAAGAAGCGCACCAGGGCGGGTGCTTTATTTTCAGGGCATCGCACGGATGAAGTTCACCAAGCCAGCGCTGACGATTCCCGAGCAGATCGCGAAACTCAAGGCGCGCAGCCTGTTGATCGAGGATGACGCCGAAGCTGAGCACTACCTGCGATTCATCGGCTACTATCGCCTTTCGGCTTACGCCCTGCCGCTTCAGCAATCTGCGGTGCCGGGGAAGCCCTTCAAATCTGGCACGACCTTTCGGAACATTCTGGACCTCTACCGCTTCGACCGTGAGTTGCGCCTGCTGACGATGGATGCCATTGAGCGTATCGAAGTCGCCGTTCGCACCGTGATCGTCAATGAGATGGCGGTGAAGCATGGTCCACACTGGTTCATGGATACCGTTCATTTCGACGCGTCGGCTCGCAATCCCCGGCATACGGAATTGCTCGATCGCTTGGATGCCGAGTTCACCATTCCTCGGGGCGGCACGCGTCCGCATCGACGCCATCACGAGGTCTTCATCAATTACTACTTCGACACCTACACGTCACCTTACCTGCCGCCGATCTGGATGATTTCGGAGACGCTGACGCTGGGCATGTGGTCGAAGATTTTCGATAACCTCAAGCTCCCCGCCGAGCGCAAAGCCATCGCCGCCAACTTCAGCATCGACGAGCAGATTCTCCGCAACTGGCTCCACGCCTTGACCTACCTCCGCAATCTCTGCGCCCATCATGCCCGAGTCTGGAACCGCCAGATGGTCATAAAGCCGATCATCGCCAAGAAACATCTATCCTTCCTGAAGAGCAACGACCGGTTCTATGCGATCGCCGTGGTCATCCACGAGCTGATGCTGCGCATCGCGCCGCTATCGCATTGGCATGAGAGACTGGCTAGATTGCTGGAGCAGCATCTGTTCGTAGATCTGAAGGCGCTGGGTTTTTCAACCAACTGGAAGGATGAGGCTTTCTGGGGATTGATTGCTGATTCGTCTGCACCTTCCCCGGCCACTTCATGACCATGGGCGGCAAGGTGATCGTTACGAAGGATGTGGATGCTTACTTGAAGGCGAACCCGGCGACGAACGTCGTGCCTGCGCCGGTGGTGAAGTGAGTCTGCGCTGAGATTGATTCAATGAACGGCTGCTTCTCGCGAGGGGAGCAGCCGTTTTGTTCTGAACTGGGCTTCTGCCAATCACGCGGGCACTGGCGTCTTCACAAGGCCGTCCCCCCCTATTTCCAATACATGCATCGGAACGGATGATCATCGATCAGGTTCGTCTGCACGCCGCCGAGCTTGTCCTTGTTCAGGAACTGCACGCCGACGTAGTAGTAAACCGGCAGGATCACGGCTTCATCGACGACGAGAAGCTTCTCGGCGCGCTGGAAGATGGCGTTGCGCTTCTGCACGTCCGGCTCGCGCGCGGCGTCGGCGATGAGCATGTCATACTCGGCGCTGGCCCAGCCGGTGCGGTTGTTGCCATTTCCCGTGGTGAACATCTCCAGGAACGTGTTCGGATCGTTGTAGTCACCGACCCAGCTCGAGCGCGTCATTTGATAGGAAAGCTCGCGCATGGAGGCGAGCCAGATCTTCTGCTCCTGTTTCGCGAGGCTGACTTTGATGCCGAGGTTCTGCTCCCACATGGCCTGCAGTTCGACCGCGATGTTCCGCTCCACGAGCGGCGGGATGTGCAGATACTCGATGAGCGGAAATCCTTTGCCACCAGGAAAGCCGGCAGCCGCGAGCAGCTCGCGCGCTTTTTGCGGATCGAAGTCATCGCCCTTCGGCGGCTGGTAATCAGCCCCGGCTCCCGGCGGAACGAGGGCAAAGGCCGTGCGCTCGCCGAGTTGCGTGATTTTCTCGGTGATGCGCTTTTTATCGATCGCCAGACTGAGCGCGTGGCGGACGCGCGGATCGTTGAACGGCGGCTTGTTGACGTTGAAGCGGATGAACCATGTGCCAAGGAACGGCCCGGTGTGGAACCACGTCTGCTGCTTGAGCTTCGCGACGAGAGAAACGGGCACGGTGCCCTTGTCCATCATGAGATCGACCTGCCCGGTGAGGAAGTAGTTGAGCGCCGTATTCGGATCACTCACCGGCATCACGTCGATCGTGCGCATCTTCACGTTCGCGGCGTCCCAGTAGCCCGGATTGCTTTTCAGCTCGATGCGATCATCGAGCAGCCAGTCGTTCAGCAAATACGAGCCGTTCACGACGACGTTCTCCGGCTTCACCCACGCGGATTTGTGCTTCGCCAGCGTGGCCTCATGCACCGGTGCGAGCGTGGGAAAGGCGCAGAGATCGATGAAATACGGCGTCGGGTTCTCCAGCTCGACTTCCAGCGTGTGATCTTCGATGGCGCGCACACCGACCTGGCTGAAGTCGGGGTTCGTCCCCTCGTTGAACGCCCGTGCACCGCGGATGATGTAAAGCATCGATGCGTAGTCCGCAGCCGTCTCCGGCAACAATGCGCGTCTCCACGAAAAAACGAAGTCACGCGCGGTGACCGGATCGCCATTGCTCCACTTTGCCTCGGCGCGGAGGTGAAAGGTGTACGTTTTCTTGTCCGTCGAAACGTCCCAGCGTTCAGCTATGCCAGGCTCGGGTTTTCCGTCTGCGTTGTTTCGGCAGAGGCCCTCGAACATGGCGTTCGAGACTCTCATGCTCACCTGATCCGTCACGATAGCCGGGTCGATCGTCTCCGGCTCCGCGCCATTGATGAAGACCAAGTCCGCCCTCTCATGCATACGACCGCACGCGCATAACAGCAGCGCGGTGGCGAGGGTGAGGGCGTGGTGGAGACGCGGGGGCATCGAGGAAAGTATTCAGTGATCAGTTTTCAGTATTCAGCGAGGCGCATGAGATTGCCGCACAGCCGCGCATTCAACACTGAACACTGAACACTGCCTACTGAATAGTTTCACGCGCGGCACCGCTGACTTGCGAAGCTCCGCACCCGCGCCATCCTCCGCCGCATGTCCAACCGCAAAGGCATCGTCCTCGCCGGAGGCTCCGGCACGCGTCTGTATCCGCTGACCATCGCCGTGAGCAAGCAGCTCATGCCCGTGTATGACAAGCCGATGATCTACTATCCGCTCTCGGCGCTGATGCTCGCCGGCATCCGGGACATCCTGATCATCTCGACGCCGCTCGACCTGCCAAACTTCCGCCGGCTCCTCGGCGATGGCTCGCAGTTCGGCCTGCGCTTTGAATACGCGGAGCAACCCGTGCCGAACGGTCTCGCGCAGGCATTCGTGATCGGCGAAAAATTTCTCGACGGCTCGCCCGCCGCGCTGGTACTCGGTGACAATCTCTTCTACGGCTCGCAGTTCCGGAAGTCAGTCGAGAACGCTGGCAAACAGGAGCGCGGGGCGACCATCTTCGGCTACTACACGGCCACGCCGGAGATTTATGGCGTCGTCGAGTTCGATGCGAAGGGCCGCGCGATCTCGCTGGAGGAAAAGCCCGCGCAACCGAAGAGCAACTACGCGGTGCCGGGGGTGTACTTCTACGACGAGAAGGTGTGCGAGATCGCGAAGGAACTGAAGCCCTCACGGCGCGGCGAATACGAGATCACCGACCTGAACCGCGTGTATCTCGAGAAGGGCGAGTTGAACGTCGAAGTGCTCGGGCGCGGCACGGCGTGGCTCGACACGGGATCGCCGGACTCGCTGATGGAAGCGGCGGAGTTTGTGCAGATCATCCAGCATCGTCAGGGCCTGAAGATCGCGTGCCTCGAAGAGATCGCCTACAACAAGCGCTGGGTCAGCCGCGATCAGCTCCTCGCCTGGGCCGACAAGCTCGGGAAGACGGAGTATGCGACGTATTTGAAAAAACTCGCGACCTACGACCACACGACCGCGCAGAGCGGGCCGATAGCGTGACGGTGGTGCAAGCTTCCAGCTTGCACGCCACATGCTGCGAGCTGGAAGTTTGCACCACCCTTGAATGTCCGACCGCTTCTACATCCCGCCCGCGCAATGGGACGCGTCATCGCTTCAACTCTTCGACGATGAAGCGAAGCACTGTTCTCAAGTGATGCGCCATCGTGAAGGTGATGAAGTCATCGTTTTCAATGGTGTCGGCGACATGGCCCGCGCGCACATTGCGACAATCAACAAGCACGAAATCATGCTCGACTGCATTGCCGTCGAACACATCGAGCTGCCGGCCGGCCGCGTCACGCTTGCTCCCGCGCTCATCAAAGCGGACCGCTGGGAATGGTTGCTCGAGAAAGCCACCGAACTCGGTGCGACGGAGATTCAGCCGCTCATCACCGAGCGGTGCGTCGTGAAGCTCGGAGCGGACGATGCCGCGCGGAAACATGACAAGTGGCAGCGAATCGTCGTCGAGGCCTGCAAGCAGTGCCGCCGCGCGTGGGTGCCCGTGCTCCATCCCGCGCGCCGGATGGAAGAAGTGTGCGGCGGCTCGGCGTGCACCGCCCTCACGGTGATCGCCGCGATTTCGGATCATTCCATGCCGATGCTCCAGGCGATGGCAGATGCGCGGCAGAAGGCCGGAGGCACATTTTGCAGCCTCCTGGCGCTCGTCGGGCCGGAGGGTGATTTCACGCAGGAGGAAATGAGCATCGCCATCCGGCATGGTGCCATCCCTGTGTCGCTCGGACCTCTCACTCTGCGGGCGGAGACGGCCTCGATGTGTGTCTTGAGCATCGCTGGCGCTGCCATGGCGTTCCGGGGATCGTGACTGCGCCCGGGGACGTGGAGAACAGACTGCCGGAGAGGTGTCCTGTGCTCCCATTTGGCTTGCGAATCTGGCGAGGACCTGATGGCGGCAGCCGAAGAGTCCAGGGTGTCTTTTCATCGTCGCTGGCAAAATTGAGCGCGGCGCGCATAGTGGAGCGCATGAACCACCTTCGAATCGCGCTCGTCGGCATTGCCATTGGCATGATGTGCAGTTGCTCCACCCAGCCACCTCCGCGGTCGCGGAGTTGGGAATCGCGCATGGGCACCGGTCCGCTGCCGAAGGTCACGCCGGCGCAATTGCTCGCGGAATGCCACGTCGCGAAGGATCTCATCCCGTCCGGCACGGTGGGGCGCAAATACTACCGGCCCATGAAGCCGACGTACGTGACGATCCATGCGACGGAGAACAAGACCGGCAATGCCTGGCAGCATGCGCTGGCGCTGAAGCGTGGCGCGCTGCGTGCCACAAAGCGCCCTGGGGGCAACCGCATCGGCTTCCTCACATGGCACTTCACCGTGCAGCAGGATGTGGCCGTCCAGCATCTGCCGTGCCGCGAGCAGGGCGAGCATGCCGACTTTGACGGACCTGGGAACAATTACTCCATCGGCATCGAAATGTGCGAGCACTACGGGAATGATCTCGGCCAGACCATCGACCGAACCGCGAAGCTGGCGGCCTATCTGATGTACACCTACAACATTCCGCTCGGTCATGTGGTACCGCATTACCACTGGCCGCGCATCAGCCCCTACATCAAGCAGCCGCACAAGGACTGCCCGCACTTTCTTCTGGACAACGGGCGGCCCGGACGCACCTGGCAATGGTTCCTCAACCGCGTGAACACCCACTATCAGCGGATCATCCCGGGCCCGGCGCAGCCCCTTGGCTGAACCTCGATGGACGCATGTCGAGGATCATCAAGGCTTTGCTCCTGGCTCTCACCGTCTGCTGCGCGAGCGCCGAGGACGCACAGTGGAAGACCACGCTGGCCGCGAAACTTGCCGATGCGCGCGTCAACGAAAGCTCGGGCCTTGCGATCAGCCGCCGCTGCCCGGGCATCTTCTGGACGCTCAACGACTCGGGCGGCGGTCCGTTCCTCTTTGCCATCGATGAGAAAGGCTGCACGCGCGCCCGCTGCGAGATCAAAGGCGCGGCAAACTTCGACTGGGAGGATATCGCGAGCGGTCCGGACGAGGAGGGCACGCCCACGCTGTTCATCGGCGACATCGGGGACAATCTGCTCATCCGCTCCGAGCTGGAGGTGTATCAAGTCGCCGAGCCGGTCCTCGATTCCGCTGCCTCTGGCGAGCCGGCAGAGACGCAGGCCACGCTCGTGAGGAAGCTCCGGGCCGCCTACCCTGACGGCAGGCACAATGCGGAGTCGCTCCTCTGCCATCCGAGGACCGGACGGCTGTTCGTCATCACGAAGTCCGAGACCGGCCAGTGCGGCGTGTATGCGTTTCCCGTGAAGCTGCAGACCAGCGCTTGCATGAACCTCGAAGCCGTGGCGCAATTCCGCATTCCGCCGCTCAGGCGCCCCGGCAAGCGTTCGATCGACAACTGCATGGCCACCGGGGCGTGTTTCTCGCCCGACGCCACCCGCCTCGTGGTCAGCACGTATTCGAGCATCTACGAATGGAGGCTGGATCCCGCGAAGCCGCTGGCCGATCCCCTGGCACAGACGCCGTTGCGGATCGTGCCGCCGGCCATGATTCAATGCGAAGCCGTGTGCTTCGGCCCGGATGGCAAAAGCCTCTGGCTCACCAGCGAACATGTGCCCACACCTCTCTACCGGATCGAGGTGGAGAAATGATCGGCACCGGGCGGCGATGGCGTGCCGCTACTTGGCGCTGATTTCGTGCTCGCCTTCGTTCACCACCACGTCCTTCAGCTTGCTGCCACCGACCAAGTTTCCACGGACGATCTGGTTCGAGCCGGCGAGGCTGATGCCGTTGCGTCCGGAGTCGCGTATCTCGTTTTCACTCACCGTGTTCCTCGCGGTGCCTGTGGCGATCTGGATGCCGTTGCCTCTGGCACCGGTGAAAAGATTGCCGGTGATGCGGTTCCCTTGGTTCAGCTCCGGCATCCTGCACCAGCGCCAGAGATTGATGCCCGTGCCGCAGTCGCGAAACTCGTTTGCCTCGACCGCGCAGTCATTCGCGTCATTCAATTCGACGCCCACGCTGCAGCGCGCGGCGTGATTGTGGCGCACGATGGTCTTCGTCGTGAAGTGATCGAGATCGACCGCCTCATCATTCGTATCCATGATCGTGCTGTCCTCCACGGACGAGCCATCGACCGAGTAGAAGGCCACGCCCCGGCCGAAGCAGCGCTGGATGATGCAGCGGGAGACGACGACGCCTTTCACTTTCGGCCCCGTCGGTCCCTTCTCATACGAGTAGGGGCCGGCAGCAAACACACCGCAGAGCTGCGCGTGGCCGCGCACTGGCGGGTCACCGTCCGTCCTGCCGCCGTCGAGGGTGAGCTTTTCAATGCGCACGCCTTCGCTCGCACCACGTACCTCGATGAGATTAGGCGCGGCCTCATCGCGGACCAGCGCCCTGGCGGGCACGGGGAACTTGAGCGGCTCTTTGAGGACTATGGCGTCCTTTTCCACCGCCTTGACGATGGCGAGCATGTAGGGTTTCGGTTTCTTCGTGAAGCTGTCGGTCTCGCCATCGGCCTCGATGTGCAGCCTCATGCCGGGCTTGATATTCTGCAGGCGCGCCGTGGCGATGCGGTCGCTTCCCGCCGGCGTGCCCGCCGCGGTTTCCGCATAGCTTAACGGCGGCGCTTTGAGCACGCACTTCTCGGCATCGAGGCCGATGAGGCGCAGATTCCTCGCAGCTTTGATCACAAGTCCGCGCTCGATCACATGCACGCCGGGCGGTATCACCACCTCGCCACCGCCGGCTTTCACCGCCTCGTCGATATGGCCTTGGATTTCCGTCTCGGTAAGAGCGTGGACGTTCAGGGAAGCGGCGGCGAGGATGAAGCAAAAGCGGCGCATGGAGCGCAAGACCACGCCGCAACATGCCGCGGACTTTCCGGCTCCACGCCGCGGGCCGTTATTTTTCCTTTGTGCGCACGAAGACGCCCGGATCAGTCCAATCCCAGAATTTCGCATCCACGATCCGCTGGTAGTTCGCAGGGTCGGCGGCGAGCTGCGCGTGCTGGTGTTCGGCTTCGTCCTTGGTCTTTGGCACCTTTGTAAGCGTGCCTTTCAGTTCGCCGCTCTTTACCGCCGCCTCGATCACATCGTGTCTGAGGTTCCAGAGACGCAGCACGCCATTCTCCGGCCGGCGGATGAGATTGAAGGGGCCGAGGCCCGCCGCAGCGGCGGTCTTGTCGAAGTGGATGAAGAAAGCGAGCTTCTTCTCCGTCTCGCCACCGTTCACTTCGTTGATCACGACCTGGAGTACTTCTGGTTCCTTGTTGGCCTTGGCCGGGAACGTGATGGTGAGCTGCCCCTTGGCGGCATCCACGACCTTGAAGGTCATGCCTTCACCATCGGCGGGGTCGGCCCACACTCCGTTCCACTCTTCGGCGTTCAGTTTGAGCGGACAGGAGCCGAAGTCGCGCGGCACATTGGTTTCCGGACAGCCGGTCAGCACGAGGATCACCGCGACAGCCGGCAAGAGGGCGAGGTTTTTCGTTTTCATGCCGCCACCTTCCGGTCGGCGTGGCCGTGTGCCAAGCCGGATTGTGGGTGCTTTTTGTGAGGGCGTTCAGATTGGAGAGATAGGCATTGAGGTTTTTGGTTTGTTAACTAAACTTAAGCTTTAATTTGAAACGCCCCCACTACATGAACCGCCCTCGTCCGCAGCGCAGCCGCAGCACCGAAGAAGTCGAGTCCGCTTGGGACGATGTGCTTGGCATCGTCATGATCGGGCTGGCGGTGCTCTATTTTCTGGCGCTGTTCTCGTATGATCCGCGTGACCTGCCGACGTGGAGCCGCCTCAGCCCTTCTGCCCAGCCGAACGCGGTGACCCAGAATTTCGTGGGCCGCATGGGCGCGCTGGCGGCTGGTTACTCTCTGTTCTTGCTCGGAGCGGCCACGTACTTGATTCCGTTTTGCCTGACGTGGTTCGGAGTGTGCAAGATGACCTCAAACTTGCGGGTGACGGCCCGTGCGTGGCTTGGTCTGGTGCTCATCGTGTTGAGTGCGGCGGCTCTGCTGCACATCCAGGGTTGGTTCCAACTGAGGAATGGCATCGCTCCGTTTGGGGGCGGCGGCGGTGTGGGGCATCTGTTGGGCGGCGTGGTTTTCGACAACCTGCTGGGCAAGGTGGGGTCCACCTTCGTGCTCGGCCTCTGTTATTGCATCGGACTGGTGTTCGTCACCGGCCTGCATCCCCTCGACGTGCTCTCGAGCCTCAAGGGCGAGATTCCGAAGCTGATCTCCCAGTGGAAGATGCGCCAGGCCTACGCCGGAGTGCCGGACATCGTCGTCTCGCGCCTGCCGGTACCTGCACCGCCCGCCGCGCCTGTTGCCGCGCCGCGGCGCAAGCCCCGTGGGGCGAAGGTGTCCGAGATCACCCCGGACAGCCTGGCCCCGGAAGAAATGGTCACGACCGAGCTGCCGCTGCAGTTTGATCCGCCCCCGCCGCCGCAGATCATTGATGCCTCGGCCCCACGCGTGCCGTCGAAATCAGACAAGCCGCCGCTGGCGGAGGTGTGGGAGAAGAAGCGCGCGCAAAAGCTGGAACGCATCTCCACCGCGCCTGTGGGAAGCCTCACCGAGGTGTTCAAGGATTACAAACTGCCCAGCCTCGACCTGCTGCGCTGGCCGCAAAACAACGGCCACCATCCCGCCGACCGGCAGGCGCTGCTCGACACACAGGCCACCATCGTGCGCACGCTCGCCAGCTTCGGCATCACCGTCACTCCGGGTGACATCACGCGCGGACCCGCCATCACGCGCTTCGAGGTGCGTCCCAGCGACGGGCTGCGTGTCGCGCGCATTGCCAATCTCGACGCCGACCTGGCCCGCGCCACGAAGGCCGAACGCATCAACATTCTTGCCCCCATCCCCGGGAAGGACACCGTCGGCATCGAACTGGCAAACACCGAAAAAGTCATCGTGCCCGTCCGCGAACTCCTCGAAGACGATGCCTTCCAGAATGGCAAGGCGCGTCTGCCGCTTGCGCTCGGCAAGGATGTTTACGGCAAGACGATCATCGGCGACCTCGCCGCCATGCCGCATCTCCTCGTGGCCGGTGCCACCGGCAGCGGCAAGAGCGTGTGCATCAACAGCATCGTCACGAGCCTGCTCTGCCGCTTCGCACCGGACGAGCTGCGCTTCATCCTCATCGACCCGAAGGTGGTGGAGATGCAGACCTACGCGAACCTCCCGCACCTCGCCTTGCCTGTGGTGACCGATCCGAAGAAGGCGCTCATGGCGCTGCGCTGGGTCGTGCGCGAGATGGAGACTCGCTACCAGATTTTCGCCCAGGAAGGCTGCCGGAACTTCGAGGTCTTCAACAACCGGAACCGGAAGAAGGCCGCTGCTTCAAGCGCCTCGGCCGCCCCCGTAGCCAGCCTCGCCACGGAGCCGCCTGTCCTTGATGCGCCGCTCAAGCCGCGGAAGCCTCTCAAGGAGACTACGCCCGAGATGATCGCGGAAATGGACGACAACGAGCTGTTCAACGTCACCCTCGCTCCGCCAGCACCCGGTGAAGACTGGACCAGCGACGCCTCGCCGCCGCCGCGTCCGAAGCACGAACTCGTCATCCCCGACACGATGCCGTACATCGTCGTCATCATCGACGAGCTGGCCGATCTCATGCAGACCGCGCCGGCTGACATCGAAGTCGCCATCGCCCGCATCACGCAGATGGCGCGCGCCGCCGGCATCCATCTGATCGTTGCCACGCAGACGCCGCGCGCCGATGTCATCACCGGTGTGATCAAGGCAAACGTGCCGTCGCGTATCGCCTTCCAGGTGGCTTCCGCGCTCGACAGCCGCGTCATCCTCGACCGCAAGGGCGCCGAAAACCTCGTCGGCAAAGGGGACATGCTCTACGTCCCGCCCGGCGGTTCGCAGCCCGTGCGCTCCCAGGGTGCGCTGGTCACCGATGATGAAATCCATGGTCTCGTGCAGTATTGCGAGAGCCAGGGCAGGCCAATCTACGATGCAGCCACCGAGGCCGGAGCCGAATCGTTCGAGGGCGAGGAAGGCGAAGGCGGCGTCTCTGCCGAGGAAGAGGAGACGCTCGAAAAGTGCCTCGAAGTCGTGCGCCAGGAAAAGAAGGCATCCACGTCCCTGTTCCAACGCCGTTTGCGCCTCGGCTACGGGCGCGCCGCGCGCATGATGGATCTCCTCGAAGATCGCGGCATCATCGGTCCGGGCGAAGGTGCGAAGCCGCGTGAGATTCTCGTCGAGCTTGGCTAGAAGGGAACGCGCGGTTCAGGCCGCCGCAGTCTCCGGGTGGAGCTCGTAGAACAGGTGGCGGTCGCTGTCGTATTTGAACAGTTCGGCGTAGCGGGCCCAGTTGGTGATGGTCTGGATCGTCCGGGCTGAGTCTTCGTAGGGGAACAAGCGTGACAGCTTGTCTTTGAGCAAATATTCCTCGACCTCGCCGTCAGTCTCCGTGCGCAGCGTCTCGATGACTACCTGGAAGACCCGGATGTCGCGCAGACCGGCGCGGACGGCATTTTTGCGCGTGTTAATGTCGGCGGCGAGGAAGGCGCGGCCGGCGGCGGTCATGACGACGCGATTCGCGGGCGTGGCGACCCAGCCGAAGATCTCGGCCGTCTTCAAAATGAGCAGCAGATCGGTGAGTTCGAGGCCGGCGTGCTGCTGCAACTCGAAGAAGTCCATGTCGCCCTCGTTCTCGAGCACTTCGAGAAGACCGATGGTGGCGGCGAGGCTGGTGTTTGGGATCGACTGAACGAGCTGATGCTGCGGCGCGCGATCGACGCCGGTAGCCTGGGTGCTGGCCATGATGCTCTGCGAAATAAAACCGTGAATCTGCTGGGAAAGTCGCAGGAATTCGGGATGTCGCTCATCACGCGGATAGGGCAGGGGATTGTCGAGCACGGCGCGGATCACGCCGGGATGCGCGCCCATGACGACGATGCGCGTGGCCATGAACACAGCCTCGCTGATGCTGTGCGTGACCATGATGACGGCGTTGATCGGTGATTTTGGCGAGCGGTAGAGGTCCATGACTTCATTGCGCAATGTCTCGCCTGTCAGCACATCGAGCGCGCTGAACGGCTCGTCCATGCAAAGCAGCGCGGGCCGCACGGCGAGCGCGCGGGCGATGCCGACTCGTTGTTTCATGCCACCCGACAGCTCGCGCGGATATGCATTCTCCGAGCCTTCAAGACCGACGGCGTCGATGGTTTCATGCACGCGTTTGTCACATTCTTCGTCAGTGAGGCCGAGGTTCTCGAGGCAAAGCGCGATGTTTTCGTGAACCGTCAGCCAAGGGAACAAGGCAAAGCTCTGAAACACAAGCGAGGTCGAGGGCGTAAGGCCGTGCAAAGGCTTGCCGCGATAAAGACGACGACCTGCGTCGGGCTCGGTGAGGCCGAGGACGACGCGGAGCAAGGTCGATTTTCCGCAGCCGGATGGTCCGAGGATGGCGACGACCTCGCGTTCCTTCACCGAAAGACTGATGTCGTGCAAAATCTCCACCGGCCTGCCATCGCTGCCGGGAAGATGGAGCGTCACGTTTTCGAGATCAATGAGTGAGTCAGGCATGGCTACTGAAGGGCAGCGTAACGGTTTTGCGCGAGACGGCTGAGCGGCCGCCATACGAGACGATTGAAGCCGACGACGGAGACGGACATGAGCCCCACGGCGGCGGCGAGCGTGGCAAAGTCACCGTGCTCGGTGGCCTTGCTGATCGTCGCGCCGAGCCCCGTGGCGCTCAGCGTGCAGCCTTGATAGCGCAGGTATTCAGCGACGACGCTCGCATTCCACGCGCCACCCATCGCGGTGATCCAGCCGGTGACGAGCTGTGGAAAAATCGCGGGCAAAATGTAGGCAGTCCACACGCGAGACCGGCGCAGAGTGGCGAGCGAGCACACCTCGCGCAGATCATTCGGCATGCCGGATGCGCCGGCGATCACGTTGAAGAGCACATACCATTGTGTGCCCAGCAGCAGCAGCGCGATGGAGCTGCTCTCGAGGCCGAAGCCCGCGCTTATCGCGAGGCCGAGCACGAGTGGATAAAGCATCGGCGCGGGGAAGCTGGCCGCAGTTTGAATCACGGGCTGCAAACGCCGCGCCCATTTTTTATGCGTGCCGATCCACACGCCGACGGGCACGGTCCAAAGTGTGGCGAACACGACAGAGGCCAGCACGCGACCAAAGGTCAGCGCGGTATCGCGGATCAAATCCAGCCACTGCGACCAGTGCACCGTCTGCACGAGATCGATGTAAAAGCCGACGGATGCGATGATGCCCGCCCATACGAGCCAGATGAAGACACGGCCTGTCCATGCGCGCCAGCCTCTCGGGCGACGTGGCCTTTTCAAAACGTCAGGCATCGCTCCGCCGATCGGCAGCGAGGCAATCCAGAGTCGTGTTTTGCGACCGAATGCGCCAAGCCATGCGGCCAGTCGCGTGCGGCCCCACCAGTCCCATGAGAAGAGAAGCGTGGCGGGCCGGCCTTGTTCATCGCTGAAGCGATGTGCCCAAGCGACGACTGGACGCCAGACGACGACATCGAGAGCGACGATCATGATGATCATCGCCAGCACGCCGAGCACCTGCGCTTCTCCGTCACCACGCTCAATGGCCACGCTCATGTAAGCGCCCACACCGGGCAGGCGAAAATCGTGATCGCCCAGCACGAAGGCCTCGCTGACCGCGAGGAAAAACCAGCCGCCAGCCATCGACATCATACTGTTCCAGATGAGTCCCGGTGCGGCGTAAGACAGATCGAGCGACATGAAACGCTGCCACCAGCCGAGGCCGCTGAGCTGGCTGACTTCCACGAGATCCTGCGGCACGGAACGCAGCGAATTGTAGAACGAGAACGTCATGTTCCAGACCTGGCCGGTGAAGATCATCAGCACCGAGGCCATCTCGAGGCCGACGTTTCGATGCGGGAACAGATGAACGAGCGCGAGCACGAAACCCGGCAGGAAGCCGAGAACAGGAATGCTCTGCAGGATGTCGAGCAACGGCAGCATCACACGGCTCGCTCCGCGCACGCGGGCCATCATGTAGCCATAGACCATCGTGAAGAGAAACGACACGACGTAGGCCGCGATGCCGCGCATCAGGCTGTAAAACGTGTAGCCGGGCAGATAGCGCGCTTCGAGATGAATCACGGCGCTCTGCCGCAGCGGCGCGCGCCATTCGTCGGCGACATTGATCACCGTGTAAATGAGCGCAAAAACCACCAGCCACGCTGCTCCGTCCCGCCAGGAGAACGGGGTGCGTCGAGGATCATGGCCAGCTTGGGACGACATACGAGCCATGATGACGGCCGCGCCGTGCCCGCGCAATGCAAGGAATGGGCCTTCGGGAGCAAAACTCATCAATTTTCACCCATCGCCGCACAAACCGGACCGGGGATGGAAGCGAGTAGTGAACCCCGTACTTCAAATCGAGAACGCAACTCCGATGTCCATGAAATTACCGAGACACCCCATCGTAGCGGCAGGCGTCGCCCTCTGCCTTGCACTCATTCAAACCAGAGCCGGCGTGCCGGAAGACATGGCCCTCTTGCGGCAGCGCTGTCTTTTCTATGCGGCGGGCCGCGCACCGAATGACCCGGGCACCATATCCATCCGTCATGGGTTGTACGCGCAGTCACCGTTTTCGCCGACGGGCGAGATCGACTTGGCGGCGAGCGGACTCTCTCTTGCCGCGCTGCCGGCTGCGGTGGCGACGAGTGTCATCACACTTTCCCAGGGCACCGCCATCGCACTTGATGCGTCCGCACGGATCAAGGAGATGATCACCAAGTCCGCCCAGGCGGTCACGCCCGCGGCGCGTGCGCTCTACGGATACAAGGGAATGCTCTTTCACTACTACGTCTGGGACGGTGTCGCCGGTGAGTTTCACGGCAGCGCCGAGGTGAGCAGCATCGACACGGCGCTCCTGATGTACGGACTGGCGGCCTGCGCCCAGTACTTCGGCGGCACCGTGCTCACCGACTACACCAGCGCGCGTGACCTCGTCGACTGGAAGGGCTGGCTCGACACTTCCACGCCGGGGCACCTGAATCAGTTCCGCATGGCCTGGTATCCGGCGTCTGGCTTCGCCGGGTGGTGGGACTGGTGGAGCCAGGAGACCCTGCTTCTGGACGTGATGGCCTGCGCATCGGACATCACGCTCGATCCGCGGGCGCTGTGGACTGCGTGGCGGCGCGATCTCGTCACCTATGTCCCGCCCGGGCCTGCCGCGCAGACCTTCGTTTGCCACGCCACATGGAATGGCGATCCCTTCACTGTCTTTTACGCCAGCGCGCTGCTCGGCCTGCACAGGTGTCCGGCGGATTTCAATGGAGTGAATTGGTTCGCCGAGAGCCGCACGTCCTACCAGGGGCATGTGGAATACTTCCGCAAAGAGCGCGGCTTCCTCGACTCGCTCACCTTCGCGTTCTTCAATGGCTCGACCGGTTCCATCGCAAAGCCGCGCAGCAGCCCGGACGCGCCCGCGGCGAACTACTCGGACGCCACGATCTACAGCGTGGCCGGCGGGCTGCCGTACTACTCATCCACGCCGGCGGCAAATCCGCTGGCCGTGGCGCTCTCGCAACTCATGGCCACCACCCCTGGTTTCTTCCAGTGGCACGGCTGGCCGCTCGAAAGCGTGATGGCCACGCAGTCGCCGCATCTCGCGGCGAGCGGGTTCATCATCGGCCAGGACATCAGCCTGACGGCTCTGGCGGTGGACAATCTGCTGGCCGGCGGCCGGGTGCATGATCTGCTCTTTGCCGATGCGCGCATCGCCGGTGCGTTGTCGATGATTTTTCCGCCGCAGCTCAATGCGGTCACGATCTCATCGGGGCTCGTCCAGGCGAACTGGAGCGGCGTGCCGCTCAGCGCGGCACGCCTTCAGCGTTCAGCGGACCTCGTCGTGTGGCAAGATGCCGGGCCGGTGAGTTTTTCAGCGGCGGGCGTTGCGTCGTGGTCCGGCACGCCTTCGGGCGTGCGGGAGTTCTTGCGGCTGTCGATCCAGCGATGATGGGCCGGCGGCCTGAAGGACTGCGGGCGAGGAGCCGCGCGCTGAGACTGTGGTCAGTCTCCGTGCGTCACGCCTTGCGCGCCCCCGGCTTCTTCGCGGCGGCTTTCTTCGTGACGGCGGGCTTCGGTGCCGGGGCTTTTCTTGAGGCTGCCTTCTTGGGCGGCGGCGGCGTGAAGAACTTGCCGCCGATCTCCTTCTCGGCGGCGAGCCAGTGGTCGAGGTCGCGTCCGTGCTGGCAACCGTTTTCGAGATAGAGGTGATAGGCGCGCTGGGCGATCTGTTCCTGTACTGGGGTCAATGTATTCATGGCGGGGGTTTGGTGTGGTTTTTGTCCCCGATCTTGGCGGGCATGACCATCAAAGGACGGATGCCCGGCAAAAGGGGGCGTGCGTCTTACACGAAGCACATTTCGAATGCAAGCGCCGTGCCAGTTTTGGAACAGTTTTGTCACCGGCCCCGCAGCCTGCCACTCCGCACGGATGCACCCGTCAAAACATGTGGGCGGGCTTCTACCTGAGCTTCGATGGCTTGCTGCCAGACTTCTTGACCTTCTCGCTTGAGCCGCCGGCAGCAGATTTGTCCTCGGCCTTTTTCAGGCCGGCCACGAGCTTCTCGGCGTAGGCAGAGAGCTGGTCGGGCGTCATGTCCGGATGCTTCTCCACGCGGGAGTGGATGATGTCCTTGAACCTCGAGCGCATGGAGGAAGAAAGCGTTTCGTACAGCGCCTTCGCCTCGCTGCCGAGCAGCGAAGAGGCCTTCACATGCTCTCCGCCTCCGTCCAGTCCCGGAACGTGGCCGGAGGAGGAAGACTTCGACTTCGAGCCGGCGAGATGCGAGGTGGGAGCGCCTTTTTTCGCGGCACCCGGGCTGAGCTGCTCGTCTCCGTAGTGCATGGTCACTGTCTCGTCACCGACCAGGATGGTGACCATACTCTCGTCGAGCTCAGCGCTCGGGGCGGCCTCCGTGAGCCATATGCCCTGGGCGTTCGGCTCGTCGGACACGGTGAAGCTCTGCCGCGTCTCCTTGTTCAGCATCGTGGCCACCGGCTTGCCGCCGACATAGGCGATGCCGGTGAGGCGCAGCGAGTCTTTGAGATTCACAGTGCGCGTGAAGGGCGACTGCGAGATCAGCGCCTGCGTCTGGGTTTCGTCAAACGGCTGCGGCAGATCAGGATCGACCGCGGGCGCATCCTCCGCACGCGCGGAGCAGACGAGCATGGCGGCGAGCAGCCACGCCTGAATGGTCGGGGTTCTTCTCATGTTGGGGCTGGTACAAACGAAGCCCCCGCCCGCATCTATGCGCTACTTCTGCCGGCGGGCGGAGATCCCGCGGCCGCCGGCGCGGCGGATCACGGGAAAGTAATGCGGACGAACAACTTCGAGGTGCCTGGTGTGAAGCCCAGCGTGGCCGTGGTCACGGGGCCGGTGGCTGTCACTTTGTACGGCGTGCCGCTGCTCATCACGGTGGACCATGACGCGAGATCGGTGGATGTCTCGAAGCCATAGGTCACTCCGCTGACGCTCGCGAAGGTGATGGTGATCGTGCCGGCGCTCGTGTTCACGACCGGCGTGCCAGTGGCGCGCAGGAGCGAGTTTGGATCGAGCGGATCGGTGAAGAGCAGGAGAATCTCCGCGCCATCGGACTGGCCGTCACCGTCGGTGTCAGGGCGGTGGCGGTTGGTGTTGTAGGTCCGCAGTTCGGGCACGTCGAGCAGGCTGTCGCCATCGCTGTCGATGGGAGTAAGATTGATGGTGCCGAGATTGAGCGTACTGGCGGCGGCGAGCACGACGCCGTTCAACAAGAAGGGCTGGTAGCCGCGCTGCGAGATGCTGATGTCCCATGTGCCGGCGGGCACGGGCAGCGCGAACGCGCCGGACGGTCCGGTGTGAATCTCGTTCACCGATGCACCGCTCTTGAGCCGCACGTTGATGTTGCGATTGTTTGAATCGAGCGACGTGACCGCCGTGCCGGTGACGGTGGCCGCCGCGGCCGGAGCGACAAAGGTCGCGGATGCGGAGAGCAGCGTCTCATTGCCCGCCGCGTCGCGCACCAGCGCGAACACATTGCGCCGCGTGCCGGAGGGCGGCGGAGCGCCGAGCGACCAGCCGGCCACGCTGCTGGAGAACGCGACCCACGGCAGCGCGGAAAGGTTCGCGCTCCCGCCGATCTTCATCTGCGTCACGTCGGGCGAGACGTTGAACTGCAAGTTCACCGTGGTCGATGTGATGTAGCGGCTGCCGCCGTTGATCGAGAGAGTGCCCGACGGGTAATCGACATCCGTACGTGGTGTGCCGGAGAATACGCGGCTCGCCGCGCCGCGATGACCCGCGGCATCGAGGGGCTGCACATAGTAGTAGTACGTCGTGCCGTTCGTCAGGCCGGTGTCGATGTAGATGCCGCCATCGACGTCGGCGTGCACCGTGGTGATGAGCGCAAAGGGTCCGCTGGCGCTGGTCGAGCGGCGGATTTCCACGTCATGAAAGCCGCGCTCGACGGAGAAGGTGACGATGTTCTGCCCCGGCTTTGGAATCCATGCCGTCTCGGCCTCCGGCGGCCGCAGGTCGCCCCAGCGGTCGAGCACGCGCGCGACGAGCGGCTGCTTGATCAAGTCGTCGGTGTAATCGACGGGATTCCCGCCGCGGCTGTTCTCGGAGAAGTCGGACTCGCCGCCGCCGTCGGTGTCGATGCGCGCGGGATCGGTGCCGAGCTGGTACTCCTGGAAGTTGGTGAGGCCGTCGCCGTCGATGTCGCCGGTCGCATCGGCCACGCTCGCGTTGATTCCGGCGTGCAGCGCTTCGTAGCGGTCGGGCATTCCGTCGCCATCGGTGTCGCCCCCTTCCTGTGTCTCGAAGACCTGAAACGAGCCGCGCGTCACGCGCTGGAAGTTGCGGCTCAAGTTGTCCTTGCCGGTCGCGACGACCGTGACCTGATAGCTCGGCTTCACGGTGGCGGGCGAGCCTTCGGCGTTGTTCATGCCGGAGAAGGATGCCTCGGTCGTCGGCCGGTAGATCGCGGAGTAAACGCCGTCATTCGCCACTCCGTCATTGCCATTGCCATCGTCGCGCAGCCGCAGCGTCACGGGGCCGCGCGTCGGATGCGTGACGACCGCCGTCACCGTCGCGCCACGGATCGGGCCGGTGCCGTCGGTGATCATCGCTACGACGGGCATCGGCAGTCCGCGCAGGTAGAGGCCGTTCTGCGCGTAGAGTGTGCTGTTGCCGTGATACTCCGCAAAGCACAGCCGCACGGCCGCGCCCTGGCGGTTCTTGCCGGAGACGACGAGCAGGTAGTTCAGCGATGCCGTGCCGCTGTTTGAAACGGAGAACGTCCACATGCCGTCGGTCATCGACGGGATGCGATAGCTCACGTAGTAGCCCGGATCCCAGTAGTGCCCGGATGGATCCAGCGTCGTGCTCGTGTAGCCCGCATCGGGCGCGGGCACGGTGGTGGAATCCGGCCGCGTGATGGTGAGGCCGATCTTGCCCGACGTCTCGCCGAACGCCGTGACCACGCAGTCCGTCAGCCCGCCCTCCGTCAGCGTCAGCGTCGGACTCGTGCTGGCGCCCGCGGCGAGCGAGCCGGAGGCTTCGAGAATGCGCTCGCGGCGGTGGATGCGCTCACTGCTCACCAGAAACGTGTTCGCCAGCTCCATCAGCATCGTGCCCGAGCCGCCGGGGCCGAGGTTCGCGGGCGCGCCGCCTTTGCCAATGGGCGGAGCGAAGGGCGGATCGGTCGGTGCCGCGACTTCGTAATACTTGCCCGAGGTTTCCGTCGCGATGGATTGAAGCAGCCCGTTGTCCGCTCCGGAGCCGAGCGCGACCGTCTCGACGTGAACGCCGAGGCCGGTGAGGAACGCCTTTTGGTCGCTGTACTTCGAATCCTCGTTCTGCACCCCGTCCGACAGGAGAATGATCCACTTTTGCGCGCCGCTCTGGCCGTGATCGACGATCTCCTTCGCTCCGTGATACAGGCCGTCGCCGATCGAGGTGCTGCCGGTTGGTGTGAGCACGTCGCCGGCGGGATTCGTCGTGTCGATCAAGAGATTCACCAAATCGCGTTCGAACTGCGAGTTCATCTTTTGCAGCGAGTACATCACCTGCCCGTCGCCGTAGCTCGTGGAGTCCGGCTCGGTGCCGTCGCCGCTGAAGCGCACGATGCCGATCTGGTCGTCGCTGCCCGAGGTATCGACAAAGAGTTGTGCGGCCGCGCGCGCGCCGTCCACGCGGCGCACGCCGCCGGAGGTGGCGGACATTGATCCCGACCGGTCGATCACGATCATCTGATCGACTTCGAGATGTTCGTAGAGCACTGCCTCCTGTTCCGTGTCCGAGACGCCGCCGAGCTGCACCGTGATGTTTTGCGCGCCGACGGGCGCGGGCGATTTCACCGGCGCCTGGCAGGTGAGCCAGTACTCGCCCAGCACATACGCGGCGCTGAGCACCGGCGCGAGGTTCGACGAGACCGTCGTCGATCCGACATAGACGGTGAAGTGCGAAGCCGTCAGCCCGTTCATCGAACCGCTGCCGAGATAGTCGGGGCTCGTCACGCGCAGCCGCACGAGGAAGCGCTCCGGCGCGGTGCCATCGCCCACATACGCGAGATACGCGGCGGTCGGCTCCTGGATGTCCAGCGTGGGCTGGAAGTAGCTGAAGTAGTAGTCAAAATCGGCCAGCAGCGAGGGGTAATCCGTTTCGTCGCCATTCGCCACGACGTAAAACGTCTCGTACGGATCCGTTGCGCTCTGCATCACGGCGTATTGAAACGGATTGTTCTCGTCGGGATGGACGCTGCTCTTCTGGATGAAGTCGATCTGCCCCGAGTGCCGCTTCCCGATGATCGAGAACCAGTTCTTGTTCGAAGCCTGCGACTGCGCCCAGAAGCCCACGCCGTAGCTGTCGCTCGGCGCTGTCAGACTGAAATTGCACTCCAGATACCGCGCGGCGTAGCGCTCGACGCTCGAAGTCTGCATCCCCGTGTTCGCTCCCTTTGCCAGCG
The DNA here is from genome assembly GCA_019694165.1 of Verrucomicrobiaceae bacterium. Classification (GTDB taxonomy): domain Bacteria; phylum Verrucomicrobiota; class Verrucomicrobiia; order Verrucomicrobiales; family Verrucomicrobiaceae; genus JAIBCL01. Next base: position 329,331 of record JAIBCL010000005.1, on the reverse strand, counting down.
TGCCGTGCGTGGTGGACGACGGCGACGATGCAGCCGCCGGCATGTTGTCCACGTAGGTGAAGCGGGCCGGATCGGACACGCTCAGCAAAGGCGACCGGCTGGCGAGCCAGTTCGCGATGGTGAAGTCCTGGAACACCTCGCGCACGTCCACGCCGGTGTCGAAGGCGCTCGTCGTCTTGCGATCCTTCTCGCCGAGCACGCGGTCGATGAGGTCCGTCACGCCCTCGTCGTGGTGCGCGTCCGCCAGCTCGTAAAAACGCTGCAGCACATCGACGCCGAATCCCGGCTCGGTGCGCGCGGAGCCGAACTGCTCCATCAGGTAGGTCCAGAACAATCCGGAGTGATAGCCGCTGCCGGTCCACAGATAGTCGTCCGACTCGTTCCACATGTAGTAGTCCACCAGCGTCGGGTAGAGCGGGTTGTTGTAGTCGAGGTTCGTGTTCGCATCCACGTCGGCGGAGATGCAGTTCTCCGCCGCCGTCGCCGTGCCCTCGATGCCGAAGGGATAGAGATCGAGGAAGTTCAGGCCCCACGGCACATATTGGTACTGGACGATGTGGTGCAGCTCGTGCGCGCAGAGCTCCTTCTTGTCGGTGAAGGTCATCGCGTTCAACGACACCGGCGGCAGCACGATGCGGTCGGGAAACAGCGCGTTCGAGCGTCCGCCGGTCAGCGGCGCGGTGCGCAGCAGCACGCGCGAGCCGAACACGCCGAAGTCCGGCTCGCGGAAGCCGAGGCTCACATAGTTCTCGTGAATGCCCGTGCCCGCGCCGTCCGGATCGTAGAAGCTGGCGATGGTTTGCGCGTCGGAGTCCAAGGTGAACCAGTCTGTGTTCGACGAATCGGTGGTGTAATACAGGATGTGATAGCTGAGGTCCGTGGTGATGATCTCCTCGTTGAGGATTTCGCCGCGCGCCGGTGGATGCATCCACGCCAGCGCAGCGGCGAGCACGGCGGTTTTCAACACGAACGGGAAACACGAAGCGGTGGAGTGTGTGCGGGTGTTCATGAGAGTAGAAGGACCGTAAGGCGGCCGCGCCGGCTGCGCGGCGGAGATGATTTCCACGACAATATCCCGTCGGGCGTCATTGAAACCAGTCTATTTCTTGCGCTTTCACCGGCATCACTTGTGGTGCGCTGGCAGCCCCGCCGCATCGCACGCGCGGAAATCATGCCGCTTGACGCACCGGCGGCGGCGGCGTTCAAGTCCACCCATGAACGATCGCGCCTCACTTCTGCCGTCGCCCGAGTTTGAAAAGCTCACGTCGCTGCTGTCGGACCGCATCATGCGCACGGCGTCGTCGCTGAACGCGGAGAACTTCGACGACTTCCTGGATCCCACGATGAAGAACCTGCTGCAGCGCGCCTTTCAGAACGCCGGCGCTCATGAGGGCGCGGTATGGCTCGTCGATCCGGAGGGGAAGAATCTGGTTGTCTGCCATGCGTGGGGCACGCGCGCGGCGCAGGTGACGGGCTTTGCGCAGCCGCTCACCTCCGGCATCGTGAGCATGGTGCTGGCCACCGAGCAGCCGTTTTGCGAAAACAAGGTTTACACGAACCGCATGCAGGCGAAGGCGCTCGATCAGAAGCTGGGGGTGCTCACCTGCTCGATGATCGCCGCGCCGCTCACCTTCGCCAAAGGGCTGCGCGGAGTGGTCTCGTGCATCAAGGCCAAGCAGTTGGCGGAGGAGCCCGATCCGCCCGGCTTCGAGATGGCCGCGCTGGGAGAGATGCAGTTCGTCGCGCATGTGCTCGGAAAGCTCATAGAGTTCGAACTCGTCAGCGTGATCACCGGCTGGGACAATGGACTATGAGCCGCGCGTGGATGACACCGGCGCAGGCGAAAGATGCGCTCGAACACGGTCGCGGCAACGGCGTGAAAATCGCGATCATCGACTCGGGAGTCGAAGCCGCGCATCCGTCCTTTGGCGCGCTGGCGCTCGTCGATGACATCGCCATCGTGCAGCAGGACGACGGTCTGGTGATCGAGGAAGGCGGCGGACGCGATGCCTTCGGCCACGGCACGGCGGTGGCGTGGTCCGCATTGCAGACCGCGCCTGAGGCCCGGATCGGCAGCTTCCGCGTGCTCGACGGCCGCAATTTGTCAAAGAGCCACGCGGTCTGCCGCGCGGCGCTGCTGGCGATCGAGCGCGGCTATCACATCATCAACTGCAGCATCGGCGCCGGCATCAAGGAGCAGGTGCTGATGTACAAGGACTGGGTGGATCGCGCCTATCTCGCCGGTGTGCATGTCGTCGCCGCGTGCAACAACCTGGACTTCCGCAGGCTCGAGTGGCCCGGTCATTTCTCCTCCGTCATCACCGTGAACATGCTCGCCGCGCCGCGTGAGGACCGGCTGTACCGGAATCAGGGAGTGTCGCTGGTCGAATTCGCCGCGCATGGGGTGAACGTGCGCGTGCCCTGGAAAGGCGGCATCATCATCGAGACCACCGGCAGCAGCTTCGCCGCGCCACGCGCCGCCGGGATGCTCGCGCGGCTTCTCTCCTCGCGTCCCGATTTGCGGCCGCTGGAGGCCAAGGCGCTGTTGCAAGTGGTGGCGGAGCCGTGGCCGGAGAGCCAGAGGCAGAACAACTGAGACAGATGTGCCCCGCCGGTTGCCGGACGCTGATCAAGTATGAGCTGCGCGTCGTAGGTACTGCCCAGATCACCGGGTGTTGTGCGAACGGGTGATCCGATCCTCTGTCTTTTAGTCTTCAAGTCTTCCGCCCCTTCCGATGCCCTCTTGCTGCCACTGCCATCACGAAGACGAGCCGCCCGTGAACACCGCGAGCGTGGCGAAGTACATCTGCCCGATGTGCCCCGGAGCGGAATCGGACAAGCCCGGCGCATGTCCCATGTGCGGCATGGCGCTCGAACTCAATCCGCGCTGGCGCGGGCCGCGCGACGAGGCCGAGGACGGCGAATTGCGCGAGCTGTGGACGCGCTTTGTCTGGGGCTCCGTGTTCCTGCTGCCGGTGCTCGCACTCTCGATGGGCGAAGGGCTGCCCGCGGTTAGAATCATCCCGCCGATGGCGAACCGCTGGATGCAGATGGTGTGGTCCGCGCCCGTCGTCTTCTGGTGCGGCCGGCCGCTGCTGCAGCGCGCGTGGCAGTCCTTCCGCACGCTGAAGCTGAACATGTTCTCGCTCATCGGCCTCGGGGTGATGGCGGCGTGGTGGTTCAGCGTGGCCGCAGTCCTCTTTCCGGATTCGATCCCGCATCACTACCAGCATGGTGGCGGCGTGGCGGTGTACTTTGAAAGCGCGGCGGTGATCACCGTGCTCGTGCTCCTCGGCCAGGTGCTCGAAGGCCGCGCGCGCGCCGCGACGGGGTCGGCCATCAAATCCTTGCTCGGCCTGGCGCCGAACACCGCGGTCATCGTGACGAATGATGCAGAAGTCGAGCGGCCCATCGACGAAGTGAAGCCGGGCGACCTGCTGCGCATCAAGCCCGGCACGCGGGTGCCCGTCGATGGTGTCGTCGTCAGCGGCGCGAGCGCGGTCGATGAATCCATGATCAGCGGCGAGCCCATGCCCGTGGCGAAGGAAGCCGGTGACAGCGTCAGCGGCGGTACGGTCAATGGCACCGGCTCTTTGATCATGCGTGCGGAGCGCGTCGGTGCGGACACGCTGTTGAGCCACATCGTAGAGATGGTCGCCAGCGCCCAGCGCAGCCGTGCGCCGATCCAGAAGCTCGCTGACAGGGTTTCCGGCTGGTTCGTCCCCGCTGTCGTGGTCGTGGCGATGCTTGCATTTGCCGCATGGTGGAGCTTCGGTCCCGAGCCGCGGCTCGCCTTTGCCGTCGTCAACGCTGTCGCCGTGCTCATCATCGCGTGCCCGTGCGCGCTCGGACTCGCCACACCGATGGCCGTCACCACCGGCGTCGGCCGCGGCGCGCAGATGGGCGTGCTCATCCGCCATGCCGAGGCGCTCGAGGCATTGGAGAAGATCGACACGCTCATGCTCGACAAGACCGGCACGCTCACCGAGGGCAGGCCATCGGTCACTGAAGTCCTGCCCGCGTCCGGCCGCGATGCGCATGAGCTGCTCGCGCTGGCCGCCGCCGTGGAGGCGGCGAGCGAGCACCCGCTGGCCGCCGCCATCGTCCGTGCCGCGCAGGATGAAAGCATCCCGCTGGCCGCCGTCTCGGACTTTCAAGCCGTGCCCGGTGGCGGCGTGATCGGCATGGTCGATGGAAAGGACGTCTTCATCGGCCAGGCCGCCTACCTTCAGCAGCACGGCATCGAACTGGATCCAGATTCCGTCGCTCATGCCGCCCGTTTGCAAAATGAAGGCCACACCGTGGTCGTCGTGGTCATCGACGATCAGCCCGCCGGCATCATCGCGCTCATCGACCGCATCAAGGACAGCTCGCCGGAGGCCGTGGCCGCGCTTCACGCCCTGGGTCTGCGCATTCACATGCTCACCGGGGACCACGCCGCCACCGCGCAGCGCGTGGGCGAGCAGCTCGGACTGAGCGTCGTCGCCGCCGGGGTCACACCGCAGCAGAAGCTCGAGCACATCGCAGCGGCGAAGGCCCGCGGCAACCGTGTCGCGATGGCCGGAGACGGCATCAATGATGCTCCCGCCCTGGCAGCAGCCGATGTCGGCATCGCGATGGGCACGGGAACCGACGTGGCCATGCAAAGCGCCGGCGTAACGCTGGTGAAGGGTGATCTGCGCGGCATTCAGCAGGCCATCGCCCTCAGCCGCGCCACGATGAAAACCATTCGGCAGAATCTCTGGTTTGCCTTCCTTTACAACGGACTCGGCATCCCGGTGGCCGCCGGTGTGCTTTATCCGCTCTTCCACATCCTGCTCAATCCCATGCTCGCCAGCGCGGCGATGTCGCTGAGCAGCGTGTCCGTCATTTTGAACAGCCTGAGGCTGCGCGGCTTTGGCGGGAACGGGACGCCCACGGTGCGAAGCTGATGGCGCGGCGGCGACCCTTCAGAGCGCATTTGCCAGACCCCGCCGCCGCATCTCCGCCGCAAAGAAGCGCAGCGAGTCCGCCAGATGCTCGTGCCAGTAGCTCCACTCGTGCGCGCCGGGGAACTCGTGGTACTCGTGCTTGATCTGCGCGCGATCCAGCCCGGCGTGAAGGTGGCGGTTGTGCTCGATGAGCGGATCGTCCCTGCCGCAATCGAACCGCAGCGGCGGCAGGCGGTGTGCGTTCATCTTCATGCACGCCAGCACCTGCAGCGGCCTTTCCTCCGCCAGATCAAACTGCCCCTGCGTTTCCTCCACAAAGCCCTGCATCTGCGCAGGCTCGGTGATGCTGCTGTGCGCGCTGATCGCCGCGAAGATGTCAGGATGCAGCGCGCCGAGCCGCAGCGCGCCGTAGCCGCCCATCGAGAGGCCGCAGATGAAGCGCGGTGCGCGCGCGGTGTTTGGCTCCACAAGGGAGGCGGCCTCGGGCACTTCATCGACGATCCAGCGCGCGTAGTCCGCATCGGCGTGGCGCACATACGCGCTGCCATCGCCCCAAAGTCCATCCGACGGCATGGCCAGCATCATCGGCGGCAAATCTTCGTGCTCGATGAGCCTGTCGAGCACGCGGTGCGCGCCACCCTTGAAGAGCCAGGCCCAGTGGCTGCCATACACGCCGTGCAGCAGGATCACGACCGGCAGCTCCTGCGCCTTGATGCCCGGCGGCACGTAGAAGCTGATGTCAGCCCGCCGCTTCAGCGCCGCTGACTTCACCGTGACAAAACTGATGCCGCCGCCGAGGTGGTCGGGGTTGGAGATTTCGATGGTGCGGAATGGCATTGGGCAGCATCAAAGATGATTCCGCCCTGTCAACGCCGCCGCAGGCGGTCGCTCAATCCTCCGAACTCGCCGTGCCTTCGCTGCCGCCGGCGTTGTGCATCTGGATGGCCTGCTCGAGCGCGCGCCAGCCGAGCATGGCGCACTTCACGCGCTGCGGGAAGTGCTGCACGCCCTCGAGGAGCTGCAGCTCGCCGAGCGCATCTTCGTTCGCCACCTTGCCTTCGCCCGTGACGATGACGCGGAAGTCACGGGCGAGACTTGTCGCATCAACCTGCTGACGGCCTTTGACCTTCAACGTCATCATGGATGCCGAAGCCTGGCTGATCGCGCAGCCTTGGCCGTCAAACTTGATGTCGGCGATCTTTCCCGCTTCGTCGAACTTCACAAAGAGATCGATCTCATCGCCGCATGATGGATTGTCGCCATGTACATGGACGGCCCCGTCTGCGATCGTGCCGTGGTTCCGCGGCTTGCGTGAGTGATCGAGGATCACCTGCTGGTAGAGTTCGCGGAGTTCGTCATTCATGTGGGGGGGATGAGGGTGGCCGAAAAAAACGAAATAAACAAAAGAGGGTGAGGACTTGGAGCGGCGAAAGAATGAAGGGCAGATCAGATGAAGCTCATTTGTTTCTTTTCCTTCTTTCGTTTCTTTCGGCCATCCAAACCCAAAGTCACCCGCCAAAAAACTTGTTCGCCTCGAGGAGGATCTCGATCATGCGGTCGATCTCCTCGTGCGTGTTGTAGAAGTAAAAGCTCGCGCGGCTGGTGCTGTTGACCTTCAGCTTCTTCATTACGGGCTGCGTGCAGTGATGACCGCCGCGCAAGGCGAGGCCGCGGGTGTTGGCGAAGGTGGTGAGGTCGTGCGGATGCGCGCCATCGAGCGTGAACGCAGCGAGAGCGCCGCGATCCTTTTTCGGACCGTAGATGCGGAGGCCGGGTACTTCGGCAAGACGCAGCATGGCGTAGTCGGTGAGCGTGCGGTCGTGCTCGAAGATGTTCTGGCGGCCGACGGCTTCGAGGTAGTCGATGGCCGTGCCGAGCACGATGGCACCGGCGATGTCCGGCGTGCCGGCCTCGAAGCGTGCGGGCGGTGGCTTGAAGGTGCTGTCGGTGAGCGTCACCCGATTGATCATCTCGCCGCCGCCATGCCAGGGCGGGAGTGTTTCGAGCAGTTCGCGGCGGCCGTAGAGCGCACCGATGCCGGTGGGCGCGCACATTTTGTGACCGGAGAGCGCGTAGAAATCGCAGCCGATCTCGCGCACGTCCACCGGCATGTGACCGGCGCTTTGCGCGCCATCGACGAAGGTGGTGATGCCGAGTGCACGCGCGCACCGGCAGAGCTCGGCGGCGGGATTGATCGTGCCGAGCGAGTTCGAGACATGGACGAAGGAGAAGATCTTCACCTCGGGTGTCAGCAGCTTGCCGAGCTGATCGAGATCGAGCATGCCGTCGTCCGTGATGGGGATGTGCCGCAACGTTGCGCCCGAGCGTTGCGCAGCGAACTGCCATGGGACCAAGTTGCTGTGGTGCTCCATCTCGGTGAGCAGGATCACGTCTCCGGGCTTCAAGAAGTGCGCGCCCCAGATTTGCGCCACGAGGTTGATCCCCTCCGTGGTGCCGCGCGTGAAGATGATCTCTTCGTCGCTCGCCGCGCCGAGGAAGGCGGCGGCTTTCTTTCGCGCGCCTTCATACGCGTCCGTCGCGCGGTTGCTCAGCTCGTGGAGGCCGCGGTGGACGTTTGCGTTGTCGCGCTCGTAGTAGCGGACCAGCGCGTCGATCACCGCGCGCGGCTTCTGGCTGGTGGCGGCGTTGTCGAAGTAAATCAGCGGCCAGTCGCCGACCCGTTGGTCGAGAATGGGAAAGTCGGAGCGGATGCGGCTCCAGTCGATCTTGGGCAGGGTGCAACTCACACGGTGAATACGAGCGGTGAAGGACTAGCGGCTCGCGACACCGACGGAAGTCTCGGCCGCAGCCGCCGCGCCCGCCGCACCACCGCGATAGGCACCGCGAGCGGCGATCTGCGCGCCACGCTCCGCCGCAGGATCGGCGGCTGGATTGTCCGCGGGCGTACCGGCATCCGTCACGGTGCGGGTGATGGCCTTTGCCATGCCGCCGATCAGGTTGGAGGCGGTGGAGAACAGCGAGCAACCGCTGAGCGTAAGCATGATCAGGAAAGCCGCGGCAGGACGGAGGATTTTCATCGGACGTGGTGCATACCATAGGGCTGGGCACCTGTAAATTGCGGCGTGTTGCGCCGAGATTGGCGTTCTGGCGCGCGGAGGCGGTAAAGTTGCATCGCACAGGCAAGTTTAGAATTCATTGCCCGTTTTTTTGGACCCATGCGTTTGAGCCTGTTCACCGATTATTCCCTTCGAGTGCTGATGTTCGCGGCGCTCAAAGGGGGGCCATTTTCACTGAGTGAAATAGCCGACAGCTATCAGATATCCCGGAATCACCTTATCAAGGTGGTGAACTTCCTGGCAAAACTGGGCTATCTGGAGACCAAGAGAGGGCGCGGCGGCGGCATCGCCCTCGGCATGCCTGCGGACGAAATCCGGCTGGGCCTCCTGGTGCATCGAACCGAGAATTCGCCCGTCATCGTCGAGTGTTTTGACCTCAAGACCAATACATGCCCGATCAATGGAACGTGCCGTCTCAAGACCGTGCTGGCGCGCGCCTCGAAGGCCTACTTCGATGAACTCGACCGGCATACCGTGGCCGACCTCGTGTGCGGGGCGGAACGGAAGCGGCTCAACAGCATCCTCTTCACCTCACGACATGAAACCGAACCAGCCACCCGTTAGCACGCTGCCGCCATGGCTCGCCCTCTGTGCCCTCTGCCTCGGCGGCTGGGCCACGCTCCGTGCAGAGAACGAATACGAGAACGCGCCGATCCGCTACTCCGACACCCCGCCTCACGACGCCGCGCAGAAGTTGGAGAAGGACCAGGAGGCCGGAAAGGTAAAGATCCCGCGCGGCAGCGCTTGGACCACGCTTTACGGCATACTCAAGCACTGGAACATTCCGCAGGAATCCCAGGTCATGGTCTTCTCGAAGACGAGCAAGCAGAACGACCGCATCAGCCCCGCCACGCCACGCGTGATCTATTTCACCGACAACGCTTACGTCGGCTACTCGGTCGGCGGCGTCTTCGAGGTCTCCACGGTTGATCCCGTGCTCGGTCCGATCTTTTACCTGTGTGATCCGAACGTCCCCGAGAACGAGCCCATCCGCTTTCAACGCGATCAATCGTGCCTGAGCTGCCACGGCGGGCCGTTCTCGCCGGAGGTGCCGGGTGTGATCGTGCGCTCCGTCTTCCCCGGTCCGGAAGGCCATCCGATCATGAGCCAAGGCAGCACGGTGGTGGACACCACCACGCCGTTCGCCGACCGCTGGGGCGGCTGGTACGTTACAGGCAGGCACGGCAGCACTTTGCACCGCGGCAACGTCACGGCCAAAGAGGAAGGCGAGAAGGTGACGATGAACTTTGAAGCCGGCGCAAACATGAAGACGCTGGACAAGCTCTTCGACACGGAGCCCTATCCACAGAAGACGAGTGACATCGTCGCGCTCATGGTGCTGGAGCATCAGACCTCGACGCAGAACATCCTCACGAAGGCGAATCACGCATCGCTGCGCGCGATGTACATGCAGCAGAGCCTGCAGCGCGAACTGGGCGAGAAGGTCGAGAATGAGCCGACGGGCACCGCGCGCCGTATCATCGACCACTGTGCCGAGGATGTGGTGGATGCGCTGCTCTTCAAGGACGAGGCCGAGCTTCCGCAGGGCGGCATCGAGGGAGACGCAGCATTTCAGGAAGCCTTCACGAAGCGCGCGCCGCAGACAAAGGAAGGACGCTCGCTCAAGGATTTCCAGCTTCTGAACCGGCTCTTCAAATATCGGTGCAGCTACATGGTGTACTCCATCACCTTCAAGAACCTGATGCCGCAGCTCAAGCAAACCGTGCTGGCCGGGCTGTGGAAGGCGCTCGATGACAAGGAAGCCGGCGGACGCTACTCGTATCTCGGCGGCTCGGAGCGCAAGAACATCAAGCACATCCTGGCCGAAACGCTTGAGGACGCGCCTGCGAGTTGGAAACAGGATCTCGCAGCGCGTTGAGCGCACGGTGATTGAGAAAGAATCATGCGCAGGTCATGCGGCGGACGGCATCTGCCACCGCCTTGCCGAGCTTCTCGTGTTCGGCCGCTTCGAGATGGATGCCATCGTGCCCGCTTGGGGTCACAACCCGCTGTGCATCCAGAAAGTCGCAGCCGAGCTGCGCGGCCACCGCTGCGTAGCGTTCCGGCAGTCTGCGTGATCTTGCGGCTCCGTCGGCAAACTTTTCCGCGATGTCTGGTGCCCGCGACATGTCACCGACAGCAGGCGGGGAGATGAGGAGCAACTGTGGTGGCCGCCAGCCGATGCCGGCGTCGCTCTGCAGGATTATCTTTGCCAGCATGGCCGCGCACGACGCGATCTCGGCGGGGGACGCGGCGAAGACAGTTTTCAGATCATTGGTACCGAGCATCATCACCACCACATCCAGTGGCTTGTGGCTTTCGAGACAGGCGGGCAGGTAGTTCCTGCCGTTGCGGCAGATCGAGAAAGGGTCGTCATGCACGGTGGTGCGTCCGTTTTGTCCTTCTTCGATGACTCGGAAGTCCGGGCCGAGTTCGCGCGCGAGCACGCCCGGCCAGCGTGCGTCGGGAGAGTGGCGCTGTAGCACGCCGGTGGCGGCAGTGCCCGCGGCGTCGTAGCCCCAGGTGTTCGAGTCGCCGAAGCAAAGGATGGTCTTCATCGGACGGTGATTGGAGCGCGGTGCTGGCACGTCGCAATGCAAAAAAGGACGCGCCCCTTGCCCGCGCCCGCCATCAATGCCAGTCTCCACGAGCACCGGACTCATGGCAGAAAACATCGTCTACTTCGATCTCGAAACGCAGCGCACCGCCAACGACGTGGGCGGTTGGGGAAACAAGCACAAGATGGGCATCTCAATTGCGGTCACCTACAGCACGAAGACTGGCGAATATCGTGTTTTCACCGAGGACGAGAACGGCGATCTCATCAGCCAGCTCGTGCGCGCCGACCTCGTCGTCGGCTTCAATCACATTGGCTTCGACTACGAGGTGCTCCTCGGCTACAGCATCTTCGATTTTCGGGATCAACTGCACAGCCTCGATCTGCTCATCGACCTCGAGCAAAAGCTCGGGCATCGCCTGAAGCTCGACGCCGTCGCCTCCGCCACGCTCGGCTGTGGAAAAACCGGCGACGGACTCGACGCCATCCGCTGGTGGCAGGAAGCACAGGCCGCGCTGCAGAAGGGTGATCTCGTGACGCACCGCGAGAAAGTCGCCGAGATCGCGCGTTACTGCGCCTACGATGTGAAGGTCACCCGTTGTGTCCACGAATACGGTGCGAAGCACGGCCATGTGAAGTACCTCGACCGCAATGGCCGCCAGCAGAAGGTGGAAGTGAAGTGGTGAGAGTGCCGGGCGCAGATTGCGCGGCTGGGGAGCGGTGCGCTTGAAAGGATTCGCGCCCCTGTGGCTTACTGTGCGGATGCTTTCGGTGCTTTCCAACCCGGCCGGCGGCTTCTGCGACCGTGTATCGCGGAGGAACTTCCTCAAGATCGGCGGACTCGCCATGGGCGGGCTGTCGCTGGCCGATCTGCTCCAGGCCGAGACCGCGCAGGGATCTGGAAGATCACATAAAGCAGTGATCATGGTGTTCCTGCCCGGCGGCCCGTCGCACCAGGACATTTTTGACTTGAAGATGAGCGCACCGTCCGAGATGCGCGGCGAATTCCGGCCAATCCCCACAAATGTTCCAGGCATCGAGGTTTGCGAGCTGCTGCCCAGGCTGGCGAAACTGATGGACCGATGCACCCTCATCCGGTCCTTGTCCGACTGCGACGGCAGCCACGATGCCTTTCAGTGCCTTACGGGCCGAAATTCCAAGCGCCAGCCGCCGGGCGGATGGCCCTCGATGGGGTCGGTGGTGTCGCGGCTGAGCGGCGCGGTCGATCCGGCGGTTCCTTCGTTTGTAGGTCTCGCGCCGAAGATGGGGCATATGCCGTGGGCGCGCACGGGCGAGCCGGGCTTCCTCGGCGTGGCGCATGCACCCTTTCAGCCCAACCGTGGCGGCGGCACGCAGGACATGACGCTCAGTGGCGTGACGCTTGAAAGGCTCGGTGATCGCAAGTCTCTGCTGACCAGCTTCGATCAATTCAGGCGTGATGTGGATGCGAGCGGACTCATGGGCGGCATTGACGTCTTCAACGCCCAGGCGTTGAGCGTGCTCACCAGCTCGAAGTTGCTCGACGCGCTCGATCTCAACAAGGAGGATCCCCGCCTCGTCGAACTCTACGGCAGGGGCATCGCCGAATGCCGCGACGATGGGGGGCCGCGGTTGACCGAGCATTTCCTGGTGGCGCGGCGCCTTGTCGAAGCGGGAGCGCGAGTGGTCACCCTGGCGTTCAGCCGCTGGGACTATCACTCCAACAACTTCGGCCAACTGCGCGAAGATCTGCCGCTGCTCGACAGGGGGTTGAGCGCGCTGATCACCGACCTGCACGAGCGGGGCATGGACAAGGACGTGTCTGTCGTCGTCTGGGGTGAATTCGGCCGCACGCCGGTGATCAACAAACAAGGCGGTCGCGACCACTGGCCGCGCGTCTCTTGTGCGCTGCTCGCCGGCGGTGGAATGCGCCACGGCCAGGTGATCGGTGCCACGGACAAACTTGGGGGGGAAGCCATTGATCGCCCCGTCGCCTTTGCCGAAGTCTTCGCCACGCTGTACCACCGACTCGGCATTGATGTGACGAAGACGACGCTGACCGATCTGACTGGCCGTCCACAGTACCTCGTGGACGGCGGCTGCTTGCCGATGAGGGAACTTGTGTGAGCTCCGCTCATCGCAGCAGCGCATTTGAAGCCCGGCTGAGCCCTCCGCCCTGCTGCGCACGTCAGCGGAGTTGGTGGAGAGGCGTGAGCGGTACTCGTGCCCCTTGACCTTGATCTGTCGGCACGCCTGAAAGAGGCGCAGAGGGCGGTACCAGCCCTTGGGTTGCAAATTCTAATTTTTATCACCTTGCTTCCTATTCTGGATTTGCTACTATGAAACTCCATTCTGATAAAATTTCCATTTTTGATAGACAGCGCAGCACCAAACCATGGCATTTGAGAACCGATCACATGTGGAAATGGCCGCTACGGCCGAGCTGAGGGCAAGTTCGCGGGACTATGATGCTCGCCGGCGGCCGCTGGCAGTCTGGTTGGGCATCTTGGTTGTGGGCGTTGCTGTGTCGGGTGCCGGAGCGAAGCCGGTCCAGCCTGTCACCACGCGGTTGTATGTGAACTACTCGCACAAGCCCGATCCGCAGGACCTGGCCACCTTCGATCTCTGCATCCTCGATGCTGAGGCACAGGTTGATCTCGCTCCGGGCCACACGCTGGGGCACACGTACCTGGCCTACATCAGCACCGTCGAAGCCAGACCCGGTTCGACATGCGAAAAGCTGGCTGCGGCAAACAAGGTGCCGTTTGTGGGTGCCAACGCCGACTGGGGTACCCGGCTGCTGGACATCACTCATCCCGATTGGAAGCCGATGTTCATCGACGGTCTGGCCAAGCCGGCGCTCGACAGGGGCTTTGACGGTTTTTTCCTCGACACCATCGACAGCGCCGAGCTGCTCGTGAAGCAATCGCCGCAGAAAGCCGGCGCGTACCGGAAGGCGCTCGAAGGCCTCATCAAGGATCTACACCGGCAGTTCCCCAAGGCCAAGATCGTGGTCAATCGGGGCTTTGGCCTGATTGACAAAATCGCCGCTGATATCAACGGCGTGCTCGTCGAGTCGGTGCTCCAATCGTTCGATCCTAAAACGCGGAGCTACAAGGCAGTCTCCGCTGAAGACCGTGCGTGGCTGGAGGCCCGCATCCGTGAGGTGCAGATGCGCGACCTGAAAGTCTATGCGGTTGATTATGTCGATCCTACGCAGAAGGATCTCGCACGGCAGACGGCGGAGAAGCTGTCGGCACTCGGCTGCATCCCGTTTGTAACCACGCCAGAGCTCAACGGCACCGCGCTGGCCCCGTTGAGCGAGGTGCCACGCCGCGTTCTGGTGCTCTATGGCTGGGATGCGGACTTTGCAGACAAGCCGGCCGCCTCACCGGCGGACACACTGACCGGGCGGCAACTTCAGCGAACGCTCAATTGGTTGGGGTTCGCTCCAGAGTACCTGGACGCGGGCAGCGAAACGCTGCCCGCCGCGCTTCCTCCGCGCTTCGCGGCCGTGATCGTGGACGGCACGCTTGCCCTGCGTCCGGATCAGGAAAAGACCGCCGCCCGTTGGCTCGCGCAGCTTGCGAGGCGGCGCACGCCCGTCCTGTTCGTCGGCGGCCTGCCTTTCGCGGATGAGGACGCGCGGGCGGAGTTCGCCTCCGCCTTCGCCTTGAGCGGGACGATGGAGACCGTGCGCGGCATCACAGCCCCCGCCATCACCCGGCTTGACGCCGCCATGATGACGGGAGGCGACCGCCTGCAGCCGCGCGCCGCAGCATTTCGTGATCTGGCTGCTCCCGCCGGCGCGCAGGTGTTCCTCTCGCTTCGTGGCGAGGACGCCGCTGGCCGAGCCGTGCGCTTCGATCCCGTGTTCCTCTGTTCCTGGGGTGGCATGTGGCTGGATCCCTACGTATTGACGCGCCCGGCTGATGATCGCCTTGTCCTCGCTGATGCACTCCGCTTTCTCACCCGCTGGCTGGAGCCGGTGGCAAACACCTTCCCGGTTCCCGACACCACCACGCGTGACGGCCGCAGGCTTTTCTACAGCCACGTCTCCGGTGATGGGTTTTCCTCTTTGGCGCAGTGCGCCGGCCATCCCATGTGCGCCGAGGTGATCCGCTCGCGTGTCTTGCAGCAGCATCCGCTCCCAGTGTCCGTTTCACTCGCCGAATCCGACGTCGAAACTCCCGCCGAAGGCGACGGGCCGCTCGACAAACAGCGCCGCCAGAATGTCGCGCGGTCGATCCTCACCCTCGCCAATGTCGAGGCGCTTCCGCGCGAGCCGGATACCACGGCCAACGGCGCATCGCGCGCACCTGCCGGCTCGTTCGCTGCGTTTGGCGATGTGATCGAGCGTTTCAAAAGCTCGGATCTGCCGTTCCGCCTGGCCCCCGTCTTCCTCCAGCACGATTTTGCCGCGGCCGCGCAGCCGGCGTCGCGTCTCGCACTGGAAAAGATCTACGAATGGTGCTCGGCCCAGCCGCTTCACCCAGTATCGGCCTTCCAATACGCCGCGATCGCGGGGGATGCGGTGCGCACGAAGTTCCATCAGGTCGCCCCGCGTCACTGGCTGGTGGCCAACGCGGGTCAGATGCGCACGTTCCGCATCCCCGCATCGGCCGGTGTGCCTGATCTGCCGCTCTGCCGCGGCATCGCCGGCTGGAAAACACAAGGAGATGTGACCTACGTCCACACCACGGGCCGCATGCTCACCGAACTCGTCTTGACCGACGCACCGGCCGCCGTCCCGGAATACCTGCGGCTCGTCGAATCGAGCGCCGACATCCAGATTCACGAACTCAGCGCGCGCGGCACTCTCTTCAATGTCGGCGGCTGGACCACCGTCGACGTGGTCTTCTCCGGAATGCCGCCACACACGATGGTGGCCGTGAAAAAAAATCTCGAGCAGGGCCGCCTGGAGACCGATGCCACCGGCACCTTGAAGCTCTCGCTGCCACCACACTCCACCGTGTCCCTTTCCGTTTCCCGCGCACCGTATGCAGTCGCCCGCTGAGTCCGTGTCGTCACCGCACCACATCCTACGCCGTCGTCCGTCCACCCGGGTGATCCTTGGCGGACTGATCCTGCCTTGCCTCGTCGTGTCCGGCAAATGGGGGGCAGGCGGCCTGTGGGAAAAGAAGCGGCTCATCGCCGAGATCGAACCCGCCATCTTCGGGGGCGCGCCCGAGTGTGATCACGGGCGTGCGCAGGCGCTCGGCGAGCTGCCGGTGGAGCGCCTCCGGTCTCTGGCCGCTCTCACTTCGGTGCCGCCGTGCGAGCGATTGAGCCGCATCCTCCATGCCTCGCCCGCGCAGCCATTTGACCAGTTCACCCATGCGTTTTCCCTCGCGACCGTGCGCGATGCCAGCATGCTCGCGCCCGCAGAGGCGCTGCGCGTTGTGGTGCCCGAGCTACCGCGCATTCCTCCCGCGTGGCAGCATGAATGGATTGATTTTATCTCAACCGTTGCGCTCGGCACCGCGCGGCCGGAGATCGGCGCCGAGGCGTTGCAGATCGCCTGCCGCCAGCCTGCCTCGACCTGGGCTACGGTGAAGGAAATGGTGCGTCACTCGCGCTTCGTCAGCCGCCAGCCCGCCGCGATGGAGGAGTTCCGTCTGTGGATGGCGCGGCACGGCACGGAACTCGACGCGCGGGAAAATCGCGAAGCACTGGACCTGCGCTACACGCTGGCACTTGAGGCCAGTCTGCCCGGTGAGGCGTTCGATGCGAGCCTTGTGGAATTGAAAGCACTGCCCTCGATCACGGCCGCCTCCGCCGCGCTCCTGGAGCGCGCGCACGCTGCCGCGCAACTCGCCGGTCGCACGAGGGAGCTTCTCCCATGGATCGAGAGCTGCCTGGCCGCATTCCCCGAAGCACGCCTTACGCACGAAGAGCTGCTCACGGCATCACCATCCGCCGGGTACAAAGTCTGGGTGCGCCGCGCCGCCGAGATCGCCGACCGCTTCGGCCTCGGTGAAAAGGCGTGCGCTCACCACCTGCGCGTGCTGGCCATGCGGGATACCACGGGCCTCGACCGCCTGCTGCCCCTGGCCGATGAACTCGGCCACGGCGAGGAGACCGCGCGCCTGCTGCACGCATCCAGCGAGCGTGCACTCATCGAGTCTGCCCGCGTGGCTGCGGCGAACGGGAGGACGCAAAAGGCCGCGATCTTGTTCGAGGAATGGCTCGACTCGCATCCCAATGACCGCGCCGCCGTGCTGGAACTCAGCACACTCTGGGAGCACTCGGGCGATGCCGCAAAGGCCGTCGCCATCCTCGAACGTTTTCTGCGCGCGGTGCCGCGCGATGCGCCCGCGGTGAAAAGACTCGCCCTGCTGCGCATCGGCCAGGGGCAGCACGAGTCGGCCTTGCGCGAACTGGACGGCCTCGCAGAGAAAGACTTCGATGCTCCCGCGCTCGAGAGCTACACCGAGCTGGCCGAGTCGCTCGACCGCCCGGCCTCGCTGCAGCGTGCGCTGCGCATCGCCGGCAGTGATCCGAAGGCGGTCACACCCGCCCTCTTCATCCGCATGGCCGAGACGGCGAAGCGCCAGACGGATGACGACACACCCTTGAAGATTCTGCGGGACGGCATCGCGCGGCTGCCGAAAAGCCCCTCGCTGCGCGTGAAGCTCGCCGGCTGGTTGCTCGAAGCGGAACGCCACGACGAAGCACTCGCCGAAGTGCTCGATCCCGTCGTGAAGCAGCGGATCGACGCGCGGCTGATTGCGCTCGGCGCCTGCATTCACACAACGCGCAGCGCCGAGGTCCTGGCCGTCATCGGTCCGGATTTCGAAGGCAGGTTCGAGCTTTCCAAGCAGGCGCGGTTGCATCTTGCAGCCGCCTGCTGCCTCGCCGGTGATGCGGCGCGCGGCGCGCGGCTCTTTGCGTCCGTTCCTTCTGAGCGCGAGAATTTTGCCATGCTCGCCTCCGCCCATCTGATGGCAGGTCACTTCGACAAGGCCGAAGTCTTCGCGCGGCAGAACATCGCCCAGAGCACGCAGCCGCAGCCCGCGGACTGGATGCTGCTCGGTGATGCGCACATGAAGCTGGGCCTCGCCGCTGAGGCGAATGAAGCCTACGCGAAAGCGCTCTCCGTCGTGAGCCGCAAGATCGCCCGGCACAGCGCGCCCGGTAGCATCGCCGCTGACGCCATCAGCGACAAACCCATCACCCGCCGATGAACTCCGCCCGCGCCCTCACATTGCCATTTGCCACGGGCCTTGGCGCTGGCATCAATCGACTCACGAGCATGGAAGGAACAAACGACTCTATCGGACGCGTGGTGCGTGATGCACTGCTGCTCTGCGCACTGCTGGCCGGGCTGAATTACGTGCTGGCGCGGGATGATGCCGGCTGGCTCGATCTCAACCCCACGCCCTGGTTGCTGCCCGCGCTGCTCATCGGCGCGCGCTACGGCGCAGCGGCCGGCACCACGGTGGGTCTGCTCACGGTGGCCGTCCTGTCCGTCATCCGGGCGCGCATCGAGGGCGTGGAGCCGTGGGTTTTCGCCACGCAGCATCGCTACCCGCTCACCAGTTTTGTCGTCGCGGGCTTTCTTGCCGGCCAGCTTCACCACATGCTGCGCGGTGATGCCTGGAAGCTCCAGCGCGGCAATGACATGCTCACCGCGCAGGTCGATCGTCTGCGCAGCGAGCTGGACATCGTCAATGAGACGCGCCACGAGCTGCAGCAGCGCCTCGCGCTTCACAATGCTTCCTTTGCCTCCCTCGACGTGGAATTGCGCAAGCTCGTCCCGCTGCCTCCCGGTGAGGTCTTTCCGGCGCTGCTTCATCTGCTGCACCGTCTCGCCGGAGTCACGTCCGCCGGATTCTACTCGCTGCGCGAAGGCACGCTGCACCGCGAGGCCGTCATACACGAGACGGCGCCGCTGGCGGCGAGCCTGACGCTGGCGCGCTCACCGCTCGCCGCGCGGGCGCTGGAGGAGAAGGCCATCGCCTCGCTCACAAATCCGCTGGAGAATTCCAAGGACCAGCCCTTCCTCACCGCCGTGCCGTGGAAACATCACGATCACGAGGGCGTGCTGCTCATCCAGGACATGCCGCTGGAGTCCTCCGACCCGCGGAACCTGGCCCGCATCGAGGTCATCTTGCACTGGGTGCTCACGCTGCGCGCCCATGCCGAATCGCCCGGCGGCGCCGCATCCGGCCGCAAGCTGCTGCCGCTCGAGGATTTCATGGTGCTGCTCGCACAAGCGCTCGAGACGGAGCAGACGCACCGCATCCCCTCGGCTGTGATCCGGTGCGAAGTGCCCGAGGGCGAGCGCGCCGTCTCAAGCGATGGCCGTCAGATCACCGGCATCCTTCCCGTCACGGCGCTCACCACGCGGCCTCCGTCCGGTGGATTCGTCTCGCTGCTGCCTTTCACAGGCGAGCAGGGGGCCGAGGAGGCCTCCCGGCACATCAAGGAGCGGCTGCCCTCGCTGCGCACCTCGCACTACCTCGTCGTCGGCCCCGCGAAGATCGAGGAGCTGTGGTCGCGCATCCTCGAACTCTGATCCCGAGCGTTCCGCCCAATGCCTCCGCTCTCCGACAGCCTTTCCACGGCAAAGCTCGCACTGGTGCTCATCACGTTCGTGCCGGTGATGATCGTGTGGCTGCTCGGCCTGTTTTCATCGCGGCCCGAAAAGCCGGGAGTCATCCGCGTCGGCAGTCCGCTGAAGCACGACGCCGAAGTCTTTGATCACGACACCGTGCACGAGTGTGTGCTCCATCTATCCCGCACGGAGACGGCCGCCGATCTCCGCGGCCTGGCGCTGGGTCTGCGCAACGCCCCGGTCGAGGAGGCCGCGCCGCTGCTGAAGCACTTCATGCAGAGCGCCGATCCTGAGCTGGCGCTTTTCTCGCAGAGCATCCTTCAGCAGGGACGCGAGCAGTTGCAGACCACGCTCAACCAGCTCCAGAATCATCACGAGCAGACGGATCCGCGCATCGCCGCCGGATTTCTCGAGACCAGCCTGCGCATCGTTGCGCCCTCGCTCGCTGCGCCGGATGAGCGAGAGAGCCGCATCCGTCAAATCGCAAAAAGAGCCGGCGAGGCACTCGCCTCTTGCACCCACACGCCGCGGCTTTTGGCAGCGTGCGTGCGCGTCTTTCTCGTCGCGGGTGATCCGCAAAGGGCGCGCTCGATCCTCGATGCGATGCCGGCCGATGCGCCGCTGCGGCGCGAGCTGGAGCCGCGCGTGCACTTCGCGCTGGTCATCAAACAAAGGGCGGAGGCCAGCTGACGCGCCATGGCATCGAAGCACCAGTCCACCGACGTCTGCCTCATTCTCGAAGGCACCTATCCGTACGTCTCCGGCGGCGTGTCCACCTGGGTCCATCAGATCGTCTCGGCGTATCCGGATCTCAGCTTCTCCATCTTTTTCCTCGGCGCGCAGAAGGATCCGGCGGCAAAGCACAAATACAAAGTGCCGCCGAACGTGACGCACATCGAGGAAGTGTTCCTCTTCGATACCGCCACACCGCTCGCCCGCCTCAAGCTGCGGCCCGGCACTGGCTGGTCGCCCTTCTACACCGCGCTGCGCAAGCTCTGCGTGCGCCTTCCCGCCGGAGACATGCACGATCTCGAGCTGCTCCGCGGCCTCATCAGCCACATCGCCTCACACACCGCGGTGAGCTTCGAGAACTTTTGGCAGCATCCCGAGACCTGGGCCGTCATCCGCGAACTCTACGAGCGCTACACACCGGAGGATTCGTTCCTCGACTTCTACTGGACGTGCTGCTTCCTCGTGCAGCCCCTGTGGAAGCTCGCGCGGGGTCTCGCGCGGGTGCCGAAGGCACGCCTTTACCACACCGCGTGCACCGGCTACGCCGGACTCGCCGCCGCCATCGCCGCCGAGGAAAACGGCGCGCCCATGCTGCTCAGCGAGCACGGCATCTACATCCGCGAGCGCATCGGCGACATCTGCCGCTCCGTCTGGATTCCCGAGAGGAAAAAACTGCATCCAGCCCTGGCGCAGCCGCTCAGCTCCCTGCGCCGCCTGTGGATCGGCTTCTTCGACGTCCTCGGCCGCATGTGCTACCAGCGCGCGGACACGGTGGTGTCCCTCTTCGAAAAGAACGCACAGGCCCAGCGGCACTTCGGCGCGGATCCCGCGCGGCTGACCATCATCCCGAACGGCATTCGCACCGAAGAGTGCGAGGCGTGGAATGAGCGGCGTGCGGCGCGGCGTGCGGCGCACCCGGACAGCCAGGTCATCGGCTTCCTCGGCCGCGTCGTCTCCATCAAGGACGTGAAGACGCTGCTGCAGACGGCGCGCAAAGTTTGCGATGCACTGCCCGCGGCGCGCTTTCTCATCGCCGGCCCCACCGAGGAGGAGAAGGACTACTTCGAAGAATGCGTGGCACTCTCCGGCCAGCTCAATCTTCAGCATCACGTCGAGTTCATCGGCCCGGTCAAGCCCGCGGAATTCATTCCGAAGCTCGATCTCATGATCCTCACCAGCGTCAGCGAAGGGCTGCCCTTCGTCGTCATCGAGTCCCTTGCCGCCGGCGTGCCCGTCGTATCCACCGATGTGGGTGCGTGCGCGGAGATTCTCGCCGGCCGGCCGGCTGACTCTCCACCCATCGGCCCGTGTGGACTCGTGGCCGAGGTGGGCGCAGCCGACCAGCTTGCCGCCGCGTGCGTGAACATCCTGAACGACCCCGCCCTGCTCCAGGACATGTCCGACAACGGCCGCGCCCTCGCCTCGCGCCACTACCATGAGCGCATCGCCCTCGGCGCCTACCGCGAACTCTACGCACGGCTCATGGAGGAGAATGCGAAAAGCACCAACGGCCCGGGCGATCACCACCAAGCCCCCGCCCCCCACCTCACCCCGCTCCCCGCCACCCCCTGACCTCTGACTTCTGACCCCTGACCTCTGACCTCTGACCTCTGACCCATGGCAGGCATCGGCTTCCAGCTTCGCAGACTCACCGCACCGCGCACCTTCAGCGGCGTGCTCGGCGCGTATGCCAGCGCTGCGGCCATCAGCGCCGGGCCGTGGATCATCTCCATCATCGCGCTCATGGTGCTCACCTGGCTCCTGCACCAGACGCTCCCGGGCGATCAGATACGGCTCTTCACCGCCTCGGTCACTCATGTGTACGCCTTCGCCCTCATCCTCACCGGACCGCTCCAGATCGTGCTCACGCGCTACACCGCGGACTGCATCTCGCTGAAGCACGAGGACCGCATTTTTCCCAGCTTCAAGGGCGGTGTGGCGCTCGCCGCGCTTCTCTCGGCGCTGCTCGGCGGCGTGTTCTTTTTCCGCTTCGTCCACGCCGGAGTGATGTTCTCCGCCTTCGCCGCCGGACTGCTCGTTTACGTCTCGTGCATCTTCGTCTCCAGCGTCTATCTGAGCGCGCTGCGGAAGTATTACGGCATCGTGTTCGCCTTCGCCGCCGGCTACGGCTCGGGCGTCGTGGCCGCCTGGCGGCTCGCACTCCAGTACGGCGTGAATGGTGCGATGGCCGGGCTGCTCATCGGGCACCTCGTGCTCTTCGTCTTCCTCGCCTTGTGCATCCGGCGCGAGTTGAAGACCGGCGCCGGCTCGGCATTCACCTTTGTGAAGAGCTTCGCGAAATTCCCCGACCTCATGCTCTGCGGCTTGTACTACAACCTGGGCATCTGGATCGACAAATTCCTCTTCTGGTGGCTTTCGCAGAGCAATGTCCGCGTCTCCGGCGCGCTTCATGCCGCGCCCGACTACGACCTGGCCATCTACCTCAGCCTCCTGTCCATCGCGCCCGGCATGGCCGTCTTCATCCTTCAGGTCGAGACCGACTTCGCCGAGAAGTTTCATCAGTACTTCGACACCGTGAACCAGGGCGGCACGCTCTCCGAGGTGATCAGCGCCAAGCGCATGCTCATCTACAGCCTGCGCGACGGCTTCAACCGCCTGCTCAAGGTGCAGGGCGTGACCACCGCCCTGCTCGTCGTCTATGCCAATGAACTCACCGCGTGGTTCAACGTGACCTTCATCCAGATCGGCATCTTCCGCATCACGCTCTTCGGCACCTTCCTGCTCGTGATGTTCCTCGCCATGCTCACGGTGCTCTTCTATTTCAACGACCGACGCGGCGCGCTGCTCTGTTCCTTCGTCTTCCTCGTCGCCAACGGCCTGCTCAGCGCCGCCACCGTCGTGCAAAACGAAGCCTGGTACGGCTTCGGATTCGTCGTCGCCGCCGGCCTTGCTCTCTTCATCGCTGCCGCCCGCGTGAACCACCGGCTCGACAATCTGGAGTATCACACGTTTCGGATTCAGCCGGAGTGACGGGGCGCTCATGTGCGACCACCGTTGGTGCTCTCGGTTTTGCAGGCTAACATGCGCCGGTCAAAGCCGTTGACTGACAAACCATTGCTAAACTGATGAAAACGCACGCCGTCCTTGCCCTTGCGCTCTTGCTGGGCGCGCGCGCCGCAGTCTCCCAGACTCCGGCGGAACCCGCCCCCGATCAGCAGGCCGAGTGGAGTGCGATCCGCGCCAAACCGCTGCCCGAAGATCCGGCCTCGGAGCTGTGCGAGATCATCGAGGGCTCCCATTCGCCGGACGGGCGATATGCGTTCGGCTTTTACAGCGAGGAGGAAACCTGCCTCGTGGATCTCAAGCTGAACAGGGTGATCGCATGGAGCCCTGTGGCTCATCGTGGACCAAACCAAAAATACAATTACAACTCGCTTGAGGTCATCTGGTCCAAAGACTCATCCCAGGTGCTCGAGCTGGAGCAGGGCAAGTGGGACACCCATCAGGCGGAGGCCTTCCGCATCAGCGATGGCAAGGCAACTTGGCTGGGCGATGTGATGACGAGCCTCCGGCAGGCCGGAGATGCCCGCGAGAAAAAGAATCCCGCGTTCAAAGGCGCGATGACCATCGGAGCGGCTGAGTTTGGGAAAAAACTCTCGCTCAGTGGCTCGGGCGTCCTGCAGGTGCCGCAAAGCCTGACCGATGACTCTCACGACTTCACGTTTTCCGGATCCTTCAGCAGCGGCAAGTTCAAGGTGGAGTCGTTGAAGGCAAAGTAGGTGGACGTTGTCTGGCGGGAGGTCAGCGAGTCACACATGGAGCAAGTGGCGTTGACGGCGTGATGGAACGTCGCCGCCACCGCCAGCAACGAGTGCATCGGCGCGCTTCGTCGTCGTCATCGCCACCTGCGCGAATCATTGGCTCGACAACATTTAGCCTCACACGTTTTTGATTCACGAAGAGCGAAGGTCCGAACGAACCGGGCCCACGGTGTCCTCGCTCTTGCTTGCGGTGCGGCGCCCTCAAGCGAGCACTCACCCTCACAGAAAGACAGGAGGGATCTGGCCGTGCGCGACAAACCACACGTTGTAAATCTCGCGCAACACTGCTGCAAAGCACAACAGGATCATGATCGCGTTGTAAGCCAGAGGGATCAGGCAGCTTCCATTCCAGGCACGCAAACGACGCACCTGATGTTCGCAAATCCAGATCAAACAAAAGATCAACAGGATGTACAACACCAGAACGCGACCCGCCCCAAGAACCGGCAGGTCCCAGGCGAAATCGCAACCGCAGACGACCATCGACGCAAATGAGAAAAAGATGGCGGCTTTGTTTGATGTCTCGTCCGGCCGAATCGCAGTGCTGAGCTTTTCTCCAGGCGCACGCATCATCGCGACCCGTCTTGTCCCTGCGGCAAGCCCGGCAATCAGGACAATCAATGCGAGCACGAAAAAGCCCCGAAAAACGACGACAAATGGCACTGGCCCCAAGAAATCCCAGATGACGAATGTGCCACAAAAACTTGAGACATGAGGGCGAAAGTATGGCGACAAACGAAACCATTCCGCAAAACTCCGCGAGATCTTGTCCATCCGCGAAACGAATCCTTCTTTCCCATACGCACTGACGAATTTTGAGAATGTCGGAGGTCCCGACCCAGGAATCTTGGAAACAAGTTCGAGGGGTGGTTCGCGAAGAAAACAAGTGTCATCCGAATTGGAGTAACTGTCATACCACCGCCAATGAAACACAGGCCTCCCTTGTGGATCGGACAGGACGAAAAGCAGCATCGGAGCCGTGACGAGCAAATGGGAGAGCCCCAGCTTCGAGACGTTTCCCGCGAACACCCGCAGGGGCTGCTTCACAGGGAGCTCTCGGCGGATGCGATGCCATGTCCATCTCGTCGTAGCAACTGCGACAAGCACAAGGATGAGTCCTGTGGTGCCTGGCATAACGAGATTCGTGATTCCGGATGAGATACCCGCCGCCAGCCACCAGCGGCCTTCACATCTCGCGATCGCTTTGTGGCAACAGGACCAGGTGATCACGAATCCGATCAGGAAGAGTGCATGGAGCAGAGAACGCCACAGCAGAAAATAAACTAACGACACCGCCGACAGCAGCATGGCTGACGGCAGCGAGAACATTCGATAGCCGATCCAGCTGATGCCCATCAAGGCTAGAACGGATGCCCAGCACGCCGCCACTTCCTTCGCGTCGTAGTAATCCGTGTCGGTAAAGCCCGCCTTCAATCCCCACGCCAGCAACCAAGGCAACAATGGACGCTCGATCCCTTTTGTGCGGAACGGCAACCACAACCAGGGGCGGAGCAAGCCTGCCGCATGCTGGTCCGCTTGAATTTCGTTCGTGAGGACCATCTTGGCGTTGGTGACCACCAAACATCTTCCCGTGGAACCGTCGTGCCGAGGATACAGCCGACGTGTACTGATCGAGTCATGCAATCGCTCCCAAACAAGATCCGCACAAAAGGCCAAGACCATCGCCACGAAACACGCAAGTGATACCTTTTTGCCCAGCCCGTTGATTCGATCACCGCGCGGGTTGGAAGGAGCCAGGCTGCTGAATGGTGGGGGATTGGGCATTCCAGGGAGATCGTCGTTTCTGACTTGAATGGAAACAACATCGAAGACGCTGGCCGCAATGTCGACGCTCTCGGCCCCCGTTTTCTTGGGATGCCGGCGGGCACACCAATGGATTACAAAAACTGGACGAGAATCAGAAACCAGCTTGCAGGATGGTCTGCAGCTCCTCCGTCGTCAGCACCACCGGATTCGCCTTCATGCTGCTGGCTTGCTGGGCGCGGGTGATGATGTCATCGAAGTCGCTTTCGGCGATGCCGCAGGCGCGTAGAGCTGGAATGGCGAGGCGGGTGCTGAGGTCGCGCAGCCAGTTGGTGGCAGAGGCAGCGTCTGCGTCTTCCTTGCCGGTGAGCAGACGTGCGGCCTGTGCGAAGCGGCGGCGTTGCGGATCGGTGCCGCGTTCGTTCACGGCGGCGAGGTTGGCTTCCCAGACGTGGGGGAGCAGCGCGGCGCAGACGGCTCCGTGCGCAGCGCTGAACCTGCCGCCGATGGGCGCGGCGAAACCATGCACGGCCCCGAGGCCGGCATTCGCGAGGGCGATGCCGGAGTACATGGCGGCTAGGGACATATCCTCGCGCGCGGCGAGATCGTGCGGGTGGGTGAAGGCGCGCTCGAGCGAGCGGGCGGCGAGGCGGATGCCCTGCTCGCAGAGAGCGTCGGTCATCGGATTGGCGCGGTTGGAAACGTAGGCTTCGAGCAGTTGCGTGAGCGCATCGAGTCCGGTGGTCGCGGTGATGGCGGGCGGAAGATCGAGTGTGAGCGCGGGATCGACGAGGGCGACGCGCGGCAGCATGAACGGACTGCGGAGGCTGACTTTGACGCGGTGCTCGGTCGAACCAAGAACGGCGTTGCGCGTGACCTCGGCCCCGGTGCCTGCGGTGGTGGGGATGGCGATGAAGGGCGCGCTCGGGTGGACGAGTGATTTGCCGCGACCGATGACTTCGACGTAATCGAGCAGGTCGCCATCGTTCGTGAGCATGGCGGCGATGGCTTTGCCGCCGTCGATGGCACTGCCGCCGCCGAAGCCGATGACGAGGTCGCATTTCTCGGATCGGGCGAGCGCGACGCCTCGCGTGATGGTTTCGAGCTGCGGCTCGCCTGTCACCGAAAATGCGATGCTGCCGACGCCTGACTCGTCGAGGCATTCAACCAACGGCAACGCGCGGCCGGGATCGCGGCCGGTGACGATCAATGCTCGTTTGCCAAGGTCACGCGCGACGCCGCCGATCTGCGCGAGCGTGCCGGAGCCGAAGATGATCCGAGTGGCGGTGGCGAACTCAAAGGACCTGTGATCTCGAGGGGTGATGCGCATGCCGCTTCGGAATGCGGGCCGCGTTCCCGATGCGGAGCGCGGCACCGCGGCGTGATGCTACTTCACGGCGGGAAGCTGGATGTCCGGACGCTGAAACTCGGAGCCGGCATCCTGACGCGAGATCTTTTTCCAGGCGGCGAATCCATCGACGTCCCTGCCGCGCCAGTTGAAGTAGCAGTCCGCGGCGCCGGCCTCGGAGAAGTACCTGTTCCGGTCGATGACGTTGTCCCCGGCTGTAACGTCCACCTGCACGAGGGGCGTCTCCTCCCCGCTCCAGAAGACATTGCCGGTGATCTTGTTGTCTGACGCGGCCTGGATCCACAGCTCGCCGTTCTGGTCCTTCCTGTGCCGGTCATTGCGGTAGCAGGTGTTGCCGGTGAAGATGCAGTCCTTCACGCGGCCGGCGGTCCTGTCGAAGCCGCCGAAGACGAGGCCGGCCTTGTCGTTGTTGAAGATGCGGTTGTTCTTCACGGTGATGCCGGTGGTGACGGTGCCGCGGTTTTCCGCGCCTACCTCGATGCCGAGATCGCACTCCATGACGAGGTTGTCTTCGATGACGATGTCCTTGCCGCCATCGACGTAGATGCCGGCCGCGTAGCCGCCCTCGTAGCTTGAGCGGCAGCGCTCGACGCGGTTCCCGCGGCACACGCCCTGCCGCGCCACGCGCTCCGGATGCCTGCCCATCCAGGCCTCGCCGCCTATGAAGTCGATGCCGATGTTGTTCACGTCGTGGATGTAGTTGTTCGTGACCTGGAAGCCCGCCACGTTGCCGTTGAGCGTCAGCGCCTCGCTGCGCGCGGGAGCACAGTTGAAGATTTCATTGCCGTCGATGACGAGATCGGAGACGGGCGTCTCGGACGTGCCGTACACCGTGATGCCCATCGCATCCTTGCCGCGAATCTCATGGATGCGGCAGTTCCGTATCTCAATGTGCGAGCACGCACCGCGCACGCGCACGCCGGAGCCATCGCGTGCCCTGAGGTGATCCCGCAGCTCAAAACCGACGAGCCGGATGTGGCTCTGGTTTTCGATGAGCACGATGTTCTCGCCGTCCACGTCCCGGCCGCTGATGACCGCCGCCCCCTCGGCCTTGAGTGTGAGCGGCAGGCCGGGCTTGCCCGACGTGCGAAAGCGAATCTTCTCCTTGTATGTGCCGGCCAGCACATGGGCGGTGTCGCCGGGTTTCAACGCATCACATGCGTGCTGCACGGTCCGCCATGGCGCGTCCTTGGTGCCGGCGGCGGCGTCATTGCCGCTGACGGCCACGAAGAAATCGTCAGCCGGGCTGAGCGACGCCAAGGTGAGAAACAACAGGGAAAATCGAAACATGGAATCGGGGCCGCGAGGCTACCATGCGGCAGGCGGAATCGCAAACGACGGAAGGTAACCGCTCTTGCACCCGGCTGAGGAAGGCACGCATGCAATGCGTGCGTCATGATTCGGGCGCGCGGCCAGACGATTGATTGCCCGGCCCCGGATGCCAGCGGACTCCCGCGATGTCACGGAGCTTGACGATCGGGCACGACGGAGGATGCAGGTGTGGCGGCCACAGAAACGACCTTCTTCCGTGCGATCCAAAGCCACGCATAGAGCATGGCGAAACCCGCACGCTGCCAAAGGCCGTGGGTGCCGGCAGGATGATTCGCCATCACAAAGAAGCCCAGCATGCCCAGGGCCATCACGAAAGTGGTCGCCGCAAAGCGTCTTCCGTCCGGAGCAGACCAGTGCGCGACCGCCAGCAGCAGAATCGCCAGCGCGCCCATGCCGAGGGCGAGCCGGCTCGCGTGATAGTGCATGTCCGAGTAGGCATCGGCCAGGCCTTTCTCATGGGCCGTGACCGCCGTCTTCGACGTGAACCACCACTGAGGCGTCCAGAACGCATGAGGCACCGCCGGCGGCTGCTCCGCGTGCCGCACCGGTGCGTAAGCCATGAAATAGACGCCCATCGACGACGCAGCCATGAACGCGCAGGCGAGCAGCATCAGAGGTGACGAGCCGGCCCGCAGCAGAAAGCCGTACGCCAGCAGCATGAGCACCACGGCGAAACAAAAACAAGCCACCACGAGCCATGGCCATCGGGGCGCGGAGATGAGGTAGTCACTGACGTAGCTGCCGGCCACCGGCAGCGCCGCGCCCGTGTGCCCGTAGCAGAGCGCGCCGAGCAGCAGCAGCAGGCCGCACGCCACCGCACGCCCGATCTGCCGCAGAAGCCACGGATGTCCGTTCATCATGCGCGGCGAGGATAGGCCCGCTGATGCCTCGCGCCAGCACGTTCAGCGGCGGAGTTCGCGCGCGGTGAGCGCCGGTCATTTCAAGATCTGCAGCTTGGAAAAGCGCGGATCGAACTCTGCCTTCGACGTGCTGATGCCTGCCACGCCAGTCTTCAATTCATGCAGTCACGATCCGGACTCTCCGCCCTGCCCCAGCGTGCAGGCGGCTGATCGCTGCCGGCGACCTGGACCACGGACACTCCGCTCATGACGCAGACACAACCCACCACGCACAGCGGCGACACGGCATGACGAAAGAGATGCATAATGTTCAAGAGCTTGGTTGGCAGGCACACTCCGCAGTTCCGCAAGACGCCCCGAACCTGCCAGCCACTCAGATCGACCACAACTCCCGCCTCGTTGAATCGGGGTCCATCATTCCGCCGGCTCCGGTGCAATCGTTGTCAGCCGAAATCGAAGCTCCGCTTCCGCGGCTGCCGCAGTTCCGTCTTGCCTGACTTCCGGCGGAACACCTCGAACACCATGTCGGAGCCATCGACCTTCATTTGATAAACCATCTGCAGGAGCTTCCCCAGCCGGCCTTTCGGGAAGCCGGCCTTGTTGGCGAACCACATCAAATACTCGGCCGGCAAGTCGTAGATCGGCACGCCATGCGGTGGGAAATGCTCCGGGCCGAACTTGCCGAACGGCATCCGCGTGCGGCCGATCTCCGCGAGGTCGGCGGCCATTTGGGCTGCCAGGTCACCTGCTGAGTCCATGGTTCTCAAGGAGCTTTAACGCCTTCTCCTGCGCTGCCTCATCAACAAAGCCTTGATGGGCTGATTGAAAATCTGTCTCAAGCAGGCGTTTCAATTCGTCCTCCATTAATACACCGCCTTTTATGAGTCCATCCATCCTATCGCGTAGTTCGGAGTCGGCTTCGAAGAAACACGCGAATCGATTTGGCGGCCACCCGTAGCCAAGCGCGCAACCTTCATGCCCACCAATCGCTGGATAAGGCGATCCTTGGGCAAAAATCCATGAGTGTTTGTGTGAGGACGTGAAATGCTGACGAAACGCCCAACTCGGATGAGAAACTGTCCACATCGAAGAAACCGGAACACTGGCGTCAGGCCAGCCTCCCAGACGCCATTGCCAGACTTCCTGTTGGGATATGCATTGCCCACATGTGTACGTTTTGCGCTCTTTGAAGAGCGCAAGATTACAAAAGAACACAAGATACTCGACCGTGGCAATCACAGTGAGGATCGCGATCGACCACTTGAATGCCTTCGACATATCGATTTCTCAGCGTGAATTCATCATCTCCTCGATCTCCTTCACCTCAATTGGAATGCCGGCCATGAGATCAATGTTCTTCTCCGCACCGATGAGGATGTTGTTCTCGATGCGGACGCCGAGCTTTTCTTCGCGGATGTAGATGCCGGGCTCGATGGTGAAGACCATGCCTGGCTGGACGGGCTTCCAAGTATCGCCGACGTCGTGAACGTCGAGGCCGAGGTGATGCGAGGTGCCGTGGGGGAAGTACTTTTTGAAGAGCGGCTTCTCGGGGTCCTGCTTCTCGACTTCATCGCGCTTCAGGAGGCCGAGGCCGATGAGTTCGCGCTCCATGAGCTTGCCGACTTCCTTCTGATACTCGTGGATGATCACGCCGGGGCGGAGCATCTGGCAGCAGGCGCGGAAGACGCGGAGCACGGCATTGTAAACGGCGCGCTGGCGGTCGGTGAACCGCCCGTTCACGGGAATGGTGCGGGTGAGGTCGGCGTTGTAGTTGCCGTAGCGCGCGGCGACGTCGAGCAGGAGCATCTCGCCGTCTTTGCACTCGGTGTTGTTCGTGACGTAATGCAGCACGCAGGCGTTTGCGCCGGTGCCGATGATGGGCGGATAGGCGAAACCGGAGGCGCGGTGGCGCACAAACTCGTGAATCAGCTCGGCTTCGATCTCAAACTCATGCACGCCTGGCTTCACGAACTTCAGAAGGCGGCGGAAGCCGAGGTCGGTGATCCGGATGGCTTCCTTGAGCGCGCCGAGTTCGTGCTCCGACTTGATCGCGCGCAAATCGTGCATCAGGGGCGCGAGCCGCTCGTAGCTGTGCAGCGGATACTCGTGCCGGCAGCGGCGGGCGAAGCGCAACTCACGGCTCTCCACCTCTATCTTTGCGCGCTGGTGCTCGTTCGAATTCAAGTACACATGCCCGGCGTGGCACATGAGCTGGCGGAAGTTTGTCTCAAATTCCTGCAGCCAGTGGACGTGCTTGATGCCGGAAAGATTTGTGGCCTGCTCCTTCGTCAGCTTTTCACCTTCCCACACGGCGATGTGCTCGGAGGTCTCGCGCACGAAGAGCATCTCGCGTTGTTTCTCATCCGCCGCATCTGGGAACAAGACGAGAATGCTCTCCTCCTGATCGACGCCGCTGAGGTAAAGCACGTCGCTGTTCTGGGTGAAGCCCATCGTGCCGTCTGCATTCGTGGGCATGATGTCATTCGAGTGGACGATGACGAGCGAGCGCGGCTTGAGCTGTGCGGTGAGGCGTTTGCGGGCTTCGATGAATTGGTCGGCAGGAAGAGGTGAATAGCGCATGATGTGGAGCAGGCCGCCGGCCTGCGTGCCGGATTCAAACGCAACCGGGCCGCTTGCGCCACCATCATTTCACCACTGCCTTTGGCGGGTGCCGGTCGTCCTCGATCCACTGCTGCACGCCGGGCCAGAAAACCTCCATCGGCAGGGCGAACGTGGTCACGCGATCCACGCGGGCGATGTTCAGCGCGACGGCCTGGCCGAGAAGATTGAAAACGGGGCCGCCCATGTCAGCAGGCCCGAGAGGGATGTCGTGCTGGATGATTTCGGGGAAATTGTCGGTGCGGATGGAGATGCCGCCATTGGCGTAGTCCTCGCCGGTCCAGTTCGAGAGCACGCGATTCCGGCTGGCCAGACGCACGCTGCACTTGGTGAGCTTGCCGCCGCGCTTGTATTCGATCTCGATTTCGTCTCCGGGCTCGCGACTGCTGATGAGTTCGTGCGCGACAGTGTATTTCTTCACGGCTTCACCGGCGATGGAGATGAGGCGGTCGTTTTCCTTCAATCCCGCGGCTGCGGCAGGGCTGTCCTCGGCGACGCCGATGATCCTTACACCTTCGGGCGAGTCCTGGTCGGCCATGCGGATGCCGATGGCTGCACTGCCACCTTTGATCTCGCGGCGGCGAGCGCTCATCACGCCGAGGCGGGCGTCCTCCCTGCCACCCTGCCTGGGGGCGAGCAGCCACTGGCCGGGCGCGAGCGATTTCGACTCGCTCCACTTCACGGCGGCCAGCCCGTTGACGCCGCTGCACTGGAGCAGGAGCACGTCCGTGCGGGAGTCGCGCCGCACTTCGCGGACCCGCGCCGGTTTGCCGTCGGGCAGGAAGAATGAGCTGCCGGCCAGCTTCGGCACCTCGCTGGCCTTCGTGAGGAAGTAGCCGTCGGGGGTGACGATCACGCCGGTGGCGGCCAGCTTGCCGGCGGGTTTCTCAATGCGGATCACGGACGCGGCGACGGTCTGCCGCGCATCAGGCGGCGCGGTGGCCGGCGCCCCGGCGCGCAACAGCGGGCCATGAAGGAGGCAAAAGACAAGCGCGCGCTTCACGATTCAATCCTCCACAGGCTTGGTTCCGAGGCTCACCTCCACCACACGCGGTCCGGATTTGCCGCGGAGCCGGAGCGAGATGCGCTGACCCGCCGCGCGGCTGTTGATGGCGCTGGAGAATTGCGGCTGATCCAGCATCCGCTCGCCGTCGAGCGTGACGATCACGTCGCCAGATTGCAGTCCCGCTTTGGCCGCGGGCGAATCCTTGGCGACCTCGGCAATCTCGAGTTCGGCGGCGCTCGAGATACGCGTCATGACGCCGAGCCAGCCGCCGACGCCGGTATTCCACACGCGCACGACATGGGACTGCTTAAGTGTGTCCCACGCGCGCAGGAAGGGCGCGACGGACACATGCACATTTTGATCGCGCTCCTCCCAGATCTGGCTGTGGATGCCGATGACTTCGCCGTCGAGGTTGAAGAGCGGCCCGCCCGAGTCGCCGCCCATGAGCACGCAGTCGGTCTGGAGTCCATTGGCCATCTGCTTGAGCACCCTGCCCACGCGCAATACGGGGCCGCGTTTTGCATCATAGCCGCCGGGATGTCCGAGCGCGAAGCACCATGTGCCGGGCTTCGCCATGCGCAGGTCGCGGCAGAGCGGCACGTAGGGCCAGTCCTTCCGGTCGCCGTCGATGCGCATCATCGCGGCGTCGGTGGACTTGTCGAGACCGAGCGATTTGCAGCCGGTCTTCGTTCCATCAGCGAGATGCAGGAGAATCTTCCGCCCGGGATTCGTCGTCACATGCGCCGCCGTCATCACGAGTCCGTCGGGCGATACGATCACACCGCTGGCCGCGCCATCATCGGACTCGACTGCGACGACCGCGCGCGAGACGAGATCGAGCCTCGACTGCACCTGCGCCTGGATTTTCAAAAGCTCGCCGATCGTTTCCTTCGACGACTCCAAGGCCGAGGCGCGCCCGGCAACAGTCACCCACGCCGCGGCCAGGACCGCGACGCAAACCGAAACCGTGAGCGATGGCCTCCGGGTGCCAGACATGGCGGGAAAGCTACGAAATTTCAGCTCGCCGGTCAATGATTGCCTCGGCCGGTGTCGCGGACGGGGGTGGCAGTCCCGCCAGACTGCACCCACGGGGTTCTTTCAGTCCCATCATTCGTCCCTTCCGTCCCTCGATCATCGGGCGAAAGGACTGAAGGGACGAATGGGACTGAATGGATTCATGGCCGCTCAATGGCTGCCCGCGCCGCCGTCAGCGCCTCCAACGTCCATACGACGGGATACAGCCGCTCGTGATACCAAAGCCGCGCAAAATAAAGGCCGATCGGTGCCGGCGGGAAATGTGTGCCATTTCGTGTCTCTTCAATCAGCCATGCGCAACCGCGCTCGACGGCCTTTCTGATGCACGCGCGTTCCTCATCGCAGCGTGCTTCGCTGAGCACGATGCCATGCGTGACAGCCAGCGCGGAGCAAGCGAGCGCGGTCTCTTCGATGGTCGGCGGCGTGGACGCATCACCACCCCAAGCGCCGGATGGCAGTTGCTGCCGGAGCAAGTACTTCGCGCCTTCCTTGACCATGCGCGTCGCGAGGAAGGCGTCCGGGTCTTCGCGTTCGGTCAGGTATCGTTCCCAGTGATCCCGTCGCGCAAGTCCTGAATGCACGAGCGCTCTTATGACCTTCGCGGTGCCGAATACACGATTCTCTTCGTCAGCGGCGTGTTCGTTTCCAAACCAGAGCGGAATCCAATGGCTTGAAAGCCGGCCTTTCCAGTCGGTCGTCGGTCGGGAGTCCAGATAGCTTAAGGCCGAGCGGATGAACTCGCGCGCGCGGGCCTTCAGTTCTGGATCCACTTCTTCAACCCAAAGGCTGACGGCCCAGATCGCATGAGCCGTGATCTCCGGCGTGCTGCGATCAAACGGCAGCGTACCCCAACCGCGGCAAAACGTGGGCACACCGCCGTCGCGGTTTTGAAGATCGAGCAGCCATGCAATACCTGCTTCGATACGGGCGATGGGTAGGGCGCTTGCTCCTGCAAGCGCCGCCGATCGTTCTCGATCCTCGTTCGCATCGCCTGCATCCGAATGCCAATTGGCGTCCGTCGGCGGACTGAGGACAGTCCGCCCTACCTTGCGTTCACGATGCATGAGATGCCACAGCGCGATGAGCGCACCGCTGGTGTCATCGGCATCGGGCACACCGCCGGGGAGATCCGTCCACGCCCAGCCGCCGGGCGCGGCATTCGTGAAAGGGTGGACGGCTTTGTATTGCTGATCGAGAAGCCACTCGCGGACGGCGGTGAATGGTTGGAGTCCAGGCTTCAGCCGGTCATTCGCAGCTTCTTCTGACCGGCTGAAGCCTGGACTCCAAAGAGCATCATCGTAGCCTGCAAGAGCCTTCACTGCGAGCGTCGTGCCCCAGGTCGCGAGATTCGTGTCGATAGGCCAGCTCCCGTCTTCGCGTTGCGATTCTCGCAAAAAGCGCACGGCATCGGGCACGCACGGATGATGCTTCTCGCCACTGCCCGCGAGCGCCATCGTGACGAAACTCGTGAGAGGCGTCGCTTCGAGATAGCCGCCGGTCGATGGCTGCAGAGTCTTCAGCATCGGCGACACACGGTACCAAAAGAGCGCGCGCAGCCAGCGGAGCGGGTTCAGAAACGACGGAGGCGCATGGTGAAAACGAGCGTAGCCAATCGCGATCAGCGCCGGCAGTGCGTAGCTGACGACAGGCAGGCCAATCGCGCCAAACCATGTGCGAGGCAGCGCGGCCAGCTCAAATGGCAACGACAGCACACGACGCCACGCCTTGTCATGCTCGCCGAGACGACCACCGAGCGCGCAGGTCATGAGAATGGGCACCGAGAAGGTCTTGTCCTTTCCGTAGCGCGCAATGACCGCGCGACAGATCGCATCCGGCTCCAGCGAGCCGGCTCGCTCGCGCAGCCAGCTCTCGCAGCGGGCAAAGACGGGTGCGAGCGATTGAGGCGCGGGGCCGCTGCTCGCGATGTCGTCCGGGCAACGGAATGCGCGTTGCTTGTCCACGAGCGTGAGCGCCGACCAGCACAGCAGCGTGGTCGAGAGATTCGATTTGCTGATCGTCGTGTCACCCCAGCCGCCGTCCGCGTTCTGATGCGCCGCAAGCCACCGCGCGCCATCCTTGATGAGCGTTGCATGTCCCTCAGCATCTACCAGGCTCAGCGCAACTACCGCCGTCGCCGTTGAGAGCGCACTGCTCGACAGTTCGCCCACCCAATGCCCGCGCTCATTGCGGAGCGAGAGAAGATGGGCGCGGGTGCTGGCGATGGCTTGGTCTAGCGACATGGACGCGAACTCGCACGGGAGAGCACGGACGACGCGTTTTCAATTCCTTCGTACCGCAAAACTCGAAAGCTTGACGTTCACGCATTGGTTCGGGTATCAGAATCGCATGAACCAGTCTTCGGGTCGGATTCCCTGGTACCGGATTTTTGTGGCATCAGTACTCTTCATCGGATTAACCGGCGTCGTGCTTCTAACGATATTCCCTCCTCACCTCGGAGCAGGAGCACAAACACGCGCGATGCTTCACGACCTCCAACGGGCTCTCAAGAACTACACGATCGAATACAACGCATGGCCAGATTCCCAGCGTCCCGACGTTCAATTCGCCGTTGTTCGAGGTTCCTTGCTCAGAAACCTTTTGTGTGAGAAAAACAATTCGAATTCCCGTGCAATTGCGCTTGTGGAGTTTGCGAAGGCGAAGAAAGGGATCGGCGGCCTGCGGATCGACAACAATAACGAGCTGTGCTTGGTCGATCAATGGGGGCACGAAGTCTTTGTCGGATTTGACACCGGAAATGGCATGCTGGCATGGCCTCAGGGCGTGAAAACACCACCTCACAGTGTGCCGGACTCAATTGCTCTTTTCAGTGCTGGGCCTGATGGCATTCCAGGAAATGCGGACGATGTGACGAACTGGCGATAGCAGCGACGACTTACCCAAGCGCCTCCAGCATCCCCTTCAGTTTCTCAAACTGTGCGCTCCAGTCAGCATCGCGTTGTTTGTGTTCGTCGAGGACCTTTTGCGGGACTTTGCCGGTGAAGTTCTCGTCGGCGAGCTTGGCGCGGACTTTCGTGAGTTCGGATTCGACCTTGGCGATCTCTTTGGTCACGCGGGCGCGTTCGGCATCGACGTCGATGATGCCGTCGAGCGGGAGGAATAGTTCGCCGAGAGGTGTTATGGAGGCGGGCGTGCCTTTCTTGGGCGTGAAGGCGGCGTCCACGTCGAGCGGCTCGGCGTTGAGCAGGATGCGCAGCACTTCGATCTCGTGCGCGGGGAGTTCGTTCGCGGGCTTGAGGACGAAGCGGACCTTTTTGTTGATGTTGAAGGTGCTCTTCAGGCCGCGGCCGAGTTCGACGGTTTTGTATTTGTCGTTCGCGGCCTGCTCGTCTTCGGGAAGGATGCCGAAGTGCGCGAGTTCGTCTTCGCTGAGCGGCTTCGGCCACGGGGCGAACATGATGCTCTTGCCGCCCTGGTTCTCGGGCATGTCGGAGCTGAAACCCATGCCGTGCCACAGCTCTTCGGTGATGAAGGGCAGGAACGGATGGAAGAGCCGCAGCGTGTGGCCGAGCACGAAGTCGATGACGGCGAGCGTGTTGGCTTTGCGGTCGGCGTCGGTACCTTGCAGCACGGCTTTCGATGCCTCGACATACCAGTCGCAATACTCGCTCCAGAAGAAGCGGTAGAGCGTGTTCGTCGCATCGCTGAAGCGATACTCTTCAAGAGAAGTGGTGACTTCGGCGATGGCGGTGTTGAGACGGAGAAGGATCCATTTGTCGTCGCTGCTGAGGAGCGCGCTGCTGATGTCTGTCTCGGTTTCGCCACCTTGCATCTGGCGGAAGCGCGCGGCGTTCCAGAGCTTGGTGCAGAAGTTGCGGCCCAGCTCGACGTTCTTTTCGTCAAAGAGGATGTCCTGACCGAGCGGTGCGCTGCGCATGATGCCGAAGCGGAGGGCGTCGGCGGAGTACTTCGAGAT
Organism: Verrucomicrobiaceae bacterium; assembly: GCA_019694165.1. GTDB lineage: Bacteria > Verrucomicrobiota > Verrucomicrobiia > Verrucomicrobiales > Verrucomicrobiaceae > JAIBCL01. Next base: position 291,794 of record JAIBCL010000005.1, on the reverse strand, counting down.
GAGTTCGAGCGGGTCAGGCGAATTGCCGAGCGACTTGCTCATCTTGCGGCCCTGTTTGTCGCGGATGATGCCAGTGAAATAGACGTTCTTGAACGGCAGCTCGCCCATCCACTCGTAGCCGGCCATGATCATGCGGGCGACCCAGAAGAAGATGATGTCGGGGCCGGTGACGAGATCGGTGGTCGGATAGAATTTGCTGAGCGTGTCGGTTTTCTCCGGCCAGCCCATCGTGGCGAATGGCCAGAGCCAGGAGCTGAACCAGGTGTCGAGCACGTCGGAATCGCGCACGAAGCCGAACTGCTCAAGCTTGCGGCCGTCTTCTTCGTCGGCGGTGGCGACATACACGTCGAAGGTGTCCTGATCGTTCTTCGTGTCGGACACGCGGAAGTCGTCGGACTCGGGATCGACTTCGAGGCCGTCGCGGCGGCGGATGCAGCGCACCACACGGCCAGCCTTCGCGTTTTCCTCGGCGTTGTAATCGAGACCACTCCAGCCGAAGACATCGGCATCGAGCTGGTAGTCATTGATGGTCACCGACTTGTGCCAGACGGGGATGCGATGGCCCCACCAGAGCTGGCGGCTAATGCACCAGTCCTGCAGGTTGCTCATCCAGTGGTCATACACTTTGGCCCAGCGATCGGGGAAGAAGCGCATCTCACCCTTCGCCACCACGTCGCGCGAGGCATCCTGGCTCGGGTACTTCAAGAACCACTGGTCGCTGAGGCGCGGCTCGATCTGCACATCGGCGCGCTCGGAGTAGCCGACGTTGTTTTGATATGGCTCCTCTTTCACGAGGCTGCCCATCTCGCGGAGCAATTCGGCGGCTTTCTTCCGCGCTTCCACGCGATCCATGCCGGCGAGATCCTTGCCCGCGATGAGGTTCATCGTGCCGTTCGGATGCATGACATCGACGAGCGGCAAACCATGGCGCTGCGCGATCTCGAAGTCCGCTTTGTCATGCGCAGGCGTCACCTTCAGCACGCCGGTGCCGAATTCGAAATCGACATGCTCGTCGCCGATGATCGGCAGCGCTTCCTGATTCTCCAGGGGCAGCGGACGACGCGCGTGCTTCCCGATGAGATGGGCGTAGCGCGGGTCTTTCGGATTCACCGCGATGGCGGTGTCGCCCGGAATCACTTCGGGGCGCGTGGTCGCGATGGTGAGCCACGTGTCCGGTTCCTCGACGACCTGCACTTTGAAATAAAACATCGTCGCGTTCTGCGACTTCATGATCACTTCCTCATCGCTCAGCGCAGTGAGCGACGATGGACACCAGTTCACCATGCGGCGGCCGCGATAGATGAGTCCCTTCCGATAAAGATCCACGAACACGCGCAGCACGCACTGGCTGTAGTCGGGATCCATCGTGAAGCGCTCGCGGCTCCAATCGCACGAAGCGCCGAGCTTCTTGAGCTGCTGGATGATGATCCCGCCGTGCTTTTCCTTCCATTCCCAGATTTTCTCCACGAGCTTCTCGCGGCCGAGATCGTCGCGATGCTTGATCGCGCCCTGCTTCTTCAGCGTCTTCTCCACCACGTTCTGCGTGGCGATGCCTGCGTGGTCCGTGCCCGGCAGCCAGAGCACTTCCTTGCCGAGCATCCGCGCGCGGCGGGCGAGGATGTCCTGGATCGTGTTGTTCAGCACATGGCCGAGCGTGAGGATGCCCGTGACGTTCGGCGGCGGGATGACGATGGAATACGCCGGGCGCTTGTCGCTGACGCGCGCGGGATCGGCCACGAAGGCCTGGTCATCGAGCCATTGCTGATACCAGCGGGCTTCCACGTCCGCCGGCGTGTAGGTCTTGTCGAGTTCGGGCATAAAAAGGGCGCGCAAGATGGGGGTGAATGCCTGTTTTGCAATCGGGTGCGTCAGCCGCGACGGAGGGATACGCCCTCTCGTCGCATGGCTGCTTTCCCGGCACCGAAAGGACGGCTTGCCGGCCCGGGCGCTCGTTGGTCTGTGATGGAAAGAGAAAGAGCACCGGGCTGGCCGCGGACGGCACCCGATGCTCTTCGAGAAATGAAGACAGGAAGGTGATTGCAAGCGGACGACCGCCCGTGGCAGATCAGTCCGCGGCACCCTTCCATGCTCCGAAGTTCGCGCCTTCGGCGATCCACTTCTTGATCAGCTCCTGCTGGTCCTTGGTGAGGCGCTCGCCCTTGCCTTCGGGCGGCATGGCCTTGTCGTCGCTCTCAGGGACGACGACGGAGGTGTAAACGGTGCTCTCATCCGGCTTGCCGGGGACGACGTTCTTGCCTTCCTCGCCGCCCTTCATGAGCAGCGCGGCGCTGTCCATGCGGAACTTGCCCTTTGGCTTCTTGAGCTTGCCGGTCTTCGGATCGGTACGCTCCTTCTGGTGGCAGTCGAAGCACCGGTCCTTGAAGATGGGCAGGACTTCTTTTTCAAAATCGACGGCGCGGGCGTTCCATGCGCCGAACACGGCGGCGGCACTGATGAGTGAGAGGAGTTTGAGGTTCATGAGTTTGCTTCGTGGGGGTTGCGGGGTTGAGTTTTTTGGCCGGCGGATGTTTTCCCCGGGACGCTGCCGCGGTCAAGCGGAAGACCACCGTGGAAATCCGCCGGAGAAACGCCCCGCCCGGCATCGCCATTTCACTGACTGAGCGGGCAGGTTTGCAGCGTTCTTCACCGGCCCTTGTCTTTCACGGGGCCTCGGCGATGATCCACGTCACTTTTCCGGAGACCGACCTATGACGAAACACCCCTTGCTCCTTGCGTCCGCTGCCGCGCTGCTGTTATGCACTTCAATACCGGCCCGGGCGAAGGACGAGGATCCCGGTGCAAGCCAGGCCATCGACACCAACTCGGGCGAATGGGAGGGTATCGTCAACATCGACGTGTCGGTGCTCATGCCCGACTATCGCGAGCCGTGGAATGCCGGGCAGCCGTCGGGCGGATCGGGCACGGGATTCCTCATTGGCAAAAACAGATTCCTGACCAACGCGCACGTCGTGAGCAACGCGACAAAGATCGTGATCCGCACGATGAGCGACCCCGAGCCGCATGCCGCGCGGGTGGTGCACATCGCACACGACTGTGACCTCGCGCTCATCGAGGCGGAGGACGCCTCGCACTTTGAAAAACTCAAGCCGCTGACTTTCGGCGGCATCCCGAAGCTGAACACCGAGGTGATCGCCGTGGGCTACCCGATCGGCGGCGAGCGAGTGTCCGTCACACGCGGCGTGGTCTCGCGCATCGACTTCCGACCCTACAGCCATACGGGAGTGGACAATCACCTCACCATCCAGGTGGATGCGGCGATCAATCCGGGGAACTCCGGCGGCCCCGTGCTGCAAAACCGCAAGGTCGTGGGCGTGGCCTTCCAGGGATTCAGCGGCCGCGTGGCGCAGAACGTGGGCTACATGATCCCGGTACCCGTGATCGAGCGCTTCCTGAAGGACATCGAGGACGGCCACTATGACCATTACGTGGATCTCGCGGCGGGTGATTTTTCGATCGAAAACCCCGCGCAAATCAAGGCGCTGGGCCTCGAAAACGACGGTCACGGAGTGCTCATTGCCGACGTGGAGCCGGCCGGGTGTGTAGGCGGGGTGCTCAAGCAAGGGGACGTGCTGCTAGCTATCGACGGCAATCCCGTGCTCAACAACGGCCTCATCAAGATCGACGGCGAACTCATCGACATGAACGAGGTGGTGGAGCGCAAATACGCCGGCGGCAAGGTGAAGCTCGACTTCGTGCGCGACCGCAAGAAGCAGTCCGCCACCGTCACGCTGAAGCGCTTCCTGCCCTACGTGAAGCTCGGCCTGCAATACAACCAGCGCCCGCGCTACATCGTCTATGCCGGCCTGGTCTTCCAGCCCATGGACCGGAACCTGATGGACGCGCACAGCATCCGTGATCCGCTCACCAGCTACGTCTTCGACAATTACATGACGAAAAAGATCTATGAAGAGCGGCCCGAGGTCATCGTGCTCACGAACGTCCTGCCCGACGAGGTGAACACTTATCTCACCGGCTACCAGCAGAGCATCGTCGATGAGATCAACGGGGTGAAGATCAAGACCCTCAAGGACGTGAAGGCCGCGCTGGCGAAGGAGGACGAGAGGGCCGGTTTCATCAAAATCAAACTGCTCGAAAAGGGCCGCCCTCTGGTGCTCAAGCGCGAGCTCGCCGAGGCTGCGCATCCGCGCATCATGAAGACCTACAACATCCGCGAAGCCTCCTACCTCGGTGAGGAATGACATGTCGCGACCACAAACCACCACGCCTCATCGCGCCATGAAACGCGTCGTTTTCCCGCTGTTCCTCGCACTCCTCTCCGCCACCAGCGCCGTCGTCGCGCAGAACTCAGCCTCCGTGCTCGAGCCGAGGGGCAAAGCCGAGCGGAAGAAACCCATCGGCACCATCACGCCGCCTCCCGCTGGAGTTCTTCCCAAACGCAACCTCCCGGTCGCACCCGCGGCACCTTCGCAACGCGAGACCATCATCCGCTCGACTTCGCTCGTCAAAGTCAACGCCACCTCGCAGGGCTACAATCCGCACATCCCCTGGCAGAAGGAATCTCCCGGCGCGCGCCGCGGCCTCGGCGTGGTGCTCGCCGGCAACCGCATCCTCGTCACCGGCCAGATGGTGGCGGATGCCACCTACATAGAACTTGAGATGCCCGAGAGCGGCCAGAAGCTGCCGGCGAAGGTGGTGGCCGTCGATTACGAGGCAAACGTCGCCCTGCTGGCCTCGGCCTCGCCGTCGAAGGAGAAGGAATTCTTCGCGAGTCTGACGCCGATGACGCTGGACACCTCCGCGCGCATCGGCGATTCGCTCTCCATCTGGCAGACCGGCCGCGTGGGCGACCTCATCGTCACCCCCATGCGCATCAGCAAGGTGATGACGCAGGGCTACGTCGTCGAGAACGCCAGTTTCCTCGTCTATGAGGCTACTGGCATTGTCCGCAGCGAGGGGAACAGCTTCACGCTTCCGGTCGTCAAAGGTGGAAAACTCGCCGCGCTCCTGCTGCGCTACGATTCGAAGAACCAGGTGGCCACGTTGCTGCCCGCGCCCATCATCGAGCACTTCCTTAAGGACACGGACGACGGGCAGTACGACGGCTTTCCCAGCCTCGGTGTCGAGCTGCAGCAGACGCTCGACGAGCAGTTCCGCGAGTACCTTGGCATGAAGGGCGGCATGAAGGGTGCCTTCATCAGCGGCGTGTCAAAGGGTGCCTCGGCCGACAAGATCGGCGTGAAACAGGGTGACATCATTCTCTCGATCAACGGCTTCTCCGTTGATTCCCGCGGTGACTACCAGGACCCGCAGTTCGGCGCGCTGAGCATCAGCCACGTCGTCCGGGGCCGCGCCTTCGTGGGTGACAAGATCGAGATGAAAGTGCTCCGCGACGGCAAGGAGATCGAACTCTCCGGCAAGCTGCTGCGCAAGCAGCCCGCCGACTACCTCGTCACGCCCTACATTTTTGACCGCGGCCCGAACTACGTGATGATGGGCGGCCTGCTCTTCCAGGAACTCTCCAAGCCCTACCTCCAGGCCTTTGGCAGCGATCAACAGAGCGGTGCCATCCTCCGCCTCTCCCGCATCGCCGAGCATCCCGAGGACTACGAGAAGGAAGGCCGCCGGAAGCTTGTCTTCCTCAGCGCGGTGCTGCCCACACCCACCGTACAGGGCTACGAGCGGCTCGGCGGGCAGGTGGTGAATCTGGTGAACGGCGTAAAGGTCAACGACCTCAACGACCTTGCCGAGGCATTCAAGACTCCGAAGGACGGCGTGCACATCATCGAGCTGGCCGACTTCCCGAAACTCCTCCACATCGATGCCGTCAGCGCCGAGCGTGACAACCTCAAGCTCGTCGGCGGTGCCTACCGGATCGGGACGCTGAAACGGATCCAGTAGGTGCCTTGCCTCCGGTCCCTGGGGCGGCCCTTGTGGAGGCCGGAGCATCACCGCCTTTTCAGGGTCATTTCCTTCCGGAGACGCGGGGCGCGGACTCACCGGCCGCTCCACATGGCCCGCCAGACTCGCGCTGCGATCACGGCCGGGAATCCAGAAGAAAAATCAACTTTTATGAAATTTGCGATTGACGAGAGGGCCGAAATTTAGTTCAACAAACACTAATCCAATTCTTTGTGCCACCTCCCGAAATCAACGCCATCGGAATTCAAGCGTGTCCTGCGGCAGCTTGGCCGAGGATTTGCTCAGAAACATGGACAAACGCGCCCTTCTGAAACGTAATAATATGTTCCCCGTGCATTGACCGCGCGGGGGCCAACAAACTTCACACCCCAATCGTATCCACCCGTAAATGTCGAACATGGAACTAGACGGCGGAATCAAGATCTACCTGCGGGAGATCGGCAAGACCGATCTGCTTACGCCTGACCAGGAGGTCGAGCTGGCCGAACGGATCAAGCGTGGCGACCCCGAAGCACGGTCCCACATGATCCGGGCAAACCTCCGCCTCGTCGTCAAAATCGCCCAAGACTACGCGAACTACGGGCTGCCGCTGCTGGACCTCATTTCTGAAGGAAACATCGGCCTGATGAAGGCCGTCGAGCGCTTCGACCCGAACAAGGGGGGCAAGCTCTCCACCTATGCCGCATGGTGGATCAAGCAGTCCATCAAGCGCGCCCTGGCGAACCAGTCCAAGACCATCCGCCTGCCCGTCCACATGGTGGACAAGATCAGCAAGATGCGCCGCGTGGCGATGGCCATGTCCGAGGAACTGGGCCGCGAGCCGACCGATGACGAACTCTCCGAGGAGATCGGCATCGACCGCGCGAAGCTCTCCCAGCTCAAGGTCGCCTCCATGCGCCCGGCCTCGCTTGATGCGCCCATCAGCGAGGATGACAGCACCGAGTTCGGCGAGATCGTCGGCGACGAAAACGCGCAGACGCCCTTCGACCTGCTCTCGCACAAGAACATGCACAGCCAGCTCGATGGCCTGCTCACCGTGCTCGACGAGCGCGAGCGCAAGATCATCGACGCGCGCTTCGGTCTCAACGGGCAGAAGCCCCGCACGCTTGAGGAAGTGGGCCAGGAGTTTGGCGTCACGCGCGAGCGCATCCGCCAGCTCCAGAACATCGCCTTGCGCAAGCTGCGTCGCGCGCTCCAGAAAAAAGAAGACCCGATCCCGAAGGCCCTGCGCAACGCAGGCGGCAAGCGCAAGAAGAAGGAGAAGGCCAAGGAAGTCGAAGCCGACGAGTGATCCGGCGCGCGCATCATGCATTCGTGACGGCGCATCGGCGACGGCTCATGCGGCGCGTTTTTTGAAGCCATGTCACGCCACGAACACGCCGCCCGCCAGAACCGCCATGCTGGCCAGGCATCGTCCGCCAGGCTCTTCGACGAGGGTGATCTCGCGTCGATCCTCGAGGGCAAGCCCGCGCCTTTCGTGCTCGTGCTCGACTGCATCCAGGACCCTCACAACCTCGGCGCTTGCCTGCGCACGGCCGATGCCGCCGGCGTCGATGCCGTGATCCTGCCGAAGGACAAATCGGCGCCCATCACCGACACCGTGAGGCGCGTGGCCTGCGGGGCTGCCGAGCATGTGCCAGTCGTGCGGGTTACAAATCTCGCGCGCGCCATGGAGAAGCTCAAGGAACTCGGCCTCTGGCTTGTCGGCACCGCGGACGAGGCGACGCAGTCGATCTACGACATCGATTTCAAAGGTCCGGTCGGCCTCGTCATGGGTGCCGAGGGCAGCGGCATGAGACGGCTCACCGGCGAGCACTGTGATTTCCTCGCGCGCATTCCCATGCTCGGCCAGGTCGAGTGCTTGAACGTGTCCGTGGCCGCCGGTGTGTGTCTCTTTGAGGCTGTGCGCCAGCGCCGGCCCTGACCGCATCCATGTGGTGCCCGCCACTCTTGACTTTCAGGCAAAGACTCCCACGCTAGCCGCCCTCGTCACCCAACCGCGCCCAACCATGAGCACCGAATCCACGGGCAAGCCCGTTTACAACGTCAAGAATCCGTACATCGCGCGCCTCAAGCACATGCACGACCTCACCGCTCCCGGCGCGGTGAAGCACACGGCTCACTTCGAGATCGACCTCACCGGCTCCGGTCTCGAATATACCCCCGGCGACTCGCTCGCCGTGCTGCCGACGAATGATCCGGCGCTCGTGTCCGATGTCCTCGCCGCGCTCGGCTTCTCCGGCGATGAGAGCGTCGTGAATCCCAAAGGCGCATCCGTGCCGATCCGTCAGGCGCTCTTTGAAAGCTTCTCCATCACCGATATCGACAACAAGCTGCTCAAAGCCGTCGTCGAGAAAACTGGCGGCTCTTCACCCGTCGCAGCGTTGCTCGCGCCCGAGAAAAAAGACAATCTCAAAAACTACCTCTGGGGCCGCGAGGTCATCGACGTGCTGCTTGAGAATCCGACGGCGAAGTTCGAGCCCGCCGAGTTCATCGGCCTGCTCAAGAAGCTCATCATCCGCCTCTACTCCATCTCCTCCAGCCAGCGCGCTGTCGGTGAGGCCGTCCATCTCACCGTCGCCACCGTGAAATACGAGAGCCACGGTCGCGCGCGCAAAGGAGTCTGCTCCACCTTCCTCGCTGAGCGCATCGACACCAGCACGCCGCTGCCCGTTTTTGTGAATCCCGGCAAAGGCTTCCGCCTTCCCGAGCCGCACGAAGACATCCCCGTCATCATGTGCGGCCCCGGCACCGGCATCGCGCCCTTCCGCGCCTTCCTCCAAGAGCGCAAGGCCACGAGCGCCAAAGGCAAGGCCTGGCTCTTCTTCGGCGAGACGAGCGAGAAGACCTGCTATTTCTACAAAGACGAATTCGCCGCCTACCTCGCCGACGGCACGCTCGCGAAGCTCGACTGCGCCTGGTCCCGCGATCAGGCCGAGAAGATCTACGTCCAGCACAAGATGCTCGAGAACAGCCGCCAGTTCTGGGAGTGGCTTGAGCAAGGCGCCATCTTCTACGTCTGCGGTGATGCCTCCCGCATGGCGCTCGACGTGGACAAGGCACTCCACCAGATCATCGAAAAAGAAGGCGGCAAATCCTCCGAAGAAGCCGCCGCCTACGTCACCGAGCTGAAGAACGCGAAGCGCTACCGCCGCGACGTTTATTGATCTCCGCAAACCGCCCGTAACACGACCGGCACGGTCGTCACCGTTACGACCGACTTGACGCCGGTCGTGCTGCGGATTTGGCTTGTGCTCGCAGACCCCGGCCTGCTACAACCAGCAGCATGAATACCAAATTTCTCCCCTGGTTCCGGGCACTTATCCTTGCCCCGTTGGTCGTATTCAGCGCCATCCGCGCCCAGGACAAAGATGCGACCGCCGACGATGCCTACGCCTTCTCCACCCGCGTGTATCGCATGCCGTCGGAGGAACTCATGTCGGGCTTTGTCTCGAAGGATAAAGGCAAGCTCAGCGCGCCCGCGCTGCCGGGGCCGAATGCAGGCAACGGCGAGATCGAGGCATTCATCAAACGCAGCCACGACGTGGTGAAGGAATACTTCGCGCAGCACGGCGTCACCCTGCCGAAAGGCTCGCTCGCCTGCTACGATCCGGCCACCGGCACGCTCGCCCTGCGCGCGATGAACGTCGTGCATGAGATCGTTGCGCCCCTGGCCGGATCGTTGGAGGGCGCACTGCCGATGAACCTCTCGTGGTCGCTCGACATCCTCGAAACCAAGTCCGCCTCCGCCCGCGCCGCGATGAAGCAAGCCACCGGCATCGACGACCACGCGGGTGCTTACGACCGCCTCCTGCCGCAGTCGAAGATCGTGGTCAGCATGCGCGGCGAGATGAAGTCGGGTCAGATTACGAAGGCGGCGCAGAGCGCACGGACCGACGATCCGGTCGAGTATTCACTCGATGACAAGAACCGGGTGGCGCCTGTGCTGGAGGAAAATGGCACCGGCACGGAAGTGGAACTGGATCCCACCATCGGCGTGGACGGCAAGACCGTGGACCTGAACATCGCCCTCACTCACCGGCATGCGTCAGGCAAAACGCGTTGGGAGCCGCTGACGACCGCGTCACCGGAGAAACTCGAAGCGCGGTGGGTGGATCGTCCCCTCGCTGTCGTGAGGACATCGCTCACGCTGACCAGCGGCAGCACCAAGCTGCTGGGTGCCTGGGCTCTCGATGGCGACACCGTGCCCGAGCACGCCGATGCCGTGCGCGTGGCATTTCTTCGCGCGGGCATCATCACCATCCAGCCTCTGGATGACGGCCGCGTGGGACGGATGCTCAAATCGCGCGGAGAGGCCGTGGAGCCGACGCCAAAGGCCGTCCGGCCCGTGGCCGATCCGAACATGCCGCCGGGAATGAGCGTGCGGAGATTTCGCGTGCCGCCGGATTTCTTGTCGATGGGCAGTGGAGCGGCTGCCGGCTCCGCTTCTCCCGCTGATCCGTTTGCATCCTCAGCCGTCCCAAACGAACCCAGGTTCGTGAGGCGCGTGACAGTCGAGGAAATGCTCCGCCAGCAAGGCATTCCGTTCCCGCCCGGCGCTTCGGCCAATTATCTTCAGGCGACTGGCGAACTCGTCGTCCGCAACACGCCGGCCAACCTCGATCTCGTCGAGCAGTTCGTGCAGTCGATCTTGGACCTGAAGCCCAAGGTCATCGCCTGCTCCCTCCACATCGTCCAGGCGGACGCCGCGCTGATCCGCAAGCTCGACCGCGAGGCATTCAGCCAGCCCGACCACTCCGCGGCGTGGCAGCAAATCGAAGACGCTGCCGCGAAGGGCACCGCGAAGATCGTGCGCTCGGCGTGGATCGAAACCAAGTCCGGCCAGCAATGCACCACGCAAAGCGTGCTCGAATACCGCCGCGCGGACCTCGCCGGAAGCACGCCAACGACGGCCACGAACGAGACGAAAAAGTCCGGCGACGGTGATGCCGCCAAAGGCGCGCCTGTAGCAACCGCGAGCGTGACGAACAACGCTGCCGGCCATCCCTACATGGTGTCCAGCATCACCCATCCGGCGGGTCTTCGCTTTGAGCTGGAACCCACCCTCGGTGCCGATGGCTGGACGCTCGATCTCAACCTCGCGCTCGACTACGACTACGCTCCGCCCGTGCAGCGCGTCATCGATGAACCGCTGCCGGAGCACACCATCCGCCTCGCCGCGCCCGCCACCGAATTCCACCGGCAAAAATTCAAGAGTTCGATCACCACGCGCAGCGGCTCCACGCGCATGATCTCCGTCTGGAAACCCAGCGGCACACCCGAGCTGGACGGCGATGTCTTGCAGGCTGCATTTCTCCGCGCGGATGTCGTGAGCGTGGCGCCCGATGCGCGGTGAAACGCCGCGTGCTGTTGCGCCGCAGGCCAGAGTCGGATCATTCTTCGCAGTGGACGGTCAGCGTGCCCTGTGCCTCACTGAGCGCATGCCACCGCCGCCCTCCAGCGTCATCGAGCTGACCCAGGCGCTCGTCCGCATCCCGTCGGTCAATCCCGACGGTGATCCGGGCACCGGCCAGACGGGTGAACAGAATTGCGCCGAGTTCGTCGGGAGCTTTCTCGAACACTCGGGCGCCGAGGTGTTCCTCGACGAAGTCCTCCCGGGCCGCCCGAATGTGATCGGACGGTTTCCGTCGGCACCGTCCGCTGACGGCAAAAAGAAACCGCGCATCGTCTTCGGCCCCCACACGGACACGGTCGGCGTCGGCGGCATGGAGATCGATCCCTTCGGCGGCGAGGTGCGCGATGGGCGCGTGTGGGGCCGCGGCGCATCGGATACGAAGGGTCCCATGGCCGCCATGCTCTGGGCCCTGCACGAAATGCGTGACGAAATCCCCGGGCTGCCGGTGGAGGTGCACTTCGCCGGATTCATGTCGGAAGAATCGGCGCAGCTCGGCTCGCAGCACTTCGCGCGGCATCATGGGCCGTATGACTTCGCCATCATCGCCGAGCCGACTGAGTTGAAAACCGTGTTCAGGCACAAGGGTTGCCTCTGGGCGGACATTCACACGACCGGCATCGCCGCCCACGGCGCCACGCCCGAGGCCGGCGAGAATGCCATCGTAAGAATGGCGCGGCTCGTGTCGGCGCTCGACGGTGAATTCCGCGAGCTGCTCGTCGAAGCCGGGGGCACGGACGAATGGCTCGGCGGCAGCACCATCAACATCGGCATGATCCGCGGCGGCACACGCTCAAACATCGTGCCCGACTCCTGCACCCTGCGCGTGGACATCCGCACCACGCCCGGCCTGCAGAAGCACGGCGGCGCGCTCGTGCTGCTGCGTGACTTCATCGCCCGCCACGATGCCGCCGCCGCCGTCACCATTGCCGCGGATGCACAGCCGCTGGGCACAGATCCCGAGCATCCTCTCGTTCACCGGCTGGTCTCCTGCGGCGCCGCGCTCACCGGCGCGCCGTGGTTTTGTGATGCGGCCTTCCTCGCTGCCCATGGCACGCCCGCCGTTGCCATCGGACCGGGATCCATCGCGCAGGCGCACACGAAGAATGAGTTCATCAGAATCGAAGACTTGAAAAACGGCGCCGCCTTTTTCCGCGGCTTCCTGCAGAGCCTCCGCACACCCCGCACTGCATGAAGGCGAATCCCTTCGATCTTCAAGGCCGCCGGCTGTGGGTCATCGGTGGTGCGGGCTATCTGGGGCAGTCCGTCGTGCGCCTGCTCGCCAGGCTCGGCGCGGAAGTTTTGTGCGCAGACCTTCCGGGCAAAGCGGCGGCGTTTGTCGAGTCCGTGCAGCCCGGCGCGGCCGTGCGCGCGGCTGACTTCGACATCACCGACACCGATGCCGCGCCCGCCTGGATCGCGCGCCAGATCGAGGCTTACGGGACGCCCCACGGCGTCGCCGTGCTCACCTACGCATCCACGGCGAAGAAGCTCGATGATCTGAGCGCCGCCGAATTCGACCTCGTGAACCACGGAAATCTCACCTCCACCTTCGTCTTCGCGCGCGAGATCGGGAGGTGCATGGCGGCAAATGACGGCGGCAGCATCGCGCTGTTCTCCAGCATGTACGGCACCGTCTCGCCCGATCCCGCCATCTACGAGCCGCCGATGAACACCAACCCGCTGGAGTACGGCGTGAACAAGGCGGGCATCCAGCAGATGGCGCGCTATCTGGCTGTGCACTTCGGCGCACAAAACGTGCGCTGCAATTCGGTGTCGCCCGGACCCTTCCCAAACCCCGCGCTCCAGCGCGACAATCCCGCCTTCATCGCGCGGCTGTCGAAAAAAGTGCCGCTTGGCCGCGTCGGGCAGGCGGATGAAATCGCCGGTGCCGTCGCCTTCCTGCTCGGCGATGCCTCTTCATTCGTAAACGGCGTCAATCTCCCCGTCGATGGCGGCTGGACGGCATGGTGAGCGCTGCTGGGAACGAATGGCCTGATTCGTCGGATGTGGCCGCCCGCGCTCGGCGTTGAATCGTAATTGAGGGAGGTTCGCTCTCAATGCGCCCCCCGTGGCACCCGCTCGCCGGCGCGGTGCCTTCACCATCCGCCTCGTCACACAGCAGCACCGCGGGCCATCGCTCAATGAAAAACACTACTCCGCCGCTCCTCGCCGTTCTTTGCGTGTTCGCCATCCTCCGTGGTTCGGCCTCGGGTGCCGCTGGCGTCGATGTCGTGGTGTACGGCGCCACGCCCGGCGGCTTTTGCGCGGCGATCGCGGCTGCGCGGGAAGGCGTCTCGGTTTCGCTCATCGAGCCAACGGGCCACATCGGCGGCGTGAACACGGGTGGCTTGTGTTTCAGCGATTCAAACCAGACCATCCGCAACACCGTGTGCGGACTTTTCGAAGAGTGGCACGAACGCATCGAGAGGGACTACCAGTCGCGCGGCATCGCATTGCCTTACAAGGTCGCTGAAAAGGACCACAGGCCCTGGACATACGAACCGCATGTGGCGGCGAAGATCACCCGGCAGATGCTCGACGAAGCCGGCGTGAAAGTGCTGACCAAGCAAGTCCTCAAGTCGGTGACGAAGAACGGCGCACGCGTCACGCGCATCGTCACCAGCGGTGGCGAGTTTGCCGCGCGTGTGTTCATCGACGCCACCTACGAGGGCGACTTGATGGCGGCCGCGGGCGTGAGCTGGAGCATCGGTCGCGAGGGGCGGGGCGAGTTTGGCGAGCCTCTCGCAGGAAAGCAGCATCCGAAGCCAAAGATGAACATCTCGGGCCTCGACGCGGATGGGAAACCGCTGCCGCTCATCACCACCGCCGATGCCGGCCCCGATGAAGATGGCGACCGGCGTGTGATGGTGTACAGCTTCCGCCTCTGCCTCACGGGCGACCCCGCGAACCGCGTGCCGCTTCCAGAGCCGGCGCACTACGATCCGGCGCGGTTCGAGGTCGTGCGCCGCTACTTCGCGCAGGAAAAGCGGCCCGTCCTGCTGTGGGACCTGTATCCGCTGCCGGGCGGAAAATTCGACGCGAACAACGGCATCGGGAAACAATTCTCCATGGGCCTCGTCGGCGGAGGCAACGAGTGGTGCGAGGCCGACGAAGCGGGGCGCGCGAAGATCTGGGAGGCCCACAAGCAATACACGCTGGAGCTGTATCACTTCCTCACGACGGATGGCGCCGTGCCCGGGAACCTGCGCACGCAACTCGGTGAACTCGGCCTCTGTCGCGATGAGTTTCCCGGCGAAGACCACTGGCCGCCGCAGCTCTACGTGCGCGAGGGCCGGCGCATGAAGGGTGAGCATGTGCTGACCCAGAAGGACATCATGGAGCAGCCGGACAAGAAGGATGCCGTCGCCGTGGCCTCCTTTCCCATCGACTCGCACGACTGCCAGCGTGTTGCGCTCAAAGACGGCGTGATCAATGAAGGCACCATCATCCCCGTGCGCATGAAGGGCCGCGCGCATGGTTATCCGTATCACGTCCCATACCGCAGCCTCACACCGAAGCCGGCGGAGTGCGACAACCTGCTGGTCCCCGTCGCGCTCTCGGCCACGCATGTGGCGTACTGCTCGCTCCGAGTGGAGCCGACGTGGATGATGCTCGGCCAGAGTGCGGGCATTGCAGCCGCGCTCGCCGCGAAGCAAAACCTCCCGGTGCAGCGGCTGCCCTACGTGGCGCTGCGCGAGCGTCTGCTGGCGCAGCGGCAGGTGCTCGATCTCCCCATGCTGCCGGACCTGCCGCCGGAACCGAAGGGCGAGGCGGGCATCGATCCGAAGACGCTGCCGGGCATCGTGCTCGATGATGCGCAGGCCACGCTGACAGGCGCGTGGAGCACCTCGGCGAATTTCAGGCCGCACATCGGAGCCGGCTATCTGCATGATGACCGCCGCGGTGATGGAAGCTGCTCGGCGACATTTCGCTTCAAAGCGCCGAAAACCGGCCGCTACGAGGTCCGCATGGCCTACTCAGCGCACGAGACGCGCGCGAAGAGCGTTCCGCTCACGATCCAATGCGGCGGGAAGACAATGTCCCTCACCGTGGATCAAACCAAGCCGATGCCCGCTGGCGAGGCCTTCCGCGCGGTCGGCAGCGTCGATCTCGATGCCGATGGCGAAGTCGCCATCACCATCCGCAACACAGAAACGGATGGCTTTGTCATCGTCGATGCGCTGCAGGTGCTCGCGGCAGGGAACTGAAGCGCACGCCTCGTTCCGACACCTCGCGAAGGCTTGCGCATCGGCGCAATGCCGTTCACCCTCGCGCGTTTGTCTGCCCGCCGCATCCTATGAGACTCATCTTTCTCCTCGCCACGCTTCTTGTTGCCCGCGCCTTTGCCGCCTCGGCCGACAAGGCTCTGCTCGATCTCGCGCTCGAGCCGCCCGTCATCAACACCAGCCCCGGTCCAGAGTACGATGCCGGGAAGCGCCCCGGCAACATGATCATCGGCATCGACCGCACGCCGCAGGGCCGCCTCTGGGCCGCGTGGGTGGGCAATGGCGACAACGCGAACGGCTTCTTCATGCTGGCGACCAGCGATGATGACGGCGCGCATTGGAGCAAGCCTCGCGTGGTGATCGATCCGCAGGATGGCGACTTGAACGGTGTGAGGTATGAGCGCCGTGCGCTCGTCGGCAATCTCTGGACCGATCCGCTCGGACGCCTCTGGTGCTTCTTCGATCAGAGCCTCGGTTACTTCGATGGCCGCTGTGGCGACTGGTTCATCCGCTGTGATGATCCCGATGCCGCGGAACCGACGTGGTCGAAGCCGGTGCGTTTCGCCGATGGCTGCACGTTGAACAAGCCGACCGTGCTCAGCAACGGCGACTGGCTCATCCCCGTGGCGCTGTGGACGCGCGACCGCATCGGTGGTCCTGGCACAAGCAAAGACGCGCACAAGGATCTCGACGTGATCCGCATGGCGAATGTGTTCGCTTCGACCGATCAGGGGAAAACGTGGACGCGGCGCGGTGGTGTCGCCTTTCCACGAACGGACTTCGACGAGCACATGATCGTCGAGCGCCAGGACGGCAGCCTGTGGATGCTCGCGCGCACGAAGGACGGCATCAGCGAGAGCACATCGAAGGACAAAGGCGCGACATGGAGCGCACCGCAGCCGAGCGCGATTCAGAATGTCAGCGCGCGATTCTTCATTCGCCGCCTCGCGAGCGGCAAACTCATCCTCGTGAAGAACGGCCCGACCGATGTGCGCCTGCCACGCCGGAGCAGCATGACGGCGTTTCTCTCCGCCGACGATGGCAAGACGTGGGGCAGGGGATTGCTGATCGATGACCGCGCCGAGGTTTCGTATCCCGATGGCTTCCAGGCTCCGAATGGCGACATCCACATCCTCTATGATTGGAACCGCCACACGGACGCCGAGATCCTGCATGTGAAGTTCACCGAGGCGGATTTCGCTCCACGTCCTGTGGCCCCACCCGTTCCCCTGGACCCCGCCAAGCCAAAGGCCACCAATGCAGCCGCAGTTTGGACTCCCAAGAAAACCATCGTCAACAAAGCTCTCGCGCCGCATTTGCCGAAGGCGATCACGCCTGACCCCAAGTGGACCGCACAGGGCATTGAGGACGCGAAGCAAGACTTCAAAAGCATCCCGTATGATGGTGTGACTCCGAACAAAATGGTCTGCGACACCACGCTGCGCGAGCTGCCCGATGGCTCATGGATTCTCTTCATGCTCGCGGGCGGCGACACCGAGCCGTCGCCGCTCAACTACACCGGCGTGACGCGCAGTTTGGATCACGGAAAAACTTGGACACCGCTGGAGCGCTTCGACGTCGGTTTCCCGCGAGAAGGCAAAACCATCGGCCAGGGGCCGACCGAACTCATGATCACCGGCCCGCGCGCGACGTTGTTTTTCAGCACGCACTCGAAGCACTGGGCCAATGACTGGCGCTCGTGGTTCCTCACCAGCGACGATTCATTCAAGACATGGAGCAAGCCGAGTGAAGTGCCGGGCCGCTTGAAAGAGCGCACGTTCATCCGCAAGCACATCGTCTGCAAAGACGGCCGCATCATGATTCCGTTCCAGCACTACATCGGACCCGACGACCAGCAGGATCGCGCGCCGCTCGACCGCGACTTCACCAATCCGCGCAACGGCGTGCTCATCAGCAGCGACGGAGGCAAGTCCTGGACCGAGCACGGCAACATTCGCCTCACGCCGAATGATCGCTACTTCGGCTGGGCCGAGAACGATCTCTTCGAGCATCCCGACGGCCGCATCACGATGGTCATCCGCGGTGACGGACTCGGCGGCCGGCTGTGGAAAGCCGAGAGCAAAGACGGTGGCCTCACTTGGCCGGAGTTCGCCAGCCTCACGTCGATCCCCAATCCCGGCAGCAAGACCACCCTCTACAACCTCGGCGGCGACCGCGTCGCCATCCTTCACAATCCCAACCCGAAGCAGCGCACGCCGATGGCTCTGTGGATCAGCTTCGACGGCATGAAGACCTGGCCCTATCAGCGCGTGCTTCAGCAGGAGTCCGTTGATGGACCGAAGGGTCGCATGAACTACCCCGACGGTTTTGTCAGCCAGGACGGTCAGTGGCTCCACTTCGCCTTCGACGACAACCGCCACCGCGCCGTGCACTACTCCGCCAAGCTGCCACCGAGGTAACAAACAGCAGGCGAGACATGCGGCTTCCTCGCCGTTGATTGCCGATCAAATGTCCGCGCATATGCAAAACCATGCGCTTTGCGCGCCTCACTTTTCGTATCAGGCGGCAACTTCGAGTCGGTTGATGATCTGCTCTTGTTTCAGCGGGCGTTTGTTGTGGGGCCAAATGCCATCGGTAGATCCGATCTGCTGAATGTTCTCCGGTTTCTACGGGATCTCGCACTGGAAGGCAGGCCATGCGAAGGCTGTCGAAGCCTGCGGCGGAAAAGAGGAACCCCGGCTCTCGCGAGAGGGCCGGGGTTCTGGTTGATTCGTCGGAGCGGTGTGAGTGCGGACTATTTTTTCTTCTTCTTGTCCGGCTTTTTCGTCGTGTCACCACGGCGGACGCGATACGGAGCGAACTCGGTCATGGAGATGAACTTGTCGTGATCCGTGTCGATCTTCTCGAACATCTGCTTGGTGTTCTCGTCGCCTTTGCGACCGGCGTCGGCGGCGGCGAACTCATTGTAGTCGAGCTTGCCGTCTTTGTTCTTGTCGGCGGTGGCGAAGTTCGGTGGTTCGGCGGCGACGGCGTCGCCGATGCCGCTGAGGGCGGCGACGAGGGTGAGCAGGATGATCTTGTGTTTCATGTTGGGTGTGGAGTTGGGATTCGGGGCGAGATGGCTCGCGCTGGCCGTCGTTAACGGATCAGCGGGTGGCGATCTTATGCGGAGTGTGCGTGGGCGGCAAGATCGGAGTGGCGGCGAGATTTGACCGTGTGGCGATTTCCTCTACGGTGGCCGCCCCATGAGCCAGCCGACCACCGCCATCACACCAACACGCGCACAGGATTTCCCAGAATGGTATCAGCAGGTCGTGCGCGCCGCCGATCTGGCGGAAAACTCGGAAGTGCGCGGCTGCATGGTGATCAAGCCGTGGGGTTACGGCCTGTGGGAGAACATCCAGCGGCAGCTCGATGCGAAGTTCAAGGCGACGGGGCATGTGAACGCGTACTTCCCGCTGCTCATCCCCTTGAGTTACCTGGAGAAGGAGGCGCAGCACGCCGAGGGCTTCGCCACCGAGTGCGCGGTGGTGACGCATCACCGGCTCGAGGCGCGGAAACAGGCGGACGGCACCACGAAGATGATCCCCACCGGAGAGCTGGCGGAGCCCTTCGTGATCCGGCCGACTAGCGAAACGATCATCGGCGCCGCCTTTGCACGCTGGGTGGAGAGCTACCGTGATCTGCCGCTGCTCATCAACCAGTGGGCCAACGTGATGCGCTGGGAGATGCGCCCGCGCCTGTTCCTGCGCACGGCGGAGTTCCTCTGGCAGGAAGGGCACACGGCGCACGAGACGGCCGAGGAGGCGATGGAGGAGACGCGCACGATGCACCGGGTGTATGCCGACTTCCTGCGCCACCATCTCGCGATCCCCGCGATCCCAGGTGAGAAGACGGAACGTGAGCGCTTCCCGGGTGCAGTGAACACCTTCACTGTCGAGGCGATGGTCCAGGACCGGAAGGCCATCCAGGCAGGCACGTCGCATTTCCTCGGACAGAATTTCGCGAAGGCCTCGAACATCCAGTTCCTCGGGCGCGATAATCAGCGGCAGTTCGCCTGGACAACGAGCTGGGGCGTGAGCACGAGGCTGATCGGCACGCTGATCATGGCGCACGGCGATGATGACGGCGTGATCGTGCCGCCGCGCGTAGCACCGCACCAGATCGTCATCCTGCCGGTGACACCGAAGCCGGACACGCGGCAGGAGGTGATCGACGCCTGCGAGGCGCTGGCACAGACGCTGCGCGCCCAGGTCTTCTTCGGCGAGCCGTTGCGCGTGCATGTGGACAAGCGGGATCTGCAAGGAGGCGCGAAGAACTGGGAGTGGATCAAGAAAGGCGTGCCGCTGCGCGTGGAGATGGGCCCGCGCGACATCACCAGCCGCAGCGTGGCGGTGAGCCGGCGCGACCTCGGCCCGAAGGCCAAGGAGATCATGGGCAAGGAGGAGTTCATCCGCAATGCCACCGATCTGCTCGAGGACATACAGGAGAAGCTGCTGGAGCGCGCCACGGCGCTGCGTGACGAACACACCAAACGGCTGGACACGCTGGACGAGTTCAAGGCGTTCTTCGGGGCCGACGACGACGAAAAAGGCGCGCCGGGCGGCGGCTTCGCGCTCATGCACTGGGCCGGGACGAGCGAGGACGAGGAAAAGCTGGCGAAGGATTTCAAGACCACGATACGCTGCATCCCTCACGGCGACGAATACGCGGAGGAAGGGGCGTGCTTCCTGACGGGCAAGGCGAGCAGGCGGCGGGTGGTCTTCGCCAGGAGCTACTGAGCCAGGACAGCGCCGAGCCAGTCGCGAAGCTTCCTGCGCGCCGGGATGTCTCGCAGCGTCCACTGGTCGGAATGGTTGCGGAAGGGGATCGGCTCGAAGGTCCAGCGGCCCGTGATGCCCGCTTGTTTCAGGTAGGCCTCGGTGGCGGTAGTGCTCACTTCGTGGCTGATGAACTGCGGGCGGCCGGCAAGCCGCTTCAGGCGTTCGAGCGCAGACCCGCGGTCAGCGCCTGGATAGGGCCACTTCTCGTTCACGCCGTCGTAGTGGCTGTGGCAGACAAATGCCAGCCAGAGCTTTGCAATCTCGTCGTCGTGCAGGCCGATGAAGTTGCAGGCGATGGCGCCACGTGAGAAGCCGGTGAGTATCACCCGCTTCTCATCGCCGCCGAAACGCGCGCAGACGTCGGGCACGGTGGCGATGCAGTAGCGCTTCGTCTCCTCCGTGTCGCCCCACCAGGTGATGGCGTTGCGCCGGGTGCCGTCGGCGATCTCTACGAACGGCATCACCACCCAGATGAACCCCTTGCCGCCGCTGATGCCATAGCCAAGGCGACCGTCCTCGACCCGGCCGGTGGAGACATCGCCGAACTTGTTGCGGTAGTTCCCGTTTCCCGGGTACTCGACGAGCACAGGAAACTTCGTGCCCGGCTTCCAATCAGACGGCAGGTACAGGGAGTGGTGGGCTGCGGTACCGGTCCAGCCGGCTGTCGTCTGCGCCACACGCGCTCCGGCAGCGGGGATGCCTTCCTGACAGACCGGAACCGTCAGGTCCGGCGTGATCAATGACAGGTCCGCCATCTCCAATTCACCGCCAAACACCGTCACGAGTCCAAATAGTGCGGCCACCAAGGCGCACGCTCGTGGCGGTTGAATTGGGCGGCAGATAGGAAGGAACATCGACCACCGGGAACGGTCCGAAGCTGCCGGTGCGTGCATGGCAAGGCCGAAATCGTGCCGCACAGGGAAGGAAATTGCCGCTGGCACGAATTACACCTTGCCTGATAAGTATAAATATAATATTTTTCATATTCCAGTGAGCTTTAGGCACGATTCTATTTTACCCCTGACGCCTTTTGCCGGCACCGCTTCCGCAGTAGCGCCGCGCAAGAGGCCTGTCGTTCCGACTGGTGATCCGGCTGGCGGCTTGCCCGCTGCCACCTCGGCCGCGAAGCAACGTGGTCCGATCCAGCCCGAGATTCTGCTGCCGATGCTCGCCGACCAGTGGCTGAAACTCATCGACCACGTCGTCGGCACGCGAAAGAGCGCCAACGCCCCCTTCGAAATCGACGCAGCCGGCGTCACGCGCCGTTTCGAGACAATCATCCGCGAGATCGACGCGGGCGATGTCGGGACCGCCGCGCCGTCTGTGCCCACGCGCCCGCTGCACAACGGCGGCGACAGCACCCCCAATGAAGCAGAGGGCCTGCACGCCAGCGGCCAGTTGTTGGAGCGGATGAACGCCGCGCTCCAAAAGCTGACATCAAACACCAGGCGCCACGGGCAGAATCTCATCGTGGCGCTGCGTGAGATCACCGAGGCCGCCGGCGAGAGCCTCAACGTAGCCCGCTCCAGCGTGTGGGTCTCCGCCGAGCAGGGTGCGCGGTTGCGTTGCCTGGATCTCTATGAGCAAAAGGAGCATCGTCACAGCAGCGGTGTCGAAGTGCTCGCGCGCGACTATCCTTCCTACTTTGCCGCCCTAGCCACGCATCGGGTGATCGACGCACACATCGCGCAGAAGGATCCTCGCACGCACGAGTTCTCAAAGAACTACCTTACGCCTCACAACATCACCTCCATGCTGGATGCGCCGATTCGCCGAGACGGCGATCTGGTGGGGGTCATCTGCCTCGAGCACGTCGGCCCGGTGCGCCGGTGGACGACCGAGGAAGTTGCGTTCATCGGCTCGCTCTCCGACCTGATCTCACTCATCGTGGAGTCGAGCGAGCGTCAGCGGGCGGAGACCGGGCTGAAGTACTCCCACTCACTGCTCACCGCCGCATTCAATGCCACCGCTGACGGGATTGTCATCGTGGACCGCGGCGGCGGAGTCACCGGCTTCAACAAACGCTTCCTTGACCTTTGGAACCTGAGCCAGGAGCAGCTCTCCAAACGCAACATCTCCGAGGTGCTGCACCTTCTGGCGGACCAAGTCGCCGACGTCACTGTATTCCAGGAGAAGGTGCGCTCTCTTTTTGAGAATCCCGAAACGGAGACCTGCGATGTGATCGAATGCAAGGACGGCCGCGTCTTTGAGCGCACCTCGAAGCCGCAGCGCCTCGACGGCGAGATCGTTGGCCGTGTGTGCTGCTACCGTGATGTGACCGAGCAGCGCAACTCAGAGAAGGCCGGCAAGTCGCTCGAAGCCATGCTGCGCCAGACGCAGAAGCTTGAGGCGCTGGGCACCCTGGCCGGCGGGATCGCGCACGACTTCAACAACATCCTCACCGCCGTCCTCGGCCACGCCGAACTCGCCCTGGCGCAGACCACCGAACCGCGCGTCCAGCAATCCCTCAGCGAAATCTTCAAGGCCAGCGACCGCGCGAAGAACCTCGTCAAACAAATCCTCACCTTCTGCCGGCAGCGTCCGCCGGAGCGCCAGACGCAAAAGCTGCGCCCGCTCATGGAGGAAGTGGTGAAACTCCTGCGCGCCTCCATTCCCGCCTCCATTGAGATCAAGCAGGAATTCGACCGCGGTCAAAGCTCCGCCTGCATCGACCCGGCGCAGATGCACCAGGTGCTGATGAACCTCTGCACGAACTCCGCCCACTCGATGCGCGAGAAGGGCGGCTCCATCCGCCTCGGCGAGGCACTTGTCGAGGTCTCCGCCGCCGCCGCGCCAAACTACCCCGGCCTCAATCCGGGACCGTATGCGCACATCTGGGTGGCAGACACCGGCTGTGGCATGGATGCAGCCACCGTGCAGCGCATCTTCGAGCCCTTCTTCACCACGAAGCCTGTCGGCGAGGGCACCGGACTCGGCCTCTCCGTCGTGCATGGCATCATCCAATCCCACGACGGCGCGATCACTGTGGAGAGCGAGCCCGGCCGCGGCACCACCTTCCACATTTACCTGCCGGCGGTGAACGTGGACGAGAACACTCGTGAGCAATACGCCGAGGGCGAGTCGCCCCGCAGCCACGGCGAACGCATCATGTACGTTGACGATGACGAGTCCGTCGGCCACTTCGTGCGTCAGGCGCTCGAGATGCTCGATTACGAAGTAAACGTATTCACCCATCCGGTCGAGGCGCTCGAGCACTTCCGCACCAAGTCC
The DNA here is from genome assembly GCA_019694165.1 of Verrucomicrobiaceae bacterium. Taxonomy (GTDB): domain Bacteria; phylum Verrucomicrobiota; class Verrucomicrobiia; order Verrucomicrobiales; family Verrucomicrobiaceae; genus JAIBCL01. The sequence continues at coordinate 268,236 of JAIBCL010000005.1, read as the reverse complement.
TACGACTACGATCTGGTCATCACAGACATGGGCATGCCGCGTGTCAGCGGGCTGGAACTGGCCACCCGTGCGCAAAAGATCGCACCCGGCATCCCCGTCATCCTGATGAGCGGCAACGCCGGCGACGTCCCCTTCCCAACTCTCGCCAAGGCCGGCATCCGCCGCGTGGTGAACAAGCCCGTCTCCTGCCGCGATCTCTCCATCGTCATCCGTGAGGTTCTCGACATGAACCGCACGAGCGAAGAAACCTGAAGGCCGCGCCCCTCTCATCCTCCCATCAGCGCCGAAACCGCAATGCGGAAGCATGCATCCGTGCGATGCTTCATCCGGTCCTCGCCGCCGAGGCAATAGACGAAGCCGTCGAGCTTCACCAGCGTGACCATCGCGGCATACGGCACCGGCTTGGCGGCGGTGTAGCAGCCCGTCTTCACGTCGTAGATGAACGCATCTGCGGTGAATCCCTCCGGATTCGTCTTGTAACCGCCACCGAGGTAAATTCGGTGCTCGTCGAGCGCGACGGCCGCCATCCCGCGCGCGGCGAATGGCAGCGGCTCCAGCGCGCGCCATATGCGGCTTTTTACCGAGAACGCATGCGCCTCGTTCGCATTCACCACCGCACTCGCAGCCGCGTCCCAGTTCCCGCCACCAAAGACGAACAACTCATCGCCCGCCACGGCGCTCGCCGCGGTACCGAAAGCCTTGCCGGGATATTCGGGCAGCGGCGTTGTCTTCAGCGGCATCTCGATCATGGTCGCCGTGCGCGCGAAGCCGGCCACGTTCGCAGGATCGTTCGTGCCGCCGACAATGACAAATCTGTCTCCCACACGACCGCCGGCGCAAAGCACCGTCGCATCCGGCAGCACCAGCGGCCTGCTCGCGATGGTCGATTGATCGCACAGATCGCCGCACGACTTCACACCTGCGCTCCCGTCGAAGCCGCCGATCCATGTGAGGCGGGGATCCGGCCTGCCGAGGGGCCAGTCAGCCGTCACGGCGTAGGCGATGCGCTGCCGGCCATCGTGCAGCGTCCATTTTTTCGTGCCGGGATCGTACGAGCGCACGGCATCGAGCCAATGCTTGGTTCCGTCCTTCCAGTTCGTGCCGCCGATGACATAAATCGCGCCGTGATGCGCGCCGCATACAAAGCCACCGTTCGGTTCAGGCAACGGCGGCAGATGCTCCCACTCCACGGCGTACAGCGACGTCGTCAAGAGAGCGGCGCTAAACCACAGTGTTCTTGTCGTCAGGATCAGTTGCTCTCTCATAGTGGTCGGTGGCCGGTTGCGGCCAGTCGGCGCGCAGCCGCACGTCGTGGCTGCCGCTCAGCGCGCCGGGTACGCTGGCCGGCGTGGCATCGGCCGCGCGGCGCATCTCCCACCAGCACTGGCCGTGATGATTGTGCTCATGGTCGATCACAAAGCCGGCGTCCTTCATCAGCGGGCCTATCCAGCCCATGCAGTGATCGCAATAGTCGGCATATTGATGCAGGCCGTTGCGCAGCAGGAACCCCTTTGACGGACACTCGTGCATGTCGATCCTGAACACATCATCGGTTACTGTGCGCTCGTACACCGCGCCTTCGTCGGCGAGCGTCGGCCCCCAGTACTCCTTCATGCCTTCGAATCCCTTTTCGCGTATCAGCCTTCCTGCGTGGACCTGCGAGTCGCGATGGATCGCCTCGTCCCAATACGCCTTCACTGCCGCGTGCCCGCCCTGCTGGTGCAGCCACTCGAAAGTCCACTCGTAGTGGCCGCAGAAATCGTAGCAGCCGATCATGCCGTGGCCTCCTTGATTTCGCCTGGTTGTTGCGGCGGTTCATCGCGGGACGACAAGACGAAGCGCTGTGTGCAGCAACCATTCCCTCCCTTCACCCGCACCGTCATGCCCGCCGGCCCGGCGATTGCATCGTTCACGTAATAGCAATGCTGGCAGAGGCACGGCACGATCTCGCGACCATGGTCTCGCAGGTGCTTGATGAGCGGACAGGTGCGTACCTCGACCGTCACCGCATCGTCCGCCTGCATGATCTCCACTTCCGCACCCGGTTCGGGCACGAAGAATGCACGCCAGTACTCCGCCACTGCGGCCAGCCCGCCGAGCTTCCAGTTGTCGCTCACAGGCTTGTAGTAGCCGGAGCCGATGTCGGTCCAGTAGCGCTTCAGCTTCTCGTAGCCGAAACGTGCGAGGATGAAGCGGAACGTGGCATTCACCGCGAAATAGAAGTCCGCGTGGCCGTGTGGCTTCGTGTCGGTGTAAGGCAGCGGGCTGGCGGCTGGCGGCATGGTGGCGACATCTACGCTCGCCGGCGCGCCAACATGCAAAGCAGATTTTTTTGTGTCATCCGCGCGCCTTTGCGGCCATCCTGCGTGCATGACCTCGCCGCTCCCTCTCGCAGAACGCTACGAGCGCTTTCGCGACTCTGTTTTCGGCGGTCTCGCCGAGGCCCCGCCGCGCGAGTGGGACGATGCACTCTGCGAGATCGACGTGCAGAGCCTCTGGTTTGCGGGCGAGTTCGGCGCCGAGTTCACCAGCACGGAGGGCAGGCGCATTCTTGTCCGCGACTTCGGTGTGTGGAATGCCGGCCCCGGCCCCGACTTCACCGGCTGCGCCGTCGAGATCGATGGCGCCACGCTGCGCGGTGACATCGAGCTGGACCCCGATGTGCGCGACTGGGAGCGCCACGCGCACGGAGCCAATGCGGACTACAACCGTGTGGTGCTCCACCTGTTCCTCCACGCGCCTGAGGGAGTGCGCGTCTTCACCCGCGATGCCGGGCACCGCGAGATCGCGCAAGTGCGCCTCACACCCGCGATGCTCGACGGCGATGCGCGGCCCGCGCTCGAACTCGCCGCGGCACGGCTCGGGCGCTGCGCCACGCCGCTGCGCGAGATGGACGACGCGCATGTGGCCTCCATGCTCGAGGCTTCCGCGCAGTACCGGCTCCAGAAGAAATCCGTGCGCCTGCACGCCTGGGTGGCCGCGCAAGGCAGGGAGCAAGCCGTCTTTCAGGCGCTCGCCGTCGCGCTCGGCTACCGGAACAACCAGCGCCCCTTTCTCATCCTCGCGCAAAGGCTGCCGCGGAAGCGGCTCGCACGGCTGCCCGCCGAGGCGCGCGAGGCATTGCTCTTCGGCGCGAGCGGATTTCTCGAAAGCGTTCGCGCCGAGGACACGCAGCCTGCCACGCGCGCCTACCTGCGCGCACTATGGTCTGGCTGGTGGAAGCAGCGTGACGAGTGCCTCCGCTGGATGGAACCGCACAACGCGCTGAGGTGGAAGCTCGCCGCCACGCGGCCCGGCAATCACCCGCAGCGCAGGCTCGGTGCGCTCGCCGCGATGCTGGCGGCATGGAAAAAGATCGCCGCGCCGCTGCTCGATGCCACGCGCTGGAGCCAGACCGGCTGGCGCGAGACATTGCTCGCTCTCGGGCACGATTTCTGGACCACGCACTACACACTGCTCTCCGCGCCATCGCCAAAGCCGCTCGCGCTCATCGGCGAGACGCGCGTCCAGGAGATGCTGGCAAACGTGGCCTACCCGCTGCTCGTCCCCGAGCGCACGCGCTTGTGGGCCGAGTACCTCGAGCTGCCGGCCATGCTCGACAATCAAAAGGTCCGCCGCGCCGTGCTCCGCCTCTTTGGCGAGAGCCCGCGTGCACGGGAGTTCCAAAAAAAACTCCACCATCAACAGGGCCTGCTGCAAGTGTACGAAGATTTCTGCCTCGAAGATGATTCCGCGTGCGCCGGCTGCCCGTTCCCGGAGCGGCTCAAGGAGTGGCGGTGAGTGCATTTTGCGCGCTGCCGCCCTGTGCTTCGACGAACATCCAGTTGTCAGCCGCCTGCCGTTCCATCAAGTACCGCCCCTCGCCACTCCACCCATGCTTGCCAGTCTCCTGACCCCTGCCGCCGACGCAATCGAACCCTCGGCCGCCATCTGCCTCGCATGGACGCTGGTTTGCACAGCGCTCGCCTGGCTCGTCGGCCGCCTGCTGGTGCCATCTCATGCCGATGCCGTGCCGTTGGAAACGCTGGCCTTGCGGCTGGCCGCAGGCATCACTTGGCTGGCCGGTGCACTCGCCGTGGCCGGGCTGGGCCGGTGGAACGGCCTGGCACTGCTGCCATTGCTTCTCACTCTCGCCGCCATCTGGCTGCGGCTCCGCCGAAGCGACACCAGCCCGCGTGAATCTCCGCCGCGCAGCAGCGCACGGCATGACGGGGAAACAGCCGGCACTGCCGCGCGACCGGAACTCCGCTCCCTGCTGATGCTCGCCTCGACATTCGCGGTGACCTATGCCGGCACTTGGATCTGGAACGACTGGACGCGTGACGATCACCGGATCGAGCGCCTGAACATGGATCTCCCCTCTCTGGCCCAGCTCGCCAGGGGCCTGCCGGAAGCAGGCGTGATGTCTTTTTGGTCCGGGACGCTCGGAGCTTCCTGTCGGGACTTCGGCGAAACGGCCGACCTGTGGTATCACTGGACGCCGGCGTGGCTCGTCTTCGGTGCGAGCCGGCTCTCGGGCATGGGTGAAGTGAATGTCCTCCTGTTCGTGGTGGCCCCGCTGCTGAACTTCGCCCTCGTCGTCGTCGCCGCTGCGGCGGTTCGACGCCTCACCGGCATGCCCGCGTGGCAGTGCCTCGCAGCCGGGGCAGCGTCCATCGTGGCGCTGTCGTTTCCGGCGATGGCGGAGACGGGGTGGCTGCTCAAGATCGCGCCGCCTGGCGACTTGAACGCCCATGTTCACACGAATCTCACCTACCAGTTCAGCTACAAGTGCGAGGCGCTCCTCGTCTTTGCCGCCCTGCTCGCGTGGCTGCGGTCCGGCCGCGTCCTTGCGGCCATGCTGCTGGTGGCGGCCGCCGTCAGTGCGCCACACACGGTGGCGAGCGGTGGTGTCATCGCCGGCACGCTGCTGGCCCCCGCCCTGGTTCGTCGGGACAGGGCGATGGCGGCCTTTTCGCTGCGGTGCATTGCGCTGCTTCTGCTCGGGTGGGCACTGCTGCATTTCCTGTTCAGCATGGATTTGCCGAAAGCACCCGGCAGCGTGTTCATCGACTTGAGGCCGGACGTCCTCTTGAACAATGCGTGGCGCACCGCGCGCTCGATCGCCACGGGTGTGCTGCTGGCCGCCGTGGTGATGCCGGGGCTCTGGCACTGGTGCCGCTCCTCGAAGCGCGAGGCGCAGATGATCGGGTGGCTCGGCCTCTGTGCGCTCGCGGGTTCGTACGCCGCCTACCAATTCCTGCTGCCGGAGGGAGACCGCTCGCACTTCACCCTCTACGCGCATGCGTTGTTTGTGCTGCCGCTCGGCGTCTGGGGCCTGGCCGCCATCAGGCGTGTCTGGAGCAGTGCGCTTCTTTTCCTCGCCGTGGTGACGGGTGTCTTCGACATGGCTGCCGCACGGACGAACGGGCCGCCCAGGGCCATCACGACCACGGATCTCGCGCAGGTGAAGAAGTTTCTCGCCGGCCGCCCATGGGGCTATTTTGCTGCGTCAGACCGCTTCTGGTGGATCAGCGATCAGGCCATGCTTGCCAATCTGCTCGGCACCCGATGCATCCGGCTGACTCCTGTCGAGACGGTGGACCATGCCGCGTCCTCCCGTTTTTACGGCACCGCGCGCCCCGAGGAATTCTTGCCGCGTCTGCCAGACGAGACCGATGCGGCGTGGGCGCTGCGTTTCGCCGACAAGCTCGGCATCCACCACATCATCAGCACGGCTGAAAAACCCGTGCCCGACTCCGCAATACCCCGGCTCCGTGTCGCCATGCAAGTCCCGGGCCTGACCGTTTACGAGCGGTAGCCGCCGCAGGACAGCGGTGCGCCGATTCCCTTGTCCACCGCGAGACCTGCCCGGCCGGGGCAACGGGTTCGGTATTGCAAAAGCGCTTCGGGCCTGTGACCGTTGCGCGCATGAAAAAACTCCGCGCCCTGCTCCTTGTCGTTTCCGCTGTCACCTGGTCCGCCACGCCATTGCCCGCCCAGCAGGCGCAGGCTGAGCAAAAGACCGCTGCCCCAAAGGCTGACGACACAAAGGCTGGAGAACAATCCAAAGCCTCCGACAAGGTCAGCGCCGAGAACAAGGAAAAGGAGAAGGACAAGGACAAGGCCGAGAAGAAATCGGAGACCAAGCACAGCATCACCATCGGCGGGCAGAAGGTCGATTACACCGCCACCGCCGGCACCATCGCCATCAAGGACGCGGAGGACAAAACGACCGCGAGCATCTTTTACATCGCCTACACACGCGATGGCCAGAAGGAAGCGGGCAAAAGGCCGGTGACCTTCTCCTTCAATGGCGGTCCCGGCTCCTCCTCAGTGTGGCTGCATCTCGGCCTGCTCGGACCGCGCCGCGTGAAGCTGGCCGATGACGGCAGCGCCGTGCCGCCTCCCTACACGCTGGTGGACAATGAGTTCTCGCTGCTCGACGAGACGGACCTCGTGTTCATCGACCCCGTTAGCACCGGCTACAGCCGCGCCGCGAAGCCGGATGACGCGAAGAAGTTTCACGGGCTCGACGGCGACGTGAAGTCCGTGGCGGAGTTCATCCGGCTCTACGTCACCCGGAACAAGCGTTGGGCCTCGCCCAAATTCGTGATCGGAGAGAGCTACGGCACCACGCGCGCCGCCGCGCTGTCCGGCGAGCTGGCCGGCCACCTCAAGATCAACGTCAACGGCATCATGCTCGTCTCCACGGTGCTGAACTTCCAGACGCTCTCCTTTGGAGAGGGGAACGACCTTCCCTTCGTACTCTTCCTGCCCGGCTACACCGCCACGGCCTGGTATCACAAGAAGCTGCCGGCCGATCTGCAAAAACTGCCGCTCAAGGAAGTCGTCGCCCGTGCCGAGGCATTCGCGCAGGGCGAGTACAGTCAGGCTCTTTTCCAAGGTGCCGCGCTGCCCGCCGACAAGCGCGCGGCGATGGTGAAGAATGTCGCGCGCTTCACCGGCCTCGGCGAGACCTTCGTGTCGCGTGCGAACTTGCGCGTGAGCCTTGGTCGTTTCGCCGCGGAGTTGCTGCGCGATGAACGGCAGGTCGTCGGCCGCTTCGACGGCCGCTACAAGGGCCTCATCCGTGACGAACTCTCGCCCGGCATGGAATACGATCCCAGCGGAGCCGCCGTGATGGGCGCATACGGCGCGGCCTTCAACAACTACGTGCGCACCGAGCTGGGCTTCGAGGAGGACAAGCCCTACGAGATCCTCGCCAGTGTCGGCCGCTGGGACTGGGGATCGGACAACGGCTTCGTCAATGTGGCCGACACCCTCGCCGAAAGCCTCACCGAGAATCCCTTCCTCAAAATTCACGTCTCCAGCGGCTACTATGACCTCGCCACCCCTCACTTCGCCAGCCGCTACACGTTCAACCACCTCAACGTCGCACCCGACTTGCAGAGGAACATCACGATGGACGACTACGAAGCCGGCCACATGATGTACCTGAACCTCCCCGACCTCAGAAAGCAAAAAGCTGACCTGGCCAAGTTTGTCCGCTCGGCGGCGGGGTTGAAGTGAGAAACTTGTGGTCGGTGTGCCGACCGTCCCGCGATGCTCGCGTCGTGGAAAAAATCGCCGCACCGCTCGCCGACGCCACACGCTGGAGCCAGATGGCCTGGCGCGAGACGTTGCTCGCGCTCGATCACGATTTCTGGTCCACGCATTTCACGCTGCTCGCCGAGCCATCGGCCAAGCCGCTCGCGCTCATCGGCGAGACACGTGTGCAGGAGATGCTGGCGAACGTCGCCTACCCGCTGCTCGTCCCCGAGCGCACGCGCCTCCGGGCCGAGTATCTCGAACTCCCCGCGATTCTCGACAATCAAAAGGTCCGCCGCGCCGTGCTTCGTCTCTTCGGCGACAGCCCGCGAGTGAAGGAGTTCCAAAAAAAGCTCCATCACCAGCAAGGTCTCCTTCAAGTGTATGAAGACTTCTGCCTCGAAGACGCCTCCGCGTGTGCGGACTGTCCGTTTCCGGAGAGGCTGAGGGAGTGGAGGTGACTGCTGATTCCGCTGCAATTACAGGACGCTTTATGAACCATCGCATTCCAGCTCGTCTCGCAGCCGCATTTTTGCTCGCGCTCCCGTTTAGCATCTCGTGCATTCATGTCATTGATGCGCCCTACAAAGTCAGCGAGACCAAAAAGGAAGCGCTCCTGTTTCGCAAGGGTGAGCGATCGCATTTGATCATCCGCACCGGGATCACCGGCCTCCAAGGTGCCAAGGGTCTTGCCTGGGTCATTCCAGTTCCAGACGTTCCGAGCAAAGTCTCCGAGGAGTCAGCGAAGTTGTTTCCCGTATTGTATGGATTGATCCCTGACAAAGTGAACGCCGAGCCACTTGCCGTTCGCCTTCTTCCAAGTTGCTCGGCTATGTCTGCAGACTACAGCGCGATTCGAGTGCATGAACCAGCGACCACCGAGCACTTCACCACGCAAGTCGTCGAGATCCGGCAAGAAGGAGCAGCGGAGGTGCTGAATGAATGGCTGGAAAGCCATGGTTTTGGCCCCGTTCCGCCGGCGAACCAGAGCTACTACTTGAAGCCCGGGCGCTCGTTTCTCTGCGTGCGTGTCACCAAGATGCCCCCCGAGGGTTCACTTCAAATCCCGCCTCTGCACATCGAATGGCAAAAGCCGGCGCTCGAATTCCCGCTCAAGTTTTCGTCTCACAGCGGCGTCTTCGATGCCGATCTTTATGTCTTGTCGCATCGACCATTGAGCAAACGGCAGTTCGCCCACTGGCGATTCAAGCAAGTCGGCAGCCGCACGTTGGACAAGACAACGATTGAAAGACTCGCTCGCGGATTCTCCGACGCAGGATCCATTCTCACTCGCTTCCATGCGCAGGAGTTCAACTCCCCCGGACGCGAGGTGACCAAACTGGACTCCGACCCGTCGATTGAGTCGAAGCCTTGAAGTAATCGCTGGCCGATTCCTCCAAAAGCTTGTCTGACAGGCGGGCGTTCTGGTAGCGTTCGTTTTCTGCCAGCCATGAAGACCATCCTCTCTCTCGCGCTCGTTTGCGCCGCCTCCCTCCACGCTGCCACACAGATCACGTGGGAACGAAAGCAGCTCCACGGTGATTTTTACTCCGAGGGCGCGGCGATCGGCGACATCAATGGCGACGGGAAGCCGGACGTGGTCGCGGGACCGTTCTGGTGGGAGGGGCCGGCGTTTGAAAAGAAGCACGCCTACTACACGCCGAGCATCTTCAGCATCAATGGCTACTCGGACAACTTCTTCGCCTACGTCCATGACTTCAATGCCGACAAGAAGAACGACATCCTCATCCTCGGCTTCCCCGGCAAGGAAGCGCGGCTGTATCTGAACCCCGGCGTTCACGACGACAAGCCGTGGCCGATGAGCATCGTCGCCGATGTGGTTGACAACGAGTCGCCCGTCTTCACTGACATCACGGGCGATGGCAAACCGGAGATCGTGTGCAGCACCGGCGGGAAGTTTGGCTGGTTCGCGCCGAACTGGGAAAAGCCGACGGAAAAGTGGCCCTTCGTCGCGATCAGCGAGGACATGAAGGTGGCGAAATTCACGCACGGCCTCGGCGTCGGTGATGTGAATGGCGACGGGAAGCTCGATCTGCTCGAAGCGCGGCGCTGGTGGGGACACAAAGACTCGGGACTCTGGGAGCAGCACAATTTCGCCGCTGGAGTCGGTGGTGGTGCGCAAATGTTTGCGTATGACTTCGATGGCAACGGAACGAACGACGTTTTCACCAGCCTCGCGGCGCACCGGTATGGCGTGGCGGTATATCTCCAGCAAAAGCCAGCCGAGGGTCAGCCGAACTGGAAGCAAGTCATGCTCGCCAGCGAGAATCCGGCGGACAACGACTACGGCATCGTCTTCTCCCAGCCTCATGCGGCGGCGCTGTCGGACATCAATGGCGATGGCGTCATGGACATCGTCGTGGGCAAACGCTATTGGGCGCACAACGGCCACGATCCGGACGAGCACGGTGCTCGTGTCGTCTATTGGTATGAGACGAAGCGCGATGGCAAAGGCGGCGTCGATTTCATCCCGCACCTTGCCGATGCGAACAGCGGCGTCGGAGTGGACGTCACCGTGGGCGATGTGAATGGCGATGGGTTGCCTGACATTGTGTCGGCCAACAAAGGCGGCGTCTTCATCCTCACACAGAAGCCCACCGACACGACGGCGGAAGTGAAGCCCGTGAAGATGTATGGCCCCGGCTTGAAGCCGCAGACGGAGTACGCGCACGGCCAGTCGCCGCAGGATGCCCTGAAGAATCTGCAGCTTCCCACCGGCTTCAAAGCGGACCTAATCGCCGCCGAGCCGGACATCGTGCAGCCGATCGCCTTCTGCTTCGACGAGCGCGGTCGCATCTGGGTGCTGGAAGGCCTGAGCTATCCGCAGCCGCGCAAACCTGACGAAGGGAAGGACCGCATCGTCATCCTCGAGGACAAAGACGGCGACGGGACATACGAGACGAAGAAAGTGTTCTGCGAAGGCATCAGCCTCGGTAGCGGCATCGAGGTCGGCTTCGGCGGCGTGTGGGTCGGCGCAGCGCCTTTTTTGATGTTCATTCCTCGCGACGGCGACCGCCCCGCAGAAAATCCGAAATCCGAAATCGGGAATCAGAAATTTGAGAGGGTCCCCGGACTCAAGTTCGCCGCCTACGCGCTGCTCGACGGCTTCGGCTCACAGGACACGCACGAGACGCTGAACAGCTTCATTTGGGGGCCCGATGGCTGGCTCTACGGCTGCCACGGCGTGTTCACGCATTCGAAAGTTGGAAAGCCCGGCACGCCGGACGAGCAGCGCACGCCGATCAACGCCGGCGTGTGGCGTTATCATCCCGTGCGGCATCTGTTTGAAGTCTTCGCGCACGGCACCTCGAATCCCTGGGGGCTCGATTACGACCAGAACGGCGAGTTCTTCGTCACGGCCTGCGTGATCCCGCATCTCTATCACATCGTGCCCGGCGCGCGTTATCACCGGCAGGGTGGGCAGCATTTCAATCCCTACACGTATGAGGACATCGAGACCATCGCCGACCACGCGCACTACGCCGGGAACATCCGCGACAACGCGCACTGGGGTGGTCGCGATGCCGGAGCCATCGTGCAGGACGACACGAACTCCGCCGGCGGCGGCCACGCGCATTGCGGCCTCGCCATTTATCAAAGCAGCCAGTTCCCCGCCGACTTCCGGAACAAACTCATCTTCGGCAACCTGCACGGCCATCGCCTCGTGACCGATTACCTCGAGCCGCACGGCAGCACCTACATCGGCAAGCACGGCAGCGACTTCATGCGCAGCAACGACATGAACTTCATCCCCGTCACGCAAAAGGTCGGCCCCGATGGCTCGCTGTATGTGAGTGACTGGAGCGACAAGCAAGTGTGCCATCGCGGCAGCGGGGCCGTGGAGTTGTGGGACCGGAGCAATGGGCGGATTTATCGCGTGAGCTATGGAGAAAGTAGGCTTGCTCGCCAGAGCAAGAGCGAACGCGGAGCAGCGGACCCCAAAACCCCTGGCTCTGGCGAGCCAGCCTACATCCCGAGCGCGCCGTTCGATCTCGCGAAGGAAAGCGATGAGACGCTCGCGAAGCTCGCGGTGCAGACGGAGAACGAGTGGTTCTCGCGGATGGCGAGGAGAGTGCTGATGGAGCGAGCCACAACGAGTAACATGGTTGTAGTGAACGGTCACTCATCTTCGCTGGTTCAAATGCTCGATGCTTTTTGGGAATCAACCGTCAAGCATTCAAGCTCCGCAATACTGCTTCACCAAATGTGGTGCTGGGAGGCCATCGGTTACGGTCCTATGATCGTAGGAGGCGAGTTCTACGACGCCTTGTCTAACGAGAACATACGCTCACAAGCTGTGCGTCTCATGGTCAAAGACTGGAATCCGGATTTACCCAATCAGCGGTTCATGACAGCCGACGAAATCAAGGCTTTGCCCCAGTCAAAAACGGGAGCGACCGACAAACTATTGCCCGACAGAACACAAACGGCCGAGCCAACGATTTTTGATCTGAGCGACTTTGCTAAACACGTCAGGGCTGAGAGCTCTGCTGTGGTCCGGCGTGAAATGGCTTCGATGCTGCAAAGGCTTCCCATTGCCGCTCGTCAGACAATCGCCGTCGCCCTCCTGGCCCACGGCGAGGACAAAGACGATCCCTACATCCCGCTGCTGATCTGGTATGGCATCGAGCCGCTGGTCGGCGCGGACCCGAAGGCGGGGCTCGAACTCGCGAAGGTGTCGAAGTTGCCGAAGGTCACCGAGTTCATCTACCGCCGCATGGGCGCGGAGGAATCGGGCCGCACCGGCTTGCTCGCGCTCGCAGCGGAAGCGAAGGAGCCCGCCCAGCGCGATGCTTTGCTAAATACCGTCGTCCAAGCAGCACGCTCGGGGAACAAGATCGCGAAGCCGGAGAACTGGGCCGCGCTCCGCGCCAAAGTAGTCGCGAGCTTTAGCTCGTCCGACAAATCCGAGAGCAAGGCAGGTGGTGACGGGCTGAAGCCCATCACTACTTTGACCGAACTCGAAGCCTTCATGGGCATCCCCGAGGCGAAGCAGCACTTCCGCGCGCAACTCAGCGACAACTCCGCCTCGCGCGAGCAACGCGAAGCCGCGCTGTCGCTCCTCGTCAGCATTCGCGATGCCGACACAGCGCCCGCGCTCGTGTCGATCGTCCGCTCAGGCGACAAAGCGCTCACCCGCCGCGCCGTGCAGGGCCTAGCCACGCTTTCGCATCCTGACACCGCCGCGTTGCTGACGGAGAAGTTCACCAGCCTTGATGCCGCGACACAGGTCGATGCCGTGAACACGCTCGCCACCACCGCCGCCGGAGCGAAGGCGCTGCTCACCGCCGTGAATTCGAAGACGATCCCCAGCACGATGCTCTCGCCCTTTCTCGCCCGACAAATGGATGCGCTCGGCAATGCGGATGTGTCAGCCTTGATCAAAGCCACCTTCGGCGAAATCAACAAGCCGAAGGCCGATCTCGAAGAGCGGAAGAAGAAATTCCGTCCGTTGCTGAAGCCCGTCATTCTCGCGAAGGCCGACGTGACGAAAGGCCGCGCTCTTTACAGCGCCACCTGCGGCCAGTGTCACAAGCTCTTCGGCGAAGGCCAGAGCGTCGGCCCGGATCTCACCGGCTCGAACCGCGCAAACCTCGAATACTTGCTCGACAACGTGCTCGATCCCAACGCCGTCATCGGCAAAGACTACCAGCTCAACATCTTCACCATGACCGATGGCCGCGTGCTCAGCGGCGTGGTGAAGGAAGACACGCCCGCCGCCGTGAAGATCGCCATGATGGGCGGCGTTCAGTTCACACTGCCCGTGGGCGAGATCAAAAAGCGCGAGGTGTCGAAGCTCAGCACGATGCCCGAGGGACTCTTCGACGCGCTCCAGCCCGAGCAGCTCCAGCAGCTCGTCGCCTACCTGCAAACCAACGCCTCGCCCGCGAAGCCGACTGCCGGAGGTCCCGCGCGCAAAGTCGAAGGCGCACTCGAAGCCGAGACGCTCAAGATTCTCGCCAAGACCGGCGGCACTGCGAAGACCCAAGGCATGGGCGGCTTCGGCAACAAGTGGAGCGGCGGTGCCCAACTGTGGTGGACGGGCCCCAAGCCCAAAGACACGCTCACGCTCGCCATTCCCGTCGAGAAAGCCGGCAAGTTCGCCGTGAAGACCGTGCTCACAAAAGCCCGCGACTACGGCATCTGCGACATCGCGCTCGACGGCAAAACCGTGCTCGCCGACTTCGATGGCTACAATTTCCCCGCCGTCATCCTCACCGACGAACTCGACCTCGGCACCCACGACCTCACCTCCGGGGAGCACAAACTCACCTTCACCATCAAAGGCTCGAATCCCCAAGCCGTGAAGTCCCACATGGTCGGCATCGACTATGTGAGGTTGGAGGGGAAGTAGCTTCGAGCGTTCCTCGAAGCAGGACGTGCTTGAAGGCTTCGACTGCCAATCGAAGCTACAACCATGCGCAATCTCCACTCCATCCGCGCGATGTGGCTGAAGGGCTGGCTGTTCCTGCTCATCGGCCTGCTCTCGGCAGCGATGCTGCTGTTCGAGGATTGGTCATGGCGACGCGCCGGTTTGCTGATGCTTTGCGTGTGGGGTTTCTGCCGCGCCTACTACTTCGCGTTCTATGTGATCGAGCGCTGGGTCGATCCGCGGTTCAAGTTCAGCGGACTCGGGCACTTCGCGGTGCATCTGCTCAGGAGATGGCGCAGGTGAATGAGGCCGGGCAGGCCTCATTACGAGACGGCCTTGGTGATCACGTCGCCATATACGTCGGTGAGACGGTCGTCACGGCCGTTGTGGGCGTACGTAAGGCGCGTGTGATCGAAGCCGAGCAGATGGAGGATCGTCGCGTGGATGTCGTGCACATGCGTCTTGTCTTCGGTCGCGCGGAGGCCGACGGCATCTGTCGCGCCGATCACCGTGCCGCCTTTGACGCCGCCGCCCGCCAGCCACATGCAGAAGCCGTGCGGATTGTGATCGCGGCCGGTGCCGCTCTCGTTCATCGGCATGCGTCCGAATTCACCGCCCCAGACGATGAGCGTGGTGTCGAGCAGGCCGCGGGACTTCAGATCGCGCAGCAGGCCGGCGACGGGCAGATCGCTCTGCGCGCAGAGTTTGGAGTGATTGCCCTCCATGTCGTTGTGGCCGTCCCAGCCGTTCGTGTCGCCGCAATAGAGCTGCACGAAGCGCACGCCGCGCTCCACCATGCGCCGCGCGAGCAGGCAGCGCGTGCCGAAGTCCGCCGTGGTCTTGTTGTCGATGCCGTAGAGCTTCCTGGTCGTTTCGGTTTCCTTCGAGATGTCCACCACGTCCGGCGCTTGCGCCTGCATGCGGAAGGCAAGCTCGTAGGCGGCGATGCGCGCGGCCAGTTCGGACTCTTCTCCGCCGCGAGGGAGATTGAGGCGGTTGAGCTGGTTGATGAGGCCCACGGTGCTCTGCTGCTGCGCGGTGCTCACGCTTGAAGGCGTGGCGAGGTTCAGAATCGGCGAGCTTCCGCCGCGCAGGATGGTGCCTTGATGCGCCGCGGGCAGGAAGCCGCTGCCCCATGCTGGCGCGCCGCCTTTCACCCAGCCGGCGGGATCGGGCATGACGACGAAGGCGGGCATGTTTTGGTTTTCGCTGCCGAGGCCGTAGCTCACCCACGAGCCGAGGCTGGGCTTGCCCATGAGAATGGTGCCCGTGTTCATCAGGTACACCGACTCCGGATGCGTGACGCTGTCCCCGTGGCATCCGCGCAACAGGCAGATGTCATCCACGCACTGCGCGATGTGAGGCAGCCAGCCGGACACTTCCATCCCGCACTCGCCATGTTTCGCGAAGGGCCGCAGCGGCGGCATCAATGTGTTCCTGGCCACAGCGCGTCGCGTCTTGAACGTGCCGAAGGATTCCGGTATCGGCTGTCCCGCCAGCCGCACGAGATCGGGCTTGGGATCGAACAAGTCCACATGGCTCGGCCCGCCCGACATGAAGAGGAAGATCACGCTCTTCGACCGCGCAGGAAAGTGAGGGCGCCTCGGAGCCAGTGGATTTGAAATCTGGGAATTGGAATCCGAGATCGGCGAAGCCGGCAGTCCGTCGGACTCGAGCATCGAAGCCAGCGCGAGCGTGCCAAAGCCGCAGCCGGAGTTGCGAAGGAAATGACGGCGAGTGAGCGGAGGACACATGGTGGATTCGGACGCTGGAACGCCCCGGCACCGGCGGCTTGCGCAATTCCTTGCCCGGCCGGCAGAGTCTTCAAGGGTTATTCTACATGTGCGTCTTTGTCTCCCTCGCCCTCAGCAGTTGGTCAAACGTCGCCACGAGTTCCGCGTCCTCGATCTGGCGCTCCTTGAGCAGCTCGCGAAACACGTCGCGCGGTTGCAGCTCGTTGAGAGCGGGGCCGGCGTGCCGCCAGGCGGGCTCCTGGGCGGCAGGCAGATCGACGAGGACTTTGAGCACTTCGAAGCGCGAGCCAGCGGCCTCGCGGACGTGGCGATCGAGATCGGGCTCCGGTGCGTCGAGCTTTACTGTGATCTCCGCCCAGCATCCGGTGGGTACCGCCCCGAGATCCGCGGCCAGCATGGCCCGGTTTGCGGTGGCTCGAATCAGCAGTCGGGTGGTGGGAACAGGCAGCAGCCGGACACCGCACAAACTGGAACGCTGCGGAGAATCGCCATTGGATTTGGAACTCCGCGTTGTCGCTGGTTCCGCAGTGCGGCCGTTTGGAATCTCGATGAGCACGACGGATTTGGCATCGCCGGCCTCGGAGAAACTGAGCGGAATGGGCGAGCCGCTGTAGCGGATGGCGTCGAAGCCGGCGACATTTTGAGGGCGGTGCAAATGCCCGAGCGCGGTGTAGTCGAAGCCGGCAAACACGTCCGCGCTGATGGCGCCGAGATTGCCGATGTGGATGTCGCGCTCGCTGTCGCTGGCAGCCGCGCCGAGCACGGTGAGATGGCCCATGGCGATGACGGGACGTGCGTGTGCGATGGCGCGGCAGGCTTCGAGCTGGGCGGAGTAGTGCGAGCGGATGGCGGAGCGGACGAGCGTTTGCGCATCGGTCGCGGTCTCGGCGGCGGCGGACCGGCGGAGATCGCGCTCGCGCAGGAAAGGCACGGCTCCGACGACCGCTCCGCCGAGGTCGAGCGCTGCCTCGGCGCAGGACGCGGCGTGGCCCAGGACGTGCACGTCAAAGCGGCGCAGGAGGGCGCGCGGGGCGTTGAGATGCGTGGCGGAGTCGTGATTGCCGCCGGTGATCACGGTGCGCACGGTCTTCAGGTCGGCGAGGCGCTTGATGAAATCGAAGTACAAAGCGACGGCATCCTGAGGCGGACTGGCGGCATCGAAGATGTCACCGCTGACAAGCAAGGCGTCGATGCGCTCGGAGCGCAGGGTGTCGATGAGCCAGTCGAGAAAGACAGCGTGCTCCGGCAGGCGATCCCGTTCGACGAGCCGTGCGCCGAGGTGCCAGTCTGCGGTGTGGAGGATGCGCATCGCGGATGGTGGACGGTGGGAGGTGCGGAGTCAAAGCAGTGTCTGCCCCCAGGGTCGTCCGCAGCGTTCCGCACGGCAAATGCCGCGCAGGCTTTGACTGCATCGGCCGGTGGCGTGGCGCGCTCCCGTGCCTATGTTCCGCGCTTCCACGCCATCGCCAATCGCGTCGAACGGCACCGGGCCACATGAACAACAACGGACATCACAGCCGCCGGGAGACCTGGCTGAGGTTCAAGCGTGCCGTGCGCAGCTTCCGCGCATCGCCCGCCGGTCGCCGCGGACTGGCGTGGTTTGCACTGCTGGTGGTTTTTCTGTTTGCGATCAACGGCCTGAACGTCGTGAACAGCTACGTGGGCAGGGACTTCATCTCGGCCATCGAGCACAAAGACCGCGGTCTCTTCGTCAGGCAGGCCTGGCTGTACGCGGGTGTCTTCGCTCTCTCCACGCTCGTGGCCGTGGTGTATCGGTTCGCCGAGGAGCGGCTTGGCCTGTTGTGGCGCGACTGGCAGACGCGGCAGCTCCTCGATGCGTACCTGGCAAAGCGTGTTTACTACCACCTCGAGGAGCACGCTGCGCTGGAGAATCCCGACCAGCGCATCTCCGAAGACATCAAGACCTTCACCACCACCACGCTGTCATTCGTGCTCATGCTGATGAACGGCACCTTCACCGTCGTCGCATTCTCCAGCGTTCTGTGGAGCATCAGCCCGCGCCTCTTCCTCGTGGCCGTCGCATATGCGGCTGCAGGCACCGTGCTCACCGTGTTGATCGGCGGGAGGCTCGTCGGCCTGAACAACCAGCAGCTCGACAAGGAGGCAAACTTCCGCTCCGAGCTGGTCCACCTGCGCGAGCATGCCGAGTCCGTGGCGCTGCTGCATCGTGAGGGCCGGCTGAAGGCACGGCTGCTCGCGCGCCTCGATGCGCTGGTGGCGAACTTCCGCCACATGACGAGCGTGAACCGGAACCTGGGCTTCTTCACCACGGGCTACAACTATATGATCCAGCTCATCCCGGCGCTCGTGGTCGCTCCATTCTTCATCGACGGTGCGGTGGAGTTCGGAGTGGTGACGCAGTCGGCCATGGCCTTCGCGCAGTTGATGGGGGCGTTCTCGCTCATCGTCACGCAGTTCAACTCCATCTCGTCGTATGCCGCGGTGATCGCGCGGCTCGGGAAGATGGTGGAGGCCATCGAGGACACTGAATGCATCGACCGCTCGCCGGTGAGGATTTGCGAGGAAAGCGGCCGCGTGGTCTTCGAAAACCTGACGCTGCGCCGCGATGACGGCACGACGCTTGTCCGGGATCTCGGCGTCACCATCGAACGCGGCACACGCACGCTGATCATGGGCACCTCCGGCCATGCGAAGGTGGCGCTATTCAAGGCGACCGCCGGTCTGTGCTGCGCGGGCTCGGGAAACATCCGCCGGCCAGATGCCGACCGGATGCTCTTCCTTCCCGAGCGCCCCTATCTGCCGCGGAGCACGATGCGCGAGCTGCTGCTGCGGACCACGCAGAATGGCGGAGTGCGCGACGAGGAGATCATCCATGTGCTGCGCCTGCTCAAGATGGACACCGTGGTGAAGCACATCGGCGGTCTGGATGTGGAGCGCGACTGGGACGGCACGCTCGGCCTCGGCGAGCAGGCGGCGCTGGCCGTGGCGCGCGTGCTGCTGGCGGAGCCGGAGTTTGTCTTCCTCGACCGCATGAGCATCGCCATGGACACGACGCAGGCCGACCAGATGCTGAAGCTCTTCACAGAACGCAAGATCACCTATCTCGTGCTCGGCAAGCCCGACGACCAGCTCGGCCATTTCGACGCCGCGCTCAATCTCGCGACGGATGGATCGTGGACGTGGCGCACCGTGCAGAATTGACCGCGCTCACTTTGCGCGGCCCAGCGTGACGACAATCTGATGCTCACCGCCGTCGGCGAACAACGGCACGCGCACCTCGCCGTCGCCAACAACTGCCGCCACGCCGTCGATCGAAACGCACGCGATCTGTTCCGCGCGCCCGTCCGGATTTCTCATGTGGATGTGGTGCGTCGTAGCCGTCCTCGTGCAGCGGTGACGCATGCGGCAGGACGTCCACTCGTCCGGCACGCACGGCTTCAGCACGAGCGTGTCACCATTCTCGATGCGCAAGCCCAGCACCGACTCCACCGCCACGCGCCACGCCCAGCCCGCAGAGCCGGTGTACCAGGTCCAACCGCCGCGCCCGACGTGCGGCGGCGCGCCATACACGTCGGCGGCGATGACGTACGGCTCGACCTTGTAGCAATTCAGCCGCTCCGGCGAAGACGCGTGCCAGAGCGGACTCAACATCTCCAGCAGCCTGGCCGCCCGGTCACGCCTTCCCTGCCTCGCCACGGCGCGCACCATCCAGCAGGCGGCGTGGGTGTATTGTCCGCCGTTCTCGCGCACGCCGGCCACGTAACCTTTGATGTAGCCGGGATCTTCCCTGGCGTTTTCAAACGGCGGCGTCAGCAGCCGGATGATGCCTGCGCGTTCGTCGATCAACAGCTTTTCCGCCTCGCTCATCGCCTGTGCCGCGCGTGCAGCCGGCGCGGCGCCGGACAGCACCGCCCACGATTGTGCGAGTGCGTCGATGCGGCATTCGTCTGCCGACTTCGTGCCGAGCGGCGTGCCATCGTCATAGTAAGCGCGGCGGTACCACGCGCCGTCCCAACCCGCATCGTTCAACACCGACTGAAGGCGGTCGCGATACCTCCGCCAACGCCCGGCGCGCTCCTCATCACCGCGGCGGCGCGCCAGCGGAATGAAGTGCGCCAGAATCTCGAAGAGAAAAAAGCCCAGCCAGACGCTCTCGCCGCGGCCTTCACGGCCCACGCGGTTCATGCCGTCGTTCCAGTCGCCCGTGCCCATCAGCGGCAGGCCGTGTGCGCCCCGGGTGAGCGAGCGTTCGAGCGCACGGCAGCAGTGCTCGTAGATGCTTGCGAACTCGTCGCTCACCGCCGGCCTCTGGTAGCTCTCGTCCTCGCCCGGATCGAGCGGCGGCGCTTCGAGAAATGGCTCGCGCTCGTCGAGCAAGGCGGCGTCACCCGTGGCACGCACGTATTCGCTCGTCACGAAGGGCAGCCACAGGAGATCGTCGGAGAAGCGCGTGCGCACGCCGCGGCCCACCGGCGCTTCGTGCCACCAGTGCAGCACGTCGCCTTCGCTGAACTGATGTCGCGCGTGCAGCCGGATCTGCTGCCGTGTCAGTTCCGGCCAGAGCAGCGTGAGATTGCCGGCGTCCTGCAATTGATCACGGAATCCGAAGGCGCCGCTTGATTGATAAAACGCGGTGCGTCCCCACATGCGGCATGTGATGGCCTGGTACGCGAGCCAGCCGTTCACCATGAGATCGATGTGCGGGGATGGCGTCTCCACATGCACGGTGCCCAGCAGATCACGCCAGAACGCCTTCACTTCAGCGAGCGCGGCATCGACGCCGCCGAGATGGCTGAAGCGGGAGCGCAGTACGCGCAGGTCGTCATCGCCCGTGGCCTCGCCGAGAACGAGGCAAAAATCGAGCGCGCCGCCCGCAGGCACGATGAAGGACCACTGCCGCGCGAAGCATGGATCGGCTGCTCCGTCGGTGCAGCCATCGAGCAGCGGCGCGCTCAGGCCGCGGGGCGCGGTTGCACTGCCGTTCTCGCCGATGAAGCTCCGCCGGTCGCATGTGGCGCCCGACTGCGTGACCTTTACTCCATCGATCACGCCGAGGCAGAACGCCGTGCCGTCGCTGAAGTCGGTGTTCTTTGGATTTCTTGCGAGCAAGGCGTCGCCATCTCGCCGCGTCTCGATTTCTCCCTGCGGCGGCGGCAGGGTGCCGAGCACGAGACGGTGAAAGCTGAAGAGCGAGAGCACTCGCTCCCGGACACCTGTGTTCTTCACCCGCAATCGCACCAGCTTCACCGCGCCGGCGCGCGGTACGAACAACGTGGTCTCGTGCTCCAGCCCATGCGCGATCACACGGCAGCGTGAGTATCCGAAGCCGTGTGCCATCTCGTACTCCGCCGCCGCCGGGCGCGGCCCTGGCAAGGGCGACCACGCAGCGCCGCTTTCGTCATCGCGCAGATAAAGGGCCTCGCCGTGCGGATCGCAGACGGGATCATTCGACCAGGGCGTGAGGCGGTTGGCCTGGCTGTTGCGGCTCCAGGAGCAGCCCGCGCCGGTCTCGCTTGTGATGAAGCCGAAGCGCTCGTTCGCGATGACATTGCACCACGGCATCGGCGGCAGGCGCAGTGCATCCCGTTCCCAAGGCATATGGATGACGTACTCGTCGCCGTCGGGGCTGAAGTGCGAGCGTGTGCTTTCTGGCGAAGGAGGGACGGACGGGCCGCAAGCGACATCAGGCTCCCGACGGGCGCCGGCTGGTTCCTGGTGACGGGTGATGATGGCTTCGAGCTGAGAGTGATCCCCCACGGCACCGAGGAGGAAGCTGACTTCGCGCGACTCGCCGGCGGCGAGCCCGACGATCGTGCGCAGGGAGAAAACGGGGTCGAGCACATTGCCCGTGGTGCCGCGCATGATCGCGGCGGGGCGTGCGAGAGAGCGGCCGCGGCCGATGAAGAGCAGGCGGTCCGTCTCGTGCGCGACGGGTGCGGCGCCGGACAGCGCGTGAAACATCGCGGGCCACGCCTCGCCGTGCGCGCGCGGACGGCGCTTCGCGACGAGCGTGTGGCAGGACGGGAGCCACGCCGTCTGCACGAAGAGCTTTGAGAACGCCGGATGGCCCAGATCGCCCATCGGGTGTGCGAGCGCGATCTCGATGCAGCTCGTGAGTTCGATGCGCCGCGCGCGCCGGGTTTCGTTTTTCAAGATCACGCGCCGCACTTCGAGATCGGCGGTCTTGTCCACATGCACCTCCATGCGGCAGAGGATGCCTGCGTCACTGCGCTCGATGACGAACTGCTCCGGCGTGCGGCTGATCTTGCAGCGGTCCGGCTTCGTCACCGTCGGCTGCAGGCCAGCCGACCACAGCGCACCGCTGTCGCAGTCGCGCAGGTAGATGAAAAACCCGTGGGCGTCCTCGACCGCATCACCCGGCCAGCGATTGAGCGCGATCCAGTCCCACATCGACTGCCCGCCGCCTGCGTCCGAGATGCGGAGCTTGTAGCGGCCATTGGTGAGTTCGTGGAGCGGTTGCATGTCGGTGATGGCGGCACTCAGAGAATAGACGCAGGTTTGGTCCACGCCAAAGACTGCGAGGGGAGGTCCGTCGTGATTTCTTCCGCTCCCTGCGCCGCTCAAACCCGCTCTGGGACCGGGGCGGCCTCCGGGGCCTGCCGGAGCGCGGCTTCACGCGGGATTCTTGATCCACTCGCGCAGGTGCGCGAAGTCGCCCTGCTCGCAGCACTTCACAAAAGCCTCGGTGTGGCTCTTCAACTCGTCCCACACGTCGCGGATGAGCGTCGCCTCGTTCTCGGTGATGGCGCTGTCCGCCGCGGACGCGCCGATGGTGCCGAGCAGGTCGGCAAATTGCTGCACGATCTTCTGCGTGGCCGGCACCACTTCAATGCCGCTTTTGCGCGCGCTGGGAGGATTGCGCACGAAGTAGCCGCCCGCGCGCTGGCAGAGCCATTGGATCAGATCGTCCTCGCCGCTGAGATCGAAGAGCTGCGCCACGCGTTCCAGGGGATTGGCCACCGCGCCATCACCCGCCGGGTTTGACTCGGTCCATTTGTAAACCAGCGACTGTGAGACACCGAGCGCGGCGGCGATCTGCTTGGCGCTCGATTTCTTGATGGCCTGTCGGATGACTTCGTGGGAGTTCATGGCTGGGAAGGGTCCGCACGATCATTCGTGGTCCGCGCGAGCGTGACAAGCCTGAATTTCATGCCGGCTTCGTGGCGAAGAAATGATTCAGCGCCTCGATCATGCCGACGCTTGCCACGCCGCTGGCGACAAAGCCGCCGCGTGACTTCACGATTTCCTTGATCGGCGGCAGCGCATTGCCCGGGCAGGCGATCTGCGCGGCAAAGCGGCGGTCGAGCATGGTGACGTCGTTGTGATTGTCACCGGCGGCGAATACCTGCGTGGCGTTGAGTTCGAGGAGTCGGGTCAGCTCGCCGAGCGCCGTGCCCTTGCCATATGCGGAGTGCGAGAAGCGCAGGTAAATGCTGTTCCGGTGGTAGCCGATGTCGGGGAACTCGCGGCTGTGCGTGTCGATGTATTCGCAGATGCGGTCCATCTCCTCATCGGTGGTCGCCACGACGCCGACCTGGCCGAAGTCGCCGTGCATGAACTCGGCCTTCGTCTGCGTCTCGACCATGTGGCGGATGGCATCCAGCGAGCGCTTGTGGTCGCGCATGAAGCGGTCGTGCGCCTTGCGCGCCGTGCGGTTCCACGCTCCGAAGTCCGTCCACTTGCTGATGATGCCCGGCTTAAAAATCTCGCACTCCTGAGCGATGATGAAGTCGGGCTCCATGAAGATGCCGTGGGAGCCCAGGCCCTGCAGCGTCTGCTCGAGGCTGCGGCCCGTGTTGATCACCCACGCGGCACCGAGGTGGCGGAGCTGCCGGATCATGTCGCCCAAGGCGGGATGAAAAGCCGGATCGCTCTCCGGATGCACGAGCGTGCCGTCGAAGTCGAAGCAGAGGATGAAAGTGTGCTTGCGGGCGGCCATCAGGAGCGCGGATTGAAGGCCGGAATGCCGGCTGTTGCAAGCACTCGCTCCATCGCCTGCCCACTCCGCTCACGCACTGCGTTGACGCCGTGTGGCACCCTCCGCGCGTGCAGAATGCTCCGGCAACCGAGAGGGGAGAGTGATTCCGCTTGGCACCGGCGGAGCGCTGGATGTTCTCCGACGGCGGGCTTCACCTTCAATTCCGAAAGTGCGGGAACTGCAGGATCTGGATGACGCGCCAGACCACGGCGGCGAACAATATCCATTGCGCGATCTCGTAGCCGGTGAAGATGCGGATGTGGGCCTTCCTGCGGCGCGCGCGCTTCAGCAGGCTCTCACACGCCCACACGAGGCTCAGCACCAGCGGCGCGTAGAGCGAGAGCATGAAGCGATCACCACGACCGATGGGCGTGTACCAGCCGTAAAGCAGCGAGTAAGCGGCAAAGGAACCCGCGACGAACAGCACGATGGTGGCCGTCTCGGGATGCAGTCGCTCGCCGGAGTGCGTGGCCTTTGGCGAGGCGACGCGGATCACGAGCGCGAGGCTCGCAAGGATCAGCAGCAGCGCGCCGAGATAGACGCCGCGCAGTTCGAGCACGCCCTTCCATGGCTTTGGCGTCCGGCTCTTCGCGGTCACCCCGGGTGCCAGGAATTCTGTCAGCTTCGTCTTTGTGCCGCTCACGAGCCGGTCGATCATCTGCTCGGTCGTGTGCGCGGCGTTGTAGTTCGAGAACGATGGTTTTTCCGAGGGCGGGATGCTCTGGAGGGTCCGCGCATCGCCGTGGTCGTTCATCCAGCGGAAGCCGGTGTCGAAATCATCGAACCACATCCAGTAGCCGGGGTAGCTGTGGAAGGGGTCGCCAAACTTCTCCGCCGCATCCGCCAGCCGCGGCCCTGCCATCATGAGGTGGCACATGACGAGCATGAAGAGGCCGAAGAAATGATTCCGCCGCACCCAGAGCGTGCTGCGCTCGCCGGGCAGGCGTGCGAGCACCCAGCCCCAGGCCCAGCGGAGCGTTCCCACGCCGATGAACACGGCAACGAGCGGCGAGACCGATCCCTTTGCCATGTAGGCGATGCCGGAGAACGCCCCGACGAGGCCGTAGCTCCAGAGCGAATTCTGCTTCAGTGCGAAGATGCAGGCCACCCAGGTGAGCAGGAAGAAGATGAAGTAGACCGGCTCCGGCTGGAAGTACACCGCCCGCGGAAGCAGCGCGCCGAAGCCGGCAAGCAACACCACATTGAGCGCCGCCGGCAGCGAGAACACCCGCGCGCAGGTCACGCCCAGCAGCAGGAGGAAACCCAGCGTCATGCCGACGTTGAACCAGCGGCCGCGATTGAAAAGCACGCGGTCCTGCTCCGTCACCTCCTGCGTGCCGGAGATCTCGTGATCCGCATCCGCCAGCCACGCGGCGATCCACGGCCACAGCGGCTGGATCACGCCGTCGGTGCGGTGGGGGAACCATCTCTTGAAAGGCTCTGACACGCCCTTGCTGAAGTCGGGCTTCAAGTCCTCGCGCGTGAGCAGCGCGGTCTTCAGGTTGTGCTTTTGATCCGCGCCAAGGATGTCCTTGTCCGTGTAATTCGTCTGCGTGATGAGCAGTCCGGCGATGTGCAGATACACCGCGGCAAAGGCGCCGAGCAGCACGGCGAACACGACCCACTTTCCGAGACGAAACCACCAGCGGCCGTAATGAATGAACTCCGGGGTGGCTGACATGAGCGGCGGCGCAGGGGTGGAAATCAGAAGTCGGAAGGCGTCACCACTTGCGGCCTGGGCATCATTCTTTCAAGCGCGGATTCCGATGCCGAGGATCGCCGCTCACTTCCGGGGCCGAACCTTGATTTCCACTCGGCGATTGAGGCTTTGCTCCTCGATGCTTCCATCGGGACTGGCGATGAGCTTGCTCTTGCCCATGCCGACGGCCTGGATGCGGTCGGTGGTCAGGCGCAAGGAGGCCATGAGCCAGTTCACCACAGCCTGCGCGCGGCGCTGGCTGAGTTCGAGATTGAACTGCTCGGAACCGAAGGAATCGGTGTGACCTTCGATGATGAACATGGAGTCCGGATTCTTCTGGATAAGGAAGCCGAGCTTCATGAGGCTGAGGCGCGCGCCCTCGGCGAGCTGGTCGCTGCCGTACTCAAAGAGCAGATCGGTGGGCATGAGGATGGGCGCGGTGCTGCCGCCCACTTTGCCGCCGTGCCCGAGGAGATCATCAAGGTTGCTGAAGCCTTTGACGCTCGTGCCCGCCGCGTCGGCGGCACCCTGGCCCTGCCGGTTCATCTGGTTCACGAGACCCATGTCCATCTTGCTCTCCTTCGGCTCGAATGCTCCGGCGTCGAGCAGCATCTGCTTCTCGGAGACAGCCTTGGTGAGCACCTCCTTGCGCACGGTGGCCATCTCCTGCGCGAGGTCAGGCGTGGAGATGGATTGTGGCGCGAGCGCCTCGGCGAGGGCGGCCATCTTTGCCTTTGCGGGTGCGGAGTCGCCGGGGTCGTCGGCGCGGATGAAATTGGTGATCTCCTTCACGTTCGGCGTGAGGTCGATCTCCTGGTTCTGCGGGAGCATGCTGCTCTTGTCGAAGTCGTCGAGCTTCGGCTCGAAGGCTTTGATGTCCGGCATGTTGGCCGGTGTGAGGGCGTCGGGTATCTGCTGGATCGCCTGCTGGTTCTGCAGCAGTTCGGGATTGATCTTCACGCGCTCCGGCACTGCACGCTCAGCCATCGTCATCTGCATGGACCTGCCGATGCCCGTGTACTCGAAGGTCACATAGAGCAGTCCGTGAAACACCAGCGATATGATCACTGCCAGCATCATCCACCAGCGCAGGCTCCAGTCCCTGCGCGACCGGTATGCGGCGCGCTGCGGCTCCTGATTCCAATCGTGGGTGTGGACGGCGGCTGACATGAACGGGCGCAGCGTACCACATGGCGCGCAAAGGGCCAGAAGGAGAATGAGGTGGGCAGGGCACGGGGGCCTGCTTTGCCCAAGGAAGCGATCCCGTCCGGTTTGCCATCCTCGATGAACCATCTACCATCTGCCACCAGCCGGCTCGAACCAGTCACCCCCATGCCACGCATCCTCATCAGCCTCGCCTTCGCCCTGTCTCTCGCCGCGTGCGATTCCGGCCACCCCGGCGCCGTGCCGCAGGCGGAATACGAGGGCGATCTCGGCGAGGCCGTCGTGCGGCACTTGATCAAGAACCTGCCTGATCCAGCGCCCGGTGTGCCAAAAAGCTACTGCATTGTCAAAGGCAAGTCGCTCGACGCCACGAGTCCGGACTTCGCGCGGCGGTTTGCCGATTTGAAGCTCCGCTTTCTCAGTGGCGGCGCGCTCGTCGTGGCACCGCCCGACGACGCAGTGGTGGATCCCGAGACCCGGCTCGCCGTGTTTGTTCTCCAGATCGCCTCCATCAAGCCGTCCGGCCCTGAGAGCTGGACGGTCGAAGTCGGCTGGCAGTACAAGCGATTCTTCGAGAAGCTCCGCTACGACGTGGCGATAAAAGACGGAAAACCCGCCGTGCTGAACTCGACACGCGTCGAGGGCAACTGGCAGCCCGCTGTCGCTCCAGCTTCGCCTACGAAGCCGTGACGGTGCGCATGGGGCGGACAGAGCCGGCTGGCGGCACGCATCTGCGTGCACCACCAGGCGCAATTCTTGCAAGACCCACGGCCCGCGCCACGGTTTAAGTCGTGCCTCGCGCCCGGCGCGCTCATCATCCCGCATCCTGTATCCCCCATGTCCACCGTCGCCGCCCGCTCCGTCAAACTGCCGCCGCCACTGCCACCGACGGTGCGTCGTTTCCGCCAGCCGAAGAAGAACATTCCGCAGACGAAGACCGAGCGTGATCGCATCCTCGCCGCTGTGCGCGCCTACGCTTCCGAAACGGGGCTCGTGCCGCCGATGCCGCTAGAGGAACTGCGCGAGCACACGGAGAAGCTGATGGTTTTCCACGGCATCGAGCCGCAGCATCGCGACTACACCGGCGTGCTGCTCAGTAATGAAATCTGGCGCGAGTCGCTGGCCACCGTGCCATTCGAGAAGCGGCTGCTGCTCATGCCGAAGTGTCTGCGCGTCGAGAGCAAGTGCCCCGCGCCGTTCGATGAATTTGGACTTCTGTGCAAGCAGTGCGGCCTTTGCTCCATTCAGGATTTTCAAAACGAAGCCGAGAAGCTCGGCTACGCGGTGCTCGTCGCCGAAGGCAGCGCCATCGTGATGTCGCTCATCCAGACGGGCAAGATCGAGGCCATCGTCGGCATCTCCTGCCTGCCTGTGCTCGAGCGCACGTTTCCGTATGTCGAGGCGGCCGCGATTCCCGCTGTCGCCGTGCCGTTGCTGCAGGACGATTGCATCGACACCACCGTCGATATCGACTGGGTGTGGGACTACATCCATCTCACCAGCGATGACAAAACGCGCCGCCTGAATCTCAACGCGCTGCACGACGAAGTGAAGACATGGTTCACCGCCGAGGCGCTCGATGCCTTGCTCGGCAAACCGCAGTGCCAGACCGAGCAAATCGCGCGTGAGTGGCTCGCGCGCGCTGGCAAACGCTGGCGCCCCTTCCTCGTCGTCGCCGCTTATCAGGCGCTGCGCGAGAATCCGGACGGCCCGCTCTCCGACGATCTCAAAAAAGCCGCCGTCGCCGTCGAGTGCTTCCACAAAGCCTCGCTCGTTCACGACGACATCGAGGACAACGACTCCGAACGCTACGGCGAAACCACGCTCCACACCGAGCACGGCATCCCGGTCGCGCTGAACGTCGGCGATCTCCTCATCGGCGAAGGCTACCGACTGCTAGCCGACAGCAACTTGTCATCGAACATCCGTTCCGCCGCGCTCCGCGTCGCCGCCGAAGGTCAGCGCGAACTTTGCCGCGGTCAAGGAGCCGAACTCCTCTGGAACAACAACCCCGTCGCACTCAGCAACACGCAGGTGCTCGAGATCTTCCGCAGCAAAACCGCGCCCGCGTTCGAGGTCGCACTCAAGGTCGGCGCCGCACTCGCCGGTCGCCTCGACGACTGCGAAGACGCGCTGCACAAATACAGCGAGTCACTCGGCATCGCCTACCAGATCCGCGACGATCTCGACGACCTCGGCGACGACTCCGCCGCCGAGAACAACGTCTCCATCCGCCCCAGCATCATCCTCGCCCTCCTGCGCGAGCGCGGCAAAGGCGAGGTGAAGGACACGATGGAAGCTCTCTGGAACGGCAAGGCCACCGCGCAGCCCGACAAACCCACCATCCGCAAGTGGGCACAGGAAAGCGGCGCACACGAGAAGGCCATGATGCTCCTCGAAAGCTACAAGGAGCAAGCCATCCGCTCGCTCCAGGAAGTTGATCTCCCCAATCTCAAAGGCCTCCTCCGTCGCGTCATCGGCAAGATCTTCAACGAACTCGAGATCAAAGGCTGGTGCAGCGACTTCGAGGAGAAAAACATCACCGACGAGGCCAAAGCAGCAGCTGCGAAAGCTGCAGAGCATCTGGTGCCGGTGGTGGCGAAGTAGATCGCCGTTTCATCTTCGCTGGTTTGGCTTGGGAAGCCCAACGGGCTTCTGCTGGATGCAGTAGTTTTGCCTTCGGGGTCTTCTTGCAGCGTTCGTCATCCCGCGAGCAGCGGCGGCGACTCTATCAAGACGCTCATGGACATCGGCTTGGGTTGCCAGTGTCATCCTTTTTGAGTCAGCGACCTTTCCCGGCCCCTCTAACTTCACCGCGCCGGTGTTA
The DNA here is from genome assembly GCA_019694165.1 of Verrucomicrobiaceae bacterium. Taxonomy (GTDB): domain Bacteria; phylum Verrucomicrobiota; class Verrucomicrobiia; order Verrucomicrobiales; family Verrucomicrobiaceae; genus JAIBCL01. Next base: position 238,887 of record JAIBCL010000005.1, on the reverse strand, counting down.
TTCCTTATGAGGCAACAGGGGGGCGTGAATCACAGAAAAAATGTGTTGACCACCGGGACTTGCCTTCGCTGTAATGCCGTCCCGTGCCCGACGACTCCCCATCCAGTTCGTGGTTCTCCTCTCTCCCGCTGCCAGGCGTCCTCGCGGTGTTCAGCGCCGTCGTGGGCACGTTGCTGGTGCAGTACCAGCCGCTGACCCCACGCCGGCCCGCGGAGAACGGCCAGGGCGCGATGCCAAACCTCGGCCAGCGGAAGATCGACGCCACGCTGCTCGAAGATCCGTTCGCCGTGATCAACCGGGTGACCCTCCTGGATCCGCCCGGGGTCAAAGCCGCCAGTTCGGCGGTGTCACCCGGGGCAGAGGTGCGGGGTGCGGCAAGCGGCGGCGCGACGCCAGGCGCGGGCACCAGGCGTTTCGTCTGGACGCCGGACGAGTTGAAGGAGGAAGTACAGCAGGCATTGAAACGTTGCCCGGAAGACCCGCCGGGAAAAACCGGGCACCGGCACGAGATACTCGTGATGCCCGTGCTCGTGCGACCCTTCTCCGACGTGGCGTCTTCGGAGATGCGCGCGCGAATGCGGCAGGCGACCACGGCAGCGCTTTTCTCTTCGGGTTATTCGATGGACAACCGGAGGATCGACTGCCTGCGCCTGCCGGATTGGCAGCCCGACGGAGCGGACAGCAGCATGGCGGGAAGCGCGGCCGAGGTGCCCTTCGAGTGGGCCGACCCTACCGAGCATGATGATCCGCATCCTGGAGACGACCCGGCCATCAGCGACACACGCTATGCCAGGGTTCTCGTGTTATGGGTGCGCAACGATCTCATCGGGCGCCAGGGGATTGCGCGGCTGCGCGAGTTCTGCGACATGATCCTCCCAAAAGACAAGGTGGAGGGACCCACGGGCAAGCAGCCCAATCTCGCCGTGGATCACCTGATAGTGCGGGTCCTCGGGCCAAGTTCCACCGAGGCGCTCGGGAAGCTGGTCAAGGACGCACGAGACAACAAGCACGCGAAAGATGCCAAGGACATGTGGCAGCACTGCCTCGGTAGAATGCCCGTCCCCGTGGAGGGACGCTGGCCTGGTCTGCTGACTCTCGTCAGCGCCCGCGCGACCGGTTCTGCAATGGCGGTGCTCGCCGCAGCTTTGAGCGCCGATGACATCCGGGCACTGGACGAGCAAGCACGGGAACGCAAAGGCCCGCTGCCAGATGACTATCTCGCCAGCCAGCTGACCGCCCAGCCGCCCTCCGGCGTGGTTGCCCGCCCCACAGACCCGCCGCTTTTCATGCGTACGATGCCGACGGACGCGGTGGTTGCCCGCGCACTGAAGCAGGAACTTGTCCGCCGGCTGCGCGGGCGGGCGCCGTGGCTGGAAGACAACAAGTCGGCGGAACTCTCGGATGCAGAACGGCGGCTTTCCGAGCAATCCCACGTCGTGCTCATCTCGGAATTTGATTCAACTTATGGCCGCGGGCTGCCGCCGCTCTTGGTTGGTCCCACGAAAACCGTGGTCAACGAGACAACCGATCCGTGGCTTCACACCTTCTCCTACGCGCGTGGTCTGGATGGCAGCCTCCATCAGCCGGCGTCGGGCAAGGGCGACGGGGACGGCAAAAAGACAGGCGACCGGACGAAGGAAGACTACCGCCCCGACGAGATGCCCGTCGGATTGAACCAGATTGACGCGCTTCGACGTCTTGCCGTGCAGATCGAGGAACTCGACGACCGGCTGCAAAAAGAGACGGATGGCGCGTCCGTCGTGGCGGTGGGGATTCTCGGCAGTGACATTTACGACAAGCTGCTCATCCTGCGCGCTCTGCGGCCTCGTCTGAAGGATGCCGTATTCTTCACCAACAATCTCGACGCATGGTTCTGGCAGAAGGATGAGCTGCCCAATACGCGCAACCTCGTCGTGGCCTGTTCCTACGGGTTGTCGTTGAATGAACGTTTTCAACGCGGCGTGCTGCCATTTCGTGACAGCTACCAGACGGGTGACTTCGCCGGTGCTCTCGCCGCCTTGGGCGTGATTCCACCGAAGGTCTTCTCCGACGTGTTCAATGGATCTGGCGTGCGGCTCTTCGAGATCGGCAAAGACCTGCCGTACGATTTGTCGCTTGAAGCTGGTCCTGACGACGAGGCCACCCGCCTGCATCCGCCACGCGCGGACCGCACGAGCTGGTGGATGAACCCCGACAGGCGGCCCTTCCGCTGGCCGGTCATTCTTCTGTTTCCACTCGTGATCGGCCTGGCCGGTCTCATGGCTGTCATCGAAATGATCGGAGTCAAAGGGCACGCTGTTGCCGCGGCTGCCGGCGCCGGCCACACGAAGAGTGGCGATCCAGCCCCGGATCCCGATACGACACACGGTTCCGAAAGTGCGGGCAGCACTGCGGATACCAGCACCCGGCGCCGCGTGGTCGCATTCTGCGGCCAGTTCGGAGGTACCGTGCTCCGGTCCACACCGACGTGGATCGTGCTCGGCCTCCCGTGCTTTGCCTTCGGCACGTACAAGCTCTGGCGTTTCTGGCGCGTCGATGGCGAGCCTTATGCCTGGTGGTCCGGCTTGAGTGCCTGGCCCAGCGAGGTTCTCCGCCTGCTGGCGGCGTCGCTCGCCGTTCATTTCACCATCAAGGCCGCGCTCGATCTGCGCGACCTCAACACCAAGATGGAGGAAAACTTCGATCTCGAAGCCGCCCCTCCCGACCAGATGGCGGGCACGAAGGACGCTGCGGCAGAAGGGCAGAATCCCGCGGCGCAAAGCTCGCTCGAACCCCTCGTCCGCCGGGCCCTCTGGCTCTCCACGGGGGCGGAGGACGTGCAACAAGTGTGGCGGGATTTCAAAGAACGCAGCCGGCTGAAGTGGCGCGCGGCTCGCTGCCTGCCCATGGTGGTGCTGCTGGCCGTCCTGAGCTGGATGCTCACCTGCGTCATGGACCCGGGCTACACCGCCAATGTGCGCGGCCTGGGGCCGGCGTGGTTCGACTGGTGGTGTGATCTGGCCTCCCATCTCTCGCTCGTCGTCGTCACCGCCTTCGTGGCAGATGCGCTCTGGCTCAATCGCAGCCTGGTCATGCGCATCGGCAAGGACGGCTGCAAATGGTCCAAATCTTTTCAGGACAAGTTCAAAGGCCGGCCCATTCACCGCGACCTTCTCGGCTCCTGGCTTGATCTCCGTTTCATCGCCGCCCGCACGGCAGAGGCAGGGCGCGTCACCTTTTACCCTTTCTACCTGCTGGGCCTTCTGGTCCTCGCGCGGCTCGACGGCTTCGATCACTGGACATGGCCGCCCGGACTGGTGTGCGCATACCTGGGCTTCGCTCTCATCGTCATGACCATCGCCCTGCTCGTCCGGAACGAGGCGGAGGCACTCCGCGCAAAGGCACTGCTGGCCCTCGACCACCACATCGACGCCGGCACGGCGGGCAATCCCGACCATCTCTCGACGCACCGCGCCGGGATCGTCGGCTTGCGCGCCGGAGCCTTTGCTCCGCTCTCCGGCCAGCCGGCGGTGCGCGTCATCTTCTGGGCCTTGGGGACGGCCGGTGCCGGAGGCCTGTGGCAGTATTTGACGCGTTTGCTCCCGTGACTCCGCCGGCCGCTCCGTTGCGGCGGGGCGCACGCGCGGCTGCTTCTCGCGTTGAAAACAAGCCCGCCTTTCCCATAGTCGCGCGATCCGTCCCCAATGCTCTCCTTGCTGAAAATAAAAAACCTCGCGCTCGTCGATGATCTGACCTGGGAGCTTGCGCCCGGACTGGTGGCGGTGACGGGGGAGACCGGCGCGGGCAAGTCCATCATCGTCGGCGCGCTGAAGCTCGTGCTCGGCGAGCGCGCGGACCGCACGCTCATCCGCACCGGGGAAGATGCCTGCACGGTTGAGGCGAGCTTTCATTTGCAGGACGTGCGCGCCGTCGATGCCGTGCTCGACGAGGCCGGACTGGAAAAGTGCGAGGGGGGCCAGTTGCTCGTCAAACGCGTGGTCAGCGCCAGCGGAACGAACAAGCAGTTCGTCAATTGCTCGCCGGTCACCATCAACGTGCTCAAGGGCATCGGCGAGTTTCTCGTCGATCTCCACGGACCGCACGACCACCAGTCGCTCAATTCACGGGAGCGGCAGCTCGAGATGCTGGACAAATACGCGGGCATCGAGGAGCCGGTGGCGAAGTTCTCCGACGCATGGCGGCAGTGGCGCGCCGTGCTCGCCGAGCTGGAGGAGCTGGAGCACTCCGAGCGCGCCAGCCAGCAGCAGATCGACATGCTGCGCCATCAGATCGACGAGATCGCCGCCGCGAAGCTCAAGCCCGGCGAGGACGAGGAGATCGAGGCGAAGCACCGCGTGGCGGCAAACAGCGCCCGGCTCGGCGAGCTGTGCGGCGGCATCATGGAACGCCTCGGCGACGGTGAGGAAAGCGTCATGCATGCCCTGCGCGACGTGGGAAAACGGGTCCATGAGCTGGAGAAAATCGATCCGGCCTCGGCAAAGCTGTTCGAGGAATTCGAGTCCGCACAAATCGCGCTGCGCGAGATCGAGAGCGCCGTGCGCGACTACGCGGAGGAGCTGGAGCTCGATCCGCGCGAGTTTGACCGCCTGGAGGAGCGCATGGCTGCTCTGCAAATGCTCAAGCGCAAATACGCGCCCTCCATCGCCGGCGTGCTGGAGTTTCAGGCGGAGTGCGAGGCGAAGCTCGCGAAGATCGAGGGCCGCGGCGAGGAGATCGAGCGGCTCAAGAAAGCTGCTGGCGAGCGCAGGGCGGAAGTGGACAAGCTCGGCAGGACGGTAACGAAAAAGCGGAACGATGCCGCCCCGAAGCTGGCGAAGGAAATCGCCGCACATCTGGCGGACCTCGGCTTCAAGCGCTCCGTTTTCGAGGCGCAGCTCTCGCCGCTGCCGGATCCCCAGCGGCAGGGCTTTGAAGAAGTGGATTTCCTTTTCGCTCCGAATCCCGGCGAGCCGCTCAAGCCCCTGCGGCTCACCGCATCGAGCGGTGAGATGTCGCGCGTGCTGCTTGCGGTGAAGAGTGCGCTGGCGCGGCAGGATGCGGTGCCGCTGCTCGTGTTTGACGAAATCGACGCGAACGTGGGCGGCAACATCGCCGAGGCGGTGGGCCGGAAGATGAGTGAATTGGGCCGGACGCATCAGGTCATCGCCATCACGCATCTGCCGCAGGTCGCCTCGCTGGCGAAAAGTCACTTCGTGGTGAACAAGGAGATCGAAGGCCGGCGCACACGCTCCACCATCCACGAGGTCGCGGGCGATGAGCGCCTCGATGAACTCGCCCGCATGCTCGGCGGCAGCGCCCAGTCTGCGCGCAAGCACGCCGAAAGCCTGCTGGCCGGGTAGCTGCCGGCCGCCAGGATTCACTCTTCGGGCCTAATTACATTTCCCTGGCGCGCGCCCCTGCGCCGCAGCTCCGGAAGTGCGGCCGCCTCCCGCCTCTTCGCCCACTTCTTGCCGCTGCGCAGTGCCCGGAGTGTTTCCTCAAGACGACGGGCGATGGTGTCAGGCTGTTTGGCCGTGCTGATCCAGACTTTGTATTCGCGTTGATAGGTAGGCTTGAGCTGCGCGAAGAACACGGCGGCGGCCTTGTCGTTCTTGAGCGCTTTCGAGAGAGGCGCCGGCATGGGCCACTCTTCGCGTTTCGCCTTCGGCGGTGGCGGCAGTGATGGCGCTGCATCGAGATGCACGGCGGCGTGGAGCAGCTGGCGCAGCGCTCCGGGTGCAAGATCATCCAATGAAGTCACGCGGATGCCCAGGATGTTCGTGCTCATCGCGTTCGGCGTGAAGAGGCGCTGCGGATCGTCCAGCTCCGTGCCGCGGAAGAAAGTGATGCCGAGGTGCTTCCGGCAGGCGCTCAGCCCGCACACGAGCTTCCGTCCGGTGAAGCAGAGCATGTTCCACTTGATGGCCTCCGTCAGATCGGGCTCCCATCGGCGGATCCAGTCACACACCCGTCGTGCGAGCGGCCCGGAGAATGGCGGCGCGGCATCGAGCCAGCGTTCCGGGTCGCGAGTGCTGGCGCGGGAGCAGTCCATGATCCTCCACGGTTGCTACGCCTTCAGCGCATCGAGCAGATACTGTGAGGGCTGAAAGTGCTCGATGAGTACGGTCACCCTGCCGTCGCGCTTCATGCGGGCCTGCTTGATGTCGAAGTTCGGCGTCTTGTGCGGCGCGAAGAGAATGTCGTCGTGCGTGGCGTTCTGCCGCCGCTTGAATTTGTCGGGCGTGATGTGGCCGCCGAGGTGATCGTCGCGCCCGGTGGCGAGATGGCAGGTGCCGAGCACTTTCTCGTCCTGAATGTCCGCGCCGGAGACGGGCAGCACCTGGGTGCCGAAGCCGAGTTCACCGAGCACGCCGGTCATCGGATCATCGGCCAGCTTGCGGTTGTGCTCGTCGATGGCGCTTTGATTGCCGGCGATGAGTTCGGATTTGATGATGCGCCCGCCCGTGACGGTCAGCCTGCCGAGCGTGCCATCCTCGTACTTCAGCGGGAAGGCGCCTTCCGCCCCGGCGGGAACGAAGTACACCTCGCCTGCGGGAAGATTCGCCACGTCAGGCGCGTCACCGCGGCAGAGACCGTGGCTTTTCTGCGCCTCCTGATTGGCGAGGTCGAGGTGGATGGAAAGTTCCTCGCCGCTCTCGATGGTGAAGTCGATCTCCACCCAGTCCGCCCGCGTCATGGAAAGACGCAGCTTCTCCGCGTCGCGGCTGACGATGTTGTAATCGACGGCCAGACCGGAGTTCAGGATGACATCGTTCACGCCATGGAGGGTGGCGCCGCGGAAGCCGTATTTCTTTGCGAACTCGGTGAGCGGCGCGGTGGCCGAGAAGGTGGAGATGCACAGGATGATGTCGTGCTTCGGGTAGATGTCGTGCTCGAGGCTGAGTTCCATGCCGTTCATGTCCACGCAGCGGTCGGGCAGGTCGAGATTGCTGCCGCCGGTCTGCCGGTAGGCGTAGATTTCACCGCCCGTGGCACCGAGCGCCTGAAGGCCGCCGTTCTTGAGGCCGAGGTGGAAATGCTCGTAGGCACGGTGCTGGATGGGGCGCTGTGGATTCTTCAGGAACGCCAGCCCTTTGGCCTCGTCCAGGTCCGGCAGGTCGATGAGGATGCAAATGCGGCGGCCTTGCGTTGGTTCGAAGACGCTGGAGAGCAGGCGGACGAGATCGAACTTCTGAAACTGGCGCTCGCGCGCGGCGGCTTGGATGGAGACGGACATGGCGGGCATGATGGCAAAAAGGCAGTCGATGGCAATTGAGGTTTACGAAGGGGGCAGGATGCCAGACGCCGGACTGCCGGCCCTCGTCGCGCAGAGTGCTGAAAAGACGCCGAACGGCCTTTGACAGCTCGGACTTCATCCCTTTTGAATAGGACCGCCGCCGGGCGCGTCACAACCATGAACCCTGATATGACATCACCCACAGCGCCTGCGGACGAGGGTGTGACCGACTTGGAGCTGGTGAAACGCTGCCAGGCCGGGGACACCCGCGCCTTTGACGCCTTGGTGACGAAGTATCGCGGCCGCGTGTACTCCATGACCTGCCACTTGATCCAGAATGAAACCGAAGCGTGGGACCTCGCCCAGGAGTCCTTCATCAAGGCGTGGCGTGCCATCGGCGGCTTCAAGCTCGACTCCGCGTTCTACACCTGGCTCTACCGCATCGCCCACAACGTATGCTACGACTGGTTGCGCAAAAAAAAGATCGAGGGCGATGCCGAGTTCGACGACTCGCGCACCGATCACCATGTGGCCGCGGGCGCGGAGGCCGTGCCGCGCGGCGTGCAGCGGCCCGATCAAGCGCTGAAGAACGCGGAACTCAAAGCCCGCATTGATGCGGCCATCGCACGCCTCACGCCGGATCACCGGCAGGCCATCCTGTTAAAGGAGGTGGAGGGACTGCGTTACCATGAAATCGCCGAGGTCATGGAGTGCAGCATTGGCACCGTCATGTCGCGGCTCTTTTACGCGCGGAAAAAACTTCAGGAACTCCTCAAAGACACTTATGAAAACGCCACCTGATGAAAACGACATCGTCCGCTGGCTGGACGGCGAGATGGATGCGGCCGAGAAGGCCGCATTCGAGGCGGAACTCGCCGCCGATCCGGCGCTGAAGACGGAGATGGAATCGCTCGGCACGCTCGGCGCACTGCTGCGCAAGAACGTCGCAGCCGACCCGCCCGTGCCGCATGCGGACTTCTTCAACTCGCAGATTCAAGTGCGCATCGCGCAGGAGGAGATGGACCGCCGGCGCCAGCCTGCGGGCCGGGCGGCAGCCGGCGGCGGACTGCTCGACTGGTTGCGCCGCCCGTGGTTTGTCGCCGCGGCCACTGCCGCCATCACTGCGCTCGCGATCGTGCTCTGGCAGGACCGGGGCGCGCCTGCCGCGGGCACGAGCATCGTGCTGAGCAACTACACGCCGAACCCCGAAGTCCGCGCGCGGGCCTTCCACTCGGATGAGGCAAACGCCACCGTGCTCATGCTCGACGGCCTCTCCGAGATGCCCGCGGAGCACAAGATCACCGGCCACCGCGTCTTCCGCTCCGAGACTGATCAGGAGGTGGCCACCACCACGCTTTTCTCATCCGACGGCCATGTGCTTCTCGTGCTGGCGAAGGACGCGCTCGATCACCCACGTCTGCTGGACCACACTCCGTGATGTTTCTCCGCCGTCCGCATCTTCGCCGTGTCGCCGCGCTGCTCGCCGCGTGCTGGATGTGCGCGGCCGCGCATGGGCAGGAGGCGAAGAAGTTCGAGGTCGCGCCCGAAATCCGCAAGCCTGCCACCGAGGGCAAGGTGTGGGGCGCGCTCCTTTATGGGTCGTCCTCGGCATCCGGAGCCAGCGTGGCGAAGGATGAACTGCCCAAGGCGCTGCAAGACCTGCCCGCGCGGCTGGGAAAGGTGTTTCACTTCACGCACTTTGAGCTGCTCGGCCAGCACACGCAGGATGTCTTCCGCGAGTATGAGTCGTGGGTGGTGCCGTCGAAGGATCTCTTTTTGAAAGTGGACTCGAAGGGTCGTGCGAAAGACGGCGGGATGAACCTGCATCTTCAGTTCTGGCGCGAGCAGCAGGTGCTGGTGAAGAGTGACGCGATCCTCCGTGCGGACAGTCCGCTGTTCATCGGCGGCCCGAAGTGGCGGCACGGGCAGCTCATCTTCGTGCTCATGCTCACGAAGGACGAAGATTGACCGTTGCTCCGCCGGTGCGGGATGTCCGCTCAGTTCTTCCGCGCCTTGTTCTTTCCTTTCTTCGCGCGCGGCTCGGGTGGAGATACACCCGGTGCATCTTCGAACACGGTTTTAGTGCCGTTGAGGTCGGCCAGCAGCCGGCTGACGTAACCGCTGAAGCGGCCGTCGGGTGATTCGCCCTTCGGCGGCAGGGTCTTGAGCTGCGCGGCGATTGGTTTCGCCTTGTCGCCCAGATCGCCGATGGCATTGAGGGCGCTGATGGAGGTGAAGACATCGTGCTGGCTCCAGTTCGCGAGGCCGACGAGCAATGGCAGCGCGATCCCGCGGTCCGCATCGTCGCCGTGTTTCGCCAAGGCCCAGGCCGCGGCGACCTGGACGTAGGTCGAGCTGTCCTTCGTGGCTTTCATGAGTTCATCGTGCGCGGCGGCCACACCGGCGCTCCCGCGCATGAGCATGCCCATCGCCGACCAGTAGCGGATGGCATTGTCCGCATCGGCAAAGCCCGCCTTCAAATTCCCGAACGCGTCTGCTTTCATCGACGATGCATCACCCGCCGCCTTCAGGATGCGGGGGAGCGGATAGAGCCTGTCGTCATGCGCCATGTCGTAGGGCGAGGTGCCTTCCGAGCGATGGTGCATCTCGCCTTCGGGAATCATGCCCGCATCACGAATCCTCAGCGCCAGGTCCTCCTGCGCTTTACGCATCTTCGCGAGCGTGGCGGCATGCGCGGGGGAAGCCGCGAGGTTTTGCACCTCATCGGGATCTCCCTGCAGGTCGTAGAGTTCCTCCGCGTCCTTTGGTTCCTTCCAGAAGATGGACTGCCCGGGCGTGAGCTTGCCTTCATTGAAGAGCTTCCTCCATGCAGCGGTGGTTGGAGTTTCAAACTGGTAGCTCACATGCTGCCCTTGCGAGAGATGCGGCATGTAATTGCGCAGATAGACGAAGCGGCCGTCAGTCACGCTGCGCACGCAGTCGTAGCGCTCGTCCATCCGGCCGCGGAAGCCGTAGATGAACGCCTGCGGCTCGCTCTGAAACTTGCCGGCAAACGCATGCCCCTGCATCCACTCCGGCGGCTGCACGCCGATGATGCTGAGCAAAGTCGGCGCGAGATCGACGAAGCTCACCAGCCGCTCCGACTTCACACCCGGTGCATATTCCTTCGGCGCGAGGTGCGCCCACTTCGGCGGGAAGTAAACGACCATCGGCACCTGCAAGCCCGAGTTGCACGGCCAGCGCTTGTTGCGCGGCATCCCGCTGCCGTGATCGGCGTAGTAGAACACGATCGTGTCATCGGCGAGTCCGGCGTCGGAGAGTTCCTTGAGCCTGTGCCCGGCGGACTCATCGGCGAGCGTGACCTGATCGTAGTACTGCGCCCAGTCCTGCCGTACCTCCGGCGTGTCGGGGTGGTAGGCGGGCACGCGCGCCTTCGCCGGATCGTGCACCCATGTGTGCGGCCGCTTGCGGATCTGGCTCTCGTGGCTGCACGTCTCGTTGAAGATGGCAAAGAAAGGCTGGCCGCCCGCACGATTCTTCCAGTGCGCCTTGCCGGAGGAATCATCCCAAACACCTTCGGGCTTCTTGAGGTTGTAGTCTTCCTTGCTGCAGTTCGTGCAGTACCAGCCGGCCTCGCGGAGGAACTGCGGATACATCTTCGCACCCTTCGGCATCGCCACCATGCTGCGCATGTGCTCGCCACCGGTGGAGGGCGAGTACATGCCGGCGATGATCGTCGTGCGCGCGGCGGCGCAGACGGGCGCGTTTGACCAGCAGTGCTTGAAAAGCATGCCCCGCGCCGCGAGCGCATCGACGTTTGGCGTGGTGGCGTAGCTGTCGCCGTAGCAGCCCATGTGCGGACCGTGGTCCTCGCTGGTGAGCCAGAGAATGTTTGGCCGGTCCGCGGCGGATGCCGTATGACCGACGACGAATGCTGAGGTGATGACAGCGAGGAAGAGAAAGCGCTTCATGGCCGCGTGAGAACGGTGGCAGGCGAGGGCATCCTTCACCCGGGCCGCGGGGTGCGGGAGGGGGACGCGTTGCGCACGTTCAAGATCATCGGGCATTACCGGTGGTGAACCGCGCCGGGAAGAACGTGCGCTGGTTCAGCGTTCGTTCCCTGGCGACTGCAAACACGCCGATCCACGCGATGAATCTCATCCAGCAAGAAAACGCAAAGCCCGGTGCGCTCGACTGGCAGCTCACGCGCATGAGGCTCGACAAGAGCGAGGGCATCCGCTCGTCATTCATCGAGGGCTTTTGCTCGCGCCAGTCGGTGAGGGCAGGGGAGAGCCTCGACATCTTCGTGAGCGCGAAACCAGCGGCGCGGTTCAAGATCGAAATCTTCCGCACCGGCCACTACGGCGGACGCGGCGCGCGATTGATGGCTGAACTCGGCCCGTTCGATGCGCGCGAGCAGCCTGTGCCGCCCGTCGGCGAGCGGCGGTTGCGCGAGTGCAAGTGGGAGAAGACGACCACGCTTGCGATTCCCCCGGACTGGATCAGCGGCGTGTATCTTGGACGGCTCACCACTCTGCCCGCCAGCCCAGACGATCCCTACTGGCAGAATTACATCGTCTTCATCGTACGCGATGACCGCAAGGCAGACGTCCTTTTGCAATGCAGCGACAACACCTGGCAGGCCTACAACCGCTGGCCCGACACCTTCTCGCTCTACGACGACGGCGTCAGCCCCGGCATGGTGAGTCCGCCGGGCATCGACATCAGCTTCGACCGGCCCTACGGGAAATACCGCCAGATTTACGAGAACCCGCAGTCCATCGGCAGCGGCGAGTGGCTGTGCTTTGAATTCCCGCTGGCCTTCTGGCTGGAGCAGCACGGTTACGACGTCAGCTACTGCTCAAACAGCGACATGCTCACGCCCGACCGCGGCATGAAGTGCAAAGCGTGGATCAGCGCCGGGCACGACGAGTACTGGGACGTGCGGCAGTATCACTCCGTGGCCGCGATGCGTGATGCGGGCGTGAACATTCTCTTCCTCTCCGGCAATGCCGTGTGCTGGGTGAGTCCGTTTCGTGCTTCATCGGCCGGCGAGCAGAACCGCATCATCACCCGCGATGCTCCTTTCGGCGGCCTCGCGCGGCAGAAGTTCAATGACCTCAAGCACTTTGAAGGCCACACCATCGGGCCGGACGAAGGCCTGCTCATGGGCGCCATCAACGTCATTCCGGTGAACGGTGGCGGTGACTGGATCTGCGTGAAGCCCGAGCACTGGATCTTCGACGGCACCGGCATGAAGCAAGGCGAGAGCGTGCCCGGCATGGTAGGCTGGGAGTACCACGGCGATCCCGCGAAGATCGAGGGGCTCGAAGTCGTCGCCGAAGGCACCGCATTCCAGGGCGGGCACCGGCCGCAGCACTGGACGGCCACCATCTATCCCGGACCGAAAGGCAATTTCGTCTTCAATGCCGCCACCATCTGGTGGGCGCAGGGCCTGAGCAAGCCGCCCGGCCACATGCCCGTGTGGAGCCACTACTCCCGCCCGCACGGTCCCGACGTGCGCATCCAGCGCATCACGGCCAACCTGCTGAACAAGGCCCTCGGTCGCGCCTGAGAGCGTGGCAAGACCCTCGGGGTCCCCGGTGGCGAAGTTTTCGCGTTTGCATTCCCGCTCGTCTCGCCAAACTCGGCGGATGCCTGCCGCCAGCATTTCCGCCGTCGCCGATGAGATGAGGATCCATCCGCGTCATCTCGTCTGCTTTGGAAACGACAAGGCAAAGGTGTCGCTCGATGCTCTCGCCGGGCGGGACCGGCAGGGGAAGCTGATCCTCGTCTCCGCCATCACACCCACGCCGGCAGGGGAGGGGAAGACCACGGTCTCCATCGGGCTGGCACAGGGATTGCGAAAGACGGGCCGCTCCGCCGCACTGGCGCTGCGGCAGCCCTCGATGGGCCCGGTGTTTGGCCGGAAGGGCGGCGCGACGGGTGGCGGCCGCAGCCGCGTGGTGCCGTCGGATGCCATCAACCTGCACTTCACCGGTGACTTCCACGCCATCACCTCCGCACACAACCTGCTGGCGGCCATCATCGACAACCACCTCTACCACGCCAGCACGCGGCTCCATCGCGACCATGTGCTGTGGAAGCGGGTGCTCGATGTGAACGACCGCGCGCTGCGGCAGATACGCGTGGGCCGTGGCACCAGTGCAGTGGAGCGCGCCACAGGCTTCGACATCACGGCGGCGTCGGAGGTCATGGCCGCCCTTTGCCTCGCCGAGTCGCTGTCCGATTTGCGCGCGCGGCTGGACCGCATCGTCACGGGCTTCACGGAAAATGGGGAACCGGTGTTGGCCGGCGAGTTCCGCGTCACCGGCGCGCTGCTGGCGCTGCTGAAGGATGCGCTGCAGCCGAACTTGGTGCGGTCGCTCGAAGGTGTGCCCGCATTCGTGCATGGCGGCCCTTTCGCGAACATCGCGCACGGCTGCAATTCCGTGCTTGCCACGCGCATGGCCCTCGCGCACGCCGACTACGCCGTGACGGAGGCCGGCTTCGCCTTCGACCTCGGCGGCGAGAAATTCATGAGCATCAAGTGCCGCCAGTCCGGACTGGCACCTGCTGCCATCGTGATCGTGGCCACGGTGCGCGCGTTGAAGATGCACGGCGGCGTGGATCTGCGCGACCTCACACAGACCGACGTGCCAGCCGTCGAGCGCGGCCTGGCGAATCTCGCCGCGCATCTCGACAGCGCGCGGCAGTTTCAGCGCCCGGTGCTGGTGGCGGTGAATCGTTTCCACACGGATCACGAGGACGAGATCGCCGCCATCCACGCCTTCTGCGCCGCGCAAGGCGTGCCATGCGCGACCGCAGACGTGTTCGCCCGCGGTGGTGATGGCGCGGTCGATCTTGCGGAAGCCGTGGCCGATGCGGTCAAAGGTGAAACACCCGCTCTTCCGCAGCTCTACGCCGACGCCGACCCCGTGGAGCAGAAGATCAATGCCATCGTCACGCGCATCTACGGCGCGCGCGGCGTGGTGCTCACCGCGGAGGCCCGTGAGCGCCTCACCATCTTCGAGAGTGCGGGCCTTGGCAGCCTGCCCGTCTGCATGGCGAAGACGCAGGACTCCCTCTCCGATGATCCCGGGAAGCGCGGCCGCCCGCGCGACTTCGACATCACCGTGCGCGACTTCGAGGTCGCCAGCGGCGCCGGCTTCCTCGTGGCGCTGACGGGCCGGATGCTGCGCATGCCCGCCCTCCCGAGGACGCCCGCCGCCGAGCGCATCGAGGTGGATGACGCGGGGAGCATCACTGGCATCTGATGCCTGCTTTCCTACCGGGCAGCCGGCGGCTGGCGGAGAAAGGCGATGATGTTCGCGATTTGCGCGGGCTTCAATGCATCGCCAAGGCCCGCTGGCATGAGCGAGATGTTGCGCAGCGTGCTGATGCTTGCGCGCTTGCGCAGGACGGTGCGCTCGGTGCCGCCGGTCAGCCGCAAGGTGATGCTCGTGGGCGAGTCGGAGGCGGCGATGCCAATCAAGGTCTCTCCGCGTTGCGTCTTCGCCATCACGGTTTCAAATCCGGGCCGCGCGGCTTCGCTCGGGAACATCACGTCGCGCAGGATGACCTCCGGCGCGCGCTGAAACTCGGCATCAAGATCGGGACCGACCGAGACGCCGAGTCCGTGCGAGCGATGGCAAGCCGCGCAGATGCCTTGGAAGAGCGTCCGGCCTTCTTCGAGGTTCGGCTTCTGCTTCAACGCGGCGAGCACCTCCGGTACGCGCTTCTCCCATGCGGCGTTTTGCTCCACCGTCGGCGCGGCAGGCGCCGGAACTTCGATCTTGTTCGCGAGCGGCTTGGTTTCTTCGAGGCCGAGCTTGAGAATGTCGAGCGGCTTGCCGGTGAACTTGGCTGACTCGAGAGCGGTGATGGAGTCGCTGATCTCTTTTGCGTCTCCGCGTGCGGCGATGACGCCGGCGAGATTGATCATCACGGGTTCGCTCTTGCCTCGGGCGGCGGCGAGTTCGGCCAGGACATCTTTTTCAAAGCCGTATGCGGAACTGGCGATGGCGGCGTCCATCCAGCGGAGATCGCCGTGAGAACGAGCGAGACGGGTCAATGCGGCAAGCTTGTCCGGAGATGACGATTGCCCGAGGCTGAGCGCGGCTTGCAGAGCCAGCTCCGGTGGCGTTTCGGCGGCGAACTGAGTGGCGAGCAATGACTCTTCAATGCCGACTCGTTTGCCACCAAATTCCCGGTCCGCGATACGGAGTGCCTCGGCACGAACGCGCGGTGGCGAATGCTCCCAGGCTGCTTCAAGCAACATGCGCATGGCGATGGTGGGATGCTCCCAGCCCGGATCGAGCACATCCCGCGTGGCGAAGGTGCGCACAGTGAATGTCCATGTGCGTTCATCCGCGCTCGTGAGCGACTTCACGTCCGGAATGGATGTGGACATTCGTTCTACGAGGAGCCGCTGGGCCGTGCGGTGCCGCCAGTGCAAATCACTCGCGAGTTCTTTGACGAGCGTGGCGTCGTCGAGCGATGCCATCGGCGTGCTGAGCGCGGGCTTGTGGCCTTCTTTGGTGAGGAGCCAGATGCGGCCGCGATCGTGGCCGTTGATGACGCCGTATTGCTGCTGGAGATGGCGCGGGATGGCGGAGTAGTCCTCTATTATCTCGCGGTAGAAATCGATGACGACGATGCTGCCATCGGGTGCGGGTTGGAGGCCGATGGGATGGAACCACGGATCGGTCGAGGCGAGGAATTCGCTCTTCTCCTCCTGCGGCAAGCGCTTCAGCCGAAGCTGCGTGCCGTCGCGAACGATCTGCGCGCGATGCACGAGATTCTGCGCCGGCTCGCAGACGAAATACTGGCCGTGCAGCTCGGGCATGAGCTTGTCTTGATACACGAGCGGGCTGCACGCGGATGTGAAGTAGCCCGATGCCGCGGCATCGCTGAGGCTGATCTTTTTGTAGAAGGCGAAATACTCCGCGTGCTGCTCGCGCTTCGTGCGCCACGGATGCGGCGGCGCGAGCGGGAAGACGGTGTTGTAGTCAGCGGCGGGTGCATCGGCGAGCGGTGCGGCGGCATCGGGATTGCGCTCGAAGTAGCGCGGCGCAATGGGCGTGACGAAGAGGCCGGGCGATGTCGTGTTCGTGACAAAACGGTCACCGCCTTCGGTGAAGGTCATGCCTATGGTCTTCGTGCTGCCGGTGATCGGCTCGATGGCCGAGCCGTCTGCGCGGATGCGGAAGTCGGTGTTGCCGATGACGACCGGCTTCTTCAAATGCGGCCCCGTGATGGTGCCGCCGCTGTGACCACGACCGAAGTAAATCCAGTTGTCCGGCCCCCATGTCGGACAATTCACGCCGCGCTCCGGCTGGCCGACGCCAAAGCCGGTGAAGAGCACCTCGCGCTCCTCCGCTTTGCCATCGCCATCTTTGTCCGCGAGATACAAGATGTCCGGCGCGCACGCGATGATGACGCCGCCTCTCGCAGGCACCGCGCCGTAGCAGAGCGGCAGGTGGTCGGCCCACACGTCCACCTTGTCCATCACGCCGTCGCCATCGGTGTCGCTGAGCGCCTTGAGCGTGCCGTAGTTCTCCGCCTTCGCGCGTTCCTTCGCGGCGTCGTTCGCCTGGATGCGGCGCACCTGCATGTCGAGTTCGCCGGACTTGTTCAGTTCGTCGATGTCATACTGCCCCTCGACATTGTAGCCGTGCAGTTCGGTCACGATCATCCGCCCGCGCTCGTCCCAGCACACGCCGCTCGGTTCGCGAATCAGCGGCTCGGCGGCGAGCAGCTTCATGGTGTAGCCGGCCGGCACATGAAACGATTTCGCTTCCTCAGCGGGCGACAGAGGCTTCGGTGCATCGGCTGGTTGCGGAATGCCGGCGAGCGCGGCGGCGGTCGGGAAGATCAGCGGCAGGAGGATGAATCTCAGCATGAGCGTACCTACCGCTCAAAGCTTCGGCTTCTTCCCGTTCTTCTTCGGCGCATCCTCGGCGGTGGTGCGTGGTGGATACGGCCCGCCGATTTCGTGTGGCGTATCGAAGACGGTGCGCCGATCCCCCTGTTCCTTCATCCATGCTTCAAGGCGCGCGCGCATCGAGGCGAGCCGCCCAGCGTGGGCGGAGTCGGCGGCGAGGTTGTGCATCTCGTCAGGATCGGTGCGCAGGTCGTAGAGTTCCTCGGCGGGGCGCTGGTGGTAGGCCCGGACTTGCGCGGCGGCGCGGGCGTCGGTTTTGGAAAGGGCCGCCCACTCGTCGAAGTAGCGCCACCCGTCTCCGCTGCCGCCGCCGCGGTCGATGTGCGTGGTGTGGGCCTTGTCCGGCAGCAGGTTGAGGATGTACTTGAACTCGCCGGTGCGCAGCGCGCGGATGGGATAGACGTTCTTGTCTCCGTCGCCGCTGTGCGTGGTGAAAATCTCGGCGCGGTGTGCGGGCGTCGTGCCGCGAAGCATGCCGGCGAATGATCTGCCGTCGATGCCTGCGGGCACGGTGCCGCCGGCGATGTCGATCAGCGTGGGCAGGAGGTCGATCCACTGGATCATCGCATCGTTCTGCGTTCCGGGCTTGATGACTCCGGGCCACATGACGATGAAGGGCACGCGTATGCCGGTGTCGTAGAGGTTCCATTTCCCGAAGGGCCACTGCGCGCCGTGGTCCGCCGTGTAGATGAAGACGGTGTTCAGCGGCTCGAGATGCCGGCGCACCAGCTCGCGTACTTTGCCGAGGTCGGCATCGGCCTGCGTCACGGCGCTGAGGTAGCGCGCCCACTGCTCGCGCGTGGCGGGTGTATCCACGGACTTCGCGGGCAGCGTGAGTTTGGCGGGATCGTAGCCGTTGTTTTCCGGCCACGGCACATGCGGCCAGTGGGTGCCGACAAAGAGGCAGAGCGGCTTTGCGGCATCTCGGCGCGTGAGGAACTGCTCCACGACTTCCGCTCCCTGCGTGGTGTCGTGGTGATCGAAGCCGTGCCGCGCCGAGTCTTGCTTGCCATGCGCGACCTTGCCAAAGGCGGCGGTCTCGTAGCCGAGCCCGCGCAGCGTCTCCGGCAGAGAGGCGATGCCCTGGCGCTTGAAGGAGTGGTTTGCCTCCGCGCCGTTCCGGGCGGGCATGAGGCCGGTGAGCATCGCGGCCCGGCTCGGGGCGCACGAGGGCGAGGCGACGAATGCGCGCGTGAAGCTCATTCCTTCACCCGTGAGCCGTGCGATGTTCGGCGTGCGCGCATCCTTCGAGCCGTAGGGTGTCGAGTCGAGCTGCCCGTGATCGTCAGCGATGAAGACGATGAAGTTCGGCTGAGCAGCTCTGAGCGTGCAGCCGAGCAACGTTGCGGCGAGGGTGAGAGCGATTGTTTTCTGATTCATGCCGCCCCGGAGAACGCCCTCACCGACCCGAAGCTGGCAGGCAATCGAATCCTTCACTCATGCCGCCTGGCGAGCGGTCGAGCTTTTCGAAGCTCTGAAAGCGGCGTTTTTTCAAGACAGATGCGAGTCGAGAATTGCCAGGAGCCGCGCCATTTGGCAAAACAGACGGCATGAAACGAAACCTTGCGATAGTTGCGGCCGCTTTTGCCGCGTCACTCCTCCAAAGCGAGACCGTCAAGGACCGCGAAGGCGCCGTCCGCAACGACCGCGCGAAGCTGGAGCACAGCGAGCGCTGGATTTACAACGACTGGCAGCGCGGCTTCGCGGAGGCGAAAGACACGGGCAGGCCGCTGCTCGTGGTGCTGCGCTGCGTGCCGTGCATGGCATGCATGGGGATCGACACCCAGGTGCTCACCGAGGAGAAGGAACTGGCCGCGCTGCTGGATCAGTTCGTCTGCGTGCGCCTGATCAACGCCAACGCCATCGACCTCGCACTCTTCCAGTTCGACTACGATCTCTCGTTCACCACTCTGTTCTTCAATGGCGACGGCACCGTTTACGGACGCTACGGCTCGTGGAAGCACCAAAAGAACTCACAGGAGACGGCCACTGCCGGCTACAAGAAGGCCATCGAGGCCGCGCTGGCGATTCATCGAGGCTACCCGGGGAATAAGGCGGCACTCGGCAAAAAGCAGGGGGTGGAGATGCCCTTCAAGACGCCGACCGCGATCCCCTCGCTCGCGGAGCGCTACAAGCCGGAGCTGGACTGGGAAGGCAAGGTGGTGGGAAGCTGCGTGCACTGCCACATGGTCGGCGCGGCGATCCAGGCCTCGTATCGCGAAAAACGCCAGCCGATGCCCGAGCAATGGCTGCATCCTTGGCCCGAGCCCGAGACCATCGGACTCACCCTCGCCTCCGAGGAGATCGCGAAAGTGAGCGAGGTGGCCCCGTCCTCCGCCGCGGCGCAAGCGGGGCTTCAAGCAGGCGATGAGATCGTGTCGATCGATGGCGGTCCGCTGGTCTCCATCGCTGACGTGAGCTGGGCACTGCATCGCGCGCCGCCGGCCGCAAGGCTGTTGCTCCAAGTGAAACGCGACGGTGCGGCGCGGACCATCACGCTGAATCTCACCGAGGGCTGGCGGCGGAAGTCGGACGTGACGCTGCGCGCAAGCATCTGGCCCATGCGCGGCATGGCACTGGGCGGCCTGCGCATCGAGCCGCTCGCCGATGATGTGCGCAGCCGGGCGGGCATCGCCCTCGGTGCGCTCGCGCTGCATGTGACGAACGTCGGCCAGTACGGCATGCACGCTGCCGCGAAGAAGGCAGGATTTCAGAAGGACGACATCGTCGTGGAGATCGACGGTCTCTCGAAGTCGATGAGCGAGTGCCAGATCATCGATCACCTGCTGGAGAAGCACCCACCCGGTGAGAAGGTGAAGGCCGTCGTACTGCGCGGTGCCGAGAGGAAGGTGCTGGAACTGCCGGTGCAGTGATCGGCCTTGGCGGGAGGGAGATGGACACTCCCGCATCCACTCATGAACGATGCCGCTAGCGATAATGGTTTGGTTGCCGGGCACATTATTTGCGATTAATCGCCAGTAACTATGGCTGCTCGAATACGAGGGCGAATTGTCTTGTTGGTTTGGACCAACCTGATAGAAGCACCGGTCGAGAATTTCAGACCACCGTGTTTGCTGCTCTCAAATCACATTCGTTGAAGCTAACTCCAATCCCAACTATCCCATGATCCCAATCCAGAAAGAGAACCGGTCTCCAGCCAGTGCCCGCCGCTTCGTGCTGGGGCTTTTGGCAACCTTTGCAACCCTCACGGCATTTCCCGCGTCCGCTCAGCCCGACGGACTGACGAACAATGGAAATCACAACGGGTTTACCCAAGGCAATGGCAACCACAACGGATTTACCAACGGCAACGGCAATCCCAACGGCACGGTCCCGGTGACCACGATCGTCAAGAACTTGGTGTTCCCGCCGGAATACATGTATGCGTCCCCTGCCGCCATCAACGACAGCGGCGTGGTGGCTGGCAACTACTATGACTCCAACTTCCTCTCGCACGGGCTGGTGTACAACAAAGGCGTGATCCAGACCTTCGACGTGCCATCGAGCACCTTTACCGTGCTCCAAGGCATCTCGTCGGATGGCAGCGTGGGCGGCATGGTCAATGCCTACTCGAATTCGTTCGTCTTTCAGGGCGGAACAACATGGGATCTGAACGACTACAGCCCAGCCACCTACTACAACCAATTCAGAAACATCAGCCAGCATGGACCTGCCCTGTCGAGTTCATGGCGCTCGCCCGGCGGTTATCTCCATGTTCTGTTCAGCGGCGGAGTGATCACGCCCTTGGCGGATCCGATCAATTTGCCGCCCGGCAACTATTACACCTATCTCTACATGCCGGTGGCGGTCAACAGCCAGGGCTCGGTCGTCGGCTATCTGGGGTCCGGTGGCCCGCCGGTGCCAGGCTACCAGATCGGCAATACTTGGACCCAGCTTCCGCCGTTGCCGCCTCCGTACGAGTACGTCACCAACTACGCCATCGCGGACACAGGTGACATCTATCTCGGAGTGCAGCAGTACATCGACAGTGCCTACCCGCACGACATGTTGTACAAGCATACTCCTGGCAGCACCGGCTGGGTGAGAATCAATTTCCCGGGCGACACCACCGGCACGATCTCCCTCCGCCTCGCAACCAATGGCCTTTGCACCCGCGCGGACGGCCAGCTCTTCATGGTCGGATGGTACTACTCGGACACCGTGCCATTCACCGCATTCATCGCTGGCCCCAGCGACGCCACCTTCTAAGAAGAGTGCACCGCGGCTCCCCTTCGCCGCGCCATGCGCGAAGGGGACGCCGTCCCTGTTTCCAGTCTCCTCCGTTTGAGATACCCCAAAGGCTGATTCCAATCGACGCAGCAGAGGAGGGCAGATTTTTTCAATATTCCCTCGTTGAGACCTTTCGAATCAGCGAGGACAAGCACGAAGCGAGCAATGGTTTCGTCGCCGCCGACGGCGGTCGATCCGACCTCGGCATCCAACAAGGGAGCGAGGTGGTGGAGACACTGTTTTGGTGCGACGATTCATCTCAGCCGGCTGCTGGAAGACCGGTTACCGCATAGGCTTGGGTTCAGGCGATAGGGCTGGGGCGAAATCCGCTAATTTTCAGGCCGACCAAAATAGTTTTCAGCCGATTGATATACTGAGTAAAACGAGTCAAATCATCGCCAATTGGAGTTGTGGACTAAAAACGGAACTTGCCGCCAACATGGATGGAATTCCAATCCCAACTCAAAATGAAAACCAAACTCGTTCTTGTCTTCTCAGCCGTCGCGACCGCCTGTCTGGCTGATGTGGGCGATGTTGTGAACTCGTTCACCACCCTCTCCGGCCGCACGTACCGGGCGGTGACCATCGCACAGGTCCAGCCGGATGGCGTGACCTTCCGCCACTCGCGTGGTGCGGGGAAGGTGCTCTTCTCCGATTTGCCTGCCGACTTGCGCCGGCAGCTCGGCTACGACGCAAAGAAAGCCGACGCGTATGAGAAGGATCTCATGGCGAGGCGTGAGCGGGAACGGCTGGCGTGCATTGAGCGCGACAAGGAGCTGGCCAAGGCCCGGGCAAGCGCATCGGCGGCGGCGGCCGCGCAGGCCCGCGCGTGCGAGGCGCGCTACGCAGCCGTCGCCATGCTTGGCGGTGGGGTCACTGACAGCGGTGGCATGCTCACCGGCTACACCTATCCCTGGGCTTTGGACTGGTATGGCTGGCTCGGCAATCATCCGCGTCGCGCGCTGGGGTTTGATCGTCGCACGCCGGCTGCGAGCGGCGGCCATCCATTCAGCGCAGGGCAAATCGTAAATGGGCCGGCCTACAGCGGTGCGACACATGGCGCTCGTTTCACCAATGGAGTTCCGGCATTGGGTTCGTCGTTCTCGGCGGCACCGGTTCGTACGGCACCCGTCGTCGGCACGGCCATCATCGCTGCTCCTGCTCGTCACTGACCCGGTCGCTGCATCCGGCGTGGCATTGGTGCAAAGCTTCCTTGCGCCCGCCTCGGCAAGGTGCCCGCGTTTTGTCGCTTTCAGTCCTCGATCTCATGAGTCGGGCAAGATTCTTCAAGGCCACGGTGCCCCTCGGCCTCACCCTGATTGCGGGTGCCGTTCGCGTGGAAACCGTCAAGCCCGTCAACCCGCACGGCACTGTCATCAAGGCGGATCTCCTGATGCTCGAGGGAGAGGAGATCAGCATCTCCACCTCTGGCAGGACCTGCAAGTTCAGGCTCGACCAGTTCTCCAAATGACGATAAGCAACGAGGTCACCCTCTCCGATCCGCCCACCTGGGACCAACTGCTGAGGGTCTTCTGCCAACAGGAGCGGAAGTGCAAGCGCTGAGCGGCGCGGAACATCTGCCGGCGATCCCCTTGGTGTCGCTATCCATCAATTCTTGCAAATGCCCGTACCTTTCCTTCCGCGGGCGAACGAAAATCTCCGACCGATTCGATTCACGATGCAGGAGCAGCAATGATCGCGGGAACGACGGAAGTCCGGAAAAAGGAAAACGCTTTGTGTGTTTCACGGGCATCACGCCCAGGCCGATTCAAACCGGGACTACTTCTTTCCCTTCTCGGGCTTCTTCGTGTTGTTGTTCGCCGGAATCGGGCTTTCAAAACCGGCATACATCTCGGGCTTGATGCCGCGTGCATACGCCCCGCCGCCGAAAGAATTGGGCTTCGCTGCACCGACGAAGGCGATGTTCAGATCGGGCGTGATCTTGTCTTCCAAACCGACAGCCCAGAACATGCCGTTCATCAGCAGCCGACGGTAACCGTCGTTCGTGATGTCTTCGGAAGTGCCGTAGAGCGAGGTAAAGACGCGCCCTTCTTTGCCCGACGCGGACTTGTAGGTGCGCGTCCACTCGCTGGGCATCGGCGGCTTCGTCGTGTCCGCGGGTGAGTCGGGCGTCATGCCGTTGAGCGGTTGTGCCGTGGTCAGGATGTCGCCGCTGGTCGGCTTGCCGACGTAGCCGCCGGCCTGCACCCAGATGTCCTTAACGCCACGCAGGATCGGGTGCTGTTTCATGCCGTCCGCGATGGCAATGCGTGTGCTCTGCTGGTGGTTTTTGCCGTAGTGGCCGACCCACGTCTGGCCCAGCACCTGATGGCCGAAGCCCAGTTCGTAGTCGCTGCCTTTGTAGTCATACGAATACTTCGCGAACGGCGCGTCCTTCGGCATCTTGAAGCCGTGTGTCGCGGTGCGCATGCCGACCACGGGACCACCTCGCTTCAAGTAGTCGTCAAAATGCTTCATCTGCTCCGGCGGAAAGTTTTGGAAGCGCAGGAAGACCACCGCGAGGTCAGCGGTGCCGAGCGCCTCGATACCCGGCATGTTCGACTTGTCGCCACCCACGATCTCGCCCGACTCGGGATCAATACCGAAGAGCACGGTGCATTTGAAGCCGTGATGCTTGGCCAAAATACGGGCCAACTGCGGCAGGGACTCCTCCGAGCGATATTCATGATCATCCGCCATGAAGACGATGTGCTTGCCCTTGCCAGGGCCATCGGTGCCTTCAAAGACGAGCGGTGCCGCGGACGAGAAGGTGGCGAGCGAGAGGAGTGCGAGGAGCATCTGTTTCATGGGCTGAATCAAACGCTTGCATGGCGGAGTTTCACTCAGCCAGACTACGTGTCGCGTCCGCACTGAAGCTGCGGGC
Organism: Verrucomicrobiaceae bacterium; assembly: GCA_019694165.1. GTDB lineage: Bacteria > Verrucomicrobiota > Verrucomicrobiia > Verrucomicrobiales > Verrucomicrobiaceae > JAIBCL01. Next base: position 214,650 of record JAIBCL010000005.1, on the reverse strand, counting down.
GCGTTGCTGCACGGTGGACGAATGCTCCCGTCTTCCGCCCTCGCTTCAAGGTGCGGGGGCAGGCAGTCGCGCGTTCAGACGCCAGGCGCTCAAACCTTTGTCAGCCACGGGCAAGCACCGCCGCAGGCTACGCGTGATTCCAGTCCTCCCGGCTCACGCGGCTGCGCAGTTCGTTGGCTTTTGCATCGTCGAATGACTCCGTCTTCGGATCCCACTTGAGCGGGCGGCCGAGTTCCATGGCGATGAGGCCGAGGTGCATGGTGGTGCTGAGGCGATGGAGGGCTTCGGCGGTGTAAGTGGGCGCTTTTCCCGTGTGGATGGCTTCGAGGAAGTTCGGGTGCTCGCGCTTCGGTCGCGACCAGATCTTGTTGTTCGCCTCGTCGATCGGACGGCGGAAGATCTCCATGTCGCTTGCCTTGAGCACACCGTCCCATCCTTCCACCGCCACCCAGCCATCGCTGCCTTCGATGCGGATTGATGGTTTGTCTGCGGTGACCTCCATCACCGCGCCGTTTTCATAAGTGTAGGTGAGGTGATAGGTCTGCGGCACCGTGTTGATCGCGTCAGGTGGAATCTCGCCTTTGCCTTCGACCTTCACGGGGCTGCTGCCCTCTGCGTCATTCGCCACCTGCGCGCTGTCGATGAGATGCGCGCCCCAGTCGGTGAGCGAGCCGCCGGAGAAATCGCGGATCTGCCGCCACACCTGATCGTCGGTGAGATGCGGCGTGTATTCGCGCTTCGGCGCGGGGCCGAGCCAGAGATTGAAATTGAATCCGTCTGGCACAGGTGCTGGCTCCTCTTTCGGAAACACAGGCTTCTTCGGCAGCGAGATCACCATGTGCTGCACTTTGCCGATGAAGCCATTGCGCACGACTTCGCAGAGCTTGTGATACTTGATGAGCGAGCGGTCTTCGAGGCCGGTGGCAAATACCGCCCTCTTCTTCGCCACGAGATCAGCGAAGGCGCGGCCCTCGGCAATGGTGAGCGTGGGCTTCTCGCAGAACACAAACTTGCCAGCTTCCAAGGCCATCGTCGCCATTGGGATGTGCCAGTGATCGGGCGTGGAGATCACGGCGGCGTCGATGTCCTTCCGTGCGAGCAGCTCGCGAAAGTCGGCGATGTCCGCGCAGCTCGTGTCGCCATTTTTCTTGTTCACCGCTTCGATCGCGTGCGCGCGACGGCTGGCAAACGTGTCGCAGATGGCGACGACGCGGCAGTCGTCTTCCTGGAGGAACGACTGCAAGTTCACGCCGAAGCCATGCTTGCCCACGCCGATGCAGCCGAGTGTGATCTTTTTCGAAGGCGCATCGGCTCCGAGCAATCCCGTGCGAACGAACTGCGGCGCGAGGCCGGTGGTGAGGATGCCGGCGAGACCGGTGCGGAGGAATGTTCGGCGTGAGAAGGCTGGTCGGTTCATGCAGGTGGAACGTGGATTACACCCCAACCTCACGCTTTACGTCAACGAAGGCTTTCACCGCCTTCTCAAGATCATCGCGAGTGTGCGCGGCGCTCAGCTGGGTTCGGATGCGCGCCTTCCCTTGCGGCACCACTGGATAGCTGAAGCCGATGACGTAAACGCCCTGCTCCAGCATCGCGTCGGCGAACTTCGTGGCGAGCGCGGCATCGCCTAGCATCACGGGCACGATGGGATGCTCGCCTGATTGAAGCGTGAATCCGGCCTGTGTCATTGCCGCGCGGAAGAAGCGCGTGTTCGCTTCAAGCTTGTCGCGCAATTGCGTGCTCTCCTTCAGCAAACGCAGCGTCTCGATCGACGCGCCCGCGATGCTCGGGCAAAGGGTGTTCGAGAAAAGATAGGGCCGTGATCGCTGGCGAAGCAGCTCGATGATCTCCTTCCGACCGCTGGTGTAGCCGCCGCTCGCGCCACCGAGTGCTTTGCCCAGCGTGCCGGTGAGAATGTCGATGCGGCCCATCACGTCGCAGTGCTCATGCGTGCCGCGACCGCTTTTGCCCATGAAGCCGACCGCGTGGGAGTCATCCACCATCACCAGCGCGTGGTATTTGTCCGCTAGATCGCAAATCGCCTTCAGCGGCGCGATGAAACCGTCCATCGAGAACACGCCATCCGTCGCGATGAGCTTGAAGCGCGCGCCTTTGGCATCGGCGGCGATCAGTTGCGCCTCCAGATCAGCCATGTCGCAGTTTTTGTAGCGATAGCGCTGCGCCTTGCACAGCCGCACGCCGTCGATGATCGACGCGTGATTCAGTTCGTCGCTGATGATCGCGTCTTCGGGGCCGAGGATGGTCTCAAACAAGCCGCCATTCGCATCGAAGCACGAGCCGTAGAGAATTGTGTCCTCCGTGCCGAGGAAGTCCGTGAGGCTGGCCTCCAGCTCCTTGTGAACACCCTGCGTGCCGCAGATGAACCGCACGCTCGCCAGTCCGTAGCCCCAATGCTCCAGCGCCTCATGCGCCGCCTGCCGCACGCGCGGATGCTGCGCGAGACCGAGGTAGTTGTTCGCGCAGAGATTCAGCACCGGCTTTCCACCATTCGCCCGCACCAGCGTGCCTTGCGGCGTCGAGAGCACGCGCTCGCGTTTGTAGGTGCCCGCTGCGCGGATGGAATCGATCTGCGTGGAGATGTGGTGAAGAAAGGCGGTGTTCATGTGTGGTGAATGTTTCCGGAGAATAGATGGCGAGATATTGGACACATTTCCGGTAAATTGGCAACCGCTGATGATCGTGCACGCGCTTCCGTATCGTGTGCGACGGATCGCCACAGGGGACGCCTCGTCAGGGGCACCGGCGACGGGTCGCGGGAGTGCGCGCAATCCAAAGCCCGGGAAGGGGCACGGACGTCGGCTCTCTTTGAGAAACCCGTCACGTCTTCTGCGTTCTCTCCCACCATGAACCGCCGACGTTTTCTCCAGCAGTCCCTCTCCGCCTCCGTCTCCGCTCCCGCCATTTTGAGCGCGCGATCGCCAAACTCAATGTTGCAAGTCGCTTCCGTCGGCGTGGGCGGCATGGGCGGGAACACGATGATGAGCGTGGCCCAGCATGAGAAGGTGCGCATCGTGGCGATGTGTGACGTGGATGCAGGTGCGCTCGCGCGAGCGCGGGAGGGGCAGGCTTCCCGGCGGAGGGAGCTGGTGGCGGAGGATGGCGGCTCGCGCTTCAAGGATGCGCAGACGTTTGCGGACTACCGCGAGCTGATTTCAAAAATGGGCGACCGGATCGACGGGGTGACGATCGGCACGCCCGACCACATGCACGCTGCCATCGCGGTGGCGGCGCTGCGCGCGAAGAAGCCCGTGTATTTGCAGAAGCCCCTCACGCATCACATCCACGAGGCGCGCGTACTGGCCGCTGAGGCGAAGAAGGCCGGCGTGACGACGCAGATGGGCACGCAGGGGCATTCTTCGATCGAGACCTCGCTTGCGGTCGATCTCATCAAGGCGGGTGCGATCGGCAAGGTAAAGGAAATCATCTGCTGGGAGAACAAAGCCGCGAGCTGGTGGCCGAAGGTCACGGAGCGCAAAGCCGCCGCTGATCCCATTCCGACGGGGCTCGACTGGAATCTGTGGCTCGGGGTTGCCAGAGAAGTGCCGTTTCTCGACAAGGCCTACCATCCGTCGATGTGGCGCTCGTGGGTGGACTTCGGCGTTGGCATGATGGGTGACATGGGATGCCACTACTTTGACGTCGTCTTTGCGTGCCTCGGTCTCGGCGCTCCCACCCGCGTGCGGTGTCTCGACGAAGGCAGCAAGGGCGATCTCTATGCGATGAGGCGCCGCCTCGAGTACTCATTTCCCGGCACCGCGCTGACTGCGGGTGACACCGTCAAGCTCACCTGGAGCGACGGCGGTTATCCGTACGATGCGAAGGTTGTGATCAAGCCGTCGGCGCTGACGCGCGAGGCACCGTCGGGCATATTCTTTGTCGGCGAGAACGGCGGCATCTTCAAACCGCACAGCCAGCGCCCCTGGCTGGTGCCGGACGAAAAATTCGCCGGCTTCAAGTATCCGGCGAACCGGCCCGGCAATCATTACTTCAACTGGGTGGATGCGGCGATGAGCGGCGGGAAGGCGGTGACGGATTTCCCGACCTACGGGTGCCCGGTCACCGAGGCTGTGCTGCTCGGCGTGCTGGCGGAGCGCAATCCCGGCGGCTGGATCGAGTGGGACCCCGTCGCCGGCAAGGTGACGAACCAGCCTGAACTCAACGCGCAGCTCGCACGGCAGTATCGCGACGGATGGAAAGTCGAGGGGCTGGGCTGAACATCATGCGTGCGGTTGCACGGTCTGATTCTTCTGCGGCATGGTCCAGATGCAGATCGATTGCGAACACAGACGACGCGGAAACGAAATGAGCCGGAAACGCGCGCGCGAGATGAACGGTGGACGGGAAGAGAAAAAAATTTCGCGCACATTTCGCGCTGCATGTTTGATCACTGCCGGACTTTGCGATCCTGATGTTGCGGAATCGTTGATCATGAACTTGCGCTTGCGCGATTTGAATCAGCGAATATTAATCGCCGACCAACACACCCGGCAAAATCATCTCTCACACAATCGGTCCGCAAAAAAACAGAATGGACCGCAAACATCTATGGCAACCCAAGGCAACAAGAGCAGCAAGTACGTATATTCGTTCGGAGCAGGAAAAGCAGACGGCGATGGATCAATGAAAGCCCTCCTCGGAGGCAAGGGCGCAAATCTGGCGGAGATGAGCCGCATCGGTCTTCCGGTGCCTCCCGGATTCACGATCACCACGGAAGTGTGCACCTATTATTATGCGCACAAGCGCACGTATCCCGGATCGCTCGATGCGCAGATCAGGGCGGGCATCGGCGCGATGGAGAAGATAATGAACTGCAAGTTCGGCGATGCGAACGGCATGCCGCTCCTCGTCGCCGTGCGCTCCGGCGCGCGTGACTCGATGCCAGGAATGATGGACACCATTCTGAATCTCGGCCTCAACGACCAGACCGTACACTCGCTCGCGAAGGCGACGAGCAACGATCGCTTCGCGTGGGACTGCTACCGCCGTTTCATTCAGATGTACGGTGACGTGGTGCTCGGCGTGCAGAAGCGCGAAGGCGAAGACCACGAGCCGTTCGAGGTCGTGATCCACAATTTCAAGCACGAGAAGTATCACGCTGACATAGAAGACTCAAAGCTTACCGCCGCCGACCAGCAGGAGTTGGTCGCGCGCTTCAAGGCGCTGGTGAAGGAGCGCACCGGGAAGTCCTTCCCGAGCGATCCGTGGCAGCAGCTCCTCGGTGCCGCCGGCGCCGTGTTCGGCTCATGGATGAACGACCGCGCGATCGTCTATCGCCGGAAGTACAACATTCCGTCCGAGTGGGGCACCGCGGTGAACGTGCAGGCGATGGTGTACGGCAACACGGGCGACAGCTCGGGTTCCGGCGTGGCCTTCACGCGCAATCCGGCAAACGGCGTGAACGAATTCTACGGAGAGTTCCTGATCAACGCGCAGGGCGAGGACGTCGTTGCCGGCGTGCGCACGCCGGAGCCGGTGTCTCAGCTTGAGAAGGAGATGCCCACGCCCTTCGCGGAACTGATGAAGGTGCGGAAGATTCTCGAAGGCCACTTCAAGGACGTGCAGGACGTTGAGTTCACCATCCAGGAAGGGAAACTCTTCATGCTCCAGACGCGCAACGGCAAGCGCACCGCCGCCGCGGCACTGAAATTCTCCATGGACATGGTCAAGGAAAAGCTCATCGACTGGGAGACCGCCATCATGCGCAATCCCGCCGATCAGCTCGACCAGTTGCTCGCGCCGATATTCGACGCGGCGGAAGTCAAGAAGGCGAAGGCCATCGCCACCGGTCTTCCCGCCGGGCCCGGCGCGGCTTCCGGCAAGATCTACCTCAATGCCGACCGCGCCGCAGCCGCGGAGGCGAAAGGCGAGAAGGTGCTGCTCGTGCGCAATGAGACGAGCCCTGAAGATCTTCGCGGCATGATCGCCGCCGAGGGCATTCTCACGGCGAAGGGCGGCGTATCGTCGCACGCGGCGCTGGTTGCGCGCCAGATGGGCAAAGTCTGCATCTGCGGCGCATCCGCACTGCAGATCGACTACGACAAGAAGACCGTCACCGTGGCCGGTCAGACTTTCAGCGAGGGAGATTATCTCTCCATCGACGGCACCAGCGGCACTGTTTACGGCGGCCAGTTGAAGACTGCGCCTTCGGAAATCATCACGGGCATGCTCCACGGCGACAAGGCCGCGCAGTCCACCGAGAAGTTCCAGAGCTTCGAGCAGCTCATGAAATGGTGCGCGAAGGCCACACGCCTCCAGGTGCGCACCAACGCCGACACGCCCGAGCAGACGCAGAATGCCATCGCATTCGGTGCGCAGGGCATCGGTCTCACGCGTACGGAACACATGTTCTTCGAGGGTGACCGTATCGACGCTATGCGCGAGATGATCCTCGCCGACTCGGAAAAAGATCGCCGCGCCGCGCTCGCGAAGCTTCTTCCGTATCAGCGCGAAGACTTCACCGGCATCTTCGAGTCACTCAAGGGCCTGCCCGCGACGATCCGTCTTCTCGATCCGCCGCTTCACGAATTCCTCCCGCACACGGAAGAGCAGCAGAAGGATCTCGCGAAGAAGATCGGCATGAGCGTGGAGAAAATTCAGGCGCGCGTGCATGCGCTGCACGAGTTCAACCCAATGCTCGGACATCGCGGCTGCCGTCTCGGCGTTGCGTATCCTGAGATCACCGAGATGCAGGCGCGCGCGATTTTCGAAGCCGCCGCGAACGTGTCGAAGAAAGGCATCAAGGTGAAACCGGAAGTCATGATTCCGCTCGTCGGATTCAAGAAAGAACTCGACCTGCAAGTGGAAATCGTGCATCATGTCGCGAAAATGGTGATGGAAGAAAAGAAGGTGAAGCTCGACTACCTCGTCGGCACGATGATCGAAGTGCCGCGTGGAGCGCTCACCGCTGATGAGATTGCGCAGACCGCGCAGTTCTTCAGCTTCGGCACGAACGACCTCACGCAGACGACTCTCGGCATCAGCCGAGATGACATGGGCAACTTCCTCGTGCCCTACACCGAGAACGAAATCTTCAAGAAGAACCCCTTCGCCACTCTCGACCAGACCGGTGTCGGACAGCTCATGAAGGTCGCCATCGAAAAAGGTCGCAGCACGAATCCGGGCATCAAGCTCGGCATCTGCGGCGAGCATGGCGGCGATCCTGACAGTGTGAAGTTCTGCCATCGCGCCGGCCTCAGCTATGTGAGCTGCAGCCCGTATCGAGTTCCCGTCGCCCGTCTCGCGGCCGCCCAGGCGGCCATCGAAGAGAAGCGTACTGCCGCGGCCAAGGCCGCTGCTCCGAAGAATGTCCGTGGAAAAAGCGCAGCCAAGCCGGCTGCCTCAAACGCAACCGCGAAGCGCGCCGGATCCACGGCGAAAACCAAAAACGCAACCAACAAAACAACAACAAGGAGTAATACCATGGCCAAGAAAGCAGCAAAAAAAGCAGCGAAGAAGCCCGCCAAGAAAGCCGCCAAGAAGAAGAAGTAATTCTTCCCGGCTGCAACTAAGACGGCTTTGATCGTCTAAAGAAGCCCTGTGGGGAGCCATCCCCACAGGGCTTTTCGCGTTAAGACGTGCCCGCATCCTTGCGCTAATCTGGCACGGAGGCGCGTGCTCAATAGCCGCGACCGCTCAACACACTGCCGCCCTGAAGGTATCCCATGCTCGTCGTGCCGGCCGCGCCAAATCCGCCCATGCTTCCATACGTGTCGTTGTGGGATTGATAGAAGCTGCCCTGTCCGCTGACCCCTCCGCCAGTGGGTCCCAGCGGAGGTGCCACCGGTTTGTCCGGAGTGGGGATGCCGGCCGCCTTCCGGTCGCTCTCGGCCAGATAATGCGCCGTCCATGCGGCATCCACGCTCCGCTGCTGAACCCGATATTCCAGGCGCGACTTCTCGGCCTGGTAATCCGCCTGACTGAGCGCACCGCTCGAGCGCCTCCGTTCGAGTTCATCAAACTCCGGCTTCGACATGGCGAGGAAGCGCTGGTACGTGCGGTCAAGGTCGGCCGCACTCGGCATCGTCTCCTTCTGTGTGGCGCAGGAGACGCATAGCAGGACGACGGATGCGAACGACATCGAGGCGCGAAAAAGAAGGCTGTGCATGACGCGAGTGTATGACCGCCGCCGGTGAATTCAATTCAAACGACGGCTTCGCTGTATGCCTGTTGCGTTTGATCCCGTAGTTTGACCAGCCGCATCCGCAGCGCCACGCTCCACGATGATTCACACCTTCACCGACATCGGCGCAAAACTGGCAGGGCCAAGCGGCATCCAGGAATTGATGGAGGACCTCGGACAGGCTCTCACCAGCGATCCGCAGATGCGGATGCTCGGCGGAGGCAATCCAGCCGCCGTGCCCGGGATGCAGGCGTTGTGGCGGCGGCGAGTGCAGGAACTCGTGGCCGAAGGCGCTGCGCTGGACCGAGCGCTCGGTAATTACGATCCGCCCGGCGGCAACCCGCAGTTTCGCGAACTGTTCGCGGATTTCCTCCGCCGGAACTGCGGCTGGGACGTGGCGCCAAAAAACATTGTCGTCATGCCGGGCGGGCAGAGCGCTTTCTTTTATCTCTACACAATCCTCGCCGGGAATTCCGCCGGCAAAAAGCGCCGGGTGCTCTTTCCCATCACGCCGGAATACATCGGCTACGCAAATCAGACGTTGGAGCGCGATTGCTTCAGCGCCGTAAGGCCGCGCATCGACGAGTGCGAAGGCAACATCTTCAAGTATCGCATCGACTTCGATCGCCTCTGCATCACCGACGACGTCGCCGCCGTCTGCCTCTCGTGTCCGACGAATCCCACCGGTAACGTCATCAGCGCGGACGAACTGGGCGCGCTCCGCCGCCTCTGCGCGCATCACGGCATCCCGCTCATCCTCGATCAAGCGTATGGCATGCCGTTCCCCGGCGCGATCTACGTGGACTGGCAGCCCGTGTGGGACCAGGACATGATCGTCTCCATCAGCCTCTCAAAGCTCGGCCTGCCCGGCACTCGCACCTCCGTCATCGTCGCGCATGAGCGCATCACCATCGCGCTGGCGAACATGAACGCCGTCGTCGCGCTGGCGAATGGCAATCTCGGCCAGGCCATCTTGAAGCCGCTGCTCGCCGGCGACGAACTCATCAGCCTCTCGCAAAATGTGATCCGCCCGTTTTACGAGCAAAAGTCAAGAACAGCTGCCGCCGTGCTGCACGACAAACTCAACGGCCGCGCCGACTATGGTCTGCACGCAAGTGAAGGCGCCTTCTTCTTGTGGCTCTGGCTCAAGAACCTCCGGATCACATCCGCCGATCTCTATCAGCGCCTCAAAAGACGAAAGGTACTCGTCGTGCCGGGGCACTACTTCTTCTTCGGCCTCGACGAGCCGTGGGATCACTCGCAGCAGTGTCTGCGAATCACGTACTCACAGGATGATCGCATCGTGCGCGAGGGACTGGAGATCATTGCGGACGAGGTGATCGGGCTGACGACTTAGGCGGCTTGTGTCCTTGGCCTCGCGTAGCAGTCCGCCGATTTCTTCCGCATGAAACCTGCCGACCCGACGCCGTCCGGCGAGGAATCCTTCTCCGCCTTCATGCAGCACGCGCTGTTCGATCCGCACCACGGCTACTACACACGCCGGATCAGGACCGTCGGCGCACATGGAGACTTCTCGACCGCGGCGTCCGCTTCGCCGCTGCTGGGCCGTGCCATCGCCGCCTGGCTCATCGGGCAATCGGGTGAGATGCGCGAAGTGCGCACGATCATCGAAGTCGGCGGCGGCACCGGCGCCCTCATGGAGGGGGTCCGCAAACACATCGGCTGGTGGAGGCGGGGGCGATTCACCTTCAGCCTCGTCGAGGCGTCGCCTGTGCTCGAGCAGCAGCAGCGCGAGCGCCTCGGCGATGCCGTGCGTTGGTTCCGCGATCTCACGGCTGCGCTCGATGCCGCAGATGGCCGCGCCTTTATTTTCCACAATGAACTGCTCGACGCCCTGCCCGTCACGCTCGTGCAATGGGACGCCGCCTCTGCCGCGTGGCATGAAGTCTGGCTCGTGCATCACGCGGACGGCCGCACCACCGAGACTCTGAAACCCCTCGCATTCGACACGCGAGGCCGCCCAGAGTTCTCCGTGCTTGAGCAGTGGACACGCCACTCACCTCCACCGTGCCAGCGCCAGCGCTGCGAGCTGCATACCGGCATCGCGGAATGGCTCGCCGGCTGGACGCCGCGTTGGAAAGAGGGCGCGATGCTTGCCATCGACTACGGCGACGTCTTTCCACGGCTCTATAGCCGGCGCCCTTCCGGCACTCTGCGGGCGTATCTGCATCACATGCGCCGCGAAGGAGCCGAAGTGTATGACAACGCCGGCCGGCAGGACATCACCAGCGACGTGAACTTCTCCGACGTGCGGCATTGGTGCGCCCGATCCGGCATGCATGATGTGCACATGGAGTCGCAGGCCGCATTCCTCCGCCGTCTGATTCCGCGCCGAGGTTTCACCGGAGCTGCGATCGAGCGGCAGCTCCTCGATGAAGAAGGTGCTGGCGGAGCCTTCAAATGCCTGTCCGCGCTGATGCGGCGTTGACAGAAAACGGGTTGCGGCTCATTCGGCGTCGTGTTAGCACAGCGGCCTGATTGAAATGAAAGGACACCTCTTGATCCAGGCCATCAGCCCCGGGCTGCGGACGGAAATCATCACCTATCTCCAGCGCGAGCAACGCGGAGCCTACCGTGCCGCCATCGACAATCTCGCGGTGCAGAAAAAGCTGCGGCCAGTTTTTGTGTTGAAGAAGACGAAGGAACAGCAGGTGGCGTGGCTCTACGATCAACTGCGCATCAAGACCGGTGATGCGCTGGCCGAGCAGGTGATCCAGATCTGGCTGCTCAAAGGCCAGCCCGGGATGCTCGCCACCTTCCTCGACGCCATCGGAGTCGAACACGAGAAAGGCGAGGTGAAGGACGAGTTGCCGGAGGACATCGACGTGAAGAAAGCCAGGGAGGGAATCAACGCGCTGTTGAAGGCGCACCCGCCGGAGTCCGTCGCGCTCTACCTGCAAATCTTCCAGCAACAGAAACAAGGCGGCTGGCCGGGCTTGACCGAAGCGCTCGCGAGTTTCCCAGACTTGGTGCTTCAGGCTCCCGCTTGATAGCTGCCGAATCCACCGCCGGGGAGCATGAGCACTGGACACGAACTACGCCTCGCCATGCTTGGCATGATCGAGGGCAACGGCCATCCGTACTCCTGGTCGGCCATCGTGAATGGCTACGATCCCGTCGAGATGGCGAAGTGCCCTTATGCGGCGATCCCTGTCTATCTTGGCAAGCAGCCGCTCGAATCCGTCCGCATCCCAGGCGCGCGAGTAACGCACATCTGGACGGATGATCCCGCCGATGCGCCGAAAGTCGCCGCGGCCAGCTTGATCGACAACGTGGCGGGCAAACCAGAGGACGTCATCGGCCATGTGGACGCCGTGGTGATCGCGACCGACGACGGCAACGATCACGTCCGCCGTGCCCGGCCGTTCATCGAGGCGGGCCTGCCTGTTTTCATCGACAAGCCGATGGCGACGAATCTCGCCGACCTCCGCCAGTTCGTGACATGGCAGCGTGAGGGAAAAATACTGCTTTCCACCAGCGGCATGAGATACGCGCCGGAGATGAAGCTCACCGACGCGCAGCGCGCGCGTCTCGGCGACCTCCGCTGGATCACGAGCTTCACATGCAAGACGTGGGAGCGTTACGGAATCCACGCCCTTGAGGCGGTGTATCCGCTGCTAGGTCCCGGCTTCATCAGCGCGCAGACGCAGCACCAAGCCGGCTCCGACATCGTGCATCTCCGGCATCAGAGCGGTGCGCAAGTCACGCTCGCCGCCATCCACGACGCGTATGGCAGCTTCGGAAGCATGCATCTTTACGGCACGAAGGGCGATCTCGCCCTGAAGCTAACCGACACCTACTCCGCGTTCCGCGCCCAGCTCGTCGCTTTCATCGACACGCTGCGCAGCGGCCGGCCGCCTTTTGATTTCAGTCAGACCGTGGAGTTGATGTCGATCATCATCGCCGGCATCCAGAGCCGCGAGCAGGGCGGGGTGCAGGTCCTCGTCGGGAGCGTGCTGGCCGCAGCGGCTTCATGAGGCGGAAGGAACTGACCATAACCCGAACCTCCCAACCCGCCCAGTGAATCCAGCCCTTGAAACCATTTTCGCCGTGCTCAGACATGAGCCCTCGCTCGACTCCGGGGGAAGGACGGCCTTTCTGCGCGCGCAGCCGCATCCCGGGCTGGATTACTTCAAAGGCCGGCTGTCATGCGAGCAGGACTTCAAACCGCGTGCCCTGGCGCTGGAGCGCGCCGGCATGACGGCCCGGGAGAATCTCGAAGGCCCTTTCGATCTCGTATTGGTGATGCCGGAGCGGCAAAAGGAAATGACGCTGGCCGATCTGGCCCACGCGCACGACATCCTCGCTGATGGCGGCGTTTTGTTGTGTGCGCTGCCGAACGACTGGGGTGCCAAACGCTTCGAGCACCGGCTGCGGGACTGCGCGGGAAACATCGGCACGCTCTCAAAGCATCATTGCCGCGGCTTTTGGGCCAGGAAGAATGCGCAGTGGAATCAGCAGACGCTCACCGAATGGCGGGCCGGGGGAGAGTTCCGCAAGGTTGTCGATGATCGCTTCTGGTCCGTGCCGGGCTTGTTCGCGTGGGATCGCATCGATGAGGGGTCGCGCCTGCTTTCCTCACGCCTCCCGCCCGAAATGACCGGGGTGGCGGCCGATCTCGGCTGTGGCTGGGGATTCCTCAGCGACTTCATCCTGCGTCACCGGCCCGGGATCACGAACCTCGACCTCTACGATGCGGACGCGCGTGCGATCGAGGCGGCAAAGAGGAATCTGGCCGGAGTCAGCCGGAAAACGCGTGTGCAGTTCTTCTGGCACAATGTGACGACCGGCCTGGAGAAGCCCGGGCACTACGACTGGATCGTTTCGAACCCGCCGTTTCACGAAACCCGCCAGCCTGATCCAGTGATAGGCATGAGGTTCATCATCGCGGCGGCACACGCCTTGAAGCCTGACGGACATCTTTGGCTGGTGGCGAACAAACACCTGCCATACGAGAAGCTCATGCGCGAGGGATTCGCCGAGACTTCCGTTGTGGTCCAGCAGGAGGGCTACAAGATACTGTCCGGCAAGACACCGAACCCCGTGGCACAGCTCCCGGCGCGAAAGCAGCGCTGATCAGCTTCCCTGTCGTCGGCTCCGCAACGCACGATCCGCGCGAGAACCGCGCGCCACCGCCCGTTTACCGGCCTGCATTTCTCCTTACACAGCCAACCCATTCCATGCTCATGAAGCTCCTGCGCATCACTGTTCTGCTCGCACTCGCCGCGACGACTCCCCTCTCCGCCACGACCGAATGGGGCCGCTTCCGCGGTCCGAATGGAACAGGACTCGCCCAGACCACCGGCCTGCCGGTCGCCGTGGATGCCACGACGACGCTGTGGCAGGTGGAACTCGGCAAGGGCTGGTCCTCCCCGGTGTTGTGGAAGGACATTGTCGTCGTCACTGCCGAGACGGAACCCGGGAAGCGCGCCATCCTTGCTCTGAACGCCAAAGACGGCAAACCGCAGTGGAAGTACGAGGTGCCCTACGTCACGCACAAGATTCACAACTTCAACAGCTTCGCCTCCAGCTCGCCATTCGTGGACGAGAGCGGCATCTACGTCAGCTGGAGCAGCGGGACGGACATCCAGGCGCTCGCGCTCGATCATTCCGGCAAGCTGCTCTGGCAGAACGACCATGTGGCTGACTACATCCATGAGCACGGCACCGGAATGTCTCCGGTGGTGGCGGATGGCATCATGCTGGTGCGCAGCCTGTTCGACTGGCAGCGCGATGGAAAAGTCTATACCGACGATCCGAAGCAGCAGGCGTGGAAGGCGTGCGTCGTGGGTCTCGACAGCAGGACCGGCAAACAGGTGTGGAAGAACGAGGTGCCCAACTGCCTCAACACCTTCTCCACGCCCGTCGTCCACGACCTTCCCGGCGGCAAGAAAGAGTTCATCTGCGCTGACACGGGCAGCGGCGTCACCGCGCTGGATGCGAAGACCGGAAAGCTGAACTGGCAGCACAATCCCGGCTACAAGCTCCGCAGCCTCGGCTCCGGCGTGCTCAGCGATGATTTCTACTTCTGCACCTTCGGCACGGGCGGCGGCGTGAAAGAGGTGGCGGCCCTCGATCTGAAGGGCGGGAAGCCAAAGTCCGTGCCCTTCGACATCCCGAAAGGGCTGCCCTACGTGCCTTCGCCTCTAGTCATTGGAGAGCACATGTATCTTCTCGGCGACGGCGGCATCCTGCGCTGTGTGGAGTTCAAGACTGGCAAGGTGATTTATGAGGAGCGTGTCGAAGGCTCGCAAGGCAGCGCCAAGTTCTTCAGCAGCCCCGTCGCCGGCGACGGCAAGATCTATTGCGCGAGCCAGCAGGGAGATCTCATCGTCATCAAGGCGGGACCCAAGTTTGAGCGGATCTCCGCGAGCAAGCTCGACAGCCCGATCAACGCATCTTCAGCCATCGGGGACGGCCGCATCTATGTCCGCACGGAGAAAACGCTGTGGTGCATCGGCAGCAAGGCGGCGCCGGTGCCCTGAGCGTGCTGCTTGCAGATCACGGCAGTCTCACCGCCAGACATACTGTCTCCAAGATGCGCGTGAGCGATGAGGCTCCGCCGCCTTCCATGAAGGCATTGCCAGGGAACGGCTCCCAGTTGTCGCGGCTGGTGTCGGGCTTGGGCTGCGGGATGAGCGTGAGGGTTGGATCATATTGGCCGGTCTTGCCGCCGAGTTTGTAGATCACCAGGTCGAGCGACGGCACGACGTAAAGGCAGAAGCCACCGGCACCGCTTTTCCAGAAGGCGTCTTTCGGCGCGCCGGCCACATGTCCATCGCTGTTGTGTTCGAACTGAAGGCTGAAGGGCGTGTGCGGATTGTAGGGCAGATACATCTGGCACTTCTTGATGTAGTCGAGCGGCACGAGTTGCCTGTCCTTCCACTTGCCTTCGTGAGCCAGGCAGTAGCCGAAGCGCACGGCATCCGTGGCGTGCAGGGCGGTGCTGCCCGCGCCGTTTGCGTGCGGCATCACAAAGTCGCCGCGATGCAGGCAGTAGTCCCATGCGCCCCAGCCCTGCGGTTTCGCGAGGCGGTCGTTGATGTAGTCCTTCAACTCCATGCCAGTCACATGACGCAGCACGATGCTGGCGATGTGCGGAGACGGCGATGAATATGAGTAGCCCGCGCCCGGATCGGTCCACAGCGGCACGTCGAGCGAAGACTTGTCGAGGTCCTTGATGTTCTGGCCGGGAACAGGCTTGAGCTGCTTCGGCTTCGGATCGCCTTTCACATAACCTGTCGGCGTCTGCCCCTCGCCCCAGCAGCCCGCGCTCATGCACAGAAGCTGGCCGAGCGTGATGTTCGCCTTGCGCGGATCGTTCAGCGGGAAGGCTTCGGGCAGATACTTCTCAGTGAAGACCTTGGCATCGAGTCCATCGGGGATCTTCGCTTTGAACTCATTGAGCATGATGCCGCACGCGATGGAGCAGAACGCCTTGCCCGTGCTGGCCATGTCCGGGTTCGCATTCCGGCTGGCGCGACCGAAGTACTTCTCAAAGCACAGGTAGCCATTGCGCACCACCACGAGACCGCCGTGCGCGGTGCTGCGCTCGGTGAGAATGCCCGCGGCTTCGAGCTTCGACAAATCCATGCCCGCGAGAGCCTTGCAGCTCTTTGCATCCTTCGCCTCGCGCCAGCCGCCTTCGCTGTCGGGCGGCGGGAAGTAGGTGTCAGCGGCGTGGAGTGAGGTGGCGGCGAGGAAGACGAGGACGGGCGTGCGGATCATGCGGTGTAGGATGGGTTTGTCAGTCTCCTGCAACGAACGCCGTCATGCGCCACTCACCATTTTCTTTGGCAAAAGCCGCGCGCCAGCCGATGCCGCTGCCAGTGAAGCGGGAGGCCACAAATCCCTTCCTGCCGTCGGCGAGCTTGATCTTCGTCCATTCGTCTGAAGCGGCGTCCTGCTGCTCCTCGACGTGCACCAGCTCGAACGAGAGCCGGCCGATCACGGCGCTGTTCGCGTCGGCCTTCTCCCGCACACGGATGTTTTCTCCGATGATGGCCACCCACTCGAAGGCATCGACGCTGTCGTCCTCCGGCCAGGCTGCGAAATAGTAGGGCGCTGCGAAGCTGTGATCCTTGCTGAACTTGCCGCCGAGGGACAACGCGCGGCCGAGTTCCTGCCAGAGCTTCGACTCCTTGCCATCGGGCTGCCACTGCTGCTTGAACTCCTCGATGCCGCCGTCACCGCCGAAGTTGTTCTGAATCTTCGGGCTGAGCACGGCAAGGAGTCGCGCTGTGTCATGCGTGGCCACGGCTTCGATGAGCCGGGCGCGGAAGATGAAAAAGGCAGGATCGCTGGCCGCCTCATCGACGGGCAGGAGCTTCTTCGGCGCACCGGCCATCGTGGCGCCATGCGCGACGGCAAGCAGGATGACGGCGAGGACGGGAAGATGGCGACGCATGGCGGCAGGGGACGGTGGGTCGTGGATGGTCGATGGTGGATCGCGAATCCAGCGCGTCACTTGCGCTCGACGGCGCGGCGCTTGAGAAAGGCCGCCACGTCATTGTGCTCCACGGCGGACTTGAGTTCATCGACACCCGGGACTTTGAGCAGCGGATTCTCGCGGATGAAGCGGTCGTAGATGAGGAGAAATTGCTTTGCGCCCGCAGTGAGGCAGGCGGCGGCATCGGCCTCGTCCAGGCCGGCCCGCGCGCTGCCAAGCGCGAAGGCGCGCAGGAGCTGGAGTTCCGAGCCGGGAGCATTGGATTTGAAGACATCGAGCCAGGGAGCGAGCGCCTCGACGGGGATGGGCACGTTCACGAACGGCGTCTTCTGGATGTAGGCGAGCACGGCCGTGGCGGCCTGATTGCCCTCGGCTGACAGCGGATCGGCGAGATAAACCTGCACCAGCTCCCTGACCTGCGCGCGGAGCTGCGGGTCTTTGATCACCTGGAAGACCATGCCGGCGAAGCCCTTCAGCGCGGCCTCGCCCTGCTCGCCCGTGGCTGTGGGATGCATGTAGCGGATGGTGATCAGATGGCCCTTGAGCATCGTGACTCCGGTCCACTGCTTGATCTGCGCCTCCTTCGGCCCCTCCTTCGTATCCGCCAGCTTCGTGGCCACGAGGGAGCGCACGCTCAGCGGCAGGGATCCCGTCGGCCACAGCGGGATCTCACCGTCCGCCGGCCCGTCGATGATCACGTTCTTGTAGCGGCCCTTGTTTGCGCGTTCCTGAAATTGCGCGATCACCGCCTCCAGTTCGTTGTTGATCGCCGCCTTCGTATTCTCCAGCGACAGCTCCGAGGTCGTGTGTGGGAAAAAGAAGATGTCCGCCCGCGCGCGTTCTTCCGTGCTCTCGTACCGGATGAATCTGCCGCCGCCTTCCTTGAAGCGGAACTCGCCCGCCATGCGGAAGGACCCGAGGAACTGCGGGAAGGCGAGGCCGGTGCCGGAGTGCTTCCACGGTTTGCCGTTGGCCGGCGGCTTCTCCCAGTCGCCCTGCGCGGCATCGGGATCGTCATCTATCGCGTGCGCCGCGCCGCACACGAGCAGCAGCCCCAGTAGATGCAAGAACGTGCGCATGGGCGGGTGACGTGAAGGCTTCTTGCTTCCAGCCGGCGTCACGCGGGCTTCAGATAGCCCAGCGATGCCGCCACCAGGCCGAGCACGATGCCGAGCAGGACGAGCACGCCCGGCTGCAGCACGCGCTTCTTCGCCAGCACGGGCAGCACGCCGAGCAACAGCCAGATCACCATCTTGGCGATCACCCAGGGTGCCGAGTAGGAGAGCTTCAATTTCGCGAGCATTCCGAACCCGGCCACCAGCAGGAGCAGCAGCCCTATGCCGTGAAACTTCATGCCCGGGCGCGCAGTGCCGCTGTTTGTCAGAAAACTGCCGATGCCGGCAAACACAAAGAGGACGCCGGCGAGATGGAGGATGTGGTAGATGTGCGGGGGCATGGCCGCGGATGATTCCACGCCTGCCGGCTTTTCTCAAGAGAGGTCTTTGCCTGCGGACGCGGCCACACGCGCCGCCATCCTCACGGATCGGCGGGAAATGGATTCGCCGCCAGACGCGTCCGTGCTTCGCCCAGAAGATCGGCCGGCGTGGAATCCTTCGGCCGGGCGAGCAGCGCGGCGAGTGAAAGACCGGCGGCGGCGAAAACGAGCAGCACCAGCAAACGCTGGATGCGGCCGCATGGAAGGCTGCGCGCGGAATCGTCCAGCACGGCACGGATGCGGCGCTCGAGTCGCGTGCGGGTGCGCGGGATGAAGGCGGTGGCAAAGGCTGGCGCGCCGGTATGTGCACGAGCGGCCAGCGAGAGCAGATCCCGCGCGTAGTCACCAGCCGCGCGGCCCGATGCAGCCGCGCGGTCGGCGAGATGCTCGCACTGCTCGGCCCAACGTGCGCACACCCACCAAGCGAGCGGGTGGAACCACAACACCACGCGCAACAAAGCGGCGGGCACGGCCCACTGCGCATCCGCGGTGCGCACATGCTGCCACTCGTGCCGCAGTGCGCTGCTTTGAAGGCCCGCCGGCCAGCGCGGCCACGCCGCGGGCAGCAGCACGATTTGGCGCAGCCCCGCGAGCACCAGCGGCGTTTCGATGCCGGCGCAAATGCGGAAGCGCCGTGCGACTTCGCGACGGGGCAGGTCGAGCGCTCGTGCCACGGCGGAGACTTCATCATCATCCATCGCGCGCGATCTCCGTGCCATGCGCAACGCGAGAATGACGTGCCAGCACAGCCGCGCGCCCAGCAGCACCGCGCCGCCGAGCCATACGGCGGCGAAGAGTGATTGAATGTTGCCGCCGGGCAAAAGCCTGCCCGGGCCGGGAGCACCGCAACTGGACACCAGCGCACTGAGACCCATGACAGCCGTCAGCTCCATCACCACCGGCAGCAGCAGCGTGGTGATCATGCCTGTCAGCAGGACGAGGCGCTGAATCTCGTGCGGCCGCCCGCGGAGCAGCCGCGTCCCGCCGGCGGCGAGCCCGAGGATGATGGTGGCGGCGATGATGAAACCCGGCATGGCGTGTCACTTGCCTTTGCGGCGCTTGTGTTCGTCGATCAGCTTCTGCAGGCGTTCGATTTCGGCGCCGGAGATTTTGCGCTCGGCGGGATCGAGCAGGTTCGCCATCAGCTCGACGGGCGAGCCGCCGAAGAACGTGGTGACCAGGCGGTTCAGCGCGCCCTTGCGCGCCTTGTGCGCCGGTTCCTTCGGCGCATAAACGTAGGCGCGCGCG
This sequence comes from Verrucomicrobiaceae bacterium, assembly GCA_019694165.1. Taxonomy (GTDB): domain Bacteria; phylum Verrucomicrobiota; class Verrucomicrobiia; order Verrucomicrobiales; family Verrucomicrobiaceae; genus JAIBCL01. Next base: position 195,297 of record JAIBCL010000005.1, on the reverse strand, counting down.
CCCTCGGGCTGCGTGGCGGTGACGAGATTCTTGTCCACCAGCACGCCGAGCAGCGCGCGCACGGCGGAGTAGTTCGGCGTGTCAGGCATGCGCTCCTGCAGCTCCGCCGCGGTGGCGCGGCCCATGCTGTGCAGCAGGTCCATGGCCTGGCGTTCCTTTTTCGTGAGCGGATCGTGCGCGACTCGTGGCATGACGCCGTGATTCTGGCCCGTCGCCGCGCGCCTGGCAAGCATCAAGTGCGGAAAAATCTGCACAAAGCGGTTGACGGACCCGCTTGAGTGCAGAAAAATCTGCACATGAATCGCACCGCCCCTCGCCTCGCCGGAGCAGCTTCGTTGCTGCTGGTCCTCGCCAGTTGTGAAACCGCCACGAGGCCGATGACCGCCGGAGTAGGTGGCGGTGGGAGCGAATTGGGATACAACCGACCGCAATCCTGGTCTGGTGCGGCCGCCCCACGCAAGTCAGCGGCCGCGGAACGCCCCGGCCTCGGCACGAAGCTCGGTGGCGAGATATACGACCGCTCCGAGGCCGCGCGCTTCTACCGCAGGCTGCCGGACGTGCCCGATGCGGTGGCGACATTTCATTACAACGACGAGGAAGGCGCGAAGGTCATGGCGCAGCTCGCCGGCACGGCGCACAAGCATGGTGGTGACTTCACGCTCATCCCCGGCAAGCTCGAAGCGGCGGTCGAGCCGCGCGACTGGGGCAATGCGTTCGACCACTACGAATCCGGCGGCAAGGTGTTCGTCATCGGCCGCCCCGGGGGGAGCTACCGGCTGCGCCTGCACAATCTCACCAGCGACCGGCTCGAGGTGGTCGTCTCCATTGATGGCCTCGACGTGCTCGACGGGCAGCCCGCCTCCGTACGCAAGCGCGGCTACGTCATCGACAAGCACGCCAGCATCACCATCGAAGGCATGCGGGTGAAGGGCACGCTGCGGGAGCTGCGGTTCAGCACCGTCGCCGCCTCACATGCCGCCACCGCGTTCGGCGAAAAAGGCGCTCGCAATGTCGGTGTGATCGGCGTGGCTTGCTACGCCGAGGACGAGACCGCGCGCCGCCGTGCGAACATCGAAGAAGGCAACATCCGCGAAGGTGCGCGGGCCTTCGGCGGTTGAGCGCAAGTCCGCGGGGCGGGAATGCGCCGCGCCCCGCGGTTGACATTTCTCCCGCACGGTCTTCCGTCAGCCCCCCAACCCAAAGACCAACTCCAAACACACCCCATAATATGGCACTACCCGTCGGCACCAAAGCCCCTGACTTCACCCTCAAGTCCAAGACCGCCGAAGGTCTCAAGGACGTCACCTTGAGCGCCAACTTCGGCAGCAAAAACACGGTCCTGCTTTTCTTCCCGCTGGCCTTCACCGGCGTGTGCACGCAGGAGCTGTGCGATATCACGGCCGGCCTCGGTCAGTACAGCGGGCTCAACGCCGAGGTGATCGGCATCAGCGTTGACAGCCCCTTTGCCCAGGAAGCCTGGGCTCAGAAGGAGAAGATCGGCATCACGCTCGTGAGCGACCTTAACAAGACGACCACCGACGCCTACGGAGTGCGCTTCCCTGCGCTCGTCGGCATCGGCGACACTTCGGCGCGCGCGGCTTTCGTGATCGACAAGGCCGGCGTCATCCAGTACGCGGAGCAGACCGCTACGCCGAAGGATTTGCCGAACTTCGACGCGGTGAAGGCTGCGCTGCAAAAGCTGGCCTGATCTGCCCGGGCGGTGGATTTTGCGGAGGCCGGAGGCGCGGGAGCGTCTCCGGCCTTCTCGCGTGTGCGGAACAGTCGCCCGGCCCTGTGATCACGCCTTGATCGTCAGTACGGCACGCGTACCCCGCTCCCCAATGTTCTCCAGCGAGACGCCTCCCCCATGCAGCAGCGCCACCTCGCGCACGAAGCAGAGGCCGAGGCCGCTGCTCTTGTGGCCGGTGTCGGGGCGGGGGAGGGAGTAAAAGCGCTCGAAGACGCGCTGCTTCGCGAAGTCGGGCACGCCGGGGCCTTCGTCCTCGACGAGGATGTGGACCGAGTCGTCGATGTGCCGCGCGATGATCTGGATCGTGCCGCCTTCGGGCGAGAACTCGATGGCGTTTTGCAACAGATTGATCAGCGCGCCATCGAGCAGAAACGCATCGCCGCGGACTGTGAGGAGCGCGGGAATGTCCTGCTGCACTTTCAACTCGCGGCGTTGGATCAGCGGCGCGAGGTGATCGATGGCCGTCGCCACCAGTTCCGCCACGTCGAGCTTGCGTACTTCGTCGAGCGACTTGCGCTTCTCGAGCGCAGCGAGTTCGAGCAGCCGGTCGATCAATCCGTGCAGCCGGCGGGTTTCGTTCATGATGTTGCCAAGGAATCTGGCGCGCTGCTCGGGCGGAGGATTCTCAGCCAGCAATTCGGCCGCACCCTGGACGGCGGCGACGGGGCTCTTCAGCTCGTGCGTGAGCGTCTGCACGTAGTTCTCGACGTATTCGCGGCCCTGGAGTTCGTCGCGCATTTTTTCAAACGCGGAGCCGAGTGTTTTCAAATCGCTGCCTGGCAATCGCGGCACCGCAGGCCGCTCGCCGCGCGTGATGGCACGGGCATACTCGGTGAGGCGCTCAACCGGACGCGCAGCCCATTTTGCCACGAGATACGAGGCGAGCACCATGCACACGATGATGAGGCTGATGTGCCAGAGCAGCCAATGGCGTGTCTCGTCGCGAAACTGAAACACGGCGCGCTGTGGCTTCGACACGCTGACAGCGCCGATGATGCGCGGGCCGTCCCTGATGGGCGCGCCGACGAACATCACAGACGAGTCGTCGTCAGCCTCGTCTGCCCGGGTGGAGCGCGCACCGTAGCCGCCGGCGAGTGTGATGCGCACATCGCGCCGGTTGCTGAGACTGGTGCCGACGGCGGCGGGCTCGGCGGAGTCGAAGATCACAATGCCTTTGTCATCCGTAATGTAGGCTTCGAGATTGATGTGCGTCTTCGTGAAGTCGTAGATCTTCGCTTCGAACTCACGCTTCTTGGCCGCCGCAAAGGTTGCACCAAAGCGCGCTGCATCGAGCGCGCCGTCCTGGATGTCCTGCTCCAGCGCGGCGGCGAGGATGTTTGCCGCATCGACCATCGGCTCCTCCACGGCTTCGAGATATTGGCGCTCCACGCGCTTCAGCACCCGGTCGGTGATGAAATAGAAACCACCCGCCGCGACGAGGACGAAGCCAAACAGAAGACGCGCAGTGAGAGTCATGACTGATCAGAACTTGTTGGGGCAATCGTTCGCACAGTCGGAAGCCACCCCCTCACCCCAGCCCTTTGCTGGACTTCTTTCGAATACTTGTCTCCAGCTATCTCGCTGTCGCTCGGTTCCCCGTGGGAGAGGGAGCATGACGAGCTGCCCGTCGAAGGCGCAAATGCGCACCTGCCCAGGCGCGGCAGCGCCATCGTCTCCCTCTCCCATTGGGAGAGGGCTGGGGTGAGGGGGTGGTTTTTCGTTCGCTCTCACGCATTCGATTTCGCAATGTGGCGTCATTCGTCGTGCTGGCTCCCAGTTCATTTCATGATCGCGCTCCAGTCTTCGATGAGCGAGTAGCCCATGCCGCGATGAGTCTGGATGGGATCGACATCGGGCTTCACCGTTTTCAATGCCGCGCGCAGGCTTTTGACGTGCGCATCCACCGTGCGCTCCATCGCTGCTTCCGGCTCGTCGGAGGCACGGTCCATGAGTTGCGAGCGGGTGAAGACGCGGCCCGGATGCGCGGCGAGCGCCTGGAGCAGCCGGAACTCGTAGCGCGGCAATTGCAGCGTCTGGCCGTAGTAGCGCACCACGCAGCGCTCGCCATCGACGACGAGTGGTGCGGCAGAGTTTGCGTTCGCACTCATTTGCGGTGCGGACTCAGAGCGACCGCCGGCGCGTCGCAGCACGGCGCGGACTCTCGCGGTCAGTTCACGCGGGCTGAACGGCTTCACGACGTAATCGTCCGCGCCGAGTTCGAGTCCCACCACGCGGTCCACTTCCTGACCGCGCGCGGTGAGGAAAATCACCGGCACGTTTTTTGAAGCCAGCATCCGCCGGCACACCTCGAAGCCGCTGAGGTCGGGCAATCCCACGTCGAGAATCACCAGCGCCCATTCATTTTGCTCGAACTTTTTCAGCGCGTCTGATCCCGTCGCGCTGACCTGCGGCATGAAGCCCTCCGATTCGAGCGCGTACACGATGTTGTCCGCGATGGACGGCTCGTCCTCGACCACGAGGATGCGGGTGCGTGAAGGCGGTGAAGATTCCCAGGCCATGTGTCCGGTGATGCGAGTGCTACGATAGCAGCCAGCGGCGATTGTGAAGCGGTTTCGTGCGGAGCCGGATGCAAAGGCGCAGCGCACAGGCTGCGACGACGAGCGCGTAACATGGCAGTGTCGCGATCAAGAGATGAAGCTCCCAGTTTTTCAATCGCAGCCCGGCCGGCCCCGTGTCCGTCATCTGCCAGAGATAAAAGCCAATGGTGCACAGATTCAGAGCCGCGCTGCCGAGCCAGAGCCGCACGGTGCCGGAAGGCAACGAGCCGCCGTCAAGCATGTCACGCCGCCAGTCGTGATGCGACCACGATACAATATGCGAGCAGAACAGGAGGATGAACCAGATGCCTTGTGGACCGGAGATGTCCGCCGCATCCAACGTCTTGGTGACACCGTGTGACAAGATCGACAGGAGAAACAGCGCCAGAACAGCAAAGGTTAGCGGCACCAGGTAGATTGCGTTTGCGAAGGTGTAGCTGCGAGAGAGGCAGAGAAGCCTCTCACGCGGAGAAAGGGGGGGTTCTGTGGAATGCATTGGAGTCAATGGGCGGCAGAGCTCGGGATGTAGGACGTGTGTGGCGACAGCCTGCTGGTGTCCTTGCGGGTGCGTGGGCATTGAAGCGTTCGTTCGCCGGAAACAGCCGGGCGGTTCTGCGAGGCAGCCTGGCTTTGCTGCCGAGTCTCTGGGCGCAAAACACACCCGGCCTACGGTTGCTGGCGCGGCCTCATGCCATCGCCGCACCCGGCAGAGGCGGCGGGTGTTTGGCGGCGGGCTTGCTGAGTTTCTCCGCCCAGTTCACGCGCGCGGTGGCGATCATGAGCAGGGCGAGAGTGGCGATCGCGCCGATGGTGATGGTGAGACCGGTGAGGCCGTCGAAAAAGAAGCTGTAGCTGAACAGCACCATGTAGGCGCTCTGCGCCGGCACGGCGACGACGAGCAGCCGCCGGCCACCTACGGCGCCGACGTAGCCGCACACAAGGATCAACGACACGACCGATGCGATCACGAAGCTCAGCATCAGCGGCACGAGATCGACGAGATACGCGAAGAGCAACTGGAAGGCGAAGAAGCCTGCGGCGAGGAAAAAATAATTCACCGGATGCAGGTTCGCGTTTTTCATCATGCCGAGGATGAGCAGCACGGTGAAGAAGAACAGCAGCGACACCGGCGCGAAAAACGAGATGCGCGAGGCAACCGGTCCGGCGTTCAACACCTTCGGCATGTCCATGCCGATGGCGGGCGCGGAGATCACGTCCGGATAGCTCCACTCCAGTGACCAGCCACCGCCGGCGCGCTCGCGAGTCGTGGGCGAGCCGGTGCCGACGGGGAAGTTGATCTCCTCGAAGTCTGTCGTCATCACCAGCGAGAACTGCCGCACGCGCGCGCTGTCGCCGAATTCATAGCGCCACGAGTCCATGCCTCGCGCGTGGTAGGCGACCGCGAGCGGCGCTGACTTGCCCGGCTCGAGCGAGATGGCCTGGGTGATCGCGCCGTGATCCGGCAGCGCCTCGCGTTTGCCCGTCGCACCGAGGTCGAACGAGAAATCGTGGAAGCTCGCTTTCTCACCGGGCAGCTCAAATCTCACGTACACCGTCTGCGTGACGGGTGTGGGGTTCGTGATCTCGTACTGCGCCTCAAACTTTGCGCCATAGGTGCGATACCAGAGCAGGCCGCGCTTCTTCGGCTCGTAGTTCAGGCCGACGGTCACCTTGCTGAGCGTGGGCTGGATTTGCTTGCGCCCGTTCGCGCTCGCGGCGGTGAGGTAATAGGCCGACGGATGCAATTGTCGCAGCGCGGGCCCCCAGACATCGGTGACCTCGCCACCGAGCTGGCTCTGCTGTTGATTCGTGCGCTGCTGGAGCGCTGTGCCGAGAATGAACCACGCGAACGTGGTGGCGATGAAGATGCCGGCGATCGCGGCGATGCGTTGGATGGTCATGGCTTGAATGAGTTGTGGGTTAGGAGTGACGGGTTGTGAGATCACAGGCCGCGCTTCTCGTAGAAGAGGTCGGCTTTCGGCGCCTCGCCGCGGCAGAGGCTCTTGCGCAGGGCGACTTCGTGCTCGGCCTTTGTGCCGGCGCCGTATTCGATGTTTCCGTCCACGGCGCTGATGCGATACACGTCCGGCAGGGTGAGCGACCACTCGATGGCGTGGATGAACCACGGCGTGAGCGGCAGCTCGGCGCTGACTTTGCCTGAGACGGGATCGAGTTTGCCCTTCGCGGCGGTGAACGAGAGCACAATCTCCGCCTTGCCTGATTTTCCTTCGCTCGGGGGCAGTTGAAATTCGAGACGCCTGCCTTCGCCGGAGATCGGTCTCGTCGTCTGGCCGTTGAGCGAGCACTTCAGCAGCGCGCTGTCGGCGGGCAGATCGAGCGCAAATCGTGGTGAGCCTTCGTGCTCGATTTCAAACGAAGCCTCGGTGATGGCCGAGCCATCGGCGACGATGCGCGTCTGATACTTCGCCGTCTTGATTGTGCCGTCGGCGGTGGCGGCCTGTGGCAGCGGCTTCACGCGCACCGTGGCATCGGATGCGCCTTCGATCGCGGCGGTCATCTGGCCGCGCATCGACTGCGCCATCCATTTCGAAAGTCCTGCACCACCGGTGATCTGGCGGAGGTTTTGTCCCTCCATGGTCGAGACCGCCGGCACGGCCAGCACGAAGAGACTCTTCGTCTTGTCCGCCTGCTCCGCTGCGGGCGCGGCGAGATTCCATTGCTCATCAAGCGGCGCCTGCTGCACGGCGTAGCTCACGATGACTTCGCGCTCCAGCACGCCGCGGCCTTTCCATCTCAGCGCGAGCGCCTGGCGTCCGCCCTCGGCGCGCTCGAGATGCCAGTCGGCCAGGTCTTCGCCTTCGACCTTGGTTTGCCGTGCGTTCGACGGCAACGAAATGGTCGCAGCCATGCCGGAGCCGTTATGCGCGGTGAGGTAGCAGTGCGCCGTGTAACGCAGCGCGCCATCGTCGCGCACGATTGCGATCTCGTTTTGCAGCGACCAATCGCTCGGCGCCGGCGGCGCCTGCTCGGCGGCGATCTTCATCGGCTCCTGGATCGTCACGCTGATGCTGCCGCCCTTCGCCGGCAGGGCAAACATGCCTCTGGCCGATCCGCTCAACACTTCGTCGCCAGCGCGCGTCATCGCCGCGCGCCCTTCCGGCAGACCGATGATCTCCAGCGTGCTGACGGCGCATGGCAGGACGTCCGCCTCGATGACGGGCCGGTCCGAATACGCCGGCATCTCGCGCTCGACGAACCGCAGTGTCACCGTCGCCGGGCCGATCGTTTTCGTCGCGAGGCAGAGCTGTCCATCTTTCGCCAGCACGCGCGAGTCGGGCGGATCGATGGATGCCACCGCAAGACCCGCGCCCATGAGCGGGATGCTCTCCCACTGGCCGCTGAAATTCTCCACGCGAAACTCCGCCTCCAGCGCCGCCCTGCCTCCGGAGCAATCGAGCCGCAGCGCGGCTGCCATCAAGCCGCCAGCAACGGGCGGCGGCTTCGTGGACTCAGACGCAGTGACCGCAGCGTGCGTGGCGGTGGAGAGCAACAGGCGCTTCAACTCGGAGTAAGGAACCGTGACCGATGCCTTTTCCAGATCCGCGCCCGCGATTGCCGCCGTTTCTTTTGCATCGCCGGCGATTGGTCCGGCCGCCGGAGAAACCTGCCAGCCCACGAGCAGGCCGGCCCCGATGAAGAGAGTCGATTGGATTTTCATGACGCCCCATCCTCGGACACGCGTGTGGTGCCTTGATGAAGCGGGTGTGAAATGAGTGTGAAATCCTTGCCTGTCCCGCTGGCACCAGGTTCCCAGTGGGAGAGGGAGCAGAACGAGCCGCCGCCCGACGCCGATCAGCTACAACCTCCGCAGTCCGTCCTCCGTCATGGGATTCGGGATGGCCTCTTCGATTTCGTCGATGCGGCGGAGCGTTTCCGCATCGAGCGTCACGTCGATGGCTTGCAGGCTTTCCTCGAATTGCGCGACGGTCGTGGCTCCAACGATGGTGGAGGCGACGAAGTCATGCTGCTTGCTCCAGGCCACCGACAGCGCCGTGACGGTCATGCCGATGTCGGCGGCGACTTTTTGCAGACGCACGGTGGTCTCAATGGTGCGCTCGTTGAGGAAGCGAGCGGCCATGCGCTTCTGGCGCGGCTCTCCATGTTTGACGTAGTGGCTGAAGCGCGCGCCCTCGGGCAGCGCGCCGCCATTATACTTGCCAGTGAGCACGCCGCCGCCGAGCGGCGAGTAGGGCAGCAGGCTCACGCCTTCCTGCCGGCACACCTGGGCCAGTTCGTTCTCGCAGCGCCGGTTGATGAGCGAGAAGTTGTTCTGCACGGTGTCCATGCGCACGAGGCCGTGCTTCTGAGCTTCCCAGAGGTTTTTCATGAGGCCCCAGCTCGTTTCGTTGCTGCAGCCGGCGGCGCGCACCTTGCCCTGCCGTACGAGTTCGGTGAGGGCGCCTAGCGTCTCCTCGTGCCTCATGCCGTGGTCGGGCCAGTGTGTCTGGTAGAGGTCGATGTAGTCGGTCTGCAGCCGCCGCAGGCTGTCCTCACACGCCTTGAATATCTGCCGGCGGTCCAGGGCGGTGAAGCCGTTGCGCACCGGCGGACGAAACCAGCCATGGCCGGGGCCGGTGACTTTCGTCGCCAGCACGATCTCTCCGCGCGGCCTGCCTTTGAGCCAGCGGCCGACGATCTCCTCGGTGATGCCGAACTTGGCGGCACTCGGCGGCACAGGGTACATCTCAGCCGTGTCGAAAAAGTCGATGCCGGCGTCGATGGCGCGATCCATGATGGCAAAGGAGGTCTTTTCATCCGCCTGGAGGCCGAAGGTCATGGTGCCCATGCAGATGTCGGTGACTACGATTCCGCTGCGTCCGAGTCGTTTGCGTTTCATGCGAGGATCGTACGAGGCGTGCGTGCGATGGCAACGGCGTTTTGTCTCCGCCGGGCGGCGTGCCAGGCCGGGCGCAGAGCGGGGAAGGACGGCAGAATCTGTGAGTGCGGGCAGCATGAGATGCCCGTGAGTCCGGGCAGGGCCGCGCCGTCGGCCCGCGGCGGGCTGGCATTCCGCGTGGAGTCATGCCATACTCGCCGCGTGTCAGGGAAATGGCTCCATCGGATCGCGCGATTCGTGGCCGCGGCGCTCGTCGCGGCTTCCGCTTTGGCACAAGAGAAGCCCGGTGCGAAGTGGGATGAGCGAGAGACGCGGCTGGCCAATGAGTACCTCTCGCTGCTCGTCGAGCGGCCGGAGTATGGCCGCGTGGTCGAGCTGCTGTGGGATCTGTATGCGAAGCACGACGCCACGAAGCTGCTGCTCGAAAACATCCGCACGCAGGCGGCGGACTCGAAGCACGCCTCCGTGCGGCTCGTCGAGGCGCACCTGCTGCGCAAGAGCGGCGACCTCAAGCCGGCGTCGGAGATATACGACCAGGTGCTGAAGGCTGATGCGGCGAACCGTTACGCCCTGCGCGCGCGCGCGGACATCGCCGGCGAGATGAAGCAGCCGGCCGCGGCGCTGCCGCTGCTGAAAAAGCTCGCCGAGACGCTGCCCGATGGCGACGCGGCAAAGGTGGACGCGTGGATTGAGTACGGCAATGCCGCGCTCAGCGCAGGCAGAAACGCCGACGCGGCTGACGCATGGGAGGCGGCGGCCAAGCTCAAGCCCGGCGATCTGGACCTCGCACGGCAGGTGGCGCAGTTGCTCCTGCAGGCCGGATTTCCAGACCGCGCGGCGACCTTCTTCGAAGGGCTCACGAAGCAGGCGGATCCCGGGAAGCGGCTGGAGGCGCTGCATGATCTCGCGCGCATCCACAGTCACGCGGATCAGTTTCAAAAGGCCGACGCAGCTCTGCGGGAGGCGCTCGGTCTGCTGCACTTCCGCGACGGGCGCTACATGGACTTCTTCCGCCAGCGCGTGCGGTTGCACGAGCGCTTCGGCGCGCTCGATGACCTGAAAAACAAATTGCTGGCAGAAGCGCGCAAGGAGCCGCCATCCGAGCAGTCGCTGTCCGATCTGGTGACCTTCTACAACATCACGGTCGATGTTGACGAGCGCATCCGCTGGCTGCGCGAGCTGGCGAAGCTCGCGCCGGGCACGGAAGAGTACCGCTGGCTGCTGGTGCGTGCATTGCTCGATCATGACGAGGCGGCGGAGGCCGCCAGGCTCATAGACGAGCGGCTGCATGGCGACACCCGGGACATGTCCGCCGTGGTGCTGCTTCGTTGCGAGGCCGAACTGCGGCAAGGCAGGACGAAGGAGGCCGTGCGCCGGCTCCGTGCGCTGCTGGACGCGCAGCCTGGCGATCCGGAGGCGCAGAAGCAGATCCTCGCCTTCGCCCAGGAGAACAACCTCGACGAGATCGTCCAGACCATCTTGGAGGCACGCCTCGGGAGGGAACCGGAGAAGCCCGAGGCTGTCTTCGAACTCGCCGCCTTCCACCGCAGCCGCCGCAACGACGAGGCCATGCGCAAGGCGCTCGACGACTATCTGCACGGCGCGGCGGCTTACTCATCTCACGACCCGAAGCAAACCAAGGCGCGGCGGCTCTCGGATGTGGCGGCATTTCTCGCGGCCGGCAATGACCTCGACGCGGCGATCATGGTGGCGCGCGAGGCCGTGGCGAAGCCGGATGCGGGCCGTGAGGCGCATCTCCGTCTGGCCGATCTTCTCATCGAGCAAGGCGAGAGCGAGGAGGCGCTGAAGCTGCTGGAAGACGCCTGGAGCGACAGCGCCGGCGCCGACGAGCGCATCGACGTGGACGAGCGCATCCTCGCGCTGCTCATCGGCGACCAGACCAAGCAGGCCGACGCCGCGAAGACAAAGAAGACGACGGAGTTTCAGCTCCCGACGATTCTCTCCGGCGCCGGCTTCGCGAGCAGCACCGATGAAGAGTCAAAAAAGGACGCCACGCCCGAAGCGGTGACCGACCACGCGAAGAAGCTCATCGCCGCGGCGGCGGGGGCAGACACCCCGGCGCGCCGTTTGGAGCGCGCCGCCTGGTGGGCCTGGCGCGCGGACCTGATCGATGAGGCGTACCGCTTGCTGCGCCGGCTGGTGTTTGACGAACGCGGAGAGGTGAGGAAGGACAGGACGCTGAATGTCGATCAGTTGCTCTTCGACGTGGCTCTCGCCGGGCAGGACACGGCGCTCGAAGTCAGGCAGTTGAAGATTCTCGCCGCGCGGGATCCTGCGAACCGCGTGCGGCACATCCTGCGTTTGGGAGAGGTGATGATGGAGGGCGCGCAGAAAGCCGAGTCCGCGCTGCAAAACGACCGCGGTGCCATTCTCACCGGTCCGCGGCCGTCGCCGCTGCTGCCGGCGGTGGAGTTGCTCGAGCGCACGCTGCGGGAGAATCCGGACTCCGAGCCGCTGCTCTCGGCGCTGAGCCAGACCTACGCGCTGATGCGGGAGACTGAGAAAGCGCTGAAGCTCTGGGAGGAGGCCGCGCGGAGAGCCGAGGGTGCGCGCGCGGTGCCGTTCCTCACGCGGCAGGCGGAGCTGCTGCTGCGCACGCAGCAGGTGCCGCAATTCATCGGCGTGCAGATCAGCATCATCGAGCGCGAGACGGAGGTGAAGCGGCGGCGCGAGCTTTTCCAGCGCTTCATGGACCGTCTGCTCTTCACCGACTCAGGCGGCGGCGAGCTGGCGCCCACGGTGCTGCGGGACCGCCTCACAATGGTGGAGCAGGCCGTGCAGGAGCGCGTGCGGCGGCATCCTTTCGACGGCTTTTACCATGAGGCGCTCGCGCAGGTGCATGAGCGGCGCGGGGACGCGGCAAAGGCCTTCGCCGAGATGAAGCAGGCCTACTACACCGCGCCGGACGCTCCTTTCTCGCTGGACCAGCTCCGCGCCGCCGCGCTGCGCGTGGGTGATCTGAAGTCGGCCATCTATTTCCAAAAGCAGATCACCGCCGCCGCACCGGCGAAGGACGAGGCGGCGGAGTCGCGGCAGCTCGTGCAATTGCTGGAGCAGACGTTTCAAATCGCCGAAGCGGACCGCGTGCGCCGCCGTCTGGAGAGCCGCTTTGCCCAGGACACGAAGGCGCTGGGTGATCTGGCCGCACACTACCGCACGACGGGCCAGGACGAAGCGGAACGCCGCGTGTACGAGCAGATCGTGCGCGTGAGGCCATGGGATGCGCGCGCGCGGCTGCGGCTGGCACTCAAGTGCCTGGGCATGGCGGACGATGCGGAAGCCGCGCGGCAGCTCCGGGAACTGCTGGCAGCCACGCCGCCGGCGAAGAACACGCTGCCCGTGGCGCGCTGGCCGCTGCCGCTCACCAGCCAGCGCAGGGCCGCGGACGCCGGCCCGGTCACGGAGATCGTCGAGGCGCTCGGCACCGCCGCCGGCATCGAGTCCGCCGAGGTGGAGCGGCTGCGGGGCTGGCTGAGCTTTCCGCGCGCGGAGTTTTTGGAGCTGCCGGATGATGCGGCGCTCGTGCGGCTGCGCGCCATCGAGGAGCTGGCCGGTCTGGTCCGCGAGCAGGGTGGCGAGGCGCTCTCCGCGTGGATCCGCCAGTGGAGCCATGCAGGGGACGCACAGCCTGCCGAGCGCCTGTGGGCTCTCTGCTACTGCGGCGCGGACGAGGAGTTCCACGCCGCGCTCCGGGAGTCGGTGGGCCGGGAGGAATCGCTCGACATGGAGTTCGCCTATGTCTGGCTGCTGGTGCGCTCACACGGAATGGTGGAGGCGCTGGCGTGGGCAGGCGAGAAGCAGCGCGCGGATCGCGTGCTGGAGCAACGCAGGCGGCTGCTGCTGGCAGCCGTGTCGATGCTCGCCGGCATGAGCGACCCGGCGTCGTCCCGGCAGACGGGATCGAATCAGACGGACCGCCTGATCTCCGCCGGCCGCCGCGGCAACGGGGCATTCCGCTTCAGCACGGAAGATCTCCGTGCGTTCGGCACCACGAAGCTCGTGCGCGGCAACATGCTGCTCGACATCACGCGCAAGCTCGAAGACCGCCAGCGCTACGACGAGGCGCTCGTACTGGGTGAGTGCCTGCGGAACAACTCCGCCGGACTCGAGGGCGAGTACGCCTTCTTCCTCTCGCGCATCGCGGAAAACGCGGAACGCTGGGATTTGCAGCGCGACTACCTCGGCAAGGTGGCCGCCGCACCGAAGCACGCGAGCCGCTACAATGGCACGTATGATCCCTTTGTCCTGGGCCTCGGAGCGCTCAGCCGCGTGGCAGCCTCCGCCGAAGAGAAAAGCCGCATGCTCGACGGCGCATGGCGGAACCTCCAGGAGACGCCGCCTTCCGCGCTGACAACCCTGCGGCGCGCCGCAGTGGCAGGCCTCGCGGGAGCCACGGAGCATGCGGCGGACGTCCTCGGCGGCTACATCGAGGGCGACTTCCTTTCCTCGCGCCAGCTCGGCCTGCGCGAGGGCAGCCTGATGCCGCAGCAGGGATCGCTGCGCAACGACGAGGCCGTGCATCTGCGCACGGTGTGGGAGGAGACCAAGGAGATCGGTGCCAGCCTCGCGCAGCAGGGCTTGGGCGAGGTGGCGGCCAACCTCGACGAAAGACTGGATGGGAAGTGGGGCGGCACCCAGCTCGGTCCGCGCACGGGTTTTGAATTCAACGAGTGGCGCATCAATCTCCTCGTCCGCCGGTTGCGCGAGGCAAACCACCCCGGCCGTTTGCGCCTCATCCGCGAGTACCTCGGGCCGGTGGACATGAAGGCCGAAACGGCGGTGGAAGCTCTCACCGAGCTGGGGGCAAAGCTCGAAGCCAGCGGCATGCCACGCGAGGCCATCGAGGTTTACCGCCGCCTCCCCGAGCGCGCTCCGACAAACTCCGACTACGCCGCGTGGCTGCTGCGCGCGTGCGAGAATGCGCTCGAGATCGAGCCCGGCAGGAGCTTCGCCATCGAGAAAATCGAGGCCGTGCCGCCCTTCAAGCCCGTGTCCATCGGTGACGAGACGCTGCGCGAGAAGCACGCGCACTTTCTCGCCCTGGCCCATGATGTGGATGAACTCCAGCGGCTCGGCTTTCTCGAAAAGCCCACGAAGATGCTCCAGGGCCGCATCCCGCCGGAGGTGGCGTACTTGCGCGAGTTTGGGCTCCTCATGGAGCGGCGCGGGGAGGACACGCGGGCGCTGGCGGCGTGGGAGCGGCTGCACGCCGCCTTCCTGGCCAATGCTGATGCGGGCTTGGAGCCGGACGAGGAGAGCTGCCTGCATCGCGGTCAGATTCTGTTGCGGCAGGGGCAGACGAGGCCCGCTCTCGCCGCGCTGCGCGAGGTGAAGCTCAAGGATCCGCTCTCGCGCTTCGCCGCCGATGCGCTGCGGCTGCGTGGGAAGCTTGCGGCGGGCGAGGAACTCTGGGACGAGGTGCGCGACCTCATGCTCGTCGCGGTCGATCGAAAATCCGCAGATTCCGTGATCGCGCTCGCCGACGAACTGCACGCCCACGTCCGCACGGCGGACGCATTGAGCTTCCTCACGCAGGCGGAGCGCACCTTGAAGTCCGACGCAGAGCGCTTCCGCCTGCGGCTTGCGCAGCTCCGGCTGCTGGTGGCGGACAAATCGTGGAGTCCCGGGCGTGGCAGGCCGCAGATCGCCTCCCTGTTTCGTGCCTCGACACGCGACCGGCGGGCGCTCGACCAGATGAGAGAGTTTCTACAGGCCGAGTCCGCGGGGCAGAATGCCGCCGCATGGATCACCGCGCTGAACGCCGAGACAAAATCCGGCGCGGACCGCCTGCTGGCCGCCGCGGCGCTTTGCTGCTTCGCGGCACACATGCCCGAGGGCCCGCTGCCCGGGGACGTAGAAGCCGCGTGGCAGCAGGCGCGTGACGAAGACCGCATCTGTCTCGATGCCGCCGCGCGAGCGCTGCTCGATAACAAACGTGCTGGGTGGGCGCTTCAGGCTTGCTCGACGGCCGCAGGCATCCCCTCCGCGAAGCTCCAAGGCCGGAAGCTCCCGGTGACGGCGCGTGTGCTCGCTGCCCTCGATGACAGGAACGCGATGGCGGAACTTTTCACGAGCGTCTCGCGCATGCCGTTTCCGGGCGGCCAGACGCAGACCATCGAGTGGGCGCAGGCATTTGAGGAAGCAGCCAGGCCGGAACTGGCGCGCGAACTCTTCGAGAACGCGCTGACCACGCTGCGCCAGAGGCAGAGCCAGCAGCCCGAGCTGCTGAAGGCCTGGGTGGAGTTTCTCATCCGCCGGCAGGACTTCGAGGCCGCTGAGGCCGCGCTCGTGAAGGACTCGTGGCTCGTGATCCATGACGCCGCACCGCTCGTCTTCACCCTCTACCGCGACTGGGGCATGCTCGCGTCGCTGGATGCGGAGCTGCCGAAATTCTATCTGCCAGGCGGCGTCGCGCGCGAGGTGCGGTTCCTTGCCGCGCAACACCTTGCGGGCGCGAAGCCGTCGGCGAAGAATCCCGCCCCATGATGCTTCTGCCGGCAGCAGTTCGAAGGCTCCTTTTCTCCTGCGCGCTCACCGCGCTGGCCTCCTCCTGTTCGTCGTCGAAAAAAGACGAGCAAGAACCCGAGGGCGCGACGGTCAGCGGCCTGGACCGCTTCCAGGACAAGGGCTTCGACCGCAAGACAGGCAAGTACAGCGCCGACGTGCGCAGCCAGTACGATCAAAAGAACTTTTCGTCCAGCACCGAGCTGAACCAGCGCAAGTTCAGCACCGGCATCTTCAGCGGGAAGCACGACTTCGAGGGATCGAGCCGCTACAAGGCCGGCGAGTATTCCCAGTCAGGAAAAGTGAGCCGCGAAGCCGGCTCCACATGGAGCGGCGCCACGAAGACCCCGCGGGAAGCATCAAAGGACTACACAACCAAGGATTACGCTGCGAAGGAAAGCCGCTACAGCGGCCAGCAGGCGCGTCAAGGTGACAAGACCTTCGCCGGCAGCGATGAGACCTTCAGGACTCGCGCAGTCTGGGACGCCGAGAAGTCACAGAAGCAAAACAAGAAGCCCACCATCCTTCCCAAGGAAGACTCCACCGGAAAGTCCGTGTACTCCGAGGCGGACGTGGCACGGATGCTGAACCGGAATTGAATCCGCGCCCTGTCAATGGAGTCCCGCAAAGGTGGCAGACGCGGGGCGGGCCGCGCGCGCAAAAAAACGCGGACCGTCTCCGGTCCGCGTCTTGTGGAACTGAATCCTGCGGTCAGAAATCTGAAACCGCCTACTCGTAGCTGGCCTGGGATCCCTTGATGTCCCGCTTCTTGATCCAGGGCATCAGCGCGCGGAGGCGGGCGCCGGTTTTTTCGATCGGGTGCTTCTCACCGTCTTTGAGCAGCTTGTTGTAGCGCTTGTAGCCGGTCTTGTATTCGTTCACCCAGTCCCTGGCAAACTTGCCGGTCTGGATGTCCTTCAGCGCGGACTGCATGCGCTTCTTCACGCTCTTGTCGATGATCTTGGGTCCCACAGTCACGTCGCCCCACTTGGCGGTCTCGGAAATGGAGAAGCGCATGCCGGCGATGCCGGACTCGTTCATGAGATCGACGATGAGCTTGAGTTCATGCAGGCACTCGAAGTAGGCCATCTCGGGCGAGTAGCCGGCCTCGACGAGCACTTCAAAGCCCGCTTGCACCAACGCGCTCGCGCCGCCGCAGAGCACGGTCTGCTCACCAAACAGATCGGTCTCGGTCTCTTCCTTGAAGGTGGTCTGGATCACGCCGCCGCGCGTCCCGCCGATGCCGTGCGCCCAGGCGAGCGCGATCTGCTTCGACTTCTTCGAGGGGTCCTGATAAATGGCGATCAAAGCGGGCACGCCCTTGCCCTCAAGATACTGGCGGCGCACGATGTGGCCCGGGCCCTTCGGCGCAACCATGATGACGTTCACATCCTTCGGCGGCACGATGGTCTTGAAATGAATGGCGAAACCGTGCGAGAACAGCAGCGTCTTGCCTTTCGCAAGGTTTGGCTTGATGTCCTTCTCGTAGCAGGCGGGGATCTTCGTATCCGGCACGGCCACGAAGATGACGTCGGCGGCCTTCACGGCATCGCCCGTGTCCAAGACCTTCAGGCCTTTTTCTTCCGCCACCTTGCGGCTCTTGCTGCCCGGATAGAGGCCGATGATGACGTTCACTCCACTTTCGCGAAGGTTCAGGGCGTGTGCGTGGCCTTGCGAGCCGAAGCCGATCACGGCGCAGGTTTTTCCTTTGAGCGGAGCGAGGCTGGCGTCTTTTTGCGTGTAGATTTTCGCGGGCATGATGGTCTGAATTTTGGGAGGGCGATCATGGTGCATGGCCTCGGAGCGGTCAAACTGATTCCTTTTGACATGCCAGCACGGGGCTTTAGTCTCGCGCCCCAATGAAAATCCGTCCCACTCTTGCCGTGGTCGCTATGGCGGCCGTCACCTCGCTCACCGCCCAGGATGCGGCGAAACCCGCCGCAGAAAAGACGGCGGAAAAAAAGACAGACGCGAAGGGTGGAGCCAAACCTGCTGCTGTGCCGATGGACAAGATCAGCTACCTGATGGCCAGCGAGATCGTGAAGATGCAGGGCGGCCAGCTCAGCCAGCAGGGACTCAAGATCGACGCCGACTCCTTCGTACAGGGTGCCAAGGACGCGCTCAGCGGTGCGAAGCCGAAGTATTCCGAGGCTGAGCTTGAGGAGGCTTACAAGGCATTCCAGGCACATCTTGCCGGTGCCGACGAGCAGCGTCAGGCCGCCGCGAAAGCCGGAAGCGACAAAGCCAAGGCCGATGGCGCGAAGTACCTCGAAGAAAACAAGAAACGCAAAGAAGTGACCACTACGGCGAGTGGTCTCCAATACGAAGTGCTCAAGAAAGGCGACGGCCCCAAACCGGCCGCCACTGACAACGTGAAGGTCCATTACAAGGGCACGCTCATCAATGGCAAGGAGTTCGACAGTTCCTACAAGCGCGGCGAGCCCGCCACATTCCAGGTGCAGGGCGTCATCAAGGGCTGGGTCGAGGCTTTGCAGCTCATGCCCGTTGGCTCGAAGTGGAAGCTCTTCATCCCCTCCGACATCGCCTACGGCGAGCGTGGCGCAGGTGGCGACATCGGTCCGAATGAGACGCTGATCTTTGAAGTCGAGCTGCTGGAGATCGTGAAGTAGCCCGGGCTTGGAGATTGCTTTTCCAACGGAGGCGGGCTGGCAACGGCCTGCCTCTTTTTTTGCCCATGCTCCTCGCGTTTCACAAACCTTTCGACGTGCTCTCGCAGTTCACGCGGGAGCACCCCACTCACCACACGCTCGCTGAGTTTGGCTTTCCGCGCGATGTGTATCCAATCGGCAGGCTGGATCGCGACTCGGAAGGTCTCCTGCTCCTCAGTGATGAGGCCCACTGGAACGATCTGCTCCTCAACCCAAGGCATGGCCACCGCCGCACCTACCACGCGCAGGTCGATGGAAGGATCACTGACACGGCTCTGAACCAACTTCGCGCCGGCCTGGACCTCGGTGACTTCAAAACTCGCCGGTGCGAGGCCGCGCTCCTGCCAGACGACCCCGGCCACCCGCCACGCGATCCGCCGATTCGCTTTCGCAAAACCGTGCCGACCTCGTGGATCGAACTCACGCTCACCGAAGGCAAGAACCGCCAGGTGCGCCGCATGACGGCTGCCGTGGGGTTTCCCACGCTGCGCTTGATCCGCGTCGCCATTGGCGCGCTGACTCTGCAACGCCTCGGGCTGACACCGGGCAAATGGCGCGAGATCACCGCTGAGGAATCCCGTCTGCTTACCGCGTCAGAGCGCGGCTCGGCCTGAGGGCCGCCGGCTCTCACTGCCGTCGTTCAATCCGCTCGCCGGACCTTCCGAGGCCAGCGGCATCGAAATGGAGAAAACGACGCGCTCGGTGTTCGCATCTGCCAGGCGCAGTTCCAAACCATTCACTCGTGCCAGTTCCAAGGCGATGTTCAGCCCCAGCCCAAAACCCTCACTGCCCCTCGCGGCATCCGCCCGATAGAATCGCTCGAACAAACGTGCCTTTTCGACCGAGGCGAGACCCGCGCAGGTGTTGGCGATTACAAAATCAGCACGGCCATCAACGCGGGTGAGCAGAATGCTCACAGAGCCGCCTGGCCGGTTGTGTTTGATCGCGTTGCTCAAGAGATTGCGAAAGACCTGCTGCATCAGCGCGCGGTCAGCTTCGATCCAGATGCCTGGGTCAATCGACTGCTCAAGTTTCAGTGCGGCGTGTTCGCAAAGAGATGCGGCGTCTTCGATCAAGCCTTCGAGATCGGCGGAGAGGTCGTAGCGCTCGCGACTCACCGGCAGCTTGCCTGCTTCTGCCTGCGAGAGAAGCAGGAGGCTCTGGGTGATGTGTTTCAGTCGCGAGGTCTGCTCCAGCATCGCCTCGACGCGCTCGCGGGTCGCATCGTCGAGACTGCCTTCGCGCAACGTGTCGCTCAGCGTGCTCTGCATCACGGCGAGTGGCGTTTTCAATTCGTGCGAGGCATCGGCCGTGAAGCGCGCGGCCTGCTGGAAGCTGGCTTGCAGCCGCGCCGTCATGTCGTTCAGCGTGGCGATGAGCTGGGCAAACTCGCGATCATCGTTGGCCAGCAGCGGAATGCGCTCGTCGAGGTTGCCCGTGCCCATCTTGCTGGCGGTCGAGACCACGCGATCGAGAGGACGCATCGCGCGGCCTGAGGCCCACCACGCGCCGAGTCCGGCGAGCAGCAGCGCAGCGGCGCCCGCGCAGGTGAACCACACGGCCGAGTGCTGCGACTCCGCATACAGCTCGCTCATCGGCAGGCCCGCGAAGACGGTGTAGTGCGGATTGCTGAACGTGCCGAAACGCCACTCGCCGGTCGCGTCGCGCATCGTGAAAAACGATGGCGCGCGAATCTCCGGCATCACCGGATGTCGCTGCGTGCCGGATGAGGCGACAGCCGGAGATCGCGCACGTGCCTGCCGCTGAGGAATCTCGGCGTCGATGGCTTGCGTGACGACCGACGGGCCGGTGGGGAGTCTTTGCGCCAGTGATGCGCGATCCGCATTGCTCACCGTGCCGCTGCTGCTGAAAAGCACCCGGTTTCCCGTCGCATGGCTCACGACGATCAATCTCAATGCCGCAACTCCCTCGCCAAAAGTCGAGCGCATCGCGTCCGCGAAATCGGCCTCGCGATGGCGTGGCGTGAGCTGCGTCCACAAACGGCGCGCTTCATCCGTGATCCGCAGATCTTGATTTCTCGCCTGCTGCTCCCGCGCATACCACCACGCGCCAACACCGAACGCCGCGACGACCACGCCGGCGACAAGCATCGTTTGCAGTGCGAGCCGCAGGCGGAAGGATGATCGCGCAGCCGTCTTCATCGCGATTCACCCAGCGCATAGCCCGCGCCGCGCACCGTGCGCAGTAGTTTCGGCTCGCGGTCCTTGTCGATCTTCGCGCGCAGGCGCTGCACATAGACCTCCACGAGATTGCTCTCGAGATCCATGCCGTAGCCCCACACGTGCTCGTAAATCTGCACGCGGCTGAACACACGACCCGGCGCGCGCATGAGAAACTCCAGCAGCTCAAACTCCCGCACTGACAGAGTGATCTCCTCGCCGCCACGCGTGACCTTGCGCTGCACGAGATCCATCACGAGATCGCCCACGCGCAGCAGATGATCCGCCTCGCCGCCCTTCCGTCGCACAATGGTGCGCAGCCGCGCGGCCAGCTCCTCGACGTAGAACGGCTTCGTGAGATAGTCGTCCGCGCCGAGGTTCAGTCCTTCGAGTTTCTCGGGCAAAGCCGAGCGCGCCGTGAGCAGGATCACGGGCACGGCATTTCGTTTGTCGCGCAGCACGCGCAGGATGCTGAGGCCGTCGCGACCGGGCACCATGATGTCGAGCACCAGCGCGTCATACGGCGTGCTGGTCGCCAGCTCGAGCGCCGCGTCGCCATCCTCGACGGCATCGACGGCAAAGCCCATCTCCTCCAGCCCCTTTTTCGTCGAGGCGAGCAGTCGGGCCTGATCTTCGAGCAGCAGGATGCGCATGACGGCGCGGATCATAGCGGGCTCCCCACGGGCGGGCAGAAAATAAATTCAAATTTATCCACGAGAAGTGCCTGCGTTTAAGTGCCGGTGGTTCGATCCCGTCATGAAAGACAAACTTGCTCCTCTCACTCTGCTGGTCCTCGCTGCGTGGAGTTTGTCCGCACAGGCCGAGCCGGTGGTGGACTCGTGGTATCGGCCCATCGGCGCAAAGTATGCGCGCATTTACAAAACGCAGACCGATGCGCTGGCGGGCAACAGCGTGTCCACCTGGATACCGAGCGGTCGCGTGGTCAATGGCACGCAGGCCACTCCGGTCTATGGCGGCGTGCTGTCCATCCGTGTGTCGGCGAATTGGGTTTACGTCACAGGCAGCGGGCTCCCGGATTACGTGATGGGGCCGTGGTATCTCGATGCGGCGAAGACGGCACAGAACATTTTCCCGAACTGGCCGTCGAATCAGAACAAGCTCTCCCGATTTCCGCGCACGCCGCCGAATCCCATCGCCTCGAAAACCAAAACTTCGCTCGGTGCGATTGCCATGTGGGTGGACGGCGGAATCATCCACAACCAGCTCGACGCGTTCTATTACAACGGCACCGCTGACGCGAACACCGCGAGCGTCTTCACGCAAAGCTGGCAGCGCAATGCGGCCTTCGCCGAAGGATTGACGTGGGATCCGAGTGGATCGCATCAGCCCTACACGGGCGAGCGACATCATCATCTGAACCCGACGGCCTTGCGACACGAACTCGGCGATCATGTCGATTACAATCCGGCCACGCACACCTACAGCGAGAGCACGAGCGCGCCGAACCATTCGCCGATCCTTGGCTGGTCGTTTGACGGCTTTCCCATCTACGGCCCGTACGGCTACTCGAATCCGAACGATGCCACGAGCGGTGTGCGCCGAATGATCACCGGCTTTGTGCCACGCGACGGAAACTTCGGCACGACGAATCTCAACACAGCCGGACGTCTGACCTATCCCGCGTGGGCGATTTCCATCGGCAAGCCGAACAGCGTGAATGGCCCGAACGTGAGCACCAGCTACCCGCTCGGCTGGTATGTGCAGGACTTCGATCACATCGCGGATCACGGCTACACACAGACGACCGGTGCGACCGTGCGCGATTTCGATCTCGACCGCTACAACGGACGGACCTGCAAGACGCCGGAGTTTCCGAATGGCACGTATGCCTACTTCCTCACGATCAATGCGGACGGCACACCTGCATTCCCATACATCATCGGCCTGCAATACTACGGCCAGCGCACCGGCGGTGATTACGGCGCGCCGGCCAGCGTCGGCTTCACGGGCGTCGAGACACCGAATACGACGATCTTTCTCGGCGGCGCTGATGCCACGGACAATGTGACCACTTTCCAAAAGAATGGAGGCTCAGTAACACTCACGTGGAGCAGCGTCGAAGGCGGACATTACGATGTGCAATCCTCCAGCGACCTCGCGAACTGGACGGCCAGCCAGACCAACATCTCCGCAAACGGCACCAGCACCACGACAAGCATCCCGTCGTCCGGGGCACGCGGCTTCTTCCGTGCCGTGCGCACTTCGGTGAACACCTACGATCCCGTCACGACGCCATGAAGCCGATCAGGATCATAAACCGAAGCCTCATCGTGCTTGGAGCAGCGGCGTCGCTCGCTCATGGCGCAGAGACGTTCACGCGTTCTCAGCTCGACTTCTTCGAATCCAAAATCCGCCCCGTCCTCGCCGACAAATGTTACGCCTGCCACTCGTCGAAGGCAGAGAAACTCAAAGGCAATCTGCTCCTCGACACCCGCGAAGGCACACGACGCGGCGGCGATAATGGCCCTGCCGTCGTGCCTGGTGATCTCGAAAAGAGCCTGCTCATTCAAGCGATCCGCTATCACGATCCCGACACGGCGATGCCGCCGAAAAACAAAGGCGGTAAACTGCCCGACAGCGTGATCGCCGACTTCGAGCAGTGGGTGCGCGACGGCGCTCCTGACCCACGCGAGGGCGAGGCAAAGGTGGCAAAGCTTTACGATACCGAAGTCGCGAAAAACTGGTGGGCCTACCAGCCGATCACAAAGCCATCCGTGCCGCAGCCGAAGGATCAATCATGGGCACAAACGGAAATCGACCGCTTCATTCTGGCGAAGCTCGAAGAGACCTCGCTTCGACCAGTCGCCGATGCGGATGCCGGCACGCTTTTGCGCCGCGTGTGCTTTGATCTCACCGGCCTGCCGCCATCGCCAGACACCATCGAGCGATTCACCAACAAGTCTGATAGGTCGCATGAGTTCCCTTTGTCCTATGAAGCCATCGTGGACGACCTCCTCGCCAGCCCCGAGTTCGGCCGCCGCTGGGCGCGCCACTGGCTCGATGTCGCACGCTACGCCGAGACGAGCGGTCGCGATGTGAACGTCGTCTTTCCCGAAGCCTGGCGTTACCGCGACTACGTCATCGAGGCATTCCAGGAGGACAAACCATTCGACCAGTTGATCCGCGAGCAAATCGCCGGCGACCTGTTGCCGGATCGCAGCGACGAAGAACGCGCGAAGAACCTCACAGCTACCGGTTTCCTCGCGCTAGGGCCGAAGTCTCTGAACGAGACAAATCCGCGACAGTTCGCCGTCGATCTCGCCGATGAACAGATCGACGCAACATCCCAGGCGTTCATGGGCGTCACGATCGCCTGCGCTCGCTGCCACGATCACAAGTTCGATCCCATCTCGCAGCGCGACTACACGGCACTCGCGGGCATTTTCCTCTCCACCGACACTCGCTTCGGCACGCCGGGCGGCGTGCAGGCGAGGAATGCCGCATCGCTCATCACCGTGCCCGACTCGCTGAATCTCCCGATCGTGAACCGCCGCATGGATCCCGCTGTGTGGCGGCAGAAAAGCAATCGCCTCGCCTCCATTGAGCAGCAGCGCGATCAGGCTCTGCGTGAGCGCGCGGGAGGAAAAGTGCGCGGAGAAATCGAAGGCGGCACATCGAGCACCGCACGACTCACAGGCTTCGACATTGTGCGGCTCATCACGAACGCGAAACAGATCGAGATGGAGATCGGCGCGTATCACGAAGACGGCTCGCTCATCCCGAAACTCATGGGCGCACTCGACCGACCACTCACCCTTCCGTCGGACAGTCGTCGCCGCAGACAACAGTCAGGCTCGCAGAAATCGAGCGGCTTCGAAATCATCGCCGACAGCCCGCTTTTCACCCGCGGCGACATCACAAAAGAAGGCGAGAAAGTGCCGCGCGGCCTGCCAGCGTTCCTCGCTCGCGATCATGACTATCGAATGCCGAGCACCGGCAGCGGCCGGCTCGAACTCGCCAACTGGATCGCTTCGCCACGCAATCCCCTCACCGCACGGGTGATCGTGAATCGCGTGTGGCACTGGCTCTTCGGTCGCGGCCTCGTCACCAGCGTGGACAATTTTGGCGTCACCGGTGCGAAGCCCAGTCATCCCGAATTGCTAGACTTCCTCGCCACGCGTTTCGTCGAGCAAGGCTGGTCCATCAAGAAGCTCGTCCGCGAGATCGTGCTGTCGCGCACTTATCAATTGAGCGCATCCAATGCCGCCGAATTGAAATCTGAAATTGGAGATTTGAAATCGGCGCAAGCCATTGACCCCGACAACTTGCTCCTCTCCCACGCCAACGTCCGCCCGCTCGATGCCGAGTCGATGCGCGATGCAATGCTCGCGGCCAGCGGCTCGCTCGATCTCAAACCGCAGATCGGCTCCATCATCGCTCTCGCGGGCGATGGACCCGTCGGCGGTGAGCGTTATCAGGCCATCAGTGAAACGGCGATCGCCAAAGCCACTGGTAACTTCCGATCTATCTATCTCCCGGTCGCGCGAAACGTCACGCCCGATGTGCTCGCCATCTTCGACTTCGCCGATCCCTCATCAGTCCTCGGCGCACGCCAGCCGACGATCGTGCCTGCGCAGGCGCTCTACCTGCTGAACAACGAGTTCGTGCACGAGCAGTCCCAAAAACTCGCCGGCCGCCTGCTGCGCGACATTCCCACTGCGAATACCGACGCCCTCATCCGTGCCGCCACGCTTGCCATCCTCGGCCGCCCACCATTTGCGGACGAGACAAAGGTCATCCGCGATTTTGTCTCTCGTCATTCATCAGCGCCGATGGCCGACACCTGGTCGCGCGTGTGCCGAAACCTCTTCGCCACGGCGGATTACCGCTTTCTCAAATGAACTCTTCGGCAGCATCTCCATTTTCCCGTCGCCGCTTCCTGACCGCCGCGTCGTCGGGTTTCGGTCATCTCGCCTTCGCCGCTCTCGCACATCGGCAGACGGCGAATGCGGCGACTCATTTCGCGCCGCGAGCCAGGCGCGTAATCTTTCTCTGCATGAGAGGCGCGCCGTCGCATGTCGATACACTCGATTTCAAACCAAAGCTCATTGCCGACACCGGCAAGCCGGGCCGTCGCGAGGGCACGCGCTTGCTCGGCTCGCGATGGAAGTTTTCGCAACACGGCAACAGCGGTCTCTGGATTTCTTCACTGCTGCCCGAGCTGGCGCGACATGCCGACGACCTTTGCATCCTCAACGGCATGACGACCGATCTGCCGGCTCACCCGCAGGCGTTTCTGAAAATGCACACGGGCTCGTCGCAGTTTGTGCGACCATCGCTCGGTGCTTGGGCGCATTACGGACTCGGATCTCTGAATGAAAACGTGCCGGGCTTCATCACGATCACACCACCGAGCGGCTACGGCGGCGCGCAGAACTACGGCAGCGCCTTTCTGCCTGCCGTGCATCAGGCCACGCGCATCGGCGCGGACCTGCTGCCGATCTCCAAGGCTGAATTGCCGAACCTGAAACCGCGCCAGTCAGCCGTTGAGCAGCGCGACGACCTTGATCTCATCCAGTCGCTGAATCGCTCGAGCCTCGTTCGCGGCGGCGCGACCGCACAGGTCGAAGGCGTGACTGAGTCCTTTGAACTCGCTTATCGCATGCAGCAGCAGATGCCGGCCGTGATGGATCTCTCAAAGGAAAACGCCGCGACGCAGAAACTCTACGGCATCGGAGAGGCGACCACCGACGACTTCGGTCGCAAGTGCCTGCTCGCGCGTCGCATGGTCGAGGCCGGCGTGCGGTTCGTCGAAATCACACACGGCAATTGGGATCACCACTTCAACCTCGGGAACGCCCTGCCCGAAAGCTGCGCTTCGGTGGACAAGCCAGTCGCAGGCCTGCTGGCCGATCTTAAATCACGCGGCCTGCTGAAGGACACACTCGTCATCTGGAGCGGCGAGTTTGGTCGCACACCGCACGCCGAAGGCGCCGATGGCCGAGATCACAACGTCGCCGGCTTCTCACTCTGGATGGCCGGTGGCGGCGTGAAAGCCGGCTACACTCACGGACGCACCGACGACTACGGCTACGAAGCCGTCGATGGCAAAGTGAGCATCCACGACTGGCAGGCGACGATTCTGCATTTGCTCGGTCTCGATCACGAAAAACTCACGTATCGCCACGCCGGCCGTGATTTCCGGCTCACGGATATCCATGGGGCGGTGGTGAGGGGGATCGTGGGATGAGGCGCGACCGGTGCCATGTGGCGAAGTGCGGCCTCCCTTCGAACTGCGAGAAGGCTGCCAGCTCGGTGGTCGCCCGGCTTATCGGCCTCGGCCGTCAGGGAAAATCAGGGTTGCCGATATGGCGGAATTGATTCCAATATGCCGAACTCATGAAACTCGTCCTTCTGCTCGATCATTTCGGCGTTTGTGTAGGTGCCCTCACCGGCGTGCTGGCTGCGCGAGGCCGGCGGCTGGACTTGTTCGGGGTGCTGGTGCTTGCGCTGGTCACCGCATTCGGCGGCGGATCGTTGCGCGATCTGTTGATAGGCGACACGCCGGTATCGTGGCTGAAGTCTCCGCATTTGTTCGCCACCGCGTGCGGGACTGCCCTGGTGTCCTTTGTGATCTGTCGCGGATGGGAGCCGCCTGGCAGCCTGTTGCAGGTCGCCGATGCCTTTGCGCTCGGATTTTTTTCCCTCGCCGGCACGACGAAGGGGCTGAACCACGGATTTGCGGCGCCGGTGTCTGTCATGCTCGGGGTGGTCACCGGCGTGGCGGGAGGAATCATCCGCGACGTGCTCACGAGCCGGGTGCCGCTGGTGTTCCAGCAGGACACCTGGTACTATGCGACAGCTG
Organism: Verrucomicrobiaceae bacterium; assembly: GCA_019694165.1. Lineage (GTDB taxonomy): Bacteria > Verrucomicrobiota > Verrucomicrobiia > Verrucomicrobiales > Verrucomicrobiaceae > JAIBCL01. The sequence goes on along the minus strand of JAIBCL010000005.1, from coordinate 167,931 downwards.
CGATAGCCGGCAGCGGCGCATACTGTGCCTTGCGGTGCGTGATGCCGGATGAGGCGGCTTCGTGGGCGGGCGTAGGCATCGCCATCTTCATCCGGCTGGCTGCCATCCGGTACCGGCTTTCGCTTCCGGCCTTCGAGTCTCGCGATGCAGCGTGAACGATCCTGCCGCCGACCCGTCCCCTCTGTCAGTACTTCACCTCCACGAGGTACAGCCCGTCTGGCGGTGCCACGTGATGGCTCTTCACGCCGTCCGGGGCGGAGAGCAGCGAAGCGAACCAATCTTCCGAGGCGCGTCCGCGGGCCACATGGACCAGGCTGCCCATGATCAGGCGGACCATGCGATAGAGGAAGCCGTCACCCTCGACTTCAAACTCGATGACTTCGTGATCTTCGGCGATCTCCACACGAGTGAGAGTGCGGGTGACATCCTCGGGATGCTCACGGCGCTTGCTGTCGCTCACCCCGCCGCGATTGGCGGACAGCCTTGAAAAATCGTGTCTGCCACGGAGCAGCGCCGCGCACCTTTTCATGGCCGCCATGTCGAGCGTGCCGTACACATGCCACGCACGCCCGGCTTCGAAGGGCGACATCACATCTTCGCGCCAGATGCGGTAGCGGTAGGTTTTGGCCTTCGCATCAAAGCGCGCATGAAAGTCTGCCGCGGCAAACTCGGCGCGCATCACGCGAATGCTGGCGGGCAGCACGGCATTGAGGGCGCGAGTCCAGTCGGATGCGCCCAGCCGTGAGTCCCCCGGCACGTCACCGTGTGCGACCTGGCCGAGAGCATGCACTCCGGCGTCGGTGCGACCCGATCCCTGAATGCGGACCGTGACGCCGGCGATCTTTGAAAGCGCGCTCTCAAGTGCGTCCTGCACCGTCCGTCCGGACGGCAGCGTCTGCCAGCCGAGCCAGGGCGTGCCTTCGTAGGCGATGGTGAACTTGAGCCGGTGTGCCTTCATCACTCCTTCAGCAAAATCTCAAACAAATTGTGCCGGCGGTCCGTCCAGAGCGAGGGGGCGGGCGGCTCGTTTTTGTCCGGCGCCTCGGACGGATTCGCCTTGAGAAAGGCATCGTTGTTCGTCACCAGCACATAGCTTGTGTACTCGTCGAATCCGTCGAGCTCGGTGACGACACGCGTGGTCTTCATGCTTATCGCCGCGGCGAGCCGCTCTACGACGGGCGCGAGCGCGAGGTAGCGGTTGGAGACATGCACGGCGATGATGCCGTCCGGTTTCATGTGGCGACGGTAGATTTCAAAGGCCTCGCGGGTGAGCAGGTGCACGGGCACCGCGTCACCACTGAAGGCATCGAGCAGGAGGACGTCGTAGTTCTGCGGCGGTTCGTGCTCGAGACTCTGACGGGCATCGCCCATGACGACATCCACGCGGCCGCCGCGCTTCTCGAGATCGCCGAGAAAATGGAAGTGCTTCCGCGCGATGCGGGGGATTTCAGGGTTGATGTCGTAGAAGCGGAAAACCTGGCCTTTCTCCCCATAGGATGCCGTGGTGCCCGTGCCCATGCCGACCACGCCCACACGGGCATCTTTGCGGCCTTTGAGCGTGAGCAGGGCTCGGCCGATGCCGGTGTCGTGCCCGTAGTAGCTCAGCGGTTCGTTCCGCCACTCGGGCGACAGGTACTGGTGCCCGTGGATGATGCTGCCGTGGTAGAGCGTGCGCCAGCCCGCGCCGTTTGCGTCGTAGTCCTCGTGCACCGACACGACACCGTAGAAGTTCCGCACGACGTCGATGCGCGTCTCATCCTTCTCGCCCATCAGTTTCGAGACAAACCACTGCCCCGCCACCGTCGAACCGGTCACGACTGCGAACAGAGCAACTCTCCGGGCCCAGCCGGCCCGGGACCACGCTGCGCGCACGAGCGACAGTGCCGCGATGGCAAAGGTGACGACCAACGCGAGCGGCCACTCCGCGTACGTGTTGAAAATGCGCGGTGCCAGCAGCGACACGATCATGCCGCCCAGTGCTCCCCCTGCGGACATGAACAGATAAAACTCCGTGAGGTGACGCGGTGCGGGTTTCAACCGCGAGAGCTCGCCATGGCACACCATGCAGCCCAGATACATGGCGGCGCCGACGAGCGCGATCTCGTGCCGGAAATCCGGCGCGAGATCGTGATGAAACCAGGCGGCATCGGCCAGGCCCTCATGCGCTCCCGCTGCGACGAGCAGCAGCATCGCCGCAGGCGCCCAGAGGGGGCGCGCATACCAGCGCTCGCGCTCGAAGCAGATGATGAACGTGCCGAGGTAAAGCGCCAGCGGCAGCACCCAGAGAAAGGGGATCACCGCCACGTCCTCACACAGGTGATTCGTCGTGGCCAGAAGCAGGGCGCTCGCCACTGCCGGCAATGCGAGCCACAGCGCGCGCCGCCACCACGACACTGCCGTTGTGCTCGCGTCATCCGCTCCCGGCCCGACTTCAGCAGCCAGGGGAGCGGTCGGCGCCCTCAAATCCGCCCGCGCCCCAAGCCATGACAACACCGCGAAGACAACAAACGCGCCCGACCACATACGCGTCTGCTCCACCACATCCCAGCGCGGCTCGAAGAAAAACGGGTAGCTCAACAGCGCGGCCAGCGAGCCGATGTTCGACAGCGCGTACAGTTTCCACGGCTTCCGCGACTCATCGGCCCGGCTGAACCACACCTGCACCAGCGGGCTCGTGCTGGAGAGTGCGAAGTATGGCAGGGCCACGTTTGCCAGGAGCAGCAGGAGGATGCGCGACACCGGATCGTCCCCATTCGCCGGCCGCCACTTTTCACCCGGAGCGATCGGCAGCATGAAGACGGCCGCCAGCACAATCACGCCGTGAATCAAAAACTGCCAGCGCCCCGGCAGGCGCGTGAGCCCATGCGCATACGCGTAGCCCGCGAAAAGCAGCACCTGGAAAAACAGCATGCTCGTCGTCCACACGCCCGGCCCGCCACCGAACCACGGCAGGATGAACTTCCCGATCACCGGCTGGACCTGGAAGAGCAGAAACGCGCTCAGCAGCGAAAGCAGCGCGAGTTGAAGCGATGAAGCGCGAGAATGACCGGCCATGACCAATGGGGCGCGAGTGTGCGTGGTCCGGCGGCAATTGGGAAGAGAAAACCGGCGGGGTTACGACGCGCGGCCTTCTTCGGCGTCCATGAGGTCGAAGAAGGTGAGGATGTCGTCACGATGGCCCAGGGCGGCTTCGTCCTTTTGCTTTTGGAGGCCGGCGGAGGCGGCGTCGCGCCAGCCGCGCTTGAACATGAAGCCGTTCCAGATTTCGATCTGCTCCGGAGTGGGCTTGCGGCCGGACGTCTGAAAACACCATTCGAGAATCTCTTCGTCCGTGCCGCCTTCCAGCGTGCGGGCAGAGAGCGCCTCGAAATCGACACCGAGGAACTGGCACACACGATCATCAAAGGTGCGGCTGCCGGGAATGAAACCGAGGTGGTAGCCATCGGGCAGCTTTCCCTCCTTCGCGTTCAGGCGGATCTTGTCGAGGATGCGGCCGAACACAAAAATGCCGCCGACGGTTTCGCGAGGGGAACGGATGGGGAAGGACATGGGTGGTTGATAACGTGGAGCGGCGGCCGGGGCAAATGACGAATGTCGAAGTTCGAGCGCCGCCCCGGAAGAAAACGACATTCGTCATTCCCGCTCCCCGAGAGAACCGGCCCTTCTCCTGCGTACTTCCCCACCTCATGCCCCCTCCCGCTTCCATGTTTTCTCATCGCTGCCGCGGCCCGGTGTCGCGCCGCAGTTTTCTTGAGATTGGTGCGCTCAGCATGCTCGGCATGGGCATGAGCGACTTTTTGCGAGCTGAGACGATTGCGAAAAATGCGGGGAAGAAGCTCAAGGAGAAGTCGGTGATCTTCATCTGGCTGCCGGGTGGCATGTCGCAGCTCGAGAGCTATGACATGAAGCCGGAGGCGCCGCCGGAGTATCGCGGCATCCTGCGGCCGATCCGCACGAACGTGCGCGGCATCGAAGTTTGCGAGCTGATGCCGATGCACGCGAAGATCGCGGACAAGTATGCGATCATCCGCTCGATCCATCACGACTTCGCGGATCACGGCGGCGGGCATAAACGCTTCCTCACCGGTCGCATTCCCGCCACGCCGGTCGGCACGGTGAATGATGCGCCGGCGGTCAGCTCGATCGTGATGCGCAAGCTGAAGCGCCCGGGCAATGGCATGCCGACTTGTGTCGCCGGCACGGACAATGGCCGAAGCGGCATCGATGTCTTTGCATTTGGCCCGGCGTATCTCGGACCCAGCGCCACACCGTTCATGGTATCGGGTGATCCGAGCGCGCCGGATTTTCAGGTGCAGAACATCGGCCTCACGCCTGACATGGAGACGCGGCTCGAGGATCGCATGCATTTGCTCGGCGGCATGGATCGCCTGCGCCGCGATGCCGACAAGAGCGGCCTCATGGGCGCGATGGACCAGTTCAGCCAGCGCGCCTTTGACATGCTGACGAGCGACGAAGTGCGCAACGCCTTCGATCTCTCCAAGGAGCCTGCCAAAGTGCGCGAGCGCTATGGCATGCACGCCTACGGCCAGCGCGGATTGATGGCGCGGCGGCTCGTCGAGGCTGGTGCGCGCTTTGTGACGATGGTGTGGGAAAATCCGAATCCCGGACGTACCGGCATCCCGAAGAACTGCTGCTACAATTGGGACAGTCACGCGGTGAATTGCGACATGTATGCCGACCTCCGCTGGCGCATGCCGTGCTACGATCAGGCGCTCACCGCGCTCATCGATGACATCTATGCGCGCGGCCTCGACAAGGACGTCATGATTGTCTGCACCGGCGAATTCGGCCGCACGCCGAAGATCAACTCACAGATCGGCACGCAAACCGGCGTGATGCAGCCCGGTCGCGATCACTGGCCTCAGTCGATGTCGCTCCTCGTCTCCGGCGGCGGAATGCGCACGGGACAAATCGTCGGCGCGACGAACAACAAAGCAGAATATCCCGTCGAGCGACCGATGAGCCCGAACGATCTGTGGGCGACGGTTTACACCCACCTCGGCATCAACTACGACGACAGCTTCGAAGATTTCCAAGGCCGCCCGATGCCCATCCTGCCCTTCGGTGAGCCGATCCGCGAACTGCTGCCGGCTTCGGTGGCGTGAGCCGGGAGGGCGCGCGCAGCGTGTCTGTCTCACGGGGCCGCAGTGCACGGCAGCATCATGGCGTCCTTCATGCCGTGGAGGATTTTCTTGTCGGCAGGACACACCGTGGCGAGCACGCCCGAGAGCCGGGATTCCCCGCCGATGACGAAGTAGTAGGGGCAGAGGCGTACTCTGGAGCGTTCAAGCGTGGCGGCCTGCCGTTCGCCTTGCCAGGCGGGATGATTCACCACGCGGCCGGCGTGAAAGCGCTGGAGGACGAAGGGGTTCGTCGCGAAGGAAGCAAGCGCCTCGTCGATCGCGGCCGCCCACGCCTCTTGCGACAGATCGTGACCGATGAAAACTCCGCGTGATCCCCAGCCGCGCTCGGAGAAGCCGCTGATTTTCAGCACCAGCTCACGCTGCCGGCGGCCGAATGACTTGAGCTCATCCCACGAGTTGATGTCCAGACCAGGATAGACTGCCGTGACAGGCAGGGGCTGGGGATTCATGATCCAGCCGAAAGGGATGCTCTCGCGCAGAATGGAGAGATGCGGCGTGCTCAAGGCCGCGCTCCACCATTCTTGAAGCTGCGGAGTCCAGAACAGCGCCAGCCAGAGCTTCTCCTCGAGGAACGCCTTCAGCGGTGGCGAGAAGTCCGCATCTCCCGCCATGGCTTGCCGCAGGAATGCGGAGGAGTGCTCCACATTGTCGAGGTCAAAGATTTCAAAGAAGCGGTAGAATGAATGCGGCGGGGGGACCTGACGCGAAGAGTCGTAATCCGCGGTCCGGATGACGCGCCGCCTTGCTGCCGTATGCTCAGCCAGCCATTCCATCTCCGGCTGGTAGTCGCCGGACTCCCGGGAGATGAGAATGTCCTCGCGCGGAAACGCCGCGGCGAAGCCGTCGATCATGCCCGTGGCACCGCCGATGACGGCGTCACCGAGCGCCGCGTACGTCAGGTTCAGCCACGCCGTAAGTCCAATGCCGCCCGGGACAGAGTCCAGCTCGGAGATGCACACGCCTCTTTCCGTGAGCACGAGATCCGGCCGGATTACGCGCGGCAGCTCATCCCGCCATGCAGCGTGGCGACCGAGCTCGACAACGCCTTGCGGCTTGCCTTGGTCGAGCAGTCGAGCCACCCACGGATATACCTGGCCTTCAGCGCTTTCGAGATAGAGACGATTGCACGCTCGCTGGAAAGCGAGCAACGCAGGGCCGAGAGCCTCGATGCGATCCAGCGTGACCTCATCCAGTGCGAACGGCTCGGGGGAGAGCACCCACTCCTTGTCATGAAAAAGGCCGCCGGCCGGAAATGCCAACCGGATCGCCGTGATGCGTTCTGCGGAAGTGAGTGCGGCGGTGCGATGCGGAGGCATGTGCTGGAAATCGGTGGATGGAAGCACTATCGACCCTCCGGTCAATCAACGGGACCCACGGATCCGTGCGTAACCGCAAACGATCACGGATGGGTGGCTTCGACCTTGAAGAACATCTTCGTGCCGGGCGGTGTGACGGGCTGGAGGGTGACGGTTTCGGTGGTGCCGTTGCCGTCGTCGGTGACGCTGGTGGTGGTGAGCGTGCCGATGGTCCAGTTGATGAGGTCGGTGGAGGTCTTCTCGGTGAAGGTGAGGCCGTGGGGGGCTTTGCGGCGGTGATAATTGAAGTAGCGCGTGCCGCTGCTGCTGCTCGACCACACGCTGTCGGGGCCGTTGGTTGCACGAGGGTTTAAGCCGAAGGCATAGGCACCGAGCACGGTCAGACCGCCGTTGGGTGTGGTGGCGTTGGCACCGGAGACGAGCGAGTTGCCGAGTTCGCCGGGGGAGAACCAGATCGCACGCCAGTCGTCGAAGAGGGATGCGTTCGCGAGCGTGGCGATTTCGGCGGGATTGAGGATGCGATTGTAGAGCCGCACTTCGTCGAGCGAGCCGGCGAAATACTCGCTGGCGGCGGTCGCGCCGCCGATCTTCCACGCGCCGGTGCCGGTGGTGATGGCGGAGCTGGCGAGCGTGCTGCGCAGCGCGCCATTCACGTAGAATTTCACGCCATCGCTCGTGCTGGGCGTGAAGGTGACGGCGACGTGTGTCCACACATTGCCGCTGAACATGCTGGTGCCGGAGTCGTGATCTTGAAAGCCGTAGGTGGTGAGGCGAAGTCGCGAGCCATTCGTGCGGAAGCTGACATTGCTGCCGAGCGTGAGGATGGTGTCGATGCCGCTGGCATTCGTCGGATTAATCCATGCGGCGATCGTGAAGGTGGACGGCGTCGTCTTGCCAGTGGTCGTGACGGCCCACTGCGAGTTCGCACTGATGAGGATGCCGCTGCCGAATTTGCCAGTGGTCCACGTCGTCCCCGCGCTGAGCGTGGCGTTGTTGCCATTACCGCTGGTGTCGGCGGTGGTGGTGCCGGTGTTTTCATTCAAGCGCCACCATCCGAGCAACCCGCTGTAGGGATCGCCGACCTTCACGCTCACGGTGCCGATGGCGGTCTGGCCCTGGCTGTTCAATACGGTGTAGGTGAACGAATCGTTTCCGACGAAGCCAGGCTGGCCGGTGTAGATCACATTGCGACCGCTGATGGCGACGCTGCCGCTCGCGCCTTGCGTGACGCTTTGCAAAACGAGCGATGCATTGTCGAGATCGATGTCGTTCGCGAGCACGTCGAGCGAAGTGGCGACAGTGGCGATCGCATTCATCGCATCCGCTTTCGTGTAAGCCGGCACGGGCACTGGATCGGCGTAGTATCCGCCGACGCGGTATTCCAAAACGCTGGCGTCCACCTCGCCGCTGCCATTCACCGGCGCGGCATCGCCTTCTTTTTGCCAGGCAAAGGCGACGTGATCACCGCCGCCGCCTTCCTTGTGCAAAACCTCGACGTAGTAGCGCTGACCAGCGACGAGCGGCACATAGGCCGATGGAGTGACGCTGCTCCAGCTTTTGTCGCCGGTGTAGCCATTCACCTGCGTGAGCTTCACCTTGTGCGCGCGGTATTCATCGACGCTCAGCCACAGCTCGGAGGCGTCATCGGAAGTGAGGTAGAAGCGGTAATTGCCGCTCACTGTCGGCTTGATCCATCCCGTGATGCGCTGGCCGTAGCTGTCGCCGTAGCTCGATGGCGCGGCGGCGCTGGTGATGACGCCACTGACATCCGCGAAATAGGGGAACACCGTGGCGCTCGTGAGATCGGTGATGGCTGAGCCGTCGATGAGACTGTAAACCTCGCGCCACAATCCTCCGGCGGCGATGGCTCCGGCATCGGTGATGGTGACGTGCGCGCTGTTGCTCGTGAGCGTGCCGAGCGGCGTGGTGAAAACGCAGTCGTAGTCTGCATCGGCACCACCGCTGACATTCGTCATCGCCAGCGTCGGCTCCGTGCTCGGTGGTCCGACATTCACGCCATTGCGCCGCCATTGATACACGGCCGGCGACGGGCCTGTAGCCGTGATGCTGAGCGTGACGTTGCCACCCATCGCCGTACTCGCCGGCTGCGGATGCTGCGTGATGGCCATGCTCGTCACTGCGGGCGCAACGGGAGCGGCGAGATACACGCCATCGATCACTTCGATCGCGCCGCCATTGATGCTCCAGCCGACAGCGAGATTGTCGCCGCCGGTTGCTTCCTTTTGCAGCACCTCGATGTAGAGCGGCACACCGGCGGTGAGATTCAGCGTCGCGGATTTCTGGCTCGTGTATTTGGTCCACTCGTATTTGTTCGTCCAGTTGCCGACCGTTGCGATGACCGTCGCACCACCCGCACTGGTGCCGCTCGTGTTCAGCTTGAGCTGCGAGTTGTCGTCTGATGCGATGTAAAACACGTAGCTGCCTGTGACAGGCGGAATCACCAGGCCCGTGATCCGCGCGCCGTAATTGTCGCCGCTGTAGTCGCCCTCCATCTTCGTCAGCGTGTGCGACACATCCGGCGACGCGGGATACTTCGCGGCGCTGGTGAGCGAGGCGACCGTTGTGCCGCTGATGCCGGTGTAAACATCGTAGTTCACGACGCCGACCTGATAGCCCACAGGCGGTGTGGTGAGCTGCACATCGACATCGAGCGGCTCCGTCACGCTGTAGGCACCACTCGTCGCAGCGAGCTGCACCTGATACTTGCCCGTTTGCGAGAAGGTCATGTCCGTCGTCGAAGCGTTCGGCGCGCTGAAAGTCACGCTGCCGGGGCCGCTCACTTTTGTCCACGTCACGCTCGTCGGTGTGATCGCCACGCCCTGGCCATCGTGAATGGTGACCGGTATGTTCAGCGTGGCAGTCGAGGTTTTGACATAGCGCGCCTCGATGCGCGGCCACGTCACGTTTGGCGAAGTGAAGTTCGCGAAGATGCGCGCCGTGTTGTAGCCAGGGATGTGAGGCAGTCCGCCACTCGCGACGGTCAGCGGCATCGCACAATTGATCGCGGCGCAGGTCGTCTCGTTCAGATAGTTGTCCGCCACATTGCGCGACGGAAAGTAGAAGAAGCCGCCTGTGTGCGAGTGCGACAGCGCGTAGCTGAAGCGCCAGTTGTCCATGAAGTAGCGAAGCTGCCTGTCCGACAAAAACGGCGCGACCATCTGCTGAAAGCCCACCGCGCCGACGACAAACGCATGTGCATCCTGATGCTGCATGTAGTTGCGCGAGACATAGTTCTTCATGCGCGACACCCGATCGGCATCGGTTGAGTTCAGCGCGGCACCGTTTTGATAAAGCAATATGCCGAGCAATGCCGCCGGTGTGCGACCACCCGCATCGTAGGAACTCCAGCCCTGCACGGTGTAGCACACATGACCGTCGTGAATGTCCCCCGGCGACCAGCCGCCGCATTTTCCGACCATCCACTCCCAGCACATCGTGAACTTCTCGCTCAGCGCGTGATCGTAGTTTTCCATGCCGGGCGGAACGACGCCGGTAGGACAGGTGGCGTAGCCAAAGTAGTGACCGTCGCGCGGCCGCACCGTCATGTCCGAGCCCGCACGCTTCGCAAAGGCGAGCCCGTTGAACGAATGCACGCCGCAGATGTTGATGCCGCCGCCCCAGCCGAGGTGGATGTAATCGCCCGTCACGCCGCCGTGCGACACGATGCCCGCGATGTTCGCATACTCGGGTGAGTAGCCGTTTGCATTCAGCGCGGGCTGTTTCCACCACTGCACCGTGTTCGAGCAAATCTCCGCGCCGCGCTGGATCGCCGCGTCCACGCTCGTGTCACCGCTCTTCGCGCGATACTCGCTGAGGAACATCACCCAGCCGCCGAGATACCAGTTGCTCACTGCACCGCCGACGTAGTTCGGATTCGCCGAGCCATCGATGAGCTTGTCCTCCACTGGCGCATAGAGTGCGGCATTGATCTGCGCCACGGCGTAGTCGCGGATCTTGTTAATGGAGAGCCGATACGGCTTCGCTCCGGTGAGATCATTCCAGTTCGGATGTCCCAGGAGACAAAGGCCGGTCCATCCGGTGAGGTAGCCGAGGTCGCCATTCGCGGAGAGCGCCGTCGTGTGCAGATAAGCACACGCGTTCTCAGACATTGCGCCGAACTTCGCGCTGTTCAGCGGATACGCCGGCCCATACGCGCCCGCGACAGGCAGGTTCACCGTCAAAACAAGATCACCCGTGCCAGGCCGCAGCACCTTCAGCGGCAGCACGCCATCGCTGCCCTCCGCGCGATCAATCGCATAGCCCAGCTCCTGCGTCACACCGCTGTGAAACTCGCCAGTCGGCGAGAATTCTTTCCCGAACGCGCCGTGAATCAGGTCGTTCACCTTCAGCCCCGCAGTCGCGCCCGGCGCAGCGCTCGTCACCGACGTCACGCGTACGTAGTTCACGCCCGGCGTCACCCGATACGTCCCGCCGATCGGCCCGAGCGGTCGCTCACGCGTTTCCTCGGCGGCGAAGGACGCGAAGCCGACTAGGGAGCAAAGGATAAGAAGACGCATGGGCTGGTAGGACAGCCAGAAGCCTAACATAACCACCAGCGAAAAAACAAGACCCGAGGTGAAAAGGCACTCCGCTACGGAAGCTGCACCACAAACTCCACCTGGGTCCCCTTCGCCGGAAGCAGCGCCTTGTTTGGAAAGTGAATGTCATCCCGTGCTCGATCCACGCGCGGATTCTCGATGAGCGCAGCGCTGTCGCTGATCAGGCCGATGAATGAGCCTTCCTGCGAGGCGAGAAAGCCCAGCGCATTGAAGCGCGAACCGCCATAGAACCACGTGCCCGCAGTCATCGGAGCGCTGGACTGGCCGTCGGCGGCATTCACGAGCACCAGCTCCGCGAGATCATGCACCGCATCGGGGCCGTTCTTCTTCCACGCCACCGTGATCTTCACGCCGTTCGATGCGGGAAACGTCGCCGCTTCATCGAGCTGCCCGTTCAGCAAAGCCGCCGGCACATTCAGCAACAATGAGGCGAGATGCAGATGCTCCGGCTTCGCATCCGTCACGAACAACGCCTCGTGCGCCTTCCCGGTGCTGGCGACCAGCGCATACTCGATCACCTCGTCACGCAGATTCACCCTCGCCGGAAAACGCATCGTCCGCGCTCGCTTGTCGAACTTCACCAGCCCCAGCGCAAACGTGTCCGGCCCGAGCGTCTGCAAATTCAGCGACTTCTTCATCTCCGCCTCCGCCGCCTCGCGAGTGAGCAGCGTTTTCGTCTCGGGCGCTTGGGTGAATTTGCCAGCAGCATCCACGCCGCCCTCAAGCAGCTTCACCTCGGGAGGCGGGGACGACACGAGGGGCGCGGGCCGCAGCTTCATCCAGGCGATGAATGCCAGCGCGATCAGGGCTGCGATGATGGCGATGCGACTGGTCATCTGCGCTCAGGGATTCAACCGCCAGAGAGTCCAGTTTAGAAACGCCGCAAAGCTGACCCATGCGAGATAAGGAACGAAGAAACCACCAGCCAGACGATTCACCTGCCAGAACGCGCGCAGGGTCAGTGCGATGGCGATCCACAACGCGACGATCACCCCGAAAGCGAGGTCGAGCCGGTGAATGCCGAAAAAAGCCGGAGTCCAGGCTGCATTGAGGGCGAGTTGGATCAGATACAGCACCAAGGCTCGGCGATGTGCCGCAAAGCCACCGCGCTTCCAAACTATCCACGCCGCGAGAGCCATGAGCGTGTAAAGAAGCGACCACACGGGGCCGAAAATCCAGGCGGGCGGATTGAACGATGGTTTGTTCAATGCCGCATACCAGGCTCCCGGCTTGCTGAGGACACCTGTCAGCGGCGCGAGAAATGTGAGGCCAATCCAACCCGCCAAACCCGCCACGCTCTGTGAATTGGTGCAAGTATTCATGATCATTGGCGCCAAGTGATTGTGTCACCAGGGCAACCGTTGGGTCGTCCGACATTCAAGGTTGCGGCAGCTTCACCACCGGTGCCTTCGTCGCTGTGCGCGTGAAGGGCTCGCCATACTTCGTGCAGCCCTCGACGAAGCCGCCGTGCGAGAGGAAGAACCGTCCGTTCTCCACGCCCATAAATCGATCGAGTCGCGCTGACTTGCCGGTCGGATCGTGGCTGAACTTCGCTTCGAGCAGCTCGGTCCACTGACCCTTGGTGTCAGCGATCCACTGCGGACCGTAGAGCGCCTTGCGCTGGAGGTGGCCGTTGCTGCCGCCGAAGTTTTCACTGAATGAATGCAGTCCGCGCAGCAGCCTGCCATCCTTCGGTGCGCGGAAGCTGGCGATCAGAATCCAGCTTTGTTTCTCGGGATGAAACCAGTAGCCCGAGTAGATCGTGTGCGTGCCATCGGCCTTCGCAGTGACAATGAACTTCTGCGCCTCGCCCGTCTTCCACGGATACAGCAGATGCGAGTGCCTGCCGGTGCCTTCGTTGCCGAACACGCTCGCCTCCACGCCCTCACCTTTGCCCAGGAGTTGCGTCTGGTCATCAGCCGCCACCGTGCTGCGATCCTTCGCGCCCTGACCTGCGCCCGAGTCCCACACGGAGAAGATGATACGCCGCTCCGTCGCCGAGTTCACCTGCATGCCGAAGTAGCCGCGCGAGAAGCCGCAGGCCATGTAGAAGGTGTAAACGGGATCCTTCACCGCTGTGACCTCGTTGTAGAACATCGCCACCTCCGCGTCCTTCGGCAGCGGATACATGAGATGCACCGATGACGCATTGCGACGCGGCTCCAGGTTGAAATGCGCATTGGACGCCGCCGCACCATCGAGCACAAGCGCATCCACCGCTTCGACTTCGCCGCTCACGAGCGACAGTTCGAACTTCGTGTAGCCTGCCTTCGCGATCGCGAAGCCTCCGAATTCTGCTGCGCCACTCTTCACCGTTGCGTCGTGCGCCTCGCCATTCACTGCAAGCTTCAGCTTCACACCGTCCATGGCCTTCACCGCCACCGATGCCGTGAGTGCTCCCGCAGCCTTCAGCTCGCCAAACCAGAGCACACGCTGCGTGCCGTCTTTCCAGTTCGAGATACCTTGCTCCTTCGAGACCTTCAACCCATCCGCATTAGGGTCAGCGTAGGCGGTGAAGGCAGGCACGCGCAACCCTGCGGATGCAATCTCATTGATCTTCGGCTCGATCGCCTTCGCCCAGATCTCATAACCCTTGGCGCTGAGGTGCAGCAGGTCGGGCATGATGTGCTTGCTCACGGTGCCGTCTTTGTTCATGAGCTTTGCGCCGATGTCGATGAACTCGGCGCGCATCGTCGCAGCACGACGACGCACGGTGAGGCTGATCTCTTCGCAGCGTTTGCGCACCGGATCATTCGCATCTGGACCGCGTGGGAAGACGGCGTGCAGCAACACCTTGGCGCTCGGTGCTTTCAAATGAATGAGCTTCACGATCTCCTCCACGCCAGCGGCGATCTGCGCGGGCGAGGCTTCGCTGTGGCGGGCGTTGTTGGTGCCGATGAGCAGCACGACGAGCTTCGGATGCACGTTGTCGAGTTCACCGTGATCGAGACGCCAGAGCACATGCTGCGTGCTGTCGCCGCCGAAGCCGAGGTTGATCGCCTTGCGATTCCCGAAGTGCTGCTGCCAAACGTCCTTGCCAGCGACTTCCCAGTTCTGCGTGATCGAGTCACCGAGGAAGATGATGTCGGCACCGGTTTTGATCTCCTCCAGCTTCTGCTCGTGCCGCGCCATCCACCAGCCGAACTTGCCCGCACGCTCGCTGCGTGACTCAGGCTCGGTGGCGTAGTTCACGTCGCGCGTAAGCCAGTCGATGCCGAAGCGCGCGAAGGCGATGCGCTTGTAGTTGTCCGCCTCGAAGAGCACGCCCACGCGTCCATCGGCGAGACGCGTCGGCATGCTGTAAGCGAAGCCGCCAGCATACAGCTCGCGCTTGATGGGAAAGGTCGCGCCGTCGTCGAGGCTGAGATAGACCGTGCCGTGATCGCGCTTGTTACTGTCGGGGCCGGTGTGGATGATCTTGCCCATGCCGCTGCCGTCATCAAAGGAGTAGCGCAACACGCCGGCCATGCAGCTCGGGTCGCGAATGTCGGCAATGTCACGCACATTGTTCCAAGTCGATCCGCCGTCGTAACTCGTCGCCGTCTTGCGCACTCGTGCGCCTGCAAACTGGCGGCTGTCGATGCGCACACCACCTGCGTTGAGTTCCACCATTTGGACTTCATTGACCTGACTGCGGGTCTTCATCTTCGCATCTGGCAGCAAGGCTCCTGGCGCATCCTTGCCATAGCTCCATGTCTTGCCTGCATCGTCACTGAACACCGCGAAGTTCTGCCACTGCCAGAACGGACCTTCGTTGAAGGGAATGATCAGTCTTCCTTTCTGCGGTCCGTGCGTGAGCTGAATGCCGACACCGGGACCGCTGCAAATGGTCGTCGCACGCTCGGGGCGCTTCGTGGTTGCCGTGACATCGAACGGCTTGCTCCACGTCACGCCATCGTCATCGGACCACACGAGGAAGTTACGATAGATGTTCGGGCCATCGAGCCCGGTCGCGGTCTCCTTGCTCGATTCGTGCAGATGCGCCGGGATGCGCTGATACATCAGGAAGACGCGACCGCTTTGCTGCTCGACGACGGCGGTGGGGTTGTTTAGCGAGTTCGCGCCGTCATCGTGAATGAGCTTCAGCGCGCTCCACGTCGCGCCGCCATCGGTGCTGCGCTTCGTGACGATGTCGTTCTCGCTCTGATCCCCGAGCGTCTTCCGCGCCTCCGCAAAGGCGAGCACGCTGCCTTGCCTCGTCACCAGGACGGAAGGAATGCGAATCGCCGGGTAACCGTCTTTGCCAGGGACGAAGACATCAAAAAACTCGGGATCGGCAGCCGGCGCGATGGAGCCGAGCGCGGTGAGAACGGGAAGGACAAGAGTGCGGAGCTTCATGATTCGGGAATGTTCACCTTGCTGCCGCAGATGCCAGATCATTCAGCGGGCTGCGCACTGCCGCAGGGCGCGCCTCGAGCCAGCGCATCGTCGTCTCCAGCCGTATGTGGCCCAGCACCGCCTGGAGATCGCGCACCGCCGCGCCCACGCCATGAGCATGGGTGGCAAGGTGTGGCGCAGTATGTGCGGCGTGACCTTGGCTCCGACTCTGGCTTTGGCTGCCATCTGCAGCGCTGCGCGCTGCACATTGTGACCACATGCATATGGCGGGGCGCTTGCTTGCCGGTGTGCCGATAGGCGAGCGGCCTCCCTCCCCGGAATTGCAAGGCCCTGCCGCCGTCGAATTGGGCGCGGATGCTTCTTGGTGACCGAGCCAGGCAGGTCCACGGGCAGATTTGCCATCGCCTCTGCCGTGCGCATCTGCATCACCACCGGCTCGTGCAGGGCGACTGGCAGTGCGACGACGCGATCCATTTTCTCCTTTGCCTGCCACGAGATGTTGACCGCGGTTTGCCAGTGGCTTCGAAATGAGCACTCGCCATATGAGCGGCACGATTTGAGCGCGTCGCCCATGTTGTGTTTGGCGGTCGGCGCTGCTATCGCGGTGTGCGTTGAAGCACGGGCGGTGCGCCGGTAGAGCCTCGTACGACATCCGCTCGTGGACGCGCGAAACGAAAATTCCGCCGCCAATCGAGAGTTGCGGCCGAGTGCGCAGGCAAAAGGTATTATCACCCGGCTCAGCCATCAGGGGCAGCAATTCTCTTCTTCATGGCAGGGACGCTATGTGCTGCAGGGCCTGTCGGTGCATTTTGCCGATGGATCGCGTGACCGTTCGCCAGCCGGTCATGCCCCTTGAGATCATCGGCTCAAACAAGCCTGCTTGCCTTCGGGTATAGAATCGTGATAGCACCCCGGGCTCGTGACGTTTCACGCGGTCACATCCCAGTCACTCCTCCATGAAACCGCTCTGTTTATCAGCCGCCCTGTTTTTCATCGCCGCAGCCGCTTTTGCGTCCGACGCAGACTCTGCAAAACTGGCGAAGGACATTCTCACCCAATCAGGCATCAAAGGGGGTTTCGTGGTCCATGTGGGGGCGGGTGATGGTTCGCTGACTGCGGCGCTGAAGGCAGGGGATGGCTATCAGGTTCATGGGCTGGTGTCGGACGCGGGCAGTGTCGTGACAGTGCGTGAGTCGATTTTGAAGAAGGGCGTGTATGGGCCGGTGGGTGTGGATGCGTGGAATGGAAAGGACCTGCCTTATGTCGAGGGCTCGGTGAATCTGCTGGTGATCGACGACGGGCAGAAGGTGTCGCCGGAAGAGATCGAGCGCGTGGTTTCGCCTCTCGGCGTGACGATGACGAAGCAAAACGGCGCCTGGCAGAAAGCGGTGAAGGCGTGGCCGGCCGACATGGACGGGTGGACGCATTATTATTACAGCGCGGCGGGCAATGCGGTGTCGCACGACAAGGAAGTCGGACCGCCGGAGCGCTTGCAATGGCTGGGCAGTCCGCGCTGGTCTCGGCATCACGACCGCATGAGCAGCCTGACGGCGATGGTGTCGTCGCTCGGCCGGTTGTTTTACATCATGGACGAGGGCTCGCGGACTTCGATCCTGTTGCCGGCCAAGTTTTCTCTCATCGCACGCAATGCGTTCAACGGCGTCGTGCTCTGGAAGAAACCGATCGCGGAGTGGAGCACGAACATGTGGCCGCTGAAAACAGGGCCGACGCAGCTCACGCGCAGGCTGGTGGCCGATGGCGACCGCATCTTCGTCACGCTCGGCATCACGGCACCGGTGAGCTGTGTGGATGCGGGCACGGGGGAAGTCGTCCGCACGTTTGAGGAGACGAAGGGCGCGGAGGAGATGATCTACTCGAGCGGCACGCTTTACGTGCTCACGAATCCGTCGGGCCAATATGTGCTGAAGGATTACGCGCCGCAAAATCAGAACGACCAGGGCCGCGTGGCGCAGGAGTACGAATGGGATCGCAAACCACGCGTGCTGGTCGCTGTGAACCCCGACACCGGCAAGGTGCTGTGGAAAAAGGAAGGCCTCGTCGCGCCGATCACGACCTCCTGCGACGGTAAGCGGCTCGTCTATTTTGATGGCGACAAGATCATCTGTCTCGACCCAAAGACCGGTGTGCAGAACTGGGCCAGCGTGCCGGAGCCGAAGAGAAAAGTCTTCGAGTTCAACTTCGGCCCGCGCCTGCTGATCGACGGCGACATGATTCTCTACGCCGGCGGCGATGGCACGATGAAGGGCCTCGAAGCGGCCACCGGCAAGGAAGCATGGCTCGCGCCGCACGAGAAGTCGGGCTATCGCTCGCCGGAGGATTTGATCGTGACGGGCGGACTCGTCTGGAATGCGCCGGACACGAGCGGCAGCATGAGCGGCAAATTCACCGGGCGCGACCCCGTGACGGGCGTGGTGAAAAAGGAATTCGATCCCGACATCGATGCGTTCTGGTTTCATCACCGCTGCTACATCGCAAAGGCGACCGACAACTACATCATCCCGTCGCGCACAGGCATTGAGTTTGTCGATCCAGCTAAAGCGCACTGGGAGATCAATCACTGGGTGCGCGGCGCGTGTCTCTATGGCGTGCTGCCTTGCAATGGGCTGACCTACGCCGGACCGCATGACTGCGCATGCTATCCGGAGGCCAAGCTCTTCGGCATGAATGCGCTCGCGCCGAAGGCCAAACATCCACTGCCCGCGCCGTTCGCGGAAGACGCGCGGCTCGTGAAAGGCCCGGCGTATGATGGGGTGAAGGATGAACCCGCTGATCCAAACGACTGGCCGACGTATCGACACGACAACGAACGCAGCGGCTACACGAAGCAGGAAGCGCCGAAGGACGCGAAGCCGGCGTGGGAAGTGAAACTTAGCGGCAAACTCAGCTCGATGACCGTCGCCGGCGGCAGGGCCTACATCTCGCAGGTCGATGCGCATACGCTGTGGGCCTACGATGCCGACACCGGCAAGGAAGCGTGGCACTTCATCGCTGGATCGCGCGTCGATTCACCGCCGACGTATTGGAATGGCCGCGTGATCTTCGGCTGCATGGACGGCAATGTGTATGCGCTGCGTGCGAGCAATGGCGCGCTGGTCTGGCGCTTCCACGCCGCGCCCACGGATCTCCGGCACTTTGCATTCGAGTCGCTCGAGAGCGTGTGGCCGGTGCATGGCAGCGTGCTGGTGGAAAACGACACGGTGAATCTCGTCTGCGGCCGCTCGTGCTTCCTCGATGGCGGGATGAAATTCATCAAGCTCGACGCGAAGAGCGGGAAGAAGCTCGTCGAAGTCGCCTACGACCACAATGATCCTGAGACTGGCAAGGACCTGCAGATGCTGCACAAGAACGTGCAGATGCCGACCGCGCTGAACGACATCCTCAGCAGCAATGGCAAAGGCACGCTGTATCTGCGCTCGCAGAAGATCGAAGCCGCGACGGGCAAGCGCTGGGATCTCGCGCCGGTCAGCGGCAGCACCGCAGAGCAAGGCGCCGCGCAGCATGGAAACGATCCGCACATCTTCGCCGCGTTTGGTTATCTCGATCAGGAGTGGTTCCATCGCAGCCTGTGGATCTACGGCGAGCACTCCGCCGGTGGCGCGAGCGGCTATTACCAGCCCGGCAAGTATGCGCCCACCGGACGCATCCTCGTGTTCGATGACAAGAACGTTTACTCGTATGGTCGTGAAGCGAAGTACTTCAAATGGACCACGACGATGGAGCACACGCTTTTCTCCACGAGCAAGGAAGCGCCCGTTGTGGATGTCGCGAAAGATGGCGGCGGCGGAAAGAAGAAAGGCAAGAAGGCCCAGGCCGCCGCGAAGCAGCAGAATGCGGAGCGCGGCGTCACGTTTCCTGATGCCAGCGTCCTCTTTCCCGACAAGAACCCGTTCACCATCGAAGCGTGGATCATGCCTGATGGCGACAATGGCGTGATCATCAGCGAGGGCGGCCCGAACCAGGGCTTCGCGCTTTCATTGAAGGATCGGAAGCCGCAGTTCGACGTGCGCGGCGGCAAGGAACTGGTCACCATCACATCCGGCGAATCGCTTGCCGAAGGATGGCATCACATCGCCGGCGTGCTCGACACCGACAAAGCCACGACGCTCTACGTGGACGGACAAAAGATGGCTGCCGCGATGGCGAAGGGAATGCTCGCGCGCCCGAAGGTCGCGCTGAAGTTTGGTTCTACCAGCGGTGTCGGCGCGGAGAAGATGGATGGCTTCACCGGCATGCTCGATCAGGTCGTCCTCCAGATGCGCGCATTGAGTGCGGGAGAGATCCTCGAGCGCGTCTCCGAGCCTGCTGTCAGGCCGGAGAAATCGGCGCTCATCTGCACCTTCGACAATGGCGACTCGCGCGACGACAGCGGCAATGGCAACAACGGCATCAGCGTCGGCGTCGAGACGGGCAAAGGCAAAGTCGGCGTGGCGCTGTGGTTTAGAAATCCGCAAGAGGCCGTCGCCAAAGGGAAGGCCGGCAAAGGCGGCAAGGACGGCGGAAGTTTCGTGCAGCACGGCTGGGACACCTTTGTGCCCATCGTCACGCGCTCGATGGCGCTGGCTGGAAAGACACTTGCCGTCGCTGGTCCGCCGGATTTGCTCGATGAAGAATACGCCTTCGAGCGCATGGCCGCGAAGGATCCGGCGATCCAGCACGATCTCGAAGAGCAGGACGCATCGCTCAATGGTCAGCGCGGCGCGAAACTCTGGCTCATGAATGTGGAGACAGGCGAGCAAGTCGGCGGTCTCGATCTCGACAGCCCGCCCGCGTGGGACGGCATGATCGTGGCGCGCGGCAAACTGTATGTCGCCACCGTGGATGGTCGCGTGAAGTGCTTTGCCAAATAGCCATGCGCCCGCGCTCTCCAGCACTCATCACGCTTGCCTTCGTCGCTCTCGCCGCGAGCGCAGTCGCCTGCACCATTCCCGTCTTCCGCTACGCGCTCGACCGCTGGCCGGCCGATGCGTTTCGTCTCGTCGTTCCTGCCGCGATGGCGAAGCAGCCCGACATCGCCAAGATGCTCGTGCCGCTGATTGGAAACCCGCCGGCGAACATCAAGATCGAAACCGCCAAGGATGCGTCCGTCAAAGACGCACAGCTCCTCTTCGGCACCTTCGATGCACCGCCGATCTGGTCCGGAGCCGTGAATGCCGAGTCGCTGCAAAAGCTCCTCGAATCACCCGCACGCACCGAATTGATCAAGCGCATCCTCACCGGTGAATCCGTCATCTGGGTTTTCGCCGACAACGGCACGCCCGAAGACAAGACGGAGTTTGACCGCATCTCAAAACGCCTGCGCTATCTCCAGCAGGTCGTCGCGCTGCCGCCGCAGGATCCGAATGATCCCGACAGCCAGCTTGGCGCTGGTCCGCCACTGAAACTCGAACTCACCGCCGTCCGCGTCTCCATGAAGGACGAAGCCGAGAAGCTCTTCTGCGCCATGCTCGCCGGTACGAAATGCGCCGAGGCACTCGCGAAAGGCGAACCCTTCGCCGCCCCCGTCTTCGGTCGCGGCCGCGTGCTCGGATCATTCCCGCTGAAGGACCTCGACGATGCCGCGCTCGAAGACATCACCATGTTCCTCACCGGCCGCTGCTCCTGCCGCGTGAAAAACCAAAGCCCCGGCTGGGACGTGTTGCTGAAAGTCGATTGGGATTCGGCGCTGGAGAAAGCGCAGGCCGAAGCGCCAGCCGTGAAGAAGAATTCGGCCGTTAAACCCGAAGCTGTTCGCATCGAGCCGAAGACGAAGTGAGGTCGATGATTCGACGCGGGTGGAACGCTCGGCCGCCACCCTGATCGCGTAGGGCAAGCGCCGCGAACGCACGACAGATAGCTGTTGGCAATATGTCGGAAGACAATCCGATAAACTGGACAAAGAACTTGCGCCGTTTGCGGGCTTGAGTCATGAAGACGCCTCAATTCTTTGCCGCCATGTTCTCCAATCGCCTGGCTTTTCCTTTCGTGTGGTTACTCGCCGTTTGTTGCGCCGTCGCCTTGTCTTCTGCTGAAGACCTGTGCAAGCAGCCGTCACCGGAAGACATGGCGAAGGCGGCGGGTGTCACGCTGCCGGGCAGTCCGTGGCATGTGGCGAACATCTGGTGGGAGTTCGAGAAGCCGGTGGAGCATTTCACCTCGCTGGAGATGGATGTGACCATCGATCGCGATGTGCCGGGCGACTACAACCTCTACATCTCGCCCTGCGGCATCGCGCAGATCAACGGACTGCAATTCTACGGCGGCATCCAGACCAACATCAATGGCTGGGTGAACAAGGAGAGTCGCGAGCGCGTGCATCGTGGCAAAGGCGGCATCTTCTCGCGTTGGTCGAGCGACAAGAAGACTCCCATCGGTCTCGATCATGTGCAGACGGCAGCTGAGGATTGTCTCGTCGAGAGCGCGGGCTATGAGGGCGAGTTCGCGAGTGTGCGTCGTCCGTTTGCCTGGACGAAGGGCACCTACACTTGGTGCGTGACGAAGGGCAAAAGCGAGAAGGTGAAGGACGTCGATTGCACCTGGTTCACCTGCTCGATTCGATCAGCGGACGGTCAGACGCATGAAGTGGGCAGTCTGCGTTTTGAAGGAACCGACTTCACGTTCTGGCCGAAGCACAGTGCCTTCGTCGAGGTGTATAGCACGGCGAAGATCCCGAAGTCGGGCATCCCGAAGGTGAATGTCACCTTTGGCTGGCCGCGACTGAACGGACAAAAGGTGCCGCTGAAGAAAGCGTCCGCCTATTATCCGGACAAGCCGCCGCAGGATTCGCCGGATTGCGCGTGGGTGAAGACCGATGGCGAGAATTGCGTGGTCGAGGTGGGCCCGATCTTCAAACGCGATGAAGCGAAGCGCCGCCACGATCTCGAACTCAAAGGCATCGCTTCGAAGAGAACAATGACCAAGATCAGCAGCGCCAATGCGACGGTGCTGGTGGACACGAACGATGCGCCCGACCTCAAGGAATGGGGCCACAAGGCGGGTTCGCTTTGCGTCGAGTGGTTTCCCAAAATCGCCGCGCTGCTGCCGAGCGATGGCTTCACCGCACCGAAAGAAGTGACGCTCTACTTTGATCCGACGATGGCTGGCGTCGCTCATGCAGCGGGCGGCAAGATAACCATCGCGGCCAAATACGTGCGCGCGCATCCCGACGACTTCGGCATGATCGTTCACGAGCTGACGCACGTCGTGCAATCGCATCCCGGCGGCGGCCCTGGCTGGCTCGTCGAAGGCATCGCCGACTACATCCGCATCGTGAAGTATGAGCCCGCCGCGCCACGACCGAAGCTCGATCCCGCGAAAGCGAGCTACAAAGACGCCTACAAGACCACGGCGATGTTCCTCGAGTGGGTGGAAAAGCAAGGCCACGCGGAACTCGTTGCGAAGCTGAACGCGGCTCTCCGCAGAGGCGAATGCAGCGATGTGCTGTGGGGCCAGATCACCGGCAAGAGCGTCGATGAACAGTGGAAGGCGTTTGCCTCTATGTTGTGAAGCCAGTCGACGCCTGACGAGCCAAGCTCAGCGACCCGGCTCGCGGGACGCAACGGTTGCAACCGCGACGCTCACGCCGGATTCGCTGCAGCGCATGGCTGGCCATCGTCATCGTATCAAAGTCTCTCTTCAGGAACAGACGCACCTCGAACTGCAATCACTCCAGCGTCTCGCTCGGGTGATGTCAGAAACGTATCAATCACAACATCGGTGTAACGCCGACTCCGGAGGACGAGCTTCGCTGCAATCCAAGCATCTGGACCAACCACTGCATCCTCTGGTCTGCGCCAAGCCAGTCGATACTCGTGCCAAAACTGTGCCGCCGAATCCCAGCGGATGTAATCAAGCTCACCAATCCTCTCGCCGTCTCGCTCGATGAACCAACCGAAACGGCGTCCGAAATCTGACTCCTCAGCCGCTTGATGTTTGCGATTGAAAATGGCTGGCAGCATGAACATGCAAGACGGCTAACGACCCAAGCTCAGAGACGGCCTCGGCGGCGCGGGTGGAGCGCACCGTGCGCTCACGAACTCCCAAGACGCTCGAACGGTCGGCGCTGAAGCCGTTCGCTACAGCGCATTAGGCTGCAACTAGATACGGATAATCATACTCTTCCCAATAAACAACAGACCGCTGCTCTGGCAACACACGAACTGTAAAGCGCCGCTCGCCGACTCGCATCACGCCCCGAATCATCGTGACACCACAGAACGAACGCAAACCCTCGCGTCTCCGCGGTGTTCAGCGATGCAGTGCCAACGCAACGGCGCTGGTGGACACGAACGATGTACCGGGCCTGACGGATTGAGGAAGCGAGGCGGGCGGGCTTTGCGTCGATGAAACCAAGGCTTGCGCCGTCAGCGCTCGCTGATCACCGGCCTATCCGAGTTGATGCCCAGCGCCAGCACGCCGGCGGCGACGAGCGCGGCGGCGCAGAGCCAGACGCCTTCCTTGAAGTCATGATTCATGTCCCATGTCCGCAGCACGGCGGTCATCAGCAGCGGCTGGATGGCGGCGCCAAAGTTTCCCCACATGTTCCCCCAGCCGAAGAACTGTGCCTGATGCTTCCCGCTGATGTCCTGCATCGTCGTCCACATCGCCGGCAGGCCGAAATCGACGAAGAACGTCACCAGCCCGAAGGCGACTACCGCCGCCCACACCGACTGGGTCTGCACGGCCACCAGATAAAATCCCGCGGCGATGAATTTCGTGAGCGACATCGGCAGCACCTGGCCGAGCCGCCGGCCGATGCGGCGGGAGAGCACGTCGGTGAGCATTCCGCCCAGCGGCAGCGAGAGCACGCCGATGGCAAGGGCGAGGGTGGTGATGGTGCCGCTCATCTTGTCGTCCTGATGCATGACCCCGCGCAGATAGTCGGGCAGCGAGAGAATCAGAAAGGCCCAGCCGACGTTCGTGAAAAACTGGACGCCATTGACCAGCCACAAATTTCCGCTGCGGCACGCGGCGATGAGCGGGAAGCGCCGCGGCGGATCCTTCACGGGCAGGAAGTCGCCGCGCCCTTCGGCCAGCAGCGCGATCTCCGCGTCATTGCAGCGCGGATGCTGGCGCGGATGCTCGCGGAACACGATCCAGTAGGCGATGGCAATGAGCACGCCGGCCGCGCCGTAAACCCAGCCCGCCCAGCGCCAGTCACCGGCCGATGCGATGACGTACGCCGTGAGAACCGGCGCCGCCACGCCGCCCACGCGGCCGCCCCAACTGATGAGGCTGCTGGAGAATCCACGCCACTCGATGTGGGACCAGCGCGTGAGCAGGCTGCAGCTTGCCGGATAGTAGCCAGCCTCCGCCAGACCACATCCCAGCCGCGCGAGCATCAGCGACGTGAAGCCCCACGAGAGTCCCGTGGCCGCCGTGAAGAGCGACCACAGGATGATGTAGCTGGTGATGAGCGCGCGCGCTCCGAAGCGGTCGCTCAGCCAGCCCGCCGGCACCTGCGCGAGTGCGTACGCCCAGAAAAACGCACCTTTGATCAAGTCCACGGGCGACAGCCCGCCGAGATGCTCCTGCCACGAGCGCGGCAGCCAGAAAAATATCGTGCCCACCCATGCGCGCACGTCGTCCTGGGAGAGATGGAGGGACTGCTTGAACGACCGCGAGGACACAATCTCGCCGAGGCAGATGCGGTCGAGGTACATGAGGAAGGCCACCAGCGTGGCCATCGTGAGAATGGAAAGTCGGACTCGGGTCGGCGCGGCGGTGCTCATGCTCGGCTCAACAAACGCCGCTCATCCGTGAATCAACCAAACGGCGGCAAACAGCGTGAGAAAAAACAGCGTCCACTCGAAGGGCTTCTGCGGGATGCGCTTCAAAATCTGCCAGCCGAGCACGATGCCGAGCACGACGGCGGGCAGGAGGATGAGGTTCGTCATCAGCGACTCAGGGTTGATGATGCCGAGGTTGGCGGAGAAGGGGACCTTGAAGAGATTCATGAAGAGGAAGTAGCGCGTGAAGACACCGAGCAGTTCCTTTTTCTCCAGCCGCTGCGACAGCAGATAGACGGTCATCACCGGACCTGCGGCGTTCGCGAGCATGGTGGTGATGCCGGCGCAGAGGCCCATCGTCCACGCGAAGGCACGATGGCTGGTGAGCACGATGAAGGTGTCTTTTGAGGCATCGAGGACGAGCTTGAAGAAGAGCAGCGCGATGATGAGCCAGCCGATCATGTGGCGCGCCGAGTTGTTGTCGATGTGACCGAGCAGGAAGTAGCCGATCACCACGCCCACCATCGCCGGCGGCGCGATCACCCACACCTTGCGCCAGCTCCCGCCTTTGCGGTTCAGCCACACACCCATGAAGTCGGCGGCGATGAGCAGCGGCAGCACGAGCCCGACGGATGCCTTTGCACCGAATGCCTGCGCCATCAGCACCACTGTCAGCGTGGCCGTGCCCGCGAGTCCGGACTTCGAGAGACCGATGCAAAAGGCGCCGATGAAGGCGAGCAGCAGCACGGGGCCTTCGCCGCGCAGCAGCGTATGGTCGTGAAGCCAGATGGTGAGGTCGGGAGACATGGCGGGTAATGGCGAAATCAGAATGCCGGATGACGAATGTCCGGATCAGCCGCAGACTTCGGTGATGGCTTTGCGCAGGGCGGTGGTCATGGCGGCGAGTTCGTCGGTGGTGACGCAGAGCGGTGGCATGAGGACGAGGGTGTTCAGGATGGGGCGGGTGAGGAGGCCGTGCATCCGGGCGGCGAGGCAGATGCGCGCGCCGGTTTTGAGGCCGGTGGCATCGTCGATGTCGATGGCGGCGATGAGGCCGCACTGCCGCGTTTCGATGACGTGTGGCAGCTTTCCGATTTCGGCGAGCAAGCCGGCGAGGCGGGTGATCTTTGGCGCGAGTTTTTCGATGACGTGGTCCTCGCGGAAGACGCGCAGACTCGCGAGCGCGGCGGCGCAGCCGAGCTGGCTGCCGCAGTAGCTGTGGCCGTAGTAGAAGGTGTTTCCATCGCCGAGGAAGCCATCGAAGACCCGCTCGGTGGTAAGCGTGGCCGCGAGTGGCAGGTAGCCGCCGGTGAGGCCTTTCGCGAGCGCGATGAAGTCCGGAACGACGCCTTCATGCTCGCACGCGAACATCTTGCCGGTGCGGCCGAAGCCGGTCATCACCTCGTCGAAAATCAGGAAGGTGTCGGTGCGGCGGCACCAGGCCTCGAGCACGCGGAGCATGCCTTGCGGCCAGAGTCTCATGCCGGCCGCGCCTTGGATGAGCGGTTCGATGATGACGGCGGCGATGCGGGCGAGGTCGTCAGCCGTCAAGAAGTCAAGGGCGTCAAGACCCGGGACGCGCAGCACGCGATAGCCGCAAGCATCGGCGCTGCCTCTGAAGATGGAAATGCCGCCGAGACTCGCCGCGCCGAGCGTGTCGCCGTGATAAGCGCGGTCGAAGGCGATGATGGTGTCGCGTGCTGGTTTTCCGCTCTGCCGCCAGTATTGCAAAGCCATGCGTGCGGCGACTTCGATCGCGGTTGAGCCGTCGTCGGAATAGAAGACGCGAGAGAGTTTTCTGCCGGGGAACAGATCGACGAGTTCTTTGGCGAGCTGGATCGCCGGCGGATTGCTGAAACCGAGGAACGACGTGTGCGCCACGCGCCCGAGCTGCTCGCGCAGGGCCGCGTTGACCTCCGGATGATTGTGACCGTGGATGTTGGTCCAGATGGACGAGTTGCCGTCGAGGTATTCGCGCCCGTATTGATCCCGCAGCACGCAGCCCCTTGCCTCCGTGAGGATGAGCGGCTCGTGCCCGTCGGCGCACCACTCACGCATCGGCGTGAAGGGGTGCCAGAGGTGCGTCTTGTCGATGCGCGCGAGTTCATCCGGGCCGGGGATCACCGGGCATCCATAGCAGCCGGGCGGGAAACGCAAATTCGTTCTGCGGTGCAATTTCGTGATTGCCCTCCGCCTTTCCCGGCGGCTAATCTGGCGGCACTATGGCCTCGCTCAACAAAGTTCTCCTCATCGGCAATCTCACCCGTGATCCTGAAGTCCGCTACACGCCCAAGGGCAGCGCCGTGTGCGATCTGGGGCTGGCGGTGAACCGGCGCTACACCACGGAAAGCGGTGAGCGCCAGGAAGAGGTGACCTTCCTCGACGTGGTGCTGTGGGGGAAGCAGGCGGAACTCGCCGGCCAGTACCTGCACAAGGGCAGGGCCGTCTTCATCGAGGGCCGCCTGCAGATGGACACCTGGGAGGACAAGACCACGCAGCAGAAGCGCAGCAAGATCAAGATCGTGTGCGAGAACATGCAGTTCATCGACAGCAAGGGCGGCGGCGGTCAGCGCGGCGGTGACGGTGGCGATCACGGGGACGAGGGTGGTCCGCCCGCCCGCTCGTTCCAGCGGCCGGCAGCGGCTGGCGCGCGCCCGCCGCAGCGTCCGCAGGCGCCGCCATCACGCGATGAATTCAACGAAGGCCCGATCACCGAGGGCATGGAGGAAGATGACATTCCATTTTGATCTGCCGCCGAGCATCGGTCCACATGCCCCGGGGTGCCACTGAATGCACCAGCTCTTCACGGATGAAGGCGGCGAGGAGTTTCTGCTCGATGAACTCCGACGCGGCTGGCCCAGGGCGCACCATCAGGTGGAGCGCCCGTTCTGGGTGACCACAGACGCGCCGCTGACGGAAGGCCCGCGCGCGCCGCTGCTGGCCTTTGCGCGGCAGACTTTCCTCGATGGCGTGGCGTGTAAGGCACCGTCGATCAATCAATGGGCCGAAAGGCTGGCCGAGGCCATCATCGACGCCGTGCCGGCCGAACAACCGTGGCGGCTGCATCTGTGGCCCGCGTATGGCGAGGGTCGCGCCGGCATGAACCGCTGCGGCCTGATTCGCGATTCACTGACGGAAAAGCTGCGCAAGAAGCGGCGGCAGTTGCTGAAGACGCTGGAGGATTCGATGGAGCCGATCGGCCATCAGACATCGCTCGTGCAGCTCGCCTTGCGCTCACCTGAAGAGGGCGTTCTCTCGGTGGCCATCGCGCCGCTGCCGTGGAAATGCCGCGCGATCGTGAGTGCGTTTCCAGAGGGCTCGGTGCCCGTGGCCGTGGACAAAGGCGCGCCATCGCGTGCTTTTGCCAAACTCGTCGAGGCGGAGCAGCGGCTCGGCCAGCTCATCAGCAAAGGCGAGACGTGCGTGGATCTCGGCGCATCGCCGGGAAGCTGGAGCCACGTCGCCCTGCGTCGCGGCGCGCGGGTGATCGCGGTGGATCGCGCCGAGCTGCGCACCGATTTGATGCGCGATCCGAAGCTGCACTTTCACTGCGGCGATGCCTTCAAGTTCCGCGCCGATATGCGCGTGGACTGGCTGCTGTGCGACGTGATCGCCACGCCCCAGCGCAGCATCGACCTGCTGCTCGAGTGGTTGCGCGAGGATCGCATGGCGCGCTTCATCGTCTCGATCAAGTTCATCGGCAGCGCCGAGTATCCGCTCATCGACCAGCTCAAAAAAGAGGCCGCGCCGCTGTGCCGCGAGTTTTTCCTCACGCGTCTGTCGGCGAACAAGAACGAAGTGTGCGCCTTTGGCATCAAGCTTTGAATCATCCGCAAAAGGCGCGCTGATGTGGAGCCGGATCACAAACTATTTGTGGCTGCTTTTGATGCTCGGCGGCATCGCGCTCGCGTTCCGCTTGCAGACCGGGCCTGCGGATTCACCGCGCGCTCGAACGCGAACGGAAAAGAAAACGCGCAGCGAGTTTGTCACGCTGCACGACGCGCGGCTCGTGGAGCATCGCGACAATGACGGCGACAGTTTTCACATCGAGCACGATGGCGGCGAAGATCATGAGTTCCGGCTCTACTTCGTCGATGCACCCGAAAAGCGGCTGCACCAGTTCAACGGCCAGCGGCTTGAGGAGCAGGCGCGCTATTTCGGTGGGCTTGGCGTCTCGCAAGCCATCGACATCGGCCAGGAGGCGAAGGCATTCACCGACGACCTCCTGAAGCGCCGGCACTTTACGGTGAAGACTCGCTGGCAGCGGGTGTTCGACAGCGGGCGCTACTTTGCCTTTGTGATCTTCGACGAAGGAAGTGGCAGAACCGAGGATTTGTCGGAGAAGCTCGTGCGCGCCGGATTGTGCCGCATCTACACGAAGGGTGCGAACCTGCCTGACGGGCGGCACGAAAAGCAGTTCGAGCAGCATTTGCGCGAGCTGGAGCGCGAGGCGAAGGCAAGAAAACAAGGCGCGTGGAGGTTTTAGTAGATCGCATGAAGCCGGGGAGGGGGATCGAAACGAAGCCATGAACTACGAATCGAAAAACGAGCCGATGGTGTCGAACCGCGCGTTCACGCACCGGATGCTGCGGCACTTCTGCCTCTCGTCGCTCGTCATCGGCGTTGCGCTCGGCGTCGGCGTGGCCGGTTATCACATTTTCGCCGGCTTCAGTTGGATGGACTCGCTGTTGAATGCGTCGATGATCCTCGGCGGCATGGGTCCGGTGGGCGAGCTGCCGGGCGACGGGGCGAAGGTGTTCGCATCGCTCTACGCGCTCTTCAGCGGCCTCGTGTTCATCGGTGCCAGCGCCATTCTCTTCGCGCCTGTGGCGCATCGCGTGCTGCACGCCTTTCACATCGACGACTCCGACCAGGCACCATGAGCGCGCGCAATCCCGAACGTGTGGCAGTCATCGGTGCCAGCGAGAATCCCGGGCGCTACTCGCACCGCGCGCTGGTCATGCTGCGTGAGCACGGTCACCAGGTCGTGCCCGTGCATCCGAAGCTCGCCACCATCGAGGGCCTGCCCGTCGCGCCCGACATCGCTTCGATTGAAGGGCCGGTGGATACCGTCACGATGTACGTCGGCCCGCAGATTTCATCCGGCCTCGCGGACGCACTCATCGCGCTCAAGCCGCGGCGCGTGATCTTCAATCCCGGCGCGGAGAACCCCGCGCTCGCCGCGAAGCTCTCCACCGCCGGCATCACCTGCGAGGACGCATGCACCCTGGTGCTTCTGCGCACGGGTGCCTTTTGAAGCGCCGCTGCATCATCGTGCGGCTCATTCGGTGAGCGGTGCGATTACCACGGCGTGCTTCTCATACACCGCCCTGCCGCCGCTCATGCGCGCGAGGTAGTCGATGACCTCCGTCATCGGAATGTTCGCGAGATTCAGCGTCACCGGCTTCTTCGCCATCTCGGGATTCTTGACGATGATGTTTGGTGACACCTTCCCGCCCGACGCGGTCTTCGACATCAAACCCAGCGCCTGCACCGCCTCGGCGAGCGTCACGTCGGCGAAGTCGATCTTCGGGATCACGACGCCGCCGTACGTCTTCTTCAACGAGTCGTCGGCCTTCGCGTAGGTGTTGATCTGTGCGAGCAGCGCCTTCGTCTCGAAGTGGTTCGGTGCTGCTGCGGCCACCTGCGTGAGCAGCGCCTTCGCGGTCTCCATGTCGCCGCGGTAATATGCTGCGCGACCCTGCTGGAAGACGGTGTTGATGTCCTTTGCATCCGCGCCCGCAAGCGACGCGACCGGAAAAAAGGCGGCCGTCGCAAGGATGGCCGCCCGTGACACAAAACGGAGCAAGTAGGTTTTCATGATGATGTAAGGCTGGTTGAGCCTTTTGCCCGATTACATCAAAATCGCAGCGGGATGTCAATCCAGCTTCACCTTCAGCATCGCGGCATCGGTGACGGGAGCCTGACATGTGAAGTTCTCGCAGAGGTAGGCCGCAGGCCGGCCGTTCACTGGGGCCATGTTGCGCAGCGCCTCGTTGTTCGTGCCGAGATAGTGCTGCGCTTCGCCGCCGTCGGCGTGGAGGATGATCGCGTGCGGCAGCAGGCGGCTGTGCGCGACCTTGGCAAGCGCGGCGAATTCCGGCGTCGATTTGTCTCCGGCGAGCACGATCTGCTGCTTGCCGTGATGGAAGAATTCGAAGGCGGCCACCATTGCTGGCACGGACTGCGTGTGATCCTTCAGCGTGGTGCCGAAGAGGTGGAAGATGCGTGCGGCCTGCTCGCGCCAGACGTCTTTGCCGAGGATGGCGGCGAGACGGGTGAGATTCAGCGCGGCCATCGAGTTCGGCGACGGCTCCGCACCGTCGTAGTCTTCCTTGATGCGCAGCACCGAGTTTGGCATGTCGGTATGCACGGTGAAGTAGCCGCCTTTTTCCTTGTCGAGGAAGAGCGCGTCCATCTCGTTCTGCAATTGCTCCGCCCAGCGCAGCCACTTCACCTCGAAGCCGGCCTGATACAGGTCGATGAGGCCGTTGATGAGAAACGCGTAGTCCATGGCAAAGGCCTTGGTGCCCGGCGCTCCATCGCGCCAGCTTCGCATGAGGCCGGTGCCGGGCTTGTCGCAGAGCTTGTCATGCAGGAACTGCGCCGACTGCCCGGCGAGCATGATGAATTCCTGCTCGGCGAGCGACGCGCCGGCCCGTGCGAGGCCGGATATCATGAGGCCGTTCCACGCGGTGATGATCTTGTCGTCGAGATGCGGCCGCGGACGTTTTGAGCGTGCTTCGAGGAGGGTCTTCTTCCCGCGCTCGAGGATGTCGTCGATCTTCTCCGGCGACAGTGTGAAGTATTCGGACGTCTTCTTCACCGACATCGCGCGGAAGAGCGTGTTTGTGCCCTTCAGCTCGCCATGCGGATCGCTCTCGGGCCGCGCATTGCCGTCGCGGCGTGCTCCAAATGCGTAGCGGAAGATGCTGCCGTCCGCCTTGCCCAGCAACTCGTCGATCTCCGCCGCGGTCCAGACGTAGAAGGCGCCCTCGCCCTTCTTTGTGCGCGTGTCGTCCGTGTAGCTGTCGGCGTCCTCGGCGGAGTAGAAGCCGCCGTCGGGATGCCGCATGTCCCGCCTTACGTAGGCGACGATTTCGCGTGCGATGTCTGCGAGGAAGGCAGAGCCGGTGAGCTGATGCCCTTCCACGTAGGCGTTGATCAGTTGCGCCTGATCGTAGAGCATTTTTTCGTAGTGCGGGATGTGCCAGTAGCCATCCACCGAGTAGCGATGGAAGCCGCCGCCGATGTGATCACGGATGCCGCCGTGCGCCATGCCGCGCAGCGTGCGCACGGCCATCTCCAGCGCCCAGTCGGACTCGCTCTGGTTCTTTGCGCGGAATCCGAGATGAATGCGGAACAGCAGCGTGAGCGCCGAGGGGCGCGGAAACTTGGGCGCGCTGCCGAAGCCGCCCTCATGATAGTCAAACGATCCCGACAAGTCGTCGTAAGCCTTTTGCAGCACCGCCGCCACGTCGGCGTCATGTGGAGCAGCCTCGCCGTCGAGGTGCTCCTGCAGTTTCGCCACCGCAGTGGCCGCGCGTTTCGTCACGCCGTCGCGGTCCTCCGCCCACACCTTCGCCAGCTCCGTGAGCAGCGTCTTGAAACCGACGCGGCCTTGCGCGTTTTCCGGCGGGTAGTAGGTGCCTCCGTAAAACGGCTTCAACTCCGGCGTGAGGAACACGCTCATCGGCCAGCCGCCGTGCCCGCTGGCCGCCTGCACGTAGGTCATGTAGGTAAGGTCCACGTCGGGCCGCTCCTCGCGATCCACTTTCACCGGCACGAACTTCTCATTGATCAGCGCCGCTATCTCTTCGTTTTCGAACGACTCGCGCTCCATCACATGGCACCAGTGGCATGTCGAGTAGCCCGACGACAAAAAGACCGGCTTGTCCTCCTCCCGCGCCTTCTTGAAGGCCTCCTCGCCCCACGGCAGCCAGTTCACGGGGTTGTGCGCATGCTGGAGGAGGTATGGCGACTTCTCATGCGCCAGCGCGTTTGTGTGCTTCGGTCGGTCTGCTGCGGGATCACTCATCGTGATGTAAACGTGGGGCGCGCGAGGGCGGTTGCAAGCAGGCGTGCGTCAGGAAAACTGCCCACATGGAGGACAGAGCGCTCGTGGCCGAAATCTTCAACCTGGGCGAGGCCGCGCTCTGGTTCGCGATCGCCGCGGTCATCGCGTGGAAGCGGCGCGGGCGCGAAGAACTCGCGCGCATCCACCGGTGTGTACCGCCCGCGTTTTTCGTCTTCAGCATCTCCGATCTCGTGGAATCGCAAACCGGCGCATTCTGGGAGCCGTGGTGGCTGCTGGCGATGAAGGCCGGCTGTGTGGTGGCGTTGGTCCTCGCCGGCAACGACTCCGGCGTCTGCGCAGCGCACGGCATCGGAGTCTTTGATGTGAGGGTATTCAGCGCCGTGATCTCCGCGGGGAACACCTTTCTTCCGATCGATGTGATGATGCGACCGCTCGCATCAGCGCAGAAGCGTTTGCTCATGTGACTGCTCCAGCATCGCCGTGAGCGCGACCATGCCTGAAATGCGACCAGCCCTCGTCGAATGGTCTGGACTGAACTATCGGAGTTCGTCCTCTGGGTGAGAGCGAAGCTCCAACTCGAATGCCTCTCTAACATTTCGTCGCATGAGAAACCAGATTGAGACCACAGTCACAACCAATCGGAATAGAGGACCGAGAAGACCCACCCAAGTCCATGAGTCACGCCGCACCTGACATGCGATCCACGCCAGCCAGACTGTGGTTACGAGAACCCAGCCGTGCCGGCCCCAGCCGCGAAGCTTCAGCAACCCAACCCCACAGGCAATGCCGGCCGCGGCGAACAATGAAGTAACGAACAACAATGGGAACAACTGTTGCGTCCGAAGTCGCGCTAATTCTCCCATTTGGTCCGGCGTGAGAAAGGATCCCAATCGGGCACGGTCTCCAATAGCTACCAACCACGGCAACACACAAACACCCAGGATGGTGACAGTGTTCAGTCCAAGGACGAACCACGCGAAGCGCCTTATTTGGCTGATCGCTTCGCCGCGTTGTGGCGTCTCACTCCGCATACACAAACTCATTCAAATTAAACAGTGCCCGGCAAAGCTCGTCGAGAGGCGATGAATTGAGAAATTGGTGGGCGATAGCTTTCTCCTCGGCCTTTGGCTCGCGGCAGAGAATGAAGCGGTAGGCGAGGGCGATTTGATCCGGCTCGGTGCGGGCATCTTTGCGGAGACGGCCGGCGGTGGCGTTGGCGGCGGTGGTGACTTCGCGGGCGTTCAGCAGGGTGAGGGCCTGTGGCGCGGTGGTGCTCCGCTCGCGACTCGGGCAACTGAGATTGTTGTCAGGCGCGTCGAAGACTTCGAGGAAGGGGAAGCGCAGGTTCCGCCGCGCGAAGATGTAGAGGCTGCGGCGGTTGTAGTCGCGCTCGCGGTCGTTCGGATTCCAGCCGCCTTTTGCGCCTTCGATCACCTCTTGAGGCACTGGTGGGAAGACGCCTGGCCCGCCCATTTGCAAGTTCAGCTTGCCGCTGATGGCGAGGAGGCTGTCGCGGATAACTTCACCTTCGAGGCGGAGGGGCTGGAAGCCGCAATAGACAGAAGACAAAAGACTGGAAGACAGAAGACCTGAGCCGCCGGCGGGACTTTCAGCGGGTTTTCTGTCTTCTGTCTGCGGACCCTGCTGATACGTCTCCGAATTCAGGATCACCCGGTGCATGTGCTTCACGCTCCACCCGTTGGCGATGAATTCGCTGGCAAGCCAGTCGAGAAGCCCGGGATGTGTGGGTGGCGAGCCGTGGGTGCCGAAGTCGCTCGGCGTGGCGACGAGGCCGCGGCCGAAATGATGCTGCCAGATGCGGTTGACCATCACGCGGGCGGTCAACGGATTGCAGGGGCTGGCGATCCAGTCCGCGAGCGAGCGCCGGTTGGCGGCGTGCACGCGTGTGGGTATCACTTCCGGTGAGCCTGGCTGCACGGGATCGAGCGGCATCGAGTACTCGCCGCGGCGCAGGATGAAAGTCTCGCGGGGCTTGCCTTTGTCGAGCGCGAGCGCGGCGGGCAGGGCGGGCGGCCTGCCAATCTTCTTGAGCGCATCGAGCAATCTCTCGCGCTTTTCCTTGTCGGCGGAGGAAAGTGCGCCGGCGATCTCCCTGTCGCTGATCTTCACCTTGCTCGCGGTTTCGAGCACGAGGTTGATCTGCTCGTCGGTGCGCTGATCCGGCGGTGTTTCGTGCGCGGCACGCGCTTCGGGTGTGAGCTTCGCCGTCTTCCCACGGAACAACTTGGCACGCGCGGGAGCTTCGATTTCGGCGAGCGCGGACACCTCGGAATGAGAATTGTACTGCAGCGACGCGGCGTCGAACGCGCGCTGCTGCTCCGGTGTGGGAACGGGTCGCGAGCGCTCGAACGACGCCGAGTTGAAGAACGCCTGCAAAGAGTAGTAATCACGCTGCGAGAGCGGCTCGAACTTGTGATCGTGGCAGCGTGCGCAGGTCATCGTGAGGCCGAGGAAGACCATCGCCGTGGTGTCCGTGACGTCGTTCAGTGTGTTGTGGCGGCGCTGCACTTGATCGGACGAGTCCACCATGTCCGGGCCGAGCAAGGCGAAACCGGTGGCGATGACCGCCTGGGGGTCGGCGGGCCAGAGTTCATCGCCGGCAAGCTGCTCGCGGATGAAGCGGTCGTAGGGTTTGTCGTCGTTGAAGCTTTGCACGACGTAGTCGCGGTAGCGCCACGCGTTCGGGCGCACCTCGTCGTGCTCAAAGCCATCGGACTCGGCGAAACGCACGAGATCGAGCCAGTGGCGGCCCCAGCGCTCGCCGTAGCGCGGGCTGTCGAGGAGCCGCTCCACCATGTCAGCCCAGTCGGATTTGTCGGACGGGTCGGATGGCGGGAGTCCGACCAGATCAAGATGCACGCGACGCAGAAGTGTCTCATGAGCGGCGCGCGGCGCGAGGGTGAGGCCGTGCTTTGACAGCTCTGTTCTGATGAAGAAGTCCACGCCGTTTTCTCCGGCGGGCACAGCGGGGCGCTTGAGGGGCTGGAAGGCCCAGTGGGCGTGGTCGGCCGGCGTGAGTTTGAATTCACCTTTCGGGCGCAGCTCGGCGGCTTGCGCTGCGGAGGGGGCGGCCGAGGCGGCCAGCATCAAGCCGGCGGCACCCAAAGCCAGGCTTCCGCGGCTCATTGCTTTTTCTCCTTCTTGCCGAACAGGCGGCCGAAGAAGGATCTCTTCGGCTTCTCTTCGGCGGCCGGGGGTGCCGTCGCGGCGCTCCCGGCCGCGCGGCCCGTCGGCGGTGTCCCCCCGGCTGGTGCCGTGGTGCCCGTGAAATCCACCACCGCTGGGCGCATGGTGGGAGTCTTCACGTTGTAATTGATGACCTTCGGTTTCTTCGCCTTGCCGTCGGGGCCGTATTCGTAGAGCGTCTGCTGGAAGGTCTCGCCCTGCGGATTCATCAGGCGGCTTTCCTTCACACGGCCAAATTCATCGAACCAGCTCTGCGAGCGTGCGATCTGATTGCCGGCGCCGTCGTAGATGTTCCCCTGCATGACCTGGCCTGCGTCATTGAGCAGATAGATGTGGCGGGAGATGACCACGTTGTTCACGTCGTAGGTGGTCTCCGTCAGCTCGTGCGTCTCCGGATTTCTCACCGACTCGGTGCGGGTGTGGTCGGAGTGGTAGATCGTGCGGGCCTGGATGGCATTCGATCCCAGGCGCGCACCCTGGCCATGAGCGGCAGAGGCCAGCAAGAGAACGCCAAGAAAAGCGGAGAGATGTTTCATACGGCAGACGAAGATTATCGCCAGAGTAACGGCCTGCGATCTCCGCGACAACGACAAATCCAGGCCGTGCTTTTCGTTTTCGATCCATACCCAAGAACCTCCGCCGCCATGAACGCCGCCGCCGCCATCCATCCGCCCGCCGCCGGGAGCCCCGACTCCGAATGGAGCGGGTTCCTTGACAGCATCATCGCAGCCTTTGATTGCACCACGGGCACGCTGCACCGCTTTGATCCCGTGGACAATCACCTCAAGATCGTCGCCAGCCGCCGAATCCCGGAGGTGCTGGTGCCGGTCATCAAGTCCATCCCCATCGGCAAAGGCATCGCCGGCGCGGCCGCGCAACGCCGTGAGCCCGTCGAGATATGCAATCTGCAGACCGACACTTCCGGAGTCGCCAAGCCAGGGGCCAAGCAGACCCAGGTGCAGGGATCAATCGCCGTGCCCGTTCTTGATGGCGAGCGACTCTGCGGCACCCTCGGCATTGGCAAGATGGTGCCCTATGATTTCAGCGACGACGAGAAGACCCGCCTCATGGACCTCGCCGCCGAGGCCGCGCATGTGCTGTTGCCGGGTTGAGCGATTACGGTTCGTGGCGCTGTGAAGTCGGTCCGGACCGGTGATATCCCGGGCAGGGGCAAAACGGAGGCCGATGCACATGTGGGGCGTTGGTGCCGGCCGCTCGTGTCTCAGCCGGTGCCACGAATCCACCGCGTGCCCAAGGCCACGCTCCACTGGAATTTTCTCGCGTGCTCGCGAATGAGAAAGGGCATGTCCGTCTGATGGTCGAGCGTGAAGTGCTCGCCGAGGCGGGCGAGCAGCCAGTCGCGCGTCGGGCCTGCGGGCCAGTGCTCGCGCGGGGTGAATTCCTCCAGCCATGTGCATGGCGTGGCGAGCAGGAGCTGGCCGCACGGTTTTACGAGCGCGGGCAGGCGGGCCAGCAGCTTTTCCGGATGCGTGAGACGGCAGAGCAGATTGGCTGCATGGACGACGTCAAAGGACCCCAGGTCGATGCGCAGGCGCGTAGCGTCACCCGTCTCAAAATGCACGCGTTTACGCGGCAGATGCGCGGGCACCTCGGCGACGAGTGGTGTTGAGTCAGCGGCTTCGTCGAGGCGCCGATAGGCGAGGCTGCCCGTGGCTTGCAGCGTGCGCGCGGCTTCGATGAACGCGACGGAGAAGTCGATGCCGGTCACTTCCGCGCCGAATGCCGCCAGCTCGAAGGACGAGCGCCCGACGGCGCAGCCGAGATCGAGCGCCGAGTCGATGGCGCGTGCCGGATCGATCAGCTCACGCACCGTGCGTATCGGAAAGCCGAGCGCCTCGTGTGGTCCGAACTCCCAGGGCAGCACCTCCCGCGGGCTGCCGTAATGAAAGAGCAGGTACTCATCGAGCAGCTTGCGCGTCTCGTAGATGCTGGCTGTGGGTGGTTCCTCCATGGGCGGCTTTCCATAAACGCGGCCCGGGCGTGAAGCCAGCGCGCGAAATCCACCGTTTACTTTTCGTTTCCCGATCGTCATCATGCCGCCCATGAACCGCATTCTTGCAGCCGCCGTCTCGCTCCTGTGCCTCGTCGAAACTTCCGCCCGCGCGCAACAGCCGGACAAGGTGAAGCTCACTCGTCATCATGAGAATTTGGAAACGAAATGGCCTATCGCCGTGGCGGTGCCGCCGGATGGCAGCGCGCGCGAGTTTCTCGTGCTCCAACGCGGGCAGGTCTTCATCTTGCCGAAGCGGGCCGGTGGCGAGGCGAAACTCTTCCTCGACATGAGCGGCCATCAGATGGAGGCGCCGGACGGCAGGTTCGAGGAGGGGGTGAATGGCTTCGCGTTTCACCCGAAGTTCAAGGATAACGGCTTCTTCTACCTTTGCTACACGCGCCAGAAACCGAAGCGCATCGTGGTGACCGAGATGCGAGTCTCCAAGGCGGATGCCGACAGGGCGGATCCCGCGACTGAGCGCCCGATCATCGAGTGGCCGCTGGTGAACTGGAACCACCACGGCGGC
This sequence comes from Verrucomicrobiaceae bacterium, assembly GCA_019694165.1. GTDB lineage: Bacteria > Verrucomicrobiota > Verrucomicrobiia > Verrucomicrobiales > Verrucomicrobiaceae > JAIBCL01. Next base: position 129,022 of record JAIBCL010000005.1, on the reverse strand, counting down.
AATCTCGTCTTCGGCCCGGATGGTTTCCTTTACTTCGGCATCGGCGACAACTCGAAGAAGAACGACGAGCTGCGCCTCGCGCAAAACCTCGCCTCCCTCAACGGCAAAATCATGCGCATCGACGTGGACTCGCGCGAGTACATCAGCGCCTACGGAATTCCCGCCGACAATCCGTACGCCAGCGGCGTGAACGCTCTGCCGCAAATCTGGGCAAGCGGCATCCGCAATCCGTGGGGCCTGCACTTCGACGAGAAAGGCCGTCTGTGGTGCGCCGACGTGGGCCAGGACCTCTGGGAGGAGATCAACTGGATCGAAAAAGGCGGGAACTACGGATGGAGCTTTCGCGAAGGCGCGCGCCCCTTCGCACTGCGCACCGATGCGCCGCCGGAAGGTGTGAAACTCATCGACCCCATCTTCGAGTACAATCACGGCGAGGGTCTCAGCATCACCGGCGGTGTGATCTACCGTGGTGAAAAGCATCCCGGACTCAAGGGTGCCTACATTTACGGCGACTTCGTGATCGGCAAGCTTTGGGCACTCCGGGTGGATGACGGTGGCAAGGTGAAGAAGAACGAACTCATCTACACCAGCCCGCAGCAGGCCGCGGACAATCCGAAGAAGAAGCCCACCGTGCTCGTGAAGCCCACCGGCATTTGCGAAGGCGCCGACAAGGAGCTGTTCGTGCTCGACTGGAACGGTGCCGTGTATCGCATCGAGTAGGCCTCTTTGCAAAAGGTGCCTACTGCCGGTCCACTTGGAGGCGGACGAACTTCTTGTCGTTGCTGCCCGCCGGCAGCGTCTGTTTCGCCGTGACGGTGCGGATGGCACCGCTGAAGACCACATCGGACACGATCACCCCGCCGTTCTGGCCCGTCGCCGTAGCTCCTGCGACGCTCTGCGCGATGGTGGTCCATGTGACGAGATTGGAACTCGTCTGCAGCCTGTAAGTCAGATCGGTGGCCGCGCTGTCGCGGCGGAAGGTGACGGTGAGATCTGTCGCACCACCGGCGGCCGGCGCTTGTGCGGACGAGAATCCGCCGGAGGCATCGAAGCTCGTCGGACTCAGGCCCCACGAGTACTCGATCTGGTTCTTGATCCCGTCGCCGTCGATGTCGCCATTCGGATCGACCCACTGGCCGGTGACATTGCCCGGGAAATACGTGGCGAGCCACGACTCGAAGTGCGTGGGCGGTGGCGCGACATTGTAGCCGACGAGCAGGGACGGCGGCGAGCCTCCCTTCTGCACACTGGAAATCTGGGCGACGGTCTCCTCGTTGGATTCGTCGCCCCGCACGATCCAGCCGGCATTGCTCGCCGGGGTGGTCAGCCAGCCCTGCACGTCGCTCACGAGCTGTGCGCTGGTCGTGAAGGTCGTGTTCGGGTAGCCCACGGTGGCGCTGGCCGAGGCCGTGCTGTTGTAGGTCCCGCCGGCCGTGGTCCAAGACTGGGTGTCGAAGAATCGCCGCACCCAGGTGGCGTCGCCGGTGGTGGCCTGCGCACCATAGCCGACGTCGGCGGCGTTTTGCGATGTGCCCTCTCCCCAAGTCTCGCTGAGGCGATGCACGGAGATGGGCGACCCGAAGCTGCTCGGCCCAAGTTTCGTCATCCGCAGGGTGAGCTGCGCAGACTGGATGACCGCTCCCGCAGGCATCGCGGAGAGGTCGAACGAAATCAAGCCACGCCGCAAGTAGGGTCCGTGATTTGTGCCCGTCTGTCCGGCGTAGATGTACCCGAGAGCGTCGCTCGCGTATCCGGAGATGCCCTGGTACGGGATCGTGTTCGGCTCGGAGAAAATGGTGTTGTCCTTGTTGGCAGTGAGAGTGGTGCTGCCACTTGTCAGGGGCACGATTTTGTAAATCCCGCCGGCGGGCAGCCCTGAGTCCAGCGCCAGCACACCCGAGTTGGACTTGAGGCCGACGTAGATTTCTCCCGCCTCATCTTCACCGAGGCAAAGAATGCGCTGGCCGATGATGGGGTTGGAATTGTTGTTCGCGGCGACATTCGGCGAGGAAGCGGAGTGTACCAAGGGAATCGCCTGCGTGAGCGTGAAGACGCCGCTGAGGGGAGCAGTCTCCTCGAGGCCCATCATGCGCCCGTCGGATGCACCGGAGGTGGAGCCGTAGTCGCCAAAGACGTACTTGCCCTGCAAGGCCGGAATCGCCGCACCCCTGTACACAAAGCCGCCCGTCACCGACAGGCCAAGCTGCGGAAGAACCGGAGCCGCGGTGGTCACGCCGGGATGCGCATATTCGGCGATGGGCGCCTTGTAGGGTCCCTGGAGCGGATCGGGCATCGGGTTCGAACCTGCGCCGGACGAGAATGACGGGAACTCATGCCCCTCGAGGTAACGCCAGCCGTAGTTGCCGCCCTTCTCAATGAGATCGATCTCCTCGATGCGCCCCTGGCCGACGTCACCACAAAAACAGCGGTTGGTGCCTCCCGGGCGTTTGTCGAAAGAGAAGCGCCAGGGATTCCTCATGCCGTAGGCGTAAATCTCTTCTTTTACGCCTCCGCCAGCTCCGACGAACGGATTGTCCGCCGGGATGCCGTACGTCAACGGCCCCGCACCATCCGGATCAAGCGGGTCGATGCGGAGGATCTTGCCGAGGAAGCGCGTCTTGTCCTGCCCGTTGCCCAGGCCGTTGGTGGGCTGCAAGGAACTGCCTCCGGTGTGCCCGGCATTGTTGTCGTTCGCACTGCCGCCGTCGCCCGCGCCAATGTAAAGATAGCCGTCAGGCCCGAACTCAAGCTGTCCGCCGTTGTGGTTGTTCTGCGGCTGCGTGAAGCGGAGGATGCGCCGTTCGCTGCCGCTGTCCGCGAGGTTGGGATTCGTGGCAGACACCTGAAACTCGGCGATCACTGTCGTGCAGTTCGTGGGATCACCCGTCTGTGGCGGCGCAGGGTCAAAGTCCGGGCTGCCGGACACGTAGTTCTTGTTGTAGTTCACGTAGAACTTCCCGTAGCCGGGTGAGAGTTGATTGGCGAACCCGGGATGAAACGCCAGGCCCAGCAGCCCGCGCTCGTTGTAGCCCGTGCCCACGGAAACCACCTTGCGGTCCGAAACTTGCGAAGCCGTCGCACTGATGTCGAGAAACGGCGTCGGCAGCATCATGCCACCCTGGATGATGTAGATCTTGCCAGGTTGATCGCACACGAACACGCGACCGCTGCCGTCCGGCGCATACGTGATGGTGGTGGGCGAGTGGATTTGCTTCAGCACGACTGGCTTCAAGTAAACCGTGGGAAAAACCGCGGATGCCACTCCCGACAAAGAGATGGTCAGGCCGGCAAGCGGTGGTGCGAGGAAACGGGCGAACTTCTTCATGGCGCGTTGGACTGTTGCCGGCACGGAAGGCCCTGCTGCCGCCGGGTAGCCGCGGCGATCGGCCAGTTTCGTTTATGGCGGAGTGGATTAAACCAGTCCGCGTCCCGACAGACAAGCAAAGAAACGGCGGGATGGTAACAACCGGCCCGGCACTCCGCGTTGTATCGAGGGACGGCTTCCGACACGGAAGTCCGTAAAAAACACGCAAAAGCCGAGACGGGTGTGAATCTTCGGCTAGACTTCGGGCCATGCAAAAATCCGTGTCGTGTTTGATCGCCGTTGTATTTTTCGTGTTCGCAGCCTGGACGGGTGCCGCCGCGCAGCAGGAGCGTTTTGACGAGAAGGAGATGCGCCAGTGGGCGGATCGCGGCGATCCGGATGCGCAGTTCGAGCTCGGCGTGCGCCTCGTAACTGGCGAGGGCGTCAAGAAAAGCGAGAAGCAGGGTGTGGACTTCATCCAGAAAGCCGCTGCCCAGAACCATCTGCGCGCGCAGCATGTGCTCGGATCGCTCTACGAAGAAGGCGTGGGCGTGAAGCAGGACACGGCGAAGGCGGTGGAGTGGTACCGCAAGGCGGCGGGCAACGGATTTGCCATGTCGCAGCACAGCCTCGGCATTCTCTACGACACCGGCAAGGGCGTGACGAAGGACGCCAAGGAGTCCGCCCAGTGGTTCCGCATGGCGGCGAACCAGGATTTTCCTCCCGCGCAGGCGGCATACGCGAACAAGCTCGAGCGCGGCGACGGAGTCGAGAAGAGCACGGTGAAAGCTGCGGGCTGGTACCTGCGCGCCGCCAAGACCGGCTTTGTGCCGGCCATGACCAAACTGGCCTACATGTATTACACGGGCACCGGCGTGCCGCTCGACTACCGTCGCACCCAGGCGTGGTATCGCCGCGCGGCGCGCGCCGGCGAGCCATGGGCCACGAACGATCTCGCGTGGTTCCTTTCCACCTGTCCGGACTCGGCTTTTCACGATGGCGACACGGCGCTCACGCTGGCAAAGGCGGCGGTGAAGGCCATTTCAGAAGACACGGGCGAGCAGCGCCACGAGATGCTCGACACCCTCGCCGCCGCCATGGCGCGCAGCGGCGACTTTCTCGGTGCGGTGCTCTGGCAAAAAAAAGCCATCACCCTGCTGGCCGAGGACAAGGAGGTGAAGGATTCCGAGCGCGAGAAGCTCGACAAGGAATTCAGCGACCGACTCAAGCTCTACCAGAAGGAGGAAGCATTCACCGAGAAGGAACCCAAGGCCGAGGAAGGCACCGCGCCGCTGCCCGGCGACACGATCCTCCAGGAGGAAGGAGAACCGCCGCAGCAAAAGAAGCCGAAGCCCGGAGCGAAACCGAAGAGCAGCGGCGGCTCCGTGGTTTCTCTGGTCCGCGTTGCCGTCGGCCAGCCCCCGGCCTGATCACCGCGCCCCCAGCGCCAGCACCCACGCCCGACCTTCCCTCATGCACCGCACGTTTCTCATTTTCACCGCCGGCATCTGCATTCTGCTGCCGGGCTGCGGCAAACAGCCTGCCGCTTCAGCGCCCGGGCGCGGCCTCATCGGCGCCTCGCTGCTCACCTTGCAAAATCCGTTTTTCAAAGTCATCGGCGACGAACTGACCGCCGAGGCAAAGAAGAACGGCTGGGACACACTCGTGGTCAGCGCCGACAACGATGTCGCGCGCCAGAGCAACCAGGTGAAGGACTTCATCGTGAAGAAATGCGCGGCCATCGTGCTCAGCCCGGCGGATTCGAAGTCCATCGTGCCGGTCATACAAGAGGCGAACGCCGCCGGCATCCCCGTCTTCACCGTGGACATCCCGTGCAACGAGCCGGGCGTGAAAATAGCCACGCAGATCGCCACCGACAATTTTGGCGGCGGCAGGGAGGCTGCGGCGGCGATGATCGAGGCGCTCGGTGCGCGGGGGGGGGAGGTGGGCGTCCTCGACCTGAAGCAGGTGGAATCGTGCATCCTGCGCGTGAAGGGCTTCAAGGAAGTGCTCGCGGCTCACAACGAAAAGGCGGCGGCAAAGATCGAGATCGTGGCCGAGCTCGACGGCGGCGGCGCGAAAGACAAGGGTTTCAAGGCCGCCGAAGACATGCTCCAGGCGCATCCGGATTTGCGCGGCATCTTCGCCATCAACGATCCATCCGCCCTCGGCGCCCGTGCCGCGCTGGAGAAGGCGGGCAGGACGGACCAAGTGGTCATCGTCGGCTTTGACGGACAGCCCGAGGGCAAGCAGGCCATCAAGGATGGCAAGCTTTATGCCGATCCCATCCAGTTTCCGGACCGCATGGGCGCCGAGATCGCGCGCGCGATCTTGAAGCACTCGAAGGGCGAAAATCTTCCGGCACAGACGCTCATCCCCACGCAGCTCTACCGGAAGAGCGACGGCGAAAAAGACGCGTCGCTGAAATAGCGAACGGCGTCAGCGTCCGAACTCGAGATCCATCGCATCGAGGTAGCGGGAGAGCGGATCGTCGCGCACGGGCAGTTCCTTGTCGATGAAGTCGGGCAGACGCAGGAAATCGTCGAACATGCCTGAATAGCTCCGTGTCTCGTTGGCCTCGTAGGCATCGAGGTGATCACGCACCGCACGGGCCAGGTCGTAAGTCTTGGACGCGCGTTCGCGGAGTGCGGCGAGCCTTGCATCGACGTCCTTGGTCTTGCCGTTGCGCAGATCGGCCACGACCTCGAGGTATTCGTTGATCACCGGACGGAAAAGAACGTGGGCACGCGGCAGAAGCTTGTGCAGCGTCACTGCGGTGCGGTCGAGAATCTCCGCGCGATCCTTGCGCTTGAGGATGTTGGCGTAGTCCTCGAGCGGAATGGCGACGGGCACGGCTTTGAGCTTTTCGTGTTCCGATTTGGCGGCGGATGATTTTGTGCGCGGCTTCGGTTCGGTCTTCGGTTCGGGTCTGGACACGGGTTCTGCCTTCTTTTCCGGAGCTGGTTCTGCTTTTTCAGGCTTTTTCCTGTCCGGTTCCTTTTCGGCTTTGTCGGGTTTCTCCTCCGGAGGTTTTGCGTCCTCGGGCGAAGGAGTCGTTTTTTTCCGGCCAAAGGGCAGCTTGAGTTTCACCTCGTGTGCGCGGCCGTCCGCCAGCGCCGGCCAGACGATGCAGATGTCACGAGTCCATGCATCCACGCTCGCGAGCAGGTCACGGCCCACACGGCGCCAGTCATCAGCGAGGAGCGAGGCGGCAGCCGGAACTCCCTCATCCACGGCCGCGCCGTCTTTGCTCGTCTTCTTTTTTGGGCCGGATTTTTCCTCCTGCCTGTCGCCGGGCTTTTCGTCGTCGCTCTTTTCTTTTTTGGACGAGTCGCCGCCGTGAAGCATGCGGCCGAAAAAGCCGCGCTTCTTGGGTTCGGGGCTGTCTTCGCTGGCGTCCGGCCCGCCCGCCGCGGGTTTCTTCGCCGGCTTTTCCGGCTCCTCGTTTTTCACGCCGGGTTTTCCTGTCGCGGCGGGCGTGTCCGCTTTTTTGGGCGCCGGTTTTGCGGTTTCACCGGACGCGGCAGTGGCCTTGTCCTTCTTTTTCTCTTTGTTTTCTTCCGGCGGCGACTGCTCCGATGCTTCGGCACCTGACGAGCCACCGCCAAACATGCGGCCGAAGAATCCGGGTTTTTTCACCTCTGCAGCCGGAGCTTCTTCCTTCTCTTCGGAGTTTGTGGCGGGCTTGTCGCCGGCCGTGGCTTTTGTTTGCTTGAGAGGCGGTGGGGGATCCGATGGCACCATCTCTTTTTTTTCCTCCTTTGGCGGCTCGTCGGAGGCATTGCTGGAGGTGCCGAACATGCGACTGAGGAAGCCGCGCTTCTTCGCTTCGGGTGTTTCCTCCTGCCCGGGGCTGGACTCGCCTTCGGTTTTCGCGCGGGCCACCTCGGGCTTAGACGCAGCGGATTCGGTCTGCGGTTTCGCCTTCGCCCTGGCCACCGCCGGCTTCGGATCAGTTGCTGTCTTGTCCGCTGTGGTTCCACTGCCGAGTCCGAGAAGACGGCTGATCATGCTGCGCTTCTTCTCCTCGGCGGGTGTGCCGGCGGAAGGCGGTTCATCACCCGCGGCAAGGGCGGGGTTCGACGTTTTCGGCATGGCGTCCGGCGTGGTCTCGTAGCGAAGCATGAGCGCCTGGGAGAGGGCCTGGCGCGTCTCCGTGGGCCCGAGCGTCTCGAACACCGTCGGCGTGGCCAGCGACGCCATCTGCAACGACCACCACTTGTTCAAGCTCGAGGCCGACAGCGCCAGGTTCGGGAAGCAGAAGTTCAGCAGCTTCCGGTCATCCCGCGAATCGACGGCAAGGAGGGAAATGAATTTTCTCATCCGCATGGTCCCCTCGTTTTGATCGAGCAGGGCGAGCACCAGTGCGCAGCATGAGGTTTCGTAAATCGTGCGGGAGAGAGAGTCGAGCTGGCCGGGGGCGGCGTCGAGTATCTCGTCGATGCCGTAGATTTTTCCGCTCTTGAAAACGGCGGCGAAGAGCGCGCCGGGCTTCGAGCGCTCGCGGAAGTTCGTGGCCTGCAAAACTCCGGTGAGCAGCCACTCGGGCAGCACCATGCTGCGCTTGGTGGTGATTTCCCGCTTGTTCCGCAGGATGCGCTCGGCCAGGAGGATGCGGGTGAGTTCCGCGTCGAAATCCGCAGTGCGCAGATCGGGACGCAACTGCACATTGACCTGAAGGTGGAATCCGCCGTCGGCGATCTGCGAGATGGTGGTGGACACCGCCGGCCCCGCGAGCCGCAGCTCGGCGCCGCTCTTGAGCGCGACGACGACGGGCAGCACCCAGCGTTCGTCGTCATGGAGCAGGGCGTTGAGCTTTTCAGCCACTTCATCGCAGCGGGCGGTGAAGGGGCTGCGCGTCTGCAGATCACGCCCATAAACCTTGAACTGGCCGCTCGCACTGGTGGACGTCTGGGTCTTGCTTGAGAAACCGGCGGGCAATTGCGCCGGGCCGGGTGCTGCGGCGTTCAGTTGCGCCGGAACAGCATCGCCGGACTGCTGTGGGATGGGAGACACGGCTGGCGCGGGTGTGGCGCGGTGTTCCTTGCCGGGCAGCGGCGGCACGGGCGGCGGCGGTATCCCGACCGGGGACTGGCCCTCGAACGGCGCAGCGGCGGAACGACGCGGGCCGGCCACTGGAAGCGGAGGTTCCGCCGGTTTCTGGGCGATTGCCAGTCCGCCGACTGCCAGGACCAGCGCCCCCAGGCCGGCCGCCAACCGCTGGGCTGCGCGAGGCGGGAGCAGAGGTTGGAGGCACGCGGGCTTCATCGTCGAGGGGAGAGCCAGCATGTCAGAATCGCGGATCAAGCACCAGCTTGTCCTTTGCAAAATGGATCTTCGTCATGCCGAGCACCTGCCGGATCTCAGGGTTCATCGCCGCCATGAGCGCCGTGTAGGCAGGCATCACGGCTGCCATGAAACCGCGTGCGACCGGCATGCGCCCGTAGGCGCCGTGCGTGACCTCAAAACGATGCTCGCCTTTCTCCTGCGTCACGCGCAGGTGCAGCGATGTCGTGGTTTGGTGGCCTTCGAGATTCCAGCACAGGATCACATTGGCATCTCCAGGCTCGAGGTTGACCACGGCTTTCTCAAAATCAATCAGCCGCCGGGTGCGCCCAGCCTGCCTGCCGGATAGCGTTGCCGCGAGGAAACGGTTCAGGTCCGCTTCGGCGATCTCGACGGGCGCCGAGCGCTTGATGCCGGCCTGGGTGAGCATGTCGGCGATGTCGTTCACCTGCGCTGAAGCCTCGGCCGGGCCAGTTCCGCGCACGCTGCCGAGATCGGCACCGCGGTGCCCTACGATGGCTGCTCCGGTCAGGCCGCTGAGGCCGGTGAGAACGAGCAGTTTGACCAGCAGCTTCACGGGGCGGAGGCGGGGTGTGCATCCATCACGCCGCGCTGGCGGATTTCGCGGGCGCGGCAGGTGCCGGAGACGACGAGCCGGCCGGGGAAGATGAAGATGTTCCAGACGATGAGGAAGACGAAGAGGAACCAGCGGCCGCCTCCGAGTCCTTCTTCGCGGCGGCTTTGTACGAATCACTTCGGTAGTCCGTGATGTAGAAGCCGCTGCCCTTGAAAATGAAACCTGATCCGAGGCTGATCCGGCGTTTCACGGGCCCCTCGCAGTCCTGCTGCGGGCAGTCCTTGAGATGCGGGTCTTTCATCGATTGCACGGCCTCGAAATGATGGCCGCACTTCTGGCATTCGTATTCGTAAGTGGGCATGGACGGATCGTTCTGAAGTCAGCTCGGATTCTGCGGGCGGCCAAAATGCCCCGCCAGCCCGGATGCCGCAATGAGTTTTTGACCCGAGGGACCAAGGAAGTGGTGGACACCCGGAACGTGATGAAGGATCATGCGCGCCAATTTTTCCACTCCCGTCGCTGAAAGAACGAGCATTGCCATGAGACCCTCGCTGACATCAAGGTTCCGTCGCAGCCTCGCCACTGCCGCCGCGCTGGCAGGGCTGGCGTCATGCGCCACGAACGGCCCCCGCACCCAAACTCAGTATCTGGAGGCCTTTTCACCGCAGGCGGTGCCCGGCTCGGCGAACTATGCCACTGACACGGTGTCCTACTGGGACGGTGAGGGCCTGAGCGGTCCGTCCAGCATCGTCATCGACCTGAGCGACCAGCGGGCGTTCTTTTACAAAGGCGGCACACTCGCCGGCGTGTCCTCCCTCTCCACGGGTGACGAGGGGCATCCGACGACGACCGGCAAGTTCAAGATATTCGAGAAGGACAAGGATCACCGCTCGAATCTCTATGGCGACTTTGTGGACGCCAATGGCGAGGTGGTGGTGCAAAACGTGGACATCACGAAGGACAAGCCGCCGCCCGGCACGCGCTTCCTCGGCTCCGAGATGACGTGGTTCATGCGCTTCAACGGCGGGGCTGGCATGCACAAAGGCTACCTTCCCGGCTACGCCGCCTCCCACGGCTGCGTGCGCATGCCCGCCCACATGGCCGAGATTTTCTTCAACCATGTGTCCATCGGCACGCCGGTGACTGTGCAGCATTGAGCATGGAAGCGGAATGGCTGCTCCGCCCCTGGAAATCTCGGTGGAAGAAACTGCCGGCCTCCTCGCCGCGCGGAGTGACGCGCCGTTTCGCCTGGTGGACTGCCGCGAGGAGGACGAATGGCGGATCTGCCGCATCGAGGGTGCCGAGCTGATGCCGCTCACCCGGTTTGGTGAGGAAGCGGTGGCGAAGCTGCCGGACAAGAGCCAGCGCATCGTCATCTACTGCCACCACGGCATGAGATCGCTGCGCGCCGCCGGCTGGCTGCGTCAGACAGGTTTTGAAAACGTGCAGAGCATGGCCGGCGGCATCGCCGCGTGGGCGGACTACGTCGATCCGGAGATGCCGCGTTACTGAGCGGAGGCTGCGTGCTTCAGCGCTGGGCGACGATTTCGGCGGGCGGCTCGACGACCTTCGGCTTCAAGGAATCGACAATCTGCACGGTGGTGCCCTTCGGCACGAGGTCGAAGATGAAGCGCGCGCTTTCATCCGGCATGCGCACGCAGCCGTGGGAGGCCGCGTAGCCGGGAAGCTGCCCGGTGTGCATGCCGATGGCGCTCTCGTCGAGGCGCATCCAGTACGGCATGAGGCTCTTGTAGAGCGTGGAGTGTTTTCCGCTGCGGATTTTCTCGGTGATCCTGAAAGTGCCGCGTGGCGTGTGGCGGCCTTTGGCGGCGGAGGAGACCGGCGTCTCGAAGGCGAGCTTGTCGCCGATGAAGACAAAGGCGCGCTGGGCGGCGATATCGACCACGACCTTGTGCTCGGCGCCGTTGGCGTTCTTGATCACATTCGGATATACGAGCGGCTCGGGCTGCTTCAGTTTCTGGGACTTCACCGGGAGCGGCTCGCTCACATGGCTGTCGTCGGGCTGCTGCACCACCTGCGTGATGGGCGCGGGCGTGGTCAGCGGCGGAGGCGGCACGGTCCGCTGCTGGTCTTGGAATACCATGGCCAGCATCGACACGCTGAGCACGGCCTCGACGATCCCGCGGCCTTCGACTTCCGACTCGTTCAGCACCAGGCAGGCATCGAGCGTGGAAGGGTCTGCCTCGGCCAGGCCCTTCACCGGCAGCCCCCCCTTGAGCGAATTCAGCCCGGCCACATCCGCCTGCCAGACACCGTGGAAGGCGATGATCACATTGTCTCCCTCCACGCGCACGGACACCACGGGCACCGCCTCGCCGGCCAGCCCGCGTGTGGCCACCGCGACGGCGGCACGCGTCTCTTCGAGAAAGACGCGGATCATTTCCTGATGCGTGGCGATGAAGTGCTCGGCACCGATTTTTTCGCTCACGCGGCCAAGCACGGCACTCCAGTCCAGCGCCGTGGTGGCGGGGGATGCCTCGAGCTGCGGCGCGGAGTCATCCTCGCCAAAGCCAAGCTTCACCCAGTGCAGCGTGCTTGCGCCTTCGATGTCCGAGAGCAGATCGACGTCCGTCTTCCTCACATGGAACCGTGGCGAGGAGTCGCCGCACAGCTTGCGGAAGACACGGAGCCACTCCCTGAACTCTGCCTTCGGCTGGAAGCCGGCGGGCCACTCAAACTCCGCGCCCTCGGCGGGAAGTGCGGCGGCTGGAACGAGAAGTGAAACAGGAAGAGTCGCATTCATAAAATCAGGCGGCGGCAAAGATGCGGGCAAACCCTCCCCTGTCCAGATGTGGCGATACGACTTTGGATGGATCGTCTGCGGGATGCTGCGGTGGCGGAACGCCGGCGGGCGCTGTCGCGAGCATGGCGTGAGCAAAAGATCGGCGCACACTTGCGCAGGATTTGAGAAGGGGATGATGCGTGTAGTGGAGACTCGTTTTCCCGACCTTCACACCCATGCGCCCACGTCATCTCTCCGCCTCCATCGCTCATCTTCTCGCGTGTGTTGTCCTGTCCTGCGCCGCCACGCAAATGAAGGCGGCGGAGGCGGATGCTGGCAGCGGGCGGCTGTTGTTCACCCGGTGCATCAACTGCCACGGCCCTGATGCCCAGGGCATGACGGCGGGAGCGCTCCGTGTTCCATCGATCGCGGGAGTGGACGCCTGGTACGTCGAGAATCAGCTCAGGAAATTCCGCGCCGATCTGCGTGGCGCGCATCCGGAGGACACCAAGGGCCTGATGATGCGCGCGATGGCGCGCTCGCTGGCGAATGACGACGAGATCAAGGCCGTGGCCGCCTACGTGGCGAGCCTCCCGAGAAAAACCGAGAAGACTGACGCCGCCGCCGACGTGAAGCGCGGCCAGCAGCTCTACTCGATGGTGTGCCTTGCGTGCCACGGTGCGAACTCGCAGGGTAATCCTGACCCGAACATCCACGCTCCCTCGCAGGTGCCGCTGGAGTCCTGGTACATCCAGGAGCAACTGGCAAAATTCCGCAACGGCGTGCGCGGCGGCGTGAAGGACGCCGAGGGCTTCCGCATGGTGCCGATGGTGCGCGATGCGCTGCCCGCGATGGCCAAGGGCATGGGCGCGACCGTGGCCGAGGCTGACCGCGACATCATCGCCTACATCAAGACGCTCAGCGGCAAGCCGTGATCCCTTCCCGGGATCGCTTCCGTTCTGATTTCAATTCTACCTTTCAACCCAAAACCTCACAACCCCATGCCTCAACCATCCATCGCCCAGAGCGCCGGCTCCGCCGAAGCGACAGCCGCCATGCCGGTTTCACATACGGCTGCCGGTGCCAATGAACACCGCGTGGCTTTCATCATGTTCGGCGTCACCGTCGTGGTCTGCGCCGCCTTCATCGCGATGATCGTGACCGAAGTCCTCTAACTCCGCATGGCATGAATCACTGGATCAAAGGACTCTCTTCATATGCGGCGGACGTCGACGGCCTTTTCTGGCTCGTCACGGCGCTGATCGGTTTCTGGTTCATCGTCGCGCAGGCGGTGGTGTTTTACTTTTCGTTCCGCTACCGCCGCAAGAACAACCCGAAGGCAGCTTACATCACCGGCAAGTCATGGCGCGAGATGGGCTGGGTGATGGGTCCCGTGATTCTGGTGGTGATGTGCGACGGCTGGATCGACGTGGCGACGGCCAGCGTGTGGAAAAACATCAAGGAAGATCTGCCCGCCGCCGATCACAAGGTGGACGTCACCGGCCAGCAGTGGGCGTGGACGTTCCGCCACGAAGGTCCGGACGGAAAACTCGACACGCCGGATGACATCGTGACCGTCGATGACCTCCATCTTGTCGTGAACAAGACGGTGCATCTCAATCTTCAATCGAAGGACGTGCTGCATTCCTTCTGCATCCCCGTGATGCGGTTCAAGCAGGACACGATTCCCGGCCGCAGCATCACTGGCTGGGTGAAACCGACGGCCACCGGCAAGTATGACGTTCAGTGCACGCAGATTTGCGGCATCGGCCACGGCTACATGGCGGCGCGCGTCACTGTGCAGACACAGGAAGAATACGATGCGTGGATGAAGGCGCAGGGCGCTTCCGCCGTCATGCCACCCGCGGCTTCTGCCGCACCGACGGGCGCCGGTGCTCCTTCTGCTGCGCCGGCTGCGGCCCCGACGCCTGCTCCTGCTCCAGCTACACCCGCACCTGCGCCCGCTCCGCAGAAATAAGCCAGCACTCCACGCCCACATGAATCCATCCTCCGTCACCGCGCCCGCACATCAGGCCGACGCGCACGCGCATCACGAGCCGCAAGGTTTTTTCAGCAAGTATCTCTTCTCCTGCGATCACAAGGTCATCGCCCTGCAGTACACACTCACCGGCATGTTCATGGCCGTCGTCGGGGTGTACATGTCCTATGTGTTCCGCATGCATCTGGCGAATCCGACGGCGCACATTCCGTTCTACGGCGTGCTTTCCCCGGCGGCTTACAACTCGCTCGTCACCAATCACGGCACCATCATGATCTTCTGGGTGGCGATGCCTGTCCTGCTTGCGGGCCTCGGCAATTACTGCATTCCGCTGATGATCGGGTGCGACGACATGGTGTTCCCGCGCGTGAACCGCCTGTCGTTCCAAATCTTCTTCCTCTCCACGGTGCTTCTGCTTCTCGGATTCATCGCTCCGGGCGGCGCGTTCGGCGGCGCGTGGACTTCGTATCCGCCGCTCTCCGCCAAGGCTGACTACAACATGACGCCGTGGGGAAACAAGATCTGGCTCCTCGCCGTCGCACTCGAAATCGTGGCCTTCCTGCTCGGCGGCATCAATTTCATCACGACCGCGATGAACTCCCGCGCCAAGGGCATGAAGATGTTCGACATGCCGGTGCTCGTCTGGATGATCGTGATCGCCACCATCATCTTCATGATGTCCGTCGGTCCGCTCGTCGCCGGTGCGGTGATGCTGCTGCTGGATCAAACCGTGGGCACGCACTTCTTTGGCGCGCAAGGTGGTGATCCGGTGCTGTGGCAGCATCTCTTCTGGTTCTTCGGCCACCCCGAGGTGTATGTGCTGCTGCTTCCGGAACTCGGCGTCGTGTGCGAGATCATCTGCGTCTTCTCACGCAAGCCGCTCTTCGGCTACAAGACGATGGTCTATACCACTTTCATGGTCGGCATCCTGAGCATGGTCGTGTGGGCGCATCATCAGTTCGTCGCCGGCATCGACCCGCGCATGGCATCGATCTTCAGTCTCACGACGATCATCATCTCCATCCCCGTGGCCGTCATCATGTTCGGCATGATCGCCACGATGTTCAAAGGGTCGATCGACTTCAAGGTGCCCATGCTCTGGGCCGTCGGCATCATCGTCGAATTTCTCCTCGGCGGCGTGACGGGCATCTACCTCGGCTCAAGCGCGCTCGACGTGTATTTCCACGACACCTACTTCGTCGTCGCGCACTTCCACTACACGCTCATCCCGCTCGTCGCATTCGGCGGCTTCGCCATCTTCACCTATTACTTCCCGAAGGTGACGGGCAAGATGCTCGACGAGCGCCTCGGCCAGATTCACTTCTGGGGTACGGCCATCGCGTTCAATTTCGTCTTCATCCCGCTCTTCTTCAGCGGACTCGCCGGCGAGCACCGCCGCATCTACGACTACAGCGGCTTCGCTGAGCTGGCGACGCCGGGTATGCTGAAGATGCGTGTCATCGCCACGCATGCACTGCTGGTGATGATGGCCTTCCAGCTTCCGTTCATCTGGAATGTCCTCAAGAGCCTCTTCGCTGGTGCGCCGGCGGGAGCGAATCCGTGGAAGGCGAACACGCTCGAATGGGCCGCCGATTCGCCGCCGCCGCATGGCAACTGGCCCGAACTGCCGGAAGTCCACCGCGGTCCCTATGAATACAGCGTGCCCGGCCGCGAGGACGACTACTGGCCGCAGAACGCCGCGAACTGAACCTGCCACCGCGCAATTTTTCCAACCGCATCGCATGAGCGCATTCCAAATCCCCGTCGCCACCACCCGTAGCGTCACCGGCATCCCGACGGGCCGTCTGGCCATCTGGTGGGTGCTGGCTTCAGAAATCGTCATCTTCGGCGGTCTCGTCACCTGCTACATCCTCTTCCGGCTGCGCCATCCCGAGTGGGCCGCCGAGGCCGCGCACACCAAGCTGGCCGCCGGGGCCTTCAACACCTTTGTGCTGCTCACCTCCAGCCTTTCCGTGGTGCTCGCGCATCTCGCCGCCACCAAGAAGGACACGGTCAACGCGAAGAGGTACCTCACCTACACCATCCTCGGCGGACTCGTCTTCCTTTGCGTAAAGGCGTACGAATACACCTCCGAGATCAGCCACGGCTTCACCATCACGCGCAGCGTCTTCTGGAGCTTCTACTACACGGCCACCGCACTTCATGCCCTGCATGTGGTGGGCGGCATGACCATCATGGCCATCATCCTTCCGGATGTGGCGAAAGGGAAATTCCTCCCGCGTGTCGAGTACATCGGCATCTACTGGCACTTCGTCGATCTCGTCTGGCTTTTCCTCTTCCCGCTGTTCTACATCGCCAGCGCAGCGTGAGAAAGACACGCCGCATACGAACCTCATCCCGCCCTTCCTCGTCATGTCCGACTCAGTCCACACCGAAGCCCACGATCACAGCCATCCACCCTCCTTCTACTACAAGGTGTATGGCGTCCTGCTCTGCCTGCTCGTCGTCAGCATCGTCGGCCCGATGATGGGCGGACTCACCGTCCTGCTCGTCACTGCGTTCGGAGTCGCCGTCGTGAAAGCGTTGATGGTCGCCGCCTACTTCATGCATCTGAACATCGAGCGGAAGTACATCTGGTGGGTGTTGGTCATGGCGGTGTGTTTCCTCCTGGTGCTTTTCTACGGCGTGGCGCCCGATGTCATGAAATCACATGGTGTGAACTGGAAGAGCCTCTCCACGCCTCCGCCCGCCGCTGCTGAGCCTGCGCATCATTGATGATGAACGCTGCCGCCGTGTCATCCGTACCTAACGTTCCACGCCGGCACACGCGCCGTCAGATCATCCCTGACGCGGTGCTCGGCATGTCGTTCTTCGTGGCGTGCGAGCTGATGTTCTTCGCCGCGCTGATCTCCGCGCAGTTCGTCGTGCGCGGCTCCGCCGGAGAGTGGCCGCCGCCCGGCCAGCCACGCCTGCCCCTGCTCACCACGGCTGGGAACACGCTCGTGCTCCTCGCCAGCGGCGTGCTGCTGTGGCTCGCGGCCCGCTCGATGCGCGATGCAAAACCCGCCGCCGCCACGGCGAAACTCCTGCGCTGGTCCGTCTGGCTCGGATCACTTTTCGTCGCCGTGCAGGGCATGGAGTGGATGCGCCTCATTCACTTCGGCCTCACGCTTCAATCGAGCAGCTACGGCAGCTTTTTTTACCTCATCATCGGCGCGCACGGATTGCACGCCGTGGCCGCACTGGTGCTGATGATGCACGTCTATCATACCTTCGCGGGCGGCACGCTGCGAGTCACGCGCTTCTGGGCGGCGCAGGTGTTTTGGTACTTTGTCGTCGGCCTGTGGCCGTTCCTCTACGTGCTCGTCTATCTCACATGATCTCCGGTCGATGAAAGCCCTCGCCCTCAGCTTCCTGCTGCTCGGCACCGTTCAGGCCAGTGCCTGCGCCGTCTGCTTCCAGGGCAATCATGCGCGCAAAGCCTACCTTGCCACCACGGGCGCGTTGATCGGCCTCCCCGTCGTCATCATCGGCGGCTTTGTCATCGCCATCCGCCGACGGATGAAGTGACCGGGCGGGACATGCCGTCCCAAGTTTCCGCCGGCCACATTTCGGTCTGTCGGTTCATGTCATGACGAATTCCTTGCTTGGAATCCGCCGCGGGGGCTGTTTATGATGCACGCATGAACGCACCAACCATTTCCCGTCGTCAGTATCTCGGAAGCACGCTCGGTCTTGCCGCAGGCATTTCCGCGGTGACATCCATGCTGGAGGAACAAATCAGCGCGGCGGAAAAAGCGGCGGGCGCCGCCAGAGGGCGCATCTCCCATTCGGTGTGCAAATGGTGCTATCCGAAAATCCCGCTCGAGCACCTATGCGCGGCGGCGAAGAACATCGGCCTGGAGTCCATCGAGCTGCTCGATCCGCCCGACTTTCCCACGCTGAAGAAATATGATCTCCAGTGCGCGATGGTCAGCTTTCCCACCATCGAAGGGCCGGGGGGCGTGAAAATCGGGCCGATCCCGAAGGGCTTCAATCGCGTGGAGCACCACGACCTGCTCGTGCAGGCGTACGAGCCGCTGCTCAAAACGGCCGCGGATGCCGGTTTCCGACAGGTGATCTGCTTCAGCGGCAACCGCGATGGCATGGGCGATGAAGAGGGACTCGAAAACTGCGCGAAGGGCATCAAGCGCCTTCTTCCGCTGTGCGAGCGGCTCGGCATCCGGCTCTGCATGGAACTGCTCAACAGCAAGGTGAACCACAAGGACTACATGTGCGACCACAGCGCGTGGGGCGTCGAGTTGTGCAAGCGGGTGGGATCAGAGCACTTCCGCCTGCTCTATGACATCTACCACATGCAGATCATGGAAGGCGATGTCATCGCCACCATCCGCGCGAGTCATCCCTTCTTCGCCCATTACCACACCGGCGGCGTGCCGGGCCGCCATGAGATCGATGACACGCAGGAGTTGAACTACCCTGCCATCGTGAAGGCCATACTCGAGACCGGCTACACGGGATTTCTCGGCCAGGAGTTCATCCCCGCGAAAGAAGACAAGCTCGCGTCGCTCAAGCAGGCGGTGAAAACATGCTCCCTTTAGCAGGGCGCTCGAGTAGCGGGCGCGTGATCCAGCGCTTGTCCGTCTTGCGCTCGCGGACGGCGTGAAGCTTCATCTTGAGCACCTGGGGCAGGCCGATGGTGGCCTAATGCGCTCCAGTTTGCCGGACTCCCGGCTCGATTGTCACTGCGGCCACTGGCAAGTGCTTACCGCAGCCATTTCTTCAAAAACTCAAACGTCCCAACTCCGTGAATCGTGTGCGGGCCGTCGAAGTGCTCGATCTCGGTGCGGTCGCCGATGCCGAGCTTGTTGTAGAGGCGGCGGACCTTGGCGTATTCGTAGTTCACCCATTCGTCGAGGCCGACGCCGTCGTTGTGTCCGCGCTCGACCATGAACGGTCGCGGCGCGATGAGCGCGGCCATCTCGGCGTAGTTGAAGGTGCGGCCGAGGTTCCACTCCCAGATTTCATACTCAGGCGTGAAGACGTAGCTCATCGGCATGTCGGTGCTGGCGCATTTGCGCACCCATTCGTTGAAGTCGCCGCTGCAGATGCTGAGGCAGTAGCCGGGCAGCAGTGACGGAGTGCGCATGGCACTTTTCCCGCCGTAGCTGAGGCCGTAGAAGGCGATCTTGTCGGCGATGACAAACGGCTGCGCTTTGAGCCACTCGAGGATGCGCTGGTGCTGGCCGTTGATCACCGAGTAGAGCGATTTGCCAAGCGGATTGAGCTTCCGCTGGAGCGTGCGGAAGGCATCCTTGCCGCGATACGGATTGTGCGGGGCAAAAGTGACGAATCCCTGCTCGGCGAGCCGCTGCGCAAACGCATGATAATAGGCCACGGCGCGATTCGACGGATCGTCGGTCACTGCATCCTCGGGCACGCCTTCGAGTCCGTGCTGGCAAACGACGACAGCGCGTTTGTCGCCGGGCTTCAGGTCCTTCGGCAAACAAAGCCAGCCCCACGCAAAGACATCCTGCCAAACATCGAGTGTGACTTCGTAGATCGACACCTTGTCCGTCTCGCGCACGAGCCGACTGCGCGCATTCATTGGCATGTTCGGGTCGGGGAAGCGCCCAATCACGTCGTTCCAAAAGCGATCACGCTCGCCAGCGGTGTGCTTCTCAAAAGCAGCGAGGCCAGCGGCGATGTCGGTGTCCGGCTTTGGCAGCGGCAGGTTTTTCCAGAACTCGTTATTCCGCTCGGTCTCCGTGCTGAACAGCAGACGCTGCGAGAACGCCTCCATCTCACGCAACATGCGCTTCTGCCGCGTGGCATCGACAGGCGCACGCTGCTCGTTCTTGTTCGGCATCACGGGCTCGATGCCTTTCACGATCTGCGCTGCTACTTCCTTCGGCAGCAAATGGCTCACGACTTCCTTCAAGCCGTGCTCTTCCGTCGCCAGCATGATCCAATCGCCGGGCGCGATCTTCTTCGCGCGCTCGACCTCGCTCTTCGCGGCGTCGAGCGGCGGCTTCCCAATTTTTCCCGGCGCTGCGACCTCGCGCTGACCTTGTTTTGCCTTCGGTGGACCGCCGACCGATGGAAAACCGAGGTGCTGCACCACGAGCGGTCGCGGCGCGATGAGCGAAGCGATCTCCGCATCGCCAAACTCGCGCAGCAGGCCGAAGACATTGCGATAGATCGGCTCCTGCCACAGATCTTCGCGCGGCGCGAAGTAGCCCCACACATAGACCGAACTGATGCGCTCATCGAGTGCGCCGGAGTAAAACGCGATCATGCCACCTTCGCCGAGCCCGGCCACGAGCAGCGGCAGCTTTTCGCTCTGACCGCTGTAGTAATCGACGAGGCCGAGGATATTCTGCACCTCGTAGCCGATCACATGTCGGCCGAGGATGAACGACTGCCGGTAAACCCACTCTCGATGCGGACAATTCGTCTGCACACCGAGCCGCTCATTGCCCGAGAAATCGCTCGCACGGCTGATCAGCGCGGGGATTACGATCTCGCAACCGCTGTAGGCAAGCATCGCATCGTCGGCGAGCTTCTCCGGCTCCGTATCGGCATCAGGAATGTAGATCACTCGCGCGACGGGCTTCGCCTTCGGCTGAATGAGAATGCCCTCGCCATGCACGCAATCGAGCACCGGCCAGCGCACGCGTAGGATTCGCGCCTTCTCCGTTTCCGCGAGCAGCGCTGGCTGCGTCGTGTCGCCGACGAGTTCCAGCGCCTTGCATGGCACGCGAGGGTCGATCGCGCCGATAATCGTCTTCAGATGCTCGCGATGCACCTTCGCATCGCCCGGCCACTGCGAGGCGCGCGCGGCTTTCGCATTCGCCGTCTCGCGCAGCAGAAACTTGTCGATGCCAGCGACCATCGCCGCCGAGAAATCAGGATTGGGATCCAGCGGCTGCGTGCCGGGCAGCGTCTGGGCTTTGGCGGTGGAGACGAGAGCGAGAAGAGCGAGGATGGCTTTCATGCGATGAAGCACTACTCGCAGCGGCGCAGGTTCCTTTCGGAGGAGTCCGCGGCCGCGTCGCCCAGGTCATCGGACGTGTTCGTTCTGCACCTGCACGAGCTTCCAGTTCCAGGGCCAGCGGCCCTTCTTCAGCCAGTGGAAGACCCACGGCTCCTTGGTTGAGTTCACGCGCGTGGTGACCATCTGGCTGACGGGAGTGCCGTTGCCTTCGATCTTGATCTTCACCTTCACCACGCCGCTCTCCTTGGTGCCGCGCAGCCAGGTGGTCTCGGTCTTGAGCGTCAGGGTGAAGTAGCCGGAGAGCAAGTCCTGCGCGGTCTTGAGCGCCGTCTCGCGGTCGAGGCCGAAGTCATCAGCGTACTCTTCGGCGGTGATCGCCCGGAGCGTGCCCCAGTCCCGCTTCTCGACGGCACGAAGCAGCTTCATCTGAGCGCGCTGGATTTGTTCGTCGGGCGATTGAAAAAAGAGAAAGCGCACGCCGGATCCCGCGGCGAGGAGCAGCAGAAGGGCGGCGACGATGGTGAGACGCTGACGTGTCATAACAAAACAGGCTGCAGCATCCCGGCCGCCGCCGGAGCGCTCATTTCGTGGGCCGTCCGCCTTGCCACTTCGAGCGTCTCCGTGGGCGCGTTGCGTCCGGCGCAACGGACGGTGACACCGTCGATGTTTGCCGTTCTCAGCGCATCGAGCACACGGCGGGTCGCGATGTCGGGATCATTGCAGTCGTCACTGAGATGGCCGAGCACGATGTGATTGAGACCATGGTGTGCCACAGCCTCGATCAACTCGGCCACCTGGTCGTTCGACAGATGGCCGTGCCGCGAGCTGATGCGCTGCTTGGTGGCCCACGGTCGCTTCGTGTCGGCTTCGAGGAGGCGGGAGTCGTAGTTTGCCTCGACGAAAAGCGAGTGCGAGGAGCGCAGGCGGTCTTTGATGAGGTTCGTGATGAAGCCTACGTCGCTGAGCACGCCAAGGCGCGACTCGCAGTCCTCGATCACGAAGCCGACGGGATCGACCGCGTCGTGCGGCACTGGAAAACTCTCGATCCGCAGATCACGGAACTGGAACGCGCAGCCCGTCTGCATGAGCTGCCAACGCGGCGGCGACTTGAAGGTTATGCTGCCGCCCAGCGACTCCTGCGTGAGCGGCGTGCAGATGATCGGGATCGAGCGGCCGCGGCAGAGGATTTCCATCCCGCGCGTGTGGTCGCCGTGCTCGTGCGTCAGCAGGATGGCGTTTACGGAATCCGGGCTGATGCCCGTCATCTCGAGGCGCTGCACGATTTGACGCGCGCTCAGTCCGGCATCGACGAGCAGCGTGGTCTCGTCAGTGGACACGACGGCGCAATTGCCCGAACTGCCACTGCCTAGGACTGTGAGACGCAACATCCCGCATTGTGTAGCCGGAGGCGTGCGGGGATCAAGCGGCTTCACCCTGCGAATCATTGCATGCGCCTGGGCGCACCCGCCCCGGTTCGAATGTCCTGCGGTTCAGAAGGCCGGTTTCCACCCTCACTCCTGCACGGTGCATTCCGCCACGCGCTTTGACGTGAAGGCGTCGGTGAGCAGTCCTTCCTGATAGAGGTCTTCGATCTGGCGCAAACGTCCGGTGACCTGGCTCTTCGTAAACTTCGCCGTGCTGCCGGCGAGTTTCTTCTTCGCTTCTTCCACATCCGCGGGTGAGGGCGGCGGCATCACTCGTTTAGGTGCGGGTTTGTGTTCGGCGTCGTAGATCACGGCTTTCAAATCCTGCGCGGGGACGAGGTGGCGCCAGAGGAAGGCTTGCATGCGGTCTTCGCAGGGGACGGCGTCGTGCTGGACTGGCGGCTTGCCTTGCGCGGTGGCCATGCTGCCGGTGACGATGAGGTCGATGGGCTGCGTGGTGGCGGGCAGATCGCATTTGATGGCGAGGCGTGCGACGGTTTGCGTGCCGGTGAGGGTGACGGGTTTGCACGAGATGCCGGCGGGCGGATTCTTGAGCGAGACGGTGATGGGGCCGGTGGAGCCGTCTTTGCGCTGCACATACACGGTGATGTTTCCGCCGCCGGACTTCGTGCGCAGCGTGACGCTGGAGGGCACGGTGCGCAGTGCGAAGTCGGGACGCGCGGCGCTGATGCGGAGGCGGTAGCCGTATTCATCGCCGCCGCCGCGCACGGTGTCGCCGATGTGGACGCGATACACGCCGTCGGCGGGCAGTTTCAGTGCGGCGTAGGAGTCGGCGTGGTGCGTGTTCACGCCGTTGCCGGCGTCTTCGTGGTCGTCGTTGAAGGCGAGCAGCTTGCCGTCGGCGCTGGTGATCTTGAGCACGGGATCCATCGGTGAATCAAGCCGACGCGCATAGACTTCGGCGACGATGTCCTGGCCTGCCTTGCCTTGGAACTCGAAGACATCCCAGTCGCCTTTCTTGTCGATGCGACCGTTCACGATGACGGGCAGCGTGACCTTTTGCGCGGCGGTGGGAGCGTCGTTCGGTTCTTTGTCGAAGGTCTCAGGCAGGGTATCGAGCGCGAAGGGCACGGCGTTTGACACGACGCCTTTCACGATGGCGGCGACGCTTTGCAAGCCTGCGGCAGCGTCCTTCGCGGGTTGTTTCAAAGTCGCGCCTTCGAGGTTCCAGCCTTGCATCTTCACGGCGTGCGTCTCGCCCACCGGACCGCCGAGCGGGAAGACGCTGGTGAGATAGGGCTCCTCGCCGATGGTGATGCGATACACGAAATCCTCGCGTCCACGGTGAATCGCATCCGAGATGGCGGCGACGTATTCGCCGTCCTGCGGCACATCGAAGAGCACGACGGGATCAGGTTTGAAGCGGAAGTCATCCTGGTAGGCGATCTCGCGGCCCTTCGAATCGTAGAGCGCGAGCACGGGCTGGAACCAGCCGGGAACGGCGTCGGCGATGAAGGGGATCAACTGCCGCGCGAGCGCGGAGATGACGAGGCGCTGGCCTTTGCGCGCGGTGAAGCGGTAGCGGTTGATCTCGCCGGACGCGATCTGGCCATTGAGCGTGCAGGGTGGTGTGACGCGCACTTCCTCTTCATCGGCGGGCCGCTTGCGCAGGGCGAGCTGCTCCTTGCCGAGCACGATGAACTCGGCGGTGAGCATGGGCTTGCGCGTGTGCTCGGGATGCTGGCCGACGTGAAATGCGAGCGGGTTCGAGACGCCATTCGGCACCACAAGCCGCAGCTCGCGCTTACCGGGCACCGCGTCTTTTGCGATGGTGAACTCGAGGAAGACCAACCCCGCGAGCGCGGCGCTCGCAGGGCGCTGGCAGTATTCTTCGATGCGCTTCTCGATGCGCGCGATGAGATCATCTGCGGCGGGATCGGGCGTCTTCGCGGTTTTGCGCGCGGCTTTCAATTCACGCAACTGATCGCGCAGCAGCGTCATCTCCTGCGGGCCGATCTTCTTGAAGCACTTCTGCACCTTCGCCGAAACACCGCCGCCGCTGACGATGACGCCGGTGACGTCATCGATCGCCTGGCCGCCGATCTTCACCGCGAAGGCGGTGCCCTGCTGGCCGCCGGCGGGATAGACGTAGCCCATGTATGGGCGCGAGGACTGGCCTTTCACCTTCGGTGCCGCGAACGTCATCGCCGCGGTGGCGGCGAGCACGACCCCAAGCAATGTCGTTTTCATGATGATGCGTGGTTACATGATTTCGTTGAGCAAACCGGCGGACTTCACGCCCTCCTCACCGTAAGGCAGCACATGGGCTTCGAGTCCCATCGGGTGCGGGAGTTTGGCCTTCGGATCGATGCCCGCGAGCTGATACACGCTGCCGAGCAGATCGACCGGATACACGGGCCGGTCCTTCACTTCCTCGGCCTTCGCATCCGATGAACCGACGACGTGTCCGCCTTTGAATCCACCGCCGGCGACGAGCACGGAGAAGACCTTGCCGTGATGATTGCGCCCGCCATTCCACGGCGGTTGCCAGTCGATCTTCGGTCCGCGTCCAAACTCACCGCAGCACCACACGAGCGTGCTGTCGAGCAGGCCGCGTTCTTTGAGATCGAGCAGCAAGGCGGCGAGTCCCTGGTCGAGTTCGGGAGCCTGACGGCCCATCGTCTGGAAGTGATTGCTGTGCGTGTCCCAGCCACCGGGATAGTTGATCACAATGTATGGCACGCCTGCTTCGACCATGCGACGCGCGGCGAGGCAATCTTGTCCAAACGTGTGGCGTCCGTAGCGGTCGCGCAGGTCGGGCTTCTCCTTCGAGAGATCGAAGACCTCGCGGCCTTTGCCGAGGATCATGTCATAGGCTTCGAGCTTCATCTGCTCGGATGCGCCGATCTGCGCATCGCCGCCTGCGGTCTGTCGCAGCGTGTCCATGCGTGCGAGCAATTCGCGCCGCGCTTGCTGTCGCGTGTCGCTGATGCTGCGCGAGATGACGCCTTCGACTTCGAAGCGTGTGGCATTTGGATCACCGCCGGTGGCAAAGGGTTTGAGTTTTGCGCCGAGGAAACCTTCCTCCGAGAAGCGGCCCTGCGGCTGCGTGAGCACGACATAAGGTGGCAGCGCGCCTTTGTAATTCTTGCCACGGAAGAACGAGAACACCGCGCCGACGCTCGGATACGCGAGCCGTTCGCCGGGCTGATGCGCGGTCTGCACGAGATACGCGGCGGTTTCGTGGCCGTTGTTTCCGTGCGTCATGCTGCGGATGAGCGAGAACTTGTCCGCCTGCTGCGCGAGCTTCGGGAACCATTCGCTGACTTGGATGCCGGCGACGTTGGTCGAGAGCGGCGCTTTCATCGGGCCATTGTAATCGTAGCCCGCGTCAGGCTTCGGGTCCCAAGTGTCGTTGTGTGACATGCCGCCCCAGAGGAAAACCTGGATGATGGACTTCGCCTTGGTCTTGATCGGCGCGCCGGGCAATGCCTGCGGCGGTGGCGCGGTGGCGGCGCGAGCATTGGCAAACAGCAGGCTCGCCGTGCTGAAGAGACCGATCTGCATGGCATCGCGCCGCGTGGTGTTGCGGCAGAGCGTCATGCCGAGCTGATGGAGGTTCGACGTGCTCATGGTGATTCGGTGATTGGGGTTTAGTGACGGAACAAAAACTCGCTGCTGTTGAGGAGCGACCACGCG
This sequence comes from Verrucomicrobiaceae bacterium, assembly GCA_019694165.1. Taxonomy (GTDB): domain Bacteria; phylum Verrucomicrobiota; class Verrucomicrobiia; order Verrucomicrobiales; family Verrucomicrobiaceae; genus JAIBCL01. The sequence continues at coordinate 103,071 of JAIBCL010000005.1, read as the reverse complement.
ATGTCGATCCAGTCCTCGGTGCGTTTGCCGGTGCGCGGCTTGCCCGCTTTGTTCACGCCGGTCGGCGGCTCGCCGTAGGACATCGCGTTCTCGGTCTCGGCCTGCGTGGGCATGCGCGAGAGGATGGTGAGGTAAAGCTCTTCCAGCGTGTGCGTGGGACCGCGACGCATCATGATGATGTCTTTGATGCCTGAGCCCATCTCCAGCTTCTTTTGAATCTGGCTGGAGTTCAGCAGGTGCAGCCACTGCGGCGCGATGAACTTGTTCGAGCGTTCGTCCTCCATGCCGGTGGCGCGCGCGGAGCGTCCGAAGAGCGAAAGGAACGGACTGGTGATGCTGCCATCGCCGATGGACATCGCGGGCTCGCCCTGCGGGATGTAAGTGAAGGGCTCGGGAATCGCGCTGGTGTAAAGCTCGGTGGTGGCGGTGATCTTGTTGATCGCGTCGATGATGAGTTCCGCATCGAGGCGGCGCAGCGGATAGCGCGCGAACTGCGCCTGCGCCTCGGGCTTCGTGTCACGCAGCAGCGACGAGGACTGATACGCATTCGAGTTCAAGATGAGCCGGTAGAGATGCTTCAAATCATACTTCGCCTTCACCAGCTCACCTTCGAGGAAGGCGAGCAGCTCGGGATTCGACGGCGGATTGTTCTCACGGAGGTCGTCCGGCGCGTGAATGATTCCGCGACCGAGCAACCACGACCACACGCGGTTCGAGATATTGCGTGTGAACCACGGATTCTTCGGCGTGATCAGCCAGTCGGCGAAGACCTCGCGCGGATCGCGATCCTGCGTGAGTTTCGCCTTCTTGCCATCAGGAAACACGGCTTCGCCCGCTGCGTTGACGCTGGTCGCATCCGAAGTGGGTGCGGACGCTGGTTTGCCGATCTCGTCGATGGATGCTTTTCCTGGCGCGATGTTTCCCGCCAGCGTGTGCGTGCCGATGGGGTCCCAGAACACATACTCTTCCTTCCACTCGCTCGTCGGCTTGTAGCCCGTCTGCGCAAAGAATTGCGCCATGCCTGCGAGCTTCTCCGGCTGCCAACCATCAGTGCGCACGCCCATGAAAGTGAGCGCCACGGTCGATGCGATGCCTTCCGGCGTGCGGCTCTGCATCGCACGGTAGAAGTTCACGGGACCGACGCGGAAGTTGCTGCCGCTCGACGTGAGCAGCTCGCGCGCGAACTCATCGTAGGGCTTGTTGTCCTCCAACGACGCGAGCACCCAGTGATGATAAGCTTGCGCGGCGTTCGGCCAGAGATTGATCGGGAACTCCGCCTTGATGCGCAGCAGGTCGCTCCACTTCATGGCCCAATACACCGCGAACTCATCGCGCTGCAGAAGCTGGTCGATCAAAGCACTGCGCTTGCCCGGCTTCGTGTCCTCCAGAAACGCGCGAGCTTCCGCCGCAGTCGGCAGCGTGCCGATGACATCCAGGAAGACGCGCCGCAGGAACACCGCATCCGAGCACAGCACTTGCTGCACGCCGAGCGGCTTGAGTTTGGCAACGACGAGCCGGTCGATCTCGCACTCCGCCTTCGCCGGTGCCGTGCTCTCATAGAGCGGCGGCTCGGGTGTCGCGGCGGGTTTGACAGGCGGCGATTTCGGAAACGGCACCGGCTTGGTTTTGCTGACCGAAGCCAGCGCCGGTGTCGCGGCGGGTTGCGCAACCTTTGGCGCGTCAGCCGCGACCAGCGCGGAAGTGACGGCCAGCAGGACGAGTAGCCGATGAGGTTTCATGGCAGGTCATGTGGCGGGTTTGGAAGACGGTTTGCGAATGCGGGAGAAGGCCACGCCTTCGATCTCCACGAGCAGGTCAGGACGGCACACATCCGCCACGGCGTAGATGGATGGCAGGTGGCCCACGCGCCGCTCGCACACGGCGCGGCACGCCTCGTAGTCCTCGGGGCGCTTCACATACACATGCAGCCGCGCGAGATCATCGAAGGTGGCACCCGCGCCTTCCCAGCCGAGCCGAGCGAAGTTTTGCGCATCGATCAGACGCTCGATGTTCGTGAGCGTCTGCTCCGTCTGCTTCACGATGTCGCCTTTGTGAACCGTCTCAGCATTCACGATGCTCGCGGTGCCGGAGATCCATGTCGTGACATGATCGCCGATGCGCACCGCCATCGCGCGCGAGAACTTCGGGCTCTTCACCGAGTATTCCTTCGGGTAATCGAAGGCGGAGGTTTGCAACGGATTCTCCAGCGCTAGGAGTTGCACGTCCTGGCGCTCCGTTTGCAATCCCATGCAAGCCGTGACCAGTCCGTGGCAAAGCGTGCCGATGCCCGTGCTGGCGGGATAGATCGCGTGGCCGTTGTTCGCCACCGAAATGGGCCGGTGCTCCAGGTCGATGCCCGCGAAGAAGTCCGTGCGCGCGCGATTGAGTTCGCGATAGCGCTCCACGCCATCCACCTCCTCTGTGATGCAACCCTGGTAAAGCCAGGTGCGCACCACATCCTGAAAACCCGAGCCCGCGCGCGCCAGCACACGCCTCATGCTGGAGAACGCCTCCGCCGACTGCTCATACGGCGTGCGTCCGTCGAGATGCAGCGAGCCGCCCGAAGCATAAATCCAGCGCAGCCCGTCGTAGCTCACCGTCACGAGATCCTCGCCGTGATACTCCACCTTCGCCGACGCCGTGCTCACCGCCCATGCCTCGATGGCAATGCCGCGTCCGTCGCATGGCGGCTGCACCACGAAGAGCGTGAGCGGCATCTTTTCGCCGTAGCAGGCTTCAAACACCTGCCTCGCCACCGGCACGTCCGCGCGATCACGCACAAACACCGTCTGCATCGTCACCGCCATCGGCTCACCCTGCTGGCGCAGAATCGCGCGGATGGTCGAGAGCGCCTCCCAAGCCTCATCCCGAAACTCCCCGCCCCCCTCCGGCGTCACCATCATCGCCACCCGCTTCACATTCCCCAGTTCGATCACCGTGTGATGCTGCTCGCCGATGAGATGCGGCGGGAATTCCAGTTCGGCGGCCTCAGCATCATGACGCATCGTGAAAAGAGCGCGGCTGCTGAGAAGGCGACGATCAGGCGCGAGGCTGTGGGCGACAAGGCCGTCGGCGTGAACTTGTGACATGACTGGCTCCTCCGTGGTTTTTTTTCGAGGGTGCGGCTTCCTGAATAGAAGTTGCATCGACGCTGCAACATTAACGTCGGCACGATGGGGCCAAAACCTGCCTGTCCTTGCCCTTCGCTGTGCGAGTCTTGGCCCACGCCCTGGGTAAACGTCAATTCGGCGTCGCAAGCCTTGCACGCAGTTCGTTGAGGGCCTGTCCGGTAGATCACCCGAACCACGAGAAATGAAATACCCCTCACCCCAGCCCTCTCCCCAAGGGAGAGGGAGACGATGGCGCTGCCGCGCCTACCACAAGACTCACAGCGCGCGATTAGGGCGGCAGTTGGTTCCACCCCCACTCCCATTGGGAGAGGGCTGGGGTGAGGGGGAAGATGAATCGTTCGCCCCAATACCTGTCGTCGTCCTTGTGATTCTCGGGTGCTTTTGCCGGACAGGCTCTGAGTTCAATGCGCCAGCCGAACCAGCGAGCCACGCCGACATTCATCACATGCAGCCAGCCATGAAGACACCGACACTGACGCTCTTCAGACTCCTGTCCTGCTGGCTCGCGGCTGTATCAGCTGCTTCGATGCTGTGTGCGGAACCGAAACCCGAAGTCCTCATGCCAAATGGCGGCTGGTGCTGGTTTCAGGGCGAGCGCGCCGTCGTCGTGAACGACCGGCTCATCTTCACCACCATCGCCGGTGACGATGGCGGCGGATGGGACGCGGGCGATCTAGTGGCGACGATGCACGATTTCAAAACGGGCGTCACCACGCACCACGAGCTGCACGACAAATTTCATCGCGACGATCACGACGTGGCCGGACTGCTCGTGCTGCCGGACCAGCGCGTACTCGCTGTCTATGGCAAGCACGGTAACGATCACCTCCAACGCTGGCGCATCACCACGAAGCCGGCCGACATCGGTGAGTGGAGCGAGGAGCAGACGCTCGAAATCGGAGCCGGCTACACTTACTCGAACGTCTTCCGCCTCGAGGCCGAGCAGGGGCGCATCCACAACTTCCACCGCGGCCTCGGCTTCAATCCGAACTGCAATATCTCCGACGACGGCGGCAAAACGTGGCGCTACGGCTGGCGGTTGCTCGAATGGACGCGCGAGGATTTGCAAAACGACCCGCGCTACACCGGCATGGACGGCCGCCGGCCTTACTTGCGTTACGCGGGCGACGGGAAGGACGCGATTCACTTCATCACCACCGACGATCACCCGCGCGCCTACGACAACAGCATCTACCACGGTTTCTACCGCGCCGGAAAACTCTGCCGCTCCGACGGCACGCCCGCGGGCGAGTGCGGCACGGACGGCACCTCAAAGCTGAAGCCGCGCAGCTTCACCGAAGTGTTCCACGGCGACGCCGATCACGTCGCGTGGACCACGGACCTCCGGCTCGATGCCGATGGCCGGCCGCGCATGATCTTCTCCGTTCAGCGCGATGGAGCCGCGACACGCGCGCTCAAGAAGGGCGGCGATGGCGGCCAGGATCATCGCTACCACTTCGCGCGCTGGGACGGCTCGCGATGGCAGGTGCATGAGATGGCCTTCGCCGGTACGCGCCTCTACGCAGGTGAGGACGACTACACCGGACTCGTCGCGCTGGACCCGCAGGATGCGAACATCGTTTTCATCTCCACCAACGCCGATCCGAAAACCGGCCACCCGCTCGTGAGCACCGCCGACGGCAGACGGCACTGGGAGATTCATCAAGGCACGACCGATGACGGCGGCGCGCATTGGAAATGGTCCGCCATCACGACGAACTCCGCGCAGGACAATCTCCGGCCCGTGATGCCTGCCTGGCCCGGCGGTCCGCGCATCGTGATCTGGGCGCGTGGCGATTTGAAAACCTACACCGACTACCGGCTCGAAATCGTGATGCTGGAGCAGGCTCGACCCTGAGCGTGTGCTCACGCCCAGAGATTTCGGTCGAGGGTGCGGTAGTTCACGGCTTCGAGCACGTTGTCGGCGCTGATTTTTTCGTGACCGCCGAGATCGGCGAGGGTGCGGGCGACTTTGAGAATGCGGTCGTGCGCGCGGGCGGAGAAGTTCATCTCGCTCATCGCGTGTTCGAGGAAGCCGCTGCCTTCGGCGTCGATCTCGCAGTGCTTCTTGATGAGGCGCGGGGTCATCGAGCTGTTCGTGTGGATGCCGTGGTGCTTGGCAAAGCGGTCAGCCTGAATGTGCCGCGCGGTCTCGACGCGCTTGCGCACGAGTTCGGATGCCTCACCGCCGTCGTGAGTGGTCAGCGCCTTGTAATCGACGAGCGGCACTTCCACATGCAGATCGATGCGATCGAGAAGCGGTCCGCTGATGCGCTGGCGGTAGCGCTGCACGAGCGGCGGACCGCAACGGCACTCGCGTTTCGCATCGCCGTAGTAGCCGCAGGGGCATGGGTTCATCGCGGCGACGAGCATGAATTGCGCGGGAAAGGTGACGGTGCCGACGGCACGCGAAATGGTCACCTTGCCGTCTTCGAGCGGCTGGCGCAGGACTTCGAGCGTACTGCGGCGGAACTCGGGCAGCTCGTCGAGAAATAGCACGCCGTTGTGCGCGAGGCTGACCTCGCCGGGGCCGGGATTCGTGCCGCCGCCGAGCAGGCCGGCATCGCTGATCGTGTGATGTGGCGAGCGAAATGGACGCGTGGCGACGAATGCGTGCGATTCACTGAGCAGGCCGCCCGCGCTGTGGATCTTCGTCGTCTCGATGGCCTCTTCCTCGCTCATGCCGGGCATGATGGTGGCGATGCGTTTGGCGATCATGCTTTTGCCAGTGCCGGGCGGGCCGATCATGAGGATGTTATGCCCGCCTGCGACGGCCACCTCGATGGCGCGCTTCGCATCGTTCTGGCCCTTTACGTCGCAGAAGTCGATGTCGTAATTGCTCGCGGCGGCGAAGAACTCTGTGGCGCGACATGGTTCCGGAGCGATCTCGATGTCCGATTTCAAGCAGTCCACCGCCTCGCGCAAGTTCGACACGCCGATGACCTCGATGCCAGCCACGACGCTGGCCTCCACGGCGGCACGCCTCGGCACCAGCAGGCGCTTCCGTCCGCGCGCGCGTGCTTCGAGCGCGACGGCGAGCAGCCCGCGCACGGGGCGCAGCTCGCCATTGAGCGCGAGTTCGCCGATCATCGCGGTCTCGGACAAGACGGGGATCGGGATTTTACAACGATGCGCGATGAGCGAGACGGCGATCGGCAGATCGAACCCCGGACCTTCCTTCTTCATGTCCGCCGGTGCGAGGTTTACGGTGATCACGCCATCGTGATGGAGGAATCCGCTGCTGTTGATGGCGGCCACCACGCGCTCGCGGCTCTCTTTGACCGCCGTGTCCGGCAGGCCGACGATGATCATCTTCGGATTGCCGCCGGCTTCATGGGATTCGATCTCCACCTCGATGGCGTTGACGCCGACAAGCGTGGCGGAGTATGTGCGGGCGACCATGCGCGCTGATGATGAGCCGGAGGTCTCCGCGCGCAAGCGGAGTGTGGGGCGGAGATGTTTGGATGGTTGATTGTGGCAACACGCATTGCACGCGGACGCCCTTTTGGGAAACCCAGTCCGCCGCCCTCCATCACAACCAATCGCGATCCCACGCACCGTCACTGGGTGACCCTGACCCGTGCGTGCCGGCGGGTCTTGGCGGGGATGGTGACGACGTCTTCGACGGCGACGATCTCGAATGACGTGCTCGTGGCCACGACGACGGGCGCATTGGCCGCGCTCGTCCAAGACGCGAGATCATCGCTGAACTCGACGGTGTAGGTGAGCGACGGGTCGTTCAGGCGGCGCACGAATTCGATGCGCAGGTGCTGCTGATCGCCCGAGCCGACGGTGCTGACGACAGGGAGGCCGGTCTGGGTGATGGTGCCGCCGGAGTGTTGCACGGCCTGCACCACGGGCGAGCGTGGATTCGAGCCGCAGGCGAACTCGATTAGATTCTTCGAGCCGTCGTTGTCGTAGTCTGCGTTCCGCACGGAGTCAGCTCCGGACATGCTGTTGGCGGCGAGCCAGTTCGCGTAGGAATCGCTGATGACGGTCACCGTCTGGGGTGCACCTGCCGGTACTGGAGAAAGTGCCTCCCAACCGTGCGCTCCGTCGGGAAATGATGTGATCGAGTTTGTGTGGAAGCTGACGCTCCAGCGATAGCCGCCGGGGGTGCTGTTCGCGGGCAGGGTGATGGGTATGGCATAGTCCATGCCGAAGGGATCAATGAGGTTGGCCGACGAAAAAGCAGCCGTCGCGACCACGGACCCTGCGGGGTCGAACAATCTGAGCTGACCGGAATCGACGCTGTAGGAGGTGTCGATCGTAACCGTGGCGGTTGTCGCCGCCGGTGCGCCGCCGACATTCACAGTGAGCGGAGAAAAGGCTGCGTCGATCAAAGAGGCGAAGGGGCCGTCGCCCAGCGTCGTCGCCTTCAACGCCACCGTGCCACGGGCGGACGAGCGGCTGGCAACCGAGATCTTGTAGGACACGGCTGCCGAGGCGAAGAACCGGATCATGCTGGAGCCCGATCCAGGCGCGGCCTCGTCATTCACATGGACCAAGGTGAGAGGAAAGGCGAAGCTGCTGCCGGTCCAGATGGCAAGCACGGTATCGACGGTACTGCCGGTGGTTTCGATCTGATACCAGCCGTCGAAAGCCGCCGGCGAGAAACTCCACCAAGCTGTCGCTTGATACGTCGATGCTGTGTAGCCGGACGGGACAGGTTCCTCTGCCTCCAGCGAGGCACCGGAGTTGTTGATCGTCGTCAGCGCACCGCTCGGGCTGAGCACTGCCCGGGCAGCGAAGTTGTCATTCGCCGGCACCGCCAGCAATGCCGCTGATTGACTCAGGACTGCCAGCACAACGGCCGTTGTTCGTTTGATGAGCGCGTTTTTCATGGACGGGGGGCGGGCTGCCAGTTTGACATCAAACTCGCGGCGGTCGTGCAAATCAAGGCGCAAGAAGGCCCGCGCCGGCTCCGGCAACGCCGCACGGCATCTCAGCGGCATGCTTGAACGGAGGGGGGCTTCCGGCCTTCCTCAACCACAGGCACCGGGTCCTGCGGGCAAGGCCGAGCGCAGCAGGGAATCGTACGCTGCGGCTGCCCCTGCCCATGAATGCCGCGCACCCGTGGCTGCGATCATGCCGCGGTCCCATGCACGGTCGATGCAGGCTCTGAGTGCAGCGGACAGCGCCGGCTCGTCGCCCTCCGGGACGAGCATGCCCAGCTCCGGCGTGACGAGCTCAGAGATGCCGCCCACATCGGTGCTGAGCACGGGCAGCCCGCAGGCGAGGGCTTCGAGAATCACGTTGGGGAAACCCTCGCTCCGGCTGGAGAGGCAGAGCAAGTCTGCCGCCGCCATATGCGAGGCGATTTGCGCAGAGTCCAGCGGGCCGGTGAGTCTCACATGTGCGCCGACGCCGAGCGACGCTGCCAGGGCGGCCACTTCCGCACTGAGCGGCCCTTTACCGGCCATGATGAGCAGACTCGATCCGCCGCCGCTGGCGGCACAGTGCCGGGCAAACGCGCGCACGAGGAGCTGCGGGTTCTTCACTTCCAAGAAATTACCTACGAAGAGGAACATCTTCGCATCGAGGGGCAGGCCGAGCTGGCGGCGTGCTTCCGCGCGGTCACGCAGACGGAAAACGGTGACGTCCACGCCATTGTAGATGGTGTGTAGTTTCGCGACATCCGCGCCTGCCGTTGCGAGGCGCCGGGCCAGATCGCCGCTGCGTGCGATGACGCCTGCGCTGCGCCCGATGGTACCCAGAATGTGCCGCCGCCGCAGCGGCATGAGGAGGTACTGGTGTGTGTCGCTGCCCTGGGTGATGAGCAAGCAGGGCACGCCGCTCTCCTCCGCGAGCCGCGCCGCCGCGGCACCGTCCGGGAACAGCCACGAGGCCAGCACCACGTCGAAGGGGAATGTCTTCCGCAGCACCACCCACGGTGTGCGCAATGCTGCCGCCATGAGCGTGTGATTCGCCACGCCGCCGAGCTTCGGCACGTACGGCACGGCGACGAAGCGCGGGTCGAACGCACGGTCTTCCGCGCGGCAGGCCAAGGCAAGGCCGCGCCCGAAAAGCGCGCCGGGCGAGAGCGAGGATCGCGGGCAGAGCACGCGGATGTCCCAGCCGTGCCGCGCCGCCAGCGCGTGGAGCACCGTCGCATTGTCGAGCCCGAAGTAGGGCGCGGCGGTGTCGGGGAAGAGATTGGAGACGAAGAGCAGTCGCTTCATGCACGCGAGGGCTGAGGACACCCGGAGGCTGCCCGCAGGTCGCATCGGGCCGGAGATTTGCAAGCGCTTCGGCCCGGGGCCGGTTCCGCCATCGCGCACATGCGGCTGCCCGTGTGACACGCGGGCACTGGAGCCATGTCAATCCGCCACAACCACCGGCCAGCATGACGCGCGGTCGCGCGGCGGCACATGCAGCGCGCGAGGTGGTTTTCCCTCGTGAAACCGGGTGCACAGGCAGGTCGATGCAGCGGCTGGCACAGCCCTTGCACTGAAAGCGGCAGGACAAACCGAAACCAAAACCACATCCAAAACACCACCATGAAACTCACACGATTCAGCCCCTCCAGCCTTGGCCGCGTCACCGATTTCGACGACTGGTTCCGCAATCCTTTCACCGCCTTCCCGTCGCTCGGCCAGTTCTTCGGCAGCCTGCCGGAGTTCATCAGCGCCGGCGGCACCGGGCGCCTCCTCGCGGACATCCATGAAGACAAGGACAACTACTTCGCCCAGTTCGAAGTACCCGGCGTGAAGAAGGAAGACGTAAAGATCGAGCTGAACAACCAGCTCCTCACCGTCACCGTCGAGAAGAAGGAGAAGACCGCCGAGGGCGAGCAGAGCAGCACGCTCACGCGCTCCGTCTCGGTGCCGGACGGCGTGAAGGCCGATGCCATCACCGCCAGGCTCGAGCACGGCGTGCTCAGCGTCACGCTGCCGAAGGCGGAACACCGCAAGCCAAAGACCATTGAGATCGCCTGAACCCTGCATACCCCGGACCCACAACTTAGAACCCATTTACCCACTGCCGACCATGACTACCTGCTGCACTCCAACTGAAAACCAAGCCGCGTCCCGCGCGGCCGAAACACCGGCCGCGAAGCCCCGCTATTTCGTCGATGGCACCAAGGAAGCCTACGAAGTGCGCGTCGAAGTGCCGGGCGTCGCCAAGGAAGACGTGAGCATCAATCTCGAAGAGAACGTGCTCACCATCCATGCGAGGCGCAAATCCGCCGCGCCGACCGGCTCGAAACCGCTCCACCGCGAGCTGAGTGATCTCGACTTCGTGCTCCGCCTCCGGCTGAACACCGAGGTGGACGAGGAGAAGATGACTGCCTCGCTCGAACACGGCGTGCTCGCGCTGCGCCTTCCGGTGAAAGAAACCGCCCTGCCGCGCCGAATCGAAATCCAGTAACCTTTCGATCAGGCGAAAAACCCCCGCAACCTGCCCCGTGGTCGCGCAAGCGGCCGCGGGGCTTTTGTTGGCGGGCTGCTGTCATGCGCGGGCCGCCATCGCGCGCTTGCATTCCGGCCAAACGAATCGCAGACATCACCGCCATGTCCGATCCCGCACGCATTCTTTCCCACAGTGATCTCCTCCAGCTCAAGCGCTGGAACACGCCCACCATCTACAACGGTTGGGAACAAATCACGAAGCGCGACTCCGGAGCCGAGGCATTCAACCTCGAGGAAACGCGCGACTTCATGCCGCAGATGGGACCGATGGTGGGCTATGCGGTGACCGTCGTCATCGAACCGGCCAACGCGGGGCATCGCGCCGCAAACCCTGGTGCCGGCAGCGAATACCGCCGCTACATGGCCTCGGTGCCCGGGCCGAAGATCGTCATCGTGCAGGACCTCGACAAGCCGCTCGTCGTCGGCTCCTTCTGGGGCGAGGTGAACAGCAACATCCACCGTGCGCTCGGCTGTGTGGGCACCATCATCGACGGTGCCATCCGCGATGTGGACGAGATGACCAATGCCGGCTTCAAGGCCCTTGCCCGCCGCCTCTGCGTGGGCCATGCGCACGTCCATCCCGTGCGCTGGAATTGCGAGGTCGAAGTCTTCGGCCGCGTCATCCGGCCAGGTGATCTCATCCATGCCGACAAGCACGGCTTCATCGTCATCCCGCCCGAGGAACAGGCCGGGCTGCTCGATGCCGCGCGCTTCATGGATGCGAACGAGTGCGCGACGGTGATCCCTGCCGCGCGTGATTCATCAGGCCGCACCTCCGCCGAGCTGCTCTCGGGCATAGAGTCCGCCGTCACGAAATTCAGCGCCAACGTGCAGGCGAAGTTCAAGCGCGGCGGCGAGTGGTGAGCACGCGATTCTTCGGTCATGAACCACCCGCTCGTCTCCTACCCGCGCGATCCCGGCACGCCCGCCTCGCACCTGCCGTTCAGCCCGTCCGTCGTCGTCGGCGATCTCATCTTCGTCTCCGGCCAGGCCTCGGTGGACAAGACGGGAAAGATCGTGGCCGACACCTTCGAGGGCGAGTTTCGCCGCTCGGTGGAAAACCTCCGCGAGGTGCTTCTCTCCGCCGGCAGCGATCTCGCGCACGTCGTGCAGACGCGCAATTACGTCCGCGATCCCGCAGACGTGGCGCTTTTCAACGAACTGTACCGCGAGTACTTTCAGGCTCCATTTCCGAGCCGCACCACCATCACCGGCTGCCTGCCGCCGACGCTGCGCTTCGAGATCGAAGCCGTCGCCGTGAAGAAAAGATGAGTTCACACCGGTTCGGGCTTGTCGCCGCAGCTCTCGATCTGAGGCCGGCCGGGAAACCAAGTGGCGCGCTGGGATTGCGCGCCCCCTGAACCATGCTAGGCTGCGCGCCCGCCTTGACCGGCGGCATCATTCATCATGGGCAAAACTCTCTTTGAAAAGGTCTGGGAATCTCACGTCATCGGCACGCTTTCGAACGGGCAGACGCAGCTTCTCATCGACACACATCTGGTGCACGAAGTCACCAGTCCGCAGGCCTTTGGCATGTTGCGCGACCTTGGGCTGAAGGTGGCGTATCCGCACCGCACGTTCGCGACCGTCGATCACATCGTGCCCACCGACAGCCAGGTGGAGCCGTTTGCCGATCCGCTCGCGGCGGCGATGATCGCGGAGCTGCGGAAGAACGCGGTCGAGTTTGGCATCACGTATTTTGATCTGAGCAGCGGGAAGCAGGGCATCGTGCATGTGGTGGGGCCGGAGCAGGGAATCACGCAGCCGGGCACGACGATAGCCTGCGGAGACTCGCATACCGCGACGCACGGAGCGTTTGGCGCCATCGCCTTCGGCATCGGCACCACGCAGGTGCGTGACATCCTCGCCACGCAAACGATGGCGCTGGGCAAGATGAAGGTGCGCCGCATCAATGTGGACGGCCGGCTTCGTCCGGGCGTGTATGCCAAGGATGTGATCCTCCACATCATCCGCCTGCTCGGCGCGAACGGGGGCATCGGCTACGCCTATGAGTACGGCGGCAGCGTCTTCGACGCGTTCACGATGGAGGAACGCATGACCGTGTGCAACATGAGCATCGAAGGCGGCGCGCGCTGCGGCTATGTGAATCCGGACGAGAAGACTTTCGAGTATCTCAAAGGCCGTCCTTATTCGCCAAAGGGCGATGACTGGGAGGCGACGGTGGCGAAGTGGCGGGCCGCGGCTTCTGATGCCGACGCCAAATACGACGACGTGGTGAACATCAAGGCCGAGGACATCCCGCCGACGGTGACTTGGGGCGTGAGCCCGGATCAGGCGGTGGCCGTGACCGAGAAGGTGCCTGCGGTCGAGTCCGGTGCCACGCCGGCCGCACAGGTCTCCATCAAGGAGGCGCTGGAGTACATGAAGCTGGAAGGCGGTGCGCCGATCAAGGGCACGAAGATCGACGTCGCCTTCATTGGAAGCTGCACCAACGGACGCCTCTCCGACTTCCGCGAGGTGGCGAAGTTCATCAAAGGCAGGCATGTCGCGAAGGGTGTGAAGGCCATCGTCGTCCCCGGCTCGCAGATCGTGGCGAAGCTCGCGGAGAACGAGGGCCTGGACAAAGTTTTCAATGACGCCGGATTTGAATGGCGCGGTGCCGGCTGCTCGATGTGTCTTGCGATGAATCCTGACAAGCTCGTCGGCGATCAGCTCTGCGCCTCGTCGTCGAACCGCAACTTCAAGGGTCGCCAGGGCAGCCCGACAGGCCGCACGATCCTGATGTCCCCTGTGATGGTGGCCGCTGCGGCGATCACGGGATCGATCGCGGATGCACGCGAGGTTTTCGGGATGTCTGCCTAGGGCCTTCCTTGGTTCCCGGCCGCTCTCGAACACCTTTCGCGCCCACCCCTGATCGGGACTTCGATTGCCGGTCAGCCCCGGCCAAGCCCCAAAGTCGGAGGGATTCGGGTGGCACTTTGCCAAAAAACTTGTCGCATAATTGCGAAAACGTAACGCCACGCTGGACAACGGCGGCGAGTTTTTGCTAGCTTCGCGGAAATCCAGGATAATCCCGATATGGCAAAGAAAACCGCGCCCAAAAAACCAGCGCCGAAGAAGGCCGCTCCAAAGAGCAAGCCGGCGGCCAAAAGCACGCCGTCTCCCAAAGCCAAGGCACCCGCCGCCAAGCCTGCCCCGGCTCCCGTGGCAAAGCCTGCCGCTCCCGAGCCGAAGAAGGCCGCACCCGCACCCGTGGCGGTGAAGACTTCCGGCTCGATCCAGGCGCTGACGGTGAATGCGCAGGGTTCTGGCGGCAATGCAGCGCAGGGAAACACGCATCCTGCAAATATCCTGGCGGTCGTCTCTCACTCAGGCGTGCCCATCGCCGATCTACAGCAGAGCAACTTCACCGTAATGGAGCACTTCACCGTGCCGGGCCAGCAGTATCCTTTCAGCAACAACATCGTCGGCTTCAAAAACCTCGGCTCCGGTGCGTACGGCATCCAGGTGAAGCCCATCAACAATGCTCCTTGGTCTTCCGGCCACCATCTGGCGCAGATCATCGTCTCCACACGCTCGCATCAGGGCATGACGGCGGTGAAGATCATTGTGCGTTAGAGCGGCCTGCCGCCTGCTTTCAGCCCGCGAGGCGCGCCGGTGTCGCGAATCTGATTTCGTGCGCGTTTGGTGAGTTTCGCGGGCTTGTTGTTTCGTTCTCTTGCCATGCCCACCCGCCGCTCATTCCTTTCGTCTTCCGCCGCCGCGCTCGCGGCTGCCGCTGTTTCAAATCCCGCGCGTGCCGCCGGCGGGAAGCTGATGATCGGCCTTGATCACTTCGCCGTCCGGGCCACGGGCTGGAAGGCGCCGCAGCTCATCGACTACGCGGCATCACAGAAGCTCGACTGCTTGTTCCTCTCCGAGCTGGGCCCGTTCGAGAGCTTTGAGGACGATTACTTGAAAAAGCTCAAGGCGCAGGCCGATGCCGCCGGGCTGAAGCTCTACACCGGCGGCATGAGCATTTGCAGGACGTCCCGCCGTTTCAAGCCCGAACAGGGCACGCCGGAGGAGTATCTCGCGCTGCTCATCCGCATCGCAAAGATGTGCGGCTCTCCCATCGCGCGCTGCGTTCTCGGCGATGCGTCGGACCGCGCCGCGGACGGTGGCATCGACCGCCACATCGAGGAGTGCGTCAAAGCGCTGCGCGCCGTGAAAAACCGCTGCGAGACCGAAGGCGTGCGCATTTCCATCGAGAACCACGCCGGCGACATGCGCTCCGACGAATTGAAGGGCCTCATCGAAGCCGCCGGCAAAGGCCATGTGGGTGCGAACATCGACCCCGGCAACGCCACATGGGCCATGGAGGACCCCCTCCAGCATCTCGAAGCACTCGGTCCGTATGTGAACTGCAGCAGCGTGCGCGATTCCATGGTTTGGGAGGACGAAAAGGGCGCCGTCGTGCAGTGGACCGCCATCGGTGAAGGCATAGTGGACTTCAAGCAGTATGCCCGGCGCTTCGCCGAACTGGCGCCCGGTGCGCCGCTGAACATCGAGACCATCTCCGGCTTTGCGAAGCCCATCTCATTCCTGAATCCCGACTACATGAAGCCGTATCCGAAGGTGACCGATGCTGGTCTCGCCGGATTCAAGGCGCTCGCGAAGCGTGGTCACAAGATCGAGACCTTCAAGGCACCCGACGGCCCGGGCAAAAAGGAAGCCGAGATCGCCTACCAGAAGGCGCAGTTCGAGAAGAGCGTGAAGTGGCTGCGGGAGAATGTGTGAGTCGCCAAGTGTGAACCTCGCCGCTCTCCGTGCCGAACTCCGCCTCCGGGCGAAACCCGAACACGCAGCCGTCGCACTTCGGTTTTTCAAGACGGGTCCCGGCCAGTACGGTGAAGGTGACGAGTTCCTCGGTCTGAAGGTGCCGCAGATTCGGGCTCTCGTGCGGTCCTGCGACGGCCTGGTGGAAGCGGACGTGCTCGCCCTGCTGCATTCAGCTCTTCACGAGGAGCGGCTGCTCGCCCTGTTCTGTCTCGTGCGCCGCTTCGAGCGTGGCGACCAGAAAACCCGCGCGTCCATCTTCAGCGTCTATTTGAAAAACACCCGGTGGATCAACAACTGGGACCTCGTGGACACCAGCGCGCCGCACATCGTCGGAGCATGGTTGCTGGACAAGGATCGCTCGGTTCTCCGCAGGCTCGCGAAGTCCCGCAGTCTCTGGGAGCGCCGGATCGCGGTGCTGGCCACGCAGACATTCATCCGCGGGGGCCAGTTTGACGACACCGTCGAGATCGTCCGCTCACTGCTCGGCGACACGCACGATCTCATGCACAAGGCCTGCGGCTGGATGTTGCGCGAGGTGGGGAATCGCGATGTGAAAACTCTCGAAGGCTTTCTCGCGGCGCACGTCGCGCAGATGCCGCGCACCATGCTGCGCTACGCCATCGAGAAGCTGCCGGAAAAGCGAAGGAAGGCGTGGTTGGCAGCCCGCTCGTGACCGCGCATGACAAAAGAAACCGCTCCGCCATCCAGCCGGTGACAGATTTCCCGGCGCTAGGGACGTGCCTTCGCGCCCGCACCTTCTTCCGATGCGACCTCCACGCGCGGGAACAGCGGCGTGCCCAGGCCGAGTTGATGGCCGTCGGGCAGCAGGCCCCATCTGAGATCGGTGAGCTTGAAGCTGTCGGGCAGCGCCCAGCCCAGTTGTTCGCGAATCCTGCCACACATCACCGGCATGACCGGATCCAGCAGCACGCTCACATGCGCGAGCGACTCCGCGAGATGATGCAGCACGGCATCGAGGCGCGCAGCCTGTGATTCGTCCTTCGCCAGCTTGAACGGCTGCGTTTGCTCGATGAAGCCGTTCGCGGCGGTGACGATTTTCCATGCTTCTTCGATGCCCTCGTGAATCGCCCACGATTCCATTTTTTCGGGATAGGCGGTGTATGCCTCGATCACGGTTTCGCGCAGCGACACGCAAATGTCGTCGTCATGGCCGCCGATTTTCACCACGCCATTGCGATACCGATTGGCCATGTTCAGCGAGCGGTTGAGCAGATTGCCCAGGCCGCCGCCGAGTTCCTTGTTGTAGGCCATGAGCAGCCGTTCGTCGCTGAAGTCGGCGTCGTAGCCGGTGGCGATGTCCTTCATCAAATAGAAGCGAAGACCGTCGGGCGTGAAGGTGTCGGCGAGCACGTTTGGATCGATCACGTTGCCGAGGCTCTTGCTCATCTTCGATCCCTTCACGTTCCACCAACCGTGGACGACGAGGCGCGGGATGTCCGCGTCGCTGAAGCCCATCGCATGCAGCATCGTGGGCCAGTAGATCGCGTGCGGCGGACTGAGGATGTCCTTGCCGATCACATGCGCGTTCGCCGGCCAGAGCGTCTTGAAGTCGGGCAGGCCCGTGTTGCCGCATTCATCGGCGAGATAGCCGGCGTAGCTGATGTAGTTCACCAGTGCGTCGAACCACACGTAGTTCACGAAGTCGGGATCGAAGGGCAGGGGAATGCCCCACGTCAGCCGCTCCTTTGGCCGCGAGATGCAGAGATCGATGCCGCCGCTGCCTTCGAGCGCATTGATCACGTCATGCGCGCGGTGCGCAGGGAAAATGAAATCCGGATGGCTGCGGATGTAGCCTTTGAGCCAGTCGACGTGCTCGCTGAGTTTGAAATACCAGTTCGACTCCTCCAGCTCGATCACCTCGCCCCACTCGTCGCCAAACTTTCCGTCCTCGCCCCGCTCCTTGTCGGTGAGAAACTGCTCCTGCCGGACGGAATAGTGTCCACGGCGCGAGGCCTTGTAGAGCTGCCCTGCCTCATGCAGTCTCGTGAGAATGGCCTGCACCACACGCTTGTGCGGCGGTGCCGTCGTCAGGGCAAAACTGTCATACTTCACACCGAGCTTTTCCCACAGCGCGGTGAAGTGCGCGGTGATCTCATCGACAAATTGCTGCGGCTCCTTGCCCGCCTCCTGGGCTTTCTTCTGCACCTTCTGGCCGTGTTGATCCACGCCCGTGAGGAAGTACACCTCGCGTCCGTTCAGCCGTTGAAAGCGCGCCATCACGTCGGCCAGCACCTTCTCGTACGCGTGGCCGATGTGCGGCGCGGCGTTGGTGTAGTCGATGGCGGTGGTGATGTAATAGGGCTTCATGGGGAAGATTGCTCGCGGGCTCGTGCTTCGCTTTCAGCGGGCGCGCAATGTGTGCCGTTCCGTGAAAAACGGAACACGGAAAACGAGAAAACGCGAAGAGACAACCGGGCACGGGGGCCTCCGCTGGTCCCGTCAGACGCCCTCGATGGCAGGACGGCAGAGAGCGCGACGGGACAAGAATGTCCGTGCTCCTCAGGGCCGCTTGGACTCCTTGGCCTTCATGCCGGACTCGATGGTTTTGACGAAGCTCCGCTCGTCCTCGCCGAGCCGTTCGAGCGCGATCTCGAAGGGTCTGGAATCCACCAGCAGCCGCGCCTTGCCATCGCGCACGACTGTGATGGTGGCCGGCATCGGCGGCGGTGCCTTGGTGTCGGGCACGGCGTTTTTTGTCTGGACCACAATGTCCTCGAACGCAATGAGCTTCCCGAGCAGCGACCGGCCGTCCGCGCTCTTCCATTGACGCGACGGACTGAGGGCGATGTAGGTGACCATGCGGTAGGACGTCTCCGCCGGCTTCGGCGTGCTCGCGATCCCGGCGGACGCGCCGTTCTCGCCGATCTGCCGCATCTTGAATCCCTTGGGAGTCGTGGGCACCACCTGGGTGTTGCCCGTGCCTGGAAATCCGAGAGTGACCAGCGCCATGGGCACGACGAGGCGCAGGCGATGCTTGAAGGCTTTCATGGTCGCGATGCTACCGGACAGATGCCCCGGTCGGCAAGCACGAAGAAACTGACACGCTGCTGAAACGAGCGTGGAAGCAGGTTCGGTGCGCGGCGCACGGGCTGCAAGGCGGGTGATGCAGCCGCTGCATGCTTTTTCAGCAGGCTGCTAAAGCGGCAGCGCCTGATCTTCGCCGATGACTTTCACTTCGAGTTCGAGCTGGATGCCGCGTTCGCGTTGGGCGGCTTCTTTGATGTCGTCGATGAGGTCGAGGACCTCGCGGGCGGTGGCCCTGCCTTCGTTCACGATGAAGTTGCCGTGCTCGAGCGCTACGACGGCGTTGCCGACGCGGGTGCCTTTGAGCTGGAGTTCATCGACGAGCTTGCCGGCTTGATGCGGCAGCGGGTTTTTGAAGACGCAGCCGGCGCTCGCGCCGATCGGCTGGGACTCGCGGCGTTTGGTGTGCGAGGCGGAGAGTTTGGCGTCGATGTCGTCGAGGGGCGCGGGCGTGCCTTCGAGCGTGGCGCTGACGACGAAGCGCTCTTCGAACTCGGGCACGTTGCGGTAGTGTGCGGTGATGTCGGCGAGTGACTTCTCCTTGATGGTGCCATCGAAGTCGATGAAGCGGACGCTGACGATTTGATCGAAAGTCTGCGTGCCCATTGCGCCCGCGTTCATGCGAATCGCGCCGCCGAGATTGCCGGGGATGCCTTCCATCCACTCGAAGCCGCCGATGCCAGCAGCGCGGGCTGAGCTGGCGATTTTCTTCAAGCGAGCGCCGACGCCCACGATGAGGCGATTGCCTTCGACTTTCACTTCTTCGAGGTCGCCCTTACCCGGATGAATCACCGCGCCGCGAATGCCTCCGTCTTTGACGAGAAGGTTCGACCCGCGACCGATCACGCGAATGGGAATCGCCGAGCCCCGAAGAAAGCGAATGACTTCCGCGAAGCCGCTCTCGGTGCGCGGCTCGATCCAATACTGCGCGGGGCCGCCGATGCGGAAAGTCGTGTGCAGGCTCATCGGCTCGTAGAGCTTCGCCACGCCGCCGCCGTTGCGCTCGAGAATGGCCCAAAGCTCTTCGATGACCTTGAGATCGCGCGAGATGCAGGTGCCGACCTCGTGCACGTTGCCAGCGCCGAGCGTGATGAGCAGATCGCCGGGTCGGATCGCATTGCCCACGATGTCGCGAGCGATCTGCATCGTCGGGGTCGAGTGCGTCTTGGTTTGTCGTTCGGGCTTCTGCCCGCTCTGACCGGCAGTGAACGCGCGCACCTCTTCGAGAATCGTCTCGCCGCTCACTCCGGGCAGTGGCTTCTCGCTCGCGGGATAAACGTCGGTGACAAACAACTCGTCCACATTGCCAAAGGCCGCGCCGAACTCCTTCTTCAAAAGCTGCGTGCGCGAGTAGCGATGCGGCTGGAAGAGGCAAAGGATGCGCTGCGGCTTCAATCCGGCCGCTGTGGCGAGTGTGGCCGCGACTTCGCTCGGATGATGGCCGTAATCGTCGATCACACGGAAGCGCTCGCCGCTGTAGCGGATCTCGAAACGCCGGCGCGCGCCGCGGAAGCTCTGCAGCGCGTGTTTGATCGACTCAAAGCTCACGCCGAGCTTTATCGCGAGCGCGATGGCGGCGAGCGCGTTGGAGACATTGTGCTTCCCCGGAATGCCGAGCGTGGCATCGCCGAGCTTTTCTTTGCCGGCGAAGACTTCGAAGTCGGACTGATCAGGCCGCATCGCCGTGATGTTCGCCGAGAAATCGCGATCGCGAGTCCAGCCGTAAGCGACGGCGTTTGCCTGGCCCGCGCACACTTCGCGCGCGACGGGATCTTCCGCGCAGTAAACCCAATAGCCCGGCGTCTGGCTGAGAAGCTGGCGGAACACGACCTTGATCGCCTCGATGTCGGCGTAGAAGTCGAGATGCTCGGGCTCGATGTTCAAAATGATCGAGTGCTGCGGATGGAAATTCACGAGCGTGCCGTCGCTCTCGTCGCCCTCGACCACGAACAGCTCGCCGTTCGTGTCCCAATGCGCGTTTGTGCCGAGGATCGGAATCTCCGCGCCGACATAGTGCGACGGATGCAGTCCACCCTGCCGCAGCACATGCGCCGTCAGCGCCGAGGTCGTCGTCTTGCCATGCGTGCCCGCGACGACGACGCCCTTCTTGTTCGCCATCACCGCCGCGAGCGCCTCTGCACGACGCACGAGCGGAATGCCCTGCTTGTAGGCCGCTTCATACGCGACGTTCCCCGGCTTGATCGCCGACGAGTAGATGACCATGTCGCAGTCCTCGACCTCGCGGTCGCAGTGCGGCGAGAAAAACTGCAGCCCGATCTTTTGCAGCCGCTCCGTCTCCAGCGTCGTCACCTTGTCCGATCCGCTGACCTTATGCCCGAGTCCGATGAGCAACGAAGCCAGCCCGCTCATGCCCGAGCCCGCGACGCCAATGAGGTCGATGCGCATCGGATGACGGCTTTCTTTGAGGAGGCTGAGAACGGGATGAATCATGGCGCGAAAAATTGGCCGTGAGAGTAGCCTCGGCGAGGAGAGGGGCAAATCAATCCGTGTGCGGCGACAAGCCGCGCAAGGCGGGGCGCTTGCTCCCGCAAGCGCCGCCGGACGCCCCATGTCTTCGATGTCAGCCAAACTCATTCGCATGCATCGCGGCCTCTCGCGGCGGCTGCGGGAGCAGCCGCCCTACCAGCGCGCTGGCACGCGGACCTCGCGCCCGCCGTGCGCGCGGCGGTGCGGGGCGTGAATGGCGCGGTGGTTTATTCCTGGCAGCCGGAGGCCGTGCGCCAGCGCGTGCGCGCCGGCCAAGTGCAGCACGCGCCCATCCCCGAGAGCCTGGCCCTGCGCTTCGGCATGAAGGGCGCGAACACGGGAGGCGTGGCATGAGCGCGCGCGTGAACCAGACGGCGCGCAGCGCCTTGGACTGCGGCAGCCTGCTGCCGCTTTTGGGAGCCAGCCCTGCTGGCGTCGGCGGCGTGAAGCTTTGTTTTGTGTCGGAGGCTTCGCATGCGCGGCAGCGCCGGGGCGTGGCAGGGCGCGGAGACTGCGATGGCAGCAGGGCTGCCGCAGTCCAAGGTGCTGCGCACCCGCCGGAGTGCGGACGCGGTCTGAAAACTCAATCTCAAAACCACGATGAGCGCGCGACCTCTGAAACAATTCCAGCGCGAGGCCGTTCATGATCGGCACCGAGGATCTGCTGCAAGCCTTGAACAGCAAAGTGAAGGTCGCCAAGAAGACGGTGGAGGTCTTCACGCATCTCGTGCAGACGGAACTGAACTTCTCCGCCGAGCTGACACCCGATGCCGCGGCGAGCGCGTCCTTTGACGTGCTGAAGAAGAACAAGCAGTTCGACCCCCGCGTGCTGCGCCAGACTTTGCTGGCGCAGGATGCGCGCCGTGATGATCGAGAAGCTCGGCGATGACGGCAGCGACGAAGCGCGCGCTGCATGCCGCCTACGGCCGCGTACTCGTGCTCACGCTCGACGGCGGCATCCGCTGGATGGTGGTGAACTACGACGAGGCACTGAAGAAGCCGGTGCTCGGCTCGCGCGGCAGTTTTTGCTGAGTGATGCGGCGGGGTATTCTTGACGGGCACCGCGGGCCGGCCGGGGGGCGGTGCAGCTCCCTGACGCTTCTTCGAAGCGTCATAGTCCCACGTCCTCCATCCTCGCTTGCACCTTTCGGCCGCACCGCCAAAGTCACGCCGCCCGATGTCCGTCGCCAAACCGCGTCTCGCCTATCTCTTCTCGCGCCATCCCGTGGTGTCGCAGACGTTTTGTGACTCGGAGATGCTCGCGCTGGAGCGCATGGGCTTCGAGATCGAGGTTGCCGCGTTGTTTCGTCCGCGGAACTCGTTCCGGCACGAGCGGCTGGACCGGTTGAAGGCGGAGATCCACTACGTGCCTGAGCCAGGCGTGGTGGCCGCGCTCGCCGATGCTCCTGAGTTCAAGACCGCGCTAGGCGGCATGATAGATGACCACCTGGCCCGGTACGGTGCGGACTACAAGCCGGCGGTGTGCGCGCGCAATGCGTGGTACCTTGCCGCACTTTTCCGGCGGCTCGGCGTGCGGCATGTGCACGTGCATTTCGCCAACCGCGCCACTCATACGGCGCTCTTTCTGAAGAAGCTCGGCTTCCCGTTCAGTTTCACGGCTCACGCGCAGGACTTCATGTTCGATCTCGGGTGTGACGAGCTGCTGCGCGAGATGGCGCGCGAGGCGGAGTTCGTGGTGGCGGTGAGCGATTACAGCCGCGAGCTGCTGTGCCGGACATGCCCGGAAAGCGCGGCCAAGATCACGCGCATTTACAATGGCGCGGAGCTGAGCGACTTCCCGGCGGCGATTGCGGAACAGCGGACACCTCTGCGTCTGGTGTCGGTCGGGCGGCTCGTGGAGTTCAAGGGCTTTGAGCACCTCATCGGTGCGTGCGGAATCCTGAAACGGCGTGGCGTGACCTTGGATCTGCGCATCATCGGCGACGGCCCTTTGCGTGCGCAGTTGGAGGAGCGCATCCGGGCGGAAGGCGTTCAGGACTGTGTCACGCTGCCCGGCGTGCGCAGTCAGGAGGAGATCAAGCGGGAGCTGGCCGCGGCGGACCTTTTCGCGCTCGCCAGCATCGTCGATTCCACCGGCTCGTCAGACATCCTGCCCACGGTCATCACCGAGGCGATGGCGTGCGGGCTGCCGGTCGTCTCGACGACCGTGGCGGGCATTCCGGAAATGGTGGAGCACGGCGTCACGGGCCTGCTCGTGGCACCGAAGGATGAAGGGGCGATGGCTGATGCGATCAGCGGGCTTGCCGGCGATGTCGAACGTCGGCGCGCGATGGGAGAGGCGGGCCGCGCGCGGGCGCAGCGCCTGTTTTCGCTCGATGTGACCGCCGGCGTGCTGGGTGCGCGCTTCATCGAGCTTGCTGGAAGCGGCCGCCTGCCGGAGCGCACGCGGGCCGCGGACTCCGTCGTGTATTTGGTGCGCGAGTGGAAGGGCGCGGCACTCGTAGGCGAGGCGCCATCGCACCGGGAAGGCGTGCGCTGGCTTGCCGAAGAAGTGGAGTGGGCCGGGAAGGGTGGAGACCGTGCGACGCTGAAAGTCATCGAGGCCCTGCCCGATGCCTGTGTGATCGAGAGCATCTGGCTGCGCCGGGCCGAGGAGCGCGCGCGGGTCGAGGCAGCGCGGCCACAGACGGGCGATGCCGTGGATTCGGACACATTCTACCGATGCGCGCGCCACGCCGTCTATCTGGCGGAAACCCTCGGCAAGCGCGGTGCGCGGGTGCTGCACGCGCACCGCAGCGATGCGGTAGTCACCGCCTGGCTGCTCAAGAAGCTGCGGCCCGGCTTGAAGGTCACCGCGGCGATCGAGGAGGAGCCCGTGCTGCCGCGCGGCCTGCTCACGCGGCTGCTCCCCGATTTCGATCTCGTGAGCAACAGCGATGCGCGCCTCGGCGAGCTTGCGGGGGAAGCTGCCGCCGCCCGCCGCGTGGATGTTTTGAAACTGGCGCTGCCGTTTGTGCGCCGTGAGATCCGGCTCGGGCCTTTCCACTTGAAGACGAAAATGGCGGCGCCAGTGATCGACCGGCGTGCGGCCGAGTCCGAGTGGCTGCGAATGCTGCGGGAGCTGATCCGGTGAGCATCCGGGAGCGCGAGCGCGGCGGACGACGTATTTCTCTCCGCCGATCTGGATGTCCGGCCCGCCACCGCCCCGCATCGAGCATCGGGGAGATCACCGGTAAATGACCACGAGGAATACGACGCTCTCCCCCTCGCTGGTGTTTATGATGGCGTGCGGCACATCGGCGCGGTAGGTGCCGGAGTCGCCTTTGGCGAGTTCCTCGATGTCGGCGCCGGATTCGATGCGCACGGCGCCCTCCTCGACGGTGAGGAACTCGCGCGTGCCTTCATAGTGCGGCTGGCTGCGCAGCCCGCCTTTTGGTCGAAGCGTCAGCTCGTAGAACTCCGTCTCCTTCTCCAGGTTCAGCGGCGAGAGGGTGCGGATCTGGCATTGCTTGTCAGAGCGGAAGATCTGGCCGCGCCCGCCGGCGCGGATGACCTGGATGTTCGACGCCGCCTCGGCCGTCTCGATCAGATCCTGCAGGCTGAGGCCAAAGGCCTGCGCGATGCGATACGTCACGGTGAGCGTGGGATTCGCGTGCTCACGCTCGATCTCGCTGAGCATCGAGCGGCTCACGCCGCTGGCCGTGGCGAGGTCTTCGAGCGACCACGCGCGATCAGCCCGGAGCTTCTTCACGCGACGGCCAAGGTTCTCGTTGATCGAGGCCGCGGAGGCCTTCGTTTTCGCGGGCTGTTTCTTCGGAGTTGGCATGGCGGGGCTTCCGATATAGTGGATGCCAGCGCCTGCAAACAGGAACTTCGCCGGCTGGCGGGGCGCGACGGGGGCGTCACTGTGCGCGCACTTCGTCGATCCACACCTTCTTCCCCTGGCCGACGAGGAAGACGAGGCGCGACTTCGCGACGTCGAAGACCGTCCCCTTCGCCGTCAGCTTCTGGGTGTCGTTGGCGGTCACCGTCACATCGTTGGCTCTCAGGGAGACGTCGATCTTGATCCAGTCTCCCGCTTTCGCCTGGAGCGGTGCGCCGGCGAGGCGCTCGGTGCGGTAGAATTTCGGATCGGCAAGCTGCTCGGGCGTGGGTGCCGGCGGCTTTTTGCCTTCTTTGGCGAGCGTCGCGCGGACCTTGCCCTGCTCGATGTGTGACTGTGGCGTGCCGCGATCCTGGGCGATGACGAGCGTGCCGCCGTAGATGGAGACGCGCAACAGGTGCGCCGAGCCCCCGAAGGCGGACTCGCCGTCGATGAGAAAGAGGCAGTTGCCCTTGTCATCGAGCTTCACCTTGAAGCTCACATCGAGATCGCGCGCCTGCAGCGGCGCGAAGACGGCGGGGCCGTGATCATCTTCCCTGGCGCACACCCCTTGGAGGACGCCGTCGCCTACTGACCACGAGCCCGGCCGCCCTCCGGTGGCCCAGCCTTTTGGCAAACCATCGCCCGAGAAATCCTCGTGAATCAATTCACCCGCGGCGGCGAGGGACGAGCAGCAAAACAATGGGAGCAGCAAACGAAGATGACGCATGATGGTCGAACGGCGGCCGGCCCGCTTCTTTTCGTGGTTTGTCATCGATGGCATCGAAAGAAAACGGCGGCCGGTGTGCCGGCCGCCGTCTTCGTTTTCATGTTTGCAAGAAGCGCAGGCGGGGCCTGCGGCGGAGTTCACTTGCCGATCTTGTCGGCATACTTCTTCGGGTCGGCCTTGAATTCCTTGCAGCACTTGCCGCTGCAGAAAGCCACTTCCTTGCCTTCGTAGGTGGTCTTGCAGTTCGGCAGCACCGGCTTGCCGGTGACGGGGCAGTTCTTGTTCACCGGTTCGGCACCGGCGATGCCGGCTGTGACGAGGCCGACGGCGAGGAGGGAGAGCAATGACTTCATGGTTCGGTATGGATGAGGATGATGATGATGATTTGCGCGACCGCCGCCCAGTCGTTGGGCGGCCGGCCGCGCGACGGTGACAAACGTTGCGAGGAGAGCCGGCGGTTGAGCTGATATTGTCAGCGATTGTGCGGATAGTGCGGATCGTGCGCTGTGTGAGGTGAGCCAGGACTCACTTCTTCGGCGCGTCGGCCTTAAACTTCGCCAGCCGCTCCTGCACCTGCCTGCGGAGTTCCTTCGCTTCCGCGCTGGCGCGGTCCATCTTCGCGAGCCGGGCGTTCATCTCCTTGATGGCGGTGGCCTCGGCGCGGCGTGCATCGACGGCGCTGGTGGCGGGCTTCACTTCCACGTCGTCCCAGTCGTCCGTGCGAAACACCGAGGCGGGCATGCCCTCGCTGTTCACGAGATTGGCACCCTTCGGATTGGCGGCCCAGGCATAGCGCACGGCGACGGGTTGTTTCACCTCCGCGGAGCTTGCGAGCACGGCGTCGGCACCGTCGATTTTTGCATCGGCCCAGTGCCAGACGCGATCCGCACCCGCGATCTCGAAGCGCTGCAGCGCTCCGGTGTCGCGCGATCTCAATCCGCCGCCTGCGTGGTCGAACGTCACGCGGACGGTCCCGTCGCGCGTCTCGCTCGACTTGAAAAGCGGACCGCTGAAGATGATGTCGCGGCCGTAATCCTTTGCCAGCGCCCAGCGCGCGAGGCGCTCGCCGGGGGTCTGCTTGTCTTTTGGGTGGATGTCTTTTTCCTCGCCGACTTCATTGATGACGGCCATGCCCGTCTTCGGCGTGGTGGCGAGAATGCGCCTCATGCGATCCTGCAGCAGCGCCCATGCGTCCGGCGTGCCGGGTGCGGTGGACGGGGCGTGAAAATTCGCGAGCTGCACGAAGTAAAACGAGAATTCCTCGCCCCAGCGCTGCCGCCAGTCGCGAATCATCAGCGGCAGGGTCTGGTCGTAGGGCACCGCGCCGGGCTTCGCGTTTGCCTCGCCCTGGTACCAGATCGCACCGCGCATGCTGTAGCCGATGAAGGGATGGATCATCGCATCGAACAGCACGCCGGGCTGCCCTTCGGTGTCCAGGGCCCGTTTGGGCGGCGCGGGCTTCTTCGCCAGGCGCTTGCGCTCGGCGGCTGGCTTCTTGCGTTCCGCGGCGGTGGCTGCCTCCCACTTCTTCAATTGGTCGTCATAGGCAGCCTGCGCCTTGGCCTGATCGTAAGCCGCGTCGGAACTTACCGCCGCATCCACCAGCGCCCTCGTTCCCGGCAGCGTCCGCAAGGCCTCGCGCGAGGTGAAGGTCTCCACCGGTTTCCCTCCCCATGCGGATTTGATCACGCCCACCGGCACGCCCAGCTCATGGTGCAGCATCCGCGCAAAGAAGAACGCTACCGCCGAGAAGCCGGGCACCGTCTGCGGCGTGCTGGGCTGCCATTCACCCTCGATGTCCACCTGCGGCTCGCGCGCCGTCACTTGCGGGGCGAGAAACATGCGCAGGCCCGGCTCATTGACCTGCTTGAGCATCGCCTCGTAGGCCGGGGCGCGGTTCATGGTGAAGACCATGTTCGACTGGCCGGAAGCGAACCACACCTCACCCACCAGCACGTCCTTGATCGTCACTGTCTCACCCGCGGACTTCACCACCAGCTCGGCCCCGTGCGCATCCGCCGTGCCCGTCTCAATGGCCGCGCGCCAGCCTCCTGCCGCATCTGTCTTCGCATTGGCGGTCTTGCCCTTGAAGCTCACGGTAACCGCGTCGCCCGCCGCAGCCCGCCCCCAGATCAGGGCAGCACGCTCGCGCTGGAGCACCATGTGATCGCTGAACACATGCGGCAGCGCGAGCTGCCCGCGGGCGGCCAGGGTGAGGCTGGAGATGACAAGGACGAGCGGCAAGGAAGGTGTCTTCATGGCGGAATGATCGGCACGCGGGAGAACGGCGGAGGTCCGCCTGCTTATCAAGCGTTTCTGCCTGCCGCCCGGGAGTGTCTCCCACGCCGGATGCGCCGGGCATGCCTGACGGCAATTTCTGAATCCGGGCGGGGCCGTCCCTGGCTTGTGGCACATTGACAGCGGAAGAGGCAGCGGAGCTTCCTGCCGCAGACACCGACGCCGCATCAGATCAGGAATGCTGGCGCTATCCGAGGTCCTGGGCCGCGTCCTTCTCCTCCGTGGCCGCTGATTTCGGCTTGCGCTTGAAGTGAAGCTGCTGGACGCGGCGTTGGTCGGTCTTGGTGGCGGTCACTTCGAAGTCCTCGATCACCGTCTTCTCGCCGGGTTTTGGCAGGTGGCCGATGAGATGGGTGACGTAGCCGCCGATGGTGGTCACCTCCTCGCTCTCGATCTCAATGCCTGCCAGCTCGGCCAGTTCGTAGAGGTTGAGCGTGCCTTCGACAGTGAATTCGTCGTCGCTGATGCGGTGGAACTCGGGCTTCTCGGAGTCGAATTCGTCCTGGATGTCCCCGACGATCTCCTCAACGACGTTGTCGAGCGTGACGATGCCGACCGCGCCCCCGTATTCATCGACTGCCAGAGCCAGATGCGCGTGTTTTTCGAGGAATACACGCAGCAGCTTGTCGATGGGCATCATCTCGGGCACCGGTACGATGTCGCGGCGGATCTTTTTCAGGTCGGGATTGGCCTCCTTGACCAGACGGAGCAGATCCTTGATGTGAATGAGACCGATGGTCTGGTCCAGGTGCCCTTCCACGAGCGGAAAGCGCGTGTGCTTCGATTCGATGGCGACCTTGAGATTCGTCTCGAACGAGTCGTCCACGTCGAGCGAGACCACCTGGTTGCGCGGTGTCATGATGTCGCGCGCGCAGAGGTCATTGAGGGCCAGCGCGTTGAGCAGGATGTCCTTTTCTGTCTCGGTCACTTCCTTGGACTTCTGGCTCTCGGCCACAATGTGGCGCAGCTCTTCTTCCGAGTGGGCCATTTCGGATTCCGATACGGTACTGACGTGAAACACATGTTTGAGCAGGAGATTCGCCGCGGCGGACAGCACGTAGAGCGCGGGCCGGAAAACGACATAAAACCAGTGCAGCGGCGCCGCCACCATCAGCGCCATGCCGAGCGTCTTGCGGATGGCCAGGCACTTGGGTGTCAGCTCCCCGAGCACCACATGCAGTCCGGTGACCATTCCGAAGGCGAGCGTGAGAGACACGCCCTTGATGAGCGTCGTGTTTTCTATGCCGGCCTCGAACATCAGCGGCTCGATCACGCCGGCCACCAACGGCTCGCCCGCCATGCCGAGGGCGATGCTCGCCAGCGTGACGCCGAGCTGGGTGGCCGACAGATACGCCTCCAGATTTCGCGCTACAGCCTGCGCTTGTTTTGCGCCGCGCAAGCCGTCGTCCACTGCACCTTGGAGCTGGCTGCTGCGCACTTTGACGAGCGCGAACTCGGCGGCCACGAAGAAGGCGTTCACCAGCACGATGCCGACGATGATGGCGGCCTGGGCGAGCAGCCCGCCGGTCGTGTAGTGCCACTCGCGGACGAGTTCCGCGCTGGCCAGGGCCGGGATGAGATCGATGAGTTGCATGGGCCGCGCTTGCGGAGAGCGCTAGAGTCGTTCGTAATTTCCGTCCACCCGCTTTTCGAGGATGGTGAAGCCGGCGGCCTTTGCGTCGGTGATCGAGAGCGGCTTGGTGACCTTGGGAGTGTTGAATCCTGCCGGCAGCTTCTTCACAGGCCTGCGGCACAGCGGGCAGTGAGTGAGCGCGGGGCGGGTCATCGGACGGCGAAGGTCGAATCCCTTCCGGCACGAAGGGCAGCCTTCTTCGGGCTTCTCCGCGATGTAGGAATAGGTCGGCATGGCTCTGTGAGAATACCGCGCCGTTACCGCCCCTGAACGGGAGCCGGATGCCGCGAGCCGGGCCTACCAGCTCGACTTCGTCACGCCCGGGATGAGGCCGTTCGATGCGTGCTCACGGAAGGTGAGGCGGGACATCTGGAAGCGGCGGATGTAGGCGCGGCGGCGGCCGGAGACGCGGCAGCGATTCGTCAGGCGGGTCGGGCTCGCGTCACGCGGCAACAGGGAAAGGCCCACGTAGTCGCCATTCGCTTTCAGCTCCTCGCGGAGCTTCGCGTATTTGGCGACGGTTTTCGCTTTGCGTTTGTTTCGTTCAAGCCAGCAGGTTTTTGCCATAAGGGGCGGGTATAGTGGCGGCCCGTCTTCTTTCTGCAAGGGAAAATTTTCCCTGGATGCCGCGGGTTTCCGCGCTAAACACGGGCGCATCATGGGCACCGGAATGATACTTGCAGTCCTTTTCCTTCTCTCGGGAGTCATCGCGTTCACCTACCTGCAGAAGGGCTAGGGGGCTTCACCTGCGTGGCACCACCTGGTGCTGCTGGCGGTTCTTCAAGATCACGCCCTCCCCGAGCACGCCGCCGAAGGTGGTGAGCGGATGGATCACGCTGCGGCGGCCGATGACGCTGCCGGGGTTGATCACGCTGTTGCACCCGATCTCGGCGTGGTCGCCGATGATGGCGCCGAACTTGCGCAGGCCGGTGGGGAAGTTTTTCTCGCCGACGCGCACGCTCACAGGCTGGCGGTCGAGGCGCACATTGGAGAGGATCACGCCCGCGCCGAGATGGGCCTTGTGGCCGAGAATGGAGTCGCCCACATAGTTGAAGTGAGGCACCTCGCAGCCGTTGAAGACGATGCAATTCTTGAACTCGGAGGAGTTGCCCACGACGACGCCGTCACCGATGATCACGTTCTCCCGGATGTAGCAGCCGGAGCGTATCTGGCAGTTCCTGCCGATCCAGCACGGGCCTTTGATCACGGCGTTTGGCTCGATGATGGAGTCCTCGCCGATGAAGACATTCTCGCCCACGTAGGCCCAGGAGACGTTCTGCGCGCGTTCCACAGCCTGAAGCCGGAAATCGAGATATGCTTCGATGCGTGTGAGCGCTGCCCACGGCTCCTCGTCGTCCTTGAAAAGGTGTGCGTGGCTGGTCTGCGAGAGATCGAGATAGTCGTCGGCACGGAACATGGCGGGCGGAAGGGATGGAGTGTTTGGAGGAGAATCTCTGCGCTCATCGCGCCCTTGCGGTTCAAGCCGGCATTCATTTCCACCGCCCTCGCTTCGCGGCCCGCGCCTCACACGGTCAGGATCTCCTTCTCCTTGGCCGCCACATGATGGTCGATATCGGCCACCTTTTTGTCGGTGAGTGTCTGGACTTCCTTTTCGAGCCGGTGGAGATCGTCCTCGGTGATGGCGCCGTCCTTCTCGCCTCTCTTGAGCGCCTCGATGGCATCGCGGCGCGCAGCGCGCACTCGCACGCGGGATTCCTCGGCCATCTGCTTGATGGACTTCACCATTTGCTCACGCCGCTCCTGGGAGAGCACGGGGATGGGCAGGCGGATGACCTTGCCCTCGATGGAGCCGTTCAAACCCAGGCGGGATTCGCGGATGGCACGGTCGATGTCCTGGAGCGTGCCGGGATCGAATGGCTCGATGCGGATGAGGCGCGGATCAGGCGTGGAGATCATGGCCAGCTGCTTGAGCTTCATGTGGCTGCCGTAGCTGTGGACATGCACGTCCAGATTCTCCACCAGCGCCGGCGAGGCCTTGCCCGTGCGCACCGCGGCAAACTCGTGAATGGCGTACTCGACCGCCTTGGTCATGGCGTCCTCCGCCTCCATCATTGTCATCTCGGGGTCCATAGGGGTGGGCTGGCTGGGTTTTGGGAACAAAAAGCGAGATCAGGCGGCGCGTGCGACTTCGGGCGCAGTGGCGGTGACGAGGGTGCCGATGGGCTCGCCGACGAGGGCGCGGCGGATGTTGTCGGCCTCGTTCATGCTGAAGACGACGACGGGCATGTTGTTTTCAGAGCAGAGGGAGAAGGCGGTGGCGTCCATGACCTTGAGCTGGCGGGTGAGCGCCTCGTGGAAGGTGAGGTGATCGTAGCGCACGGCCTTGGGATTCTTCTTCGGATCCGAGTCATAGATGCCGTCAACCTTCGTGGCCTTCAAAACCACGTCGGCACCGATCTCGCTGGCACGCAGGGCGGCGGTGGTGTCGGTGGAGAAGAACGGATTGCCGGTGCCGGCGGCGAAGATGACCACGCGGCCCAGCTCCATGTGGCGCATGGCGACGCGGCGGATGAAGGGTTCGGCCACATTTTTCATCTCGATGGCGCTCTGCACGCGGGTGGGCACATCCATGGCCTCAAGCATGGACTGCACGGCCAGGGAGTTCATCACGGTGGCGAGCATGCCCATGTAGTCGGCCGTGGCGCGCTCCATGCCGCGGTTGCTGG
The DNA here is from genome assembly GCA_019694165.1 of Verrucomicrobiaceae bacterium. GTDB lineage: Bacteria > Verrucomicrobiota > Verrucomicrobiia > Verrucomicrobiales > Verrucomicrobiaceae > JAIBCL01. The sequence goes on along the minus strand of JAIBCL010000005.1, from coordinate 71,043 downwards.
CGCTCACGCCGCGCCAGAAATTGCCGCCGCCGACGACGAGGGCGATCTCCAGGCCCGTCTGGTGCGCCTGTTTGATCTGGCCGGCGATGTCCTCGACGATTGGCGGCGAGATGTTGTCCTGGCTGCCAGGCTCGCGCAGCGCCTCGCCGCTGAGTTTGAGAAGGACACGACGGAATTTTCTTTTGCCTGAAGTGGAGTCGCCCATGAGCCGAGGAAGTTGGCCCATCAAACATGAAGTGCAGTCGGATGCAACGGCCAAATCACCCGGCCGGATCAACCGCGCGCAACGTGGTGCCGCCGGATGCTGAACGGCAGGTCGAGCACGATGTAGAACACCAGCCCAAGGAGCCAGAGCGAGCCGACGTACCAAGGCCACGGCCCGAGGTAGTCCATGAGACTGGCCGTTGGCGGCTTGGCGCAAAGAAAGCCGTAGTTCGTGCCGAGCAGCGAATTCAAGATGCCGACGGCGACGGCATAGGCCGTCATCACAATCATCGCCCTGCGAACCGCGCCGGACTGCGGTGCGTGGCGCAGGCCCAGCACCACATGCAGCGCCGTGATGACCACCGCGCCGTGCGAGCCGAAAAACAGCCAGAAGCGTGGCGCGGGGAAATCCACCTGCAGCGCCGGCGTGACCAGCGCCTGGAGCGTGCCGGCAAGGCCGAAAAAGTACGCCGTCTCACACGGCCACTGCCGCCGCGTGAGCAGCGCCAGCGCACCGGACATCGCCGCCACATCGCAGTAATGAAGCGGCAGCGCGCTCTGCACGTCGAACTCACCACGCACGCCCTGCACCACGAGCCGCCCGAAGGTGAGCAACACCAGCACCCCCGCCAGACTGTGCTCGCAAGCCCGCGTGATGGCGGCGTCCGGTCTTCGCCGGGCGAGTGCGACAAGTCCCCCTCCCGCCAGCGCGATGACTGCCAGCGCGGCGAGATGCGACGGACCATGGGCATGAAATGCAGCAGGCGAATTCATCGGCGGCGGGCGCAACTTGCACGGAGGTGTGACAAGGCCCTAATGAAAAAGCCTCCCGGATACATCACCCGCGCGATCTTCTCGGCGAGCTGTTCCTTGGGCACGATGCGCCGCCGTCCGCTGCTGCGGCCCGGGATCAGGCCGTCGAGTCCGGCGAGGTTGAAGGCCTGGATGAAGCGCAGCACCTGGCGCGGACTGAAATGGGAAAGCGCGGCGACTTCCTCGTGGCTCATGCCTTCATGCAACCAGAGCAACGCTTGCAAGCGGCGGAAGCCTTTCGTTGTCGGCGTGCAGTCTATGGCCACGCGCACCTCGGCGAGAGTCGCGTTCTCCAAGTTCAGTTCGATGCACGGGCGGGCCACCGCCGCCTACTCATTGCCATGTTTCTAAAAGGTACAGCACCAATGTGACATTCTTTTTGAGAACTGGTCTATTGCACGGCCTGTAGGCAATCCCGCCGGTGGCAACCATGACGCTCGGGGGAAGCGCCGGAAAGGGAAGGCAATTATTGCCCGGTGAATGACAGCATAGGCGGGGCGGGCTAACCGTTAAAAGTTGTACTGATGGTGCAACTTTGGCTGCGGCCAGATTGGACCGCAGGTTAATTTCACCATCAACAAAGAGAGGGTTCCTGTCATGTCCGAAACCGTCGCCGAGACTCCGATCTGCTACCGGATGACGCCGGACCGGGAATTGCTGGATGGCCGCTGCGACGCATCCGGCTGCTCCCTGCGCTACGCAACGCCCGGCGGCGAATCGTCGGGCCGCATCGTCCACGCGGTGCCGCCGTGCGTGCTCGGAAATCAACATCACACCACCATCGGCTACGATGGCGTCAAGCGCGTGGCATTGATGGTCACTCCGGAAGGCGGCGGTGATTTTCGCGACCAGGTGTGGGAGGCCATCACGACGATGCGCACCATCCTCCGCCAGCAAAACGAACCGATGGTGCTGACGGTGCAGACGGTGTTCGTGGACAGCGCGGCCAACGTCCCAAAGGTGCGCAAGCTCTTCGAGGCGTATCATGGCGACCACATGCCGCTGACGCTCTTCGTCGTGCAGCCGCCGTGCGATGGCCGGGTGATCGCCATCGAGGCGTGGGCCATCAGCACGCGCACGACGAAGGTGGAGTTTCTCAGCCCGCGATTGATCACGGTGGAGCACGACGGGCTGCGCTGGATTTACGCCTCGGGTGGCTCGCTGCGGCTCGAGGGCCGCTCGGCCTACGAGCAGGCGGTCGATGCCTTCGAGGGGATGAACGCGGTGCTCGCCGAGGCAGGCGCGACGTTTGATGACGTGCTGCGCACCTGGCTCTATCAAGGTGGCATCACCGAGATCGAGGGCGACATCGAGCGCTATCGCGAACTCAACCGCGCGCGCACGGATTTCTTCGCGCATGTGCCATTTCACTCGCGAAAGCTCGCGCATGGCAGGAATGGTCACGCGATTTATCCGGCGAGCACCGGCATCGGCACGCTGGGCCAGGGGCTGATCACCGAGTGCCTGGCGCTGCAAACGAAGCGCGACGACGTGCAGATGCTGCCGCTCGAGAATCCGCTGCAGACGCCGTCGTTCGACTATCCCGAGCACTACTCGCCGAAGACGCCGAAGTTCGCCCGCGCGATGGCCTTGCGCATGGGCGATCACGTCACCACCTGGGTCTCGGGTACGGCGAGCATCGTGAACTCGGAGACCGTTCACAAAGGCGACATCGAAAAACAAACCGACCAGACGCTCACCAACATCGAGCGACTGATTGATGCGGACAACTTCGCGCGGCTCGGCTGGAGCGATGCGGGTGCCACGCTCGACGATCTCGCGAAGGTACGCGTGTACGTGAAGCATCACGACGACTACGAGAAGTGCCGCGCCGTCTGTGAGCGTCGGCTGGGCCGCATCCCGGCGATCTATGCGCAGGCGGATGTCTGCCGGCCCGATCTGCTCGTGGAGATCGAAGGCGTGGCCTTCTCACCCATCAGGAAAGCGGAAGCGAGGAAGGAATAACGAATCATGAAGTCATCTGCCGCAACACTGGCTACACCCACACGAGAGGCATTTGTTGGAGTCCCGCCTTTGGGCGGTTCGGACGCTCTCGACGGACCTTTCTACTTGCATCGCACCCACAGAGACAGCGGGACTCCGACAAAGTCCCCAGCAGGGACTCCAACGCGCTGCAGGCTCGTCGTGGCTTTGATTGTGATCTTGATGGCTCCCGCGGCATTCGCCGCGCTTGATCCACTCTATGAATCCGGCCCGGCGAAATACCGCATGGGTGCAGATGCGACCGCGAGTGATCGCATCGACCAACTCGTCTTCGACCGCCTGCGTGAACTCAAGATCGAGCCGGCGAACGTGTGCTCGGACGCCGTGTTCCTGCGTCGCGCTTATCTCACGGTGATTGGCACGCTGCCGACCGAAGAGGAGGCCCGCGCGTTTCTCAGCGCCACAGATCCCGACCGTCGCGCGCGTCTCATCGACGAGCTGCTGAAGCGCGACGAGTTCGCCGAGTATTGGACGATGAAGTGGGGCGATCTCCTGCGCGTGAAGGCGGAGTTTCCGATCAAGCTGTGGCCAAACGCGGCGCAAGCCTACACACGCTGGATCTATGCCGGCGTGCGCGGGAACAAGCCGCTGCATCAGTTTGTGCATGAGCTGCTGGTGGCCAATGGCAGCAATTTCCGCGAGGGTGAGGTGAACTTTTATCGCGCCATGCAGGACCGCAGCCCCCGCGGCATCGCTGCCACGGTGGCGCTCACCTTCATGGGCGAGCGCGCCGACAAGTGGCCGAAGAAGAAGCTTGATGCGCTCGCGGGCTTCTTTGCCCAGGTAGCCTTCAAATCGACGGCGGAGTGGAAGGAGGAGATCGTCTATTTCGATCCGACCGCCGACAAGGAAGGCCTCGCAAAGAACGCCGTCTTCCCAGACGGCACACGGCCGACCGCCGATCCCCGGACGGAAGACATGCGCGTGCCTTTTGTGAACTGGCTGCTGCGGCCGGAGAATCCGTGGTTCTGCCGCAACATGGCGAACCGCATGTGGGCGTGGCTCATGGGGCGCGGCATCATTCATGAGCCGGACGACAGCCGCGCGGACAATCCGCCGAGCAATCCGGCGCTTCTGGATCTTCTCCAGCGGGAGTTTGCCACGTCACGCTGCAACATGAAGCACCTGTTCCGCATCATCTTGAATTCGCAGACCTTCCAGTTGTCGTCGATCCCCACCGGGCTTGAGACGACGACTACGCAGGCCAATTTCGCCTGGTATCCGCTCCGCCGCATGGAGGCCGAGGTGCTGATCGATGCTCTGAACCAGCTCACCGGCACGCAGGAGTCCTACAGCAGCCCGATCCCCGAGCCATATACATTCATCCCGGAAAACGTGCGCGGCATCGGCCTGCCGGACGGCAGCATCACGAGTTCGTTTCTGGAACTATTTGGCCGTCCTCCGCGTGACACGGGCTTTGAATCCGAGCGCAATCGCAGCACGAGCGCTGCGCAGCGCCTGCACCTGCTAAACTCCAGCCATGTGCATCAAAAGGTGAGTGAATGTCCGCTCGTGACCGAGGCCCGTGACATGAAAGGCAAGCCGGACGAACTGGTGAAAAAAATCTACTTCACCGTGCTGTCACGCCCGCCGACGGAGAAGGAACTGGCGGCTGTGACCGCGCACGCGGACGCGAGCTACGCCGGCACGAGGGAGATCGCCGAAGACCTCGTGTGGGCGCTCGTCAACCAGCCGGAATTCATTTTCATCCACTGACAAGCAGCAACCAAAGGCGACACGCGCGCAGTCGCCGCCCCGCAACTCATAACACCCAACTCACAACCCGCCCCGTCATGAACTCACATCCATTCACCCGTTCGTCATCCGAGGTGCGCGACCTCAACCGGATGGCCGCCGCCTTCGGAGGCGTGCCCGTCTCCCGCCGCGAAACCATGCGCCGCTGTCTCTACGGCTCCGCCGGCCTGCTGCTGATGGAGCCATTCACCGTCCGTGCCATGCAGCCGCTGCCCGCGGGCCGCGCCCGCTCCGTCATCCAAATCTGGCTCTGGGGCGGCCCCTGCCACATCGACACCTTCGATCCGAAGCCCGAGGCCGGAAAAGACTACTCCGGCCAGCTCGATGCACCCATCGCCACGAACGTGAGCGGCATGCAGATCGGCCAGCTTTTGCCGGAACTCGCGAAGATTGCGGACAAATACTCGCTCATCCGCAGCATGACGCACGGGAACAACGGGCACGAAACCGCCGCCTATCTCGTGCAGACCGGCCGGTCGTCCGAGCGCGATGTGTTTCCCAGCCTCGGAGCGGTCACATCGTATTTCCGCGGCTACGAGGCGGGCTACAAGGGATTGATTCCTCCCTACATCGTGCTCACCGAGCCGCAGGGCCGCTTCTCTGAGGCTGGATTCCTCGGTCCGAAGTACAAGCCCTTTGCCACCGGTGGCGATCCGGCCGCGAGCGTCTTCGCCGTGGAGGGCATCATCGCTCCGGGCATCTCCGAGAAACGCCAGCAGGAGCGGCGCAAGTTCCTGCGCAGCATCAACACGCTCGGCGGTGCATTGCCGGGGAATGCCACGCTCAACACCATCGTGCAAAACGAGGAACAGGCCTATGAGATGATTCTCGGTGATGCAGGCAAGCTCTTCGACCTGAACCAGGAGGCCGGCGATGTGCGCGACCGCTATGGCCGCAACACCTTCGGTCAGTCGTGCCTCATGGCCCGCCGCCTCGCCGAGAAAGGCGTGCCCTACATCACCATCAATTACAAAGGCTGGGACACGCACAAACAGCACTTCCAGACGATGAACCGCAAGCTGCCCGAGCTGGACAAAGGCATGGCCGCGCTCATCTCCGATCTCTCGGAGCGCGGTCTGCTGGACTCGACCATCGTGTGGTGCTCCGGTGAATTTGGCCGCACGCCGAAGGTGCAGACCGAGTCGCCGTGGAATGGCGGCCGCCATCACTGGGGCAAGTGCTTCGCGTCGCTGCTCGCTGGCGGCGGCTTCAAAGGCGGACAAGTCGTCGGCTCCTCGGATGCGAAGGGTGAGGAAGTAAAGGATCGCCCGGTTTATCCGGCCGACTTGATCGGCAGCATCTACGGCCAGCTTGGCATTCCGGCGGAAGCCACTCTCCCGCATCCGCTCGGCACGCTCACCCATGTCGTGCCCGACAAATCGGAAAATGTGCCCACGGGCGGAATGTTGAAGGAAATTCTGTGAAAGACGGGAGGGCTTGAGCCATGAAAACGCATAATCGAAGAAGCCGGTGTTCAGTATTCAGCATTCAGGGTTTGTGGCCGGACGCTGGATCACGACTGAACACTCTCCGCCGCTGCGTCTTCGCGTGCCTTTCCCTGCTCATGCTCGCGCCCGCAGCGCACGCCCAGCGCGGCCCGCGCATCAATTACATTTACCCGGCGGGCGCGAAGCGGGGCACCTCGGTGGAGGTCACCTTCGGCGGGCAGTTCCTCGACAACCCCACCGGCGTGATCAGCAGCGGCGAGGGTGTGACGGCGCAAATCATCGACCACGACAAGCCGCCGCCGCAGACCACGCTCAGTGACATCCGCGACAAGCTGCGCGAGATGCAGTCGAAAATGCGCGAGCTGCGCCGTGACGACAAGATGCCGCAGTCCGAAGTGCTGCCCACCATCCGCCGTCTGCTCCGCGAGGCCGGGATCAGCGAGAAGGACCTGCGCCACCTCGCTGATTTCGACCGCAAGCGGAATGATCCGAAGCAGCAGCAAAACCAGCAGATCAGCGAAACGGTGCGCGTGAAGATCACACTGGCCGAGGGTGCCGCGCCGGGCTTCCGCTTCCTGCGCCTGCGCACGGCCTCGGGGCTGAGCAATCCGCTCCGCTTCGCCGTCGGCCAGCACGATGAAGTGCTGGAGGTCGAGCCCGAGCGCACGTTTGATTTTGAGAACTACTCCAGCGGCTCCGCCTCGCTGAAGAAGCCCGCGCAGAAACCCGTCACGCCCACGGTCGCTCTCCCGGTCACCATCAATGGCCGCATCCTGCCCGGCGAGGTGGACCATTACACCTTCCACGCACGGAAGGACGAGCAGGTCGTGCTGTCCGTGCAAGCGCGGCACCTCATTCCATATCTCGCGGACGCTGTGCCGGGCTGGTTCCAGGCCGTCGTATCGCTGCAGGATTCGATGAGCAGCGAGGTGGCCTTCGCCGGCGGCTACCGTTTCGATCCGGACCCCGTCGTCTTCTTCAAGATTCCCGAGGAAGGCGACTACCACATCGAGGTTCATGATTCGATTTACCGCGGGCGCGAGGACTTCGTTTACCGCCTCACCGTGGGTGAGCTGCCGTTCCTCGTCGGCATCACGCCGCTCGGCATGAAGGCTGGCACCACCGGCGAGATCACCTTCCAGGGCGGGAATCTCGGCGACAAGTTCCGCCAGCGCTTCACCGCGCCGGAAGAGCCCGGCATCATCCTCCAGCAGGCCGTCATCGGCGGCGTGCGCTCCAATGCCATCCCGTTCCAAGTCGATGCGGTGAACGAGGAACCCGAGCACGAAAGCAATGACACGCCCGGATCGGCCACCGAAGTGAAGCCGCCGATGGTCGTCAACGGCCGCATCGACAAACCCGGCGACGTGGACTACTACCGCGTCAATGGCCGCGGCAGCAGGCCCATGGTCTTTGAAATCTTCGCCCGCAGGCTCGGCTCGCCGCTCGACTCCACGCTCACTGCCTTCGACATTTACGGCAAGCAGATCGGCACCAACGACGATCATGAAGATCCGACCGCCGGCCTCACCACACACCATGCGGACTCGCGCCTCGTCGTCGATCTCCCGCCCGGCGGCATGTGCGTGGTGCGCGTATCCGACACGCAGCACCAGGGCGGCATTTCCCACGCCTACCGGCTCAAGGTGACGCAGGCGAAGCCGTCGTTCGCGCTGCGCGTCACGCCATCGAGCGTGAACGCCGCCCCCGGCGGCAGTGCGAAGCTGACGGTGCACGCGCTGCGCATGAACGGCTTCGATGGCGAGATCAAGCTCCAGCTCAAGAGTCCGCCCAGCGGCTTTGACCTGCGCAATGCCACGATCCCCGCCGGCAAGGACAACGCCGACGTGGCCCTCGCCGTGCCCTCCACCGAAGGCGGTGAACCGGTGGCCATCTCGGTCATGGGCTCCGCCGAGGCTGATGGTGACAAGCTTGTGGTCGATGCCGTGCCTGCGGAGGACATGATGCAGGCATTCATCTACCGCCACCTCGTCCCCGTGGATGCGCTGCTCGTCGATGTGCGGAGCGTGCCGGAAAAGGAAAAGGCGGCGGCACGTTGAAGCCCGTTGTTGGAGTCGTGCCTGCCTGCATCGGAGACCGTTGGCGGCCTCTGCTCAATCTGAGCACCGAGCCTTGACGATTCGGAGCGCCCGCTACGACTCACTTCCCAAAGTGGATGCCGAGCTTCCCGGCCACTCGCTGCGGCCGGCGCATGGCTTCGATCATGCGTGCGCGTTCGTCCGGACCGCGCAGATCCCTGCAATCGGGGTGCGCCTCGGGTGCGTCGATGATCCCCAGCAAGTGCAGCACATGCGCGGTGCTGTGCTTGTAGGCCGAGGCGCTCATCTTTTCATCAAGGCGGAAGACGAGGTCCTCGAGCGACTGGAAGGCTTCAAAGAGCTTGTACACCCGTGTGTCGAAGCGTCCCGTGCCGGTCTTGAACTTCTTGTCCACCACGGAATCCAGCAGCCACATGTCGCGAGCGGCGCAGATGAGCGGACAGGCGCTGACACCGGCCCCGATGAGCAGCGGCAGGCCCATTTTGATCGCGGAGGCGATGCCGTAGTCGTCTCCGCTGTGCGGCGAGAAATCGAGCTGCAGATCCTTCGTCATGGCCGCCCAGTAGAGGAAGTGGGGCTCGTCCAGCGTGCTGACTTTACCGCCGGTGAACTTCGGATGGCGGGCGAGTTGGTGGAAAAGCCACGGCTCATACGGCGTGGCCCACGGCACGAAGGCCGGCTCCAGCGCATGCACGATGGCCGGTCGTATGCAGCCCTCGGCAATTTGAAAATAAGCGTCCCTGCGCGCTTCAGGGCCAAGGATGTTCAGCAGCCGGGAGGTCATGATCATCACCTCGCAGTTGTCGTGCGCCTGCGCGATTTCGAGCAGCGGCTGATAGCGCTCCGCCTTGAACACTTCGTCCTTTTCCGCGCCGCGCGCCGTCACGCCGGCGATGAAGCGCTGCCGCGGGAATTCCTCGCGGAAACGCCGCAGCACCTCGGCATAGAGATCATTGCTCAGGTCGAAGATGTAGCCCGTGTCCGCATTCAGCACGAAGACCATCTCGATGCCGTAGTGCGCGCCGCATGCCTGCATCCAGCGTATCGACCTGCCGAAGCCGGCCCAGTCGGGCCTCCCATCTTTGAACGGCAGGAGCGTCGCCACGCACAGGCGCGCCTTCGTCGTGTGATCGACGAGTTCTTCCTCGCCGACACAGGCCCATTTCGTGTCGGACCACGGTGTGTCGGGTTTCAAGTCGGCTGGGTCGGAAATGAGATCGCGGGGCATGGCCGCGCATGTTGGCAGAGGATGTCGCCCGCGCAATGGCCGGCGTAAGTGGGCGGCCGGACCGCTCATGCAAGTCAACCGCGGAAACTGGCATGCAGGCCGGCTGGCATGACCCGCCGCACTCCGGGAATGGACGTTGATTTGGGAACCGCTCTGCCGGCGGGATGGTGGCAACCGGCGTCGTGACAGAACTCGGCGCTTCCCTGCTGGACTCCGGCTGGTTGCTGAGTTTTGAGTCCAGGCTGCTGACTCGCCCAGACATCCGCCACATCTTGCCACGGTTATGCCAGTCCTCACCCTCCACCCTCTCGGCCGCACGCTCGAAGTCACCACCGGCGCACCGCTGCAAGATGTGCTCTTCGAGCAGGGGGTCGAGTTCCCGTGTGGCGGCGGGGGGAAGTGCAAGGGCTGCCGGATCAAGGTCTTGCGTGGCGAACTTCCGGTCACTGATGCGGACGAAACGCTGCTGACTGCGAACGAACTCGCCGACGGCTGGCGGCTCGCCTGCCAGGCCGAGGCCCGCGATGATCTGGTCATCGAACTCGCGCAGTGGGAAGCCCCGATCCTCTCCGATGACTCCACGTTCGCCTTCACGCCACGCGGTGGACTCGGCGTCGCCGTCGATCTGGGCACGACAACCATCGCCGTGCAGTTGCTCGATCTGCGCACCGGCAACGTCGTCGCGGTACGCACCGCCCTGAACGCGCAAGCGAGGCATGGCGCCGACATCATGAGCCGGCTGGAGTTTGCCATCCGCGAAGGCACGCAGCCGCTGACGGCGCTCGTGCGCGAGCAAATCGGCGGCTTGATCGAGTCGATGATCGATGGATGCGATGCATCTTCGCTGCGGGACGTCGTGATCGTCGGCAACAGCGCGATGCATCATCTATTCTGTGGCCTCGACATCGAACCTCTCGCCTACGATCCATTCGAACCGCACGATGCCGGGCTGAAAGTTTTGCGCGCGATGGATTTGGGCTGGGGCTTCATCCCGGATGCGAGCGTTCGATTTCTCCCGTGCCTCGGTGGTTTCGTTGGGAGCGATCTGCTCGCCGGCATTCTCGCCACGCGGCTGCACGAAAGCGCGGAGCCGGTGGCGCTGGTCGATCTCGGGACGAATGGCGAGATCGTTGTGGGCAATCGCGACCGCATTCTCTGCTGCTCTACTGCCGCCGGCCCGGCCTTTGAAGGCGCGCGCATCTCGATGGGCATGAGAGCATCCACCGGCGCGATCTCCGAGGTGCACGTACAGGACGGACGCATCGTCTGCCACGTCCTCGGCGGCGCGGAGCCGCGCGGTCTGTGCGGCAGCGGCCTCGTGGATGCGGTGGCAGCGTGCCTGGAACTCGGCCCCATCGTGCCCAGCGGCCGCATGATGACGGGGAACTCCGTCATGCTGGCCCCGCCCGTCGTACTGACACAGGGCGACGTGCGTGAACTCCAGCTAGCCAAAGGCGCCATCGCCGCCGGACTCGAACTCCTTGCGGAGCAGTTGGGCGCCGCGTTGGATGATCTGCACGCGCTGCACCTCGCGGGTGCATTTGGAAACTACATCAACCGGACCAGCGCCAGGCGCATCGGCCTGCTCAACGTGGCGGCAGACCGCATCCGGCCTGTCGGCAACAGCGCGCTGCTCGGTGCAAAGATGGCGCTCTTCGATCTGCCGCGCGAAGACGGCTCGTTCACCGCCTTGCTCGGCAAGGTCCGCCATGTGCCGCTGAACGAACACCCGCGGTTTCAAGACGTGTACGTGGACAACATGGGCTTCCCGAAGCTGTGAGAGACCACGGAGTGGCGACGCCATCGGAAGTGCGCCGCTTACGCCGGCGCGGTTCCAGGCGGCCGCGGAAACTCCAGCGGCAGCACGAGCTGTGTGTCCCATGTGACGACATCGACCATGCCCGAGACACCCACGCCGAGCAGGCGCAGCGGTCGTTTCACCAGCTCGTGCCGCGCGAGCAGCCAGCAGGAAAGGCGGTAGATCATCGCGCTGTCGGCCAATGGTTCTTCCACGGAAATCTGTCGCGTGAGCGTGGTGAAGTCGCTGTAGCGCACCTTCACCTGCACCGTGCGCGCGGCGAGGCGGCGCTTCTGCAGGCGGCCGGCGATTTCATCCGCCTGTTCGCGGAGACACTGCCGCAGCGTGGGGCGGTGCGCGGTGTCTTTGAGAAAGGTGTTTTCGCTGCTGATGCACTTGATGTCATCACCGAGGTCGAGCGGACGATCATCGTCGCCAAATGCCATCTTGCGCAGATCTTCGGCCCACGAGCCGACGTAGGGCCGCAGGTCGCCCTCGAAATCCTGCATGTCCGCCACGGAATAAATGCCGGCCTTGTGCAGAGCCTGCTCGGTCACCTTCCCGACACCATGCAGTGCACCCACCGGCAACGGCCGGAGAAAGCGCACTTTCTCGCTCTCGAGCACGAGCGTAAGGCCGTCGGGTTTGAAATTCGACGAAGCGATCTTGGCCAGCAGCTTGTTCGGCGCGATGCCGATGGTTGCGGTGAGCCCGCGCTCTTTGCGAATCGCCGCCTTGATCTCCTCCGCCATCGGCACAGCGCTCGCGAGCATGGCGTCGTGTGCCGCGACCGTGTCCTCCGCCGCACGAGGAAGGCGGTCCGTTACTTCAAGGTAAGCCTCGTCCACCGACACCTGCTGCACCAGCTCGCCTGCGAAGCCGGCGACGATGCGCATGATCTCCTTCGACTCATCGCGATAAACATCCATCCGGGGCCGCACGAACACGCCATCGGGGCAAAGGCGTCCCGCCGTCACGCTGGGCATCGCGGAACGCACGCCGAACTTCCGTGCCTCATAGCTCGCAGCGCAGACCACGCCCCGCCGATCCGGCGGCGAGCCGACAATCACCGGCCTGCCACGCCACTCCGGATGATCACGCTGCTCGACGGATGCGTAGAACGCATCCATGTCGAGATGGAAGATGACGCGCGGCGCGGGCATCGCCATGAAGATCAAACCACCCGCTTCTCATGCTGGCGCGCGATAAACTGCCCCATCAGCGGCACTGAGAAGCTGTAGCGTCCGTGCCCGTTTCGATAAACGAGACCCGCATCTGCCAGCTTCGCCAGCATCTGCGTCAACTGGCTGCCTGAGATCGGTTTCCGCCCTTTTTTCCGCGACTGCGCCAAAACCTCCGCGGCAATGAATTCGTCGTCACACCCCGGCAGTTCGGCGATCACTCGCAGCAGTTCGCGCTGCCGGTCTGTTGCACGGCTCCAGCGGCCGGCGAAGAAGTCGTTGTCGAGTTTGTGGATGATGCTCGGGAAATGAATCTTCGGCGGCTTGTGGCCCATCGCGATCTGCCGGAGCCATGCGTCACAAACCTCGCGGCCGAAGAATTGCAGGAAATACGGATAGCCGCCCGCATGGCGGATGATCTCCTCGGTCACGTCCGCCGGAAGCTTCCAGCCATGCTGCTTCAAGGGCTTCAAGATCGCATCGTGGCTGTCCTTGTCCGACAGGCGGCCGAGCGTAATGACGTGAAACATGCGCTCGGCAAAAGTGCGCGCGGCCACCAGTTTCGGATACAAGGTGGGCAGGCCGGTGAGCACGAGCATGACGGGCAGCCCCTTCTTTTGCAGCGATTGAAACACATCGAGCAGCAGCGAGAGCGGATACTGATGGGACTCGGCGCGGTCCGAGAGGTTCTGCGCCTCGTCGTAGGCGATGACGAGGCCGCGCACCTTGGTGTCCGCGAGCTTTGCCCAGACGAATTCGAGCAAGATCTTGAGCTTGTCCGCCACCAGACCGGGCGACTCATCGTAGAGATGCCGGAGCATGGCGTGATCCAGCGCCAGATTGATGCGCTCGCTGCCGGCTTGGAATCCGATGCGTCTCCTCTCCCTGCCGGGCAGCGTGATGTGCGAAGTAAGCAGCGAAAGATCCGTGATCAGCCTCGTCGCCAGCGCCTCCTCGCTCACGGTGGCGGACTCCGACACATCGGTGGATGTCCACAGCCAGCCGGCCTTCGCCGCGAGCGGTCTCAGCGTGTCCAGCAGCACGGTCTTGCCCACGCCGCGCAACCCGGTGAGCACCAGGTTCTCCAGGATGATGTCTTGCGCGAGCAGCTCGGCGAACCGGTCCTGTTCCACGCTGCGGCCTGCCAGATAAGGCGGCGGGTGACCCGCGCCGGGCCGGAAGGGATTGGCGGACCTGCCGCGCGGTTTCAAATTTAGCTCCGTTTCCATCGTTGGCTAAATTTAGTCATCCAACTAAATTTAGTCAACGCGCTAAACGAAGCTAAATTTGAAGGCGCCCACAGACCTCAACCATTCGCCCGCAGGATCTGCGCGAGCACATACGGCAGGATACCGCCGGCGCGGTAGTAGTCGATTTCGATCGGGGTGTCGATGCGGACGATGACGGGGACATTGAAGGAGGCGCCGCTGGCGGGCTTCACGACGAGCGTGGCTTCGCTCATGGGCTTCAGGTCGTTGCTGATGCCGACGAGATCGAAGGTGGCGTCGCCGAGGTCCTTCACTTTGTCGTAGTCGGCCTTGTCCTTGAAGTTGCAGGGCAGGACGCCCATGCCGACGAGGTTGCTGCGGTGGATGCGCTCGAAGCTCTTGGTGATCACGGCTTTGACGCCGAGGAGGTTCGTGCCTTTCGCGGCCCAGTCGCGTGAGCTGCCCATGCCGTAGTCTTCACCACCGATGACGATGGTGGGAGTGCCGCTGGCGATGTTCTTCGCGGCCGCGTCGTAAATGGCGAGTGTTTCGCCGTTGAGCTTGGTCACGCCGCCTTCGGTCGGGGCGCACATGAGGTTCTTGATGCGGACGTTGGCGAAGGTACCTCGCGTCATGACGCGGTCATTGCCGCGGCGGCTGCCGTAACTGTTGAAGTCGGCCTGCGTGACGCCGTTCTCGATGAGGTAGCGACCGGCGGGGCTGTCTTTCTTGATGTTGCCGGCTGGGCTGATGTGGTCGGTGGTGACGCTGTCGCCGAAGATGCCGAGCGGACGTGCGCCCTTGATCTCGACGATGTCGCGCGGTGTCATGCTGAACTTTTCAAAGAACGGCGGATTCTGGATGTAGGTGCTCTTGTCGTCCCAGTTGTAAACGTGGCCGGTGCTGCCCTTGACGGAGTTCCACTTCGGATTCTGCTCGGCGAAGCCGGTGTAGAGGCGCTGGAAGACGTCGGGCTTGAGCGACGCGTTCATGGCGTCGGCGATCTCCTGGCTGGTGGGCCAGATGTCGGCAAGGAAGACGGGATGGCCGTCGCTGCCGAGGCCGAGCGACTCGGTGGTGAGATCAATATCGACCGTGCCTGCGATGGCGAAGGCGACGACGAGCGGAGGCGACATGAGGAAATTGGCCTTGATGCTCTGATGCACGCGCGCTTCGAAGTTGCGGTTACCGGAGAGCACGGAGGCGGCGACGATGTCCTCCTTCTTCACCACGTCTTCGATGCCGGCGTCGAGCGGGCCGCTGTTGCCGATGCAAGTGGTGCAACCGTAGCCGACGGTCTGGAAGCCGAGCTTGTCGAGTTCGGTCTGGAGGCCGGTCTTGTTGAGATAATCGGTCACGACACGCGAACCGGGTCCGAGCGAGGTTTTCACGGACGGCTTCACGGTGAGCCCGCGCTCGTTCGCTTTCTTCGCGAGCAGACCGGCGGCGATCATGACGCTGGGGTTGCTCGTATTTGTGCAGCTCGTGATGGCGGCGATCAAAACGCTGCCGTGCGTGATGACGTCCTTCTCTCCGCCCTTGCTGTCCACGGTGACTTCATAGAGCGGATAGGACGGTTGATCGGAAGCATGCGCGACCACGCCGGCGTCGGCGCCCATGGCTTCCGTGACGTCGCCAACGAGATCAGGCTTGTCGTCGATGGATGCGGGAACTTCGGGTGCTTCGCCTTCGGAAAGCGCGGGCGTCTTGCCGTAACCATCGGGGAGGGCCTTCGTAAGCAATTCGTTCCACTTCGTCTTCAGCGCATCGAGGTCGATGCGGTCCTGCGGGCGCTTCGGTCCGGCAACACCCGGTTTCACGGTGCTGAGATCGAGTTCGACCTCCTGAGTGAACTCAATCGCGCCTTTCGCCGTCGGGATGCCCCACAGGCCCTGCGCTTTGTAGTAGCTCTCGACGGTCTTGCACAGCTCCTCGCTGCGACCGGTGCCGCGCAAATAAGCGACGGTTTCCTCGTCAATGCCGAAGAAGCCCATCGTCGCGCCATACTCCGGCGCCATGTTCGCGATCGTTGCGCGGTCCGGCACGCTGAGGGCCTTGGCGCCCGGGCCGTAGAACTCGACAAACTTGCCCACGACTTTCGTTTTGCGCAGCAGTTCGGTCACGCGCAGCACGAGGTCGGTGGCCGTCACGCCCGCGGCGAGATCGCCGCTCAGATAGACGCCGACGACTTCCGGCACGAGAAACGTCACCGGCTGGCCGAGCATCCCGGCTTCCGCTTCGATGCCGCCCACGCCCCAGCCGACGACACCGAGACCGTTGATCATCGTCGTGTGCGAGTCGGTGCCGACGAGCGAGTCCGGGTAAAACATGCCGTCCTTCTCAAGCACGCCTTTGGCGAGATACTCGAGGTTCACCTGATGCACGATGCCGATGCCTGGTGGCACGACCTTGAAGGTGTCGAACGCCTGTTCACCCCACTTCAGGAACTGATAGCGCTCATTGTTGCGTTGGAACTCGAGATCGAGGTTGCGGCTCAGCGAGTCGCCCGTGCCCGCGTAGTCCACCTGCACCGAGTGGTCCACCACGAGATCGACCGGCACCAGCGGCTCGATCATCTTCGGGTTCTTGCCCATGCCATTCACGGCCGAACGCATCGCCGCGAGATCGACGAGCAGCGGCACGCCCGTGAAGTCCTGCAAAACAATGCGCGCCACGACAAACGGAATCTCATAGTCGCCCGGAGCCTTCGCATTCCACTTCGCGAGATTCTTCACATCCTGCTCGGTCACCTTCTTGCCATCGCAATTGCGCGCGAGCGCCTCGAGCACGATGCGGATCGAAACCGGCAGCTTGTCGAGATTGGGCGCGAGGCCGGCCTCTTTGAGAGCGGGTAGCGAGCAGAATTTGGCGGGCTTGCCGTTGCCGGCGGTGAATTCGCGGATCGTGTTCATTGGCATGGTGGATGTGAAAATGCAGGGCAAAGCGGGCCGGGAAAATAGGCAGACCGGCCACGGCGGCAAAGACAAATTCCTGCGCAAAGAATGTCTGCTCCGGCGCGCAAATGCGCGCCGCAGATCAGCCTGCCGGCCTACGACCTTTGGAGAATGGCGCTGCGGGCGGTTCATGCGACGATGCGCGGCTGGCCGGCGGACGCCCGCCTTCGAACCAACCCACGAAACCAGAACTCATCCACGTCGCCCAAGTCATGAAATCCATTCGCACTTTTCTGGCAATCGCCATCGCTTCCGCCGCCGTCACGTCTTTCGCCATCACGCCCGAGCAGGAGAAGGCGTTTGTCGAGAACTACAAGAAGGCATTTGAAGCCAAGGACGAGAAGGCGCTGGCCGCGTTTCTCTACACGAAGGGCGCCGAGGTGGGTACCATCGGCTTTTTCAGCATGATGCAGCTCGCCGATGCCGGGAAGCCTGTCACCAGCATCGAGCTGGTCACGCCCACGAAGGAGGAGGCTGCCCGCTACAACAAGGCCATGCCCATGCCCGACGGCGGCATGTGCAAGATGCCCGTGAAGCCAGTCAGGAAGCTGGTCATCGTGATCGAGGAGAAGTCCGGCGACAGCACCAGCAAGAGCACGCACAGCAATCCGGTGGCGGAAGTGGACGGCAAGCTCGTGATTCCCGTGCCCGTGCCGGCGAAATGAAGCGGCGCTTGGCGGATCGACTTCTGGGATTCGGCTAGCGACACTTGGACCCGATGAAACCGGCGGCTCTTCTCGCGTCACTCCTGGTCTGGGGAACCGCGCAGCCAGGGATGGCGGACGGAAGCTTCAAGCGATTTCCGCTCACCACCTCGCCCGACGGCAGGTTCGTCCTGGGCTGGGGAGAGCGCGCTAACGAACCCGCCGACATCGGGACGAAGATGCAGCGGCTCATCAAGCAACTGGGTACCGGCCTGGATGACAGAGAGCGTTCAGTCCTCGAGAGACAACAGAAGGTGTGGACGAAAGTCCGCGACAGCTTGGCCGGCGGCTTGACAGAGGATTTTTCACTCCACCGGCTGCATGAATTGTCCGCGCTTTTGGAGCACTGGTGAGTCGCGCCGCACAAAGTCTCCGTAAAAACTTTCGAATCCATCAACTCGCACCAAAACCACCACATATGAAAACAGCATCGCTCATCACCATCCTCGCCCTCCTTGGCGCTTCATTCGCGCACGCCGATCTGGTCATGGTCAATGAAACCATCATCGGCGAAATCAAATCCAAGACCACCCTCTACATCCGCGGCGACAAGGTGCGCACGGACAACGGCACCGAAACCTCCGTCATCATGGACGCGAAGAGCGGCGACATGATCACCCTGATGCACGAGCAGAAGATGGTGTCGAAAGTAAACGCGGCGGAACTCAAGGCCGCCGCCGCTGCGATCCCCGACAAACCCTTGCCAGGCGCCATCGAGCCGAAGATCACCGCCACCGGCAAGAAGGAGAAGGTGATGGGCTACGAATGCGAGATCTACACCATGGAAGTGCCCGGCGTGACCACGAAGATGTGGATGACGAAGGACTATCCCGGCTACGAGAAGCTCAGGGATGGCTTGAAGGTGCTGGACAAGCTGGGCACGCCCGGCGCGAAGAAGCCGGAGGTGCCCGGGCTGGCGCTCAAGACGGAGACCGAGCAGCAGGGGCTGAAGTTCATTACGCTGCTCGTCAGCCTCAAGGAACAGCCGGTGGACGAGTCCATGTTCAACGTTCCTGCCGGTTACAAGCCGCCGGGTGAGTAAGGCATCGATTTCATGAACCGCGCCCTCACCTGGTTCATCGGACCCGAAGCACTGATGGTGGCCGTCGTCGCGTGGGTATGCTGGATTTGCCGGCAGCATCCGTCCGGTGAAGGGCGCGATGTCGAGGTGCTGGAGCGTGTGTTGATGGTGCTGCCGCTAGTGGTGGTCCCGGTGGTTTTTGCGACGGTGTTTGTGCCTGGTGCCCGATGCTGGTCATGGCTCTGCCGTGCGAATGCCGCCTTGTTCATAGGCACGGTGATCTTTGCATACAAGCTTGTGAGCGGCTTTGGCAGCGGAGCGAAGGGGCAGGATGTCGGCTTCTTCATGGCGGTCACCTTTGTGGTGATCCTCTCCTCCTTCGGCAGCAGCGTGGCAGGTGCCATCATCCTGGCCGCGGAGCGCCCCGAGTTCGCGCGCTGGTTTCACGCGCACAAGTTCCTCGGTGTGCTGGCCACCCTCGCTTCCGCGCTGCCGCTCGGTTTTGCGCTCGCGATCATCGTCACCGGGGTGCTCGGAATCGTGGGCGGCATGGCATCCGCCTTGCACAAATAGCCGCGGAGGGGCCAGATCCCATGCGATGTCGCCTTGCCGGTTGTCACGATTACGCACGCAGGGCGGGGGCGACGTCAACGATACGGAGGATACACGGTGTTTTGCGTTGGGTCCGATTCGACGTAGAGCACCCACAGCGGCTGACCGGCTGCGCGGCTTATCAGCGTGCTGTCCCATGAGACCAGCACGCCCTCGTGCTGATGCCCTTCCACCATGAAGTGATACACGACTTTCCAGGGATGCTGGTTGTTGATCGACTGCGTCGTGTCGAGCTTCACGCTCGCGATTGTTCCTTCCGCAGCCCTGCCCTTGCGGAAGGCCCGCAAGACGCTGCCCGCCGTTGTCAGTCCGTAACGCAGCATGAAGAACCCGCCGAGCGCCATCAGGCCCGGAATCGATGCGGCCCACGTTTTTGTCTGCAAGGTGCCCCATGTGATCGGTGTTGCGACGGCAAACATCAAGCCCCCGACAATGGTGGCGATGTTTTGCGAGACGAGCAGGCGGAAAGCAAAACCTTTCGGCAGATCGCGCGGCACTGGAGGCGGAGACGGCCCCAGTTCCATGCCGGGCGGCGGAGGCATCCGACCGCCGCAGCGGTCACATTGGTTTTTCCATGAATGGTAATGGGTGCCGCACCAGCCGCAGGTGATCATGCGGCGATGATAGGCGCAGAGTGGCAGCGTTTCCAGCAGTGCGGGGGAAATGGTGACGCCGTGGATGATCTGAACGCCGGAGCACCGGCCGGCAGGAAGCCTCCGCATGGCTGCGGCGAAGGAACGCTTTCGACCAAAGGCGAATGTCGCCGGCGTTTGAATAATGCTGTGATCGAGACCGGAGATACGCCATGAATGCCAGTGACTCTGCCCAGCCCCAATCGTCCAGGAAGCCTGACCCCCGCTGGAAGTTTTTCGCGATCTTCGTGCTTGTCGGCCTGCTTGGCCTCATCCCCTTCACGCTCCAGGCCGTACGCGACTACCGCATCGCCCGGGTATATGAACTGGCCGAGTGCGAGATCGTGAGCCACCGGATGGTGGAAAACACGACCATCTACCGCTGGGGTGGCGGTCGTGAGACCGAAGAGCGCAGCCAGCATCCGGAGTTTACGTTCAAGTTTCGGGCCGGCGGCCGGGAACATGTTACCACGGGTCTCGACAATCATGACGGGGTGACAACTCTCTTCGAACTGTGGCGGATATTCGATGACGGCGGCAAATACCCCTGCTGGTACGATCCGGACGATCCAGAGAAGGCGGTGCTTCTGCGGCGGTTCGAGTGGAAGTTCTATCTCGGCGCCCTGATTCCGGGCTTCTTCATCCTCGTGTGTGGCAATCTGATGCGCAGGGCGCTGGCAGGCAGTCACGATTATGGGAAAGGTGCAAAGTGCCGAGGGTCGCGCCTGCGCTATCGGCTCGTGCCTGTCTTGTCGCATCGGCAGCTCACCGGCTGCCTTTTGCTCGTGATCATCGTGCTCGCCGTCGCGCTCGTTGGCATCTGGGCGGCGCCGTGGCACGCGCACACCACACAGATGCTCAGCCCGATGTTTTACGTCTTCGGCATCGGGCTCGCCGCTGAAGTCTTCTTGGCATGGCATTTCATCCGGGCTGTGAAGGTCGCCGGCATTGCCGAGCCCGAGGTTGAGATCGACGATGAGCCGCTGGTGCCGGGCCAGGGCACGGCGTTGAGCGTGCTGCAGCCCGGACCATTGCGTGTGCGCCGCTACGAAGTGCTGCTTGTATGCGATGAAGCATCTTCGGATGCCAGCACACCGGTGAAGATCATGCTCATCGAGCAGGACGACGTCGAGATTCGTGACGCTGCGGCAGCGAACGCCAGAATCTTCACCGCCACCTTCACCGTGCCGGCAGCGGCGAAGCCGAGCACCCGGGAGCTACAGCTCATTCGCACATGGGGCATCCGAGTCCGGCGGCAGCTTGATGCACGCACCACGCTGGAGACGGATTTTCCGTTCCGAGTGCGTGAGAAAGACGATGACAAGCACGACGGTCCATGTGCTGACTAAGGACTCCTCCCTTCAGGACCCCGTTGGGGCGCTGTGTCGGACAACCAGCACGCAGCGCGGCACCCTTCGGAAAAAGCGAAAGGCCGCCTGCTGGGGCGGCCTTCCGGCACTTAAATTGAATCGATCAGAAAGCTACGACGGTTACCGCGCCGCAGCAGCCGCAGCACGCGCGGCGACGGCGGTGCTGTGGGCTTGTGCGAGACCGTCGAGGCCGCGATAGGTCTTGCCGACCTTCGCACAGAGACCCCGGCTCACGAGGTTCTGAAGTTTTTCGTAGGACCGCAGACGGAGCATTTCTTCGCCGCCACTCACAGCATTCTTCAGCTTGAGGTTCTCATAGACGAGGCCGAAGAGGGCATTGAACTCGTGGGTCTTACCCCGGGAGAGCACATTCACAAGCTCATCAGTAACATGGTCGGGAACTCTGCGAGAGAAGCGTGTCTTACGTGTCGGTGTGGTAGCCATAGGACGGCCACAATATCACGAGTGCCCAGGCAAGGCGAAGGTTTTGTGCGTTGGTGAAACTATTTGTACGTTTTTCTGGCGCATCTGAAAGAGCCGATTTTGCCGTCGCGTTTTTCGGCGCGCATGGCCCGAAACGCCCTCGTATGGACAATGCAAAGGCGGGTTTTCTGGCAATTCTAGCCGCCGAAAGCGCCAACCACGCGGGGGAGACCGCCGGTGGCGCTCATGAGAAAAACTTCAGGACTCGCCGCAAACGGATTGCTGTCGTAGCGATCCCGCAGGTCGGGGGCGAACTCCTCCAGCGCTTCGGGCTTGGCGGGAAAAATGAAGAGGGAATTCCTGTCCGGGGCCACCGCCCACACGTCGCCGCCGAGCGCCTCACGGAACACCGCACCAAGCGAAGGTGCCATGAGCAGGGACGCCGTGAGCGGGCTGTCACTTCGATAGACCGCATACCGCAGGCGGCCCTCGGCATCCTTTATGAAATCTGGCTTCTGCTCCGCCAGTCTGCGATCCGCCGCCGAGCGCGCGCGGTCCATGAATGTGTCCACACTGATGCCGAGCCTGGCAAACTCCTCCGCCGTGTAGGCCCGCACGCCCGATGCATCAGCGGTTTCGTGAGCGGGAGAGATGATCGATTTCTTCGCATCGGGCAGGAAGCGCGACCGGTCTGTGCGCATCGCCTTCGGCTCCGGCAGCATCACAAAGATCTCCAGCTTTCTTGCCGGCGGTTGAGGAGGAGCCGGCGGCTTTGCAGCGGCGGGTTTCGATTTTGTGCCCGCCTTCGCCTTGCTTTGGGCTGGAGCTTGTTCACCGCCTGCGTAGCAGCACAGGATGAGGACGATGGTGGGAAGTCGGCTCCGGTTCATCCGCGCATTGTGGCGGCCGCGCTGCCGCGCTTCAAGCGTCGTCCGCACAAACCTTTCGCTTGCGCCGCGACGCATCACTGGCCTTCATCGTCGCATGCTCGCTTTCGTCCGCGGCAAGCTTGCCGAGTCCCTCCCGAATCAGGTCACCGTTGATGTGAACGGCGTCGGCTACCACGCCTTCATCCCTCTCTCGACGTTCGATCGTCTGCCGCAGCCCGGGGCCGAGGTGCGGCTGCTCACGCACTACCATGTCACCGACCGCGACCATATGCTCTTCGGCTTCCTCACGTCCGAGGAGCGCGACCTCTTCCGGCTGCTTATCGACCGAGTGTCCGGTATCGGACCGAAGCTGGCGCTGGCTGTACTCAGCGGCATGCCCGTCGCGGACTTCAAGGACAGCGTGATTCGCAACGATGTAGCCGCCCTCTCCCGCATGAAAGGGGTGGGCAAAAAGACCGCGGAGCGCATCGTGCTCGAGTTGCAGGACAAGGTGGGCGTCGTGGAGACCTGGCAGGCCGCGCGCTCCGCGAAAGCGGATCACGACCCCTCACGGCAGGCACAGACCGATGCGGTGCTGGCGCTGATCGCTCTGGGCTTCAAGCAGGTCGAAGCGCAGAAGGCCGTGACGGAACTTGTGAAGCAGCCAGGCTTCGACGCGGCCGCCTCCACAGCGGACCGGCTGATCCGAGATGCTCTGCGGGTGCTGAACTACTGACGGTGACACTGTAGGCCGAGAACCTCGCGCCGGACGCCTTCGGCGGGTTGGCCGCCGCATTGAGCTTTGCTCTTGCCATGCGCGGCACGGCACGATAAGTGAGGCGCTTTTGCAGGGAAAGATGCACGGATAGCTCAGTGGTAGAGCGGCTCGTTTACACCGAGTTGGTCGGGGGTTCGAATCCCTCTCCGTGTACCAAACAGAGAGCGGATCAGCGCACGGCACCCTCCATGTTTCGGTAGCGGAAAGGCCGGTAGCCGAGACTGCGGAGCCAGTTTGCGTCGATCGTATGCACCACCACCTTCCAGTCCGGCGGGGAGCCTGTCTCGTAAGCGATGAGCTTTTCGTGCGCGGGATCGTTCCATCCGGCGAAGAGCAGGCAATGCGCGTTGAAGGTGTTCAGGATGTCGCCGGGGTGGAGGTCATCCCATGAATTCAGCGGCACGCACAGGGCGGCCAGCTCGCGCGTCGAGAAGGAGCGCGGCAGCTTCCAGCAGCGTGAGATGAAACCGGAGCAGTCGATGCCCACCGCCTCGCTGGAAACCGCGTCGTCGAGCAGACGGCGTTTCTCGCTGGTGTAAACATCGCCCGCCGCCTTTCCCGCGCGGAGGCCTGCGTCGAACTCCGCGATGGTGCTGAATCCGCCCCACTGGTAGGGCACGCTCTCGTTCACCGCGCCGACGTGCCACCAGCCCGGCACGGCGCCGGGCTTTTGGTATGAGATGTCCGGCGTATCCACACGAATGCCATGCGAGTCGAGACCGTGCTTTGCGTTCGCGACGGTGCCGGTCCAGCGATGCGTTCGATACGCCTCCGCCATAGACAGACATGAGGCCGGCGTGACGGCGGGAAACGCCGGCGTCTCCACCGCAGGCGGCAGCGCGCATGAGGCCAGACCTGTCGCTGCCACAAGAAAGAAACTCCGGCTCGTCATGGCACGCGCGGGAATTTTGTGAAGTCGGGCTTCCGCTTCTCGATGAAGGCGTTCTTCCCTTCCTTCGCCTCCTCGCTCATGTAGTAGAGCAGCGTGGCATTGCCTGCGAGGTCGAGCAGGCCCATCTGGCCGTCACAGTCGGCATTGAGCGCGGCCTTGAGGCAGCGCAGCGCCAGCGGCGAGTGGGCGAGGATCTCGCGGCACCACCTGAGCGTTTCGGTCTCCAGCTCAGCCAGCGGTACAACGGTGTTCACCAGCCCCATGTCGAGTGCCTGCTGCGCGTCGTATTGGCGGCAGAGATACCAGATTTCACGCGCCTTCTTCTGGCCCACGATGCGCGCGAGGTAGCTCGAGCCGAGGCCGCCGTCGAACGAGCCGACCTTCGGTCCCGTCTGGCCAAAGCGCGCGTTGTCCGCCGCGATGGTGAGATCACACACGACATGGAGTACATGTCCGCCGCCGATGGCATAGCCGGCCACCATCGCGATTACGGGCTTGGGGATGCCGCGGATTTTTTTCTGGAGGTCGAGCACGTTGAGCCGGGGCACGCCGTCACCGCCGACGTAGCCGGCGTGACCGCGCACTTTCTGGTCGCCGCCGGAGCAGAAGGCTTTGTCGCCCTCGCCACAAAGGATGATTACGCCGACTTCGGGGTCTTCATGGACGATGTCGAAGGCTGCGAGCAACTCCTGCACGGTGAGCGGGCGGAAGGCATTGCGCACCTCAGGCCGGTTGATGGTGATCTTCGCGATGCCGTCGCTGGTCTTCTCCAGCTTGATGTCGGTGAAGGGTTTGATCGGGGTCCACATAGTCAGAGCGATACGGCTGCTGGCGACCTTGTCACAGAAAAATCAGGCGGAGTACACCGCCTCCACCAACCCCAGCGCCTTCTCGCCGGGCAGCACGCCGACTTCCATCTGGTTCATCACGTAAGCGAAGGCGATTTTGTGTTCAGGATCGGCGAAAGCGAGGCTGCCGCCGGCACCGGGGTGGCCAAAGGCTTGTGGCGAGGGGCCGAGGAGCGTACGCAGTTTTGCGCCGGTCTCGGTGTCCACGGGGTCCTTCATGAGGCCGGCGCTGAAGGCTGTGTTGAGGCAAAGGACGGCGTCGTCTGCTTGCGACAGCGCTTCCTGCGCGAGCGCGACAACGGCGGGCGGCACGATGGACTCACCACAAGCCAGCGCGGAATAAAAACGGCCGAGCGCGCTTGCGGTGCCGACACCTCCCATGGAAGCGAAACCGGCGGACCAGGCTTCGGGTTTGTTGAGATCGGCCACCGCGCCAAATCCGACGGGCGAGGCGAAGGCGCGCTGCGTGACGGAGCCTGATGTGTTGAAGGCTTTTAGAAACGCCTGGTCGCGCGTGTCGATGCTGACCTTGCCAGGGTAAATCGAGGCGACGCGATCCCTTTGCTCCGGCGGCAGGCCGATCCAGAAATCGAGTGTCAGCGGCGCACCGATGATTTCGCGAAAATATTCGCCGAGCGATTCCGCACCGATGATGCGGCGGACGATTTCGTCGATGAGAAAACCAAACGTCCGCGCGTGATAGGCCTGCCGTGCGCCGGGCGGCCAGAGCGGTGCCTGGCGCTCGATGGCGGTGACGACGGCGTCGTAATTGATCATCGGCGCGCGCTCGTCGAGCACGCACAGGCCCGCGCGATGGGAGAGCACATGACCAAAGGTGATGTCCGCCTTGCCCGCCGTCACAAACTCGGGCCAAACTTCGGCGACGGGACAGTCGAGCGGCAGCGCGGCCTCGTGCAGCGCCATGAGGCACGCGATCGCGGCCGGCCCTTTCGTCGCCGACCACACGGGCACGAGCGTGTCCGCGGTCCATGGTTTCGTGCGCTCCCGGTTCGCATGACCGTGTGCGAGCGACAGCACCTCGACGCCATCTTTCCAGACGGAGAGCGATGCGCCCAGCTCGCCGCGCTCGCGGAAATTCTGCTCGAAGCAGCGCGTGACCGCCGCCTGGACAGGGTTTGACAGAGCCGCCATCAGATCGCCTCCAGCTTCGTGCGCAGCGCGTCGAGATCCGGATCGCGCCGCGCAGCCTTGCGCAGGCCTGCGTCCTTGATGAACGCCCGCTGAAGCATGTCCACGGCCGCATCCACCTCGCCGAGTTTTGCGCGGTAGCAGCCCATGTTGTAAAAGAAGACCGCCTTGCCCTGCAGGGACGAGGGACCGCGGACCAGCACATCCACGGCCTCGCGCGTGCGGTCCAGTTCGTGCAGGCAGTAGGCGGCATGGATGAAGCCTCCGGGCTCCTCGGGCTCCAGCGCACAGAGCTGCCGCGCGAGGCTCAGCGCCTCCTCCCACCGGCGCTCGCCCATCAGGCAGAGCACGGTGATCTCCACCACGTCAGAGCGCCCGGCGAATTCGCGCGGCAGCGCGCCCAGCTCCTCGCGTGCATCGGCGAAGAGGCCGAGCTCCACGTAACCCTGGGCGGCGATGATTCTGCGCTCGATGTCGTTCATGGTTTCTCCTGCGGTGATGCCGGCCGGAAGCACGAGGCATTTCCGTTTGCATCGTCCGTTATGAGAACGTAAATCCGGCCCGTGAACAAGGCTTTTGTGTTGGGTGCCGGGCTTGGTGAGCGGCTCCGCCCGCTCACTGACCAGCTTCCAAAACCGCTCATCCCTGTTTTTCAAAAGCCGCTGATCACCTATGCGTTCGATCACCTGCTGGCCGTCGGCGTACGCGAGTTCGTGGTGAACACGCACCACATCCCCGGGGCCTATGCGCGCGCGTTTCCCGATCAAATGTATCGCGGCGCGCCCATCTGTTTCCGCAACGAGTCTCCGCAGCGCCTCGAAACCGCGGGCGGCATCGCCAACGTGCGCGATCTCATCGGCGACGAAGCCTTCATCGTCTATAATGGCGACATCCTCACCGACCTGCCGCTCGCGCCGTTGCTCGAGGAGCACCGCACACGGGGCAACATGGTCACTCTCGCGCTGCGCGGCGCTGGCCCTGCACAGCACGTTGCCTTCGATCGATCCGCCGGACTGGTCACCGACATTCGCGGAATGCTCGGCACGGGCAATGCGGGGGAATTCCTCTTCACCGGCATCTATGTCGTGGAGCCGGCGTTCTTCGACTGGCTCACGCCCGGCAAGGTGGAGTCCGTGATCCCGGTCTTCCTCGCCATGATTCAAAAAGGCGCGCGCCTCGGCGGCGTGATCATCGACGAAGGCCGCTGGTGGGACCTCGGCAATCGCACGAGCTACATCGAAGCGCATCGCGAGCTGCGTGTGCTGAACTCGCACTTCCCGCATTACGCCGCGCCCGAACTCAGGAAGCGCGTGTCCATCGATCCATCCGCCAGCGTCTCCAGCGACGCGAAGCTCAGCGGCACCAATGTCGTCGGCGCGAATTGCGTGATCGATCCTGGTGCTGAACTCGCCGACTGCATCCTCTGGCCCGGATCACACGTGGCGTCGGACGCCCGCCTCACGCGCTGCATCCTCCGCGCCGGCACGAATGCCGCCGGCAGCCACACTGACCGCGATTTTTGAGCGTCGCGCAGTTGCCCCTCCGTCCCTCGTCTTCTGTCTTCCAAGTCTTCTGTCTTCAGTCTCCACCATGCCGCCCGAACACGAAGCCCTCGTCATTCTCACCCGCCAGCAGTTCCCTCTGCTGGCCGAGGCTTCGTGCGAGGTGCAGGCCATCGTCAAAGGCGGCAGCGACCGCCACTTCTACCGCCTCGTGTGGCAGGGCGGCGCGCATCCGCCGATGGTGCTCATGGTCTATACCATGGCGCGGCGGGACAATCCGAAATTCGTACCAGCCACGCACCGCCTCGCCGCGCTCGGCGTGAACGTGCCGAAGATCTACGCCTTCGATTCCGACCGCCTCTTCGTCTGGCTCGAGGACCTCGGCAGCACTGATCTTCATTCGAAAGCCGCCGAGCCGTGGTCCGAGCGCGCGCCGCTCTATCAGGCGGCGCTGCGGGAGGTGGCGAAGATCCACGCCGTGCGCGAGTCTGATCTCTCCGCGCGCGACAAGGCCGAGCTGGAGCCGCCCTTCGACGAAGCGCTCTACGAGTGGGAGCAGAAGTACTTCCTCGACCACTTCGTGCGCGGCCATCTGGGGCGCGACTTCCGCACCGAGCGCTTCGCCGCCGCGCACGATGCATTGAAGCATCTGCGCCAGCAGCTTGCACGGCAGCCGCGCTGCCTCGTGCACCGCGATTTTCAAAGCCAGAACATCATGTTGCGCGAAGGCGGCACGACGTGGTTCGTGGACTACCAGGGCCTGCGTCTCGGCATGGCGGAGTACGATCTCGCCTCGCTGCTGCTCGATCCGTACGTCACGCTCACCGACAGCGAGCGCGACGACTTGCTCCACTTCTACGCTGCGTACCGCGGTGTCTCCCTCTTCGAGCTGCGCGAGTCCTTCCACCTCTGCGCCGCGCAAAGGCTCATGCAGGCCCTCGGCGCCTACGGCAATCTCAGCCGCAACCAGGGCAAGCCGCACTTCAAGCAGCACATCCCCGCCGCTGTCGCGAATCTCACCGCAGTCTGCAAAACCTCGCCACTGCTGCGGGAGTTGATGCCCTTGTTCGATTGACTCGGCAGGCGGATCATCGTCCGCCGGCCCTCGTCGTCGTCGTCGATGCGCTGCCGGGCAGGCCGGGTGCGGTGCTTCAAGGCAACAACGCCGTCGGCGGCCCCGTACTTCTCCGGCCTGCGGGCATCCAGCCAATGCGTCGCCTCGTCTTCATCAGTCTCGCGCTCGTCACCGCAGCCTCCAGCGGAGCGGAGGGACTGTGGTCGCTCCGCCCGCTCGATCGCGCAGTATTGAAGCGCGGCGGCATCGATGCATTCATCGACGCAGAACTCTCCGCGCACGGCCTGCGCCGCTCCCCGCGCACGGATGTGCGCACGCTTGTCCGCCGCGCGTACTTTGACGCCACCGGCTTGCCGCCGGCCCCGTCGGATCTGGCTGACCTGTCCGACAAGACGTACGCGCAGCTCATCGACCGCCTCCTCGCCTCGCCGCGCTACGGCGAGAAGTGGGCGCGCCATTGGCTCGATGTGGCGCGCTACTCCGACACAAAAGGCTATGTCTATGCGCGCGAGGAAAAGCGCTGGGTTCATGCGTCGGCGTATCGCGACTGGGTGGTGCGCGCCCTGAATGACGACATGCCCTACGACCGCTTTGTGAAGCTCCAGATCGCCGCCGACCAGCTCGTGCCAGCCGGCTCACCCGAACTCGCCGCGATGGGCTTCCTCACCCTCGGCCGCCGTTTTCTTGGCGTGACGCACGACATCATCGACGACCGGATCGACGTGGTCACACGCGGCGTGCTCGGCCTCACAGTCGCCTGCGCACGCTGCCACGATCACAAATACGATCCCGTCTCCACGCGCGATTACTACTCGCTCTACGGCGTCTTCCAGAGCAGTGCCGAGGCGCTCGTGCCGTGCGGACCGGCCGGCGGCGACGGGGAGCTCGCCGTGCTCGACAAGAAGAACCGCGACCTCATGTTGAAGCGTCGCGCCGAACAAGAAGACCGCACTCGCAAGCGGATCGACGATTATCTCGATGCGCAGTCGGCGCTGGAAAAGTATCCGCCAGAGGGTTTCGACCAGATTCTTGAGGAGAAGGACCTGAACCCCTTCATCGTTCATCGCTTCGCCGGCTGGTTGAAAAAGCACCGGCTCACCGCCGCACGGCTCAAGGTCATGCCTGAAGACGAGCGCGTGCGTTTGCTCGCCGCGCCGGACTCTCCCGTGCTCGTGCCGGATGAGCACATCGCAAACATCGAGATGTTCTTCCCCACCGGCGTAACGACTGAGCTGTGGAAAGCCCAGGGTGAGATGGACAGGCGCCTGCTAGGGACGTCCGCCGCGCCCGCCTTCGCCACCATCCTGCGGGACCGTGCTGTGCCGTCCACGCCCCGCGTCTTCATCCGCGGCAATCCTCTCAACAAGGGCGACGAAGTGCCGCGGCAGTTTCTGCCTGCGCTTTCGGGAGACAGGCCGGTGCCCTTCGCGCACGGCAGCGGACGGCTCGAACTGGCCGATGCCATCGCCGACGCGCGCAATCCGCTCACCGCACGTGTCATCGCGAACCGCGTATGGATGCATCACTTCGGCCGTGGTCTGGTCACCACGCCCAGCGATTTCGGCAAGCGCGCCGAACCGCCTTCGCATCCCGCGTTGCTCGACTACCTCGCCCTCCGGCTCATCGACTCCGGCTGGAGTCTGAAGGCACTGCACCGCGAGATCATGCTCTCGCAGACCTATCAGCAGAGCAGCACGGAGCATGGTGCAGCGGGCATTGAGGTTGCTGATGCCAATGCTCCACGCTCCATGCCTCGTGCCCGGGACGCCGACCCCGACAACCGCCTGCTATGGCGCATGACCGCGCACCGCCTCAGTTTTGAGGAGGCGCGTGATGCCTGGCTTGCGGCCTCCGGCGAGCTGGATCTGCGCATCGGCGGGAAACCGGACGCGCTCTTCGCCGGAGGCAACACTCGGCGCACGCTCTACGCGCTGATCGACCGTGAGAATGTACCCGCGGTGCTGCGCACGTTTGACTTTGCCAATCCCGACCTCTCCATACCGCAGCGCAATGAGACCACCGTGCCGCAGCAGGCGCTCTTCGGCATGAACCATCCCTTCATCGCCGCTCGTGCCGCGGCCATCACCGCGAGTTGGACCGCCGCGCGGCTGGATGACAAATCGCGCGTGCGGGATCTCTACTCGCGCCTTTACCAGCGCCAGCCCACGGCGGCTGAAATGGAAACCGCGCTCGACTTCGTGCACGGCAGCGCGGTGCCGCCCGCACAAAACATGCAGCCCCTCGCCTGGAGCCATGGCTACGGCGAGTTCGACGAAAGCACCGGCCGCATGAAGAGCTTCACGCCGCTGCCGCACTTTACCGGCAGTGCCTGGCAAGGCGGTGGTAGCTGGCCCGATTCGAAGCTCGGCTGGGCGCAGCTCACCGCCACGGGAGGACATCCCGGCAACGACCGCCGGCATGCCGTCGTACGCCGCTGGACCGCGCCGCAGGGCGGGACGTACGCCTTTGCTTCCACTCTCGTCCATGAGCCGACGGCTGGTGATGGTATCCGCGCCTTTGTGAGCCACGGCACCCGCGGGCTGCTGCGCTCGACCGCCATCCACCATGCCACCGAGCATATCGATCTGGACTCCATCGCGATGAACAAGGGCGAGACGCTCGACTTCATCGTCGATATCCGGGACGGGCTGAACAACGACCAGTTCCTTTGGGCCCCGAAGATCACCACGACAACCGCCGTCGCGGGCGCCGGCGGAGACGCCGCCGATCAAACCTGGAATGCGGAGAGTGATTTCAGAGGCGAAACGGCCGCACACCTCGATCCGTGGCAGCAGCTCGCGCAGGTGCTCATGCTCGCGAACGAATTCATGTTCGTGGATTGAAGGGGGAGGCCGTGCGTTCAGCGGATGGCCTGATTCGTTCCGCTCTTGCGGAAGTACTCGTCGCGCATCCGGCGCAGTTCCTCGAGGCGTGAGGCGAGCATTTCATTTTGCTGCGCGGCGGCCTTGGTTTTGTTTTGCACGAAGTGGTTGTTGGTCCCGTAGCTGCGCCACGGTCCATCGGGGATTTCGTTGAGATCGACGAAGCGCCAGTCGCACTTCATGCCGCTGGAGATGCCGAGGTAGTCGCGCACGGCGGGGGACATGTCGATGCCCGCGCCGCTGTTCTCAGGGTTCTTGGGCCGTGCGCTGCCGAACACGTAGGCGGCATCGTCGGTTACAAAGGGGCCGCAGTCCTCCCACTGCGCATAGCACACGCGGTTCCCGTAGCGAATGGCGATCCACTGGCCCTTGAGCACGCTCCTGCCGGCCTTCACAAAGCGCTCTTTGTACCACGGCACGATGCGCGCTGCCTCGGACTTGGTGGTCTTGTAGTCGATGAGGTCATTGTAAGGCAGCGCCACGTAGAATGGATTCTGGCCCGGCTTGAACTTGAGCGGGCAGTAATCACGTCCGCGATGCGTGGGATCCGGATCGTCAAAGCCGCCGTAGTTCTTGGCCCACTCGGTGTCCCAGGAGCTTTGGTGGTTCGGCGTCGGATTGTTCGCTGTCGGTGCCTCGCCGATCCAGAACACCGTGGCGGTGATGTCCGTCTTCCACGGGTAACGCGTGTATGCGGTGCGCGGCAGCGTGGGCACGAAGACGCGCGGCAGCGGCGTCTCCACGGTGGTGCCATTGCGCGACTTCAGAGTGAGCGAGGACGGCAGCGATGGATCGCGCGCCAGCGAAGCGGACGAGGAGGAAAGCGTCTGCGCGTTCGTGTCCGCCACACTCATGGCGACGAGCACCCCGAGACCTGCTGCTTTGATTATTGCGCCCATGCTCATTGTCCGAATAAAAGTCAGCTTACCAAATCCGTCCGGCTTCCGGCAACCATTTCCATGTCACAAAAATTGAGGTGCTTAATTGCGGCAAATAACCAGAAAAACACAATGGTCTGGCCCTGCTGGAAACGAACCGATCCCAGCCGGGCAAAATGGGACGAACAAAACGGCAGGGCGTTCGATTTCTCTCATGAAAAACCCGCGAGCAAACGCGCGTCATTCTCGTGCCTGAGAATGACAATTATTGTCGGTTTACTCAATACCGTCGCAGCAATGTATCGGACGGTGGTTTCGCGTTTTCGGTGGCGGGATAGTCGAGTGTGTAGTGCAGCCCGCGGCTTTCCTGGCGGCGGACGGCGCAATCGACGATCAGAGAAGCGGTTTCGACGAGATTGCGCAGCTCAAGCACCTCACTGGTGACGCGGAAGTTCCAGTAGAACTCCTGCATTTCGCGCTTGAGATTGCGCAGGCGCGCGGCGGCACGCTGGAGGCGTTTGTTGGTCCGCACGATGGAGACATAGTCCCACATGAGGCGGCGGATTTCGTCCCAGTTGTGGTAGATGACCACGAGTTCGTCGAGGTCTTGGGCGTCGCCGTGCTTCCAGGCGGGGATGTCGTAGCTCTGCGTGTGTGGCTTGCCGACAGGGAGCTTCTGAAGAATGAAATCGACGGCACGTTTCGAGACGACGAGGCATTCGAGGAGTGAATTGCTCGCGAGGCGGTTCGCACCGTGCAGGCCGGTGCAGCCCACCTCGCCAACCGCTGCGAGCCCGCGGATGGAGGTGGCGCCGTTCACATCGGTGAGCACTCCTCCGCACTGGTAGTGTGCGGCGGGCACGACGGGGATGGGCTGCCGGGTGATGTCGATGTCCACCTCGAGGCAGGCGCGGTGGATGTTCGGGAAATGCGCGATGATGAAGTCGGCGGGCTTGTGGCTGATGTCGAGATACACACACGGACCACCGGTGCGCTTGATCTCGTGGTCGATGGCGCGGGCGACGACGTCACGCGGTGCGAGCGAGCCGCGCGGATCGTGTTTCTGCATGAACTCGTTCCCATCCTTGTCCACGAGCCGCGCGCCCTCCCCGCGCATCGCTTCGGTGATGAGGAACGAGCGCTTTTGCGGATGGTAGAGGCATGTGGGGTGGAACTGGATGAATTCCATGTTCGAGACTGTCGCCCCGGCGCGCCAGGCCATCGCCACACCGTCGCCTGTCGCGATCTGCGGGTTCGTCGTATAAAGATAGACGCGGCCGCAGCCGCCGGTGGCGAGGATCACGCGGTCGGAGCGGAAGGTCTCCACCTCGCCGCTTTTTTCGTCGAGCACATAGAGGCCGACCACACGTTCCTCGGAGACGAAGCCGAGCTTCGCGGTGGTGACGAGGTCGATGGCGAAGTGGTGCTCCAGCACCTCGATGCGCGGATGCGCGCGCACGGCGGCGATGAGCTTCCCGGTCAGCTCGCGCCCTGTCGCATCCGCGGAGTGCAGCACGCGCCGGCGTGTGTGGCCGCCCTCGCGGGTGAGATCAAACTCGAGGTGCCCGTCCGTCGCCTCCCGCTGGTCGAAGTGCACGCCCCACTTTACAAGCTCGGCGATGCGCGCCGGCCCGTCGGTTACGATCGCACGTACGACGCCTTCTTTGCACAGACCCGCACCGGCCACGAGCGTGTCATTCACATGCTGTTCGATGGAGTCTTCCTCGCTCTGCACGCAGGCGATGCCGCCCTGCGCCCAGCTCGAGTTCGAGTCGTCCGCCGCGCCCTTTGAGAGCACCGCCACGCGGCCATGTTCCGCCGCGTGGAGCGCCGCGCTCAAGCCCGCCGCACCCGTGCCGATGATGATGAAGTCGTATTCGATCACAAGTCTGATTTCGCCGGGATGTCACGCAGCCGGGGAGTGGCGCAGACTTCGGCCCGGCTCAGGGCGTTGGAAGATGCCGTGTTCATGATGGGGCTGAGCCTATCGCCGGAAGATGGTTTCGCCAGAGAAAATCCGGTCTGGGCCCGGAGTACGCTCAGTCGTCTGGCAGCTCGATATTGTCGATGAGCCGCGTCTTGCCGAAGAAAGCCGCCAGCGCTATCACCCGTGGCGCGAGCCGCTGGCCCGCACTCCCGTCCACCGGCTGCAGCGTCCCCCCATCCACGCAGGAGACGTAGTCGATGCGTGCCAGCGGCGCTGTCCGCGCGATTTCGTCGCGCACGCTCTCCTCGAGGCTAAAAGCCTCGCTGTCGCCGTCCCTCCACTCCGCCAGCGCCTTCAGTAGCGCGCGCCGCAATGCCGGTGCCTGCGCGCGTTCGTCGGGATTCAAATACCGGTTCCTCGAACTCATCGCCAGCCCGTCGGCCTCGCGCACTGTCTCCATGCCGTGGATCGCCACGGGGAAGTCCAGGTCGCGCACGAGGCGGCGAATGATGGCGAGCTGCTGGTAATCCTTCTTCCCGAAGACGGCTTCGTCGGGCTGCACGAGGTTGAAGAGCTTGGCGACGACGGTGCAGACGCCGTCGAAATGGCCGGGCCGGCTCGCTCCACAAAGCACGCGGGAGAGGCTGGACTCAGTGATCTTGATGGAGCGGTCGTCAAAGTACACCTCGTTCACCGCCGGGGCAAAGACCATGTCCGCGCCTGCCGCGGTGCAGAGCGCGAGATCGGCCTGGAGCGTGCGCGGATAGCGCTCGAGATCCTCGCCCGGCCCGAACTGCAGCGGATTGACAAAGATGCTCACGGCCACGCGTCCCTCCATGCCCGCGAGGCGGCGCGCCTCCCGCACGAGCGCGGCGTGCCCCTCGTGCAGCGCGCCCATGGTCGGCACGAAGAATACCTTCGCCGTGCTTTCCCGCCGCCACTCACGCAGCGCGGCCACTGTCTCCAGCACCGTCATGATTTCAGATCGCGCGACTGAAACCACGCCGCGCCGAGCACGAAGAGGCTCAGATTCACCGCCGCGATGATGGTGTAGTTCCGCACGATGAGCGCCCACGGAGCCGGATCGAGGAAGACGCGCATCCAGGATTCAAGATAAGGCGTCATGAGCAGGTACTCGTAGCTGTGCAGCAGCTTGGTGCGCAGCAGGATCGTGTCGATGAGCATGTAGGAGAGCGCCGTGATCGTGGCTGCCGCCGGCTTGATGCGGAAGCAGGAAAAAAAGAAGGCGACCGAGCTGACCGTCGTCATGCTAAAGCCCAGAAACACAGAGCACAGCATGTAGCGTCGCAAGCCTTCATCCCAGTTCCAAAGTTCCGCGAGTCCCTGCTCGGGGGCGAAGACAAACATGCCGCCGCCCCATCCACGCACCCACACGCCCAGCAGGAATGCAGACCAGGCGATGAACTGCACCAGCAGCCAGGCGTAGCAGGTGCAGGTGGCATATTTCACCGCCAGCAGCCGCAGCCGGCTCACGGGCCGGGCCAGCAGCAGGCGCAGATTCCCATCCTCGCTTTCCTTTGCCACAATGTCGCCGGACACGAGCGCCAGATAGATGGACCCGAGCAGGGCGGCGGAAAACGCCAGCACGATGAAGCCGAGCGTAAGACCGGAGAAATAATTCTCAAACAACCCGCCCTGGCGCGCGATGAGCCTTCGATAAAAGCCTTCCGGCCCCTGGCGTTGGAAAACAACCAGAATCACCAGCTCCATCGCGAGAAACGCGCCAAAGCCGATGTAAGTGCGCTTTCTGGCGAGCAGCTTCAGCCACTCGGCGCGCCATTGGGAAAGCAGGAGCATCATGCAGGATGAAAAACGAGCGCCATCATGGGCCGGCTTTGCTTTTCCGCCAGATGGAATTGGCGCCGCGCCGCTCCAGTCCGCTCCCGCCGGGAAAAATTTTCCTGTCGCATCCGTTCTTTCTGCCTCCTTTCCGTCCCGCCCCATGCGCCCGCTCACTCTCCACACTACCGTTCTGTTCTGCTTCATCATCGCAGCCGCCGCGTACGCGCAGCCGGCCACGACACCGCTTTTCTGGCCCGACAAGAACGGACCCGCGTTCGACAACATCGTGCCCGCCGCCGATGCCGCGCGCATCCCGCTCACCTGGGACGAAGGCACCGGCAAGAACATCGCATGGAAGACGCCGCTCGAGGACAGCGGCCACTCCACGCCGGTCATCGGCGGGGACATGATCTGGTTCACCTCGGCGACGACGGACGGGAAGAAGCAGTTCGTCTATGGCATCGACCGCCATAGCGGGAAGATCATCCATCATCTCCTCGTCTTCGAGAACCCGAGCCCCGAGGAACTCGGCAACCCGATCAACAACTACGCCGCGCCGTCGCCGACGCTCGAGGCTGATGCGCTCTACGTCCATTTCGGCACCTATGGCACCGCGTGCATCGATCCGGCCACGGGCAGGGTCGTGTGGCAGCGGCGCGACATCAACGTGCGTCACTACCGCGGCCCGGGATCCTCGCCCATCGTCCACGGCGGCCTGCTCATTCTTACCTTCGACGGCATCAACGAGCAGTTCGTCACCGCGCTCGACAAGAAGACCGGCGCCACGGTTTGGAAGACGAACCGCAGCACGGACTACGGCGACCTCGACAAGGAAGGCCGCCCCACGCGCGACGGTGACATGCGAAAGGCATTCCACACGCCCTCCGTGTTCGAAATGGGCGGCAAACAAGTGCTCGTCTCCGTCGGCTCGCGCGCCGCCTTCGGCTACGATGTCGGCACCGGCAAGGAATTGTGGACCATCCGCCACGGTGGCTTCAATGCCGCCATCCGTCCGCTGCGCCAGGATGATGTGCTTGTCCTGAACACCGGCTCCGAGCGCGCGCACACCATCGGCGTGCGCATCGACGACAAGATGCAGGGCGACATCACCGCCAGCCACGTCATCTGGGACCGGGACAAACGGAACGCCAGCGAGTCCTGCCCCGTGATCGTGAATGGCGTCATCTTCCAGGTCACGCGCGGCGGAGTGGTCACTGCCACGGAAGCAAAGACAGGCAAGGATCTGTGGGAGGAGCGCTTTCAGGGCCAGCATCTGCCCTCACCCATCGCCGCCGACGGGCGCATCTATTTCTGCAACGACCGCGGTGACATCAATGTCATCCGCGCCGCGGACAAGTTTGAAATCCTCGCCACGAACAAGCTGGCGGACGGAATGACCGCCACGCCCGCCGCGGCCGACGGCGCGCTCTACATCCGCACGAAGGCCGCGCTGTATCGGATCGAGTCGAAGTAGCCAGCTCAATCGTCGCCATCGAACGAAAAGCGGCCTGCACCCGCGAAGAGCAGCGTCAGGTAACCGGCCAGATACATGAAGGCCAGCTCGCCCGAGCCGGGGCCGAGCGCGAGCGAGCCTTTGTGGACGACAAAGAATGCCACGCCCATCGTGGTGCCCAGCATCAAAGCAGCAGGCCGGGTGAAGAAGCCGATGACCAGCAGCGCCGAGCACACGACCTCCGCAAACACCGCAAGACCAAGGCTCACATTCGCGCCGACGTGGAGCGGATCGGGAAACTCCTTCGCCGTCTCCGCGAAGTGAGTCAGCTTCGGCAGGCCGTGGTTGATCATCATCGTCAGACCCAGCCATGCGCGGAGGATGAGCAGGCCGAGTTCGGGATTGGCGAGGAAGCCGAGCTTGAGGAAGTTCATGGAGTGTGTGTGTTTCGGGTTGGTGATGTCACAGCATGACGGACAGGCGTGCCTGCTGGCAAGACGAAAAACCGGTGAAAACGGACGCGCGTTGCCCGCGGCTCACCGTCCGCCCTGGATGGAGCGCTCCACGAGATTCTCGTAAATCTTGCGCCGCTCCTCCATGCCAAGACCCTGGTTGCGGAGGCCGATCATCTGACGGTTGATGTCCTCCCGCTGACCGACGCTTAGGCGTGCGAGTCTCTCCACCATCTCGGGCGGCGGCGCTTTTGGGTAGCCATCGGAGGTGAAGCCCTCGCGATAGTTCACCGCGGCCTGCCGGGCCTCTTCCACCTGCGCAGTGGTCAAAGGCGCTGCATTTCCCCCGCCGGATGAACCGCCGCGCGAGAGACGCAGCACTTTCGGCGGCGGCTTCTGGTAGCGCACGGTGATGACCTGCCCGCCTGCCACCTGAATCCGTGCCGACAATGTCTTCAGATCAGCCGCATCACCACCGATGCTGATCAATTGCCAGCCCAGGGCATTGGGTGTCCTGGTCACGACGTGCGACTCCATCGTCTGCGTGTCGTAGAGCGTGGCGAACACGTCCTTCTCGATGTGTGCGATGCCCGTGAGGATCAGCGAGTCGGATGCGCCGAGCGTCCGCGTGAAAGGTGAGCTGGCGATGATGGCGTCAAAGCTCTGCGCCCTCATGGACTGGGGAATGGCCGGATCCATCTCCGGCGGGGACGCTTCCTGAGACGCACCGGCTCCACGGATCAAGGAGCCGCAGCACCACACGGTGAAAAGAATCTCCCGCATCGCTTTCACGGCCTTCCTCCCGAACAAAACTGCAACCGTTTCATGGCGCAGGATACGTGCTTCACATGGCGAAACCATCGGCGGAAAGAATGCTCCCGATGAGGCGGATCAACCGGGCCGGGTGCGGACTGGTTCCGCGGTTGCGTTCAAGCGGCGCTGTGCTTGAATCTGCGCCTTCTTCGTTCTCTTATGGATTCGCATTCTTCCTCCAGCACAGGTTCCTCCGGCGGCTTCTGGTCCGTCGCCAACATCGTCTTGGGCGCTGCTTTGGCCGTCTTCGCACTTTTTTGGGGTGCCGTGCTCGTCGTCGGCGGCATCTCCGCCAGCCGCAAGCTCCGCGCGCCGGCCGTCGCTGAAGCGCCGGCTGCACCGGCGCCGGCTCCTGCCGCGCCCGCCGCTCCAGCACCGGTGCCCGCGGCTTCTGCACCGGCCACCACGGCGGCCGCTCCGGCAGTCGCCCCCGCGGGTGCTGTGGCGGAGATCACCATCAAGCCGGATACGATCAATCCGCTGGCCTATGACACGAAGTCGTTCACTGTGAGAGCCGGCCAGAAGGTGAAGTTTACCTTCAACAACGTCCACCCGTCCGCGCCGCAGCCGCACAACTGGGTGCTGGGCAAGCCGGGCACGAAGGACAAAATACTCTCCGCCGCCATGGCGTTCATGGCTGATCCGAAGGCTCTCGAAAAAGGCTACGTCCCTGATTCACCTGACATCCTGGTTCACACCAAGCTGTTGCAGCCGAACACGTCGGAGACCATCGAGTTCGTCGCTCCGGCGGCGGGCGACTATCCATACGTCTGCACCTTTCCCGGACATGGCATCCTCATGAACGGCGTGATGAAGGTGCTGTAACTTCGCCCTGGCTGCGGGCCGCCGGATGCGCCCATAAATGAACTGGATTCGCGGCATTCTCGCACTCGTGTTTGGCGGCGTGTTCGTTTACGCGGGTGCCGTGAAGGCGGCTGATCCCTCGCGTTTCCTCATCGACATTCGCAGCTTCGACATGCTGCCCGATCCGTTCGCCGCCTGGATGGCGCTGGGGCTGCCCTGGCTCGAGTTGCTCTGCGGCCTGGCCGTCATCCTGGGCGTGCTGCGGCACGGAGCACTGCTCATTCTGAATCT
This sequence comes from Verrucomicrobiaceae bacterium, assembly GCA_019694165.1. GTDB lineage: Bacteria > Verrucomicrobiota > Verrucomicrobiia > Verrucomicrobiales > Verrucomicrobiaceae > JAIBCL01. The sequence continues at coordinate 31,212 of JAIBCL010000005.1, read as the reverse complement.
GGCGCTGGTTGTCTTTTTTGTCGCCATCGGCATCGCAAAAAGCCGCGGCCTGGACATCCACTGCGGCTGCTTTGGCGGTGCGGATGCCGCGTCGAGTTACACGGGACTCTTCATCCGTGATGGCCTCCTGCTCGTCACCGGCTTTACGCTGATGTGGCTCTGCCGTGTTCGTCGGGTCTCCGTCACGGCATGAACTTCACCTTCGCCAGCGACAACACTTCCGCCATCTGCCCTGACGCATGGCAGGCGCTCGAAGCTGCGAACTCGGGCTGCGAGCCGTCCTACGGTGACGACGCTCTCACCCGCGGCGCCTGCGAAGCCTTCCGACGCTTCTTCGACGCCGAGTGCGAGGTCTTCTTCGTCTTCAGCGGCACGGCGGCCAATGCGCTCTCGCTCGCCTCCATCTGTGCAGGACACCACTCCATCATCGCCGCCGAAGAGTCTCATTGCGAGCAGGACGAATGCGGAGCGCCCGCGTTCTTCACGCATGGCGCCCGGATTCTGATCGCGGGCGGACAACATGGAAAACTCGATCCCGGCGAAGTCTCCCGCCTCATCGCCCGTCGCACCGACGTCCACTTCCACAAACCGCGCGCCATCAGCATCAGCAACAGCACCGAGCTGGGCACCGTCTATCGGCCCGACGAAATCAAACCCCTCGCTGACCTCGCGCACGCGCACGGCCTCGCTTTGCATGTCGATGGCGCGCGCTTCTTCAATGCGCTCGCCTCCCGGTCATGCACACCTGCTGATCTCACCTGGCGTGCCGGCGTCGATGTGCTCAGTTGTGGCGGAACCAAGCTTGGCATGGCCTTCACCGAGGCGGTCGTGTTTTTCAACCGCGACCTGGCAGCGGACTTCGCCTGGCGGCGCAAGCAGGCCGGCCAGCTTTGTTCCAAGATGCGGTTCATCTCCGCCCAATGGCTGCGCATCCTGACCACCGACGCATGGCGCAGGCACGCTGAGAATGGCAACACGCTGGCGCGCGAACTCGCCGAGGGCCTCGGCCGGCTTCCCGGCGTCGAGATTCTCCAACCTGTGGATGCAAACGCCGTCTTCGCCCGGCTGCCCGACAGGATGAAGAGCGGCCTCAAGCAGCGCGGTTGGAAATTTTACGGCTTCATCGGCGGCGGCTCGCGCCTCATGTGTTCGTGGCAGACCACGAAGCAGGATGTCGAAGCATTCGTCGCCGACGCCCGCGCCTCGTTGTGATGCTCTTGCGGCCGCCGCTGTCGTTGCAGCCAGCGTGTGCGCACAGGGCTTACGCATGAACCGAAGGCACAAGCCTCAAATCTATGATTTGCCCCGCAAGATTCAGGATTCCACAGATGGATTCAGAAGAAGTCCGATCCGTGGTCGCCCTGAATCCGTGGGAATTCACTCAGAAGCAATTCATGCGTAAGCCCTGGTGTGCGCAGGACAAAACCCACCGCGACGATTGACAAGAAAGTGAACTCGAATACTCTCCCGGCCCGCAGCGAGCCAAGCAGCAGACGGCACCTGCGGCGGCCACCGCGCCAATAGCACCCATAGCTCAACGGATTAGAGCATCTGACTACGGATCAGAAGGTTTGAGGTTCGAATCCTCATGGGTGCGCCACTCGTTATCAACGAGGCAGGTGTGTTTTCGACCGCTCAAAAAAGTTCAACCCGGGCACTTTTGCGACTGCCCCCTCCATTGCCCACTCTGGTAGCGTGCCCAGTAGACAAGATGCGGTCCTTGCACTTTCTTCAAGAGCGCCCGGAATCCAGTTGGGATTCATTGACTGATCATCGGGACAGCTCTCGATCGGGCGCCAAAAAGCGCGTCTGATATTCTCATCACTGTGCTTGTCGCGCGTCCGATGGAGCAGAAAGTCCTCAAGGCAATGAATGTGATCGCCAAGGTCGAACAACGCATTCATCGCTCTGGCAACCTTCTTCAGGTCGATGAGGTCATGCCACGGTTTGGGCGAATCTGCGGTTTCGTTCCTTGTCGGAGTCGGCGGCTTCTCGTTGAGTGGTTGGTTGAGCGTGTCCGCTTGCGCCTTACGCCATCGCTGGGCTTGCAGCCAGCACCCGGCGCTTCTTGCCTGCCTTGGTTTTGCTTTTTGCTTTCACGGTCTCATGCCTCACAAAAGTATTTCGCAGGCAGCACGAAGTGCGCCGACAGTCGGCGAACGTGCGCGTCGGTAAGCTGGCGGGTGCCATTGATGATCTTGCTGCCCATGCTCGGCTCCAGCTCCAGCAGCCGCCCGAAGTTTGTTTTTCCCGGATCGGACGCGGCTCCCACGGCGCTGGCACATCGGTCGCGTTGAGCGCATCCGTGAGATACTGCGGTTCCGTGCCGATGCGTGGACCATGGCGTGCAGGGCTGAACAGCGCAAGCCGCCAGCGCTTGCGGGACTTATCAGACCAGCATTACCCGCTCACGCCGCACCCTGATAGAGATACCGCTGGAAGCCTGAGAACATCCTGCCGATCTCGTCGGGCTTGCCGAGGTCTGCCACGGCGTCGGCGATGGAGTTGTGATACCGCAGCCGCAGGAGTGGCGAGAGCTGTTCCTGATCCAGTTCCTGCACGCCTTCGGTGACATAATGCGAGATCACAAAGTCGAGGAAGACCTGCTGTTTGCTGTTGAAGTGCGTGCTGATCTCCACCTTGGCCTTCGCCGCGCGCTGCTCGCGCGTGAGCGGCGGCAGCGAGTAAGCGACATAAGCGAGCACGTCGAAAAGATCGCTGTTCGTGGCATCGATGGCCTTTTGCATCTCGGCGAGCTGCGGTTTGCCAAAGCCTTTCTCCGCGAGGCCGTCGAGCAGCTTCTTGCGCGTGTCAGGCTGGCTCCAAAGCGTGCGGAGTTCCGCTTCGTCGTGGAAGAACTCTGGCATCTTGCCATACAGCATTTCGATAAACTCCTGCGCACTCATCGGCGTGCCGTCGGGATGCCAGAAGGTGGTCATCATCATGTGCTGGATCGTGCGCTCCTTGCCATCGGCGAGCTTCACCTTGGCCTTCTTGGGGCGCTCGCACTCGCAAGGGCGGCGACCACACTTCGGGCATGGGCAGACACAAGGGCGCTCGCCGCATTCGGTGCAAGGTGGGAGAGGCTTTGTCTCGCAGACGCATGGATACTGGCCGCACTTTTTGCATAGCTCGGGTTCAGACGGCGGGCCGTCCCATTCCTCATCGTGGAAGTGCTCGTGCGCCTTCACGAAGTCGTAGATCGTGAAATAGTATTTCCCCTCAAAAAGCCGGGTGCCGCGTCCAATGATCTGCTTGAATTCGATCATCGAATTCACCGGCCGCATCAGCACGATGTTGCGGATGTTTCGCGCATCCACGCCCGTGCTGAGCTTCTGCGAGGTGGTGAGAATGGTGGGGATGCTCTTCTCGTTGTCCTGGAAGTCCCGCAGATGCTGCTCGCCGAGTTCGCCGTCGTCAGCCGTCACGCGGTGGCAGTAGTTCGGATCGGGGCTGGTCTTCGTCTGGTTGATCAGGTCCCGGACCAGCAGAGCGTGCGATTGATTGGCGCAGAAGACGAGCGTCTTCTCCCGCTGGTCGATCTGGCCCATGAAGATTTCCACCCGCTTCTTTTCGCGCTCGCGGATTTCGATGTTGCGATTGAAGTCCGCCTCCTCGTAGAGCCTGCCCGCTTCGATCTCACCCTCGATCACCGTGTCATCGGATGTGTAAGTGTAATAGTCGATCGTCGAAGCGATCTGCTTCACTCGGAAAGGCGTGAGGAAGCCGTCATTGATGCCGTCCTTGAGCGAATAGACATACAGCGGCTCGCCGAAGTAGGCGTAGGTGTCCACGTTGTCCCTGCGCTTCGGCGTGGCGGTGAGGCCGAGCTGCACGGCAGGTGCGAAGTATTCCATGATGCCGCGCCAGTTGCTCTCGTCATTCGCGCCGCCGCGATGGCACTCGTCGATGATGATGAAGTCAAAGAAGTCCGGCGGATATTCGCCGAAGTAGGGTGATGGCGAACCGTCTTCCTTCGGCGGCCCGCTCATGAACGTCTGGAAGATCGTGAAGAACACATTCGCATTCTTTGGCACCTTGCCCTTCTTGCGAATCTCCTCCGGCTTCACGCGGACCAGCGCGTCCTCGGCAAACGCGCTGAACGAGGTGAAGTCGTTGTAGGCCTGTGTCGCCAGCGTGTTCCGATCCGCCAGAAACAAGACACGCGGCCTACGGCCCGGCTGGCCCGTGAGATTCCAGCGGGCTTCAAACAGCTTCCACACGATTTGAAACGCGATGGAAGTCTTGCCCGTGCCCGTCGCCAGTGTGAGCAACATTCGTTTTCCGCCCTCGGCGATGCGCTCCAGCACGCGGCTCATCGCGATTTCCTGATAAAAACGAATCGTCCAACTGCCGCTCTTGTCGGGCGTCGGCACGTTTGCAAAGCGATCCCGCCAGTCATCCTTTGCCGGGAAGGTCATCCGCCACAATTCATCCGGCGTCGGATACTGCGTGAGATCGTCACGCTCCCGGCCGGTGTGCATGTCGATGGCGTAAATGCCCTTGCCGTTCGTGGCATAGGTGTGGCGGATTGCCATCTTGCCCGCGTAATCTTTCGCCTGCCCGACGCCTTCCGAGACTTCCTCCTGATCCGACTTCGCCTCCACCACCGCCAGCTTCGTGTTGCGGTATTCCAGCACGTAGTCGGCGATGTCCGCCTTTCCGCGTCGGCCCCGGCCTTCGATGCGCCCCTCGGTGATCCGATACTCCCGCCGGATACGGCTGCCCTCCACGACGCCCCAGCCCGCCTCTTTCAAGGCGGGATCAATCAACTCGGCGCGGGTCTCGGCTTCGTTCATGGGGCGAAACCGTTAGCTTGGTTTGTGCAAAATGGGAACTCCCCAGATTCGAATGTCGATGGGAATGATCTCACCCCCGGCCGAGACAAAATTGTCGGCACGTGCATCGCCCACCCAGACTTCGACCTCTGAGTCACCGGCCTCCTTCTTCCAGAGCCAGCACGATTGCTTTACCGGGATCAGTCCCGCTTCCACCAGGAAGCGGTCCACTTGTGACTGAGCTGGCGGCTCGCCGCTGATGAACCTCTGGCGTGAGACGATCTGTTTGCCCTTCGTCATGCCGATCGGATCGAGCGCGGCAGAAAAGAGCTTCTCCCACCAGCGCATGCGCAGCAGATATTCTGCCGGCGCGCTGTCGAATTGGGAAATGCGTCCGCTGGTCACTTCATAGTAGTCTCCGTAGAGGCCCGGATGCGTGATCTTCACGACTTCAGCCGTCGCTTCATCGAAGAGCACCAGATGCTCGGAGCCTTCTGCCAGCCGTGGCAGCCGTGTGTCTGTCCACGATGTATGCTCGCATGACTTTACCCAATCCAGCAGGCGGTCCGCCTCCCACTTCTTGAACCAGTCGATTACTTCGTTCCGGTCTGTTGCTGAAACTTCCGGGTTTGAGCCAAGGCATCGGACAAGGAAACTGAGCGCGGTTGCGCTGCCACGGCAGCTTTCACACGGCCACGCACGCCAGCGAATGACTTCAATGTCCGCCGGTCGAGCAGAGTCTCCTGTGGGGTTTTCAGCATGGCTCATGGTTACCGCCTGACAGATGCCGGGTCAATATTGGAAAGGATGCACCGAGAGCAAGCATCTGGGTGCGGCAGCCAGCTCGTCTTCGCCACCATCGCCACAAGGGCGGGGACGTAGGCTTCGATGTCAATTACGGGCAGTGTCATCGGGAGAATTTGAGGCCACGGCCCTTCTGCGCCACTCGCGGATGAAGCCGAGGAAGTCAGCCACGGCCTCTTCCATCATCTCCTCTTCGCTCGCGCCGAATTCAGTTGGAAGCGGGAAGTAGTCTTCCTCGCTGGCGCGGATGTAGGCGTCGGCAAGTTCCTCGGCAATGCGGCGGTCATCCTCGGGATCGCCAAACAGGACTTCGGCAGGCTCGGGGAGTTGCTCGGCTATCCAGAACCCTGCGTCGCCGACGTTGTCGAGATCGACAAAGCGCCGGTCAGGCCAGTCGCCGGGCCAGTGGGGAAGTTCGGGGGCTTGGGAATCCTCGTCGTTCACAATTCCCCGGTGAAGGCTTGGTGCAGGAGCGACTTTTTCAACGCCGCCAGCGCCGCCTGCTTTTGCTCGTAGAGCCGCGTCAGCCGTTGGGTTTCGGCGGCGAGGTCTCGGAAGGTTGACGCGAGTTGCTTCTGCTCGGTGACGGACTTCGGGAAGCAAATCAAGAGCGGCGAGAGATTGGTGCGCGTGATTTGGGGTTGGGCTGCACCGGTGATGGCTTTGGAAATGTCGATGCCGCCGCGAAAAGCGTATTCGAGAAAGCCGAGGTCCAACGATGCGTCGAGAGGACGCACCACCATCGCGTTTCCGGTAATCCACGACTTCGGCTCGGAGATGTTCACTGCGCCGCACGTTGCGCCGCGACAAGTGATGAGAAGCTGCGGCTCTTCGTGGTTGAACTTGTCGTAGCGTCCAATTATTCCGTTCGCGCCGAAGACGGGATACGGGCCGTCGGGAACGAGGTCTTTTGTCCCGATGGTCTTGGGCTGATACATCTCGCACGTCTCGCCAAGCGTCTTCTCCACCCAGCCTTTGCCGCGGTGGGTGAAGACGGATTGGAGGTGGCTTTCAAAGAGGGCGCGGGCGTTTTGGAGGTTCTGGGCGGCGTGGGCTTGGGCGGTGGCCAGCCCGACAAACGCTTCGTCCAGCACCCCCACGATCCGCTGCTGCTCCGCCAGCGGGGGGAACGAAATCTCGACACTCTTCACCAAGCCGATGTTCAAGTTCCGAACTGTGCTGCCCGCAGCAAGGCGGTCGAATTGCTGAAACAGCTCGTCGGAACTCAGAAGGTAAAAAAGGAAGTCCTGCTCAAGCTGCTTCTCCCGCTGCCGCAGAACGAGCCAGCCGTCATGAATGCAGCCGCTCGTCTTCATGATGTAGGGCCGCCCGAAGCTCATTGAGTTCGAGAGAAGGAAGTCGCCGTCGTGAACCATGCGTGAGCGCTTCACGCCGTCGGAGGTAATCTTTTCTTCAGTCTTGTAGATGTATTTGTCGCTCGCCGTAGCGTCGCCAATCTTCACCCAGTTGATTCCGTCCGGTGCAGTCGTGAGGAACTTCTCAATTGGCCGCGGCGAACCACCGCGAGCAATCTCGCAGACTTCCTCTAGCCGTTTCGTTGTCCACCCCTTCTTCATTTCAGCAGCGCCCTCCTTTCCCGCAGGCCGCCCTCGCGCGACGCCCGCCACCCTCGATGGGAGACATGGGTGAGATGGGAATGAGGGGAAGCATGATTCCCATTCCATCCCATGACGGAGGCGTGAGGGTGCGGCGGGCGGTTCTTCATTTCAGCAGCGCCCTCCTTTCCCGCAGGCTGCCAGCACGCAATGCACCCCGATGGGAGACAGGGGTGAGAGGGGAAGGATGGGAAGCATGATTCCCATTCCGTCCCATGACGGAGGCGTGAGGGCGCGGCGGGCGGTTCTTCATTTCAGCAGCGCCTTGATGTTCGTGAGCACTTCGGCGCTTTCGGCGTCGAGGGCGGCGGTGGGAGGGATGGGAATGATGGGAGTGAGCGTCGTCATTTTTGTGGTGGGCGGTTGCGGTGGGCGAGGCGCGCCTTGAACATCCGCTCGCGCAGGCCGCCCTGATTCAGGAAGTCCTTTTCCAGCGCGCGGAGTTGCTGGTCGAGGAGGTAGTTGGTTTGGTGAATCAGGCAGATGGCGATGTTGGCGATGACCTCGGGCGGGCGGGTCTCCAGAAACTCGCGGTAAAGCTCGAAGGTGTGCGGCGTCTTGCGGCCCAGCCGCCGGACGTATTGGGCTTCCTTGGAGTCCTTATCCCAAATGGCATGGTCGCGCACGCGCAGGTAGTCGCGGTAGTCGGCGAGCAGTTCCTCCAGGCTGGCGCGGGCCACGCTGGTAAGCTTGAGTTCGGTTTCCTTGGAGGTGAGGGCGGCCTTGCTGCCTTCGAGGATGTTTTGCTTCCCGGAGCGCGCGGACTGGATCATCTGGTCCACGGTGCGGTCGCCTTTCGCGAGATACTTGTGCGCGAAGCGGAAGGTGAGGTCGTAGATGGCCTCGGCTTTCTGGTAGGAGAGGAGGGTCTGGTAATCGCCGCGCGGGGGGATGATGGGATGGGAGGAATGGGAATCAGGGGACGGATGATCTTCGCCCGGCACATTCTTCCTATTCTTCCCATCGTTTTTCATAGCAGCTTGCGGATGTTCTCCAGCACTTCGGCGCTTTCGGCGTCGAGGGCGGCGATTTCTTCCATGATTTCCTGCGGGCTGCGGTGGGTCACGGTCTCGCCGCCGTGGGGGTTCTTCACGGAGAGGTCGAAGGTGGAGGGGTCGATGTCCTTCGCGTCCAAGCTCCAGCTCTTGGGCGAGTCGGCGAAGGTCTTTTGCAGCTCCACAAACTCGGCGAGGTCGTCGTCGTTGAGCGGGTTGGTCTTGCCGAGGTTGCGGCCGGGGTCGAGCTGGTAGAACCACACCTTGCGCGTGGGGCGGCCTTTCTCGAAGAAGAGCACCACGGTCTTCACGCCCGCGCCTTGGAACGTGCCGCCGGGGCAGTCGAGCACGGTGTGGAGGTTGCAGCTTTCCAGCAGGTGCTTGCGCAGGCTCACGGAGGCGTTGTCGGTGTTGGAGAGGAAGGTGTTCTTGATGACGATGCCGCCGCGTCCGCCGGCGCGGAGGATCTTGATGAAGTGCTGGAGGAAGAGCATCTCCGTCGCGCCGGTGCGGATGGGGAAGTTCTGCTGCACCTCGGGGCGTTCCTTGCCGCCGAAGGGCGGATTGGCGAGGACGATGTCGTAGCGGTCCTTTTCCTGAATGTCGGCGAGGTTCTCGGTGAGGGTGTTGGTGTGGATGATGTTCGGCGCCTCGATCCCGTGCAGGATCAGGTTCATGATGCCGATGACGTAGGCGAGGGACTTCTTTTCCTTGCCGTAGAAGGTGCGCTCCTGGAGGGCCTTGTCCTGCGCGGTGGTGCGTTTGGGATTGACTTCGCGCAGGTGATCGAAGGCTTCGCAGAGGAAGCCGGCCGAGCCGCACGCGCCGTCGTAGATGGTCTCGCCGAGCCGGGGATTCACCACGCGGATCATGGCGCGGATGAGCGGGCGCGGGGTGTAATACTCGCCGCCGTTGCGCCCGGCGTTGCCCATGCGCTTGATCTTCTCCTCGTAGAGCGCGCTCAGCTCGTGCTTCTCGGTCTGGGAGCGGAAGCGCAGCTCGTCCACGTGGTCGATGATCTCGCGGAGGTTGTAGCCGCTGGTGATCTTGTTCTTCAGCTCCCCGAAGATTTCGCCAATCTTGTATTCGATGGTGTTCGGGCCGGAGGCGCGGGCCTTGAACTTCTGGAGGTAGGGGAAGAGCTTCTGATCAACGAACTCGCGGAGGTCGTCGCCGGAGAGGGCGGCGTTGTGGTCGAGCTGGCCGTCGTTGCCTTTGGGAGCAGCCCAAGTGTCCCAGCGGTGGGGTGGGTCGAGGAGGTGGGTGTATTTCTTGCCTTCGAGCGCGGCTTCGGTGGCGCGGTCTTGCTCCAGGCCGTCGAGGTATTTCAGGAAGAGCAGCCACGACGTCTGCTCGGCGTAGTCGAGCTCGGTGGCGCAGCCGGCCTCCTTGCGGAGGGCGTCGTCGATGTTGCGGAATGCTTGTTCGAACATGCTTGGCAGCTATCAAAGGTGATCTCGGGCGGTCGGGCAAGCTGGATGCACGGAGTCCGCGCCATATGCCCGGCGCAATGCGAAAAATTCGCCGAGGTTAGCTTCCACTCGTCTGCTTTCAGCGAGTCGTAGATTCTCGCTGCCTTCGCCGCAGCCGCATTCCCCGTGTCCAGCCCGAAGCGTTCAAGCTTGCGCGCAAACATCATTCGGCACGAATAGGCAGCCGGCCCTTTCTCCTTGAACAGCCGTCCCTGCTGCGTCCAGAACCGTTGATCGCTTTTGGCAAGAGTGGCAGGGTCGTTTTTCAATCCGGCCATTTTTGCTGCTGATCTCCGTGCTCTTCTGTTCGTCCGTGTTCATCATGTTTTTCCCTTCGCAAAGGTCGTTTTGCCTTCGGAAAGGCCAACTTTTCCGATCATAGCTGAACACAGTCGAACCGTCAGCATTTCAGACTGCGGATCAGAAGGTTTTGAGGTTCGAATCCTCATGGGTGCGCCACGTCTGACGTGGTTCGATGTGAGCGCCATGGCGTGACGGGAAACCGTACGAAACAGGAGGCTATCTTGGCAGATGGGGTGACGGCTATTCCTTCTCCAGCACGACCGGAGTGCTCACCATCGCGTCGCGTTCGTCGGTGATGGACACGTACCAGGTGTTTGCATCCGCCGGCGGTTTGGGTGCGGTGATGATGCCGCCACGGATGGTCGCAGGCATGGTTTTCCACTCGCGCTTCGAGCGCAGGCCGGTGTCGGTGGTGAAGTTCAGCTCGGCTTTCGTCAGGGTGGTGGCGCTCTCGCAGGTGACCTCGACGCGGTCACCTTTGACGACGGCGGCGCCGGGAACGGGCAGGGGTTTTCCGCCCCGGCATTTCGAGTCGATGAACAGGCCGATCTCCTGCGGCGCCCAGCCCGGGGGATGGCCGTGGGGCATTTTCACCTGGATGCGGATGTGCTTTTCACCCGGCACGACGTTGTAGCTCTTCATGTAGCTGTCGAGCACGTAGTGGACGTCGTTTGTGCCGTTCACGAACAGGATGGGCACATGGCAACGCGGCAGCAGACTGCCCGGATCGTATTCCTTCACCCATAGAGCGCGGCGCTCGCCGAGCTTGTCGATGCCGGGCTTCTGCACGGACTCGCCTTCGTGCAAAAAGCCGCAGCCGTAAACGGGTACGGCGGCCTTGAAGCGGTCGTCGAGCGACGCGACCAGGCATGTGGTGTAACCGCCCCAACTGATGCCGGTGACCGCCGTGTGGTCCGCATCAACTTCGTGAAAAGAGCGCAGCAACGTGTGCGCGCGCATCACGCTCGCGACGGCGTGGAAGGGCCAGTCGTCGCTCACGTCTCCGCCGATGGAGTCGAACTTCTGCGGGTGCCCGTGGTCGGGGCCGCCGTTTGGAAGACGCTTCCGGGTGTCGGGTTTCGCGGTTTGATTCAACACGGGCGCTCCCGTTTTCGGATCGTAGAGCGGATCGATGGGCTGACAGCCGGCGAGGTCCATGGCGATGGCTGCGTAGCCGCGCTTCGCCCACAGCCACGCCCACTCCGCGAAGGCCGTGCCGCCACCGCCGTGGATGAGCACCACGCCGGGAAACTTCGCGCCCGGCTGCGCCTCGCCGAGCGTGAGCGGCGACGCGTAGAAGGCGAACACATCCGTCGGATGCCCTTCGAACACCTCGCCGGTGTAGATGAGCGAATGCACGGGACCCTCCTGCTTCAGCCAGCGCATGGCCGGCACGTTCTTCTTGAGCGCGTCGAGGTTCCACGGACCCGCTTGTCCGGCGGGCAGCGAAGAGGCGCAGACTGCAAGGGCGAAGGCGGCGTGGAAGCAGGATTTCATGGCAGGTGCGGCCGATTCTTCCGCGTGGAGGGAATCAGTCAAGGCTGAGGCACCGCTCGTTCCACCCTGTGACACCAACTGGAGAAAACATCCTTCGCCATCTCGCTAGCCTCTTCGCGGGAGACGTGTTCGGTGACGGTGTCTGGTGCGGGAAGCCAGGAGGCGGCGATGGTGTCGCCGAGGTGCGTGTGCTCGAGCGTGCGGAGGAAGGCGCGGAGCCTCACGGTGAGCATGGCGGTGGCGCGATCATGGGCGGCCATCGCCTCCGCGCACACTTCGTGGGGCACGCTGTCGATCGCGGTGGTGGCGACGACCTTGGTCGTATCGAGAAGCTGGTGAATCATGCTGCAAAAAGCAGGGCGGACTTTCGGTCCGCCCTGCAAATCATGTTCCGGTCCGGCTTGGGATCACACGTCGAGCTTCGTCCACGCGGCGTTCTTCTTGCTGGAGGCGACGACGGCTTCGATGAAAGCCATGCCGCGGACGCCGTCGGAGATCTTTGGGAAGTCGTTCGCCGGATCGTCCTTCGCGAGCTTCGCCTTGTCGAGACGTGCGCGGATGGCGTTGGCGAAGTTCTTGTAAATGTTCGCGAAGGCTTCGAGGTAGCCTTCCGGATGCGCGGGCGGCGTACGGCCTGCGCCGAGGGCGTTCTTGCCGAGGTAGCCGTTCGCGGTGCGATAGACCTGCATCGGCTGGTCGAGCCATTTCACGAGCATGGTGTTCGGCTCCTTCTGGTGCCACTCGATCCCGCCGAGTTCGCCATAGACGCGGATGTTGAGGTTGTTCTCCTCACCCACGCTGATTTGCGAGCTGTGGAGCACGCCCTTCGCGCCGTTGTTGAAGCGCAGCAGCACGTTCGCGTCGTCATCGAGCTTGCGGCCTTTCACGAAACTCGTGATGTCGGCCGCCAGCTCCTTGATCTGCAGGCCGGTGATGTACTCGGCCAGGTTTTCCGCGTGCGTGCCGATGTCGCCCACGCAACCGCCCGCGCCGCTCTTCTTCGGGTCCGTGCGCCATGCGGCCTGCTTCTGGCCGCTCGCCTCGAGACGCGTGGCCAGCCAGCCCTGCGGATACTCGACCACGACCTTGCGGATCTTGCCCAGCTTGCCCGCGCGGATCATGTCGCGCGCCTCCTTCACGAGCGGATAGCCGGTGTAGTTGTGCGTGAGGCCGTAGAGCAGGCCGGTCTTCTTCACGATCTCCGCCAGCTTCTTCGCCTCGGCGAGATTCAACGTGGCGGGCTTGTCGCTCAACACATGGAAGCCATTCTCGAGCGCCATCTTCGCGGGCGGGAAGTGCATGTGATTCGGCGTGACGATCGCCACGAAATCCATGCGCTTGTCAGCCGGCAGGGCGGCCTCGCCTTTGATCATGTCCTCAAAGCTCCCGTAGCAGCGATCCGGCGGCAGGAACAAATCCGCGCCGCTGGCCTTGGACTTCTCCGGATCGGATGAAAACGCGCCGCACACCAGCTCGACCTGCTGATCGATCGCCGCCGCGATGCGGTGCACCGCGCCGATGAAAGCTCCGCGGCCGCCGCCGACCATTCCGTATCTGATTTTTCTGCTCATGGGATGAAGAAGTTGAGGGTGATGTGGTGTGAGTGATGGATGATGAAAAGGACAGGCCACGCGCCTGCGGAATCAGGGCGCGATTGTGGAGCAAAGCGTCGCGAACGGCAAGCAGGGAGTCTCCGGCTGAGAGCCTGCCCGGTAAATCACTCGAACCACGAGAACTCTACCCCCCTCGCCCCAGCCCTCTCCCACAGGGAGAGGGAGCAAAACGAGCTGCCGCTCGAATGACAAAACACTATTCTCGTTGTGGCGCGGGGGGAGCCATCGTCTCCCTCTCCCCTGGGGAACCGAGCGACAGCGAGATGGCTGGAGAAGATGCTTCAAAAGAAGTCCAGCAAAGGGCTGGGGTGAGGGGGAAGCTCTTCGTTCGCTCTCATGCATTCGATTCCTGAATGTGGTGATCCAGAGCAGTTGCCGGACAGGCTCTGAGCGGAAGCGGCTCGGAGGCGATCATGCTCGGTTCATTGACCGGCAAAGACGCATCGGTTGTCCAGCAAGAGCAGCGACCGGTCGCGAAGCGCTGGATACTCACCGGTTTCCGGTCTCATCGCGCCGTGCCGACGACGACGGTGTGGGGGAAGCTGTCGCAGATTGAACCGCACGCGGAAGTGCATGAGGCGGAGCGAATCGCCGATGCGCTGGAGATTGCGGTGCGTTTCCCCGAGCGAAGATTGATCACCGGCTCGCTCTATTTCGCCGGCGAGGTGCTCGCGCATCGTCACGCGGTGGCGTGTGAGGTGAGTGATCAGTGAGCGCGGGGTAGACCATGCTCAGATTTCAGGGAGCCGGTGGCCGTCGGCTGGCGTGATCGAAAGCACCTTCAAATCTTCGTGCGCCGTGTCTTCCCACCACTCGATGGCGTGCTTTCCGACGATGCAGCCTTCGATGCGCCGACCACGATTGTCGCGATACGAGTATTGGGAGTAATGCGGAGGGAATTCTGAAATCGACTCCAGATGTCGGATCAGCCGGTCTCGTTCTGCCCGCTTCATCGAGTATAGAAACGTGGCAGCCTCACCGAGAAGAAACAGGCGGTACTTCATTCGCCGCTCGCTTCGGATCGGTCCAGCTCTGCGACTTTGCGTTTCACTTCGTCAAAAGGAATCCAAGAATCTGGCGACTCGTCATCAAGAACGGCGGTCACTCGAGCGAGGTGATCGGGTTCCTCTTCAAGCCGCTTCAGATGCAGGATGTAGCCGAGCAATTGGTCTCGCTCGTCACTGCGAAGCGAAGTGATTTCCTGCCTGAGAACTTCAACGCTCATGTAGAGAGAATGACATCGCCGGCTCTCTGACGCAACCGTTGGCTTGCCCTGTCGGCGATGCGACGCGCAGATTGGCCGACGTGCTGGAGGCAGCGGAGCGGAGGCTGATCACCGGCTCGCTCTATTTCGTCGGCGAAGTTCTGGCGCATCGTCACGGGGTGGCATGTGAGGTGAGTGATCAGTGATTGCTGTCGTTCGTCAAACCCGACCTCATATTACGTCTGGCACACCGTATCAGCCAAAGAAGCAAGGCACTGCCAATCGCAGCGGCAACATAGGTGTACATCTGAATGGTCTGCGCGATCACCAAATCGGCTCGCAACTCTGGAAACATCCAAGTCGGCAGCAGCAACCCGGCTTCTCCACGAGCTTTGAACAAGAATGCACTCAGCAACCCAATGGAGGCGGCGAAGACGTCGATACAGATCAGCAACACAATCAGCTTCTTCCAAACGCACCCAAACAAAAGACGCGTTGGTTCCGCACCCAGTCGCGCAATCGTCCATAATAGGCATCCAAGTACGAGGCCCGGACCGAGTGTCGCCACAAATGCGAGCTCTGCCGTGTTCACTCTGGGCAAGCCAGTTGCGATTAGTGTGTCGTGATAGACGCTGAAGTGTTCGGGTGATACCGACATCAGCCACTGGTCGTGAAAGATGCCATAGACCACCACTGTTGCCGCAGTGCCTCGCTGAAACACGATCAGGCTGCCTCGCTCATTTGCCGGGATGATGGCCATGCCGGTTGAACTGGCCGACGTCACCAGCCTACGCAAACAGCTTCGTCACCGGCTTGGCCTTCACCAGTTCGCGGGGCTGATTGAGGTGATTGTAAACAATCGTCTCTGGGTCGATGCCGAGGGAGTGGTAGATGGTGGCGAGGAGTTCGGTGGGATGCACGGGATCTTCGGCGGGGGCGGAGCCGGTGGCGTCGGATTTGCCGTGGATGTAGCCGCGCTTGATGCCGGCGCCGCCGACGATGGCGGTGTAGCAGTAGGGCCAGTGATCGCGACCGTCGGCGCTGTTGCCGTTGCCGGAGGTGCTCACGCCCTTCTCTGGGCTGCGGCCGAATTCGCCGAGCGCGACGACGATGGTCTCCTGCAGCAGGCCGCTGGCGTCGAGGTCATCGAACAAGGCGGCGAGGCCCTGGTCGAGCATAGGGCCGGATTTGTTCTTCATCCGCTCGGTGAGACCGACGTGGTGATCCCATGAGTGATTGTCGGAGTTTGCGACCTTGGGCCAGATGAGTTCGACCACGCGCGTGCCGGCTTCGAGCAGACGACGCGCAAGGAGGCAGCTCTGGCCGAAAGTGTTGCGGCCGTAGCGGTCACGAATCTTCGCGGGCTCGCGATCGAGCGCGAAGGCATCGCGCGCGCGGCCGGAGGCGATGAGGCTGAGCGCCTTGCCGTAGTACTCGTCGAGGCTGAGGTCTTTGACGGCGGCCTCGATGGCGGGCATCTGCTGATTGATGGCGTCGCGAAGTCTCGCGCGGCGCTGGAGGCGGAGGCTGAAGAGGTCGGGGCGCAACTGCAGGTCGTCGATCTTGATGCGGTCCATCTTGCTCATGTCGAGGTCGTCGCCATCGGGGAAGAGCGTGTAGGGATCGTAGGCCTTGCCGAGGAAGCCGGCACCGCCGCCTTTGCCGACGACGTTCGATTCCTGCAGCGGACGCGGGAATTGCACGAAGGGCAGCATGGGCTCGTCCATCGGCTTCAGGCGGATGATGTTGCTGCCGAAGTTCGGGAAGTCCTTCGCATTCGGCGGCTCGAGCTGGCCGGACGGGCTGACCTTGTCGGTCGTGTAGCCGGTCATGATCTGGTAGATGGCCGCCGTGTGGTTGAAGAGCCCGTTCGGCGTGTAGCTCATCGAATTGATCATGGTGAACTTGTCGTTCACCTTCGCGAGCTGCGGGAGGATCTCGGTGAAGTTGTGGCCCGGGATCTTGGTGGGGATGTTTTTGAAGGCGGAGCGCACCTTGTCCGGCACGTTCTCCTTCGGGTCCCAGAGATCGAGATGGCTGGGGCCTCCCTGGAGATAAATCATGAGCACATGCTTCGCCTTGCCCCAGCCTGCGCGTCCGGCTGCCGCTGACCCGCTCGAGGCAGCCTGCGCGCGGAACATGTTGTTAAGCGTCAGCCCCATGATGCCAGCGCCACCGACGCGGAGAATGTCGCGGCGCGAGAGGCCGAGGTTCGAGTCACAGAGGTCTTTGGCGAGTTGTCCAGGAAGACGGAACATGGCGTTGTTCAGGTTAGGGTTAGTGGCGCAGTTCGTTGAGGCCGGAATTCTACGTCGCAAGCATGGCGCAGGCCAAGGCAAAATCCGGCAGGTGGGCTAAACGCCTGCTGGTCGCGGGGTCTTTCCCGGTGGAGCAGCTCGCGGGTTTGTCCATGCGCGGAGGTGGGATCGGACAATGCTGACGGGTCAGCGACGCGGGTCGTTTCGTGGCAGAGAGATGTGCCGCCCGAGTTTGTCCCTCGCGAACGATCAGCCTTTCCAGGTTCGATGCAGCCGGACCTGCCGCGCCAGATTGTGGATGATGAAGGTGGCGAGCAGCACGCAGAAGGCCACTTCAGCGACTGCGAACCAGCATTTGATGGATTCGACGCTTGGATCGAAGCGCACGGCGTGGGTGCGCTGCTGAACATGCTCGATGGCGGCAAAGAGCCTGCCGCACACGACGGCCAGCAGGCTGCCCTCCACGCACCAGAGCAGCGTGCCGAAAGGGACGCCGGACTGCGGCATCTCCCGCTGCCGGCGGGAGAGGAACCGCAGCTCACGCAGGCAGAAGAACGGCATGACGAGGTTCGCGAACGGCGCGAACCACCAGAAGCCGGAGGCAGGGCCGTGGTGCAGCATGGCATCACCATACAGCCTGCGCAGGGCGGCGAATGCCTGGCCTTGCCAGAAAACGAGGGCCAGCAAGCGGCCGAAGGAAAGCCAGATGGCAAAGGGCGCGAGGGCCTCCGAGCAGCTGGCAAGCCACACGGTCAGGGCCGCCGGCGGGCCGGCACCATCGCCTTGAGAATTCAAATGCCACAGCACGAGAGCCACATCCGCGGCGTGCTGCAGCGCCACGGTGAGCAGCACTGCGGCCACGAGCGCCGCCGCACACCACAGGCCCGCCGGGACCGGGCCGGCACCCACCCGCAGCGGTGTCCCGGGCGGCGCATAGACGGAGCGGACCTCCGGCGCGGGATCCTTGGGTGTGGGCGGCAGCGGGCCATCCTCATTCGCCGCCACGGGCACCGGCTTTGCGGGATCAGCCAGGCGCAATGGCATCCATGCATCATCGCCGTCGCGCCGCACGAGCGTCTCGCCCGTGAGCCTGCCACGCTCCCGCAAGCCGATGAGAACCTCGCCACTTATGGGGCCGAAGGAGGCGTCGCCACGCTTGTAGTGCCATTCATCCATGATCGCGATGCGGACCATTCCAGCACCCTCAGGGCAAGGCGTCAATCAATCCGTCTCCCGGATCGGCAAGGCCGGAAGCGAAATGGTCTTCGGACGTGTCGTCGGACGCGGGAGTGCGCATTGCTGCGCCTTCAGTTTCCACGGCGGCGCGCCATTCTGTGCCGGACGCTGGAAACGGAGAACCGATCCCGCATCAAGCAGCACCCAATCGCTCCAGGTTGTACTTCTTGTCTTCGATTTCCTTCACCCAAGCCTCGTTGTCGAGATACCAGCGCACGCTCTTGCGCAGGCCGGTGGCGAAGGTTTCAAGCGGCTGCCAGCCGAGTTCGCGATCGATTTTACCGCAATTGATCGCGTAACGGCGGTCGTGGCCTGGGCGGTCGGTGACGAAGGTGATGAGTCCTTCCGGCGTGCGCTTCAGTCCGGGGCGCTCGGCATTCACGGCGGCGATGATGGCGTGGACGACGTCGATGTTCTTCATCTCACACTTGCCGCCGATATTGTAAACCTCCCCGGGCCTGCCCCGCACGAGCGCGAGCGCCAGGCCGCGTGCGTGATCCTCGACATAGAGCCAGTCCCGCACGTTGCTGCCGTCGCCATAGACCGGAAGCTTCTCGCCACGGATGACCTTCTGGATCATCAACGGCATCAGTTTCTCGGGGAACTGGTAGGGGCCGTAGTTGTTCGAGCAATTCGTCGTGACGACGGGCAGCTTGAAGGTGTGAACGTAGGCGCGTGCGAGGTGATCGCTGCCAGCCTTGCTCGCTGAATACGGACTGTTGGGTTGATACGCCGTCGTCTCGGTGAACGCCGGGTCAGTGGCGCTGAGCGATCCATAGACCTCGTCGGTGGAGACGTGCAGGAAGCGAAAGTCGTCCTTTCCAGCAGCCGTGCGTTCCTTGTGATACCTGAGTGCGGCGTCGAGAAGGCGAAAGGTGCCGACAAAATTTGTCTGGATGAACGGTTCCGGACTGTCGATCGAGCGGTCCACATGCGACTCGGCTGCGAGGTGCATGACGGCGTTGATGTCGTGCTCGCGCAGCAGACGACCGACGAGTTCACCGTCGAGAATGTCGCCCTGCACAAAGACATGCCGAGCGTCATTCTCGAGTGCGGCGAGGTTCGAGAGATTGCCGGCGTAGGTGAGCTTGTCGAGGTTCACGACTTTGCTCACGGTGATGCCCAGGTCCGCGCCGGCCTTGCCGAGCAGATAATGAACGAGGTTCGAGCCAATGAAGCCCGCGCCGCCGGTGACGAGGATGCGTTTGTTTTGGGACATGATGAACGGTTTTTTAGATCAGGGCACCGACGACGGCCGCAGCAAGCAGAAGATCGGACTCCAGCGTTGCGTAGCGATCCGGTGTGCGAAACCAGCTTGCTGAAGGCAGAAACAAACTTCGGCTGTTTGCGCCCGTCTAAACGGTGAAAAAGAATGCAGCGGCCCGGAAATCTCGCGACAACGAATTTGGAATATTCAGGCTTGTCCGAAATGGTGGGTCGGCCACCGGGTTGGACAGGCATCGGTTCCATCTCCGCCTGCACACGGAGGGAGCAGCTTTCGCGATTTATTGCCTCGACTGCCAGCGTTCTATCGCATCCCATTTGGTAAACGATCAAACCCAACCACACTTGAGACCCTCATGAAACGCAGCCTCTTGCTCCTCTCCTCTCTGTTCGCTGTCGCCACCGCGGCCATGTCCGCAGGGCAGGTGTCGGCTTCGGATGTCAAACCCCTGCGAGTTCTCCTCGTTTGTGGAGGCTGCTGCCACGACTATGCCGTCCAGCATCAGTTGCTCAAGAGCGGCATCGAATCGCGCATCAACGCAGTGGTGGACGTGGCTTTCAACCCCGACAAAACGACAAAAGCCACCTTCGACATCTACACCTCAAAGGATTGGGCGAAGGATTTTGACGTTGTGATCCACGATGAATGTTCCGCTGACGTCACGAAGGACAGCCACCCAGGCTATCTCGAGAACATCCTCGCCGCCCACAAGAACGGCACCCCGGCAGTGAATCTCCACTGTGCCATGCACTGCTACCGCTGGGGAAATTTCCAGGAGCCGGTGAAGACCGGCGCGGAAAACGCGCAGTGGTATGAGATGCTCGGTCTGCAAAGCACGCGGCACGACTGGAAAAAGCCCATCACCATCAATTTCGTGGACCCGTCCAGCCCCATCGTGAAAGGCATGGGCACATGGACCACCGTGGATGAGGAACTCTACAACAACGTCAGCCTCCTCGGAGCCCGTCCGCTGGCCAAGGGCAAACAAATGCAGAAGGACAAAAAAACCGGTGCGGAGGTCGAAGCCGAGACTGTCGTGGCCTGGACTCACGAATACGGCGAGAAAAAGACGCGCATCTTCAGCACCACCATCGGTCATACAAACGACACCGTAGGAGACGCGCGCTATCTCGACATGGTCACCCGTGGTCTGCTCTGGACCTGTGGAAAACTGGCCGATGACGGCAAGCCCGCCGCCGGATACGGGAAGTGAGCAATTTCGCGCCCTGCCCACGACGGTGTGGCCCGCCTCGAGTGGCGTTGGAGGCGTAAGAACACGCGCAGGTGTTCTGCGCGTCTCGCCTCACCCTGCTCAGGTTCACATGATCCCGCCCGGCGACTGAGCATCGGCAACGGTTTTCGCGCGATACAACAAGCATTCGCCACCCTTTGTGCCACATCGCCGATGCCGAGACCATGCCCGAAGCAGTCTGGCTGCTATCACAACCCTTTTCGGCAACCTGCCAAACGGCGATCATCAAAGCACCCGCTCGAGCAGCTCCGTCAGTTCCGCGGCATTCGCCAGCGTGACGGTGGCCGCGACGGTTGCAGGTCTGCCATCGTTCAGGATGCGGACTGTGCGTGAGACACCGGCATTCAGGGCCATCTGTATATCGCGGTCGTGATCGCCGACGAGCCAGCTCCGGGTCAGATCGAGATCGAGCTGGTCGCGTGCGCCGAGGATCATCTCGGGGCTGGGCTTGCGGCAGGTGCAGTGGGGATCGTCAGCCAGGCATGTGCAGGCGTGGATGGCGTCGAATGCAATGCCGCGGACGGCGAGCGCGGCCTGCATCCGCGAGTGGATGTCCTCGAGCGCGGCTGGCGTCATGAGACCCTTGCCCACGCCCTGCTGGCTGGTGACGACGACGGTGGCGTACCCACGCGCTTTGCACACACGCAGGGCGTCCACAATGCCGGGTGAAAACTCGAACTGCTCCCAGCTCAAGACGTAGCCGGTGCCTGGCGAGATATTCACCACGCCGTCGCGGTCGAAGAACACCGCGGGCCGGCTCATGGCGTGCTGATGGCCGGCGGTGACTGGAATACGGCGGGAGTGACGGCGGTGAACGGCGATGCCGGCGACGGCCCGGCGTCCGGAGTCCCCGTTGGTGCCGGGGTGGACAGCGGCGCCGCGGCTTCGTTTTCCAGCGGCACGTCGGGCCAGACGGGGAAGCCGCTGATGCAGACATTGTCGGCGATGGGCAGCACCTTCGCGTGATCGAGCGGGATGGAAAAAGGCAGCGGCAGTCCGGCGAACGAAGGCCGCCCGCTGCCGCAGATGCGCGGGGCGATGTACCAGTGCACCTCGTCCACTTCCTGGGATTGAAATGCCTGGCCGATGACGATGCCGCCGCCTTCGACCAGCACCGTGCAGACGCCGCGCCGGCCCAGCTCTCGCAGGGCCTCGGTGAAGGAGAGGTTTTGCAGGATGACGGTGCGGTCTTTGAACGCGTCGGTGAAGAGATGCGCGTCCACCGGCAGCCGGCCGGAGCGCGTGAGCACCACGCGCCAGGGCTGCTCCTTGCCTGTGCCGACGTCGGCATCACGCAGCGTGAGGCGGGGATTGTCCTTCCGCAAGGTCTCCGCGCCGATGAGGATGGCATCGGCACGGAGCCGCAGCCGCCGCGCATGCGAGCGCGCGGAGTCGCTGGTGATCCACACCGGCTCTCCAGGCGGGCGAGTGATGCGCCCGTCGAGGCTCTGACCCACTTTGACGATGACCCATGGCAGGCCGGTCATCACCCATTTGGAGAAAGGCCGGATCATGTCGAGGCATTCGTCTTCGAGCACGCCTCCGGTCACCTGGACGCCTGATGCGCCGAGGATGGCGTAGCTCCTGTTCGTGTGCTTCGGGTTGGGATCGGCCGCGCCGAAAACGACGCGCCGGATGCCCACGTCCTTGATCGTCTGCGTGCATGGCGGCGTGCGGCCCTGGGTGGAGCACGGCTCCAGCGTGACGTAAAGGGTGGAGCCGGGCAGCGCACGCGGGTTCATCTCGAGGGCTTCATCGATGGCCACGATCTCTGCGTGCGGCATCCCCGCCTTCCGGTGAAAGCCGGAGCCGATCACCGCGCCCTCCTGGCTCACGATGAGAGCACCCACGGGCGGATTCGGGCTGGTCAGCCCCACGCCGCGTTTCGCCAGATCGAGGGCCTGGCCCATCCATCGGGCGTCGGGAATGCTGGGGACTCGTGCTGCCATGTTGCGGGGCGCTGACTTTGACCACTCCCCGCCGCGCCGCAAGTTTTGACTCGCCTGCCGTGCGGATGATGACCATCTTGTCACGATGCAACTTTCCGCCGCCGACAAAGCCACGCTCTATCGTGATCTGGCCCGGCTCATCGGCGCCGACTTCCACGCCGACCGTGCCGTGGCTCTGCTCGCCGGGCAGAATCCGGCGCCGCGGAAAAAGGCATTTCTCGATGGTCTCGAGCGCGGCCTTGCCCGGCGCGCCGGGATCGCGAAGGCGCTCGAAGAGGAGAACAGTGAGCTGGTGACCGGCGTGGAGGTGGCGCTCGTGTCGGCGGGCGAGGCGAGCGGCAGGCTGGCGGAGGCGTTCGAGCATCTGGCGCATTACTTCGAGGCGGTCGATGCAGGAGTGCGTGAGGCGCGCGGCGCGCTGGTCTATCCGCTCGTGCTCGCGCACCTCGGCATCGTGCTGCCGGAGATTCCGGCGCTTTTTGTGGACGATGGCAGAGGCAACCCACTCGCCTCGATGGCGGTGAAGATCGGGGCGCTCTGGCTGCTGGCCTTCGTCGGCTGGCGTGCTTGGAGAGGGCTGTCGGCCGCTGCCGTGAAGTCCGCCCCGGTCGATGCATGGCTCGGCCGCGTGCCGCTCATCGGCGCGGTGCGCCGGCATTGGGCGCTGGCGCGATTTGCGCAGGTCTTCCATGCCGGGCTGCTCGCGGCCATGAACATGGCGCGCGTGACCCGCCTGGCCGGAGAGGCGGCGCAGAGCGGCGTCCTGCTCCGCGGCACCGCGGCTGCCGCTGCGCGCATTGAGACGGGGGCGCCGCTCGCTTCTTCGCTCGGCGCGTCCGGCGCATTCCCTCGCATGTTCGTCGATTCCATCGCCATCGCCGAGGAAGCCGGCGCGGTGGACAAAGAAATGCGGCGCTGGGCCGCCGTTGAAACCGGACTCGCCGGCGAGGCCATGCGCCGCCTCGCATCGTGGCTGCCCAGGATTGTGTATGGAACCGTCGCTCTCTACATCGCGTGGCGGATCATCGCCATGTTCATGGGCGTGTACGCACCATTGTTCAAGCTGATGGAGGAAGCGTGAGCAACGACCCGGCGGAGTCCGGCAGGTCCGGCTGGCGGCCGCGATGCGTCCCGCCGCACGAAGGCATCGAAAGCTGCGCAACGATGAAAAGAGACCGGGCCGGGAAGGCGTTCAGTCGGCATATCCACCAACTCGCAGCCAGAATGAAATCAGCCTCCATGCCCGGTCGTCGTTCCTTCCTGCACTCCGTCCTTGCTGCCGGTGCCGCGCCATGGTTCGTGCCGGCGCATGTCTTGCGGGGCGCGACCGCGCCATCAAACAAAATGACGCTCGGCGTGATCGGCTGCGGAGCACAGGGCACAGGAGATTTGCGGGCGTTCTTGAACCATGCTGACGTGCGCGTGACGCGGTTGTGCGATGTGAACACGAAGAACCTCGGCAACGCGCAGAAGTTCATCATCGACGCCTACGGCAGCAATGACGTGAAGACGTATCACGACTTCCGCGAGCTGAATCGCGACCCAACGGTGGACGCCGTGCTCATGGCGCTGCCCGTCCACTGGCATTCCATTCCCGCCGCCGACGCGATTTTGAACGGCAAGCACATCTACCACGAAAAGCCGATGGGCATGTCCATCGAGGAGGCGAAGCATGTGCGCGCGGCGGTAAAGAAAAAGGGCGTGGTGTTTCAGTTCGGCACGCAGCAGCGCTCGGACATGAAGTTCCGCTGGGCCTGCGAGCTGGCGCGCAACGGAAGGCTGGGCAGGCTCAAGGAGATCCAGGTCGGTGTCGAGGGCGGCATCGAGGTGGAAACCTTCCGGGAAGAAAAGGTGCCCGAGGGGCTCGACTGGGATCGCTGGGTAGGTCCGGCGCCGATGACGCCGTTCAGCGGCCGCAGAATCTCGCGCCGCTTCCACGAGAACATCAGCAACTTTTCCCTCGGTATGGTCTCCTGCTGGGGCATCCATCACCTCGACATAGCGAACTGGGGCAATGGCACCGACGACACCGGCCCGGTCAGCGTCGAAGGCACGGGCGCGTTTCCCAAGTCCGGCAGTTGCGATGCCGTGCTGAGCTGGCGCATCCGCTACGAGTTCGCCAAAGGGGCTCCGATAGTTTTCGCCAACCAGAGCCAGGATCCGAAGGAGATCGGCCACGGCGTGCGCTTCATCGGCGAGGACGGCTGGGTGCATGTCGTGCGCGGCCAGATCAAGGCTGGTGACGAAGCCATCTTGCGCGATCCGCACAACAAAGTCGGGGAGATGCCTGTCGTGCTCGACCCCGAAGTCCTCGGCTGCTGCGGCGGCAAAAAAGACCCGGACAAACGCGTCTCCGGCAGCGACGACCACACCCGCAAGTTTGTCGATGCCGTGCTGTCGGGCACGCGCTCGAACTGCGACATCGACACCTCGGTCCGCTCGGATGCGCTCTGCCAGCTTGCTGCCATCGTGATCAAGGAGAACCGCAAGCTCAAGTGGGACCCTGAGGGGGAGACGTTCATCGGTGACGAGAGGGCCGCCGCGCGCATGAAGGCGCGCACTTTCCGCGGAGACTGGAAGCTCCCGGAAATCGGGTGAGTGGCGAGGCGTCGGACGCCCGGCTTGCGCTCAAAAAGAACACGCTTGGAGCCAAGAAACTTCTTGCCGGATGACCACTGTCTGTGTTTTCATCGCAGGCTGCCCAAAAAATGTATTTCTCTGCAACCCGGAAGTCTCCTCCCGAGACCTCACGGCGGGAGTCGCCCGCCGCGGGGGGTGTTGCTTTTCTGGATGCGGAGAGCCGGGTGTGTGATGTGTCCTGCGATGCGGCCATGTGCGATTGCCTGCCGCCGGCGACGCATCAAAAACAAACTTTTTGATGAAACGACTGTCCAAGATGCCTGCCGATATGAGAAAAAACAGCCCTGTTCTCGCCGCCCTCCGCCGCCATGTGCGTGTTCCGCTCGCCGCCACCATGCTGGCCTGCCTGTCGCTCTGGACCGTTCAGGTGCGAGGGGTGACTCTAGTTTGGGATACGGATGGCATTAATGGTTCGCCGACAGGAGGCTCGGACACTTGGGATCAGACCTTGGGTTTCTGGAACAACGCCGGGACGTTCCAACTATGGAACAATTCTGCCGGTGACACGGCCCTCTTCGGTGGCGGCGACTACACGGTGACGCTGGGTGAGGCGATCTCGGCAGCAGGACTGCTGTTCAAGAGCAATTACAAGCTGGTCTCCGGCGCGCCTGCCAATACGCTGACTCTTACGGCGGGAACCGTTCGGACCGATTTAGGAATGACCGCTACGATTGGTTCGCAGTTGCTGGGCACGGCGGGCCTTACGAAGACAGGCGGCGGTGCGCTGAGGCTGACGAATGCGTCGAATTCGTACACAGGGACGACGACGATCAATGACGGCATCGTGTCGATCAGCAATGCCGGGGCGCTGGGGACAGACACGTCGGCCATTGTGATCAATGGATCGGCGACGCGCGGATTTGGCGGGGGTGCTCTGTTGCTGGAGGGCAGTTATTCGTCCGGGGTGACGCTTTCGCGTGGATTGACCCTGCAGGGTTCGGGTCCCGCGCCGGCGACGGGTGCGGCATTGATCAGCGTGGGCAACAACACGATCACGGGGCCGGTGACCAATGGCGCGGCCTTGGTGAACACGGTGATCAGTTCCGCCGGCGGCCGTTTGACGCTGGGGGATCTGGCCGTTGCTGGTACTGCGGGCACGACATTCGTAAGCTTTGGGACGGGCAATGCCGTGGGGTCGGGCAGTTTCGCGATCACGGGTGCGCTGACGGGAACGGGGACTGTTGGCAAGACGGGCGGGGGCACTTTGTTTCTCACGCCGTCGAGTGCGGCGGGCTATAGCGGGATTTTTCAGATCAGCGCCGGTTCGATGCGGGTGACGGACACTGCGGCTTTGGGTACGAGCGCGGCGACCAATGCGATCGACCTCAACGGGGGCATTTTTGAGCTGCGCACGGATTCGACCACATTTGCCAGCGCCAAGCGCGTCAATGTGAACAACGGCGGCACGCTGGACATGATGCTGGACCGCCTGCCTGGTGGCAGTGGTCTGAATCAGACGGTGACGTTCGCGAACTTCGACTACGACGCGGGTGAGACGATGACGATCAATACGCGCAATGGCTACGGGGCGACGTTCAGCGCGGCCACGGCCATCGCGACGGGGAGCACTGGTGAAGGGGTGATCAACAACGGCAACGGCTTGGTTACTTTGGGGGGCACGCTCTGGGGTAATACGGCCACGTCGTCCAGCTCGCTGACCCTTGGGGGTACAGGCAACATCGTGCTTTCAGGGAGCGTGACGGCGTCCGGCGCCTCGCATCACTTGGTGAAGTCGGGGACGGGTACGCTGACGATCAGCGGCACGGGATCGACCTACACGGGGAACACGACGATAACGGGCACGCTGTCGATCGGCAATCTGGGGGCGATCAACAAGGCATCCACCACCGGCAGCATCCTGTTGAGCACGGGCACGCTGACCTACACGGGAGCAGCGGACAGCTTGGCCAAGCCGTTCAGCCTCACCGCCGCAACGGCGAACAACGCGATCCTCAACAATGGAACTGGAGCGCTCACTCTCAGTGGCAACGTGGGAGCTGGCGGCGTGGGGGCGAAGACCCTTTATCTTGGCGGCACGAACACGGCTGACAACACGATGAGCAGCCTGATCCTGGACAACAACGTCGGGGGCGGGACGACGGGTCCGACAGGGGTGTCGAAGATCGGCAATGGCACCTGGGTGCTCAAGGAACCCTCCGCTGCGGCATTTGGTTCCGCTGGCAGCGTGACGATCGCCAATCCGGGCACGACGGCGACCAACACGCTCACGCTTACTTCAGGGACCACCGCCGGGCTGCTCGTCGGCCAGGTGCTGGCGGGGACGACGGCGAGCACGCCGCCGCAGATCACGAGCATCATCGACTCGACGCACTTCACCGTGGGTGTGAACCTGACGACGACCACGGCTCCCGCGGGGACTTACACGGTAAACGCCATTCCCTCCGTATCCACAGCCACGGCCGGCGGGCCTTGGTCCGGCAGCCTCACGGTTTCCAGCGGCACGCTGAAGCTGTCGGCGACCAATGCGGCGTCGAACATCGTGCAGAACACCAATCCGATCGTGTTCAATGTGGATGCGCTCAACGGCAACCAGGCGGCGGGGGGCACGCTGGAGTTTGTGGGAGTGAGCGGCACGCCGACGACGGAGACGCTCGGCACGCTGACGCCGACGGCGGGAGCAGGCACGGTCAAGCTCACGACTGGCGGGGGCGGAGCGGCGGCGAATCTTGTCTTTGGCTCGCTCGGAGCGACGGCAGCGCAGTCGAGCGTGAACTTCAACACCGCCGGTGGTGGTGGCGGTACGGTCACCCTGACGGGTGCGGCTGCGGCGACGGCGACCACGCTTCCCGGGACGGCCAACTTTCAGGGGCATTTGTACATAGACGGTTCCAATTTTGCCGACATCAACGGCTCCAGCCAGGTCATAGCCCCCACTTACGGTGCGGCTGGCAACTTCCAGAATGCGGGTGCGGCGGCGCTTGTGGCGGGTGTTCACAACAAGCTGACCACCGGCACTGCCAGCGCGGCGGCGACCATCTCGTCCTTGCTGACCAACAGCCAGACTCTGACGTTGAGCGGCAACCTGACTGACTCGACAGGTGCCATCCTTCAATCTGGCGGCACGGCGACGATCCAGAGCAACAGCACCACGGCGCGCACGATCACCGGCGGGGCGGCGGCGACGAATGTGGTCATCCGTGTGGACGGAACTGGCGATGTGCTGAATCTGGGTGCGCTCAATGCACCGGTGAACGTCGCCAGCGCAACGACCGGCGGTTTGACCAAGAACGGCGCAGGCACTCTGGTAATCAACGGTGTGAACGCGCAGACGGGCACGACGACGATCAACGAGGGCAAGGTGGTGCTGGGCGTCAACTCGGCCCGCCTGAGCGGCAACAACGCGGCACTCACCATCCGGCAGGGGGCGACGCTGGACCTCAACGGCCAGTCTTCGCAGGGGTCGATCGCCGCATTCGATGGTGCGGGCACAGTCACCAATGGCAGCGCGACGGCGGCCACGCTAATCATTGGCAACGTGACTACGGGTGCGGGTACATTCTCCGGCATCATCCAGGATGGAACGGGAGTGATGAACGTGAGCATCAATGGCACCACCGGCACGCACACCTTCAGCGGGCTGAACACCTACACGGGTGTGACCACGATCGGCACCGGACTCGCGACCACCGCCAAGCTCTTGAGCGTGACCACGCTGGCGAATTATGGGACGGCCAGCGGCATTGGCAGGGGCATCCAGACGACCGTCAACGATGCGAACAATGCGGCGAGCTTGGTTTTTGGCGGCCTGGCCACGGCGGGGATCGCCTACGCCGGCACCACCTCGGTGAGCATCGACCGCCTCTTCACCCTGGCGGGCAACTTTGCCGGCGCCGGCGGTCAGATCGCCAACAATTCCGCGAACAACAGCACCCTCATCCTGAACAAGACCAACGCGCTTGCCTTCGCCCCAGGTCTGACCAACGCGCAGACGCTGACGCTGGGCGGCAGTTCCACGGGTGACAACCAGATCAACCTCCAGCTCGTGGACAACGGGGCGCTGGCCACAAGCGTGAACAAGATTGGCGCGGGCTTGTGGATTCTGGGCAACGCCTCCAACAACTACACCGGCGTCACCCAGATCGGTGTCACCACGACGGCGGGTGGCGTGCTTCAGGCGGTGGATGGCACGACGCTCCCCGCCACCAGTCCGCTGGTGCTTGGCGGCACGACGGGCGGAGGCGTGTTCCAGACCAGCGGCAACTTCACGCGCAACATCACCACCACGCCCGTCAATGGCACTGGCACTGTTACATTCAACTCGACGCTCACGACCGGAGCGGTGGGTTTTGCGGCTTCAGACAGCAAGCTGGTCGTGGCCATCGGCGGCCTTGCCAGCCCGACGGCTCTGACTTGGGGCGGCGGCGGGTTCATGGGGGCGAGCGGCACATCGACCGGTGCGTTCGTGCTCAGTTCATCAACCGCGCTTTCCGAAGTGGAGGTGCGCAACGCGATCGACCTCAATGGGGTGACCCGCACGATCCAGGTGGACGACAACGCCAACACGTTCGCCGATTTTGCCACCATCACCGGGGTGATCAGCGGCGCGGCCGGTCTGACCAAGACTGGCACGGGCACCCTGCAGCTCTTCGGAGCCAACACCTATTCAGGCGTCACCGCAGTGACGGCCGCCAGCACGCTCGTGGTCAATTCGCTCGGGTTGAGCACGGGTCCCACGGTCGGCACCAGCCTCGGCACAAGCGCGGGTGCCAACACCGCAACCAACGCTCTCACGCTGGGCAACGCCGGCACCACGGCGGCCATTTTGCAATACGTCGGCCCCGGTGAGACGAGCGACCGCATGATCCGCCTGAACACCACGACCGGCAGCACGCAGATCCACGCGGATGGTGCCGGGCCGCTGATCCTGACCAACGTGCTCAACGACATGGCGGCGGGCAACAAGACGCTGTTTCTGCGCGGGGCGAACACCGAGGGCAACATGATCACCAGCGTGCTGGCCGACAACACGGCTGGCACCAACACCCTGGGCGTCACGGTGGACAGTTCCGCGACATGGATCCTCACCGGAGCCAACACCTACACCGGAGCCACCGACGTGACCGGCGGAGCGCTGGGCGCGGGTGATAACGCCGCCTTCGGCACGGGTACGCTGCGCGTGCGCAACGGCTCGCTTTTCGCGTACGGTGCGGACCGCACGCTGACCAACCCGTTGGCGGACACTTCCACCACGACGGCGATCACCTCGACCTTCATCGGTGACTACAGCCTGAATCTGACGGGAACCTGGACGCACAGCAACACCACGGCCGGGCAGACGCTGACCAACACCATCGTCTCGGGCAAGACGCTGACGCTGGGCGGGGACATCCAGTGGAATTCCATCACCGGAACTCGCACGCTGACGGTCAATGGCACCGGAGACACGATCCTCAACGGCAACATCACCACGAGCACCGGCTTCGGAGTCAACCTGACCTATTCCGGCACCGGCAGCCTGACCTTGGGGGGAACTGGCACTGATTGGAACAACGGAGCGCTGACGGTATCCTCCGGCACCTTGAAGCTCGGCAACAGTGAAGTCATTCCGCACGGCACAGCCGCCGCCACCACCGCCACGGCAGCGGTGAGCGTGACGGCGAGCACGATCACCATCCCCGTTGCATCGAGCGCGGGTCTGGTGGTGGGCCAGGCCATCACAGGCCCCGGAGTCGTCGCGGGGACGACGGTGGCGAGCATTGTGAACGGCACTACGATCACTGCGAGCGTCGTTCCCTCGAACAATCCGCCGGCCACCAACATCGCGAGCGGTGCCGCCCTGTCCTTCGAGGTCACCGGGGACGTCACGTTCAACCCGGCCGTCGGCGTCAATGCAGCCTTTGACCTTGCGGGTTTCAACGAGACCATCAACGGCTTGACGGCGAATTCGGCCGGCAATGTCACGATCATCAACAGCGCGCCGAGCGCTTCCACACTTACCGTGGGCGGCAACAACGGGGCGGTCGCGTTCGGCGGCGGGGCGGGAAGCAACGCGATCACACAGACGGGCGGCGGAGCGATTAACTTGGTCAAAATCGGAACGGGAACAGCTAATTTCACCGGCTCACTGGGTAATACGGGATCGACGACGGTCAGCGGCGGCGTGCTGAACTACAACAGCCCGACTGGCACAACGAGCCTCAGCGTGGCCAACGGAGCTGCGCTCAACCTCAAGGGCGGCCTCACCACACCGGCGAACCTGACCTCAGTGAGCGTGGCCGGCGGCGGGTTCCTGAGCTTTGCCGATGGAGCAGGCACTCCATTTGCCAACCTAACCACGCTGAGCCTCGGCCTCGGCAGCGGCACCGCCACCCTCGAGCTTGAAGCGGGCGACCTCGGCACGGACACCCTG
>JAIBCL010000046.1 GCA_019694165.1 Verrucomicrobiaceae bacterium | reverse complement strand
TTTCGCCGCGAGTCGCCCCAGCGCTGCATGATCGGGGTGGGTCATGCCGCCTACAGATAACCATCCTACAGAGGGTACAACCACTAAAATCCAGGGCTCTGATTTTTATTGGTGCGTTTGCCCTGCCACGAAACCTGCTCCTGCCGCCCAAGCCGATGAAAAGTCCGGCGCTCCCGTGAAGTCGTCGAATGAATACGCCATCTTCAAGCCGAACGCGCGCGGCAGCGGCGGCGTGATCCGCTTTGATCTGAACAAGGCGAAGCGCGCGGTGTTCGTGGATGCGGCGAACCAGAGCGGCGACAAGCACTTCGACTGGGAACAGAAGATCACGATGAAATGGGGACTGCACGACATCGGCGGGGTACTTGCGGTGCTGCAAGGGCGCACGGAACAGGCGAAGCTCTTCCACAAGTCCGAGCACGCCAACAGCGCCTTCGAGCTGGGTTTTCGCGATGATCCGCAGCGGGCACCCTACATGATGAACGTGTCGCGCCAGGACGAGAAGGACAAGAGCGTGCGCAAGGTGGCCATCCCCGTCACGCACGCCGAGGCCGCCGTGCTCGAAGCGGCTCTGCGTGCCGCAGTGGTGAGGCTGCTCGGGTGGTGAGAACGGTCACGACTGTGGAAAACATCGCGCACGGAGTCCGTTCGCTCTGCCGATGAAATTACTCCTTTGCCTCCTGCTTCCGGCGGCCATCTCCGCTGCCGCGGCCGAAGAAAGAACCTTCTTCGCCTTCGACGACATCAACCTCGCCTGGCAGCACAATCTCAAACTCACGCTGGTGCCTGCGACGAAGCATCCGGACAATCCTGTGCTGCGGCGCGGTCCGCCCGGCGCGCCGGATCACGGGCACGCGGTGCTCTACGGCACGGTGCTCAAGACTGGCGACACCTTCCGCATGTGGTATCTCGGCATGGTGGAAAAGGAGATGAAAGCCGGCCAGGCGCCCGGCTGGTGGCGGCCCATGCTGTACGCAGAGAGCAAGGACGGCGTGCATTGGACCAAGCCCGACCTCGGGCTCGTCGAGTTCAATGGCAGCAAAGAGAACAACATCTGCCTGATCGAGGGTGAAGTGTTCAGCATGACGCGTGTGAACGACTTCCTCTCCGTGCTGCACGAGCCGGACGAGCCTGATCCGGCGAAGCGCTACAAGTGCGCCTTCATCGCGCACATGCCGGTCGAGGATGTGAAAGGCGGCCGCAGCAAGATCGGGCCCAACGAAAAGCGCTGGGGTGCTTTCGTCACTGCTACGAGCGCGGATGGCCTGAAGTGGAAGTGTGTCGGAGACCGTCCGGTGAACGCGGGCGGCGAGCGCTTCGAGGTCAGCGGCCTGTATCGCTTTGGCGACTTCTACTACGCCACGGGTCAGCTTCTCAGTCCGTGGTCATGGCGCACGGATGGCGGCGATGTGGGTCGCGTCACGCTCGCGTATCGCTCGCCGGACTTCGTGCAGTGGTCGCAGGCGAAGGCCTTCGCACTCGCGCGCGCCGGTCAGCTCGCCGAGCCGCCGGTGAAAGGCCAGCAAGGACACATGGGCGCGGGCATCTGGAATCGCGGCAACGTGCTCGTCGGCCTCAACGGCATGTGGCAGGACGCCGGGCAGCCGCCGCCGAAGGGCAAGAACTGGAACTACGGGGTGCACATCGACCTCGGCCTCGTGATCAGCCATGACGGCGTGCACTTCCGCGAGCCGGTGCCGGGCTTCAAAATCATCCCGCGCGGCAACGAAGGCGAGTGGGACGACATCGCCATCCTGCAAGGCCACGCGTTCATGAACGAGGGCGAGCAAACGATGATCTGGTACTCGCACTGGGACACAGGCGGCCAATTGAAGAACATGGACATCGGCCTCGCCACCCTGCGGCGCGATGGCTTCGGCTATCTCTCGCCGAAGATCGAGGACAACGACGCGCACTTCATCACCAGTCCGTTCGTTGCGGAAAAGATCGCGCTCAATGTCGATGGGGTGAGCCAGGAGTCGCCGCTGAGCCTCCAGCTCCTTGACCATCTTGACCATCCCCTCGAGGGCTTCACGGCGACTCTCACGGAAAGCGGCGTGCATCAGGTCGTCAGATGGCAGAAGCCGCTCCCAAAGGACAAGCGCGTCGCCCTGCGCGCGAACTTTCCTGAGAACAGCAGCGCGCGGGTTTACGCAATCTACCTGGACGACTGAACGGGCCGCAGAGAAGCAGGCGATCTCCCTGTTCCCCGGCGGAACCTGCGCCGGTGCTCACAGCTTCCAGCCCTCGCGATACTCAGGCGTGAGCATCGCATTGGCCTCGGCGTCGTTGGTGAATTTCATCGCGTCATTGTCCCACTCGAGCCGCGTGCCGGAGCGGCGGATGGCGATGAGGCCCAGGAGGCCTATCTCGCTGAGTGCTCCGCCGTATTCAAAGCTCGAGCCGGCGGGACGGCCCTCGCGGATGGCATCGAGCCAGTCCTGGTGATGATCGCCCCTGGCCACGCGCGGGATCGTCTTCTCCGGGGCTTTGAAGTCCTTCATGCGTGCCTCGGGGATGAGCCGCACGCCGCCCGCTCCATGCGAGCCGTGCATGATCTTGCCCTTGTCGCCAATGACCACCGCGCCGATGCCGACCACCTTGCGGTTCTCCTTCGCCAGTTCCTCGGGCAGCGGAATGCCCGTGTTGCCGTCGTGCCAGATGAGCTTCACAGGCCCGCGGTCTCCTTTGGCGGGAAACTCAAACGTCACCTTCGATCCCGCCGGATAGAAGCCGGCGTTCTTCACGCGATCGAAGCCCTGCGTCTCCGCCACGACGGAGGTCGGCATGCCGAGATCGAGCGCCCAAAAGGAGGGATCGACCACATGGCAGATCCAGTCGCCAATGCAGCCGCTGCCAAACGCCGTGAATCCGCGCCACGAGAACGGCACGTAGGCCGGGTGAAATGCGCGAAGCTTCAGCGGCCCCTGCCACAGGTTCCAGTCTAGACCGTCCGGCACCTCGGGCCGCTCGGTTTCGATCTGCTGCTGCTTGCCGATCTGGCAATAGACTTCCTTGAAGGCATCACAGCCGGCGTGGATTTCGGAGACTTTTCCGATCATGCCGGAGCGCACCATCTCGACAAAGAGGCGGATGCTTTCCGAGGAGTGCCCCTGATTGCCCACCTGCGTGACGACTTTCTGCTCGAGCGCCGCCTTCCGCATTGCCCGCACCTCCGCGACGGTGTGCGCGAGAGGCTTTTCACAGTACACATGCTTGCCGTGGCCGAGCGCCGTGAGGGCGATCACCGCATGGGTGTGGTCCGGCGTGGCGACGAGCACGGCGTCGATCTCGCCCGCCATGGCGTCGAACATCCGGCGGTAATCCTTGAAGCGCCGCGCCTTGGGAAACTTCGCAAAACTCGGAGCCGCGCGTTTTTCGTCCACATCGCAGAGAGCGACGATGTCTTCTCCCGCCAGCCCGCCGAGATCCGCCGCGCCCCTGCCCCCGCAGCCGATGGCGGCGATCCGAATCTTTGCCGAGGGTGCCTTTGCGCCCGCCTGCGCGTGCACGACGTGAGACGGGACGAACTGGAAGCCGAACGTGGCGGCGGCGGCGGACGTGGAGATGAAGGAGCGGCGTTTCATGACGAAGATAGAAGGCCGCGTCCACGCGGAATCTTTCGCGCAGCTTGGTGTGATGTGCAGTGACCGCACACTGGCCGGGGCGGATCAAGCCACGAGCGTCTGCTCACGCGCGGGGCCGATGCCGACGAGGCTGATCCTCGCGCCAGCCAGTTCGGCGATGCGGTCGAGGTACTTTCGCGCCAGCCCGGGCAGGTCGGCATAGCGGGTGATGCCGCTGAGGTCTTGCTTCCAGCCCTGGTGCTCTTCGTAAACCGGCTCGCAGGCTTCGAGGTCCGCGGCGGTGGCGGGGGGATGATGCAGCACGGTGCCGCGCAGCTTGTAGGCGGTGCAGAGCCGGATGGTGTCGAGACCGTCGAGGCCGTCGAGATTCGTGATGGCGAGTTCGTCCGCGCCATTGATCATGACGGCGTAGCGCACCAAGACGGTGTCCAGCCAGCCGCAACGGCGCGCGCGGCCCGTGGTGGCGCCGAACTCGCGGCCCATGTTGTGGAGCATGTCGCCGATGGCTTCATTCTCGGTGACGAAGGGGCCGGAACCGACACGCGTGGTGTAGGCCTTGGAGACGGCGACGACCTTGTCGATTTTCCGCGGCGGCACGCCCGAGCCGGTGCAGGCGCCGCCGGCGGTGGTGTTCGAGGAGGTGACGAAGGGGTACGTGCCGTGGTCGATGTCGAGGTAGGTGCCCTGGGCGCCTTCAAAGAGCATGGTCTTCCCGGCGCGGATCGCTTCGTGCAAAACGACGGCGGTGTTGCAAATGTGCGGTGCGAGGACTGCGGCAGCTTCGAGGATTTCCTTCACGGTTTCCTCCTCGGGCACCTCGGCCACGCCGGCCGCACGCAGCGTCTGATTGTGCCACTTGATGCGTGCCGCCAGTTCCACCTTCAACACTTCCGGCTGAGTGAGCAAAACAGCGCGCAGGCCGCCGCGCTCGACCTTGTCGGCGTAGGCCGGGCCGATGCCGCGGCCGGTGGTTCCTATCTTCTTGTCACCCAAGCGGGCCTCGCGCGCGAGGTCGAGCGCCTTGTGGTATGGCATGACGAGATGGGCGGTCTCGCTGATGAGCAGGTTGGAGGGATCCATCCTCACACCCTGACCGCGCAGCTTGTTCATCTCCTGGATGAGGCCGAGCGGGTCCATGACGACACCGTTGCCGATCACGCACAACTTGCCGTCCCAGAGAATGCCGGAAGGTATGAGATGCAGGATGTACTTCGTGCCGTCATTGATGACGGTGTGCCCTGCGTTGTTCCCGCCGGCGGCGCGCACGACGACATCGGTCTTCTCCGTCAGGTAATCGACAATCTTGCCCTTCCCCTCGTCACCCCATTGGGCGCCCACAACAATCGTATTGGCCATTTCTTTCTGTTCCGCGGCGCCACGTCATGCGCCTGCATTGGTTGGTTTATTCTCGGTTCTCACCGGAGCGCACGTTCCCGCGTCCGCAACTGCTGCGGCTCGGAGTCCGGTTCAGCTCCGGCGGCGTCTTCACGCCCCCATCTTCATCGCCATGAAGGCCGCTGCTCCGCAGGCTGCCAGCCCCAGCACGCCAAGCAAAATGAGCATGGCGCGGGACGAGTCCTTCTCCTTTTTGTGCGGGCCGAAACCGGTGCGCCGCGAGCGGTCGTAGGGCTGGCTCGAATAGCTGCCGCCCGAGGACGATGCGGTGGAACTGCGGGATGACGACCGCGCAGCGGCCACGGCGGAGGCCCCGCGGCCTGCGCTGCCGCCACCGTCACCGAGGAAAACGCATTCCACGGATCCGAGCGTGAACGCCCCGGTGGAGTCAAGATTCACCGTCTCCACACGCTCACCGCCGACCTTGGTGCCGTTGGTGGAGCCGGTATCCGTCAGCGTCCACGCGGAACCGTCGAAGGTGATCTCGGCGTGGCGGCTGGAGACGGAGCCGTCGGGGATGACGATGTTGTTGTCATCGGCACGACCCACGGTCATGCGCTCCTGGTCGAGCTCGACCTCGCCGGTGGTGCCGTCCGGAGTGGTGTATTGAATCTTGGGCATAGCAACGGAAGGCATAGCAGCGCGCGCGGCGGGTGGCAAGCCGGAAGGTGATCACAGCACCCTCGCCGCCAGGGCATGCGCACGAATTGCTTCTGATTGGATTCCCACGGATTCAGGACGATCACGGATTGGATTGCTTCTGAGTTCATCCGTGGTCGTCCTGAATCGGGGGCAAATCATGGCTTTTGAGGCTTGCGCTTTCGGTTCATGCGTAAGCCCAGCCCTCGTCCCACCCCGGCCGACCGGGTGCTCACGGGGCGAGAGACTCGTACCACCGCGCCAGACGCTCGGCTTGATCGGCCGGGAGTCCCTCGGGCGGGTGTTCGATGAGCCAGCCGACATCCTCACGCGCGCCGGCCTTGTCACCGCGAGTGTCGCGCAGCACGGCACGGGCGAAGTGCTCGGACATGGCATCGGGATCGAGCGCAAGCAGGAGGTTCAGATACGGCATGGAGTCGGCGGTGGCCTTCGTGTGGTTCTCCCGCGCCTCTTGCTCGTCATCCTGCGCGTTGCGCAGCAGGTTCCGGATCATGCGCACAATGATGGACTTCCGGTCTGCCGGCTCCATAAACTCATCGACCGACAAGCCGCTGCGGCTGAGCATGGCGGAAGCCTGCGCTGTGGTCATTTCCCTGCCTCCCTCAAACACATCCACCACGCGCAGGTCGGCCCCCTCGGACTCGCGATAGCCCACCATGAACTGGCCGGGGAAGGAGAGGCCCACCACGTTCTTCACGCCCAGGCGCGCGGCGCACTCGAGATACACGACGGCCAGCGTGATGGGCAGCCCCTCGCGGTCGTCGAGCACCTCGTTGATGTAGCTGTTCGAGTTGTTCCCGTAGTCGTGCCGGCTGCCGTGAAAGCCGTTCTCCTGGAAAAGAAACTTGCTCAGCCGCTTCACGGCGTGCGGCGTGTCCTTCTTGATATCGGCGTCGTTCTTCAGCTCGTCCACCAGCCGCGCAAAGCTGCGGTGGTACTGCTCCACGTCGATCTCGGGGTTGTCATGCTTTGCCACCAGCAGGGCGCAGCGCAGCAGGTCCACCTTCTCGTCCTTGCGGCCCAGTTGCCTCGCCAGCTCACGCGCCACGGCGCTGCGGTGCAGATCGCGCTCGAGCTCCCTCAGAGATGACGCGTCCTGCTCCAGCGCCTTGCGCTGCTCGATGAGCAGCCGCCGCCCGGCCGATGGATCATCGAGCAGATGGTCGATGACTGTTTGCCGGCTGGTCTTCTTGTCCAGGAATGCCCCGAGCGACTGCTTGATGCCTTCTGCCACCTCCGGTGCGATCTGCTTGTCCGCGAGGTCGGTGCCGATGCGGAAGCTCCGGAACTCGGCCGTGGGCAGGCGGAACTTGCACAACCCGGCACGGCCGCCGCGAAGCCCCGCGTCCTCCTGCTCGATCACCTGCCGCCCGTTCACGAAGCACTTGATGCGCGTCTCATCCACGCGCACGCGCAGGGCGTTCCAGTCGCCGCGCTTGTAGGCATCCGTCTCGATCTCGGCCAGCACGGTCCACGAATCGACGAAGGCACCCTCGAAACGTGTGAGCCTGAGCTTCCCGTTCGAGGGATAAAAGCCGTAATGGCGGTCGCCACCGTCTGCGCAGAAGATGAGGCCGGCCGCGCCTTCTTCATCAGCCAGCCGCACTGACACCGCGGCCTCAAAGGCCCGGGGCGGCTCGTCCGCCATCCACAGGCAGAGCGAGCGGCCGCCGAAGCCATCACCCATGAGCGTGGATTTGATCACGCCGGCGTGCTGCGTCCACTGCGCGCCCATCATCGGTTTCCAGGCGAGGCGGTCGAGCACGCCGATGGTCAGCCAACGGCTCATCGGCACGGGATTGGGCTTCGAGACCAGGCGTTTCAAATCATTCACCGGCATCGCGAAGCCGAGGTTCTCCGTCTTCACGGATTTGAGCGTGAGCAGCCCCAGCACGCGGCCCTGCCGATCGAGCAAAGGCCCGCCGCTGTTCCCGCGCTCGATGGGCATCGCCACCTGGATCATGGGGATGTCGTCGATCTCGCGCACAGCGGAAACCACCCCCTCCACGACACTGAAGTCCAGCCCCGCGGGATTCCCCATCGCCACCACGGGCGCGCCCTGCTTCACCTTCTTCGAGTCGCCCAGCGCCAGCGGTTTCATGCCGGTCTTCGCGATGCGCAGGATCGCCAGATCCAGGTGCACGTCGGAGGCATACACCTCGGTGACATCGTGCTTCTCGCCATCACTCGTCTCGACCTGGATGAGCCGCGCCTCGCCGATGACGTGCTTGTTCGTGGCGATCAATCCATCGCTGCGGATGACGAAGCCCGCACCCAAGCCGTCCATGCCTTCGCGGCCCACCTGCATCACTTTCACGAGCGAGGGTGTGACCACCTCCGCGATCTCCTCCACAGTCTTGCCGGGCTGCTTCGCCTTCTGCACCGTCTTCTGCGGCGCAGCCGCTGTGGCGGACACGGGGATGCACAACGCGAGAATGGCGGCACACGAAAGACCGGACGGCAGTTTCATGGCGCGAAAGTGACACCGGATGCGGCGTGACGAAACTGCTTTGTCGCTTCCGCGCCCGGCGGTTCTCGCGGTCGTTGCGATTCTCACGGCCGCCTGTCGCCGCCACGGGCATTGATCCGCCGCGCCGATGCGTCTATGAAGTGCGCCATGAATGAAACGGGAGCGAAGGGGCCGCATGAGCGTGCGTAGCGCGGGAACATTCGCGCCCTCGTTCAAGGCCGGTGCGCTGTGGATGCTGGTGTCGCTCGCCTGTTTCACGGGCAACGCGCTGCTGCTCAAGCACCTGGGCAGCGATCACGGCGTGAGCCCGTGGCTGGCGCTGCTGTTTCGCGCGCTCGTGGGAATCGCCATCGTGATGCTCGTCTCGTCGCCGCGCACGGCAGCCGGCGGGGCACGGCGGCCGGCTCTCGATTTGAAGCGTGCAGCCACGAGCCGGCTGCTCGTCTCGCGCGGCGTGCTCGGCGCGTTTGGCACGGCGGCGTATTACGTCACGCTGCCCGTGCTCGGCGCGGGCAAGGCCACGCTGATTGGCAACACATGGGTGATCTGGTCCGCGCTCATGGCCGTCTTCGTCCTCAAGGAACATCTCGCGGCCCGGCAGATCGCCGGCATCGTCATCGCCGTGGGCGGACTGGCGCTGCTAACGGGCGTGGATCATCACGCCGAAGGCGGCCAGACGCTGCACGAACTCATCGCCATCGCCGGGGCATTGATCGCCGCGGCCACGGTGGTGGTGATCCGCCAGCTCACCCGCACGGAAAGCAGCACCACCATCTTCGCTTCGCAGTGCATTTACACCGCCTTGCTCGCGCTGCCCATGGTGTGCGCGGGCGCGTGGCGTGCGTCCGGGGCGGAGGTGGCTTTTCTCGTAATCGCCGCCGCGGCGGCCGGCATCGGCCAGATCGCCATGACGGAAGGTTTCCGTCATCTGCCTGTCACCACCGGCGGCGCGTTTCAGGTGGCGGTGCCGCTTTGCATCACGCTCGCGAGCATCGCGCTGTTTGGCGAGCCCTTCACTCTGGTGCAGGGTGCCGGAGCGGCGCTCATCATCGTCGGCGGCTATCAGGCAGTCGGACGCCGCGTGTGATCAGGGCGCGGGGAGTGTCACGTCACACGACGCAACGCACTTCGTCGGCGCTGCTGAGGGTGCGGGTGGAGCCGTCCGGGAGTGCGAGGACGAGATGGCCTTCGTGGTTGAGATCGGCGGCACGGCCGAAGACTTCACGGCCATCGACAGTGGCACGGACGGTCTTGGTGAGCAGCCAGCTTCGCGCCCGCACTTCCTCCATCGCGGCGACGAAGCCTGCATCGAGCCGCGGCAGCTCGTGCGCGAGGGCGTTGAGGATCGCAACGGCGAGCGAGTTCCGATCGATCTCAATGCCCCCGGGGCGCAACTCCACGGCGAGCGAGGTGGCGGAGGCGCGGATCTCATCGGGAAAGGCGGCGGCGTTGACATTGAGACCGATGCCAAGCACGACAAACGAACCCGCAGGTCCCACGAGGCTCTCGGCGAGGAGGCCGGCGACCTTGCGGTCGGCGAGGTACACATCGTTCGGCCACTTGATGCACGGCGCGAGGGGCAGCTCGTGTTCGATGCCCTTGCAAAGGGCGAGCGCAGCGAGGGTGGTGAGGCGAGGCCAAAGATCCGAAGCCACGCCGTCGGGCTTAAAAAGCACGGAGAACATCAAATCCCTGCCGCGCGGTGCGAGCCAGCGGTTCTGCCTGCGGCCGCGCCCGCCGGTCTGATGCTCCGCGAGCACGACGGTGCCGTGCGGCGCGCCGCCGAGGGCGAGATCGCGCACGACGTCACTGGTGGAGACGACTTCATCGAGCACGCGGACGCACCAGGCGGCCGGGGCACCTGCACTGATGACGGCGGCGTCGAGGTTCATGCGCCGTCGTCCGCAAAGGCTTCGTCCACGGCGGTGCCCTCCCCGGGGTGCATGGCGTCGTGGTCGCCCTCGCACTCGAGGTGTGTGGTGATGATGACGCGGCGGTCCATGGCATCGGACACGGCCTTCTCGATGGCGGTGGCCACGCGGTGCGCCTGCTTGAGCGATACGTCATCAGGGAAGAGCAGATGCACGTCCACCCAATGCGCGTGGCCCGAGTCACGGTGCCGCAGGGCGTGGAAGGAAATGCCGTGGCGTTCCGTCTCGCGGCGCAGCACCTCGTTGAGCCGCCGGTGCAACTCGGGACTGGCCACGTCCATCAGGCCGCTGATGCTCTGCTGCAGCAGGCCGAAGCCGGAGACGATGATATTGCCGGCCATGATCAAGCCGCAGACGGGATCCCAGCCGGGCCAGCCGGTGAAGTGAACGAGCCCAAGGCCGACGATGGCGCCGAGGCTCGTCCACGAGTCGGTGAGCACATGTTTGCCGTTCGAAACGAGGATGAGGGAATTCGTGCGCCGCCCCGAGGCGATGAGATACCATCCGAGCACGCCGTTGATGACGATGGTGGCGATGGTGAGCAGCACGCCCTGGTCCATGTTCGCCGGCTGCGCGCCGGAGAGCCAGACACGCACCGACTGGTAGATGATGAACACGGCGGCGATCACGATGAGCGCGCCCTCGGTGCCCGCGGAAAAGAAGGCGATCTTGCTGTGGCCGTAGCGGTGGTTCTCATCCGCGGGCTTCTCCGCCAGCCAGACGCTGAAGGCGGCAAACATCACGGCGCCCACATGCACCACGGACTCCGCCGCGTCGCCGAGGATGGCGGCGGATCCTGTAAGCAGGTACGCGCCCATCTTGATCACGAGCATGAGGAAGCCCGTCCAGAGCGAGAAACGCATGGCGCGGGCAGTCTTCGATGCTCCTCCAGTGGACGGGGCTGTCATGACGGTGCTTTTTCCATGACAAGGCACGGACGATCAAGCTTCATGTCGAAAAAGACGGTGCATGGCTTGTGCTCGTCTGCGCGACTCCGGCACACACCCTTCAGCCGCCGATGCCGGCCGCGGAAAGGAACGCGCCGTCCTCCAGCGAATCGAGCACGAGCCACGGGCGGTGAGCCTCCAGCTCATGCCGCGCGAAGGCGCCGGTGGCGACGGCGATGCAGCGCGCGCCACAGGCACGGGCGCAGGCGATGTCCTTCGGCGTGTCGCCGATGATGATGATTTCCTCACGCGCGCATGTGACGCCGAGGGCCCGCTCCATGCGCCGGTGGGCGATGGGGCCGAGCAGGTTGCGGTCTTCGGCATCATCGCCAAATGCGCCTTCGGTGAAGAACTCTTGTATGCCGAAGCGCCGCAGCTTGTGGCCGGCGCCCTCCCGCAGGTTTCCAGTGAGCAGGCCGAGGTGCACCTGCGGCGCGGCATGAAGGACCGGCAGCAGCGCCTTTACGCCGGGAAGCAGCGTGCCGGAAAATGCCGGGTCGCCGAGCCGGCGCTGAAGATGCCGCAGGTAACTGCGATGGTACGGCTCCACGTCTCCGGCGTGCAGTTCACGGCCGAGGTGCCTCATGATCTGCCGGGTGATGCCGCCGTCGGTGGCTCCGGCGAGTTCGAGCTTCGGTACCGAGTCGCGCGGCACGCCGAAGACTTCCTCGACCGCATCGAGCAGCGCACGGCCGCCTTCACCGCCCGTGTCGAGAAGCGTGCCGTCAATGTCGAAGAGAAGCAGCCGTGCCATGCTGGATCACAGACGCGGTCTGGCTCGCACACTCACCGGGCGGCCGGCGGCGCACAGTGAAACGCGACGCACAACGCACACACTCATCGCTCATGACTGCGCCGCGTCCGCCACGGCCATCGCGGGCGCGGCGGGAGCCGGCGGAGCATCGGGCTTCCCCGCGTTTGCTTGATGGCGGCCATCATGACGCTGCTGGTGCTGGTCGTTGTGATGATGCTCGTGGTCGTCTTCGTCGAAGTCCTCGTTCTTGTCGATGAGTTCGGCGTGACGATGAATGGTCTTGAACTTCCGCACGCGCTGGCGCTCGGGCAGCGGCGAGAGCTGCATGTTGATGTTCCTGCCCGCCTGCTTCGGCTCCATGTCAACGTGTGCCATGGAGGAGAGGTCGGTCTTGATCCGCTTCATCAAGTCAAAGCCAAGCTCCTGGTGGGCCATCTGGCGCCCGCGGAACTGGAGCTGCACGCGGACTTTGTGCCCTTCGGCGAGGAAGTCCTCGGCGTGCACCATCTTGATGAGGTAATCGTGCGGATCGATGCCGACGCGGAACTTCAGCTCTTTGAGCTTGCTGGCCTTGTGGTGCTTGTGCGCCTCCTTCTTGTGCTTCTCCTGGGCGTACTTGTACTTGCCGTAGTCGATGAGCTTGCACACGGGCGGCTCGGCATTCGGCGCCACTTCGACGAGGTCCACGCCGCGCTCCCGGGCCAGGCGGATGGCCTGTGACGTGGGCATCACGCCGAGCTGCTCGTGCGAGACACCGTCCACCACGCGCACCTTCGGCGCACGGATGCGCTCATTCACGCGCGTGGAATCGAACACCCGCGAGGGCGGACGCGAGCGGTTGTTCGGACCTCCACCACCTCCGAAGGGCCGGCTGCCGAACTG
This sequence comes from Verrucomicrobiaceae bacterium, assembly GCA_019694165.1. Lineage (GTDB taxonomy): Bacteria > Verrucomicrobiota > Verrucomicrobiia > Verrucomicrobiales > Verrucomicrobiaceae > JAIBCL01. The sequence continues at coordinate 34,267 of JAIBCL010000046.1, read as the reverse complement.
CCCGCCACCCTGATACGGGCGCTGCCCCGGCGGCCCTCCTCCACCCTGATATGCCGGGCGCGAGCCGCCCGGCTGGCCGCCGGTCGGAGCAGGGGCTGGTGAAGACGACTGCGAAGGGAATGCACCTCCGAGTGAATTGAACGGACGATTGCCGAACGGGACGTTGTTAGTGGGATTGCTTATGGGACACCTCCGGGTGGATTTGGGCACGAGAGGACCATGAGCTGGACCTCAAACTCTTGACACGGCACGACATGGCTGTTCGCGACCGGGAACATCAGACAGGCATGAACAACCCCACGGCTTCCGAATGCTTCGGCGCGGCGATTGTTGAATTAACGATGATCATGCTTCTGGAGAAATTCTTCGAGACGCGCGGCTGTCAGACCTCGGCGTCGTGTCCCAAACGGACCGGCGGCACGCTTCTTAGCAGTCCGCCGAAGTTTTCTGGACACCGCGACTATCCCCTTTCTCGCGAACGAGGCAAGGGTAAAGACGGAAACATCATGCGGCGCATGGGTGCGCGCATGTCGCGGCCAGCACGCTCAGCGACGCTGCTGGCCGCCCCTTTACGACCGCGCAGGTCGTGCTACGAGTCCACACGCACGCGCATCCCTTCCTGCACCATGTCACGAGCGCCATGCACAGTTTCCTGAAGCACGCCTTCCGTCGGACGGCCGGCATTGATCCGCGCTCGCTGGCGGCGTTCCGCATCGGTCTCGGCGTGCTTCTGCTTTGGGACATCGCCCTGGCGCTGGGCAGTGTGCGTGCGTTTTACTCGGACCAGGGCTTCCTGCCCCTGGCATCCCTGCCGCAGTTTGAGGAAAGCCCGTGGCTCTGGTCCATCCACTCCTGGAGCGGATCGACGGCCTGGCAGGTGACGCTGCTCCTGCTCCACATGACCGCTGCGCTGTGCCTGCTGGCGGGCTTCCACACCCGGGTCGCCGTGGCGGTGTGCTGGGTGCTGCTGTGCTCGCTTCACGCTCGGAACCAAATCGTCCTGCACAGCGGCGACATGGTGCTGCGGCTGCTCCTCTTCTGGTCCATGATGCTGCCGCTCGGCGCGCGGTGGTCCGCGGACGCGTGTTTGCGCAAAAGAGAAGCGGACGGCGTCGGCCTCATCGCCACATGGCCGGGGCTGGGCATTCTCATTCAGATCGCCATCATATACTGGGCGGGCGTGGCGCTGAAAAGCGGCCCGGAGTGGGTCCGTGATGGAACGGCGGTTTACTACGCACTGTGCCTCGATCAGTTCGTCACCGTCGCGGGCCGCCGGTTGCTGGAGTTTCCCGTTTTCGACCGGGTCATGACTTTCAGCACCTGGTGGCTGGAGTTGATCGGACCCGCGCTCGCCTTCGTGCCATGGCGGAACGGCTGCTGGCGCATGGTTGCCGTCGTTTCATTCTGGGTGCTGCACGCGGGCCTTTGGGTGTGCCTGCGGCTGGGGCCGTTCCCGCTCACGATGATCGTGGCCTGGACGCTGTTTCTGCCGCCCGGGTTTTGGGACAAGCTCGGCCCGCGCGGGCTGGCGCTGGCGGACGGAACGGCCGCTGATGCAAATCCATCTGGCAATGCGCCGCGACGACGGTGGTGGACCTCCACCGTCGTCCAGGCATGTGGTTTCATATCTCTCCTCTACGTGACGCTGTGGAATATCCGCAGCATCGATCCCGCACGATGGACGCCATGGTTCCCGCAGTGGATGAATCCCGCAGGCTACGCCCTCCACCTCCCACAGTACTGGACCATGTTCGCGCCAGGCCCGACGAAGGACGACGGCTGGCTCATCATGGAAGCACGCCTTGCGGACGGCTCCCACGTCGATCTGCTCCGCGAGGGACGACCCGTTTCATTTGAGAAACCAGCGGTCATCTCCGCCGAATTTCGGGACACGAAATGGCAGAAGCTCATGGTCAACCTGTGGCGTTCGAGGTATCAAAAGGCGCGCCCGCTGGTCGGCAACTGGTTCGCCTTCGAATGGAACGGCAGCCATCCCGCGGCACTACAGATCAAAGGCTGGACGCTGTGGTACATGCGCGAGGACACACCGCCACCGGGTACGCCGCCGGTCGCGATCCAGAAGATGGAGATTCAGCGCAGCGGATCACTTTGAGGGCATGCCGCGCGAGCAATGAACCGGTGGACTCCGCCGCCCTCGCGTCTAGCATCGCGGCCATGAACCGCACGTCCCTGATTTTCGCGCTGCATTTCTCCGCGGCCATCACCCGCGTGGACGCGAAGGCACCCGCTCTCGAAAAGGCGCGGACGACGTGTGAGAAGCCCGGTGCCGCGCTCAACACGGCGTGGGTGGTGGAGGCGGAGAAGTCAGGACGACTCCCCGACCAGCGAGCGTGCACCACATGAAACGACGCGCCATCATCCTCGCAGCCGTCGCGATCACCACCGCGATCTGGGCGGCCATGCAGGTCCTCGTGCCTGCGGCGCCGCGCGTGCCGCGAATGTTTCGCTCCGCCCTGCCCGATGGCTGCCGTCAGGTCATGCTCGTGCTCTCACCCTCCGAAGAATCCGTCGATGCGAAGCTCTGGCTCCTGGAGCGCGAGGCGGGTGGACGTTGGCAAACCCACGCCGGCCCCATCCCGGTCACGCTCGGACGCAAGGGTCTCGCCTGGGGCGTTGGCGAGCATTGCTGCACGGCCCCGGCGGACTTCCGCATCAAGCACGAAGGCGACGGCTGCAGCCCGGCCGGCGTCTTCCTCATCCCCTTCGCCTTCGGAGTGGCGCGCGGACCGGATGCCTCTTGGCTCAGGCTTCGCTATTTGCCGCTCACGCAGTCCATCATCGGCGTCGATGATCCGAAGTCACGCTACTACAATCAAATCGTGGACAACACCCTGGTGAGTCGCGACTGGGACAGCAACGAAGCCATGATCCGCCACGATGACCTCTACCGCTGGGGTGCCGTCATCGCCCACAATCCTGGCGGCCTGCCGTGGCGCGGCTCATGCATCTTCCTCCACCGCTGGCCCGCGCCCGGCATCGCCACGGCGGGCTGCACAGGCATGTCCGCGGATGACATCCGGCAAGTGCTCGCCTGGCTCGACCCCGCACTGGAACCGCGGCTCGTCCAGTGCCTGGAGTCGTGGTGAGCAGTCCTGCGCCGCCATCGATTCGCGCGCGCTCCCCGCGTTCATCTGGATTCGGCGGCCAGTGACACGCAGATGATCTCGCGGTCGTTCCGCGCGAACACGCACCGGTGGGCAAACGCGGGATGGGACCAGTCGATGGGGTGGTTCCGTCCGCGCAGCTCCGTCGTCGGCGTGATGAGTTGTGCGCTGCTGATGCGCTCAAATCCCTCCGGCGTGAGCCGGGCGATGATGATCTCGCCCTTCTCGGTCGTGATCCATGTGCGGTCGCCATTTTGCACAAAGTAGGCGGTGGCCCAGCGCCCGTTGGCGAGCAGCGATTCGTCGGACCACACCCGGTCTCCGGTCTTCGCATCGAGGCAGCGGAACTCGCCGTAGCTGTCGATGCCATAGATGTGGCCGTCACGCAGCAGCGGCGTCATGATCATGCAGTGCAGCGCTTCCGTTTTGCGCTCGCTGACGCCTTGGCGCCGCCAGAGCAGATCAGGCGGCGATGCGCCGCGATTCATCCCAAAATAGAACGAGCCGTCGTAAAACGTGGTGGCAAACAGATGGCGTCCGCTTTCATCCAGCACGGCGTCGGGCACGTTGATGGGCATCTTCGCGGGCTTGAATTCGAGACTCCAAATCACCCTGCCCGTCTCAGGCTCGAGCGCGGCCAGCCAGTTGCCTGTGAAGGCGAGCACGACATCGTGCCCGTCGTACCCGATGAGCTTCGGCGCGGAGTAGGATCCTTTGCCGTCGAGCGCCCGCCATTTCTCTTTTCCCGTGGTCGCGTCGAAGGCCATCATGCACGCGTCAGGCCGGCCCGCGGCCTGCACGATGACCAGATCACCAGCCACGAGCGGCGCGGAAGCGATGCCCCAGAGGGGGATGTCGGCATTGAACTCCGCTTTCAAATCGTGAGACCAGAGCACCCTGCCCGTTGCAGCATCAAGACCGAACAGATGCCCCATCGCGCCGAGTGAGAAAGCGCGGCCGGCCTCGATGGTCACCGCGGCGCGGGGGCCAAGCGGGTAGCCGAAGTCGCGATACTCGCACGCATAAGCATGAGTCCAGAGCACCTTGCCCGTCGTGCGGTCCAGGCACAGCACGCGTTCCTGCTGCTCCGGCTGCGCGACGCGGTCCATGACAAACACGCGGTCTCCCGCGACCGTCGGTCCGTTGTAGCCCGCACCAACCGGCGCGCTCCACAGCGGCGTGAGTTTTTGCGACGTGAAACTCGAGATGATCCCCGTCTCACTCCAGACTCCGTCTCGGGAAGGCCCCCGCCACTGCGGCCAGTCGGCGGCATGGAGCGAAGCAGTCAGCACAATGCAAAGGAGAAAGAAGCGGGCGGGTCTCATGGCGGCGGGAATGAGTGCGGGGCACAGTGAACGTCACCAGCCGGAGGGAAAGCGCGTAAATCCGCATTGCGTGAGCACCTCGGGCCGAGGCAGACCGCGCCGCCGTCAACGCACCGGTCCCCAGCCATGGACGCGCAAACTGCCGGTGCCGAACTGCGCGGGAGCCGGCGGCCCTCGCTCCGGGCCGCACGGCGTGCGCACGTTCAATTCTCCGCTGCCAGACCGAAGTTCGCCTGGAACTTGCCGACCAGCGTCATCGTCACCTCCGCAGATTTGCGTTCGTTGTTCGCCACGACGCTGAATTCCACCGGCAGCTTCTGCTCCTGTTCGACGGCCTTCAGAGGCAATGTGGCGAGCGCGGTCTTGTCCTGGCTGAAGATGACGAGTTCCTTTCCGACGGTACCGTTTTGCAGCCCCACGAACAGCACGGGCACGAGCAGCGAATTTGCGCCGTCCGACACGCTCACCGTGCGCAGCTTGTCCAGCGTGGCGGTGCTGCCGTTGAAGACAGGCAGCAAACCGCGCAGCCAAATCTGCGCGACCGGCGTCACGCCCGCGCCGGCGTGTTCGATCTCCTTGGCAAGCTTCGTCTCCGGCACCACGAGCATGCCGATGTTGCTGCCTCCCTTCATCGCAAAGGGATTCTTGATGTCCGGATCGACGACGACCGGCGCGTCGGTGATGTCCGCGCTGGCCTGCCAGGCCATCGCCGCGCCCTTCATGGCATCGGCCTGGGGAACGATTTCTTGTGAGAAGCCGGCCGTGGCGGCCAGCGAGATGATGAGAGTGACGATGTTGATGCGGTTTTTCATGGTGTTGTCAGATTGGATTTGAATGCGTGCCGGGGCACGCAGGCACGGCTTTTGCCGGTGTCGCTGGGTAACGCCAGGCCTCGCAAGCGGTTACAGATGTGGTGATTCGCAGCCCGGAAATGGCGGGCGCGAAGGCCGGCGGCGATCTGCTTCGCTGCTGCCGCCGGGCGACGCCTCCAGCATCTGTTGCCGGAGGAGCCTACTGCTCTCGCACGTCGAGACGGAAGAAGCGCCGGGGCGCATCGACCGGGGCGGTGAGCGTGCGGGTCGCACCAGTCGGTGCCGGGAAGCCGTTGTTGTTCGGCGCGTTCCAGAGCGACCAGTTGATGAGGTCGGTGCTCGTTTGCACCTGGATGAGGCGGCCCTGGAGATTGGGGAACTGGACGTTCACGTTGCCGCCGCTGGTGGTGATGCCGGGATACAGGAATGATCCTGCCGCGAGCGGCCCGGTGCTGCCGAGCCATTCGAAGTAGTTGTTCTGACCGTCGTCGTCAGCGTCGAAGTTTTGCGCGCCTTCGGGCGAGGTGCCATTGCCGAAGTTCGCGATGCGCCAGTCGTTGTAGGTGCTGCGATTGACCGATTGATTGATCCAGTCGGTCACGACCTGGATGCCGTTGAGGTCGAGTTCGGCTGTGCCGAGCGGCGGCATGCGCGTGTAGCCATTGCTAGCGGCCATGCGGCTGAGAATGACGGAGTCATTCGGACTGCCGCGCACGACGGCCTTGTGGCTGGGCTGATGCGGATTGAAGAGCGCGCCGTCGATCATGTTCGTCTGCGTGAGCGAGAGTTCCGGGCGCAGATCGAAATACGCGACGCCGGTGCCGCCGGCTTGATGGCAATACGAGCAATTCACCGCGAGCCACGAGCGAGCGCGGCTTTCGAGCGTTTGCGTCGTGTCGGTCGGCGTCGAGAAGAACGGCAAGTTCGCGACGGTCGCTGCCGACGGTGGCGAGCTGAGATAACCAGCACTCGCGAGCAGCGAGAGAAAATTTCCGCTGGAGCCGGCGAGTGTGCCGGTGTGATTGAGCTGACGCGTTTCCCAGCTCAGCGAGAAGCCGCCCTGCGGGGTGTGGCAGTTCATGCATTCGGCGCGGCTCGGGATGCGCCAGTGCTGGACATACGGACTGCCGCTCACGGTGATGTTCATGTCGAAGTCCACGCCATTGTCATCGACGAGATACGCTTCAGTGCCCGCGTCATTCCAGCGGTAGCTCACACCATACGCGCCGGTGGAGTTCTTCACGAGCAGGCGCGTCTCCAGCCGCTTGCCGGTGGCCGGGTTGCCACGCGTTTGATCGAAGTCGAAGTGCTTGATCCAGATCGAGCCTGTGGGCAGCGACCACTCGCCTTCCTGCGCGTAGCCGAAGGTCGAGATGGCATCCGGGATCGAGAAGTAGCGGGACTTTCGCGCGTAGTCGCTCCAGAATGGCAGATTGATGAAGTAGGGCTCGACGCCGGGATTCGGCGTGAGGTCGGACATGTCGGCAAAGAGGCCGGTGTCGCTGAGTTTGGCGGGAAACGAGTTGTCGATCGTCTGCGTGGTGAGGCGGCGCACTTTCCCGTCTCCGTAGTCGAGCATGATGATGTCGCCGTTCGAGGGATCGAAATTGAAGGCCACGATGCCCGCCTCGCCGCCGATGCGCTCGACCGTCGGCGGGTTCAAGCCGTTGCGCACGAGCGTCCACAAGTGGCCGGAGACGAAATCGCCGAACACATATTTACCGGTGAGCGTGGGGTACTTGGTGCCTCGATACACCACGCCGCCGGTGACGCTGCGGCCTTCAAGGATGCCGCCGCCGTGGAAGTAGGTCCAAAGCGGTGCAGTGGGCGCAAAGCCCGCTGGCGCGCCCGTCCGCACGCCAGTCGCGTTGCCTTCCTTGTAGGCCCAGCCGTAGTTGCCGCCGGGCGTGACGACGTTCACTTCCTCCCAACTGTCGAGTCCCACCTCTCCGCACCACATCTCGTGCGTGCCGCCGGAGTCGAAGCTGATCTGCCACGGATTGCGGAAGCCGAGTGCGTAGATTTCCGTGCGCACGGCGCCGGGGCCAGGAAGAGGATTGCCATTGAACGACGTTGCGCCGATGAAGGGATTGTCAGCGGGCACTTTGTAGAAGGCGTGGTTCGAGTCGGCCGGATTCAAAGCAATGGCCGCATGGGCGTTCGGTTCGAGATTGCCGGGCAATCGATCGACGTCGATGCGGAAAATCGACGACCAGAAATCCTTGTCGATGCGCTGCGCGTTGCCTTCGCTGTCATTGAGATTGCCACCATCGCCGACCGTGAAATAGAGGTAGCCATCGGGCCCGAACGTACACATGTCGATGTTGTGGATCGGCGAGTTGCTGGACTGCGTGATGAAGGGCTGCTCGCTCCCCGTGTCGCCGAGATTGGGATTGCCGCTCACCGTCGTGAAGCGCGCGACGCGAATGTAGCGCTGGCCGGTGTTGCTCTTGAGGCAGTAGGTGATGAAGAACTGGCCGTTGCCCGCGAAGTTTGGATGGAACGCGACGCCTTTGAGGCCAAGTTCGTTGCCATCGTCTTCAAAGTCTTCCAGCGCGCGCGGATTCACCACGGCGGCGACGTCGAGGAAGAGCTGCTTCGCCGCGGAGGAGGAAGTGATGTCGGGCACGAGCCAGAGCTTGCCATTGCGCTCGCCGATCACGAGCTTCGTCGTGCTGCCGGGCACCGTCGCCATGCATGTCGGCGCGGTGAAGCTCACCGTCGGCAAAGCATCGACCACCGCGAGTCCGGTGCTCGGCGGAGTGAGCGGCATGGTGCTCGTCGTGTTCGGCAGGCGCATCGCGTTGCTGAAGTTGAACGTGACCGTCGCCGGGGTGGAGTTCTGGCCGTTGATGCCGGCGAGGCGATAGGTCATCGAGTCGCTCGCGGGCGTGCCGGTCGTGTGCGTGTAGCGGATGCGGCCATCGGCATCGAGCACAGCAGTGCCGAACGACGGCGGCGTGACGATCTCGACCGTGCCCGCGCCGGCATCGTTGCGCTTCACGTCGATGAGCACCTTCGACAAGTGGCGCAGGGTGACGGAGTCATTCGTCGTCAGCGGCGGGCCGAGCGAGGACTGCATGGCGCGCCAGCTCGTAGTCACGGCCACATTGTCCCACGTCGTTGGTGCCGAGCCGCCGGAGCCGAGGCGGATCGCGGTGTTCCAGTTCAAAGACGCGTAGGGCCGCGTGACGAGCGGCGCATTCGCCGACTCGGGCTGCGCGAGATCAGGATTGATCCAGAGCGAGACGAGATTGCCGACGTAATCGAGCTTCGCCACGATCGTGTAGGTTTGTCCGTCCACCGGCTGCACGCCGGAGTAGGTGTGACCGAGGGCGAGATCGTGAACGGCGAACTCGCGATTGCCCGAAGCCGGATTCACCGCGAACGGCACGCCGACAAGCAGGCGCTCGTTGCCAAAGTCGAAGAACGATGCACCGCCCCACGTCGCGCCCGCGGCGCGCGTCATCTCGAAGCGGCAATAGACCTGTTTGTGGATCGTGCCGGCGTCTTCGTTGATCGCACCGTCATTCTCCGTCGCGTTGTATTGCCGGATCGCGCCGGCTTCTTGTGTCGAGAGCTTGCCAGCGGTGACGAAAGGCGAGCCAAACGCCACGTCCCAGTTCGCGATCTCCTGCGTGTGATTCGCCACGCCATCACCGGCCGACTGATTTTCAAAATCCCAATACGCACCGCCCGCACGACCGCCGATGCCGCCATCGGCATACGTGAAGTTTTCCGTGCCGATGATCACGTCGGAACCCGCCGCAGGGATCGAAGTCGGATACAAGTTTTGCATCGCCGCCCAGCTCGTCGTCACGGCCACGTCATCCCAGTAAACCGGATCGCTGCCGCCGGAGCCGAAGCGCAGCGCCGTCGTGGTGCCGCCAGCCCATGCGAGCGTGGCGTTCGGCGTCGCAGGCTCGCCAAGCGAGAAGTTTGGATTCACAAAGAGCGACACCGTGCCTGTGGTGAAGTCCACCTTCGCCACGAGGTTGTAGCGCGCGCCGGTCACGGGCGCGATGCCGGTGTAGTTCCATGAGTTCGAGCCGAGATTGTGAATGCCGACCTCGCGCACACCGGACGATGGATTCACGGCATCCGGCACGCCGAAGAGGATGCGTTCATTCGTCGTGTCATAGAGACTGAGGCCGCCCCACGTCACGCCGAGGCCGCCACGCAGCATCTCGAAGCGATAGTAGAGCGTCTTGTATTGCGATGCCGCTGCGTTGCTGAATGCGCCGTTCGCCTCGGTCGGCGCGCCGTATTCGCGCTTCGCACTCGACGACCATGTGGCGAGCATCTGCCGGTTGCCATCGACATACGGGAAGCCCTGCACGTTGTCCCACGTCGATTGAATCTGCGTGCGGCCGACGAAGGCGTCCGCGTTGATGTTGTCGAAGTCCCAGCCCGTGCCGCCGTCGCGATTCAAGATGTTTCCGCCGGGGTAATCGAAGGATTCTTGCGCGATCACCACATCAGCGCCGCTCACCGGCACATTCAAAGGATAGGCTCGCTGCACGGCGCTCCAGCTTGAGCCGACGACGAGATTGTCCCACGACACCGCACCCGCGCCGCTGGTGCCGCCGGAACCAAGGCGCACGGCGGTGCTCCAATTGCCGCCGACATAGGAGCGCGTGGCGGCGGGCGTGTTTTGACTTTCCGGCTTCGAGAAGTCCGGATTCACATAGAGCGCGATCACGTCGTTCACGAAGTCGAGCTTCGCCACGAGCGTGTAGGTCACGCCATCGACGACGGGAACTCCGGAGTAAGTCGCGCCGTTCTCCTCGATGCCAAACTCGCGCACGCCGGAACTCGGATTCGGATTGAATGGCACGCCGAAAAAAATGCGCTCGGCATTGAAATCATACGAACTGATGCCCGTCCACGTCGCGCCCGCAGCGCGCGTCATCTGCACGCGACAATACACCTGCCGGCTCGGCGATGAGAACGCATCGTTCACCGCGCCATTGGCCTCGGAAGGCGAGCCGTATTCGCGCTTCGCGCCGGAATCGAGCGTGGTGAGCTTGCCGCCCGCAATGGCCGGCGCGCCGAACACCGCATCCCACGTCGAAGCCGTCTGCCGCGTGAATCCGATGAAGGCGTCGTTGTTCGTCGTGTTGTCGAAGTCCCAGTTCGTGCCGCCGTTTTTTCCAGCGATCGCACCATCCGCATACGCAAACTCATCCTGACCGATGATCACGCTGCTGCTCGACGTGGCGACAGGATTCGGATCCGGCAGCGACGTGAGCTGCAAGCGCCACGCATCGAGCGCCACGCCATCTTCACGCGCGACGACACGCAGCGTGTAGGTGCCGGGCGTCGTGATCGACCACGTCATCGCGCCTTGTGTCGCGATCGCCACATTCGCCTCCGCCTGGCCGAGGCCGTCCCAGTTTTGCTGCGCGAAGTCCGAGGTCGCATGGCCCGTGTCTTCATACCAGTCCGCGCGCGTGCCGCCGATGCCGTCGGCAAGCTCGAGAATGCCCGCGTAGATCGAGTCCGACGCGCCATCCCATCCATCCCAGCGCAGGAAGAGCTGGTAGGTGCCCGGCGTGCTGATCGTGATCTTGTAGTCCACGGAAGAGCCGACCGTCGCACCGTTGAAGGTCGCATTCGCCGTTCCGTCATCCGGCTGAGTCTGGAAAAACAAACCGCCCGACGCAGTCTCAAACGTCGCACCCTGCACCGCATTCGTCGGCACTTCCACCCATGCATCCGTGCCGGGCGACACGGCGGAGTTCGCTTTTGCATGATAGTTCTCCGCCTCCCCCTGCACGATGCCGCCGCTCTCGACGTAGGGTGATGTGGGCGCAAGCAAGCCGGCGCGCAGAGCAGGTGCTGCCATCGACGAAAGCAAGAGAAGTAGCGGTGCGAGACGCATGACTGTGGCTGGTGAAGGACGGTTCTTGGACACGCGCGTGGGGCCGATTATCAAACAAATGCGCCGGGCTGCAAAGAGGCAGAGTTGGACAAATGACCAAGCTACGCGAGTCCTTCGAGTCCCGCCGGGAAAGCGCTGATCACCGGGCGGCAGCTCTTGCCAAAGGGCCGCACTTCGCACCCTCACCGCGCCCCGGCGGCGCTGCTCACCGCAACAGCGGCAGCAGCTTGCCGAGCAGATCACCGATCTTCACGCGCTGCTGCGCGCCGCTGTCGCGCTCGCGAAGCGTGACGGTGTCCTGCAGATCGGGGCCTTTCTCGCCCAGCGTGTCGAAATCGATGGTGATGCCGAACGGCGTGCCGATCTCGTCCTGGCGCGCGTAGCGGCGGCCGATGGAGGCAGTCTCGTCGTAGAAGCAGTTCATGTGCGGCCGCAGCAGCTCGTAAACTTCGCGCGCTTTCGCCACGAGTTCGGGTTTGTTTTTCAACAGCGGGAACACACCGCATTTCACCGGTGCCACGCGAGGGTGGAAGCGCAGCACGGTGATGGTTTCCTTCCTGCCCTTGTCGTCGGCTTTCTCGAACTCGTCGAACGCCTTCGCGATGATCGCGAGCGCCATGCGGTCGAGGCCGGCGGATGGCTCGATGACGTGCGGCACGTAGAAGCCTTTGAAGAGCCGGTCGAACCAGGCGCGCACGTCGGCTTCGGGCAAGGGATCGCCCTTGGTCTTGGCCTGCTCGGCGGCGAGGCGTTTCTGGACGAGCGCCTCCTTTTGCGCGTCGTCGAGCTTTGCGGCGGCGGCTTTGAGCTCCTCGTCAAAAATCTCCAGCGACTTGCCGCTGTGCTTCTGGTGCTGCGAGAGATCGAAGTCGCCGCGGGCGGCGATGCCCTCGAGCTCCTCGGTGCCGAAGGGAAACTCGCACAGGATGTCCACGCAGGCCTTCGCGTAGTGCGCGAGGTCGTCTTTATTCTGCCAGTAGTATTCGAGCACGTCGCCGAGGCCGATGCTCTCATAGAATTTCGTGCGCTGATCGACCCAGTAGCGGTGCCACATCTCCCAGCCCCAGTCCTGCTGCGGCGCGCCAAGGTCGGCACCCTCGCTCCACGCGCGCACGCTGCCGCTGATGATCTCCACGGCTTCGTCGGGCTTGATGAAGAACTCCAGCTCCATCTGCTCGAACTCGCGCGAGCGGAAGGTGAAGTTCTTCGGCGTCACCTCGTTGCGGAAGGCCTTGCCGATCTGGCCGATGCCGAAGGGCACCTTCACGCGCGAGGAATCGAAGACGTTCTTGAACTGCGCAAAGATGGCCTGCGCGGTCTCGGGCCGCAGATAGGTCACGTCGGCCTCCGTCGCCGTAGGGCCGAGAAAGGTGCGCAGCATGAGATTGAACGGGCGCGCCTCGCCGAGGAGGCCGCCGCTCTCGGGATGGAAGTCGATGCTGCCTTCGAGCACTTCGGTTTTCTGCTCGCCGAGCAGCTCGATCTCGTCCGGCTTGCCCGCGGCGTCACCGGCGTTTTGCGCAAGCAGAGCGCGCACGCGCTTGCGGAAGCTTTCGATGTGCTCGCCCTTTTTCATGAGCACGGTGACGGTGCGGTTGAGATGCCAGCCGCCGGGCGACTTCGCGCCGGTGAACTGCATTACCGTGCCGCCCTGCGGCTCGACGTGGTCGGCGCGCACGCGTTTGTTCGTCAGCGTGCACTCGCGCATCATGTCGGCGAAGGTATCGACGTGGCCGCTGGCCTTCCAGATGGCCGGATTCATGAGGATGGCGGCATCGAGGCCGAGGATGTCTTCGCGATCGCGCATCATGGCGCGCCACCAGGCGTCGCGCAGGTTGCGCTTCAGCTCCGCGCCCAGCGGACCGTAGTCCCACACGCCGCCGCAGCCGCCGTAGATCTCGCTGCTCTGGTAGATGAAGCCGCGGCGCTTGCAGAGGGAGACGATCTTCTCCATTTGCGCGACGGGATCCTGCTTGGTTTCCGATGACATGATGAGGCGGTTTGGGGTTGGGGGCAAAGGGCGGCTAAGAAGCGCGTCGGGACAGGGGAAGCAAACGAAAACAAGAAGGCGGAGGAGCGCCGGCTCGCCGGCGCGGATCTCGCGGCGTGGCTTCACCCGCGCGTATCTTCCGCCCGCGGCACCAGCATGTGCATGAGCGCCAGCGCAAAGAGGTAAATGCCACCGGCGATCACAAAGGGGACCAGATAGCTGCCGGTAAGGTCTTTGATCCGCCCGACTCCGAGCTGGAAGAGAAATCCGCCCAGTGCTCCAGCCATGCCGCTGAGGCCGGCGACCGAACCGACGGCTGGACGCGGAAACAAATCCGACGCGAGGGTGAAAACATTCGCGGCGAAGCCCTGGTGGCACGCTGCGGCCAGACCGATGAGCAGCACCGCGGTCCACTGATGCGCGGTCACCGGCACATGAACGACCGGCAGCACGCACACGGCGCAGGCCAGCATCGCGGCCTTCCGCGCGCTGAGGGCGCCCCAGCCCCGCCTCATGAGCGCGGAGGAGAACCAGCCGCCGGCGACGCTGCCGAGATCGGCCATCAAGTAGATGCAAATGAGCGGCGGGCCGATGTGCTTGAGATCGACGCTGAACTTGTCCTGAATGAACTTGCCGGCCCAGAAGAGATAAAACCACCAGATGGGATCGGTGAGGAATTTCACCAGGGCGATGGCCCACATCCGCCTCTGCGGCACGAGCGCGCTCCATTTCACCGGAGCGGCAGGGGTGGCATCGGACTCGATGTGCGCCAGCTCGGCGGCATTCACGCACGGATGCTCACGCGGACGCCGGTAGAGCGGCCACCAAAGCGCGACCCAGACGAGACCCGACACACCTGTGACCGCGAACGCGGCCTGCCAGCCCCAGTGCAGCGTGAGCCACGGAACGATCAGCGGCGCAAGCACGGCGCCGATGGTGGTGCCGGAGATGAAGATGCCCGTGGCGAAGGCCCGCTCCTTGCGGGGAAACCACTCGGCCACCGCCTTGATCGCCGCTGGAAAATTCCCGCCCTCGCCGATCCCCAGGAAGAACCGCGCCACGCCAAAGCCAAACGCGTTCCGCGCCAGCGCGTGCGCCGCGGCCGCCACGCTCCAGAACGTAAGGGCGAAGGCGTAGCCCGCACGGGCGCCCGTGCGGTCCACCAGCCAGCCTAGCACGACGAAACCAAGCGCGTAGGCGAGCTGGAAGGCGGCGTTGATGTCACCGTACTGCGTGTCAGTCCAGCCGATCTCCTTCTGCAACGTGGCCGCAAGCACGCCGAGCACGCTGCGGTCGAGGTAGTTGATCACCGTGGCCAGAAACAAAAGCGCGCAGATGATCCAGCGGAATCGTGTGGCGGCAGCGGATGAAGGCACGGATGTCATGTCGGGCGGCTCTGCGGAGAGCGGCGCACCTTGCCGGACGCGGCGCGGCCCGCAACGATTTCCGGCGCCTGCAAAATCGATGCCTGGGGGGTGGCGCAGCAGGCGGCTGCCTACCAGCCAACTGGCGCGGGTGAAATGGACACGAGTTCCACACGCGAGTTCATGTGCTCATAGGTGGCGACGAGACGAGGGCCGGCGTCTTGCAGAATCTCAGCGACCAAAGCCGGAGCATCCTCATCAGCGCCGGTGCGCAACACGGCAAGGCCAGATCCCTGCGGAAGGTTGGATTTCGATATCACGCCCAGACCGGGAATCACCGCGCCCGGCGGCGGCGGAGCGTCTCCGACAAACCAGGCACGGGGCAGCACGCGGAGCAGACGATCGTGCCGTCTCCGACGAAGGGTGCGCTGCCAGAAAATCCGCAACGCCGGCAGCCGCAGCAGCGCGACGAGGCATCCAGCGTGCTCGCGCTCGCCCAGGGAGTCCCATGGGAGGACCAATTGCACGCCTTGGTCGTTTCGTCTCCAGGCCAATTCCAGGGTGACGGGCGCGCCAGCGGGCGGTGCGCTGTCACTCGGCAGGCGTCGCAGGAAGTCGGCGACTAGCGGGGACAATGTGCCTTTGCGCAGTCGAACGGTGAGCAGCCGTGCGCCGGCCAGCAGGCGGACGATGTCGGCACCCAGTGAACGAATCACCGCCAAGTCACCCTGGCTGACAGACGCGGCATCGGGATCGGACTGACGGAGGAATTCCATGACAAAATGCGAACGAACGATCTTGCTCCCTGAGAGGTCAGGTCGACGAAGACAAAGGCCCGCGAACTAGCCGCCATCCGGGTGTTTCGGCAACTCGCTGACACCATTTCGCCGGAAAATTTGTCGCGATTCACAAAACCATTTGGCGCTCCCCCTCCAGCTTGATAATTTCCATAATGCCATTTCGCCGGACACTGTTAGCCAACGCCCGCACACGCACCGCGGGCCTTTCCCTCATTGAGATGCTGATTTCGATCGCGCTGATCGCGATCCTTGCAGCCGTGGCCATTGGTTTCCTTTCGGCCAATCGGCGAACTTTGGAAGTCGCACGCGACCGCCGCAACGCCCAAAATCTGGCGGTCGTGTGCACGGTCGCGCACGCCGTTAATTTGAATTTCATCGTCCCCAACGACCCGGTCGAGTCGTGCCGCAACACCGTTCGTGGCGGAGTATCACCGAGCGGACTTTGCGCGGGCAAGTTCTTCGGCGTCCCTGGAATGGCCGAAGCCGAAATCATCGGAGCCGCATGGTACTTGGACGTCCGGGGCAGCGAACTGATCTATGTGCGGGACCGGCCTCCGCCCCAGTGATCGTGCAACCATCAAGCCCCTCCGGAACGGGGGGGGAAATCTGCATGGGGAGCGAGAAAAAGCTCGCCATGATCCCCGCAGCAGATGTAAACCGGTGTCCTAATCCCGGTATATCCCACCCATGAAACACATCGTCACCACCGCCATGCTCTGCTTCGGCCTCATTTCACCGCTGATGGCCGCGGAGAAAAAATCCACCTCGAAGAAACCTGCCGCCGCGGAAAAGAAACCGGCAGAGGAAGCGAAACCCAGTGCAAAATCCGAAGCGGAGGCCAAGTCGCTCTCGGCTGCGCAGAAGACCAAGCTGATGAAGGTCATCAATGAAGGGGATGACAAGGCGCTCCTCGCGCTCCCCGGCATCGGCGAGGCGCGGGCCGCCGCCATCAAGAAAGCCCGGCCTGTGGCCGATCCCATTGATCTGCTGAAGGTGGACGGCATCGGCGAGGGCACATTTTCGGAAATCATCGCCCACGCCAAGGCCGGCATGCCCGAATCCGCCAAAAAGGATGGGGGCGACGACAAGCCGAAGGCCAAGAGCACGAAAAAGAAATCGAGTTAGTTTTCGGTCCGGCATCGAACCGTGACCGTGGTGGTCCGCCCTTCGCCGGGCGGACCACTTTTTTTGCAGAAGTGCGGCAGTCGGTCTCGTTGATCTGTCATACGACACCAGCATCGCACGGAGTCTTGTGCCGGACCCCGGGCGAACCGCGAACCTGACACCACAACCCAGGGCCTCCGCACTGCCCGCCCGATCGAACCCATGCCCGACGACACCCACCCAGTGAAGAAAATGTCCATCATCGTGAGCCGTGGCTCGCTGGACGGCATCTACCCGGCGCTCATCATGGCCAATGGCGCGCGCATGGAGGGTATCGAAGCCTCGCTGTTTTTCACCTTCTTCGGCCTCAATGGTCTCGTGAAGGCGACGATGGACCACCTGAAGGTTGCCACGGTCGGCAATCCCGCGCTGAACATGGCAATGCCGATGCTCGGCATGCCGATGACCATGCCCTTCCCGACATGGATGGGTGCCATTCCTGGTGTGTCCGCCTTTGCAACCCACCTCATGAACAAGGAGATGGAGAAGCTCGACATCCCGCCGGTGCGTGAATTCCTTGAACTCATCTCCGACTCCGGCGGCAGGATCTTCGCCTGCAAGCTGGCAATGGACATGTTCAAGCTCAAGAAGGAAGACCTGTGGGAACGCGTGGACGGCGTGCTGACCGTCGGTCAGTTTTACGAAGAATCTGCCGGCGAGGGGACTCACATCCTCTTCACATGAGGACATTGGGAGAGCGTGCGCCGGCACGGCGGCGACTCCACGCGCTCACAGCCTGAGCGTGGCAGGCAGCGCCTTCGCCTTCACCAGATCTTTGGCCTCCGGTTCGTCCGCGAAGACGACGACGATCGCACCGAAGGAACCGGGCTTCCATTGATCCTCCTTGAGCAGCCAGCGCTGCACAAACTCCGCCACCGCCTTCCGGCCCGGCTCGCGTACTTGTTTGATCTTGCCCGGCGATCCGGCGCGGCGTTCGAGCGTGGGCGTGAGGTTCTTCTCCAGTTCGGCGAGGCTTTCCTTCTTGTTGAAGCGCAGCCAGCCGCTCTCGGAACGCTTTTCCATGCGCTCCGTGCGGATGGCCGGCGGCAGCGTCGGTCGGATGACCGGTGCCACGACAGTGACCACATTCCCGTCCGTGGAGAGCTTCCAGTCGTCCGTGATCTTGATGTGGAAGCGGTACACTGCCGGCACCTTGATCTCCGAGAATGTGGAGCCGAGGTAGAGGACGTCGTTGAACAGCGTCTTCATGTCGAACTTCGACACCGTCTCGTCCGCCTCGAGGGTGGCCACTTCCAGGATGTCGCCGTGCGTGGGGTCGATCCGCGTCACCGACTCACGGAAAGTCTCCGTGATGTGCTGCTGTTGAAAACGCTCCGGCAGACCGCTGAAAAACGACAGCCCCTGTTGTGCCAGCCCCGAGGAAGCATCCACCAGCTTCCAGACGACGATGCCCGCGATGATCAGCGCCGCGATGAAGGTGAGTCCCAACGTCGCGAGACAGCCCGCCGTCCGCCGGGGCGGAGCAGGCTGGGGTGCGGGTACAGGCTGAGGCTGGTCTGATGATTCCATGACGTAGCGAAACATTCGACGCCCGGAAATGTGCCGCATATCTGCCGCGGGGCAAAACGGCTTTTCAGGCGCCCGAGATCGTGCGGGACGTTTTCGCAAGCCGGCCGCACCGGCGAAAGCCACCGCTTTTCGCGACGTTCTCCTGCGCATGATTGCCACGGGCACTGAACACATCGACGTCTCGCGCCGCCACTTTTTCAAACAGGGCGGCGTCGGGCTCGGGGCGTTCGCGCTCGGTTCGTTGCTGGCGCGTGATTTGCCAGGTGCGGTGCCGCAGGCCGTGAATCCACTTTTGCCAAAGCGTCCGCATTTCGCGGCGAAGGCGAAGAATGTGATCTACCTGCACATGATCGGCGCGCCGTCGCAGCTCGATCTCTTCGATTACAAGCCGGCGCTCACCAAGTTCGATGGCCAGAAGTGCCCAGAGGAGCTAACGAAAGGCAAACGCTTTGCCTTCATCGGCGGCGAGATGACGCTGGCGGGGTCGCCGCATAAGTTTGCGAACCACGGCCAATGCGGTGCCGAGATGTCGGCGCTGCTGCCGAATCTGGCGACCGTGGCCGATGACATTTGCATCGTGAAATCGATGCACACGAACGAGATCAATCACGCGCCGGCGCAGATGTTTCTGCACACGGGCTTTGGTCGCGGAGGGCGTCCGGGCTTCGGCTCGTGGGTGACTTACGGTCTCGGCACGGAGAATCAGGATCTGCCCGCTTACGTCGTGCTGCTGTCGGGTCCGGCGGGTGGCGCGGGCAGCTCGCTCTGGAGCACGGGTTTTCTGCCGAGCGTGTATCAGGGCGTGCAGTTTCGCGGCAGCGGCGAGCCGGTTTTGTTTCTGAACAATCCCGAAGGGCACAGCCGCACGGATCGTCGTCGCGTGCTCGATGCTGTGCGCGAGTTGAATCAAGAGCAGCTCGGTGTCGTCGGCGACCCCGAGATCGCAACGCGGATCAGCCAGTATGAAATGGCGTATCGGATGCAGACGAGCGTGCCGGAGCTGATGGACATCTCGAAGGAGTCGAAGGCGACGCTAGACCTGTATGGTGCGAAACCGGGTGCAGCGTCCTTTGCCAACAACTGCCTGCTCGCGCGTCGGCTCATCGAGCGCGGCGTGCGTATGGTGCAGCTCTTCGATTCCGATTGGGATCATCACTCCGGCTTGATCAAACGGCTGTCGGCGAAGGCGAAGGATGTCGATCAGCCGATGGCCGCCCTCGTGCGCGATCTCAAACAGCGCGGCCTGCTCGATGACACGCTCGTCGTGTGGGGCGCTGAGTTTGGGCGCACGCCGCTGCGTCAGGGGATCGACGGCAACGGCACGAAGACCGATCCGGGCCGCGATCATCACAAGGACGCCTACACGATGTGGCTCGCCGGTGGTGGCGTGAAGCCGGGCATCACCTTTGGCAAAACGGACGAACTCGGCTTCAATATCGCCGAGAATCCCGTCCACACGCATGATCTCAATGCCACCGTGCTGCATCTCCTCGGCATCGATCACGAACGCCTCACCTTCCGCTACCAAGGCCGCGACTACCGCCTCACGGATATTCATGGGGAACTGGTGAGCGGGATTTTGGCGTGAGGATTCGGATGGCCGAAAGAAACGAAAGAAACAAAAGAGGATGAGCTGCTTTCGTTTTGTCATCCGCCGTTCCGATCTTTTTTCGCTTCTTTCGTTTCTTTCGGCCAATCCACTCCTTCGACTATGACCACGCCTCCAACCACCACCCGCCGCCAGCTTCTCCGCAATGCCGCCGCTTCGGCGATCACCCTCGGCTTTCCGACGATCATCCCCGCTTCGGCTCTGGGCAAAGATGGACGGCCCGCGCCTTCGAATCGTGTGACGCTCGGCTGCATCGGCGTGGGCGGTCGCGGCAACGACGACATGAAGAACTTCCTCAACGACGAGCGTGTTCAGATCATCGCCGTGTGCGACGTGGAGCGCGGTTCGGACCGCTACAACAAGGCTCTCGTGAAACGTTTCGGCAATTTCGGCCGCGAACCCGCGCGCGACACGATCAACAAGCACTACGGCACCGCCGGCTGCGCCATGCATGGCGACTTCCGTGAATTGCTCGCGCGCAAAGACGTGGACGCCGTGCTCATCGCCACACCGGATCACTGGCACGCCCTGCAGGCCATTGCCTCGGCGCGCGCGAAGAAGCACATCTACTGCGAGAAGCCGATCTCGCTCACGATCGAACAAGGCCAGGTGATGGCGCGCATTGTGAAGGAATCCGGAGTCGTGTGGCAGACCGGCAGCCAGCAGCGCAGTGACATTCATTTCCGCATGGCCTGCGAGTTCGTGCGCAACGGTCGCATCGGCAAATTGAAGTCCGTGCGCGTCGGCCTCGCCAGTCAGAACCGCGACAACAACGGCAATGCCTCCCGCACTGCGCCCGAGCCGGTGCCGGAAGGACTCGACTACGCGATGTGGCTCGGCCCCGCGCCGGATGCACCGTATTGCCCCGCGCGACTGCACTCGAACTGGCGGTGGTTCTACGATTACTCCGGCGGCAACCTCACCGACTTCGGCGCGCATCATCTCGACATCGTGCAATGGGCGCTCGACACCGAACACAGCGGGCCAGTTCTGTTCGACAGCTTCAAAGCCGAATGGCCGCCGAAGGACGGCATCTACAACACGCCGCCGACTTTCTCCTTTGCGTGCGAATACGCGAACGGCGTGCGCGTGAAAGTCGCCGACAAGATGGACTTCGGTGCCGGCATCGAGTTCGAAGGAGAGAACGGCACCATCAAGTGCCAGCGCGGCGGTCTCGTGGTGAAGCCCGACTCCGCGCGCGCTCCGCTCACCGACAAGGAGACGCACCTCTACGAGAGCAAGGATCATTATTTGAACTTCATCGACGGCGTGCTCACGGGAAAGCCGACGGCCACTGACTGCGAAGTGTCCCACCGGAGCATTTCCATCGCGCATCTCGGCAACATCGGCCTCCGTCTCGGGCGCGAGAAGCTGCGCTGGGACCCCGCAAAGGAGCAGATCGTCGGCGACGACGAGGCACAGAAGATGCTATCCCGTCCGATGCGCGGCGAGTGGCGCCTCGGATGAGCGTGAGCGAGTACAAATCCGAGAGGGAGCTTGTCGTGGCGGCCCGGTTTCGATACAATCCTGCCTGTCAGTCAGTCATCACCCGGCACCCGCAAACCCACAACCCATCAACATCATGGACGAAAACTCGCCTTACACGCCCCCGCAGACGCCGCTGCCTCCCGCCGGCACTGATCCCGCACCCAAGAACAAGGATGAAAACACTCTCGGCATCGTCTGCCATCTGCTCTCGCTCGCGGGCTGCGTCGTGCCCGTGGTCGGCCAGATTCTAGGTCCCTTGGTGCTGTGGCTGATCAAGAAACCCGACAGCCCGTATCTCGACGCCGTGGGCAAGGAGGTGGTGAATTTCAACATCTCGTTCACGATCTACGGGGCCATCGGCTTCATCCTCTGCCTCGTCTTCATCGGTGTCCTCCTGCTTCCACTGCTCGGCATCGCCTGGCTCGTGCTCACCATCATCGGCGCGATCAAGGCCAGCGAAGGCAAGATCTACCGCTACCCGCTCACGATCCGGCTGATCAAGTAGGCATCTGCGCAATGCCATCCGCCCCGACCGAACCCGAACCTTCATTCCTCGCCAGCGCCTGGTCGATGGTGAAGGCCATGTTCGACCTGGTGCTGGATTTCTCGTTCAAGAGGTTCGTCACGCCAAAGCTCGTGCGCGTGATTTACGCGCTCAGCCTGGTGGCGGCTCTGCTCTCGGCGGTGACGTGGATGTTCAGCGGCTTCAAGGAAGGCACGACGCGCGGCCTCTTCACGCTGGTGACCGGCCCCGTCGCATTTTTCGTCTATGTGCTCTGCGCGCGGGTGGCCACCGAGCTGGTGCTCGCCGTCATCACCATCGCCGAGGAGATCAAGAAACAGAACGAACTGAACGGCAGAAAGTAATCCGGCTGCATCTCCCGCGGCAGGAAGCGCACGGAGGGCTGTTCTCAGCACGGTCACCACCGCCGACAGGCGCAGCCTTGCCCCGCCCCATGATTCGCTTCAGTCTCCGCTCAGACGGAGCTTGGAATTGGCCGTTCATCCGCGAAGCCAAGGCAGCCGACCGGAGTGCCATCTCCTTCACTCTCATCAAATCCTGCCGCAACCGCGAGATCGCCCCGCAAACCTACCTGCGCGAAGTGCCCGCCCCCCTGCTCCCCGCCCGATCACAAGTCATCCAGCGGGCTGGTGATCTCCCCGCGCATCGCCTTGGCCAGGCTCCGTGTAAATCTCCGTCGTGCGCAGCAGCGTCACTACGTGACGCGTGTCACCACACGCGGGGCAGAAATCCATCCCTACGCCCCACCAGCCGCGCACCATGCACGGCGGAAGACTGCGCGTCATCCGCTGTCGCCGCTTTCCATTCCTCCGTCCGCCAATTTCCCCTTCTCCACCATCCGCCATTCGTTGTTCGGCCTCTGCCATCCCGCGTCTCCACCCCCCACCAGCCCAGTCGCCGCTCCCCATCCGCGTTGGCGGGCAGGACCACCCCCGCCGCCTCGACCACGCGGCGCACCCACGGCTTGACCTCCGGCGCCCTTTTCGCTTCCATCGGCTTATTCATAACCAAATCCCACCCAATTGAACCCCTGTTCTACCACCACCCGACCCTGGATAGCCACAAAAAACTGTGGACGAATCTGATTCGCCCACAATTTATTGTGGCTAAACAACGTTCGGCGTTTCCTCGCCCATCACATGAACGATAGCAAAGAACTTCCGGCCATGCGATGCCTCACACGATGCCCTCGCTGTCGTTTCGAGATCGAGTTTCCACTGTTCCTCGCCTCGTTTTGTAGCTTCGCCACTTTCTACGGAGTTTCCTCCGGCACGATCTACCGGCTCGACGAGTCATTCGTTCAGTATGGTGCGTGCACGCGTGACGTTGCTTTGGCTCCTGCGGTGGCTCGTGAGAACGGAGTCCAAAACGTCATAGAGCTTCCAAGTCACGTTTTCTGCCCACACTGCCAGCAAGTCGTCCAGGGGCGACCGTTTGCCGAGCTTCAGCAGCTTGGGGAGACCCGCATCTCAGCGGTGCAGCTTCCACTTCCTGCCGCAGCATGAATTCCCAACCCCCGGAAACGCCGAACAAAACGGATGCAGGCAACGGCTCGTATGGCATCTGTCGTGTCATCGACGCCTCCCGCTCGCCGTCGCCTGATCCGAGACGTTCGGCCAAGAAACGAATCCAATGTCAATAGATAATCCTCCATTCATCACATCGCAGGGAGTCATTGACTCAATGGCAGCAGCCGGACTAGTTGCTGTTGTTGTTATCTTTGCTCGTCGCTGGAGGTCTCTCTTGTCGATATATCGAAATGCGCAGCAACTGGTTGAGCTTGGGATTAGCCATGCGGCTGCCACAGAACTCAGTAAGGAATCTACTCTCCGGCTCATCGACCATACCGCAGGATGCGTTCGCGCATTGGAACGGCAAATCAGCACTCTCGTGATGCTTCTTGGTTTTGGCTTTACCGCCGCCTTCATGCAGTTTTTAGTTTTAGGCGTTTTTTCATGGATTATCTGGCCCATTGCAGGAGGCAGCATTTTCCTCCTCGTCTCCTATGGCCTCTTGGCTCATGTCGGAACTGATCTCGACCACCTCCTTTTCAAGTGCCTTGCCAAGGACGTGACTGACAAGGCGCATTTTTCCGTAAAACTTGATCCTGAGAAATAGACATATGACAACCAAGGCCGAACAAAGCGGATGCAGGCAACGGCTCGAAGGCTATCTGTCGTGTCAGCAACGTCTTGCGCTCGCCGTCGCCTGATCCGAGACGTTAGCCGAAGAACCCCCAAATGAAGCGCCACGACGTTCCAGATGCCTCCAGTAGAGCGCCTCTATTATCTGCCATAGCGAAAGGGCTAGGAGTGGTGGCGACCACCGTGGCAGGCTGGCTGGCAGGGCCGACAGAATCATGGCAAGTCCCAGCCAAACCGGCCACAGCAATAGCGGGGGCACTTGTGGGAATCTTGGTGGTGTGGGCGAAGTTGACATATGATTTATGGAAGAAAGATTCTCGATTTGAGAGGACAAGACAGGCTCGATTGGACGGCAGGCCAGTGTGCGATTGTTCACCAGAAGGCGAGATTATGCTGACTGAAGTGCCCTTCCACGGAAACAGGTTTGCATATCGGTGCCCGAAGTGTCGGGGAATGATTGTCGCAACAAGCTCATATGGAATGGCAGCAGAAAGAACGACCAACGGCTAACAAATCGGATGCAGGCAACGGCTCGTAGTTCATTTGTCGTGTAATCAACGTTTTCCCCTCGCCGTCGCCTGATCCGAGACGTTCGGCCAAAAACTGAGTCACACGGAGCTTCCCCATGAGCCAGACCATTACACGACGTAGGCTTCTCTGTTCCGTTCTGGCCCTCTTGATTGCCATTATTGGTTGGGGCGCATATTGGTTCATCCGACAGCAACGAGACAAGATCGCAGTCCATGAATATATTACCAGAATCCAACCTCAGCTCGCCGCTGACGGGCGATTTGCGGGTGTTCGCCTTCTTGGATATAGCTGCGATTACGTCAGCCATCCCTACATTCCTGTGTCGGGTCACGTCCGAAGTCAGTCGGATTGGGACGCTTTACAGAGATTTATTCAAGAGTCGAAGGCGCCAGCATTTATCACTGTGCGCACCGTCGCTATTCATGAGGGTGAAGTGGATTCACAGAAGCGGCAATGAGGCCGAACAAAACGGATGCAGGCAACGGCTCGTATGGCATCTGTCGTGTCATCGACGCCTCCCGCTCGCCGTCGCCTGATCCGGGTCGTTCGCCCAACTTCGAGAGCCATCCGCCATGTCATTGATTCCCGAATCCCAACTGCGCCAAGTCAATGGACTTGAGCCTGAGCAGACCACCGCCATTCTTTCCTATCTACAGGGAGCTGTTTATTCGTGGGTTAAGAATCGCAGTGGCGAGTGGTTTGCAGCCAGAGACTTGGTGGGAGGCGAGAACTTCGAGTGGATGGGCACACCATTGTATCCACTTTTCGAGAAGCACAGCGACTTGGGTAAGTCTGAAGAGGACGCCATTGCTGATGCAGCCAAGGACGTTGGATGGCTACTCAAGAGAGTGTTGGCGGAGGACAAGCGTCACTTTGAGGTCGGCCGTTCTGGGCTTACCGCCGCCTACCGATGGCTGGGCAACGAACCATGAGCAGTCATCACAACCAACCAAGGGCGAACAAAACGGATGCAGGCAACGGCTCGAATGGCATCTGTCGTGTCATCAACGCTTTCCGCTCGCCGTCGCCTGATCCGAGTCGTTCGCCCAACAAGAAGCGCATTCGTCATGACACGGCTCTTTGAATACGCCCGCTATGCAGCAGCGATTTTCCTCGCTTTGATCGGCCTGCGGATGTTGCTCCATCTTGTCCCAGCGCTCGTCAGCGGCGAGCATCATTCCAGCGTAGAGACCTTTCTTCTTGTTCAGACTTTTTCGCTGCCATGCAGCCTGCTTGCGGCAGCCTATCTCCTGGTGTTCCGCAGATGGCGCATGGTAGCCATCACTGCGTTGCTTCTGAGTTCCCTCAGTTGGCTACCTGCGGTTCTACGCCACATTCGTTGATGCCTTATACGATGACCAACAACACGGACCAAACGGGGGCGAACAAAACGGATGCAGGCAACGGCTCGTATGGCATCTGTCTTGTCATCAACGCCTCCCGCTCGCCGTCGCCTGATCCGAGACGGCCAAGAACCAAGTCCCGAGTGCCCGCAGATGAAGTCAAAGAAGTTCAGATACCTTCGAGTATGCGGCGCATTGTTCGTGACCGCATTTATGGGTTATGCTTGGTATCATGGTTTTGTGCCCGTTGCAGATGGCCCTGATAGAGCGCGCCTTCGCCATGCTCTGAATCTGCCTTTGCTTCCGACGGGCGTTTCAATCACCGCAGCGGGACACGAGAGCTGGACCGACTACGTCTTTCAGGCCGAGATCACGGTCCCGTCAGAGAAGATCACGGAGCTATTGGCCGGCAGGAAGTTTGGACGCGAAGAAATCGTTGAAGGTCACCAGAAGACGTATGCGGCACGAATTGACGGCTATAATGGCTTCACGTTTGCAGAGCATTGGTCTTGGGCAGACCGCTCTGGCGTCACTGGCCACGGCGTTTATGGCACGGATTGCGATGTCTGGATTAACTCAGCGCGTGACCGAGCGTTTGTTCGATACTCAGCCGACTGATATCATTCCGTGAGTCCCCACTATCCACCACCAAGGCCGAACAAAACGGATGCAGGCAGCGGCTCCCATGGCATCTGTCGTGTCAGCGGAGTGGTGCGCTCGGTGTCGCCACTGCTCCTATGGGGAATGGGGTCGGCGTGCGACTTCTGACAGAAGTGGTCTCCCGCCTTCGGCCAGGGCAAGGTGGCGGCTGGTGCCGCGTGGTCCGCCTTGCCAGGCAAGGGTGCAAGGCATCGGTCATTTTCCAGCCCGGATCGCTGGAGGAGCGCTCGTCCCGCTGATCACCAAGCGAGCCTGTGGGCGAGCCATGCTTGGAAAGTCATCCAGACCCAGATGCTTGCGCGCCTGGCTGATGCTCCACAGACAACCGGTCTCCGAATCCAAGTCCAACTTGCGTCCATGACATCGTCTGCCATGCCGCGTGGTTATCACGATTCTGTCCTTCGCCGCTGATACGGCGGCAACCGGGTGCGGCTGCGGGAGCAAGGCATTGCCGCCGAGGGCCGCCTTCCCCGCCGGGAATGCCTGCCCCAGATGATCATTCCGGCGACGCACCCGCGAGGTGGGTGACCGGCCCTGCGGATGCCTCATCAAGAGGGCACCCAACGGCCCCGGCGGACGACGCTCCGCGCGGGACCATCGTGACTTCCCTCCTCCCGAGACTGGTTTGTTTGCTTCCTGCGTTGGCAACGACAGCAAAGCACCCGCGTGCTTCATGCCTCAAGGCACCAAGACCTGCGCCGTAGCGCCATCCGTGAAGGTGACGATGACGATGAGCCGGCCGGTGGCATCCATCACGGGCTGCTCCCAGCGCCGGTCGGTGACGCCGGAGTCCGGGAAGTCCACCTTCAGGATGGTCTTCACGCCTTGGGTCGTGGTCATCGGATCACCGGTGCGAAGCACCAGCGTGAGAGATCCGCCGCCCGCTGCGCTGCGCCAGATGCCCCAGTTGTTGGCCGGAGTGGCGCCGCCACCGGTCACATTGGCGAGGATGGCATACTGCTCCGCACCGCCGACGACAGGCAGGCCGAAGGAGACGAAGGCGGCTCCGCTGATGCCCGGAGCAGGATCACCGGCCTTGAGCATATAGGTCATCGTGCCGCTCAGGTCGGTGAAGATGGCGTTCACATCGCCATCGGCGGCGGAACTGATGCCGTTGCCGTTCACGTCGAGCCACGCGCGCAGGGCGATGTGATTGGCGTTGGTCAGCCAGCCGTGCCACACGTTGCCCACCTTCGCTCCAGCAGGCAGACCGAGGCCGGGGCGGTTGGTGTTGTCGTCACCGGCGCGCAGGATGCAGGTGAAGCCGCCAGCGGTGGTGCCGCGCCAGATGCCGTCGCCTTTCTTTCCGCCGGTGTTGTCGCCGTTGGTGTTCAAAAAGCCGCGGAAGCAAATGGTGCCGGCGCTGCCCATCGAGGGGGACTTGATGTTCTTGAACGTCGCGCCAGTGCCCGGTGCTGTGTCGCCGGTGGCGGCGGTGCCGGCGATGAATGCCTTCACCGCCGTGCTGCCAGCCGGGATCGACGGCTGATACCAGATGCTTTCGCGCCCGGTCTTCGAGAGTGCGACAAAGCACAGATTGCCCGCCGAATCCATGCGGATGGAGTCGGTGTAGTTCCCGGCCAGGTTTCCAAACTGCTCACCCGCTACGCCGGGCATGGCGGTGTTTTCACGGGCCACGACACCGACGGCAGTGACGGTGGGGCCGGTGATGCTGGCCCGCAGGATGGCGGTATCGGTGCTGCTGCCTTTCATCTTCAGGGCAAAGGCTGCTTCACCTGTGCTCGCTCCGGTGTGCGCGGTGGCGAAGCAGCCGCTGGCAAAGGAACCGACCTGCGGTCCGCCGGACACGCCGGGAATGACATCGCCTTCGCGAATCAGGATGCCGAGGCCGGTGGAGCCGAGTTCGCTCCACAGCCCGGTGTCGGTGTCCACGGTGGTGGCCGGCGAGCCGCTGCCGACGACGAGGGATGCGAGGAAGGTGACCTCGCCGCTGTCATTGATGGCCGGCGTCTGCGGCAGCACGTCGAAGAGCGCGCCGTCTGCCTCGGGCGCTGGATTCCCGCCGCGGGCGAAGAGCTTGACGCTCGTGCCGTCGTGCTTCCACAGGCCCATGAAGGTGTTCGGGGACAGCGTCACCCCACCGGTGCCGATGAGCAGGCTGCCTGGAAAGATGATCTGGCCGTTTTCGGCGAAATACGCACCGCGCCTGAGCACGTCGTACTTCGTTCCATCGCCAGCGCCACCGGCATCGGGAGCAAGCGCGCCGGAGATCACATCACCCAGCGCCGAGGCCAGCGGTGCTGCAGAGCCGCCGCCTCCAGACGCGGGGCCATAGACATAGACATAGCCTTCGTCTGTCGCGATGCTGTCATCAAGCGGAGCGCCGACGACGACGGTGCTGCCGGAGATGGCGACTGCGTATCCGAAGTAGTCGCCGCTCAACGGTGTGGGATTGACCAGCGTGGCCGCCGGCGTGCCGGGCGTGGCACCGCCGAGATCGAAGACATAGGCGATGCCCGTGTCCGTCGCACCCGTATCATCCAGGACGCAGCCCACCACGGCCAGCGTCCCGGAGATGGAAACTGCGATGCCGAACTGGTCGCCGGAGGCCGGGCTGGGGTTTTCCAAAATGAGCGCGGGTACGGTGGGCGTGCCGCCGGCCAGATCGTATAGATAGACGCGTCCGTCGTTCGGGAAGACTGTGGTGTGATTGTAGGTGCTCACGATCAGGCGCGAGCCGTCCAAGGCAAGAGCCTGCCCAAAGTAGTCCGGCGCGCCCGGTGTGGGCGTGGGGTCGTTGAGCGTGAACACCGGCGTGGCCGGCGATCCGCTGGCGAGATCATAGACGTAGGCGCTGCCGGCATTGTTTGCGCCGGTGTCATCCCGATACGCGCCGACGACCACGCGCGTGCCTGAGATCGCCACGGCGATGCCGTAGTTGTCATCGGCAGCGGGCGTCGGATTGCTCAGCGTCAAAACCGGCACGGTGGGCGTACCACCCGCCAGATCATAGACGTAGGCCAGACCGATGTCGGAGACACCGCCCACATTCTGCCCCGGCACACCCACCACCACGCGCGTCCCAGCGATAGACACCGAGCCGCCGAATGAGTCGCCCCCGCCCGCAGGTGCAGGATGATTGAGCGTGAATGCGGGAATCGACGGCGTGGGGCTCGTGAGATCGAAGATGTAAACGGAACCCGCATTGGGCACGCCCGTGTCATCATCCGGCGCGCCGACGGCCACGAGCGAGCCTGAGATGGCCACCGCAAGGCCGAAGCTATCGAACACCGCCGGAGTGGGATTGGGCAGCACGGCAACCGGCACCAGCGGCGTGGGGCTGCTCGTGTCATACACCAAGGCGATGCCGGAGGAACTCGCACCCGTGCTGTCGTAGGGCATCCCGACCACGACCCGTGTCCCCGAGGCAGCCACCCTGAATCCGAAGTAGTCCAGCGTGGCCGGCGTGGGATTGCTCAGCGTGATCACCGGCACCGTCGGTGTGGCGCCGGAGAGATTGTAGAAATACGCGCTGCCCGCATCCGCCGCGCCGGTGTCATCGAAGCGGGCGCCGGTGGCGAGATGCGCCCCCGCGAGCGCCACGTCGAAGCCAAACCAGTCGCCATTGGCGGGCGTCGGATTCGCAATCGTCAGCGCGGGCACGGTCGGCGTGCCGCTGGAGAGATCGTAAACAAAGACGGCGCCCGAGTTGGTCGCACCGGTGTCGTCGAACGGCGTGCCCACCACCAAGCGTGAGCCCTCGAAGGCGACCGATTGGCCGAACCCTGGGAAAGCACCCAGAGTTGGTGTGCCGATCGTGAACACGGGCGTGGTCGGCGTGCCGCTGGAGAGATCGAACACATGCACCGCGCCCCCGTTCGGCCAGGTGATGTCGTCAGCAGTGGCACCCACGGCCACGCGCGAACCGGAGATGGCCACGCCTTCGCCGAAGCCGTCATTGGCCGCCGGAGCCGGCGATGCCAACGTGACGACCGGCGTGGCAGGTGTGCCGCCCGCCAGATCAAAGACATAGACCGCGCCTGCATCCGATCCCGCCGTGTCGTCCCAATACGCCGCGACTGCCAGACGTGTGCCCTCCATCGCCATCGAGTTGCCGAAAAAATCTCCCGCAGCGGGTGTTGGATTGGAGATCGTCAGCACCGGCACGGTCGGCGCGCCGCTGGTCAGATCGTATTCGTACACCGTGCCCGCATCCGTGCCGCTGGCATCGTCATACGGCGTGCCCACCGCGATGCGGGTGCCGGAGATCGCCACCGAGATGCCAAACATGTCGTCGGCAGCCGGCGCCGGGTTGTTCAACGTAAGCACGGGCACGAAAGGATTCGCGCCGGACAGGTCGAACACATAGACGCTGCCCGCATTGCTCGCGCCCGTGTCGTCGCCGATGGCACTCACCACCACTCGCGTGCCCGACATGGCCACCGCGTGACCGAACTGGTCGTCCACCGCCGGCGTGGGGTTCGGCAAAGTGAAAAGCAGCACGCCCGTGGCGGCATCGAAGACTTTTGCAACGCCCGCATTGCCGGCGCCAAGATCATCAAGCAGCGCGCCGACCACGGTGTAGGTGCCGTTGGTCGCCACGCTGTGGCCGAAATTCGATCCGGGCTGAACGGCACC
Organism: Verrucomicrobiaceae bacterium; assembly: GCA_019694165.1. GTDB lineage: Bacteria > Verrucomicrobiota > Verrucomicrobiia > Verrucomicrobiales > Verrucomicrobiaceae > JAIBCL01. The sequence goes on along the minus strand of JAIBCL010000046.1, from coordinate 3,376 downwards.
TGTGGGCGGCGGCGGGATGGAGTGCTTGAGAGTGTTCGGGATTTGTGCCTGGAGCGTAACTGCGACGGTCAAGGCCAATGCGGGCAATAAGCGGACTTTCATGGCATGAAGAGCGAGGTGTTTGAAGACTCCACCACCCTTTCAAACCACGCCCGCACCGGCAATGGCGCAGACTGCGCGATGCGTCGTCGGGGAGCACACGTTCACCGTCTCAGCCGTTGGATGAGATGCGTTCGTCCAGGGACGAATCGCCCGCCAACCCGTTGAGCCTCCTTCTCTCGTCCGGGTGATTCGCCGGTCAGGCTCTGAGTGATCGATCACGGAGACGTCTGCATGAACGGAAAGCACCCGATGGCCCCGGCGGACAACACTCCGCGCGGGACCATCGGGACTTCCCTCCTCCCGAGATTGTTTTCCGCCGGCTCCGGCGTCACCGGATGAGCAGCATGAAGACGGCTCCGACGCCGAGGACAGCGAGCAGGATGACCATGGCGGCAACTTCGAGCAAGCTCGCCACGGAGAGGCGCACTCCGATCCTGCGCCGCGATTCCCTTCTTCTGATGGTGGTGGCTGATGCATTCATGGGTGTCCGTTCCCCCCGTTCTTCGTTGGCAAAGGCAGCGAAGCGCCGGCGTGCCCCATGCCTCAAGGCACGAGAACCTGCGCCGTCGCGCCGTCGGTGTAGGTGACGAAGACGATGAGCTGACCGGTGGCATCCATCACGGGCTGCTCCCAGCGCCGGTCGGTGACGCCGGAGTCCGGGAAGTCCACCTTCAAGATGGTCTTCACGCCTTGGGTCGTGGTCATCAGATCGCCCGTGCGCAGCACGAGGCTGAGCGCTCCGCCGCCGGGCGCGCTGCGCCAGATGCCCCAGTTGTTCGCCGCCGTGGTGGTGCCGCCCGTGACATTGCCGAGGATGGCGTATTGCTCCGCACCGCCGACAACCGGCAGGCCGAAGGAGACGAAGGTGGCACCGCTGATGTTCGGGGCGGGATCACCGACTTTGAGCACATAAGTCATGGTGCCGCTCAGGTCGGTGTAGATGGCGTTTGCGTCGCCGTCGGCCACGGAACTGATGCCATTGCCGTTCACGTCGATCCACCCCCGCCACGCGCCGTGGTTGAGATTCGTCAGCCAGCTGTGCCACACATTGCCGACTTTGGCACCGGCAGGCAGACCGAGGCCGGCGCGGTTCGTGTTGTCGTCTCCACGGCGGAGGATGCAGGTGAAGCCGCCCGCGATGGTGCCGCGCCAGATGCCGTCATTCTTTAGACCCGTGGCGTTGTCGCCATCGTTGTTGAGCATGCCGCGGAAGCAGATGACACCGCCGCTGCCAATCGAAGGCGAGCGGATGTTCTTGAACGTGGCCGGGCCCGTGGTGCCCGGTGCCGCGTCACCCGTGGCGGATGTGCCGCCGATGAATGCTTTGACGGGCACGCCGCCAGCCACGGGCTGATACCAGAGGCTCTCGCGGTTCGTGAACTTCGAGAGTGCGACAAAGCAGAGGTTCCCCGTGGCATCCATGCGGATGGCGTCGGAGTAATTGCCGGCGAGGCTCCCGAACACCTCGCCTGCCACGCCGGGCATGGCGGTGTTTTCACGCGCGACCACTCCGACGGTAGTGACGGCCGGCCCCGTGATGCTCGCACGCAGAATGGCGGTGTCCGTGGTGCCGTTCTTCAGAGTGACGGCAAAGGCCGCCTCGCCCGTGCTCGCACCGATATGCGCAGTGGCGAAGCAGCCGCTGGCGAACGCACCGATCTGCGGGCCGCCGAGCCCGGGGACCGCATCACCCTCGCGCAGGAGGATGCCGAGGCCGGTGGAACCGAGTTCGCTCCAAAGCGCGGTGTCATTGTCCACCGTGGTGACGGGCGAGCCGGTGCCGACGGTGAGAGCGCCCAAGAAGGTGACCTCGCCGCTGTCGTTGATGGCAGGCGTCTGCGGGAGCACGTCGTAATTGGCCGCGGGTGCTCCGGTTTCCACCGCACCCGTGCCGCTGAGGGCCAGGAGCTTCACGCCGGTACCGTTGTCCCTCCACACGCCGCTGATGGCGGGCGGCCCGCCGAGCAGATAGCTGGGGAAGACGAGATTCCCATTCTCCGCCAGATAGCCGCCGCGGCGGAGTGCATCGTAGGTGCCGATGCTGACCGTGCCGACGGCGTTTGGCGCGGCATTGCCGGTGACGACATCACCCAGGGCCGTCGATACTGGATGCGGACCCGAGGAGACGTAGGCGTACTTCAAGTCGCCAGTGCTCACGTTGTAGTAGCTGATCGCCGGGTTCGTGCCGATCGCGATGAGCGAGGTGTACTGGCCTTTGTCTCCGATGGTGTCCACATCGACGGGTGCCTTCCATGTCGCGCCATTGGCGTCATTGCTCACCACGTAGTGGAGGTCCTGATTCGTCACGTCGTAGTAGCTGATCGCGGGCACGCCGCCGATCACAGCGAGCGAGGTAAAGTGGCCGCTGTCGGCCGAAGTGGCATCCACCGGCGTACCGGCTGCGGGCCACGTCGCTCCTGTCGCATCAAGGGCACGGATGTAATGCAGATCACCGGCAGCATGGTGGTAGCTGATCGCCGGCTGGCCGTTCACGACCGCGAGCGAGCTGTACTGCCCCGCTCCACCGCCGCCGGAGGCATCGACGACTTTCGGCGCACCCCACGCAGTGCCATCAGCGTTTGTGGCGCGGATGTAGCGGAGTTCCTTGCCGGCCTGGTTGTAGTAGCCGATGGCCGGATTGCCTCCGACGATGGCCATGGAAGCAAAGTGACCCGCTCCCGAGCCGCCAGGCTTGTCCAGTTCGAGGGGCACACTGGTCCATGAGGTGCCGTCAGCGTCGTCGGCACGCACGTATTCGAGCGCCTTGTCGCTGGCGTCATGGAAGGCAATGGCCGGCTGCCCATTCACCACGCGCAAACTGGTGTGTTCGCCGGTTTTTGCCACGGTGTAAACGACGACCGGCGCACCCCACGCGGTGCCGTCAATGTCCGCCGCGCGCACATACATCAGGTTGTCCGACGCGGCACCGCCGCTGAAGTGATAGCTGATGGCGGGCCGGCCGTTCACGACGGCGAGCGAGCAGAAGGTGCCGCTATCTCCCGTCGCATCCACGGTCACAGGCAGACCCCAGGTGGTGCCCGCGGCATTGGTGGCGCGCACGTATTTCAGGTCGAGCGTGGTGGCATCGTAATAGGCGATGGCGGGGTTGCCGTTGATGATCGCCATCGATGTGTGCTGACCCGTATTGGTCGCCGAATCGATGGTCAGCGTGGTGAATGTCTGCGCCTGCGCTTCACGAGAAATCGTGAAGAGAGCAAGCGCCGCCAGCGCCGAGGTGAGGAGAACATGTGTTTTCATGGGTTTGGGGGTTGTG